>JACKPO010000001.1 GCA_024233515.1 Chlamydiales bacterium
GGGATGTTCTCTTCACGGACCAAGACACAAGAGATTCTCGGGGAAATTATGTCCCTGCCTACGGCTATGCACATCGACCCAATTACGTTCCCAAAAACATCAAAAGATTGATCGATAGAAAAAATATTAGCAACAATCTCAGGATTGTAGGGGCTCGTTTCGGTGCTTATTCGATGATTATTCGTCGTTGTGGAATGAAAAAAATCTTAGATTTTTATAGAGCTTACCAAATTTTTCTTCCTTTCGACATGGACTTTCATACAGCTCCAGACATCAAACTTTTTACAGTTTTAGATGATGTGGTAGGACATAAATTAGATGCCGTTTCTGATAACGGAAGCCCGAGCTATTAAACCCTGAATCACCTGAAGAAAAGTCGGGTAATATCGTTATAGGTGAGGTAGATAAAGAGAAAGATCAAAAGTGCCACGAAAGGGATAACCAGGCGTTGCATTGTTTTGGCCTTCAAAGGCTTACCTCGGAGCTTTTCGAAAAGGGAGAAACAAATGTGTCCCCCATCGAGGACTGGGATCGGTAGGAGATTCAAAATCCCAAGGTTCAAACTAATCGCTCCAAGCCAGAAAAGAGCTTCTTTGATTCCCACTCCCCAACTTTGATGCATAACCTGCATGATAAAGAGAGGTCCTCCAAACTGTTTGGGTGAGACGCTCCCAGAGAAGAGGGCTGTGAGGTTGCGGGCAATTTCATTGAAGACATTGCCGAAGAGGGCAAAGGGATTCGGATTATAATTGACCATTTTATCCGTTAGGGCAGCTCCGAGCATCAATCGATTTTGAGCATTTTCTAGCTGCGCTAATGCTTGGTCTCTCTCTTCAGGATCAGAGATTTTTTCTGTTGCCGCGAGCTGTTTCTCAAGATGCTCGTGGTACTCTTCTTTTTGCTTTTCAGTCATTGGAATGTCTTGGAAACGGATCGGCTGGATCGGATTAAGAAGGAAAA
Source organism: Chlamydiales bacterium (assembly GCA_024233515.1). Classification (GTDB taxonomy): domain Bacteria; phylum Chlamydiota; class Chlamydiia; order Chlamydiales; family Simkaniaceae; genus Neptunichlamydia. The sequence goes on from JACKPO010000001.1 coordinate 961, forward strand.
ACGATCCGTTTTGTTTGATCTCCCCTTTCGTTCCTACCTTTGAAGCAAGGGGAAGGAGAGCATCCCAGTCTGTCCCCTTAAGAAAAATGCGATCTTCGTCTTGGTAAGGAAGGATTTCTCGTTTCTCACCACGTTCAACAATGATTTGAACACGAGGGGTCTGAAGCTCTTTTATCAGGGCCACAGGGGTATCAATGGGAATTCCATCGACCGCTAAAATGCGATCTCCAGGTTTGAGTGTAATGTCCAAGGGTGAGGTTTTAACCAGTGAGGAAGCGCGAGCGATTTTTGACTGATCATTCACATAGTAAACTCCCTTTTCAACACGAAGTTCAGGAGAAAGAACATAGGGGATGAACTCTAACTGACGGTTCTTTTCCGTTAGCCCCGCACCATAGGTCCAATCTTCAATCTCGGAGCTCTCATTTTTTGAGAGGCGAAGGTCACTTAAATGTATGCGAGGAACTTTTCCGAGAAATGTCTTCCCTCCCCGTTCGATGGTTAAGAGAACCTTGTGACTATTTAGGACTTGGGAGAGCTGTTCATTGGAAAAGACCATTTCTCCATTCGCCCAAACGATCCGGTCATGAGGCTGAATCCCACTTTGATCGATAGGAAGATTCTCATAAACCGATTGTTGATAAATCAAATAGCTGGCTGGGGCTAAGATTCCAATCGTCTTCATCCCTTTGGGAGTGAGTGGACTTTCATAAGGGGTGACGGTATAATCATAGGGTGTCTCTTGCTGGGTAAAATAATCAACCTTGACTCCCTCTAAATTGGCAGGATGGCCATTCACAACCGCTGCATAGATCAGATCTTGGTAACCTTGGAAAGGTTTATCGTTGTATTCTGTTAGGAGGTCCCCGGCTCTCACTCCGTTCTGATAGAGTTCAGAGTCTGGATCGAGGTAACCGATCACTTGGGTGAATTGGTGGAAAGGTTTTTCCCGACCCCCTAACGCCCAAATCGCAGAGAAGGCTGCTAAGGCAAAGACAAGATTCACAACAGGGCCTGCTAAAGCCACTTTGATACGCGCCCACGGTTTTTTCGAATAAAATCCTTCCGGTACTTCGTAAGGTTCGAGGTCTCCTTCTTTTTCCATTCCTGCTATGCGAACATATCCCCCAAAAAAAATGGGGCAGACTTGCCATTTCACCCCTTTTCGCATCCACGAAAAGAGAGGTTTTCCAAAGCCGATGCTGAAAACTTCGACCTTCATTCCGTTTCTCCTAGCTAGGATGTAATGACCAAGCTCGTGAATGAAAACGAGAAAGTTAAGTCCAAGGATCGCGAGTCCGATATAAAGTATGCTTTGCAAAATAACCTCTGTCTATAGGGTTGCTAATTGGCGCGCTTCTTTGTCGATCGCAAGAAGTGTTTCTAAACTCTCCTGCGGCATCACCTGATGCGCCTCCATAAGGGTTTCTAATTTTTGTCCAATCTCAATCCAACTGATTTTCCCTGCTAAAAATTGCTCTACCAAGGCTTCGTTGGCACCGTTCATAAAGCAAGGAAGCGTTCCTCCAATCTTGGCTGCCTCGTAGGCAAGCCGAAGGCAAGGGAACTTTTCCAAATCAGGCTTGAAAAACTCTAGTGTAGAATACTTCTCGAAATCGAAACAAGGGTGGAGTCCATTTTTTCTATCTGGATAGGTGAGAGCATACTGAATCGGAATCTGCATATCATGGACTCCCATTTGGGAAATCAGCGAGCCATCGATGAACTCGACGAGACTATGAATAATGCTTTGGGGGTGGATCACCACGTCAATGCTTTCAAGGGGCTGACCAAAAAGAAAGTGGGCCTCAATCACCTCAAGCCCCTTGTTCATCAATGTCGAAGAGTCGATCGTAACTTTCTTCCCCATGTTCCAGGTTGGGTGGTTTAAGGCAGATTCTGGAGTAATGGTTTTCATCTGCTCAAAAGAATACTTTCGAAAAGGGCCACCCGAAGCCGTTAATATCAACCGTCGAACCGACGATGATGACTCCCCTTGCAGACATTGAAAAATCGCGCTGTGCTCACTATCGATAGGGAGGATCTCAACACCTTGCTTTTTTGCAAGGGTCATCATTAGTTCTCCCGCCGCGATCAAAACCTCTTTATTGGCAAGCCCAATCGTTTTTCCTGCTTCAATTGCCTTAAAGGTCGGAAGAATGCCTGCTGCTCCGACAATAGAAGAGACGGCAAGATCTGCACAAGAGACGGTTGCAGCAGCAATGAGACCATCCATCCCTCCCAAGACTTCCACGTTTGGCAATCTCTTCTGAAGTTCGCGCGCTTTATCATAATCAAAAACTCCAATGACTTCAGGTTTCCATTCGTTTGCCTGCTTTTCAAGAAGCTCGATGTTGGAATGGGCAGCGAGAGAAGCCACACGATAACCCAAGTGCCTCGCAACATTGAGGGTATTTTTTCCGATTGACCCGGTACTTCCCAGTAGTGCAATTGTCTTCATCGTCCTCTCCTTAATCGATAGAGCGCGCCACCAAAAAAGAGACAGCCAAGAATCACAACGGCAAGACCTGAGGTAGCAAGAGGGAGATGATACACAGAAAGGAAATGTCTGGAAAGGGCAACTGAAAGAAGAGAGGCGATAACACCAATGCCTCCTGCTAAAAAGAGGAGAGGTTTTAAGCGACGCGTAAAAAATCGTGCTGTGACAACAGGCGCTACTAAAAAGGATAAAAAAAGGAAAACCCCAACCGCGCGAAAGGATCCTACGGCAGTAAGCGCCGTCTGAAACATTAGAAGGTAATTAAAAAAGAGGAGAGAAATCCCAACGTTTTTTGCCAAGTCACTATCGAAAGAGGCCACTTCTAATCGACGGAAGAAAAAGAAGACAATTGTCACATTGAAGACGAAGAGATAAAAAACTTGTTTCAAATGGTTCGGATGGAGAGCATCCACATTCCCCATAATCGCCTCTACCCCTAAATGGCTGTTTCTAGTGAGCACGGTGACGAGGACAACCCCCAGAGCAAAAAATGCTGTAAAGATGAGTCCAATACTTGCATCTTTCTGAAGACGGAGCCTTTTATAGAGAAACTCGGTACTGAAGGTCGTCAAAAGCGCCGTAATAACGGCCCCGATCAATAGCGCAGGGAGATGAATCGTATAAATTCCCTCTCCCCCACCAAAAAACAGACGACTCATCAAAAAGGCCCCCACAATCCCCAGCAAAATGGTATGTGAGAGGGAATTAGCAAGCATCGTCATCTTTCTGAGGACCAAAAACGTTCCTAAAAGAGCAGAAGAAAGAGCAATCAGTGCCAAAACAAGAAGCTGCACTTCATCACTTGCAAACGAGGAAACCTCGCCCCGGAAAAAGAGTGCCACTCTCTTGATCATCACGGAGAAAAACCCAAAGAATGAAACGCCACTATAAGGATTCATCATCTCTCTCCTTTAGGAATGGGCTTTTGATGAGGATCGGTTGTCGGATGATTCAGGAGAGTACTTAAACGTGCCTCTAAACTTGGGGTTAAGATATGTTCCATCTCTTCAGCATTGGTGTGAACTCTCTCTTCATCAGCTTTTAAGCAAGAGACTAAATAGAGCTCCCACAAGCGGTGAAGACGAACCAAGTGTTCTGCTTTCTTGACACCATCAGAAGTCAAAATCACCTTTTTTCTCCCCTGTCGAATCACCCAACCCTCTCTTTGGAGCTTGAAAAGAGCTGCTTTAAAGCGTACAGGCCCCATGGCATTCCATTTCAGAATCTCTTGATAGGAAAGAGGCTTTGTTGCGCCCCCTTTCCAAAGGGTCTTTAAGATATTCTCTGACTGACACCGACGACGAAAACGATTCATTCGGATTAAGCGAGAAATCATCCCCCTTTTGGGAGAAAAAATCAAAGAGAGTAGGGTCAACAGCGCTGCAAATAGGAGAATCATTGGCCCTGTTGGAAGGTGAAATCCTTTTGCGGAAAAAACAACAGAAAGATAGTTTCCGCCAAATCCACTCACCACACCAAAAAAGGCGGAAAGAGGAAGGAGAACCGAAAGGCGATCTGAAAAAGAACGAGCTGCTGATGCAGGAGCAATCAACATTCCTGCCATCAAAACGACTCCTACGCTCCGAATTCCTACAACAATCGATAAAATCAAAAAGAGGAAGATCACCCGATAGATTTTAAGGAGCGGCATTCCTAATCCTTTCCCATAATCCTGATCAAAAAGGGAAAGTTCAATCTCTCGATATCGGAGAAGAATAAAGAGCGCTATGACACAAGAGAGTGCGCCATAGATGAGAATATGACTATCATTCATGGTCGCTGCCTGCCCATAAAGGAAAGTTTGGGCTTGTTGGTACCAAAGGGGCGAAGTAAACTGTATTCGACTCGCAATCACCACCCCAATTCCTAAAGAAAACGATAGAATAAGGCAAAGCGCCGCATCAAAATGAATGCGGAGCCGATTTCTTAACTTCTCAATGATCTCAAGACCAAGATAGGCAAAAAGAGCCGCACCCCCTAAAAATAAAAACAATGTCATCATTGTATTGGGCTTAAAAAAAAGGGCTCCGATCAGCCCACTCAAGACAATTCCGGGATAAGTCGCATGAGAGAGGGTTTCCCCTAAAAGGCTTCTCCTCTTCACAAACATGAGCGTCCCCATGAGGGAGGAAGCAAGACACATAAGCATCGAACCTAAAAAGGGAGCGCGATAGAGAGGATCGGTAAAAAAATCAAACAGGGTCATGGAAGGAGTCCCGCTTTTTCCACCGTAGAAAGGCGGGTTGCTTCTTCGAAAAGTTCTCCCTTTTTTCCATAAGCGCGAGCGAGATTATCTGAGGTCAAAACAGTTTTGCATTCCCCAAATGCTACAAGGGAAGTATTCAAGAGAAGTGCATGATCAAAATAGCTTTCAGCTGTTTTTAAATCGTGGTGGACCACCAAAATGGTTTTCCCCTGATCTCGAAGCTCTTTGAGAAGCTGAATCAAAAGTTCTTCTGTCGCTTGATCGATCGCAGCAAAGGGTTCATCGAGAAGGAGAATATCCGCTTCTTGTAAGAGAGCTCGAGCAATAAAAAGACGTTGCTGCTGTCCCCCAGAGAGTTCACTAATCTGCCGATCAGCCAAAGAGCCCATCTCTAAGCGATCCAAGATTTTCTGTGCGGCCTGTTTATCCGCCTTTCGATACCATTTTAGCCCCTTTAGCTTACGGTATCGTCCCATTAGCACAACATCAAAGACGGTAATAGGAAAATCCCAATCGATATTCCCTTTTTGTGGAACATAGGCCACGCGATCTCTGACCCTTTTAAAAGGCTTTTCAAAAAACGCAGTGGTTCCCGTTAAAGGTTTGACAAAACCCAAGAGAGCTTTTAAAAGGGTACTTTTCCCAGCCCCATTCGGACCAATCACCCCGACAAGAGCTCCTTCTGGGATCGCAACATTAATATCCCAAAGGGCAGATGTTTTGTCATAGTTAACACTCAAATGACGGATATCAATCGCTTCTTTCATTCTCTCACCAATTGATCACTCAGAGTATGAACATTATGTTCAATCATCTCTAAATAGGTTTCTGCTCCTGTCCCTTTGGTCCCCATTGTATCTCCATAGAGAGGAACATCTGCGATTCTAACATGGAGCCCTTTTTCACAGCAGATCGCCACAATTTTCCTTAGAGCATCCTGATTGATGTTGGTCTCAGGAAAAACAACATGGATTTGATGGTTGCAGAGAAACTCAACCGCCTCCTCAATATCGAGCAAACTCATCTGCCCGTCGGGAGCGAGTCCTTCAGGAGCCATGAACCGCTGCTCCCAATTTTTTTCATGGGGCTGCGCTAAGTACTTTCTGGCAAAATAGTGAAACGCATCATGACTTGAAACAAGGTATCTTTTCTCGCTTGGAACCTGGTGGAGCTCCTTCAGCAAATTCTCATCAGTCTTAAGCATTCTTTGACGAAGCATTTCTCCCCGCTCCCGATAAAGAGCTGCATGCACAGGATCCTTTTCTCCTAACGCTTTCACAATTGGGTCGATGGCGCGTGAAAAAAGAGCAATATCCATCCAAAAATGAGGGTCCAGTTGGTGATCAATGACAAGAAACGCTTGAGAGTCTTTTTCATAGAGAAGATCTCCAAGCCCAATCGCTTTTTCGTTGTTATGGAGGATCTCATGAAGACTTGCCCCATGCTCTAGACCCAAGCCATTATAGAAAATCAGGTCTGCCCGGTAGAATTTTTCATCATCCCCTTTTACAAGCTCATAACTATGAGGATCTAAATCTCCAACAATGAGACTGAGGTGATCAATTTCCTCTCCCCCAATCTCTGCAACTAAATCATCAATCATTGCGGTTGTAGAAAGAACTTTTACCTTTCCGTTCTCAGACAGGTAGGTGTTTTGCGAAATGCCTCCGCAAGAAACCATCAAAACGGTGAAAATGAGACAAAGCCACTTCATCGATCCATTGCCCTCAATAGAGAAAAAGGATAGATCCCCTTGGAACACCCTCTCGAAAACTGAACCTGAATCCCGTATTTTCCAATCATAATGATTTCAATCCCTTTTACCTCATGGCCCTTCTCTTTCTTTTTTCCTTCACATTCCATGCAACGACAGAGCGATTGCACAGTATCGTAGCGATAAAGACTTTTCTTGCCATCCCACCATTCAATAGAGAAATGATACGGGTCTTCCCCTATTATTTTACACCTCTTTTCTGCATTCAAACTGTTTAACAGAAGGTCACCTAAATTTTTTAAATGTTCTTTTCCTATCGGAACCTCCATCAAAAGAGGGAGCGAGAGAGTCTTCGCAAGCTCAGAGCCCCCACCCTTTCCAAAAAGGTAGTGTTTCTTGCCGTCTTCCCCCAGATAATAGCTCATGTTTTCAACAAGCCCCAGTAGGGGGACTCCCATTTGCCGCCCCATCGAAACGGCTTTTTCGACATCGATAAGGGAAAGGATATCTGGGGTCGAGACAACCAAGGCCCCATCGAAGGAGAGTTTCTGCATCAGGGTCAACTGAATATCTCCTGTTCCAGGTGGGAAATCGACCAAAAGGAAGTCCAATGGGCCCCATTCTACCTCTTCTACAAATTGAGCAATAATCTGATTGGCAATGGGTGCTCTCACCCCTATGGGTCCTCTTTGTTGAGGAAAATAGGCTGAAGAAATCACCTCTATCCCCCCACTGCTCGCAGGAACCACCTTATCCCCTTGAGCCTTAGGTAATTTTTCCTCTGGAAGGAGAATCCTCATCGAAGGGCCATAAAGATCCCCGTCGAGAACTCCCACCTTGAGCCCTTTTCGGTGCAACGAAAGGGCTAACTCTGCTGTGAGCGTTGACTTTCCTACCCCCCCCTTTCCAGAGAAAATCCCGATGATTTTAGGGGGACTTTTAAAATTTTTTTTATTGTGATCTGACTGATTCATAACCCGTTGAAAACCGATTAGTTCCTAATAGACAAGGTTATTATCATTATCTTTCTGTTGCAACAATTAATTCTTGCCGAAAAGGTCATGATTTACTAAACTCATCTCTTAAATGTTACTATCTCCACCGTGAATTAGTACTTTAATTGAAAAACTCAGAAAATAAATATTGCATTAAAAATCACAGATATTATAAAAGTGTGACGAGATTAGAAAATAAAAAGTGAAAAATAAAATTTTCATTATTTAAATGAGGATTAAATTTTTTACTTGCCTGTCGTAGATGCTAAGAACAAGGGGCCATTATGAGCTATACTGAACAAGAAACGGTAAAAACAAACACGAAAAAGCTAGAAGAGCTGGAAGGTGTGATTGCGAGAGCGATCAAAAAGGTACGAGGAAGAAAAGAGAACGACCTATGCAAATACATCCCCGTTAATTCTGGAGGATATATGCATCATTTTACTCTACGTAAAATGAAATACAAGAACCCAAGCGCGCTTTCTTCGATGATTGAAAAATTTATTATCAAAGCTGATCGCCCCCTCGTCGTTCCTCCGAAACAAAGAGCGGCTAGAGGGTCGCGCAAGAAGAAAGATCAACTTGCTTTTTCAAAGCTTCAGCTTGAGCGCCTATTAAATATGGCAAGACTCTCTGGAGACAAAGAGATGATCTCTCTCCTCAGCCCAAGAAAATCTTTGGCACAGTGCAAGCGTGAGCTGATCCAAAGCGTCCGCCATGGAATCGTTGACCATGAGCTTTGGAATGCCTACGTTGAATCTGTGCATGCTCAGCAAGCAATGATCGCAGCTGGTGCTGAGGCTATGCTTCAAAGATAGGATCCCCCCTATTTTAAGAAATCCTTGAAAGGGCGCTAAAATAGCGCCCTTTTTTTTTCTTGATTTCTAGCCGATAATCTCTATAATAGGTGTGCTTGAAAATGGAGCGTTCTCTATATTTTTTAAGAGAACTTTAAAACATATAGAGAAAGTTTCAAAAAATAGGATTTTTAAAGGAAACGCAATATGGCAAATACACAAACCGAATTTGGAAAAGTGAGGTCAATCCTTTGGCCGATCCATAATTATGAGCTGAAAAAGCTCATTCCTATGGTCCTCCTTTTCTTCTTAATTTTATTCAATTACACAGTCCTTAGAGATACAAAAGATACCCTGATCGTTACCGCCCCTGGTGGTGGTGCGGAAGTGATTCCCTTCCTAAAATTCTGGGGGGTACTACCGGGCGCTGTCATCTTTATGTTGATCTACGCAAAACTGAGTAATAAATTGAGCAAACCAAAGCTCTTTTACTCTGCGGTGACACCGTTTTTGATCTTTTTCGGACTCTTTGCATTTGTCCTTTACCCAGCAAGAGAATACCTTCACCCAACAGCATTTTGTGACACACTGCAAAACATTCTCCCTGCAGGAGCTCAAGGGCTCGTCGCCATTATCCGTAACTGGACCTATTCCCTGTTCTACATCATGTCAGAACTATGGGGAAGTGCAGCCCTCTCCCTTCTTTTCTGGGGATTTGCGAACGATATTACAAAGGTTTCTGAGTCTAAGAGGTTCTACTCTCTCTTCGGTCTCTTTGCAAACTTCTCTTTGATTATTTCAGGATGGTTCATCAAGTGGGCCTCTAATATTCGTGAGCACCTACCCGCTGGAACAGATCCATGGCAGGTTTCTCTAAACTACCTCATGGGAATTGTTGTTCTTTCGGGACTGATCATCTTAGGAACCTACTGGTGGATTAACAAGTATGTCTTAACAGATGCTCGTTTCTACAGCCAGGGAGAGCGCACGAAGAAGAAAAAATCAAAGCCAAAACTTTCGATCAAGGAAAGCTTCCTTTACCTGACCCGTTCAAAGTACCTTGGATGTATCGCCATCCTGGTTCTTTCCTACGGAGTTGCGATCAACCTGATCGAGGTCACATGGAAATCTCAGCTTAAGCTTCAATACCCTAATCCCAACGAATATAGCCAGTTTATGGGAATGTTCTCTCAGATTACGGGTATCGTCACCATCTTTATGATGCTCTTTGTTGGTGGTAACACCATCCGTCGTTTTGGATGGGGGCGTGCGGCGCAAGTCACACCTGTTGTCCTCCTTATTACGGGAGCAGCTTTCTTCACATTCATCATCTTTAGAGATAACTTAACAGGATTCATTGCAAATCTTGGAACAACACCTCTGATGCTGGCTGTTGTCTTCGGGATGGCGCAAAACATTTTAAGTAAGTCTGCGAAATACTCTCTCTTTGACCCAACAAAAGAGATGGCCTACATTCCTCTTGATGAAGAACAAAAGGTGAAGGGTAAAGCAGCTGTTGACGTTGTAGGAGCCCGCCTAGGTAAATCTGGAGGAGCTCTGATTCAGCAAGGACTGATCCTAGGACTCGGATCTATTGCTGCAATGACACCTTACGTCGGTGGAATTCTTCTTGGAATCATTGTGATGTGGATGATCGCTGCCAAGTCTCTTGGTAAACAGTTCACAGTTCTCAATGCTCAAAAAGAAGAAGAAGCTGCACTTGAAGAAGCAAAAGAAGCGGAAGCAATTACTGCAAAAGCAGAAGCTCCTGCTGAAACTGCTTCAACCACCTAATTGGAGACTTAACATCTTCTGAAAAAGGCCCTTTCCTTGGAAAGGGCCTTTTTTTATGGGCCGCTGCACCCTGTTCCAAAGTTCACATTTCCAACCTCAGTAAATCCTGTAGTGGCGGTATTTGCTCCGTTGTATTCTGCTTGCGTTTGTTGCATATTAAGCACACTAGGGGCATTACTTTGTAACAGGAATGTTGAGGCAGTATTTCCTGAGAGGACTGCGCAATTTGTATTTCCACTCTCCGCAAAAATTTGAATTCCTCGTGTCGGATCTGCCGTGGTGACTTGGTTGCCTGTTACCTCAGCAAATGTATCCACTCCTGCAGTCCAAGATATCACACCTATCCCATCATGTGTTCCAATCGCTGAAACCTGGTTATCGGTGATGGTTGCAATCCTTGAACTTCCCGCAAATCCCGTTGTGATATAACTAATGGCTGGGGCCGTCAAATAAGTAGAGGTGTTATTCACTACGTTATTAGCAATCCGTTGATTTCCATCAAGAGCATGAACGGCCCAGAAGGTATTGGAATCTATCCGATTATTGACAATTTCAATATATCCTTGCCGAATTTCAGTCCCGATATCTCCAATAAGTGAAGTAGGGGAGATCGACCGCGTAAAGTAATTCCCAGAAACTAGAGCATAAGCATCAGGATGATTCATACGAACAAGTACCCCGTCCTCCACATAATTATCGAGTCTATTTCCTATGATATATGAGACTCCAGGATTTAGGGAATGATCAAGAGAAATCCCATTCTGAACGGTTCCATCTATGCTATTATAGCGAATTGTAATCGTTCCCGCGTGATCTTGAATCTCGATGGCTGAACTTCCTGAGTTGATCACGGTGTTGTACTCAATCAGGACATTATCCACATGACTTCCGTATATCGAATCGAAAACGGTATTTTCAAGGATCAGTCCTCTAACAGTCGTATTATCTTCCAGAAGAATCCCATTACCCGTTGAGGTTAAGTGTGGCGAACCAGCTGTCTGAGCAGGAATCGTCACTCCCCCTAGAGTCAAGGGAATTCCAGACCCTTGTAGTGTTTGTCCTTCTTGCAGGGTAATTGCGGTATCATAATTCGTTGTTGTCCCATCCCCTTCAAAAAGATAGATCAATGACCCTGGTGTCGAGGCGGCCTGGGCGAGAGCTGTTGAGCAGAAGGGATTTTCAAACGTTCCGAATCCTGGACAAGCAGCAAGGTTATTGACAAAGAATGCTTGGATGGCATTTCCATTACTATCTCTTAAGGGACGAACAACCCCTTTCTTTTTCACCGGGATGATTTCACGACGCATTACGGGACGAAGAGTCCGCTTCGCAAAGGCTTTTTGCCCTTTATTCATGCCCCCTTTAGGACGGCAGGCGGTATTTTTATAGAGGGGGATATGAACCGCAACGATCCCTTGATAGGTCGAGTGGTAGACTCGATCATAGTGATACTCGAACCCTAACTCAACGTAATCGGTGATAAATGCTGTCAGTCTCCCTTGAAATCCCCAGCTTCCATCGTAGTGATTATCTGAAACGTTTTTCCCAAAGAGATAATAGGGGCCAACAGCAACATAAAAATCGGTATATTGAGGTGAAATCCATGGAAGAGGAACACCAAACTCCCCATCGATCATTGGGTAAGCGTAGTAGGTTTTTCTCTTGGCATTGATTTGATTTCCAGAAAAGCCTGCAAAGGCAAGAGGATCTGCATGTTTTGTTCCCCCAACAGGGAGATATCCATTGAGACGAAAATCAAGATACTCACTAAGGAGTTCGAATCCACCAGAAACCTGGTGGGTATGAAGATGGCGTGAACTCCGATAATCATAATAGAGATTCCCTCCTAATGAAACGCGATCCCATGGAAGGGTTCGAAACCCAACCCCGAGATTGGAAGCAAATCTCCCTTCATTCATCACGTGGAGACGAAGGTCAGCAAAGGGAGAAAAATCTTCCCGATTTGCTTGAATGATAAAGACTTCTGCAGAGGAGTACCCTTTATGCCCGATCCCTCTTCCGAAGTGATGGGAAAGGGAGAGCTGCGCTGGCGGAAGACACGTTGGCTCTTCCTGAGCAGACTCAGCAAAACATAGTACACTGATTGATAGAAGGATAAGAGATTTTAGAATTTTCATTGATCTTCTCCATGTCTTTTTTTTAGACATCGCTGTTTAGAAATTAATTTTCAATGATAATTTATTGGCGTTTAGCTAAAATGAATCCATGGCATTTAATTACGACCCCAAGTTCATTCGAAACTTTTCGATCATTGCTCACATTGATCACGGAAAATCAACGATTTCCGATCGCCTTCTTCAGGTGACGGGAACGGTTCCTGACCGTGAAATGCAAGAGCAGCTCCTTGATGATATGGAGCTAGAACGGGAACGAGGGATCACCATTAAAGCTCATCCCGTCACGATGTACTACGAAGCGAAAGATGGGAACACCTACCAGTTTAATTTTATCGATACTCCGGGTCACGTCGATTTTTCCTATGAAGTCTCCCGCTCCCTGTCCGCCTGCGAAGGGGCCCTCCTGATTGTCGATGCTGCGCAAGGGGTCCAAGCACAAACGCTTGCGAATGTACACCTTGCAATTGAACGCGATTTAGAAATCCTTCCAATCCTCAACAAGATCGATCTTCCCGCTGCAAATCCCGAAGAAACAAAGGCTGAAATCGAAGAGGTCATCGGCTTGGAAGCGCAAGATGCCATCCTTTGCTCCGCAAAAACAGGACAAGGGATCCCCGACATTTTAGAACGGATCATCACCCATACTCCACCTCCTAATCCCCCCAAAGATGATCTTCTCCGCGCTCTTGTTTTCGATTCCCATTATGATCCTTACCGTGGTGTGATGGTCTATGCCCGCGTGATCAGCGGCGAGATGAAGAAGGGTACGCAGATTAGAATGATGGCCACCGATAAGAACTTTGAAATCCTTGAAGTGGGCATTTTCTCCCCCGACGAAAAGCCCGTTGAGATTCTCCGTCCCGGCGAAGTAGGTTATGTCGTCGCCAACATTAAAAAGACCTCCGATGTGAAAGTGGGTGACACCATTACCACCTTCCGTGGGGGAGCACCAAATCCCCTTCCAGGATTTAAGCTGATTAAGCCCGTTGTCTATGCTGGGATCTACCCAATCGACTCCTCAGAATTCGAAAATGTCCGCGATGCCCTTGTGAAACTCCAACTCAACGACTCCGCTCTCCATGTGGAACAAGAGAGTAGTTTGGCCCTTGGATTTGGATTCCGCTGCGGATTCCTAGGCCTTCTCCATTTAGAAATTACCTTTGAGCGTCTCCAAAGAGAGTTCGACCTCGATATCATCACCACCGCTCCCAGTGTTGTTTACAAAGTAACTCTTTCCAACGGTCAAGACAAAAAGATCGATAACCCTGCTCATTATCCTGACCCTGCTACGATTGAATACATCGAAGAGCCTTGGGTTGTCTCACACATCATGACCCCAAATACCTACCTAGGCCCTATCATGGCTCTTGGGACAGAAAAGCGGGGGATCCTTGAAAAGACCGAATCGATGGGAGGAAACCGTCTTCTTCTCACCTTCCGTTTCCCCATGAATGAAATCATCACTGACTTCAACGACAAACTGAAATCGGTCACAAAAGGTTACGGTTCCTTTGACTACGAATTCGACAACTATGAAGTGGGTTCCATCATCAAACTTGAAATCAAAGTGAATGATGAACCGGTCGATGCCTTCTCTTGCCTCGTCCACACAACCAAAGCCGAAGCCAAGGGACGGGCTATTTGTAAAAAACTTAAAGATGTCATTCCCCGCCAACAATTCAAGGTGCCCATCCAGGCAGCCATCGGCGGAAAAATCATCGCTCGCGAAACACTTTCTGCCCTTTCGAAAAATGTCACCGCAAAATGTTACGGAGGAGATATCACCCGTAAACGTAAATTGTGGGAAAAACAGAAAAAGGGTAAAAAGCGGATGAAGGAGATCGGTAAAGTCACGATCCCCCAACATGCGTTTATGGAAGTGCTTCGTGCAGAAGAATAACTTCTTGATCCTCTTCTCCCCATTTTTTATAATGAAAGTGAGGGAGAGTTTCAAAATGCTCTATGATATTCGCTTTGAAAAGGCTATGAAAATGCTTAATCAGCAGCTTCAGGACATGAAGGCTGAACTCACCGAAGTAGAAGAAATGACGCTGCAAGGATCTAAGAAAAAGATCTTGAAACAGATGCAGCGGATCTACGAGCAGCTTGAAGAACAAGTCTCTCAATACGAAAAGAGTCAAGAGACAAACGATTTTAATAACTGTTGCCGCATGCTTGAGGTCCTGCAACCCTCCTTCGTCATCAATTATAACGAAGTCTGTTACGAAAAGGGGCTTGAGCTTCTTAATAAGACCCTCGATGAGATGGCTGAAGAGCTTGAAGAGCTAGAGCTCATGGGACTGACCGGCCTCAAAGAAGAAAAAGTGCGCCTTATGGAAAAAATCTTCGAAGAGCTTTATCATGAGGTCGAAACCTACGCTCATACTCATGACCATGATGACTTTGTCAAGGCCCTCGATCGCATCGAAAGCCTCAAGCCAGAGTTCACCCTCAACTACAAGAACTTAAAACGTTAACGTGTTCTCTCTTCTGGGCATAAAACTCCTCATACCGGACAGGATTGAGCAGACAAAAGGTCATAGAGTGAATCAAATAGGCCATACACTTCCTTCCCATCTCAAACAGAGGGTCAGGCTCTACTGCAGCAGCCGGAACTTTCGTGTAACTATCCATTAAGGTATTCTGCCTAGTGTGGGGTCTCCCAAATGAAGCCAATAGATAGTAGATTCTCCAAAAAAACCACACTTTTTCTTCCCTGTAGGTCGAATTTTTGGGTGAAAGGGCGTAGACTTTAGCACCATCAATCTGAACATGGCGCCCTCCTAAATAGGGGATCAAGTCCATCTCTCCCTCCCAAAGATTTCCGTGGTTGTAATAGACCGAAAGCTCTGTCCCAGACCCATTAAAGACTCTACGAAAAATCTCACAAATTCTTTCGCTGACACCAACAGAGGCAAACGTCATTACATGGGAGACCTTCACAGGGGCCTTTGAGGCAATCAGAGGGGCAAGCATCTGCGCGTGAGCTCCACCCTGACTTTTTCCACAAACCATTAAAGCTCGAATTCCTGATTCTTTAAGATAGCGCGCAATATCTTCCCAATTCTCGACCACTGCGCGACTTCCCACTTCAATCAGAAGGTTATTGATCACCGATTGGATTCCCCCCGTTGCCTTCCACTTCCCTGCCGTTCCACGACAAGCTAAAATGGCCCTCTCTTCCTCACCTATCTTGCGGAGAAGGACCATATATCCCCCACCTTTTGAAAAGGTCTGATCCACACGATACTTTCCTGTTGAAAGATCAATGATTGCCCCCATTGGGGGCTCTCTTTCGATAAAACGGAAGGTTAATACTTCAAGATCTCTTTCTTCTGAGCGCGTTTTTGATTCAGCCTCTTCGTACACAACACGGACAAGTTCTTTCAGCCCCTCTAATCCTTTCCCACAAGTCTTTGTTCGATCATAGACCCCTGTTTCAGGAAATTGAGCGATCCCATAAAGATCAGTTTTATCTTCAGATGAGACGTAAGAGATGAATCCATCTTCTGAGGTCATCACATCCTCCTTTTTTAGGAAGATATTAAAGAGAATCCCTCATTAGATCAAGCATTGTAAGTCGAGGAGCTAACATCTCCGCCGGTTCCTGTCCAATTCGTATGGAAAAACTTGCCGCGCGGCTGATCGACTCGCTCATAGGTGTGGGCGCCAAAGAAATCCCGCTGCGCCTGCAGAAGATTAGCAGGAAGACGGCTGGAGCGGTACCCATCGAAGAATGAAAGAGAGGTACTAAAACAAGGAGCAGGAATACCAAACTCGGCCGCATGAGACACAACCCTGCGCCATCCCTCTTCAGCTCTTGTGATCTCCCCTTTAAAGAAGTCATCGAGAAGGAGACTCTCGAGATCCTTACTCTTATCAAAGGCCTTTTTTATCTCTCCTAGGAAGCGACTTCGGATGATACACCCCCCACGCCACATGAGGGCGATTGAGCCGTAGTTGAGATTCCATTTAAACTCCCCCGCCGCTGCTCGCATGAGCATAAATCCTTGGACATAGCTGATGATTTTCGATGCGTAGAGGGCATCTTTAATATCTTTCACCATTTGCCCCTTGTCACCCGAAAACTTTTTCTCTGGTCCTTTGAAATGTTTGCTCACTTCGACCCGTTGATCCTTGAGTGCAGAGAGACACCGCGCAAAAACCGCTTCTCCAATCAAGGTCACTGGCTGCCCCATATCAAGAGCGCTAATCCCTGTCCATTTTCCCGTTCCTTTCTGTCCCGCTACATCGAGGATCTTTTCCACCAGAGGCTCTCCATCCTCATCTTTAAAGGCAAAAATCTGACTCGTGATTTCAATCAGGTAACTATTGAGCTCTCCCTGATTCCATTCGTTAAAGGTTTTCGAAAGCTCATCGGCTTTCATTCCGAGCTTCATTGAAAGGAGTTCATAAGCCTCACAAATGATCTGCATATCCCCATACTCGATGCCATTATGGACCATCTTAACGTAGTGACCAGCGCCACCCTCACCAACCCAATCACAACAGGGCTCACCCTCTTCTGACTTTGCAGCAATATCCTGGAAAATCTTTTTCACTTCAGGCCACGCATCGGGATTTCCCCCTGGCATGATCGAAGGACCATGGCGCGCTCCCTCTTCGCCACCAGAAATCCCCGTTCCCATAAAGAGAATCCCCTTTTTCTTCAGCGCTTCAAAGCGACGCTCAGTATCTGGGAAGTGACTGTTCCCCCCATCAATAATGATATCTCCCTTCTCCAAAAAAGGGACAACCTCATCGATCATCTCATCGACAGAAGACCCAGCACGGATCATCATCATCACTTTCCGTGGACGCTTGAGCGCTCCAACAAATTCCTTCAGATCATGGGTCCCCACCACCTGAGTTCCCTTTGCTGGTCCTTCTAAGAACGCATCCACCTTTGACGTCGTTCGATTGAAAACTGCCACCTTATATCCATGATCGTTCATATTCAGGACAAGGTTTTGCCCCATCACTGCAAGTCCAATCAATCCGATATCTGCATCGCCCGCCACAATCATTCTCCTAAAGTTGGTGTTTTTTTCATTTCATCAGGTTTGCAGATACTTTTCAATAGCATCTGCAATAGAACGGGCCATTTTTTCAAGATAAGCTTGATCAGAAAGGTGGGAATGCTCTTGAGGATTGGTGATAAAGCCCCCCTCAATCAAGATGGCAGGCATGGTCGTTTCACGGATAACGTGGAAGTTTCCAGTTTTCACTCCCCGGTTTTTTGCCCCCGTCGCGCCAATCATTCCATTTAAGACAAGGGTCGCGAGTTTCTTTGAGTGATTTTGTCGCCATTTACTCCCCTTGTTATAGTAGTAGACTTCAATCCCATTGGCTTGAGGATCTTTAAAAGCATTGTAGTGGATACTCACAAAGAGTTTACTTTTCGTATCATTCGCAATGGTGGACCGTTTCTCAAGGGAGATAAAAACATCGCGACTTCGCGTGAGGATCACCCGATACCCTTTTTGGTTGAGATATTGTTTAACAAGGGCTGCCGTTTTGAGAGCTAGAGCCTTCTCTTCGATCGATTTGACGGTGGCTCCAATATCAAACCCTCCATGGCCAGGATCGAGAACAACCAGCTCTTTATGGATTGTTTTGGTTGGGCCCGCCGCTGCTAAAGCATAGTCTGTTTCAACGCGCGCTCCTTGTGAGCATGAGGTCATCAGCGGAGTTGTGAGCGACAGGAATAGAACAATAAACTTAAGCATGAAAATATTTTAGCCGTTTTTTTCATGCAACGTCAATTCTTTTGCGACTAAACGGTCGTCAAAAGGGATCTGCCTTCCCTTAATTTTCTGGAAGGGCTCATGACCTCTCCCTGCAATAAGAACAATATCCCCCTCCTGCGCCATAAATAGAGCTCTTTCAATGGCTGCACGTCGATCCACTTCCATAAGAGCGGACCCCTTAACCCCTTTCTTGATCGCTGCGCAGATGGTATCGGGATCCTCACTGCGAGGATTATCAGAGGTAATGATCAGGGTATCAGAATATTTTTCTGCGGCAGCTCCCATCTTTGGTCTTTTGTCTTGGTCTCGTTCTCCACCACATCCAAAAACAGTGATCATTTTCCTATTTTTAAGATCGTGGAGCGTTTTGAGAACCTTTTCAAGTGCTTCGGGAGTATGAGCAAAATCAACAAAGAGATGGATCCCCCGCTCGTTTTCAACCCTCTCTAACCTGCCGGGAACACCGGGAAATGTTTCGAGCCGTTTCTTAAGCACGCTCAACCTCTCACCCTTTTTAAATGCAACGGCAAGAGCTGCTAGAACATTATAAACGTTATATTCACCAATGAGGGGCGTGTAGAGAGGCGTTACCTTCCCTTGATAGTGGAGATCAAACGTTGTCCCTCGTAAATCATAGGAAATGTTCTTTGCTTGTAAATCAGCTGGACATTGGATCGCAAAAGATGTTCCCCCTTGCATCCCTTTCATGGAAGGATCATCGAGGTTATAGATCTTTTCTTTAGATTGTTCAAAAAGTTTAAGCTTTGCAGCAAGATAGGCATCCATCGTTCCATGATAGTCGAGATGATCTTGGGAAAGATTGGTAAAGACCCCTAAATCAAAGGAGATCTCTTCGACCCGATTTTGATCAAGCGCATGAGAGGTCACCTCCATCACCACTCCCTTAAGCTGTTGCCCTGCCATTTCATAAAGGGTCTTATGATTGGTCACCACATCCGCCGTTGTCAAAGTTGCTGGAAACCGCCCTTTCCCCATCACCGTTTCAATCGTTCCCATCAAACCAAAAGAAGGGAGGAGATGATGCACTAAATAGGCTGTCGTTGTTTTCCCATTCGTTCCTGTAATCCCAACCAAAAAGAGAGGATGCTTCTCTGTTTCGTAATACCGTTTGGCAAGGAGAGCCTCGAGCTTCGCAACATCCTTTGTAATAATCTGAGTAATATTTTGGAGAAACGGATTGAAGAAATCGGTCACCACAGCCACCGCACCTGTTTCTACCGCTTTCGGGATAAACTCATTTCCATCAAATGCTTTCCCTTTTTTCGCAATAAACAGACTTCCAGGAGCCACAAATTGTGAGTGGGAAGAGATTCCCGTCACTTCAATTTCTTTGCTCCCTTTAATATCTACATCGAGGTCTTTTAAGAGTTTTTTCAGTTTCATCGGTTCCACTGGTTATAGAGGTCTTTGAGGATATCGACTTGCTCGCTCCAATCGGCTTTTTCAGGATCTGCTTGGGGATGACCCGGAGGCATGCCATACGGATCATCGGGAGGAATCCCGAGATATTTATAGGTTTTTTCCATGATGTGACTGAAAGCAGGAGCAGCACATCGCCCCCCGAAAAAGGTTTTTCCAATCCCTGGCATGTAACGATATTCAGGCTCATCAATCGCCACATAGAGGAGAAACTTAGGGTTAAACGCCGGGGTGAATCCCATAAAGCTTGAATAGTGATGTTTTTTCGAGTAGGTCCCTTTAATAATCTTTTCCGTTGTTCCCGACTTTCCCCCTTCAGTGTATCCAGGAATGTCTGCTCGCCATCCCCCACCTCCGGGTTTGGTCACAGATTTTAGCGCATAGATGATTTCTCGGCTAATATTCGGATTAAATGTTGGGTGAGGAACCGGTTTTGGAGGTTCATAGAGCACCTCTTCACCCCTCACTACTTTTTTGACAAGGGTGGGCTGAACAAGATATCCCCCATTGATCATCACCGCATATGCTCGAAGGAGCTGCATGCTGTTTGTCAATAGATTGTATCCAAATGACAAGGAATAGGGAGTCGGCGTTGACCACTGAAGCTTTCCATTCCCATAGGTCTTGAGGGGAGAAGGAAGGAGCCCCGGACTTTCAGAAGGAAGCTCCACATTTGTTGGAACGCCAAATCCAAACACCTCTTCTAGTTGTTTCCGGTACCATTCATCACCCAGGGTCGCCACAACACGTTGAATGAGTTTTGCCACGTAGATGTTAGACGATTTTTGGATCGCAAGGTACATGTTCAAGTACCGGTGCGTCCCTACATCTCGAATCGGCTGTTTTCTCCCTGGAAAATGGCCATCTGAGACAGGAATCATATCACGTGGATCGAAAATTGGCTCTTTCCCACGCCGTTTCAATTCTTCATTAGCCAGCATCGCAATCGCGATTGAAAGCGGCTTCATTGTCGATCCCGGCTCAAAGCAATCGGTGATCGCACGCACCTTTGTCCTTTCCTCAAGCTCAGGATCATTATAATAGGTGCGGTAATCGGAAGGATCAAAGAAAGGATATTGCGCTAAAGCGTAGATTTCCCCGGTGTTGGGGTTCATCATCACAGCCCACCCACTTTTTGCTCCCGCACTTTTGACAGCCCGTTCAATCTCCTCTTCAGCAATCGCCTGAATGGTATGGTTGATCGTCAAATAAACATCCGCCCCATCCTCTGGATGATTGACAAGGAGCCCTCCCTCCATCGCTTTTCCCGGCGAGCGGAGAAGAAGTCGTTTCCCCGGTTCTCCTTGGAGGAGTTTATCAAAGAAAAGTTCAAGCCCCCCTGTCGGGAGCGCTTTTTGCGTTTCAGGATCCCGGTCATCGCGAACTGTATGCAGGACAGGACCCAAAAGTTTTCCATAAGGATAGGCCCGTTTATAATCTTCCTCGAAGTAAAGGGCATTGCGGGGAACCTTTTTCCATCGCGCATAAGAGCGCCACCAAGCCAGCAAAACCTCTTTATCCTTTTCATCGACCCACATTTTCAAACGGCGACTTCGTGACCGTTTCTCAAAGTGCCCCTTCAGACTATTCTTTTCATCCCAACTTAAGGAAAGATGCTCACCGATTTTTTCAATCATTTCCTCTCTCAGCTCAGGAGGAATCGAAATCGGATCAGCGAACAAGTGATATTTTTTTACATCAAACACTAGGGGTTGCAGCTTTTCAGGGTGCCCCTCTTTCAAGCTTGCATTTGCTATGAATCTTCCCCTCTTATAAGGTTCAACAACAGAAAACTGATGCTGCCCCTTCGCGAGTTTTTCCCACTTAGCTCCCTCTTTGATCTGCAGCTTGTAAAATTGAAACACAATGAAACAAAAGAAAAGGAGGAGGAAAACCGCTACAATAAATAAGCGACGAAAATCTTTGGCTTCAATTTTTGTCATGTTTGATCACAATTACTTCATCGACATAAGGGTAACGGAGGTGGGAATATTCCTTTCTTCTGAGTAATTCGATTAAATGTAAAGGGCTTTCCCCTTTTTCAATTTCATAGAGGAGATGAGCATTTTGCTCATCTAATTGATAACAGACTTTCGAAAGCTTCGGAATTTCCATTTTCAGCTCAGTGAGGGTGTTTTGCTTATCGATATAGGTATAAAGGAGCCCCCCAACAAGAAAAATACAGATCAAAAGACGAACAAGAAGACCTTTGCTCACATGAAAAATCCCTCTTAAAGTTTTTCTCCAACGCGTAGCTTTGCACTCCGCGCACGTCTATTGACCCTTGACTCATGGAGGCTAGGCACAAGAGGTTTCTTAGCAATGAGTTTGAGAATTGGCATGACATGTGACTCTTTCATGTCGACCATCTTTCTTAGAGGCTTCGAAGCCGCTCGGAAAAGATTTTTCACAATTCGATCCTCTAGCCGATGAAAGGAGAGGACTCCAATACGTCCTCCAGGAGCTAAAATCTCTAGGGCATCTTTCACACCCTTTTCAACAGACTCTAACTCACGATTCACTGAAATTCTTAAGGCTTGGAACACAAGAGTTGCAGGGTGAAGCTTTTTCTTCGAACGCCCAATGGCATTTGAGAGAATTTCAGCCAGCTCCGTTGTCGTCTCAATCGATTTCTTTCGCCGTGCTTCAACGATTGCTCGAGCAGCCCGTCTCCATTGCTTCTCTTCACCATATTCTAGAAAGAGCTTTCCTAGATCTTTTTCCGACCACTTGTTGACAATCTCTTTTGCAGTCAGTCCTGATGCTCTATCCATTCTCATATCTAGAGGACCCTCTCTTAAGAAACTGAACCCTCTTTCTTTTTCATCTAACTGCATTGACGACACTCCCAAGTCAAAAAAAAACCGTCTACCTGTTTCACTCCCCGCTCTTCTAGTGCCTCTCGGACATCCCGAAAATTCGAATGAATGAACTCCACCTTCCCTTCGAATTCTTTTAAATTTTCCTTCGCGAGCGCCAAAGCATTCTCATCCTGATCACACCCGTAATAAGTTTTAATCTCCGGATGGGCCTCTAGGAGAGCCTTTGCAAACCCACCAGCACCCAGCGTTCCGTCAAAAAACGTTGAGAGTTTCATCCCATGGAAAATTTCCAAACTCTCACTTAGCATGACCGGAATGTGCTTCATGAAATGGACTCGTACTCTTCTTGTTCTTGGGTTGTCATGGAAGCTAGCGAGCCCTCTCCTTCTCCTTCATCGAGAAGGGCAAAAGCCTCTTCGGTCATCTGGGCTAAGCTATCGTCTTCCCCACCAAGGAAAGACTCTAGATCGAACTCATATTTCTCTTTTGGCCAAATCTCAATCTTGTTCAGAACGCCAGCAATCACAATCTCACTATTGATTTTTGCTGCTTTCTTCAAAACAGGAGGAAGAACCACACGTCCTAATTTATCACATGTGCAGTGGTGGAGAGTGGAAAAGAAGAGAGTGAAGAACTTTTGATACTTCGCGACATGCTGTTTGGCCTGGAATTTTTTAACGATCCGATCAATGTCACTTCTCTTGTAAATCGCAAGCGATCCACCTAAACCAAGCGCAATGGTGAACTCAAGGTTTCCATTTTCGACCAAGCCATAACGCATCTGCTGCGGCAAGACAAAACGATTCTTGTCGTCGAGCTTAGAGTGTGTAGATCCGTTAAAAAAGAACTGACTCATACCTATCAATCGGTCATTTTTTCCACTTATTTCCACATCCTAACACCCACTTCCAAAATGAGCAATCTTTTTGTCGACAAATGCGCCTATATACGTCTTTCAAGTTTCATAACCCATTTAAAACCAACAGATTTATAAAAGTGGAAATCTGTGGAAAAGTTGTTCACAACACCAAGAGTAAAAAAAGAAAATTCAGAGAAATATCACTTAGTATCCCAAGGTTCAAAGTAGAAGTGATGATGACTCTTGCACCCTGGATTCAACACTGCCTTGCAGATGGGACAGTCAGAAGGACTCATTAAATACGAATAAATGGATAAAAGAGTCTTGCAGCAACCACATATCACTGCTTTCTCATCAAACTCCTCCCAAGTCCAACGGATAGGAAGGTGATCAGCATGATAAGTATGACATCTGATGCAAGCATAATAAATATGGCAGCATTTTAACCGAATAGCTACCACATCTAGCGGGGTGTGATAATGAATGCATTGATATTTTTCACTGATATTCAAACCCCATGTGGAGATTTTTGAAAAATCACATTGAAGATTCGGTTTGTTTTTAAACATTCTTCCCATTCCTCTTGTGTTTCTATGATTTTCCGGTCGAGAAAAATCCCTACATTGCGATAGGTTCCATGTTTTTCATTCCCTCTAAATACTTCCCAAAAATCATTGAAAATCTCTTGTTTTACCCGATCTAACGGAAAGCGTTCATCGACATACATTCTAGTAGTTATCTCAAGCTTCATGATTAGAGGGTACCTGAAAGAAACTTCTCTCATTTTCTACCTCTTTTGATTAGCGTCCAGACCATTCCAACTTTGCAAAGTTCCAGGAGAATAAATGGGGAAAAACCAGATAAGTACGCCTGCTTAATCCCTAAAAAACTAGCGAGCCAAAGGGATCCCGTACTAAGTTGCAATACAGAAATGTAAGTCAATAAACCTAATTTCTCCCAAGCCTTGAGCGCTTGGTTTTCATAGGTTTTTCCCACGTAATAGCTCACTAGAGGATAGGTAAGGAGATAACCTCCTGTAGCCCCCAGAAAATAAGTCACTCCTCCAACCCCTCCTGCAAAAACTGGCCATCCTATTGCTCCTTCTACAAGATATAAGAGCGATGCAGCTCCCCCTTTTTTGCTTCCCAAGAAGGCACCCACACCCATAACACCCAGGGTTTGACCAGTAAAGGGAACCAGAGAAAATGGGAGCGCAATACTGATTTGAGCTAAAAGAGCAATGACCAGAGAACCGATCATGACTTGCGCCAGTGTTGTACACAGAGGATAAAAATATTCTTTATTGAGCGTCCTTTCCATTACTATCTCCTTGTTTCGATACAAACAGGATCTCACAAGAAGGAATTCACGCAAACTCCTAATGCCTGTGAATCAAACCTACTTTGAGTTGATTTCTAATTTTTACTGATTTTTTTTAAAGGATACGGTATAAATATAAACCAAAAATAGGTTTAAAATGATCAAACATCTCTTTGGAAATCAAAATATTGAGCACGTTCTTTTTTTTCTTTTCGTAAATGAAAAGTGTTATGGAGCGCAACTTCAGACTCTATTAAACCTCCCTTTAACGCCAATTCAAAGAGCTCTTTCTCATTTAGAAAAAAATGGAATCATCTGCAGCACCCTCATTGGCAAGAAGCGCCTCTATGAGTTCAATTCAATCCATCCCTTAAGATGGGAAATTGAATCTCTCCTCAAGAAGGCGTACACCCTACTACCACCAGAACGGAAAAAACTCTATTGCTACATCCATCGGCAACGTCTTTCTGCAAAGCAAGAATGGAAAAGAAAACAAAGGCAAACAAAAAATTTAAGCTCCTTCTGGGAACGCCTCCTTAGAGTCAATACCCTTTCTGCCCATGTAACTACACGAACTGAATCCCAAAAGATAGACCGAAAAGGGAAAGCAACAGTATGGATTACCATGCCCTCACAAAGAAAAATTGTTTTCCAAGAAAAAGGGACATGGCTATCAAATGGGAAACCTCATACGCAATTTAGAAATACCTTCCAATGGTCTCTAGATGTAGAAGCATCTCTTATTACTCTTGAACATCTCCGCTATGGATTAGGCCACCCCGTATTTCTTTTTCATCTCACCCCTGTCAATACTCACCAACTCGAATCTGTGGACGCTCATCTCTGCGGAGATGATGTGTACCTTGGAAATATTAGCTGGAATGCAAACACACTCCTTTTTCATTGGCGAGTTATTGGCCCCAACAAAAACGAAGAACTCACCTACAGTTACACCTGAAAGGCGATGAGTGCAAACTCCCACAAGACATCGAGGTATAGATCAGGACTTTTCCTTTATTCAAAGGCGCTGTATAAGTAAGGATAAGCAACGTTAGATAGGCATTATGGTCGAACCGAAAACAATTGATAACCTAGGACTCGACACCTCGGTCCGTTGGGCAAAGGATCAACAGTACTTTGACTCCTCCTTAATTAAAGAGTCATCCCTCGTTTCAAGGCAAACCACGATCGACGTCACCTCCCCTGCCTTCTCCAGCAAATTCGATGCCCTGTTTCAAATCAACCAACGCTTCATCCCATGGGCTCTTTTAGGAGCACCTCAAGGATACAACCTTCAGAAGATGCGCCTTTTCACGTACCAAGCGATTCCTTCTTTAGGGAGTGAAGAGTTTCTTCATGTACAAATGCTGAAGATCAAAGACCGCGTGAAAGCTCAGAAAGAGTCCCGCGCAAAAAGAAGGGAAGCAGGACAAGGCTCAGAATACGCTTGGGAAGATGAGCGGGAAGAGGAAGAAGAGCTAAGGCAATCGAAAACACTCATCGCCCTTCTCGAATACCTCCAAATTCTCGATAAACTCATGACTGAGATTAATGCAAGACGCAGTCAATACCAGAAAGGGTAAATGTAAAAATGGGAAAAACCGACTGGATTGAACTTTTAGGGTGGAGCGAAGAGCAAATCGAAGATATCCGATTCGCAGGCTACTCCTTTATTAAACAGGGACAGTATGAACACGCACTGAAATTCTTCGAAGTCCTTTCGATCCTCCCCCAAGAAAATGTCTACGACCTCCAAACCCTTGGAGGAATCTATCTCCAACTTGGAAACAACCTCTCGGCACTTAACTTTCTCGAAAAGGCCCTCACACTCGATCCAGTGCATGAACCAACCCTTCTTAATCGAACGAAAGCCCTCTTTCTCCTCGGTTACAAACGGCAAGCACTCTCCCAAGCAAGCAAGCTTGAGCGGAGCTCAGACCTCCACATCGCTGACCAAGCTCGCGCCCTCACTCTCGCCTACTCTTGATATTATCATAAATAATTAAGTAACAGATATTTGAGAAAACTTGACAGGATTACCATCTGCAAGTATACTTGCAAATAGTAATACTATATGCATAGTGTGGTGTCGTTTGATAAAGAGGACTTATTGGATCAAAAAAATCCATGACGCTTGGGAAAAAAGATCTATTATTTGGCTATCCGGAGTAAGAAGGGTAGGCAAAACATTTCTCTGCAAAAGCTTACAAAATATTGAGTATTTTGATTGCGAACTCCCTCGAGTTCGCCAAGCATTAGTTGATCCTGAAGGATTTCTACGCCGGGTTCAAGGCAAGCAGATCATCCTTGATGAAATTCATCGTCTTGAAAACCCTTCTGAGCTCTTGAAAATTGCTGCGGATCATTACCCCGGTATCAAAGTCATCGCAACAGGATCATCGACGTTAGAAGCCTCCAAGAAATTTCGCGATAGCTTAACTGGGCGAAAGGCAAATATACACTTAACTCCCCTATTACTTCACGAACTGAAAGATTTTGAAGGAATGGATCTAGAACATCGTATGTTATTCGGAGGTCTTCCTCCTTTCTTTTTAGAGGACACACTTCCAGAGAGCGAGTACCAGGAATGGTTATCATCCTATTGGGCAAAAGATATTCAGGAGCTCTTTCGTCTTGAAAAGCGATTTTCTTTTATCAAATTTACAGAGCTAGTTTTGGCTCAGAGTGGGGCAATGTTCGAAGCCAGTCGATTTGCAGCTCCTTGTGAAGTCAGCAGAACAACCATAACAAATTACCTATCTGTATTAGAATCCACCTATGTCGCACATATTATTCGCCCATTCAGTTCATATGCACCCACAGAAATCGTTTCTGCACCAAAGGTCTACGGGTTTGACACAGGCTTTGTTTGTCACTGCAGGGGATGGATCAATCTGAAAAGAGAGGACCTCGGGCCACTTTGGGAGCACATTGTCCTTAATGAGTTGGTTGGAAAAAAAGGGACTGTGACCATCAATTACTGGCGAGATAAGCAAGACCATGAAATTGATTTTATCATCAGTCATAGAAAAACAGAACCCATTGCAATCGAATGTAAGTGGTCCTCAACTCATTTCGAACCCAGAAACCTTAAGGCTTTTCGTCGACATTACCCGAATGGAAAAAATTATGTCGTCACAAACGATACTGACATATCCTATGAAAAAAAATTTGGAGAGATCACCGTGATCTTTACCTCGCTTGAATCCCTAACAGAAGAACTGTTTAGCTAATCACGAAGCTGGGAGGGGCGACGCCGCTCTCGTTTAATTAAAGGAAGCTCTCCTTTGCCTACCTCCTCCATCTCACAGGTAAGAGAAGGGAGATCGATTTTAAATCCTTCAATAAACTTATGTCCCCACTCCTTAATTTGTGCTGAGGAGGTTTCTTGGGGGATATTGAGAGGCAAGGTCTTTTTCTCTTCGAAGAAGAGGGCAACATTTTGTGGCTGAAGCTTCCGTTGCCAAAGTTTTTTAAACGCGGGCAGGTCATCGATTCCGTCGAGTTGATCAAACAAGCTTTTCCGGCAAAGCGAAAGAGTAAAGGATTGTTCGGTCCCTTTTTGTCCTAATTGATAAGCATAAATCCCATCTGATAAAGGAATAGCCTCCGTTTGGGCCATCTCATCATTCGGTTCAAAAGTGACAAGGAAGTGGTCAGCATGCACCTTTTCCATCTCCTGGATTGCTTCATGGAGGCGAACTTTCTCCTCAAAAACCAAACGGTCAGTTCCAAAGAGGACAAAGGGGGAAGCATGACGCTTATTATCGAGAACCTTTGTCAGAAGAGAATGAAAGTCATTACCAGGGTAATCACAGACATTGAGAAACCGCACAGTATGGAACTCACTCTGCAAATTCAAATAAGCTCTCTGGAACTCATGATCGCTCCCTTTATAAAGGACGTAGACATCATTGATATCGCGAACGTTTGAGAAGAGAGACTCGAGCGTTGCATAAAGATGGAGGGGGCTATCTTCTGAGAAAAGGACCACATCACTTTTATAGCGGTGAAGTGAGGAACCATTGAGTCCAAGAGAAAGTTGCGAGAGCGTTGGGTAAGAGGTCAAGGAACGAAGGTGTGATTCGACCGCTGCAACTTTTTGGAGATGGAGCTTATGGTCAACTTTCTTGTGTTCATCATTTTTGACATAGCTTACCTCATCGACAAAGAAAAGGTGGTCAGGTCCCATTTCGATTAAAGGGAGCTGAATCGCAAGCTCATGACAATCATCGATAAATGCCCCGTCATAAAGGAAGTCTTCGAGTTTAATTGCTTGAAAAAATGCTGCATAAAAAGTCGTCAGAGGTGTCAGCACCTGTTTCTCTTTTTGGCGCATTTTTTTACTCAAGAGGAGATCATCAGACAGCGCTTTTCCCTCGATCACCTGGTATTCGGGGTGATGAATGGCACGTGACGTCGTCATCCAAACATTGGGGTTTGCATAAATGGTATTCAAATGGTCAAACACATTCTCATGGGAAAGCCAATCCTTTCCTTCCAAAAGGGCAATGATCTCATGCCCTGCGCATTTCTGAATCAAAGGATAAAGAACCTCTAAGGCTGGCTTCCTTTGTGGATAACGGATCAGCTCCATCTTTCCCCCTGCAAGCTCAGAGACCTTTTCATAGGTTCCATCCGTTGAGCCATTATCGACATAAACAACACGCACATTTCGATAACTCTGCGTTAAGAGAGAAGAAAGGGTCCGCTCAACAGAAGGAAGATCATTCCCTCCCAGAACAATCGCAACAAACGCTTGATCTTCTAAAACGGGATGAAGCTCACCGAGTTTTTTCTGAAGGTGTTTTTCCTCCGTTTCGCGCGGAAGTTTTGCGACCATCCCAAAGTGATTTTTCAAACCGAAGTAAGTTGACCCAAGAATCGCGAATAAGAATAATAGAACAACAGACTTTTTCATACCTTTCTCCATCTAAAGAATAAAGGTATAGCTTGTAGAGTAATTTTTTTCAATCACTCGTATTAATCAGAATTTTGTTATCTTTATCACGTTTTGCAAACGTATATCGTATCGATTGATGAAAGAATATCTCCAAAATTCTACAGCCAAGGCATTTATTTTTTCCAACTTGATTTCATGCCCATTCTTCGGGATTTTCGCCCTGTTGCCCATGATTTTATGCAGGGAACTAGAAGCCAGCCCTCTTCAAATCAGCACGATGACAGCACTTAAACCTTTAACCGCCTTATTTGCTGTATATTGGTCAGGATTCGGTCAACGCCATCGCCTTTCTCTCATTTGGGCCTATTCTTTAAAGTTTTTGCCTTTCGTTTTCGCTCCCTTCTTTTCTAACCCTTGGTTTTTTGTGATGGCTTTTGGGATGCATATGCTCCTTTTAAGAGGTGTTATCCCTTCATGGATGGAGCTACTGAGGATCGGACTTTCGAAAGAAGACCGAGGAAAGGTCTGTGCATTAGGCTCCACCCTCAACTATCTATGCACGGCATTGATTCCATTCCTCTTCGGCTGGATATTAGATGGAGTGGAGGGATCCTGGCGGTGGATTTTTCTCGCAACAAGCTTGCTAGGCATGGGCTCGATTGTCATCATCTTTAAGCTGTTCGGGGTAGGTAAAGAAAGCCAAAGAGTCACAAGTAACTTAAGAAAAAGCTTATCGAAACCCTGGTATGATGCAAAATCACTCCTTTTGAACCGCCCCGATTTTTTTCATTTCCAGATTGGCTTTTTCCTTGGTGGCGCCGGCTTGATGGCGATCCATGCTGTCATTCCGAAATACTTTACGGAGCACTTAGAGCTCTCTTACACAGGGATGTTTTTGGCTGTTTGCTTCTGCAAAGGAATAGGCTTTACTCTTGCCTCTCCTTTGTGGGTTAGATTATTTAATCGGTCCGAAATTTTCTCTTTTTGTGCTCGAGTTCCTTTGCTAGCTGTTGTCTTTCCTGTTTTGCTTGTTCTTGCAAAGATTCACTTGCTTTTTGCCTTTCTTGCTTACTTCTTATATGGAGTGATGCAGGCCGGAAGCGAACTAGGATGGAAGATGTCAGGCCCAGTCTTTGCTGGTAAGGAAGATAGCTCTCCTTACTCTTTAATCAATGTCCTGGCTGTAGGTATCAGAGGAGGAATTTTCCCTTACCTAGGCGCCTTTCTTTTCATTTTCGGTGGCCCGTACTTAACGTTTGTTGTGGGAGGAGTCTCTTGTTTCATGGGCAGCTTTTACTTATGGAGATATAGAGGGTGCATCCCAAAGATAGTCAATCCTTAAGGCTTTACTATCTTTGGGGGCACCCTCTAAGAAGATCTTCATTCCTTTCTTTATTCATGAAACATTGTATACTTAACATGATTCAAAATTTGGGAATTTGACAAGGCGGCTGCGTAAATTTTTTGCCTGGAGCGAGCGACCATTGTGCGAGCACAAGGCGCGAGTGAAGGCTAGAAATTTACTGCAAAGCCAACGCAGTCAAAAACCAACTTTTGAATCATGTTAAGTATAGACCAATCACTTCTATGTTAGATTAATGCACGGGAAGATTTTGTTATTTTACGAAGCTCTTTTTTGGCGCTCAAAGCGTTAGAAAAAAAAGAAAGGGAGGGGCACATTTTTTGTTGCCGAAAGAATGGGGATGGTGATAGTGTTACGCCGAAAAAAAAACAGCCCTTTTCCCTGTGGAAAAAATTGTCGATAACTTAAGAGGGTGTTTAAAAATTGCTTTCGGCGAAAAAAGGAGAGATTTTTTCCTTAGGGCTTGCTTGGAGACCGGAGCAAACTTGAGCAAGTTTGTGGAGGGTCGAAAGCAAGTTCTAAGGGAAAAAGATCCCTATTAAGTGGCCGAAATGATTTTATAAACACCCTCTAAGATAGTGTCGTCAAATGATTCGCTCTGAAAGAGGTTTTTCGATGAGAAAAGTTCAAGGCGGCTGATACAAAGAGCCCCAAGTGGGCTCTTGAAGGAAGCCAACGTAGAAATTTTCCATAGAAAAACCTAAGGGAGAGTGAAGCATTTGACAACGCTATCTAAACTCATCCTAACTGTTTTTTCCAGACTTGGGTGGCCAAATGTTGCACCAACATTAGATGATGGGTGCGGGAGTGTTGGCCAGCGAAGTCTGAAAAAAAATCGAATATCCCTTCGAATGCCCTGAGTGGCAAGGAAGGGTCAAAAGGAGTTGCATGTCTCTTGAAACAAAAGAAGATACTTGGTCTGACTTTTTGTCATTCATGGAAAACCGATGCTCACGCGCAGAGTTTGAAAACTGGATTGCGCCGATTAAGTGTGTCGAGGGATCTGATGAATTGAAACTCGAAGTCCCCAATGTTTTTGTTCAGGAGTACCTCCTAGAAAATTATAAAGAGGCCCTCTCTAGCTTTTTTCCAACCGATAAAAAGGGAGAGCCGCTGATCTCCTTTTTGATCCGTGAGGGGGAAAAGAAAAAAGCCATTACAAAACCAGCTCCTACACCAAGAAAGAAATCAGAGCTTGAGCACCCCCTCTCCTTCAACATCTCTTACACCTTTGACAACTTTATTGAGGGACCCTCGAACCAATTTATTAAATCGGCGGCATTGGGTGTTGCAGCGCGCCCTGGAAAATCTTACAATCCCCTCTTTATCCATGGGGGTGTGGGTCTCGGAAAAACACATCTTCTCCATGGCATTGGTCACTACATTCAAAGCCACCATAAAAAGCTGAACATCCAGTGTATCACCACCGAAGCGTTCATTAATGATCTTGTCTCTCATTTGAGAAATAAATCGGTCGACAAGATGAAACGGTACTACCGCAGTTTAGATATTCTCCTCGTCGATGATATCCAGTTCCTCCAAAACCGTCTCAACTTCGAAGAAGAGTTTTGTAATATGTTTGAGGCGCTGATCAACCAAAATAAACAGATTGTTATCACGAGCGATAAACCTCCTGGACAACTGAAACTTTCTGAGCGAATGATTGCACGGATGGAATGGGGACTCGTTGCCCATATGGGAACGCCCGATTTGGAAACACGGGTCGCTATCCTCCAATATAAAGCCGAAGCAATCGGCCTCCACCTCTCGAATCAACTCGCCTTTTACATTGCAGAGCATATCTATAATAACGTCCGTCAACTTGAAGGGGCGATCAATCGCCTGAGCGCTTATTGCAGACTGATGCATCTTGAGCCTTCGCAAGAAGTTGTCGATTCAACGCTCAGTGAAATGTTTCAAGCACCGGTCCGCTCGAAAATTTCTGTCGACCGGATCATTCACAGCGTTGCTTCCATGTTCAATGTGAGAGAGAGTGACCTACGTGGAACCTCGCGCTTGAAAGAGGTTGCTTACCCAAGACAAATTGCGATGTACCTTGCCAAAGAACTTCTAGGGGAATCCCTCATGAAAATCGCCTCATCTTTTGGTGGAAAAACACACTCGACCCTCCTCCATGCTTGGAAGAAAATCAGCAAGCAACTAGAAACCGATGACGTCCTTCGTCGTCAACTTCAAATGACCCGTCAAAATATCGAAGCTTAGAGGATGCAGGCTAAACTGTATGGTAAAGGGTATCTTTGCGCGCAACCACTTCGCGTGGAGGATAAGGGACCCGGATTCCATGCGCTTTGAAGGCCTTCCAAGCAGCAAAGATAATATCACTCTGAATGCCGCTCGTTCCATTCTCGGGATCTTTAATCCACATTCTGAGTTTGATCTCCACGGCATTGTCGATCATGGCGCTGAAGCGGATATAGGGAACGGGAGCTTCGAGAACGCGTGGTGTCTTCTGGGCAATTTCCACAAGGAGTTTCTGAACAAGTTCTAAATCTGAATCAAAATCGACCTTTAAAACCATTTCGAAACGAACGTTCGAATCGCTAAAGGACCAGTTCTCCAATTTATGAGAGATAATTTCTTGGTTAGGAATGAGGTGTTCTTTCCCTTCACGCGTTCGGACAGAGACATACCGTGCATGGAGCTTATTGACAACACCATAGATCTTTCCATCGTTTAAGCTGATCACATCGCCTGGCTTAATCGAGCGGTCGATAAGAATGATGAATCCACTGAAAAAGTTAGAGAGGATATTTTGGAGACCAAACGCGATCCCCACCCCAATCGCTCCGGCAAAGATCGAGAAGGTGGTTAAGTCAATTCCTACGACTGAGAGGCCAAAGATCACCGAGAGGGAGATGAGCCCTGTCTTCAACGCCTTTGATAAAAGAATCACAAGAGAGGGCTTAAGATGGCGCTGCCTCTTCATTCTCTTTTCTAAAGTATGGGAAACAAACAACGCTCCCCAAATTAGGCCACCGGTAATAAACAACGCTTTGATCAACCCATAAAGGGTAAAGGCGGTTGCCCCAATTTTGAAGTTCACCCCTTGCAAATAACTGACTGTTGGACCAATGAGACCTAAAAGATAGAAGAGAAAGGAGGTCCATCCAACGACATGACCGAAAACCCACAGTCCCCTCACCTTCGAAAAGGATCGGATAAGGGAGGTGATACAGAGGACCCCCTCGATATAAAGGGCTCCCACCGCTAAACGTGTCGTCGAATCAAATACTCCCACAAGGAGAGGGAGAGAGAGAAGCTGCAGTCCAAAAACTGAGAGCCAAAAAATAAGAGGAGAGTTTGTAAAGAGGGCCTCTCTCCATTTCCCCCCCGTAGAAAAAGTTCTTCGAAGAGCTAAATAGAGGACCCCCCCACCTAAAAAGGCGCAGAGAATAGCCCACAATTCTGAAAAATATTCTTTATAAAAGCTCAGTTCATTCATGAGCACATTTTATCAATTCAAACGTATCTTTTGCACTAAAAAAATCTAACAAGAAGGACACCTATAAACCAATAACAATTAGCTATTTAACTTAATCTACTAATTTTAACAAAATTAGTAGTTGAATTTCCTCAAGACATTTGCTACTATTATAGTATAAATTAGTAGGAAAATAGTAATAATGAAAAAACCTCACATCCCCCCTAGTCTCAAGGACCTAGAAAGACTATTCTCAAAAAAAAACCTTGCAAACGCAATCAAACTTGCAATTCAAACCGAAAGCGAAGGCAAATATCGCCACTGGGACACTCTCCGTCACCTCTCCCCTCCCAATGGGCTCTCACATGAGGAGTGGTGGCTGGCCACAAAGTTCCATCGGTTAAGTTTAAGAAAATCCATTCCCTTACTCGATACAGGCGGTGAACCCTTTTATTACACCATCCCAGAATCTGTCACTGCGCAACTCCATCAAATCGATAGGGGTGTTGGGCGAGATTCAGACGTCCCCTACGCCATTGAAAATCCTCATACCAGAAAAACTTATCTCATTCGATCTTTGGTGGAAGAAGCGATCACCTCGAGTCAGCTAGAAGGTGCCGCTACCACAAGAAAAGTAGCCAAAGAAATGCTCCGCTCTGGGAGAAAACCTCGCAATAAGAGTGAGCAGATGATCTTCAATAACTTCTCTGCAATGCAAAAATTACGTGAATGGAAGGACTTCCCTTTAACGATTGATTTGATTTTTGACATTCATAGAACTGTCACAAAAGAAACGCTGGAACAAACATCTTATATTGGGGCTTTTCGGAAGGAAAGTGATCATGTTGTGATTGAAGATATCGCAACCCAAGACGTGCTCCATGAGCCTCCTAAAGCAGATGAGTTGGAAAAGCGGATGGAAGCTCTATGCTCTTTTGTTAATGAAAAGACCCCTTGTCATTTTATTCACCCTATTGTGCGGGCAATGATTGCTCACTTTTGGCTTGCATATGATCATCCTTTTGTCGATGGAAATGGAAGAACAGCGCGCACCCTTTTTTATTACATGATGCTAAGAGCTGGGTATTGGCTCTTCGAATATATTTCTATCTCTGAAATTATTCTAAAAGGCCCTGCAAAATATGGAAAAGCGTTTCTCTACACCGAAACAGATGACAATGATTTAACCTACTTTATCCTCCATCAGTCAGAGGTCATTCAAAAAGCCTACAACATCCTTGAAACATTGATTATCGAACAAGAAGAAAAGCTCTACACGCTTGATGAATGTGAGATGGGAGAGTGGAATTTTCGACAACAAGCTCTCCTTCTCCATGCTCTAGCAAACAAGGGGATGACTTACACAATTGAAGGACACCGCCAAAGCCACGACGTCGCCTATGAGACCGCTCGCAATGATCTATTAGAGCTCTATGAAGCAAATCTCTTTTCTATGCAAAAGAAGGGAAAGGCCTTCGTCTTTAAATTCATCGGTCATAAGTAATCATGACAATCGTCCCAGCTGGGTAATATCCCAAATAGGTATTGTTGGGAAACCCCCCGACTGGAAAGGGATAAGGAGCTCTTCTTTCAGGAATAAGATTTAGAGAAAGCGTCGTCTCCAAAGGGCTTGCCGTCCTTTTTTCATCAAATTCTCCCTGCTCGTTTTCTTCCATTGTCACACGATCTGGCTCTTGTTTGATCCGAACTCCACAACCAACGCTCAAAAACAGTAAAGCACCAAGAATAAAAAGTTTCATAACAGAGTCTCCAAAAACAAATACAAAGAAGAATTTATCACCTTGAGGGATAACTTTCAATCTCTCTCGTCGATGAAAGCTAGGGTATAGATCTTTGCAGGGAAAAAACCGGCTAGCCGTTTTTTCTCTTTAAAGAGATGAGAACCGTTTGAAAGGGAAGGAACAAGAAGGAGAACCCGTTTCCCCTCGATTTGATCAGAAGGCAATGCAAAGGGAATCCCTTGGAGTTTCGCGACTTCTTTCGCAAGGATAAAAGCGGGATCTTCTGAAGCTAGGGGCATGTTAAGGGCGGGAACAATGACTTGAGGCATTTCCCAAGAGGTTTTCGAAAGAGCTAGAACGATGAGGGATGCTAGAAGGGTTGGCCGTTTTGTTTGAAGAAAAGCGCTGTAAAGAGAGGCTTGGGGACCCGTTGCTTCAAATAGGGAACGATGGGGGTGGAGAGGAAGACAGCTTTTACACCTTCTGGGACCAAAACAATTCGGGCACCGCTGTTTCCGATCGATCCACTCAATTTGCTGAAAACATTCCGTACAAATAAGCTTTGTAGGCCACTTTAACTTTTCGTCGCAGTGGAGGCAATAGGCTGGATAAAAGAAGTGAAGCGCATTAGCGCAGGCCGTACTTAGGATTTTCAAAGGTACCCCCGATGTAAAGGGTAAAAGGTTCTGTGACTTTAAGGAGAACATATTGCTTCATCTTGATATTGATGTTCATGTTTCCCTCGAAATCCAGATAGGAGTGTTCGATTGGGGAGAGGAAAAACTGAGAGCGTTTCCCTTCACTATAACTCCCCTTGAGATTGGTCAGGTAAACCCTTCCATCCACCATGACAAACTCAAGGTCTCCTCGGACAGGGACCAAAAGCCCCATGTCTAAGCCTAGGCGACCTAAGATCTCAAACGGGATATCTAAGATGTGATAGTCTCGTTTAAAGGTATTGATAAAGTTGAGGTCCCCTTTTCCGGTAAAGCTCTTACTGTCTCCAAGATTTCCACGAATATTGTGGCAGTGCAGTTCGCGAATCGTGAGAGGTTTAATCCTAGTGGGATACTGCCCAATTTTTTTAAGAAGACTGGGACGGAAATCAGAGATTGCGAGTTCAGGAATAAAGAGTTCCCATCGGTCATGACTTCCCTGGAAAAGCTGGATGGTTTCCATCGAAAAGATCCCGGAGGCGTCACTGAGATTAAAATGGCGGAGCTCGATGGCATGAGGTTTCACATGGATTTCGCTGAGCAAAGTCTCCATGACCGAACCCAACAGATGAAAGTGTTTTCCTTTTAAATACCCTGCAAAATGACTCTCTTCGAAGTTTGTTTTGGAAACAACAAGGTTTCCACTGAGCTCATAGCCACGACCGATTTCAAAACTTTCTATCGCCTGTTGAATCGATTCAGGGAGAAACTTTCCTAAACGGTACCCATTGATCTTGAGCTGTCCAGCGAGTGCCATTTTGTCTAAGAATGAATCTTTGGGGTTGTGATGAAAAGAAAATTCCAATCCACACACACACCCTTCAATCGACTGAATGAAAAATCCCTCGTGATCATTCCAATCGGTTGTCAGCGTTAGAGGAGGTTGCTTCTGCCCTTCTTTAGTCATCTCTTTCATTTCAAGACGAGAACGGAAACGATCATTAAAGTAAAGGTGGGCAACAAGCTCAAACGGGGTCTTTTCAAACGTTGTATTCACATCGACCTTGAGATGGGATTCTTCCATATCAAAAGCAAACCGATTAAAGTACCAAGCTTTTTCCCCAATCCAATAGTACCCTTCTTTCAGGTGTCCTTTGGCTTCGACTTTCTTCCCTAAAGAGAAATCAAATGTCGCTTCCATTTGATTCTCCCAATGCACGGGGTAACCAAAAAGAATCAGCCGATCCTCTTCATAACCTAAGTGAGGGAGTGATTTTGTCTGTCCAAGGAAAGCAACCATTTCTGGAGGAATGGTCAATCGCATCCCTTCAGATGCAAGAGTCCCCTCATGATATTTGAGGGTATCGAATTGACACTTTGCCCAAAGCTGATTCGATCGGGGATGGAGAAAATGAATGCTCGCTCCTCCCATTTTCAGTCCCTCTGTGGAATCAAAGGAGATATTGAGAATTTCAGAACTTTCTAAGCGAAGTTTCCCTCTTCCAAAATTTTCCCCTAACAGTTTGAGCTGGGAATCAAAGGTAAGATGTCTCAGTCCCTTTGAGCCATCAATAATAAGATTTCCCGTCGCAAATAGGGTTCCCTTTAAGTAATCCCAATCAAATTCAAGATGGGGGAAAAGGGTTGAAATTTCTCCAAGGTCAACACGGAGTCCTTCAATCGGTAGGCTGAGATATTTCCCCCCCTCGTCAAACGAAGCAGCGCCTCCTTTTAAGTAACTTTCTTTCCAAATGACTTGAAAGTTAGGGATCTCCCATTTTACTCCCCTTTTCATCATCTCGACTTGAGCGCTAAGCGAACCAATTTCAAAATGGGTGAGATGAAAGGTCTCTTTTTCTTTTTTTCCCAGAATTGTGAGATGGTCAAGCTCAATCTGTCCAAGAGTTAACCCCTCACTTTTAGCTTGGAATGTAAACGCCTCTTTCGGAGCTGCGTACTGGAGGGCAAGCTGAACCTCTCCGTTTACGCTGGGCCCACGCATTTCATCAAGGGTCTCTCCCTTAAAGGGGACAATTCCTGAGGCACTTAAAAAATCGATATGGTGAACTAAATCTAATGCTGAAAGAGTTGTCTCAATGTCAATCCGGTTGACATGTCCCTCTTTAAATGTGACTGTCTTTGCATCGATCAAGGCGCCATAGAGACGGGTCCGCTCCTTATCAAAGGATAGGACAAATTCATCCTCAACTTGAGCTCCCGTTCCTACTAAGCGACAGATTTCATAGGTTGGCGCTTCCAAACGACAGTCGTAAACGAGGACTCCTTCTTCCGCATCGACTTCAAGGAGGGGAACATTCAGATCAAATGATCGGGGAATCTCACCTGCTGTGAGCATCAGATTTCCCGCTACTTTTTCTATGACAATCCGTTTCTCATCTGCTGAATAGTAGAGGTCGCCTGCTAAATTTTCAAAACCAAGTGTTGGCGAAAAAGGAAAAGACCCTTCTTGCAATTTGAGGGCAATCTTCCATTCAATCAGCTCTTCAACTTCTCCAACTTTTGCATGGAGACGCATCTCTCCAGGTCCACTTTGAATCTGTCCTTCTATTGGAAAGTTAACTCCTTGAAACATTTCAAAATGACTTAAAAAAGTCATGACATCGGGAGCTTTCCCTTTGATCCCATAGGTAGAAATTTTTAGGTCTGAATACTTTTCAGGGCTAAAGTCAAGAATGATCTCTGCACCGAAATGAATGTTATTTGCAGAGGCATCAACATTTTGAAAGAGAAACTCTGTTCCTTCTAAATCAACCTCTGAGGTAAATGAATCAAACTCGATCCCAAAAGAGTGTTCTTTAAGTCTTACCCTTTTCAGGGGAATTTTTCCTCTCCATTTCCCTTCCCGAAAATCATAGAAGAACGTGCAACCGGGTGCTTTTTCCCCTTCTTGATATTGAGGCTCGAGAGAGATTTCTTTTGAGTCATAAGCGATTTTCGTGGGATCAACTGTAAACTCGACGGCATTTCCATTAAAGGTTCCTTCAATGCCGATTTCCCCTTTTCCTCTGAAGCTCTTATTGAAAAAGACAAGTGGAAGATTGAGTGTTCGGTCTGAAAGATGTTCCCCTTTAAACCATCCGAGTTCCAGCGCCTGAGTCCACTGTTTAGTTTTAAGTTTTTCGACATTCCATGACCACCCAAATTCAACCGCATCATCCTTTCCCTTTTCGCGAAGAAATGCAAGGGTCCCTTCAACCCCCATTTCCCCTTCTACCGTTTCAAGTTTTAGATCAAGGTCGAGTGCTAGCGGGCCAGAAAGCCCTTTGTATTGCTTTGCTTTCAAAGCTTCAGCAATGGTCTCTGAACTAAGAAGAGCATCAATCGAAAGATTGAGGTGAGTGTAGAGCCCTTCAAAGGCAACCTTTGCTGCTGAACCACGGTAGTTTCCTTCCAGCGTGGAAGGTTTAATATACTGGTCATGCATCGCAAAAGAGAGAGACACATGATCGACACTTCTCTCTTCGTGGAGAACTTTTCCCCCTTGGACCATGAGTTCCCACCACGTGCCATCAAAAAAATCGGGCGTGGAAAAATCAAACTCCCCTTTCCCTGAAACCGTCTCTCCACCCCACTCTAATTTTTCGGAGGGACAAGCCATCACAAATGATTGCGCTCCAAATTCAGCGATTTCAAAACGCTTCAGTTTTTTCTCTTCTATCCACCCTATCCCTTTTCCATGAAACAGCCCTTCTAAACAAACGATCTTTTGAAAGGAGGGATGATAAGGCTCGGCAAAATGTTTGATCAAGTTGATTTGATGAGGAGTGAAATGATTCCACTCACCCTCAACAGCAAACTGTTTCCCCCCCAATGAAGTCAATGCTAGGTAGCCTCTGATTTCTTCCTCAGAAAAGATATGAGCATCGACCGCGAGGGTCCACTCAGCTTCTTTCTCAACACGCCCTTCCCCGATGAGATGAAATGGGGTCTCCTGTCCATCTCCACCATAGATTCCGTGAAATTCCATCAGGGGGGCATTCAGTTGACTGAAGCGAATATGCCCATTAACATCACACGCCGTCCATCCCTCATTCGAGTGGGGACTGATAACGGAAACATGAAGCCCTAAAACCTCCCCTTCTCCAACAAAATAGGGCCACACCTTGTTGAAGAATGGATGCGTTTCCAAATTCCCCAATTCTTCTTTCGATTGAAAATGTTCTTTCCAAGAGATTTGGTGGAGCTTGACCCCAACACCATATTTTTCATGGGAACAGACAACATCACTCAGTTTTAAATCATACTGAATCCCCTCGACTTTCTGAGGGGGACTAAGGGCCAGAGAAACCGTTCCATGAAGATGTCCCTGACTAATACTCATACGGGGATCTTCAAGAGGGAGGAAGGTTTTCCCCACTGCGAAAGCCCAAGCGACATCACAGTCAAAAAATTCTAAATGGAACTGGAGTTGAGTCCCTTCTTTTTTAAATTGTGCAATAAAGGAAGGTTCTTCTCCCTTTTTTCCGATACGTAAGCTCCCCTCTTTCCCTTCTTCAGGATTCACAAAGGAGACCGTTACGATTTCTTCCCCAAAGTGAAACTCTCCTTCCCTAACTTTCATCGATGTTCGAAAGAAAGTTTTGCTCAGCAGTTCATACAGAGTCTTTTTCTTTTTACTCTTTTCGATTTCCCCACGTGTGATGGCAACTTGCGGACGATCGATTTCTACTTTTGGGGAGAATTTCAAAGGAAATAGCTGAAAATCAAACCCTATTCTTAGGTCTTCCATTCCCATATCGAAAGGGTTTTTTCCATCCCGGTGAACGTTGACCCCATGAAGAACCATCTTCCCTTCTTCGAAGCGGACAGATTGGTACTCAAAGGTCATCTTTCCTCCCTTTGGCAATCGGGTGGCAAGATAGGACCTCGCTCCAAAACAGATCACGCGATGATGACCCACTCCAACGACCATCAATAGGACAAAAAGAGAGAGAAAGAGAGCAATTGTTTTCTTTCGCAAAGTTGGACCTACCTAGAATTTTTCATCCTCACTATAGCTGATTGTTTCATAAAATCCCAAAAAAAAGTACGCTTACTTCAAGATGTCATTGCTTAGGAAGTTTTTTGATTTTCAACTCGAGCAAACGGCGGAAGGAAAAAAGCTCCACCGCCTACGTCCACTTGTGTCTGCACTCGACACTTTTTTCTATGAGGTACCGATCCGGACAAAGCAAGGGCCTCACATCCGTGATATCATCGATTTAAAGCGGTGGATGATGGTTGTGGTCTATGCTCTTGTTCCTTGTATTTTGGTCGCAATATGGAATAGCGGTGTGCAAGGATTTGTCTACGGATCTGGACGAGTCGATCTTTATGAGGCTTATCTCAGTGCTTCTGAATCATTCGGGGGCTACTTTTGTTTTGCAAAGGTGCATTTTTTCTCCATTGTGGGAAAAGGGTTGATCGCCTTTCTTCCGGTCATGCTGATTTCTTATGCCGTGGGAGGTTTTTGGGAGGTCCTGTTCGCCATCATTCGACGTCATGAGGTGTCGGAAGGATTTTTAGTCACGGGGATGCTTTTTGCTCTCATCCTCCCCTCAACGATCCCTTATTGGATGGTCGCAATTGGGGTCTCTGCA
The DNA here is from genome assembly GCA_024233515.1 of Chlamydiales bacterium. Classification (GTDB taxonomy): domain Bacteria; phylum Chlamydiota; class Chlamydiia; order Chlamydiales; family Simkaniaceae; genus Neptunichlamydia. The sequence continues at coordinate 43,002 of JACKPO010000001.1, forward strand.
GGGGTGGTGATTGGGAAAGAGCTTTTTGGCGGAACAGGGATGAACATCCTTAACCCTGCTCTCGTCTGTCGCGCTTTTCTCTTCTTTGCATTTCCCACAAAGATGACCGGAAATGTGTGGGTGGGAACGAACCCAACAGAGATCGGACAAAGCGTCCAACGGATGAACCAAGAATTAGGGGAAATCGATGGGATCACACAGGCGTCCATTCTCAATCGTTTTAATATGAGCAATGAGATCAAACGGGTTCATGTCGATGCGATTGGAACCTCTTATGGAATCGCTCCCGAGACGCAAGGGGTGATTGATCACCAGCTGAACTATTGGAAAAAGGGAGTGACCCTTACAACACTTACCAATGATGAGAGGAAATCGTTTGTGACGACCCCTCTTGATCAAGGAGGTTTGGGACTCTCTCCCGATTATTATGACGATGCGGTCCGTTTCGCTGAATTCCGCTTTGAACAGGGACGTTTTACGAACGGAAATCTCTTTTTGGGTAATCGGATTGGCTCCTTAGGAGAAACTTCGATCCTAGCGGCTCTTTTGGGAGCCTTTCTATTGATCTATACACGTATTGGATCATGGAGAACGATGGCGGGAGTTGCTATCGGCGCTTTCGTGACGGCCCTTCTTTTTGAGTGGGGCGCAACCCATTTTGGTCCTTATGGCGGCGCGTTTAACCCTGCAAAGTTTGCCCTTCCAGCTTACAAACATTTTTTGATCGGAAGTTTAGTTTTTGGCCTCGTTTTTATGGCAACCGATCCTGTCTCTTCCCCTTACATGAGAGGAGCAAGATGGACCTATGGGATCTTGATCGGGATTCTTGTCATTATCATCCGTACTATCAACCCCGCCTATCCTGAAGGGGTCATGCTTGCTATCTTATTGGGCAATGTTTTTGCCCCACTTTTTGATCACAATGCCTTGAATTATCGAGTGAAAAAACGTCATGGAAAAAAAGCAATCGGTTAGTAGTCAAAAGACCCTCCTCTTCGTAGTGATTCTCTGCAGCTGCGCAGCGCTCATTCTATCGCTCGTTTCAGAAGGGCTAAAAACGCCTCAAACCCAGGCTAAGGAACTCTACAAAAGTAAACAGCTCCTTCTGGCTGCCCAGATCCTCAGTTATGAGGGACAGATCAATGGATCAAAAGCTTCTTCAGAAGAGATCCTTTCGATCGTGGAAAAAAGGTTTCTTCCTCGCCTTGTTGATGACAAGGGAATGCTCTACACTTTTGAACAAGCAGGGCTCGATCCCCAAACCTATCTGACCGAACATGCAAAGCTAGGGTATGCACACCTTCCTTATAAGTTGATTTACGTTGTGAAAAGCGATCCCTCTTCCCCGACGCCCTATGGTTATGTGATCCCCGTGAATGGATATGGACTTTGGGATGCGATTTATGGTTACCTAGGGCTCAAGGCAAACGGCGATACGATTTTAGGAATGACGTGGTATGACCAAAAAGAAACGCCGGGGCTTGGAGGCGAAATTTCTCTTCCCGAATGGCAAGAGCAGTTTATCGGCAAGGTGATCTTCCAAAAAAACAATCGAGGTGAAACAAACGTGACAAAAGCATCGATGGGAATCAAAGTTGTGAAAACAACGGTTGAAGAAACCTTTGGAGATCGTCCGATTGCAGCTAGTGCTGTCGATGGAATTCCTGGGGCCTCGATTACAGTGAGCGGCGTCAATGATGCTCTCCGCACCTCACTTACTCCTTACCGCCCCTTTCTTGTCCGCGCTTATCAAGGAGAGGTTCGCATCGATGAATAAGAACAACCCCCTCTTCTTTTATACCGATCAACTCTGGAATAATAATCAAATCCTTGTTGCAATTTTAGGAATCTGTTCTGCCCTAGCGGTCACGATCAAGTTAAGTGTGGCATTGACGATGGGGCTTGCGGTGATGTTTGTGACAGGGTTTTCTTCCCTGTTTGTTTCCTTGATCCGCCACTTTACCCCGTCAAGTGTTCGGATGATTGCGCAACTCACCATCATTTCTCTTTTTGTGATTATTGTTGATCAACTCCTCAAAGCCTATCTCTATGAAATGTCTCTTACACTCTCTGTTTTCGTCGGACTGATTATCACGAACTGCCTTGTGATGGGACGGGCAGAGGCTATGGCAAAAAATGTCGCTCCCCTCCCTGCTTTTTTTGATGGACTGGGCGCTGCTTCCGGTTATGCCTTGGTCTTGCTGGGTGTGGGTTTGATCCGCGAGCTTTTTGGGTTTGGGACTCTTTTCGATGTTCAGATCATCCCTAAAGCTTGGTATGCCACTCCCGAGCATCCTGATGCTTACGTTAACTCGAATTTGATGGCTTTAGCTCCTTCAGCTTTCTTCATTATTGGAGGGATGATTTGGCTCCGCAATCACTTTGCAAAAGAGGAGAATAAGTAAATGGGCCCCTATTCGATCCTGAACCTTCTTGGCCTTGCCATTCAATCTTCCCTCATCCAAAACATTCTTCTCTTCAACTTTTTGGGAATGTGTTCTTATCTTGCCTGCTCAAATCGATTGAAAACAGCAAATGGACTGGGACTGGCGGTCTTTGTCGTGATGGCGATTTCTGGGGTCCTCAACTGGATTGTCCATGCCTATATCACAGGAGAAAACGCCCTCTCTTGGCTTAAAACCTTCGGCGTTGAGACTGCGGGAATCAACCTAGGCTTCTTGGAGTTCTTAATCTATATCTCTGTGATCGCCGCATTCGTTCAGGTCCTCGAAATTGTCATCGATAAGTTTGCACCCGCACTCTATAGAGCCCTTGGGATGTATCTTCCTTTGATTACCGTTAACTGCGCGATCCTTGGAGCCTCCCTGTTTGCAACTGTTCGCTCCTACCCCTTTATCCCCAACCTTATCTATGTGGCCTCTGCTGGCCTCGGGTGGTGGCTGGCCATTGCCCTCATTGCCTCTATTCGGGAGAAGCTCGGCTACTCTAATGTCCCCCAAGGGCTTAAAGGGATGGGGATGACCTTCATCATGACTGGCCTTATCTCATTGGCATTCATGGGTTTCGCTGGAATCGCTCTGGATAAGGTCTCAAATGAAGACACCTATCCTCTTCTTGTTCAGTCAGAAGAGAATTAATTATAATTAATTTTTTAATTATGTTATAATATTACAATCAAATGAAAGAAGATAGTAATATTATGAGTATTCAATTAGAATTCAGAGGATTTCCTAATAATATAATTCCAGCGGTCCAGATTTTTGAAGAAACGGACGGAGCACCCCTTCCAAGAGAGATGGAAGAGGGAGGAACTATCCCAGAAGTCCAAGGCAATCTTTTGATGACTGCTTCCCTTGGAGAAGATCGGGTTACGAGAACATTCACCAGACTGACCTTAGAGGATAAAATCGTCATCCAACCGAAAACCCTCAATGGTTTTCAAAAACTGATCAATTGGCTCTTCGGAGAAGTTTTTTCAAGGCTAATGATCACCGTAGAAAAACAACCAAACAGACTCGTTAGTCGAGCGGAAGTTACCCTTCAACAACAGGAGAACCTAGTGGAAAATCCTCGCATTCTTACACGCATCACAACTAGAAATGTTAGCTATGAGCCTGTTGAAAGAATCAACGTCTACATGTCTGGTCAAGAAGAGCCTATTATGAGAACAGACTTTGAAGGTGGCTTCGGTCCCGAAAACATCTCTTCCAAATTTTTCTCATCCGTTGCAGATACAAAACCATACAAAATTAAAGCCATCGTGCAGCAAAACGGAAAGTGTTACTCAGGTGAGCTTAAAGTAAAGAACCCAGGGCATCTAGAGATTCAAATCGGCAAAACTCAGACCGTTATGCACCTTTACAAAGACCGTGATAAAACGGAGCTTCTTAAATCCAAAACGCTCACACCAACTCCCTTTACACCAGAACAAGGAAATCACCCTCTGGTCTAAAAGTATCCACATTTAACGTGTGCTGTTTTGTGCATAACGGAGCGCTTCTTTTTGTGTGAATGAACTAAAATGACCGGGGTGACAAGAGAACAATTCGTTCACCCCGTCCTGATTAATTTTCCCATATTCGCGAAGGGCCCATCCAATTGCTTTTTCGATGAAAAATTCCCGTTCAGAGCCTCGCTTTAGACAAAAGTCAAAAAGGAGGGAAGCATCGGTCTCCTCTTTCCATTTTAACTGAAAAAGAAGAGCGCTTCTCCTTTTCCAAAGATTCTCATCTTCAATCCAGTCGTGCATTTGTTTGATTTCTTGAGGATTTCTTTTTAGGAAAAACCCTAGGACGTTGCTTGCAAGAAGATCGACACTATCCCACCAAGAGTGGATAATCGTTAACGCTTCAATGAAGTCAAACTTTGTCACGAGTTTCCGATATTTTTGGACTAGATCAAGGGCTGCGTAGTGAAATTCCCTCTCTTTTTTTTGATAGAGCACGTGAACCAAATGGGCTAGCTCCTCTTCAGAGTGAATAGGAAACTGATTGAAAACCTCTTTTTGTAAATCTCTTCGTTTAGGGGCGCTTAATCCCAAAAAGGGGAAATGCCCCTTCATATACGCCGCTTGCTTAGCACCATTCACAGGATCGCTGTTTTGTTTGAATGCCTTTGTTAGGTCTTCAATCATTTTTCTAATGCCGACTGGTATGTCTCTTTAGGGGTTAAGGCTTCAAGCTCTTCGGGTTTTGAAAGAGTCATCTCAAAGAGATAGCCTGCCTCTTCCGGAGCCTGGTTGAGAGGAGAGGGATCTTCTCTGAGCACTTCATTGACAGCAGTGATGGTCCCTGAAACGGGGCTATAGATATCAACAGCTGCTTTTGTGGATTCGAGAACGGCAATCTCTTCCCCTGCTTTGACCTTCTGTCCGACTTCTGGAAGTTCAATATAGACGATTTCGCCTAGCTCTTCTTGAGCCTTTTTCGAAATCCCAACGCGCCCGTTGTCATCGATCCATTCATGCGTCTCTGCATATCTCATTTTGCCTCCGTAAGATTGATGGATGCCCAAAGGGCAGGATGTTTTTCTAAATGAAAGGTGTCAGAAGAGAGATTGAAATGCATCTTCTCCCCTGATTTTTTTTGGAAGCGGTAGGTAAATCCTAAACGCTTGAATTCAGAAGGATCGTAACCGTAAAGAGCTTCTTTAGGAATCCCTACTTCAAAGAGATAGGAACTTCGTTTGGGAGTTGTCTTGACTGAAAGGAGCGACGGATCTGCAATCGGATGGCTATCGTCTCCACGGAACCGGGTGACTTCTACCCCTTCCTCTTCTTCAGGGTAAATGATGAAGTGATGACAATACCGTGTGACAACGTTCGAGTTTTTCAGATCTCGTGTATCAATGAAAAGATCGAGAAGATCTCCCTCTTCAAGAGCCAGCTTGATCTCAACTTCAAAAAAGAGTCCAGTTGGGCTCCAAAGAAGAAAAACCGTTCCTAGTTTCCCTTCTCCCGTCAAGCTTGTACCATCTGGAAGACGTCCCTTGTTAAACGATCGCTTTTGATCCATTTTGGGGACGGTAGTGCGTACCTCAAAAAAGGGGGCAGGAGAGAGAGGCTTAAGGTCTTTCAGCGCTGTCATGGGTCAATGCAATCACTTGTTTCTCTTTGAAAAGATCAAGAAGCTCGGACATCAATAACTTTTCAACTTCGCGAGAGAGGATCTTTTGTCCTCGCTTCATCTCTGTATTAAAGTTTCCATCTGGTCCCGATTTTTCCTTTAAGTGGAAGAACGAGAGGCGGCCATTAGGGCTTTCCTGAACATTTGACCAGCTCTTTTCAACCATCGAAAAAATATCGGAAGAGACCCAGGGATGTTTCTCGTGATTTTTCACCACTTTTTCTTCTCTTACAAGAGACCAGAGTCCATCTTCCTTCAGAAAGTGACTTTGATCCCCTATTTTGCGGATCTCTTTTTCTGCTAGTGCAAGGTAAGGATAGAAGCGGTACTTAGGATAAAACCCATCAAGATCTTGTTCTCTTCCTTCTGGGAGAGCCACTCCTAAAGCAGCTACCTCCTTTTCGATCGCTTTTAGTTGATCCTGATAGAGAATGCGGCCAATCTCATTCTTAACTTCGTCAAAAGGCTTCCAGTCATTTCCTTCTGTCTTAAACACCGCTGGATTTTTAAGACGGACCTCTTTGTAGGCTTTTTCTAAATGGACATCGAGAAGGCGGTCTAATATCCCGTCCTGATCTGCTTCCTGATAGGTCAGCACCTTCTTTTCTAAATCTCTTTCTAAAAGATGAAAGCGGTAGTAGGCTTTCCCATCTGGAGAATACCTTTCCAAGGATTGACGCGCTTTCAAGGCTTCTGGATTCACTTCAAGCTGCCCTTTTATTGCAGCTGACAAAAAGAGCTGATAAAGTTCATGATTCCCATAAGGTGAGATCTCTCCCTCTTTTGATGCTTTAAGCTCTTTTGTCACAAAGTGCTTTTGGCTGAGAGCTTCATCAATCCATTCTGGATGAGCAAGAGCAATCTGAGCTCGAGAATACTTGTCGATATTCCGTCTTAATTCGGGATCAATCCCTTCTAGAGCCGCATAATACCCTTCCGCATCCTTTCCCTTCTTCAGCGCAAGCTTGGGAAACTCTTTTTCTAAACGTTCGTAGTTCTCTTTTTCAAGTTGCCATTCCCACATCTCCTTGAGACTCACATTGAGGGCAACTTCCTCTAGAGCAACTTCTGCGACTTCAACCGTAAAACGTTGTCTTACAAGATCAGGACACTTCTTTTCCACCTGCGTCGGTTTCGCAAAGTCCTGAGGAAGGGTAAGCCCTCTTTTTCCATTTTCAGCCACTTGATCAAGGTAATACTCGAGCTTCATCAGAGCAGAGAAGTCTTTCAATTCAAGAGACTCAGGAAGATGATAGAGCTCCACTTCGGCAGATTTCGAAGCAAATCCATAAAACGTTTGATAAACATGAGGATCGACAAACACTGCGCCACCACTATCATCAAAGAGACGTCTAAAGAGAAGGACCGTTTGCCACAGCTCAACCATCTCTTTTTCATTGACCCCTAATGCTCGTTGCTGCTGCTTCCAAAGCTCAGCGACTTGATCTTGGGAGACCTCTGCTTTACGCATTTGAGCTTGGAGGGTTTCATACCCCTGCTTAATCAGATCAACGCGGGCCTCTTCGTAGGTGACTTTATACCCCTTCTCCTTGGCATAAGCCGCTGCATTGAGAATAAATTGTGCAGAAAGCTCAACAAAACGGGGACCAAACCAATCTTCGATCGATGCACACCGAAAGAGATTTAAGTTTGCTCGGGGTAGACCCGGATCGGGTTGAATCCATTCATAGTGTTTTTCCTGAAACATCAAATATTCACGCAGAATATTCGAAGGAAAGGCCGTTTCTCCCAGGTAGAGATCAACAAGAAGATTGAACGTCTCAGGAGTCATCTCTTTCGTGTTTCGGAATTTTTCAAGGTTACTTTTTTGCGCGGGAAGGACCTGCGACCAAAGATTCTCCACGCTGATGAAGGGAGCCATGGGGTGAACATAGGGACGAAACTCTTTGTGATGCTCCATCTTTTCCGTAAGATCCCCTCGAAGCTCATCAAAATAGGCATGAACGAGGAGGGTTCCCACTCCTGATCCCATCAAGTCATGACGAATCACACCATTATTGAAAAAGTTGGGCATCACCCCTTTCTCAGCTAGGGCGATATCACTTCGATCGCTTGCGATAAACCGGATCATCCGATCGACATCACTCTTCATGAGTTTTGCCCCGTCAATCGTCTTACCGATCACTTTATCTTCGATCTTTCCGGGTTGATTGAGAGTTTGAAAGGTTCCAAAAAAGGAGAAGGAGATCACAATCACAACTGCGATCACAATAAAAAAATACCGTTGATACTTACGAAAAAAATCTAACATGCCACGTTTCCAATCGCGTTAAAAAACATGTCATCGTACCAAACTTCGCTCTTTCGCGCAATCATCACTCTACAAAAATCATTTGACTTCAAATCCCGGCAGGTTAGGATGAAATCATGGAACGAGAAAGCCGCAAACAACGCCTCCTACTAGCTGTGATCAGCGCTGTCGCTGCCATCGGCGGACTCCTATTCGGTTACGATACAGGGGTCATTTCAGGAGCAATCCTCTATATCAAACAAGAATTTGCGATCACGACCGGGCAAGAGGAGCTTATCATTAGCATGGTCTCTCTCGGAGCGATTTTCGGAGCGATTTCAGGTGGTCCCCTTTGCGACAAACTGGGAAGAAAAAAAATTGTCCTCTCTTCCAGCTTGGTTTTTATTATCAGTGCGATAGGCCTCTCCTTTTCAGGATCGGTTGCAGAACTCATTGGTTGGAGATTCCTTGTCGGGATTGCGATTGGAATTTCATCTGCAACGGCCCCCCTTTATATCGCCGAACTTTCTCCCCGCCACGTCCGCGGAGCCCTTGTCACGATCAACCAGCTTTTCATTACCATCGGAATCCTTTCCTCTTATCTGATCGGCCTCCTTTTTGTGGAATCAGAGTCGTGGCGGATCATGTTCGCTATTGCGGGAATCCCTGCAGCGATTCAGTTTCTTGTCATGATCTTTTTCCCCGAAAGCCCCCGCTTTCTCGCAAATATGGGGGATAAAGAGGGAGCACTAAAAGTCCTCAAAAAGTTCCGCGCGACGGAAGAACACGCTCGTCTTGAGATCGCCCATATTGAAAAGATGACCTCTAAGGATAAAGCACATTGGAAAGAACTCTTTTCGAAAAAGGTACGGGCAGCCCTCCTCGCAGGGGTGGGGGTCACGATCATCCAACAAATCACAGGGATCAATACGATTATCTATTACGCTCCCACCATCTTCAAGTTTGCCGGCTTTGCCTCAAATAAAGCTGCGCTCATGGCAACCCTTTGGGTTGGAGTCGTCAATGTCTTGATGACCTTTGTTGCGATCTACTTTCTAGATATTGTGGGGAGAAAACCTCTCCTCCTCTTTGGACTGGGTGGGATGTCCCTAAGTTTACTCGTTCTTGGGATTGGATTTCATCAAACCGTCTCAACCGCTTTTGTCGGCATCATTGCCCTCATTTGCCTCTTTTTCTACATCGCCTCTTTTGCTTACAGCTTAGGGCCGGTAGGCTGGCTCCTTAATTCCGAGATCTATCCCCTCCATATCCGCGGAAGGGCGATGGGTGTGGCCACATGCGCCAATTGGGTCTCGAACTTTATCATCACCGCCACTTTCCTTAATCTCATCAACCTCTTAGGAAAAGCGGGGACCTTCTGGCTTTATGGTCTAATCGGGATCTTAGGGCTCCTCTTTATCTGGCGTCGCGTTCCAGAAACGAAAGGAAAATCGCTCGAAGAGATCGAAGAGTACTGGAAATAATCTTAGTACAGGACATTATCTACTTTCAAAGCAGCCCCCACGCTTCCTACATCGGAAAGGCGTTTCTCCTTGAGGTTAAAGAAGAAACGAACCGGTTGATCGAAGCTAAGGAATACCTCAAAAAAAACTGCTCAAGGCTTTACAGACGAGCCGTTTACGTGGTCTGATCCACAATAACCTAACACTAAGCGCCTTACGGCAATAACGTAAGTCGATTAATATAAGTTACTTACCTAATAATTCTCAATTATTCTTAAATATGATATAATAAATATACAAACCAAATTAATTAAACATAATAAAGAGGGAAGGAAATGGCTACTTTACCAATCAATTACAGACAAGAACAGTCTCAGATCTTTAATGCTGTCATGAATGGCAACCCGGAAGGGACGACTCTCGCTCAGGATGTCAATCAATATTTCTTAAACCATACAGAAATGGATGGGTTTTTTGAGGGTAAATCGAAAGGTGAGCTAGAAACCTTCAACATGAAATTGATTCATATCAAGATTGCAAATCGAGACAATGGACTAGTAACAGCCCCACTTGAGGACTTGATCAGTCGCTTAAACAACTATGCTTCAAAAAAATTTCCAAAAACCCCTTCTAACACGGTTAACCGTACTGCGACATCGACTCAGACTCCGTCGACGACCGCTCCTACCAATCAGACTCCGTCGACGACCGCTCCTACCAAAACGAAGAAATCATCAAAAAAAGAATCTAAAGTGGTCAGCCGCGCTGCGACAACGTCTCAGCCTTCAACGATGATCGGTTCTACTCATAAAACCAATCAAGTAGAAAAAGCTGTGTCTACATCTTCTGTTCCCGCACCAGTCCTAGAAAAACGAGAACCAAAAACATCAGCGGAAAAAATAGCTGTCATGAATTACATGGCAGAAAAAGTGATTAATGGAAGTGCCTGTGACAATAAAGCAACACAGATTAATAGGATGAAAATCCTAGCGAAAAATTCTGTGTATGATCAGACCGGCACCAACCCACAATCATTTCAGGGTAGACTTGCGTTTATGCACAAGCCTTCTTTTGATGCATTTAAAGCAGCACATCCTTACCTATTTTAGTAGGATTTGCCGAAGATCACACGTTGCGGGCTCGGGTTCCCTGTAAAGGGACATGTGCCCGCTTCTTTTTTTCCCTCTAGGGGAATGCAGCGAATCGTCACACTGAGATCTTTTTGAACCTGATCTTCTACAGCGGGATCGCCAGACCAATGGGCGCTTGCAAACCCTTTTTCTTTTTCAAAGAACGCGTAGAACTCTTCTTTCGTGTTGATCTCTTTGATATGGGCATCACGGAACGTTTTTGCTTTTAGGTAGAGGTCGTCTTGGATCGCATCGAGTTGGCCTAGGATTGTCTCTAAGAGCTCTTCTTCGGATTGCTTTTCAAAATCTTTGTGCCCTTTAGTTCGTTTGGCAATCGAAAGCTCATTATTTTCCAGTTCGCGAGGCCCCACTTCAATCCGAATCGGCACCCCTTTCTTAATCCATCCCCACACTTTTTCTCCTGAGCGGATATCTCGATCATCGACCTTCACAGCTAGGGGATTCCCATGATAGGTGATCTTTTGGAGTTTTTCCTGGAGCGCTTTGCAATAGGAAAGGACTTTTTCTTTCGCTTCAGGCTTATGAATCAATGGAAGAATCACGATTTGCGCCGATGCAATGCGTGGAGGGAGGATAAGACCATCATCATCTCCATGAACCATAATCATCCCCCCGATCAAACGGGTCGTGACACCCCAAGAGGTTGTCCAGGCATGGACTTGATTCCCCTCTTTATCTTGATAGGTAATCTCTTGAGCTTTTGAAAAGTTTTGCCCTAAGAAGTGGGAGGTTCCGGCTTGCAAAGCTTTCCCATCTTGCATCATTGCCTCAAAGCAGTAGGTACTGACCGCTCCTGGAAACCGCTCGCTTTCTGTTTTTTCTCCTTTGATGACAGGCATTGCAAGAACCTTTTCAGCAAACTCGCAATAGATCTCAAGCATTTGAAGGGTTTCAGCGCGCGCTTCTTCCTCCGTAGCATGAGCGGTATGCCCCTCTTGCCACAGGAACTCGGCAGTTCTTAGGAAGAGACGCGTCCGCATCTCCCAACGGACAACATTGGCCCACTGATTGATGAGTAATGGAAGATCGCGGTGAGACTCGATCCATTTTGAAAACATGTCGCCAATAATCATTTCAGAAGTGGGGCGCACAACAAGAGGTTCTTCGAGTTCTCCATCGGGAACTAGTTTTCCCTCTTTTTCTACTAAGCGATGGTGGGTCACAACGGCACACTCTTTTGCAAACCCTTCCACATGTTTCGCCTCTTTTTCCAAGTAACTAAGGGGGATAAAGAGAGGGAAGTAAGCGTTTTCATGCCCTGTTTCCTTAAACCTTCGGTCGAGATACCGCTGAATGTTTTCCCAAAGAGCATATCCCCATGGCTTGATGACCATACAGCCACGGACCGGTGAATGCTCCGCAAGTCCTGCGACCTTAATCACCTGTTGGTACCATTCTGGATAGTCTTCTTCCCGCGTTGGGGTCACCGCTGTCTTCGGTTTCATTCTGTCAGTTCCTTTTGAAGTTGTTGTTTGAGTTGTTGTCTGACCTCTTCGAGATCGTTCTTGGTCCACTCCTCCCCTAAAATAGAAAAGGTATTCGCTTCCATTGCCTCTTTCACCTGGGTCCCTGTGAGGAGGACCTGACTTAAAAAACTTTCTTTAGGAAGGGCAATCGAAATGCTCCCCTGGTGGAGGTAGCCTTGCCTACGCCTCCTTTGGGCTGCACCGGCTATCTTTCGACTCCCAAGCATCACATCATAGATCGTTGGCTTGGCCATACAGAAATGGCGTGAGCTCTCATCGATAGGAGTCGGTTCCTGAGGCAGAAGGCTCAGATCCTCAGCCTTTTCAAATAAATTATTCACTGCCCTTTTAACTGCAGAGTTGATAAAATCGTAATTGTCTAGGGTGTTTGTCGAATAGTGTGGAAAATTCGCAGGGACTAAGACTGAAAAGGCGAGATCGCTAACGTGGAAGATGATTCCTCCTCCTGTGGGACGACGAGCGAGCGAGAGGCCAAGGGCTTTAGCCTGCTCGAGATCCAAAAACTTTTTAGGATCGAGGAAATGACCATAGGTCGCTGCATCTCCCTCCCATTCATATAGATGGAGAATGGGAGCATCGTCTGGCTTCATCTCCTCAAGAAGCTTGGCATCGAGGGCCATGTTTTCTTGAGCTGAAGCGCGTCCTGTCTCTAAAATTTTCCACTCACGCATAATGCACCTAGTAAATAGGTTAAAAGGTAGCACAACAGGAGATAAAAAAATAGAGACTCGATAAAATTTACAAAAAATCCTTGGGTCGACAGAATAAGGTTTATAGCCGGAAAGGATTAGAGTAGCTTAAGGCGCTTATCTTGAGTAAGATTAGCGTCATAAACTAACCTAATAAAAGCTAGGGCACTTATGTTTGATAAATTTACCAACCGAGCAAAACAGGTCATCAAGCTTGCGAAAAAAGAAGCGCAACGCCTGAACCATAACTATCTAGGGACTGAGCACATCCTTCTAGGACTCCTAAAGCTGGGTCAAGGAATTGCCGTCAATGTCCTTCGAAATCTGAATGTTGACTATGACACTGTCTTAGCAGAAGTCGAGCGTTTGGTTGGATTTGGCCCTGAAATTCAAGTCTATGGCGATCCTGCACTGACGGGAAAAGTCAAAAAGGTCTTCGAGTATGCTAATGAAGAAGCAGCAGCTCTGAACCATAACTATGTAGGAACCGAGCACCTTCTTCTCGCTCTTCTCCGCCAAACCGATGGAGTAGCAACGCAGATTCTTGAGAACCTAAACATCAACCTGAAAGAGGTTAGAAAAGAGGTTCTGAAAGAACTTGAAACCTTTAACCTCCAACTTCCTCCGATGGGAATGTCTGGATCTCCGGGGTCCCCAAGACAAGAGAAGGCCTCAAGTTCGAGTGCCCCAGGTTCTGATAAACTCCCTGCTCTCCGCGCTTATGGTCATGATCTCACTGAGAAGTGCCGCGAAGGGAAGCTCGATCCTGTGATCGGACGATCTCATGAAGTCGAACGACTTATCCTCATCCTATGCCGCCGCCGGAAGAACAACCCTGTCCTTATTGGTGAAGCGGGTGTCGGAAAAACGGCGATTGTAGAAGGGCTTGCCCAGGCGATTGTTAAGGGGGAAGTTCCTGATCATCTGGCCAAGAAAAAGCTGATTTCCCTTGATCTGACGCTCATGATTGCCGGCACCAAGTACCGGGGTCAGTTTGAAGAGCGGATCAAGGCGGTGATGGATGAGGTGAAAAAGCATGGAAACATCCTCCTCTTCATCGACGAACTCCACACCATCGTCGGAGCTGGAGCGGCAGAAGGAGCCATTGACGCCTCAAACATCTTAAAGCCTGCCCTTTCACGTGGAGAGATCCAATGTATCGGGGCAACCACTCTTGATGAGTACCGGAAGCAAATCGAAAAGGATGCCGCATTAGAGCGCCGCTTCCAGAAAATTAACGTCGCTCCTCCAAGTGTTGAGGAAGCTACAGAGATCTTGACAGGACTCAAAGCAAAATATGAAGAGCACCACAAGTGTATCTATACGGAAGAAGCAATTCGTAGTGCTGTTTACCTGTCTGATCGTTACATCACTGGACGATTCCTTCCTGATAAAGCGATTGACTTGATCGATGAAGCAGGGGCCAAAGCACGCATCGCCATGCTTCACCAGCCTCAGGATATCCACCAACTCGAAATCGAGATCGAAGAGCTCCGCAAGGCAAAAGAAGAGTCGATCAATAAGCAAGAGTACGAAAAAGCAGCGAATCTCCGCGATAAGGAGAAGACAAAACGGGAAAAACTTGCTCAAATGCTTGCCCATTGGGAAAAGAATAAAGAAGAGCACAAAGAGATCGTCGATGAAGATGATGTTGCTGCTGTTGTTGCAAAACATACCGGTATTCCAATGTCTCGCCTCACTGAGGGTGAAGCATCGAAAGTTCTTAAAATGCAAGAGATCTTAAAAGACTACATCGTTGGACAAGAAAAAGCGGTCGATACCGTTTGCCGCTCTTTGCGCCGCAGTAAAGCTGATATTAAAGATCCAAATCGTCCGATTGGAGCTTTCCTCTTACTTGGACCCACTGGAGTAGGGAAAACCCTCCTAGCGAAGCAACTCGCAATCCATATGTTTGGGGGAGAAGACGCCCTTATTCAGGTCGACATGTCCGAGTACATGGAGAAGTTTGCTGTCAGCAGAATGACAGGATCGCCTCCAGGATATGTGGGACACGAAGAGGGTGGACAGCTCACCGAGCAGGTCCGTCGCCGCCCTTACTCTGTCGTTCTTTTTGATGAGGTGGAAAAAGCCCATCCTGATGTGATGAACCTCCTCCTGCAAATCTTAGAAGATGGAAAACTCACCGACTCTCTTGGACGGAAGGTCGACTTCCGTAATACGATCATCCTGATGACCTCAAACTTAGGCTCTGACCTCATCCGCCGCACAACAGAAGTTGGATTCGGTGTGAAAGAGGGGATGCCTGACTACGATGCAATGAAGGAAAAGATCGACAAGGCCACCAAAAAACACTTTAAGCCTGAGTTTATTAACCGCTTAGATGACACCGTGATCTTCAAGGCGCTTGATAAAGAAGATCTCGTTCATATTATCGAAATTGAAGTGGCTAAACTCAAGACCCGCCTGGAGAGAAAAAATATCGTTCTTGAACTTGAGCAAAAAGCGAAAGAACACATCGTCGAGAAAGGGTACCAACCAGAAATGGGGGCCCGTACTCTCCGCCGTACCATCGAGCAACTTCTTGAGGATCCTCTTTCTGAAAAACTTCTCCTTGAAGGAGATGAGCCTCGCCAAATCATCGTTGATTACAATGGCGAAAAACTCACCTTCGAAGACAAAGAACTTCCGAAAGAGAAAAAACCGAAAGAAAAGAAAAAGCTTGCTGGTTCTGCTACCGCGACTGAAGAGGCAAAAGAAGAAAGCTAGATATCCCTAAGAATGTGGAGATGCTTCACAAGCCCTTCCCCTTTTTTTCTATCGATCAGCGACAGCAGATTCCCAATCTTTGATGTAATCAAGGAGCTCTTTTTTAGACGGCTTAGAACGCATGAGCTCTAGAGCTTCATCGTTACTACTTAGATGGGCAAGTTTAGCAAGGAGATGGAGGTGACGCTTATCATCGCATGCAAAGAGGAAGAAGAGGGTGTGGACAGGATTCTCATCAAGAGCGCCCCAATCGATCGGATCTTTCGGAAAGACAACGGTCACAACATCAGTGGTCCCTTTGAGGGTAAAATCACGCGTATGAGGAACAGCGATCCCATTGTTAAGAGCCGTCGGCATGAGTTTTTCACGATCCATAAGAAGATCAGACATGACTAAGGGATCCATCCCTAAATCATCAGAAATCCGCTCCATGGTTTCACGAATCATCCCCTCTTTTTTCTTAGAAGCAATGTCAGTGAAAACGCCGCCGCGATGAATGGCACGGAAGAGACTAAACTGTTGCATTCCCTTCTTCCCTTCGTGCTCTTCTTTCTTCTGCTTTTTAGGGGGATAGATCTGCTCTTCATCCGAGGGAAGGAAGTTCCCTGATTCTTTTTGGAGACGGCAACTCAGCATCCAGTTTTCGATTTCTATCCGGCTAAAACGGTATTGATGGTGAAGTCGATAGGCAGGAATCTTTCCCTCTGCAAGCCAACGACGAATCGTTGTCTCGGAAACGTTTAACAGTTCTGCCACATCTTTAATCTTAAGGTCCATCTATACCACCTCTTTGGTTAATACTATTTAACGTATAATATATTTGACTTTCTTGCAACATTTCCACCACATAAATGAAAGAAAACTGCAGTAACAACTTATACCTAAAATGATTCAAAAGTTGGTTTTTGGCTGCGTTGGCTTTGCAGCAAATTTCTTGCCTTCACTTGCGCCTTGTGCTCGCACAATGGTCGCTCGCTCCAGGCAAAAAATTTGCGCAGCCTCCTTGCCAAATTCCCAACTTTTGAATCACGTTAGGTATAACACTAAAAGAATACAAAGATGATTAAAAATGACTAAAGATGGATAGTCACTTGCTTTTAGCAGCCTTCAAAGAGAGCAATCACCTCTTCTTGACTCGTGCTGCCGAGGAGCTTCTTCCTTCGATCTTCATCTTTGATCGCAGCTGTCAGCCGTGAAAGGATTTTAAGGTATTCGGTTTGTAGACTCGCAGGTCCTCCAATCATAAAGATCAGGCGAACGGGGGCGCCGTCTAGCGCATCCCACTCAATCCCTTCTTTGGTTTTCTGCAAACCAACCGCAAGGAAAAAACGATTGAAGGAAGGTAGTTTTGCATGAGGAATGGCAACACCCATTCCAATCCCTGTAGAGACGATCTTTTCCCGCTTAATAATTGCTTCTAAAAATGCTTCCTTATCGGCAATTTCTCCAGCATCTTCCAGGGCACTGACAAGTTTTTCTAAGGCTTGGTCTCGGGTCGTTTCTTCTAAAAAGCAGATCACACCCTCTTCCATCAAATCTGAGAGAAACACATCCTCTCCTTTCTTCGTAAATATGTTAATGCGTTCCAGTATGGCCAAAACCACCCTCCCCACGTTTTGTCACACTTAAACAGTCCTCCTCCTTATAACAGGCTTGCAAAACTGGTGCAAAGACAAGTTGTGCAATACGCATGTTTGGGGTCACTGTAAATGGGACTTTTCCGTGATTGATTAAGATCACTCCGACTTCTCCACGGTAATCAGAGTCAATTGTTCCAGGGGTATTTAATACGGTAATTCCATGTTTAAGAGCCAAGCCACTCCGTGGGCGGACCTGGATCTCATATCCTTTAGGGATTGCAAAACGGAGCCCCGTGGGAATGAGTTTGCTCTCACCTGGCTCTAAAACGAGCTCTTCCTTTAAAAACGCGCGGACATCTGCCCCTGCTGCTTCCTCAGAACCGTAGTGAGGGAGCTCCGCCCCCTCTTCTTTTTGTGTGGGGACGTCTTGCCTAATCATGCTTGATTCACTTTAATTTGATTCTTTTCTCGTTCTCTTTGAGAAAGGGCAATGAGATCATCAAGCTTTTCCTTCTCGACAACCTTGCCTTGTTTCACTTGAGCTTTTTGATTCCCTGTTAGGAATGATAAGAAGAAATGGAGCTTTTCTTTGAGCTCTCCTCTCTTGACGATACAGTCAATCATCCCTTTCTCAAGAAGGAATTCCGATTTTTGCGCTGTATCGGGAAGTTTTTGTCTAATGGTTTGTTCCACAACACGTGGTCCTGCGAAGCCGATCAAAGCATCTGGCTCTGCAATGATAATATCTCCGAGTGAAGCAAACGATGCGGTCACTCCTCCTGTTGTCGGATTCGCCAACACAGAAATAAAGGGGAGTCCAGCATTATGAAGTTTTGCGAGGGCTGCCGATGTTTTGGCCATTTGCATCAGAGAATAAATCGACTCTTGCATCCTTGCCCCACCGGAAGAGGAGACTAAGACAACAGGAAGTTGATGTTTGATTGCGTGTTCAATCAGAAGGGTAATTCTTTCCCCTACAACAGATCCCATCGAACCACCCATGAATCCAAAGTCTAAGACTCCAAGAGCCGTTTTCACTCCATCAATCGCACAGGTTCCCGTAAGGATGGCATCTTTGCGCCCCATCTTCTTTTGCGCTTTTGCTAAACGCTCGATATAGGGCTCTGAGTCAACAAAATTTAAGGGATCTTTAGGAGAAATTTCGGTGAAGAGTTCTTCAAAGGTCTCTTCGTCCGCTAAAAGGTCAACCCTTTGTGCAGCAGAAAGACGGTAGTGATGGTCACATTTTGGGCAACAATTGTGGTTCTCGTGGAGCTCATTCGCATGGATCATTTCCTCACATTTGGTACATTTGACCCACCCACTAAATCCATCCTTCTTAGTGGACTCGACTTTGATCTTCGGCTTTTGCCGTGTAAAAAGTCCTAAAAAACCCATAATATCCCTGAGGTTTTGTTAATGACCAAAAGATTACCAAATCAGCCAAAAATAGACAACCTTGATCACTCACAATTTTATAAAACAAATTTTAATTTATTGCGAGTGACCGGCCCAATCGCTGTCAACTTCTTCCCTTCAGGGGCTTTTCCAAAGACTTTTTTAAAGGCCTCAACAGTCGAAGGGCTCGTAAAAATTATTTCGTCAAAACTTTCTAATTCTGGCTTGACAGTAGGCGTTTTTACCTTGGTATCGTAGAGGTCACACCTTTGGTGGCGAACCCCTCGATGAACAAGGGACTGCACAAGGGCGCACCTTGCTTTTGACGACTGTGGGAGAAAAACATACGATTTTCCAAGGTCTTCTAAGGCAAGCAAGTGGATCACCCCTTCTTGCGTCTCGGTATCGGCTGTTTTGGATACTTTTACTCCATGCTCTTCGATATATTTTGCTGTCACTTCTCCAACAGCAAGAATCTCTTTTCCTTCCAAATCTTTCTCCGAATACCCCTTTTCTTTCAAACAAGCGAAGAAGATTTCGACACCACTCTTGCTGGTGAAGATAATATGTGTGTAATCAGGAATATCATCAAAAGCGCACGTAATATCGAAACGATCAAAGGATCTGGGAACAATTTCAATCAATGGAACATGGGTGACCTCTTTTCCAAAATGTTTCGGATTGAGACCGGTGTAGAGAACTTTCCCTTTTTTTCGCGCATCAACTTTTTTGAAAAGGGACTCAGTTTTCTTATCTCCTTCGCGCCCAACAATCGCGAGCTTACCTTGGAGTGGAGCAACAGGGCCAGGAAGCTCAATCCGGTTGCGTTCTTTCAATCCTAAACGGATTAGAGCAGCTTCAGCTACAACTAACCCATCCACCTCTCCCTGATCTAATTTTTCGAGCCTTTCTTCAATGGTTCCCCTGACTTCGACACACTGCAGATCGGGCTTAAGTCCTCGGACAACACGACTGCGACGTTTAGAGGATGATCCAATGACCGCTCCTCTCTTGAGCTTTTCAAACTTTTGCCCTTTACGCATCACGAGACTGTCATGACTTGCAACCCCTTTGGTGAGAGCAAAAATTTTGAGTCCTTTTGGTAGTGGTTCTGGTAGATCTTTTGCAGAATGAATCCCCACATCACATTCCCCCTTTAGAACTTTTTCATCCACCTCACGGGTAAAAAAGTCGGTCTTTTCCATGGGTCCCAGCGGCGATGTTTTATCTCGATCTCCCCTTGTTTCGATCCACTCCGCTTCGTACCCAAACCCTAATTCTCCCATCACTTCTTCGACTTGTTTTTTGGAAAGTGCCGATCCCCTTGCTCCCACCTTTATTTTCTTCAATGTGTACGCTCCTGGTTATGCTCTAAATTTTTTAACATAACCCAATACTTTTTCAAAGCACAATTATAATTTCGCCCGCACCGTCAGTTCCTCAACCTTCTTCTCTAAGGTTTTCAAGCGCCCTTCATACTGATCGATTGTTTTTTGCTGCTGAATAATGACTGCTTCGGCAAGGCGACGAATCAGCTCAGGATCTTTTTCAAGAATGGCTTTTGCCGCCTCTGAAATCTCTGGTAGGAGCGTCTTGATCAGATTGGCATTCAATTCCCGAAGCATCTTGTTTGCAGAAGCATTGATATGTTCCACCGTATTGTTATGCTCTTTATATAAAGTGATAATATGTTCGCGATGCGCCGCAACACATGTTCCGAGGCTTTTTACTTTATAATCAACATCAACAATTAAGGCTTGCTTCGGAGGTCTCGGGTTATGCGCTTCGTTACGTGGAATAGTCGTTTCAGGAACAGGTAAGATTGACATGTTTTTCTCCTTTTATAGTTTACCTTGGACACTTATGACGCGTCGATAAAACAGGGAATGGACAAGCATTCCCATCTTCCAGATTTTTGCTGGATCTTCTTCTCTCTCTTCTGTTGCTTGATACCCCGCGAGTTCTCGCAGAACTTTTTTTCGCATCAGATGAAGCTCTCCAAGTTGGGGATGAATCTCTAGCTCTCCATTGATCACTTTGACAGGATGGGGAAGGACAGTCAGGGACACTTTCTCTAAAAATTTCACCTTCCACTGACCTTGATCCCATACAAAGTTCCACTCCTCTCCTAAAAGTTTTTTCAACGGGAGGGAATCTTGCTCTGAAAGATAAGGAAACCAATAATCTGAAAGGGCTCCTTTTTTCTCTTCGATCCGCTTTCTAAACGTATAGATCATAAAGTTAGTCGCGAGGATCTTATTCATTCCTAATAATGGGGCAATCTTATTCAGCCCCTCTTTTTTCATGGTTTCATACAAACTGGGGATCACAGCAAATCCGGAGAAGAGGTTAAGCTGCGCAATCCCGATCTGAAGGCGGATGCAAACATCTTGAATCAGCCTTTCGCCGTAGGGACCTGGAAGATGTTTCTCAAGCTTCTCCTCGGGAACAAGATTCCCCCCAACTTCATCGATAAACAGCTCATAGAAATAATGGAAACAGCGGGCTGATTCGGCATAATCAAGGAGTTGACCGATATCATAAGGAGAACGGATTAACGTGTCTAAGTCGATCCACTTGAGGCGATGTTGAACCCATTCCGGCAAGGAAACCTTGGCTGCCTCTCGATTTTTAAGGATGGTAGCATCGATCTGCCCTGCATGAATGGTCGTTTCTAAAAGGAGATTGAGTGCGTTCATCTCTTCTCCACCGATGCTCTTTTGGAAACGTTTCCAAAGCTCCCGAAAATGTTCGAAATACAGTTGCTCTTTTGGGTTTCGGTTTAAGGGAACGATCAATGCCGTGTCGTTCTCACCGGGCCTCATAAGAAGTCCAACCAGCCCCGTAAGCCCCTCTTTGAGATAAAACCGCTCTCGTCGATAATACTGCTGACAGGCTTCATAAGAAATAAACCGATTAAAGTGGGGTAAATATCCATCGAATCTCATGAGCTCAGCTCTTGCTTCGCGACACAGTTTTCCACTTTGATCGAGCATGGTCGATAAAACAGCCCGGCTTAAAATCAGATCATGATGGTAGGTGGCAAATTTGATCATCCCCTCTTGATATTGCCTTTCGATTTGCAAGGCTACACCCATGATAGTGCTCCATAATTTGAATTGATTCTCCGCAATCACCACAATTTTCCGATCCACTTCTTTAACTTGATTCGAAATGATGAACTGATTCTCATTGAGCGCTTGAAGCCTTTTGTGCATCTGCTTAAAACTATCCACGACAAACTTATTCTGACTTATGGCAGAATCGAAGATCCCCTTCGCCAGGGAAAGTCCAATTGGCAAGACTTGTCCTGCAAATCCTGAAATCCCCAAAGCTATATGGGACGAAAGAAAATTCGTCAGAGAAAACTCTGAAAAAAGCCTCGTTTCGAGTTCTCCAATCATCTCTTGTCCGAGTTTTCCTACTTTTCCCTTATAACTTTTGATTGCATCCTTAAAGACTTTCCACCTGAGATGGAAAAAATCTTGGCGGCACTTCTTCAAAAGGGCGCGCCCACTTGATCTTGTCTCTTTAACAAGACGAGATTTGTACTTACTTTTCACCTCTTTTAAAACTGTGTGAACATCTTTTGCCTTATCTTGCGCTCCTTGTTTAACAATCTCTTGCACCCCTGCTAAAATATCTCCGAAATTGGTCGAGGGAGGAGGGGCGACAGGAGCAATATCCACCGTTTTCAAAGGGGGAGGTGTCCAAGGAACAAGGCGGGAGATCACCTCAGAGGAGGGATGTTCCAACTCTTCTTTTAACTCTTCGAGCTCATCAAGGATCGCTTCAATCCCCCCTTCAGAAACTTCCGCTCGAAAACAGTTGGCGTGGCTGAGAGTGATTAAGAAATCTATGATTTCTTTCACTTCAATCGCTAAGGTCTCTTTTGGGGGATCCATCGCCTCCCCTTCCTTGCGCAATTGATCAAGACCACCGCTGTTAATCGCGATAGCGAGAAGGGAAAGCCTAATAGCCATGATCTCTCGCTTGTCCCGAATGGGGACATGCTGCAAACAAAAGTTTGCGTCATACTCCTCTAGTAAAGCTAAGGCCTCGTCGGGTTCCTTCGTTTCCAAAAACTTTTGATAACGAGAACGATCTGCATCATAAAGAGATCGGAGCAACCTGCATAAGTCATGCTCCACAACTCTCGTCAATCGATCAAAGGCATCATCAACAATCTTCCTCATCAAATGGTCAACGATCACTTCTTCAAAACAGAGACGTTCATAAGAATATTGCCTGGAGGGGAGAAATCTCTCTGATTCTTTCCAGCTTGTGGGAAGAGCTGGCAGTGGATCCCCCATATCGAGTCGCGCATAACGATTGATTTTGGAAACAAATTCCGGTGTCATCTTTTCCCGACTGAAGCGGTATTCCAAACGAAAGATCGCTAAAGCCTCACTGATTCTAGCCACGTTCTTCCCCTGGTTTTTTCATGGTAATAGACGCGTGTTCTTTGATCTTTGCAAAAAGCTCACGCATCAACTGGATGTTTTTCAATTGGGTTTCTTGATGTTTTTGAATGAGCACAAGACGATTCTCTATCCCCTTCTCGATCTCTTCCATTTTCTTCTGATGTTCTTGAAGAACGACGATCGCCTGACTCCTCCCCTCTTCCATTTGATGGGCGAGTTGCACATACTCCTGACTGATCCCCCGCTGGAGGGCGATCATCTTTGAAAAGGTTTCAGAAATCCCCTCGAACTCTTTTGCCACCGCGCCGACTTCTACCAGGGCCCCTCTTATCCCTTCAACCTTTCCCTCTTCTTCCTGCGTAACCTTCTCCCACCGGTTGAGTTGCTCCGCTGTTCGATCGAGCTGCTCCGATAAAAGGTTCACTGTCTTCTTAAGCTCCTCTCTAAGGAGCACCTTCATCATGGCATGATGACCACTCCACGCCCCAACGAGAAGAACCCACTCCCTAATGACCAAGAAATTTCCCTTCAAAAAGCTCCCAATTGTTGCCATCGTCGTAAAGATCGCGCTCACGAGGACAATGAGCGGCAACGGATCAGGTGGGAAAGAGACTAAGGAGGAAAACGCATACCTCCCCGAGTCTTTGAGATACTCTTTGATGTCATTCGGACTTCCCAAAAAAAGATGGGAGAGCGCTGATGTTCCATAAGAGAAGGCAACTGAAATCATCCGTCTACCCGTGTAGAAGAAAATTGCTCAATCACTCCTCTTAACAGATTCCCGAACTCCTCTTCTTTCTTGACAGTCTCTTCGTAAACCCGCAAACTCTGACGATCTCCCTCCGAAAGTCCTTGCTGAAATTCTCGAGCCCGTTGAAGGCGGGTTTCAAGTTCTCCCATCACCTGTCGAACCGTTTCAATCTGATCTAACACCCTCCCATTCAAAGTCTCTAAGAACCCCTTAAGCTCTTCAATTTCCTGAATGTACTCACCTCTTCTCTCATTAAACTGATGGGACTGCTGCCTTAACTGCACGATCATTTCTTCTAAACGAGCAATTTCTTCCCGACGGCTATTTTCAAAACTCCTCAGTCGTTCTTCAGGGATTTCCATTTTTCCCACTTTGCTATTTAACTCTTTGACATCTTGGGTTAATTCCTTAAGCGGAAGGTACTCTCCACCCTTAAGATAATAAGCTAAAGCACTAAAGACTGCTAAACCAACGTAACCATAGGACGAATGACTTTTCGCTCCCTCAATCGCGATGCTCATCAAGCTGGGCTCAGCGGCCTTTGGGGCCAAGCTTTTGACTCCTTGAAACATCATCTGTTGAACCTCGGGCGTCATCTGAGACGCAACTCGCATAAATTCTCCCATCATCAACCTCCTTGTCGAAAAAATTCATTAGAGATGATGCAATACGAAAAGAATGAATTTCAAGAATTTTATTTACGCAAAAAGTTTATGTCTAAGTCAGGAGGGTTCTGACCGCTTCTTCGACGTGGGTGACCCCCTGAAGGGCGATTTTTTCGGTTAGCTTTTTGTTTAAGCCTTTTAGATTTTTGGTGGAAACGATAATCCGTTTGAAACCAAGGTTGATTGCTTCTTTGATGCGAGACTCCACACGGGGAACGGAGCGCACTTCACCGCCAAGCCCGACTTCACCCATAATAACAGTGTCTGAAGGGATCGGCTTGTTGACATAACAGGAAGCTATTGCAATGATCGTTCCGAGGTCGATCGCAGGTTCAGAAATTTTCATTCCCCCCGCAATCGAGACAAAGACATCAAGAGCATGAAGCTGGTAGCCCATCCGTTTTTCAAGAACGGCAAGGAGAAGGCTGAGCCGTTTGGGGTCAAGGCCGGTGGAGCGGCGGCTGGGACTTGCAAAGGAGCTGGGGGCAACGAGCGCTTGCACCTCAATGAGGAGGGCGCGGGTCCCTTCGATCGTTGGAATAATGACCGAGCCGGGCGATCCTGTCATCCGCTCTTCTAAAAAGGTGAGGGAGGGATTCAAGATTTCTTCGAGTCCCCGTTCATTCATTTGGAAGAGGGCAACATCATCGGTAGGACCGAAGCGGTTTTTGACGGAGCGCATGAGACGGTACCCATGTTGTCGATCTCCTTCAAACTCGAGGACGGTATCGACGATATGCTCAAGGACACGTGGCCCTGCGATGTCTCCACTTTTTGTGACATGACCTATGATAAAGGTGGTGATTCCATTTCCTTTTGCAAGATGCATACACTCCATCGCGATTTCTCTCACTTGTGTGACAGAACCTGGGGCGGATGGGAGATCACTTTTGTAAACAATTTGAATCGAATCGACGATCAGGACATCGGGGCGAATTTGATCGACTTGAGCGCGGATTTGGGAAAATTGAGTTTCACTAAAGAGGTAAATTTTATCACTTTTGATTCCGAGACGTTTGGCACGCAAAGAGGTTTGCTCAGCCGATTCTTCTCCGCAAATATAGAGAACAGTGAGTCCCTGATCAGCAAACTGCTTGGACAGTTGAAGGAGCATCGTTGACTTTCCAATCCCTGGCTCTCCTCCGAGGAGATTGAGAGACCCTTCGACAACGCCCCCACCCATAAGACGATCGAGCTCTTGGTAGTTAGTTTTGACACGGCTGAAGTTCGCGGTATCGACCTCTTGAATAAGAACGGGCTTCACATTGCGGAGCGTTTTGGCTTCAAACCGCCCCTCTTTTTTTGGCACTTCGAGCTCTTCTGCAAGAGTATTCCACGCTTTGCAGATATTGCAACTACCTGTCCACTTGAACTGCTTGTTACCACACTCGGTGCATGACCAAACGGTTTTTGTCTTAACCACCTTTTCCCCCCTCCATCTTTAAGATGGCATCTTCTGCCGCCGCTTGCTCTGCTTCTTTTTTGGAAGAGCCTTTTCCTTCTCCAAGAACATTTCCATCAAGTTCTACGCGGATGAAAAAGGTTTTTAGATGGTCGGGCCCTTCTTCTTTTAATACGGTATATTCTGGAGGTTTTTGGAAGTTTTTTTGGCAATAATCTTGGAGTTCTGCTTTCCAGTTTCGGTGAGGTTTATCAATAATTGAGAGGACCTCATCCTTAAAATGGGTGAAAAAGAAGGTCCGCGCTGCTTCCATGCCTCCGTCCAAATAAATCGCTCCCATGAGCGCTTCAAAGAGGTCGGCAAGGATCGTTCCACGCCCTTTCCCCTCGTTCATCGATTCCCCTCTTCCGACCATCAAAAACTTTTCGAGGTCAATTTTATTAAGATAAAGGGTGCAGGCGGTTGCCTCGACAAGGCGTGAGCGGAGATAGGAAAGTTCCCCTTCAGGGTGATCGGGTAGGTGGGAGTAGAGGAAATCGCTCACGATCAGCCCCAAGATAGCATCTCCCAAAAACTCAAGGCGTTCGTTATGGTTTTCAACGACTCCCCGGTTCTCGTTGGTAAAGCTCCGGTGGATAAAGGCAAGAGCCGCTAAAGATTTTTCTTTAAAGGTGTACCCAATCTGGGCTTCGATGAGGGGAATCCCCTTCACTAGATGATCGTAGGTATTCATTGAACTTTAGGGTAAAAATCGTTATGATCATCCTAACATCTTTCAATAATAAGGTAAATATGTACGGTCTGACAAAAGATCACCTCGCCTATTTTCACAAGCACAAGCACCTCGAACTTGAGGAACTTCTCAGCAGTGATGAAGTCGATACGATTAACAGTGAGCTCGAGGGAAAATCTTTCGATCTTTGGCGGACGAACCCTTCCCTAAAAAAGATCATCCTGAAACCAGAGCTTGCAGGCCTTGCTGCAGAACTTTCGAAAGTGCAACCGATCCGGATTGCCTACGACCGTCTGATTGAAGGCCCGGTGGGAAAAGAGCCCCTGAGTCTTATTGAGATCAGCGCAGTCCGAAAAGTAATTTCGGGTGTGGCAATTCAACTTAGTTCTTACGCAGGCGAAGAACCCCACGTTCCCAAACAAAAAGGGAGCGGGATCTTTTTTACTCCCTATCATCCCTTAAACTTCCCTGAAGGGTGCAAGCTGCTTCTCATTGTCTACACCGAATCGAAAGCTCTTTATGTTTATGAGCCACGAGACCCTAACTGCCACGCCCTTAAAAAGCTCGGCTACGCCTTCAACGACCGCCTCCGTTCAGAGACCCATCCGATCCTTTATAAGCGCGGATAGATATTCGGTTAGTCCTGATACAAAGATCTCTTCCGAAAGAGCGTAAGCTTTGTCTCCAGGATAAATCACTTGAAGTTTCTTGATTGGAAGGTCTTTGAGAGCGATTTGCATCGATTTCGTTTTTTTGGGGGCATCCATATACTTGAATTCAATCCCGATGAGTTCACTTCCTTTCTGAATAAGTAGGTCAACTTCGGCATCGCTGTAGGTTGACCAGAAAAAACACTCATCATGGCTTGCTTGGTGAGCCTTTATCACCTCTTCCATTGCAAAACCTTCCCAAGAAGCTCCAATTTTTGGATGAACGAGTAACGCCTCATGATCTGGAATATTCAACAATGAGTGGAGAATCCCGCTATCACGAAAATAAATCTTGGGTGATTTTACTTGTCGCTTTCCAATGTTCGCATGCCAAGGATGAAGTTGTCGCACCATAAATGTTCCTGTTAAAAGATCCAAATACTTCCGCATTGTCGTATCTGAGGCTCCAAAAGAACGACCAAGCTCAGAGGAATTAAAAATATTGCCATGATAATGGGCTAACATAATCCAAAATCTTCTTAGGGCGACAGGAGGAATTCTAAAACCTAAGTTCGGAATATCTTGCTCCAAGAACGTTCGAATATAGGCACTTCTCCAATCAAAACTCTCTTCCTCATCTGAGGCTAAATAGGATCGTGGAAATCCTCCCCTGAGCCATAATTTATTTAGATTTTCAACCTCCTGAAAAGAGAATGGAGGGAGCTCCAAATAAATAATTCTTCCAGCTAAACTTTCTGATGATTGCTTGATTAGCTCTCTTGATGCACTCCCAAGAATAAGATATTGTTGATCGAGTGTTTCATCATCAGCAAGAACACGAAGAATAGGGAAGAGATCAGGAAACCTCTGAATCTCATCAATCACAATCAGGCCTCTAAGGGGTTTTAAAGCAAGCAAAGGATTTTCAAGGCGTTGTAAATCTATGGGAGACTCAAGGTCAAAGTAATTAGATGGAGAAAATTGAGGGTAGGTTTTACAGAACATTTTTGCCAATGTTGTTTTCCCACATTGGCGTGGCCCTAAAATCCCTACAATCGGATGACTCTTAAGGAACCGCTTAATACGGCTTAAAAAAAAGGTCCTTTCCATCTATATTCCTTGAATATTCCAACTCTACCTAAGGATATTCAAGTAAAATATTTTTGTCAATAATTGTTAAATTGTTTATAATTAGAGTTTTAAATATCTTCTAACGATCAAAACACTCGACTTCTGTATGATATTCCCAATTTTCATTGAATTTTTATTAGATTGAATTTATTTTCAACTCACTATGGATAGATACCAACCTTACAAACATGCCTTAGAGAAAAAGCGGGAACAGAAAGAGTTTCGGCAGCTTCGGTGTGTGGCAGGACTCGAAGAGCAGGGGCTCCGCAGCCGCGTCAATTTTGCTTCGAGTGACTTTTTGGGGCTAGCGAGTCATCCCTATGTGAAGAAAAACACGATCAAGTCTGTCTTGGAGTGGGGAGCTGGAACCAGTTCTTCGCGTCTGGATAAAGAACATTTGGAGTGTCATCGAGAGGTAGAACAAAGACTTGCTGCCTTGGTAGGACGAGAGAGTGCCCTTCTTTTTCCCTCTTCCTCTCCTGTTCATGAGCATCTTCTGAAAACGCTCATTCATTCCCGCTG
Organism: Chlamydiales bacterium; assembly: GCA_024233515.1. Classification (GTDB taxonomy): domain Bacteria; phylum Chlamydiota; class Chlamydiia; order Chlamydiales; family Simkaniaceae; genus Neptunichlamydia. The sequence goes on from JACKPO010000001.1 coordinate 71,611, forward strand.
CCTCATCTTTATCGATCGGTATGCAAACCAGCACCTGACTCAAGCTGCTACTAAGACGGGAGCTCAAGTCTTTCGGTATGAGCATGGAAATTTTGACCAGCTCTCTTCTCTTTTGGAAAAAACGGGGAAAAACATCTCCAAATGGATCATCACTGAATCTCTATTTGGGATGAATGGAGAAGCGATTTCCCTGAAAACTCTGGGCGAACTTGCAGAAATGCACGGGGCTTTAACCTATGTGGACGACTCCAATACAATTGGTGTTTTAGGAAAGCATGGGATGGGACTTGCTTCTCACAGAAGAGGAATCGATGTCATGTATGGAAGCTTTGGGAAAGAATCGGGGTGTATCGCCTCTTTCATAGCATGCAGTCAGCTGTTTCGGGATTACCTTCTCACCTTTAACCCAGAGCTTATCGAAACAACCACCCTCCCTCCTGCTGCCTTAGGGGCAATCAGCGCTTGTCTCGATTTGATTCCTGATATGGAAATCGAACGGAAAAAAATTGAAGAAGCAGCAGCTCGCTTAAGACACCTGTTAATCGAACACCACTGGGATATTGGGAAAACCACCTCCCATTTGATTCCCATTCTTTGCCGTCACGAAGAAGAATGTGACCGCCTCTCTAAAGCGCTTCTTGAGCAGTCGATTCTTGTGACGACCTTAAAGCCTCCCCTTGTTCCTCAAGGAGGATCTCGCCTTCGACTCACTGTCACAGCGCTCCAGAAAGAAACTGATCTTTCTTATCTCCTTAAAACCTTGGAATCGTTAAAAGAAGAACCCTCTCTTTCTACCGTTTGATCTTCTTGAAAGAATCTAGATTTTCAGTTACACACAAAACATATGTATACGCGTAAGCAGAAAACTGAAGTTGTTATCCTCTTCCTCTTGGCGGTGATTGCGATTGAGCTTTTCACTGTTTTCCTCACTCAAAAAGGGATCCACGAAATCTATAACAGTCAAAAGGCAGTTCTCCCTTGGGCGATGCCCTTGCGGTATCTGATCCCTGTATGGACAGGGCTTTATATTTTAATTGGGATTTCTGGCGCGATTCTCTGGACAAAACCTCCCTCACATATCCGAAGTTTTGCGATGTGGGCGTGGGTGACGCAGCTTGTCATCAACGTCTTATGGCCCATGTGCTTTTTCTATGTTCCTATTGAGGTCCTTACCCCTATTCTGATCACGATTCTTTTTATGACGGTGATGGTCTTGATGTTTTACAGCTATATGGTCTCTGCTGTCGCTGCCATCCTCCTTTTTCCTTATCTACTCATGATCATCTATAAGATGATTTTTCATTGGATTTTCTATATTTTGAACATCAAATTGCTTTGAGCAATGCAGTGGTTGACAGAAACGCCGCGCAGGAAATTCCCCATACATCGTACATGGGGATAATGTTTTTTCAGATGCGCCTCAAACCGATCGACACGTTCTAAATGCCCGACACCATACTGCGGAATCCCTTGTTTCCACACTTTCTCTTCGATGTTGGCAGGATGTTTTGTGATCCCTAGATGCCTTCTGAGTCCTTCTAAGGCGGTCTCAACATTCCCCTCTCGGAGCATGACCGTAAGCCGGGTCTCATCCCCTTGGTTTTGCTCGGGAAAAATTGAGGAATCAAAGACCACACCCATCACCTTTTCTTTTTCGGAGCTAGGGATGAGATATCCAAATCCTTTCCTTTTTAAAACAGCCTGGGAGTAGGCCACATTGACGACATGAATTGTTTTTTCTTCCACACGATCGAAAAATGTTTGCACTTCCTGATCATTTGGAAAAAGGGAGGCTACTTTTCTGGATGGAAGGGCTAAGACCACCTGCTCATGATCAAGAGAAGAAAGGGGGGTATTGAGATGAATCTCTCCCCGTCCTGCCTCGACTAACCGATCGACAAGGACCTGGAGTCCTCCCTTCAGAGTTACAAGTCCTTTCCCCTTTTTTTCTCTGTTTCGTTTCATCAGGGCGCGGGTGATCGAACCACTCTTTTCTTCCATCGCTTTGAGCTCAGGAAAACAGGCCCTGATCGAAAGATGGTGAATATCCCCTGCAAAAATCCCCTGGGTTAAAGGATCGAAAAGGGTTTCCGCGATCCCCCTGCCAAACCGGCGGGTCACAAAGGTAGCAATCGATTCGTCATCTCCCCATGAGTAGGGCTGCTTCCACTCTCTAAGAAGAGCAGGAAGAAAAGGGAGCAAAAAGGGAAGGCCAAGACGGTGAAGCTTCCCATTTTTATACAGGTAGCGGCGACGAGCACTTCTATCGGAATAGAGAAGCTCATCTTCCAACCCAAGTTCTTTCACGAGAGAAAGAAGCTCGTCTGCGCGGGACACTTTAAAGGTCCGCGGTCCGCGCTCAAAAAAATAGGGAGCGGTTGAGGTTTCAATACAACCTCCAAGGCGACCACTTTCTTCATAGAGAACAATCTCCGCCTCAGGATACCGCTTCGATAAGAAATAACGAGCTGAAAGCCCAGAGATCCCTCCACCAGCAATGACGATCTTTTTCATGGAATTTTTCCAATTTTTTCTATAAAGTGTAATTTTTGCACGGAGACCTTTATGTTGCAAGCCGAGACAGATAAACAGCAAGCGATTGTTACCTTCTTAAAAACTCTGCGAAATGAAATCATTGCAGGGTTTGAAACGCTCGAGCCGGAAAAGCGGTTTAAACGGAAAGAGTGGAACCATCACGGTGGGGGTGGAGGCGAGATCTCTGTTCTTCGCGGAGAGGTGTTTGAAAAGGCAGCCGTAAACTGGTCTGGCGTCAGAGGAAAGCAGCTCCCTTTTAAAGAGGATGACGAGCCCTTTTTTGCGACGGGGGTCAGCTTAATTACCCATATGATGAACCCGTTTATGCCAACGGTTCACATGAACGTCCGCTATATTGAAACAGCCCATACCTCATGGTTTGGGGGAGGATATGACTTAACCCCAATGGGATTTGAGAATGAAGAGGATACTCACCATTTCCACAAGATAGCACGAGAGGCTTTAGGCGACTCACTGTATGAGCAGTTTTCGAAGGAAGCCGCAGAGTACTTTTATATTAAGCATTGGAAAAAAGAGCGGGGGGTCGGAGGGATCTTTTTCGATCACTATAACAGTGGTGATTTTGAGAAAGACCTTGCGCTATGGAAAAATGTTGGGTCAACCTTTTTGGATGCGATCCTTCCGATTTACGAGCGCCATGTCAAGCGGCCTTACACGATAGAAGATAAAGCAAAGCAAAATGCCCTTCGCGCTCACTATGTCGAATTTAACTTACTCTACGATCGGGGGACAAAGTTTGGGTTTCTCTCAGGAGGAAATCCTGAAGCGATTCTTTGCTCAATGCCCCCAACGGCCACCTGGTGAATAGCTCTTAATCGTCTCAACGAAGGCGCGGACATGGTCGACAGGAATATCGGGCAGAACGCCGTGACCAAGGTTCGCAATGAATCCTGGATCTCCACGCATTGAATCGAGAAGCTTGAGGGTTTCTTTTTCGATCACCGCGGGGGGCGCATAAAGAAGTTCGGGATCAAGATTCCCTTGTACCGCAATTGTTTCAGGAACGCGGCGGCGGATCTCATGTAAGGGATAGGTCCAATCAAAGCTGATCGCATGGGGTTTCACCGACACAAACTCTTCAACAAAATGAGAAGAAGCGCGCGAAAAGAGGATCACGGGGAAAGGTTCGATCGCTTTGACAATTTGTTTTAAGTAAGGAAGGGCAAAACGGACAAACTCTGAGCGCGAAAGGAGGTTAGCCCAAGAATCAAAGACCTGGATTGCATCGACCCCCTCTTTGATTTGCATTCGAAGATAGGCAATACTCTGATCGGTAATCGTCTGGAGGAGATCGTGGGCACTTTCAGGATCGGAGTAGAGCCACTTTTTCACCTTTTTCCCTGTCATGTAGGTCATGACGGTGAAGGGTCCCCCACAAAATCCAATGAGGGGAACATCGAGCTCTTTTTTTAGAAGGGAAATCCCCTCTTGCACAAACCAAAGGCTCTCTTCAATTGGACGAGGACACACCTGGAGAAGATCGTCAGAGGACTCAATCGTAGGAGTGACCACCGGCCCCCCTTTTCCAGGGAAGGAAACATCGAGCCCTAGGCTCATAGGAACATGAAGGATGTCGGCAAATAGAATGGCAGCATCTACCCCCAGAATGTCAAGAGGTTGTTTGGTAATCTCAAAGATCAGCTCTGGACTTCGAAACATCTCTTCGAGGGAATAGTTTTTTCGGATCGCTTGGTATTCGGGGAGATAGCGCCCAGCTTGCCGCATGATCCAAACAGGAGGGCGCCCTTCGTTTTGGCAAGAGAGGGCGCTCAAAAATTTAGGAGGAGAGGAGACGGTTAAGGATGGCATCAACGGTAAATCCTAGTTCGTTTGCAATATCACTCATGGGAGCAGAGAGACCAAATTCATCAATGGCAATGGCAATCCCTTTCTCACCAATGAAGCGGTGCCATCCAAAGCTAACTCCAGCTTCAATCGAGACTCGCTTTCCGAGATCTCCACACACGACACTCCGCTTGTACTCCTCATCCTGAAGATCAAAGAGCTCCCAACAAGGAAGCGAAACCACGCGAACATCTTTTCCTTGTTTTTCAAGGGCCGTTGCCACATCAAGAGCAAGGGCAACTTCTGAGCCGGTCGCAAAGAGGGTGTAATCCGGTTTTGTTTTTTCTTTTTTGATGATGTATCCCCCTCTTCCAACTCCTTCCACAAACGGTTTTTCTGTCTCTTTTAACACGGGAAGATTTTGCCGCGAAAGGACAATGACTGTCGGGTAAGGATAGTTGAGGGCGGAAAGCCAAGCTCCTTTGACTTCATGAGCATCGGCAGGACGCATCACATGGAGGTTCGGAACAGCACGTAGAGAAGCTAAGTGTTCGACAGGTTGGTGAGTCGGTCCGTCTTCACCAAGGAAAACGGAGTCATGGGTCAGCTGAAAGATGACGTGGTACTTTGAGAGGCATGCTAAGCGGAGACCATTTCTTAAATAGTCAGAAAAGGTAAAAAACGTTCCGACGTAAGGGACAAACATATGGGTTTGGAATAGACCAGAGGCCATCGTTGTCATTCCAAATTCACGGATTCCATATTTAATATTCCGTCCTCTAAAATCGTTTTGAGCGATGAGAGGATAGTCTTTCATCATCGTGCAGTCAGACCCAGAAAGATCGGCTGAGCCACCATAGAGAAAGGGAAGCTCCTTCCCTAAAACTTGGAGGATCGCTTGGGAAGCTTTACGCCCAGAAATGGGCTCACCAAACTCTATTTTATTCAGTGTCTCTTCAAGGTTTGTTGGGATGATCCGCTCGTGCATCGCTTGAAATTCTTTTGCAAGATCGGGATGAGCTTGATGCCAGGCATCAAAGGCCTTGTTCCACTCGTGTTCCATCTCTGCTTGCTTCGGAAGTTTTTCTTTAAAGTAGGTCTTCACAGCCTGAGGAATATAAAATTCTTCTTCTGGGAGTCCTAGAGCTTTTTTTGTCTCTTCGACCTCTTCAGGACCTAGAGGAGAGCCATGCGCACTTGAGGTTCCTTGTTTATGGGGTGATCCTTTTCCAATGATCGTTCTGCAATCGATAAAGACAGGACGAGTTTGCTTCTCTTGAATTTTTTTGAAGGTTTCATCAACCGAGTCAAGATCGTTCCCATCCATTTCGTAAACTTCAAATCCATACGCACGATAACGAGCAGGAACATCCTCAGAAGAGGATTGATCAAGAGGACCATCGAGTGTAATTTTGTTAGCATCGTGGATCAAAACAAGGTTATCCAAACAAAGATGACCCGCAAATGAGCTTGCTTCATTCGATACTCCTTCCATTAAACACCCATCACCTGCTAAGCAATAGACTTTAGGACTGAGAATCTCGTGCCCTTCTTGGTTAAATTTCTTTTCTAAAATTTTTAGCCCAAGGGCTTGTCCCACTGCATTCCCCACTCCTTGCCCAAGAGGGCCTGTTGTCGATTCGACTCCAGGCGTTTCGCCATATTCAGGGTGGCCAGGGGTTTTTGAATGGAGCTGCCGGAAGTTTTTGATGTCATCGAGTGAAAGATCAAATCCTGCCAAATGGAGGCAAGAGTAGAGCCACATCGATCCATGTCCTGCAGAGAGGATCATCCGATCCCGATTCATCCACTGGGGGTTTTTCGGATTGTGGCGGAGAAGATGTCCATAGAGATAGGCGCCCAGTTCTGCACACCCCATGGGAAGACCCGGATGCCCAGAGTTTGCTTTTTGCACCGCTTCAAAGGAGAGTTGTCGGATGGTATTTGCGGTTTTCTCTAATATTTTCTTGAGATCTACGTCCATAAACCTATCTTTCCTTGCATTTAGCTATCAAATCCCTTATTTTTATCTCTTAAGATTAAGATATCAAGGATAAAGTTCAACCTGGGTCGGTTCATGCTCTCACAAGAAATTAGAAAAAAGTTTCTCAACTATTTCAAAGAACAAAACCACGCGATTGTCCCCTCTTCTCCGACAGTCCCACATGACGACCCAACGCTTCTCTTTATTAACGCGGGGATGAATCAATTCAAGGATGTCTTTTTAGGAAAAAGTGAGCGCGATTACAACCGTGCAACAACCTCTCAGAAATGTATTCGCGTGGGGGGAAAACATAATGACCTCGATAATGTGGGACATACTTCTCGCCATATGACTTTTTTCGAAATGCTCGGAAACTTTTCCTTTGGCGATTATTTTAAGAAAGAGGCGATCGCTTTTGCATGGCAAGTGACAACAGAAATTTTCCAGTACGATCCAGACCGCGTTTGGGTTTCGGTTTTCGAAACGGATGACGAGGCGTTTGAGCTTTGGAAACCTTTTATCCCTGAAAAGCGAATTATCCGCCTCGGCGAGGATGAAAATTTCTGGTCAATGGGAGATACCGGTCCGTGCGGTCCCTGCTCAGAACTTCTCTATGATCGAGGGGAAAAGTTTGGAACTGCAAAAAGCCCCCTTGAGGACAAGACAGGAGAAAGATATCCTGAGTTTTGGAATCTCGTCTTTATGGAATTTAACCGCGACAGCAGCGGAAAGATGACTCCCCTTCCCAAACAATGTGTTGATACGGGCGCAGGGCTTGAACGAGTGGTTTCCTTCAAAACGGAAGCGGAGAATGTTTTCCAAACCGATATTCTTCGAACAATCATTGCCCGTGTGGAAGAACTTTCAGGAAAAAAGTATGACTCATCCGATCGCCATCTAGCGCCAGCCTTCCATGTGATTGCTGACCATATCCGCGCTTTAAGCTTTGCGATTGCAGATGGTGCCCAACCGAGCAATGTGGACCGGGGATACGTTCTTCGAAAGATTCTTAGACGGGCTGTCCGTTATGGTCGCCTCCTTGGTTTTGATAAGCCTTTTTTAGCAGAAGTTTTCCCCAGTCTCGTTGCTACCATGGGGAGTGATTTCCACGAACTGAAACAGGCAGAAAATCAAATCGGTGAAATTTTAACGATCGAAGAGGAAGGGTTTTTCCGTACGCTGAAACGTGGTGGAAATATCCTCAGTACAATCGTCGAAAAAGCAGAAAAAAATCCCCGCAAAGAAATCAGTGGCGAAGATGCCTTTAAGCTCAAAGATACCTATGGCTTTCCCATTGAAGAAATCCTTCTCATTGCTAAAGATAGTGAACTCTCAGTCAACCTCGATGCCTATACTCTTTTAGAAGAACAAGCGCGTGAACGGTCACGAAGCGCAAAAACTAGCCATAAACAAATGGCAGAAACAACGATCTTTGAAGAGTTTGTGAAACATCATGGCCACTCGACTTTCGTGGGTTACGAAGAAACCGAACAAGAAGGATCGATCAAAGGACTCATTGTCAATGGAAAATCTGTCGATACAATGCGTGAGGGAGAAGAGGGACTTGTGATTCTAGACGTCACTCCTTTCTACGCAGAAAAGGGAGGACAGGTTGGCGATATTGGAACGCTTACCCATGAGACGGCCCTGTTTGATGTGGAAGATTGCCAAAATCCTTATTCTGGTGTGATCGCTCACCATGGAGTGCTAAAAAAAGGGACTCTGATCGTCGGAGAACCGGTCGTTGCTAAGATTGATACAAAGCGACGGGCAGAAATTGCAAAACATCATACCGCTACCCATCTTCTCCATTGGGCTCTGCAAAAAGTCATCGGTGGGCATGTGAAACAGGCAGGCTCTCTTGTGGAAGCAGAAAGGCTCCGCTTTGATTTCAACCACCACAAAGCGCTCTCGCAAAAAGAAATACGAGAAATTGAGCGCCTCGTCAATGAAAAGGTATGGGAAAACAAGCCTCTTAAAACCTACGAGCTAAAACTGGAAGAGGTTCAAAATCACCCTGAAATCAAACAACACTTCGGGGACAAATATGGGAAAGTCGTTCGCGTCGTTGATATCAATGGATACTCGAAAGAGCTTTGTGGAGGAACTCACGTAAGCAATGTGGGGGAAATTGGGTACTTCCGCGTGGCAAAAGAGGGTTCTGTTGCAAAAGGGGTCCGCCGAATTGAAGCAGTAACAGGAATAGAGGCGGAAAAGCTTCGGTATGCCGTTGAGGACCAACTTTCTAATATCGCGCTGACCTTAAAGGCAAACCTTCCAAAGATCGAAGATGCTCTTCAAAACCTGATCAAAGAAAATACCCGTCTCAAAGAACAATCGCTTTTTGCGCGAAAGAAATATCTCAATGACCTGGCTGCAACGCTCATGTCAAACGTTAAAAAGGTGGGTGAGATCCCCATGCTTTCAGCGGTGGTTGACATTGAGCGGAATGAACTCAATGATCTGGGTTCTGATCTTATGGAACGCATGAAAACAGGTGTCCTTTTACTCTGTGTTATTGAAGGAGAAAACTGCCAGCTGTTCCTCAAAGTCTCCCCTGATCTTGTTGCAAAAGGAATTCACGCAAATACGCTCATTCAGTCGATTGCAGAGCTCATCGAAGGGCGTGGAGGCGGAAAAAAAGAGATGGCACAAGCGGGTGGAAAAAACCCCAAAGCAGTCATTATCGCCTTCGACAAAATCCAGGAAATGCTGCGGAAATAGGGTGTGCCGTTAATTTTTTTTCGTGACATAAATATTTTAGTATACCATACTGGCTTCCCTTTAAACAACTTAAGGAAGTTAAATGGAAACGATTTCTCCAACTCGAAGTTACTTTGTCAGGATAGGCGAAACCCCTGTCGGCTTTATTGAAGCTGATAACGGCATCACCCCGATCCCCTATCACCCCTCTCTTTTTGAAAACACCACGTGGTCAACAGATTTGACACGACTGGTCAAAGGGTATGAAGATGATGCGCGAAAGATCGAAAAACGTTATCCTCAGGGAATGGGAGAGGTGGTCGATGTTAACTTTAGTGATCTTGGTCTCACTCACCTTCCTCCTCAAGTGCTTTTGCAATGCACAAAAGCAAGAACATTAGACATCAGTGGGAATCGTATTCATTGGCTTCCCATTCAATTGAGCGAGCTTCGTCTCGTCAAGCTCAATATCAGTAGAAACCTAAGACTACAACCCAATTTTGATTCATTCTCATGGCTCCTTGGAATGCCTGGGCTTAAAATCATTGCGGATGATATGGGATTTACTTTTATCCCACGTGAATGGAGAGGAACAGATCGATTTTCAACGAATCAGCTCCCCCCTGGGTATCTCGAAATGGATTGTCAGACCCAAGAGAATTATTGAGTGTCTGGTTTAGGGTCTGGGTTATTTGATTTCAAACTAGGTTCTACAGCAGGCTCAGAGAGCTCTCTAAGATAGACTTGATGTCCTTCGATTTTTTGCCTGACCCTCTGCATCGACGGACGCATAGATGGATCATCTTGCTGTAGCTCATCAGCTAACTCTGCTGTCAATCGAAGTGCATTAAACTCAACATGACCAATTTTTCCGCGCAGTTTTTCAATGCTTTGAAGAGTAAGCGCATGAAGCTCCTCCCTTGAAGGGAAGAGAACAACAGTAGAAGGGATGTAGCGGTATCCTGATCGAGTTTTTGGATCAGAAATTTGGCGAGAGCCTGAAATCAGAACAGGCCCGTTATTCTCGGCCACAAGTTCTAAAAGTCTATGGTCTGCTTCCTGTTCATTTTCAGGAAGTGTTACTTTCTTTGGACACATGGTGTTTGCATCCTGCATGGTTTCGGCATGCATATGTAAGACTTTGCCAATCACCCCATACTGCAGGGTTCTTCCAAAAGAAAAAACATCATCGGCTTCCGTTTGGATTCCCTGTCGGATCTTCTGCTTCATAATGTCGTTTCCCCAAATTGAGGGGTGAGAATAGTAAGGAGTACAGGTTGTAAAGTGTTCCTTCTTTTCTCCACTTTTCTTTACTAGATCAAGATCTGCTGCTTGAGCGACTCCTCGCCCTTCGAGAACGAGGATATTTCGGGGTTTCAGATCACGATGCAAAAGATGATGCGTATGCAATACTTCGATCCCTTCCGCTACATCCCTCATCCATCCCAAAAGCTTTTGAACTGGGCAAGGTTCAGCGGTTAAATGAATAGCAAAAAGATCACTTTCCGCTAAGGGCAGGGAGGCGACGTATTTTCCATCTTCCGTAGAATAGACTTTGCTGGGAAGATTTAGAAATTTTCTCTCGAATGGAAGAATCTCTTTCATGAGTTTCCAACTTTCACAATGATTGGAATAGACCTTTAGAGCTTCCTTAGCAGGAGGCTTTTCATCATCATTAAAGTGTCTCTCAGATAAAACAACAGCACCTTGCGCTCCTTCGCCAAGGGTTCGACTGACTGTTCTCACGCTTGTGGGAGTAATAAAAACTTTCTTTTCTGTCGTTGCTGATGGAGTAAGAACTCCCATCAAATGAGGAACTTCTCTATAGCGTTCTTGTTTCGCAATAACCCTTCGGGCATCGGGTGTGGTAAACTCAGCTTTGCGTTTTATCCTTTCTGCCCGGCTTTCTTTTCCAGGTGTCATGACAATTCCAGCAACTTTTTCAACGCGATTCTCAACGTTTTCATCGTGTCCAGACTGGGAATCATCAAGAATCGATGCTTGACTCCCCTCCTCGGACAAAATAGGGGTAGCTGTTCTGTCCTGTAATTCGGCATTCAAAATTGTTTTAGATGTAACTGCAGACATAAAACCTCTTATTAATTTAGAAAACAATAACATTACGAAACTTTTACATCAAAAATTAAAATAAATATTAACTAAAAATTCATTAATTTAACTTATTCCCATCTAACTTATGATCAGATACTTGTTCTACTGAATTGTGAACGTTACTTTCTCGCATTCTTTTGCTTCTCAACGTCGTCTGATGGGATGCGGAAGCTGTAGTCACATTTTCTCGTTTATCTGAGAATTCTAAACTCGCTAAAGGTAAGAGTGTTATGTTATAAATCGCTTGAAGCCTCTTGATAAAAGCCTGGATCAGAAGGTCTCCCTCATTTTCCTTATCCACCCCTAATAGAGCAAGAAGTCTATCCTTTTGCGTGACTTGAAGATCTCTAGCCAACTGCGCGAGCTCCTTCAACTTTGTGATTTCATCTTTACTTAAAAAGGGCTCGATCAACCGAATTGCCCCTAGGGTTTTTTCATACATCTCTTGTTCGGTCTTGAAAACCCAGAGATGGTCATTCTTCTCTCGATCCATCCCGGTATGGAAGACATAGCCAGGATTGACCCTTTCATAAGCAAGAAGTTGCATGTCAGAATATCTTCCCTTCAGCGTTTGGGGTCTTAAAAACATCTCGACATAAGGTTCGATATCAGGAAAGGCGTTTCGCTTTGCAACCTGCAAGAGAATCTGAGGGATGAGATCAAACTGAATCGTTCGTCCTAGCCCAAATAAGTCGGAGGCTTTTCCCTGAAACCCTCCTTCATGAGGCGACTTTCCTTGAATGATTCGGCGCCGTTGACAGACGATGTTTTCCCAAATATAGGGAGCTGCATATGTTGGTGTGCAAGTTGTCGAATGTTTTGTCCCTTCAGGTGCAAGAGAAATAACGAGTCCAAAGTCGGTCACTTTACCTGGCCTTACTTCTGGTTCACTTCCCGAAATTTCCTCCCAATTAGCCAAGAGATTAGCCCCTTTGATATCACGGAGAATAAGATTTGCTCGATGGAAGGAGGCAACCCCTTCTCCCACGGAGATAAGTTGGCGGATAATGAACGTAACAGGAAGAGCCATTTTGCTATAATTGATATGGCAGAAATCACAACTACTTGCGTTGAAGAGGGCCACATATTCTTCTTTGCCATGAATCTTGTAAGAACCTCGAAAGTGATCGATATTTTCACTTAACTTTGAAGCGGGACTGAGAAGAGCAAGCTTTTCCTTTTCAGAATCAAAGGGTTTGCGAGCCACTTTAATCAACATATTCCTTGTCTCTCCTCTTTCAAGAAGGACCTGTACAACAAAAAATGCAGAGCTAAAGGTGCCACTACCTGCCTTAGCCTGCACAATGTAAAACTCTCTTGACGTGACATAAAAACTTTTAGAAAGGGTTTCACTACCATCCATCCGATAGATCTCTCCAGCGTGGTGTTCGATCCGTTGAGCACAGTGTTTGATTCTTTCAAAAAGCCCTAAATGATCGTGGTAGCTAGGAAAAACCGCTTTTAGCGATTCTAAAGCAGGTGCAGGTGCAATGGGAGATACAGGTAATAATGACATATTCTTTCCTTAGTTTTGGTGAGAGCTTTGAATTTCTCCCTCTTGTTGAGTTGGCCAACATTCTTCTAACCTTGAAACCAACTGCCTTTGATCAATACAAAGAGGTGCATATCTTAAACTTCTTTCCATGAACATCGCTCCTGGACTATTTGTGGTTTTGGACTGGGCTTAAATCAAAATGTCCCGAGGAAGGACCAGGAGAAATCAACCCAATGTCTGTTCCACTTGTAAGGTCTGCTAAAACTCCAGGATCGATAGAGGTCATTCCCGTCAACAGTTCAAAAGGATTTGGGACTTCTTCGAATGGCACATTTTCAAAATCTTCTTGCCCTAAGTCGAGAGTGCGTACCGTTAGTTTTGTGATGATCGCTTTTAATCGATCCAAAACGCCCTGAATCAATCGGTCACTATCATTTTCTGTTGGGCACCCAAGGACATTTAGAATCCCTTCTTTGATAGGATTTTGAAGATCTCGAGCCAAGAAAGCTAACGCAATGAGTTTTTCACATTCTTGATCGTGAATCATTCCACGAAACTTCTCAATGAGCTCTACGGTTTCTTTCAGTAAAACTTCATGATCTTCAAAAAGATAAAGTGAGTCTTTTTGATGGTAACAAGGATTTCTAATCACTCTTCCTGGAAATTTTTGCTCATATCCTAAGAGGACCTCATCAGAAAAATTCCCTTCAATGACTCTTGGTTCGCCATACACCGCTAAAAACGGAACCGTTGCCGCCTCAAGATGATAAACTTTCCCGAAATGCCCAAGCAAACGGCAGATCACATCGAGATGAATGACTCTTCCAAAAGAAAAAATGTCAGAGGCTTTTCCTTGATACCCCCCTTCGTAAGGAGCTCCTGAAGTGATCCAATAATATTTCTGCCCTAAGATCGAATCATAAATAAAGGGGGCTAGATACTTACCTGTTCCTGTCGCTTCATGCTTTGTTCCCTCAGGTTGCAACTTTCTTAAAAACCCGAAGTCCGTTACCTTTCCTGGTCCCTCATGGTTGATGAGAAGGTTTTCACCCTTAAGATCTCACAGAATAATATCTCGACGGTGAAACGAACCGATCCCATTTGCCACATCCAAGAGTTGCCTGCACATAAAAAACACAGGAGCAGAATGGATGGTATAATCTACTTTTGTAAAATCGCAGTCACTTGGTTCAAAGACTGCAAAATGAAGCTTCTTTCCCTTATCGAAAAAGGAGGCAATAAAGTGATCAATCGTTCGACTAAGTTTTGATGCCGGACTTAATCCATCTAGAAGCTTAATCTCAGGACGATAAGAATTCTTCGAACATTTTACAACGCGATTCATCGGTACATCCCCAGAAAAAGGGATCGCAACGGTAAAATAGGCTGTTGAAAAAGTCCCAGAACCTACCGATTTTTGTACAACGTGAAAAGTACCCTTTGTAACAATCACCTTCTGAGGTAAGGTGGCACTCGGATTCAAAAGCTTTGCCTCACCAGGCCCCTTAAGAACTTGCTCCCTAATTTGTAGTATCTTTGTGATTTCTTCTTGAGAGTTACTAAGCCCCTCACAAGCATTTTCGAAATGAACCATGAGTTTATGATGGAGCGGCGTTAAAGTAACATTAGTTTGCACAGTACGAGCTCGCTTCATTTTGGGTTCTCCAATAACTGGGGGGAGACTCGCCACACTTCCGGGTACACTTTGAAATTTTTCCATAACTAAATAAAATCCATTTTTAATTAAATAGTCATGAATCATAAACAAAGCAAACAATTATAAAAACGATTAAAATAATAATTATTATATAATTAAAATAATAAATGGACACAGGAGTCCGGGGGGCAGGGATAGCTCTGCAGAAGACTCGGGCTATAGGAAAGTCCGGGGTCGGACAGTAACTCTATATGAGATTCTCCAAGATTTCCCTCTAGGAGGGAGATTTTAGACGATCCCATAGCCTCTAGCTATGGGTGAGGAGAAAAGACCCTCTCCTAGAGGGAAAGATGGAGAAGATCATGTGGAGGGACTGTCCGACCCCGGACACAAAAAAGTGCAGCCTAAGCTGGAGGGAAAACCTAGCCCTATAGAGCGGACTAGGAAAAAAGAAACTTAGACTGCACGAATCTGGTAAACCGCTGACGATCAGCGATTAAAAAAATCTTTATAGGGTATAAAAACGAGGAGTTGAAAAGTGCCACTATCCTGATTTTTCCAAAATAGCGAGACGAGTTCGCCTCCTTCCCCAAATATACCCCCCTATTTTAGCACAGGGCCTGATTTTTATGCGAGGTGAAAATTTTCCTCCGATGAATTTAGAGGATCATGTTACGCTGTTTTCTATGCTTAATAAATTGGCCTCATTTTCCTCAATTCGCGCTGCTTTAGATGCCGCACAAAAAGAAAAACGTCTTCTTTTTGAAGGACTTTGGGATGCTCCAAAAGCAGTTCTTTCGTTGCTCTTTTCTAAAGAGACAAAGAAACATCTTCTCATTATTACAGGGGGAGAAAGAGAGTCTCGCCTCTATGATGATTTAACGTTTTTCCAAAATGAAAACATCCACTCTTTTCCCGCTTGGGAAACCCTTCCTGGTGAAGAAATCATTCCCAGTCCCGATATTATTGGGAAGCGATTTGAGATTTTAAATGCCCTATTAGAAAACCATGGACCACAAATCATTCTCACCCCACTTCAAGGAGTTCTTCAAAAGGTTTGTCACCCTGACACCCTAAAAGATAAGCAACTTCGGGTGAAAAAAGGAGAGGAGCTCCCTTTTGATCTCTTTCCCGAGATGCTTGTTGACCTTGGATATGAGCGAAAGAGCGTCGCAGCGGACAAAGGAGAATTCGCGATCCGCGGAGGGATCGTCGATATCTTTCCCCTCTCAAGCTTCAACCCTTATCGGATCGACTTTTTTGATGACGAGATCGACCAAATTCGAACCTATGACCCAATTTCGCAAAAATCGATTGAGAAAGTGGAAGAGGTTTTCATTCCACCCGCTGCCGAACACACTCTATTAGCGGATGAAAAACGCCTGTCAACGCTGCTCGATTATTTAGGCGAGGAAACTATCGTTGTGTTCGACGATCTTTTAGCGATTGAGGATCGCTATGTTGCTCTTAAAGACCTCCCAGGAGCCTCTACCCCTTTCTTCCTTTCCTTCCGTGCTCTATTCGAAAGGGCCACGACTCTTCAGCATGTCTATTTCACAAAACATTCTCTGGAGTCGATGGGAGAAACAGAAGCAAAAAAGATCGGAAGAGATTTTTATTCTGGGAAAGCTCCGTTGCAGGAGGTGAAGTTTGAGATTTTTGATCAACATCTGTCTGCGAAGCGGATGGCCCATGCTTTTCAAACGATCAAAGATGCCTTCTGGGAGGAGAGTCCCGAAGAAAAAAGGCTTGAAGCCATCCTGAAAAAAAGTGGTGAAATTTCACTTTCTCTCGTTGCAGCATCCGAAGCAGAAGAAAAAGCGCTGAGGGAAAAAATCGACCAGACCCTTTTACCTCTCCCTAAGGAGCGGGAATTTCTCCGTGGCTACCTTTCCAGTGGATTCTTTCTGGTCGACCGCTCGTTTCTCCTCCTCCCTTACACGGAGCTCACGAAGCGCTATAAGGTCTCAAGACAAAAATGGCGCAATACCTATCACACTCCCGCCTCAGAGTTTCATGCGCTCGAAAAGGGAGATCTTGTTGTTCACTTTCACAATGGAATTGGAAAGTTTTTAGGGATCGAGAAACAAAAGAATCATCGGGGGGACGACGAAGAATTCCTCCTGATTGAATATGCCAATAGTGGAAAGCTCTATGTTCCCCTCTCTCAATCGCACCTGATCAGCCGCTATATTGGAACATCAGAAGAAGCTCCAACCCTCAACATTCTAGGGACAAAGAAATGGCAACAAGCCAAAGCAAATGCACAAAAAGCGATCATTGGATATGCCAAAGATCTCCTGCAGCTTCAAGCGATGCGCGAAGCCAAGGGGGGACACACCTATCCTTCAGACAGCGATGACATGTTCCTATTTGAGGAAGAGTTCCCTTTTGTTGAAACCGATGATCAGCTCCAAGCAATTGGTTCTATTAAGAAGGATATGATCTCCAACAAGGCCATGGATCGTCTGGTGTGTGGTGACGTTGGATACGGGAAAACGGAAGTTGCCATGCGGGCCGCGTTCAAAGCAGCCTATGATGGAAAAAAACAAGTTGCCGTCCTTGTTCCCACAACGGTTCTTGCGATGCAACATTATGAGTCATTCAAGGAGCGGATGGCAGACTTTCCGATCACCGTTGGGGTGGCCTCCCGATTTGTCAAACCTAAAGAGGTGAAGCAAACACTCGATGGGGTGGCAAGAGGAACCGTTGATATTTTAATTGGAACCCACCGGATCATTAGCCAAGATGTCCAATTTAAAGATCTAGGGCTGATCATTATCGATGAAGAGCAGCGATTCGGT
Organism: Chlamydiales bacterium; assembly: GCA_024233515.1. Classification (GTDB taxonomy): domain Bacteria; phylum Chlamydiota; class Chlamydiia; order Chlamydiales; family Simkaniaceae; genus Neptunichlamydia. The sequence continues at coordinate 88,707 of JACKPO010000001.1, forward strand.
GTCCGCGCAAAAGAACACTTAAAAAAAGCGAAGATCGGCGTTGATTGCTTAACCCTTTCAGCAACTCCCATTCCAAGGACACTCTATTTTTCTTTGATTGGCGCCCGCGACATGTCGGTCATCAATACCCCTCCCCAAGATCGTCTCCCCATTAAAACGATTTTAGCTGAACGAGATCCCGAACTGATTAAAAATGCCCTGATGCGAGAGCTGGCCCGCGATGGACAGGCTTATTTTATCCATAACCGCGTCGAAACAATTCATAAGATTGCTGAGGAGATCCGCACCCTCCTCCCTAATGCACGGATTGCTGTCGGACATGGACAAATGCCCGCTGAGGAACTCGACGCGATTTTCCACCGGTTTAAGCAAGGAGAAATCGATATCCTTGTGGCGACAACCATTGTAGAAAATGGGGTCGATATCCCCAATGCTAACACGATATTGATTGACCGAGCCGATGCGTTTGGAATGGCCGATCTTTACCAACTTCGCGGCCGCGTTGGGCGGTGGAATCGCCCAGCCTATGCCTACTTTCTTGTCCCAAAAAATCGCTCTCTCCCGGAAATTTCTCGAAAACGCCTTAACGCCCTCATCGAAACCTCTGGCTTTGGAGGGGGAATGAAACTTGCGATGCGCGATCTAGAAATTCGGGGCGCCGGAGATATGCTAGGGGTTCAGCAATCAGGAAATGTTTCTGCGATTGGTTTCCACTTCTATTGTAAACTTCTCAAGCGAACGATCGACACGATGAAGAAAGAGCTTTCCCCCTCCTTTTTCGATACGCGCATGGAATTTTCCTACGATGCCAATCTTCCCCCTTCCTATATCGAAGAGACGAGTCTGCGGATGGAAATCTATCATCGCCTGGGAGAAACGACAAATAACGAAGAAATCGAAACCCTCTTTGAAGAGTTGGTCGACCGCTTTGGTCCCCTTCCGAAACAAGCGAAATGGCTCTATCACCTGAATCGGATCAGGGTTTTTGCAAGTCACAATAAGTTTATTCTCCTAAAATTTGAAAAAATTACGCTCCATGCAAAACGGCAGCTTGGAAAAAAACTGATCGAGAAAAAGATCTTCCTTCCCCTCAATGAGGATCCAGAAGAATTTGAATTTATTACGATTGGTTTTCTGCGGAGAGACTTTGATATTTCTTAAGAAACCACCGGAAGTTCTTTGCAGCTTTCTCGCATGCAGAAGCCTCTAAATGGTCTGGAGGATCTGTCTCAATGATCTCAAGTTTTTCCATAAACCCCTCTTCCCCTCTCCGAAGGAAAGCAAGATGATCCGCGACCAGCTCACGGAGGAGAAGGTGCTCGGTTGACTTTAACTCAAAAGGGAGTAGCCATGTCCCTAGGTAAGGAATCTTCCGACTTCCACCTTGGTCACAGTAGCGCTCTGCAATCGTTTGCGAATGCCCTTCTAATTGTTGTTGGAGATAGTAAAGTTCAGAATGTTCGTAGTAGGTATAACAAAACATAATCTCAGCTTCAGGAATCCCTTTTTCACGAAGCAGACGCAATGTCCTTGAAGTTGTCCTCCACTCTGTCCATTCGATCTTTTGGACAAAAGTCTCGATATCAAGCTTTGGAATCGCATCAAAATACCCACTAAAAACAGGGGAATATTGAGCATTATGCATCTCGAATACGATATCTTGGACGAGCTCTTCATCTTTTTTGGCATCGAAATAGCCTAGATCCATACAAACCATCTGCTTTTCGATATCCCATACAACTGTGAATGAAAACCTCTTCAGCTCCAGGTTGAGCTTTCTCCCGATCAGCGTCTCCGTTAAGGCGACACATTCCGGAAATTGATCTCTGACCCTCCGGACAACCCTTTGAACCTTGTCCCGGCGACAAGATTTTTCTTGATCCAATAAGTTTAATGGCGCCGTACTTGTCAGAGCACGAGAGACTTGCGTTGCCATGTTTCGAGATCCCCATAGTTGATTTTCCACAGAGTATAATGAGATCGCAGAATTACAACAATTTATAAAAATATCTTTATTTAGCCACTAATTGTGCCTTCTCAAACCACTTGATATTACACCCAATACTCGGATGTTGATCAGGGGTTACTTCTCTCCCGAGCAGGAGACAGTCTAGAGCCTCAGCCAAGTCCTTTCCAGTCACCGGGAGGTGATTCCCTGGACGGGAATCATCAAATTGCCCCCGGTAAACACACTGCAGGCTGCGATCATAGACAAAAAAATCGGGTGTGCAAGCCGCTCCATAAGCGCGCGCGATTTGTTGAGTAGAATCAAAGAGATAAGGAAATGGAAACTCTAACTCTTCAGCTAACTTTCTCATCTCCTCAGGACCATCCTCTGGATAAGCCAAGATATCATTTGAGTTAATCGCAACAAAAGAGATCCCCTTTTGAATATAATCGCGAGAAAGAGAGAGAAGCATCTCCAATAGATGTTTCACATAAGGACAATGGTTGCAGATAAACATCACAACCGTTCCAAGGTCAGACTGAATCTCCTTCAGTGTGACCATCTCCTCTGTACACACATCGATGAGTTTAAAATCAGGTGCCCGACTCTTTAGAGGCATCATATTCGACTGGGTTAGGACCATGCTGGACTCCATCTAAATTAATGATCCCACTTTTTTGCAGGATAATTAAAAAAATTGTCAAGGGAATGATCCATTTCATGAAAAAATGCCAGATTTTGTAGAAGGTGTGCCACTTTCTTCCGAGTGGAAATTCCTCTTTCGAAATCTCTTGCTTGAGTCCCCATCCAACGAAGAGCGCTGTGAGGAGTCCCCCAATGGGAATAATCCAGGTTGAGACAAAATTATCGATCGTATCAAGAAAGTTCATCCCATAAATCGACTGCCAATTGGGGAAGAGGTGAGATGTTGAAGCCAACGCGCTTGGAATCCCAAAGAGAAACGTTCCTGCAGCAACAAGGAGGACTGCTCTTCGTCTTGGCCAATTCGCCAGCTCCATAATATTGGTTGCCACCACTTCGACAAAGGGGATCGCAGAAGTCAGCGCTGTAAAGACAAATAACGTAAAGAAAATGGTCGAGATCACAAGAGATCCAGGGAGCTGAGCAAAGAGGTAAGGGAGAGTTTTGAAAATAAGTCCTGACCCTTGCTGAGGCTCAAACCCAAAGGTAAAAATCACAGGGAAAATCGTCATCGCCGCTAAGATCGAAACCACCACGACAGAAAAACCGATAATGCAAGCCATTTGCGGGATATTTTCTTTCTTCCGCATGTAGCTTCCGTAACTGATCATAATCCCCTGACCGAGGCTGAGCGTGAAAAACGCAAGGCCCAACGCTTCTAAGGCGCTAGAGAAATGGAATTCTTTCCAGTCGGGATAAAAGATAAATTGCGCTGCTTTTCCAAACCCTTTCATCGTCAAACTATAGAGGAAAAGACCTGTTAAGATCACGAAGAGGGCACGGGTCATAATTTTCGACCAAAACTCAATCCCTTTCCGCACTCCTGAGAGGACAATGCTCATCACAATCAATGTAAAAAGAAAGTGCCAAAAGAGGGAAATACTTCCTGAGTGAGAGAGCTTCGTAAAGACATTGGAGATTTCATCTGCTGGAAGGTGTTGATAAAAGCCGCTCAGAGACATCAAAATATAACTCATTCCCCATCCCGCGATCACACTATAAAAAGACATGATCAAGAAGGAAGAAAGAACACCAAACCATCCGGCAATTTTCCAGCGTGAGCTCCCTTCCGAAAGGACCTGAAACGCTCCGACCGCAGCCCGCTGACTGCTCCGCCCTAAGAGAAGTTCTCCAATAAGAACGGGAATCCCAATCACGACGATACACATGATGTAGGTGAAAAGGAATAGGCCTCCACCATTTTGTCCTACAGTGTAAGGAAACTTCCATAACACCCCAAGACCAATCGCCGAACCAACGGCCGCTAAGATAAACCCAAGGCGTGATCCCCAATGCTCTCTTACCTGACTCATGCTGCCCCCCTGATCAGTCGATCAAAATCATAGAGGCCACTTTTCTGGATAATGATGATCAAAATGGTAAGAGGAACAATCCATCGGAGGAAAAATCGCCACGGCTTGTAAAGGGAGACAAGACGGGTCCCAATCACAAACTCTTCCCGAATTACTTTTTTATCCATGACCCAACCGACAAATAACGCGCTTAAAAGACCGCCAATAGGAATCACCCAAATAGAGACCAAGCTATCAATGGTCTTTAGAAAGTTCATTCCGTAAATCTCTGTCCAGTCTGGAAAGATTGCAGAAGATTCTGCAAATGCACTGGGTATTCCAAAGATAAAGGTTGCGCTTCCGACAAGAATCGCTGCTTTTTTCCGTGAAATCCCCTTCAACTCCATGAGATTCGTTGCCACCACCTCAATGAGCGGGATGGCAGAAGTGAGAGCCGTAAAGACAAAAAGGGTAAAGAACATAGTACTTAGTACCAAAGATCCGGGTAGCTGCGCAAACAGATAGGGAAGGGTTTGAAAGATCAGCCCCGGTCCTGACTGGGGCTCAAGCCCAAAAGTAAAGACCACCGGGAAAATCATGAGCGCCGCTAAAATCGAAACCACAATGACAGAAAAAGCCACGATGCCACACATCTGGACAACACTGTAGGATCGTTTCATGTAGCTTCCGTAACTGATCATGATCCCCTGACCAATGCTGAGAGTCCAAAATGCAAGACCTAACGCTTCAATCGCGCTCGACAACTTAAAATCTTCCGGATTCGGATGAAAAATAAACGCGGCCCCCTGACTAAATCCATCAAGCGTCAAAGTGTACAAAAAGAGGAGGACAAGGAGAACCAGGAGGACCTTCGTCATGATCTTTGCCCACTTTTCAATCCCTTTGCGCACTCCTGAAAGGACAATTGCTGTTGTGATCAAGGTGAAAAGAAAGTGCCAAAAGAGGGAAATATCTCCCGAAGTAGATAAAGCAGTATAGGCAGCGGCGACTTCATTCCCGCTGAGATTCTGATAAAATCCGTTGAGCGACATCAAAATATAGCTCATGCCCCAACCAGCAATCACGCTATAAAAGGACATGATCAAAAAGGAGGCTAAAACACCAAACCATCCTGTGACTTTCCAGCCCGATCCTTTTGTGTCATGGACTTCATAGGCTCCAACAGCTGCCCGTTGGCTACTCCGTCCCAAAATAATCTCTGCAATAAAAATAGGGATTCCAACAATGAGAAGACAAATAAAGTAAGAGAGGAGGAAAAGACCCCCACCATTTTCACCCACAGTGTAGGGAAACTTCCATAGAATTCCCAACCCGATGGCCGACCCAATAGCCGCCATCAAAAAGCCAATACGTCCTGTCCAGTGTTCTCTAACTTGATTCATCATGACCTCTAAGTGTGTTTAGACAAGTCATCACGAGCGGCGCTGGGACGTCGTCCCGCCGGCTAGTGATGAATGGAACTTTGATGAGGTCTGACGTGTTGAATGCATCTTTCTCACAGATCGTTGTTTCTCAAAAACAATAGACCATCTCTTCATTTGGTGTCAAGTTAAAGACCAATGTTACGGTGATAGGCCCCTTTGATATGCTTGGATTGCATCTTGCGGGCATGTTTGAGGGCTGCAACCCCCTTTTCAATGTGATCGGGCATAAAGTTTTTAAAAATTTCTTCCGAACTTTTCTTTGTTTTCACCTGATCGCGATTCAGAGGAAGGTCTGAGATTAAGAGGAGAGCGCCGAGTGTGAGTTTTCTCTTATAGCTTCCCATAAAGAGGGTAGCACACTCAAGCTCTATTGCCTGGGCGCGAGTCGCTTTGAGATGAGTAATAAATTCTTCGTTGTACTCCCAAAAGCGAAGATTTGTCGTGTAAGTGATCCCGATGTGGTAGGTCCCTTTTTCATTTTCGAGGACTTCGGTCACCGCTTTCTGCATCAGAAAGTTCGAGAGAGCAGGGACCTCTTTTGGAAAGTAAAAGTCTGAAGTCCCCTCTGCGCGAACACTTGCAACAGGGACTAGATACTCCCCCAGTTGATAGCGTCGCCTGAGCCCCCCACACATTCCCAGGAGAAGCGCTGCCTTGACATCGAGAAAGGAACAAAGGTCGACGACGAGGGCGGCCGCAGGAGAGCCAATCTTAAAGTCGAGCATCGTGATCTCTTCCTTTAGATCATGGGCTACCTTAAACATCGACCCTTCGGTGATCTTCAGTTTTCTTTCCTGCGCAAAATGTTCCACATAGCGAGGAAAATTAGTCAGGAGCAAGTTGGACTGGAAAGCTTCTGCGGGCGAGCCCGAATACCGCTCAAGGGTCTCTTTTGCAAACTGCTCTTCATTGATTTCATTTCCGTGCATTCTTTTTCTATACCCTAATCCCTATTTTCAGGGCATTTTCAATTTTTTCTTTACACAATTCTAACAAATTCCTTAACCTCACTGCAGAATAATTTAACGGAGGTCTAACAATGGCACTAGATGCATTATCAAAAGCCGCCCAAATAGGAAGTACGGCTTACAGCTGGACAAACACTGAACACGTCAAGCAACGAAGCGTAGAAGCCATGACAATGATCGTCATGCTCTATGCCCTAAAAAAAGCAACCGAAGGCCGCATGCTAGAATCAGGGGGGAGCATGACCGTCGGAGCGATTCTATGGATGAACCACGAAGCGATGATCAAGCAAAACCTCGCTAACACCGCTGTCGTCTTCTCCACCCAAGTCAGCAACCTTGAAGGCCAATTGACAGTTATTAACGGGCAAATAGAAAGCTTAAGGGGACTCCAGACAAAAGGTGGCCAACTTCTTGGGGAACAAGAAAAACAGTTGCAGGAGTTGGAAAAACAAAGAGAAGCGATTGAATTGGATATTAAGTCAAGAAAAGAACTCTTAATCCGCATGGAAAAGCAAATCCAAAGACTTGAACAATCTGTCACGGATACCACTGAACAATTGAACAAAACAAGTATCACCATATTAGCACTACTTGGTGACGCTAAGGGAAAACTGGAGCAATTCAAATCTATTGAGAGTCAGCAAGCAGCTGTACAGTTGGCAAACGCCGTAGCAGTTCTTGCTGGCGTAGCAAAAAGTATTGCGGAGCAAAAGAAATAAATGAGGAAATCCCTTTGGCGCCTGGGGCGCTAAAGGACAAACCATAAGGAATAGATGATGGCAAGTATTGCAAAAGGCATAGAGGGCTTGATTTGGAAGGGACTTCCTGAGGCCCTGCACCGTGAAGGGGAAACCCGTACAACAGTCCCTGTAGTAAGAGATGACGCCAGTGTGGTGACACACTATTTTCATAACATGCATGCGATGGCTTTAGGGGGAACCGATAATTTTCACCCGATTGCAGCGTGCACCATGGCAAGCATGATGGCTCTTGCTGCGTGCTTCTTTGTTCGGATGGTCGAGAGTTTTGTACCGCGAGCGATTCGATCAGAGTTTACCTTAATCGCTAAGGGTGCTCCGTGCGTCTATGCAGCATCGATTATCGCCTTTGCTGCGCACCAGTATACGACCGCAACCCAGGGCAATCCTTTAAAGGCAAAGAAAGAAGAGCCTCATAAGGAGTAGTCTTCATTGACAATTAGTCCTTTCCTAGGGATAATGACCCCTTTTATGAATAAAGATGGATGATCCATGCCGCAAGTAAGCACAAATGAATTTAAAACAGGAATGAAAGTAGAAGTTGACAGGGAACCCTATGTCATCGTCGGCGTGGAATTTGTTAAACCTGGGAAAGGGCAAGCGTTTACCCGAACAAAGCTGAAGCATTTGATGTCAAAGCGGGTGATCGAAAAGACCTACAAGTCGGGCGAGAAACTTGATCTTGCCGATGTGGAAGAGACCCAAATGCGGATGCTCTACAAAGAGGGAGAGGGCGTTGTCTTCATGCACGACACAACCTACGAGCAACTCACTGTTCCGATGAGTGTCATTGACACAAGCGAGCCTTACATGTTGGATGACACGGTCTATGACTTAGTCCTCTATAAAGGGGAAGTCGTTGATGTGATCCCTCCTACTTTTCTTAATATGACAATTGTCGAAACGGCTCCTGGCGTCCGCGGCGATACCGCTTCAGGTCGCGTTCTTAAACCTGCGATAACCGATACCGGCGCAACCATCCAGATCCCTATCTTCATTGAAGAAGGGGAACTTGTGAAGGTCGACACTCGCACCGGTGAATATGTCTCCCGCGTCAAAGAATGACCTTCTGAAAGAGCGGGCACGAGCTTTAAAAGAGGTCCGCACCTTTTTTGAAGCGCTTGATGTTTTAGAAGTCGACACTCCCCTCCTTTCAAAGTACGCTCCTATTGATACGCATATCGATCTTTTCTCGGTCGATTTTTCCGCAACAGAAAAAGGGTACCTCCACTCGAGCCCTGAATATGGAATGAAAAAACTTCTGGCGGAAGGATCGGGGGATATTTATCAACTTGGCCATGTCTTCAGAAAAGATGAAATGGGACGGCTCCATCGCCCAGAATTTACAATGATTGAATGGTACCGAGTGGGAATAACGTTTGAGTCTTTCTTGGATGAAAACTTAGCGCTTTTGCAACTGTTTTTGGGAGAGCAATCGCACGAGATTCTCACCTACAAAGAAGCCATGGAGCGCTACGGCCACTATCCAGATAGCGATGACCCAAACATCATCTGGGGATGCGCCGTGGAGCCGCAGCTGGGGCAAGGAAAAATCTCTGTTATCGTCGACTATCCTGCTGATCAAGCAGCCCTCGCTCAAACAAAAATAGTCAATAGCGAGGAGGTTGCTGAGCGTTTCGAATTTTATTTTAACGGGATTGAGTTGGGAAATGGGTACCATGAACTCACCGATCCGGCGGAGCAAAAGAGGCGCCTTCTAAAGTCGAATGAGGAACGGACTCTTTTAGGAAAGGACCCCCTCCCTCTTGATCCTGAATTCATAGGGGCTTTGGAAAAGGGGCTCCCCGACTGCTATGGCATTGCCCTCGGATTCGATCGCCTCTTCATGCTCAAACTAAACCTAAACTCTTTATTTTAAATATATTATTATTTCTTCATCCATGATATTTTATACCATTTCTCAAAAATAAGGTGCAGAATTAGCGCTGAGATTTTCGAGGAAAAATTTAGTTTGTAGATGAGCCTAACCACTCGATGGTTAGCGAAATCGAAAACCAAATTTTAACCGGAAAGAACAAGCTATATTCACCAACTTATTTTTGATTAATGGTATTACTTCAAAAAACTTGAGGTTTTGGTATGGAACAAACAAATTTTATTAAATTTTCAAATGATCTTGTCAAATTGTATCAAAAGGGAGAGCAAAAAGTTGGTGCAAAACGTCTACAAGATGGGCTGAATGAAAAAGTCGCTCACGCGATCTCCCTTGCAAGCTTTGTAGCTCTCGGCTACTTTGTATCACAAACAGGTGACCAAAGACTGCTAGGCGCAGGGTTTGCTGCAGGACTACTATTCTCCTATATGGATCCAACCTGTGGAAGCCTTTCTTCTTTAACGAAGGGAGCCGTGTTCCCAATGGATCAAAAGGGATACTTTGCCTTTCAAAAGGTCTGCTCCATCGCCGTGTTTTTAGGGAAAGACTTTGCTCTTCCTACAGGTTTTTTTGCAGGAAATGCTTTTTATCACTATGTTGCTACAGCCATTTCTGCACAATAGGGTAGCGACGTCCTACTCCGAAAGATTTTTTGGAGACGCGAAGAATCGGCGGCCCTTGCCGCCGTTTGTACTCTGCGGCATGAATCTTTTGGATCAGCTCTAACACAAGCTCCTGAGGAATTTTATATTTTTCAGAAATCTCATCGATCGAGAGATAATTTTCAACATACCCTTCTAAGACGTTATCGATCACACCATATTCTGGAAGTGAGTCAAGATCTTTTTGATCAGGACGGAGCTCGGCTGAGGGAGGTTTCACAATGATCGAGTTTGGGATGATTTCTCTTCCCTCTTTTTTATTGATATAGCGACAGAGATCATAAACACGGGTTTTGGTCACATCACCAATGACACCCAGCCCGCCACACATATCCCCATAAAGGGTGGAATAGCCAAGGGCAACTTCACTTTTATTCCCTGTACTGAGGTTGATATACCCATGTTTGTTCGATAGCGCCATCAGGATCATTCCCCGAATGCGTGCTTGAAGGTTTTCTTCAGTGATATCAACGGGTTTTTCTTGGAAGTGGGGCTTGAGAAGTTCGAGATAGGCCTGGAAGGGTTTTTCAATGGGAATTTCTAAAAAGTCGATCCCTAAATTCTTCGCGAGATCAGGCGCATCTTGCTTACTTTGACCTGTGGTATAGCATGAGGGCATGCTAATTCCTAAAACATTTTTGGGTCCAAGAGCTTTAGCCGCGATATAGGCAACCAGGGCAGAATCGATCCCCCCAGATAATCCTAAACACGCTTTTTTAAATCCAAACTTATCGAAGTAATCTTTCACTCCAAGTTCCAAGGCGCTCAGAAGATTATCCATCGGCTGATACTCAAAAGGAACGGGGCAAACTTTAGCATCTAAGTCAACAACCATGGCGTCTTCTTTGAATCCTTTAGCGAGTTGACAAAGCTCTCCCTTCGCATTGACATAGACGCTATACCCATCGAAGATGATCTGTCCATTCGCTCCAACCTGACACGCCATCACAACAGGACACTTAAGAGTTTTAGCTGCCTTTGCACATACATTGACCCGAATGTCGGGCTTTTGGAACTGGTAAGGAGAAGCAGAGATGTTCAAAAGAACTTCGGGCTTGTGTTCGACCAAAGCTTCCACGGGATCGCGTCCATAACGGGTATACCCAACATATCCCGCATGTTGCCAGATATCTTCACAGATAATGAGTCCAATCTTCCGCCCATTAATCTCCCAGATCCCAGGTTTATTTCCAGGCTCGAAGTAGCGCCGCTCTTCGAAGACATCATAGGTCGGAAGAAGCCATTTATCTTGAAATCCCAGCAGATGACCATCATGAATCACAGCCGCACTATTGAAAAGGTGTTTCTCCCCCTCTTCAAAGTTACGACGGATCAGCCCAACGATCGCTGTAATCCCTTTTGAGGCTTTGATAATTCGCTCAAGGTGAAGCTCCATCGAGTCGATGAAGGTATGGTGATACACCAGATCCTCAGGAGGATATCCGCAGAGCATAAGCTCTCCAAACATCACGATATCGACCCCTTTTTTGCGGGCCTCATCCATACTCTCTAGGATCTTTGCAGTATTCCCATCAATATCACCCACGATCGGGTTTCTCTGAGCGACTAATATCTTCATTTAATTACCAAAATCATCCAGTACAATATTTTCTCTTGGAACGCCATAGTCATCTAGAAGTTTCATGACGCTACTATTGTGAAGAGGTGGTCCACACACATAGTAGAGGGCGTTTTCTGGTTCTTCCATCTTTTTCAGTTGCCCCTCTTCGAAGGCTTTGAAAAGAAAACCGGTTTTTTCAGGATCCTCTTTCGGCCAACCGTTTTCAAGATCCTTGGCTGTTGGTTCCGATAATACCAGATGATAGGTAAAATTTGCGAACTCTTTATCAAGCTTCTCGTAATCCTCTTGATAGATATTCTCTTTTAAAGAGCGGGCGCCGTACCATAAACTAATCTTCCGCTGGGTTTTTTCTGTTTTGAAAAGGTGCATGATGTGGCTCCGTCCAAAAGAGGATCCTGCTCCACCAATGAGAAAGACAATCTCTTGATCACCTTCTATCATATGGGACTCCCCGTACGGCCCAGAGAGGCGGACACCATCCCCATCTTTTAGTCCAAAGAGATAGGATGAGCATATGCCCCAGGGAATGTCAAAGTCGAACTCCCCCTTCATAAAGGGAGGGGTGGCAATCCGAACATTGAATTTTAGGAAGTTCCCTTCATCCGGATAGGAAGCCATTGAATAGGCGCGGATCACTCCTTCGTCCTCGTGTTCAATTGCATGTCCAAAAAGATCGTACTGCTCCCAGTCTTCGTAATATTCCTCATCCATGGTTTCCCTCCATTCTTTCGTATTCGTTTTGTAACTAGGGACATGAAACTGCAAATAGTCTCCAGGAACATAGCTAAGCTCTGCAGACGATGGCACTTCAATCACTAGTTCTTTAATAAAGGTGGCAACATTGCGATTCGAGACCACTCTCCCCTTAATCTCCTTCAAGGTGAGGAGGCTTTCGGGAAGCTTCAGCCCTAAATCATGTTTCACTTTGCATTGGCAAGATAGACGCCACCCCGCCTTTAACTCTTTTGGGCTAAAGGTGGCTTTATCGGTTTCAAGGACATCTTCTCCCCCCTTCACCACTTGAACGCGACACTGCTTGCAGGTCGCTTTTCCTCCGCATGGGGAAGGGACGGCGATTCCCTCATCGGTTAAAGTCGCAAGAAGGGTGCGCCCTCCCTCCACCTCTTTAGTAAGCTGTGGGTTCTCATTGATTTCGATTTTGCATGCTTCGGTCGAAACCAGTTTACGCTTTGCAAAAAGGATCATCCCCGATAAGAGGATCCCCACAAAGCAAAAGGCTAAGATTGCGAGGATGGAAAGCTCAAACACGGTACATCAATGCTCGCATTTGCTTGCGGAGATCTGCAATTTCTAGTTCTGCCATTTCGATTTCCTTTGCATGTCCTTCATGGAGACCTTTAATCTCCTCTTTTAGCTTCTTCATCTCCCCTTCAAAGACTTCTAGCTCATTCACTTGTTTGGCTCGAAGTCGCTCGATTTCCCCTTTCATCTCGTAGATCGTTAGCTCGTCGGTCGAATGGATTTCCGAGTGCCCCTTTTCGATTTTCTGAACTCTTTTAGAGTAAGCAACCTCTTTTTCTTTCAGGTTTTCTTCATACTCTGCTTCGATTCCCTCGAGCTTCTTCCGGAAAGCGCGAATACTCTCTTCGGCTTTCTCGATCTCTTCTAGGTGGCCCCGTTTGATCTCTTGAATATCATTTTCATAAGTTTCACAAATCGTTGCAATTTCTTCTACATGAATCCGTTTTTTCTTCCTAAAGATAAGAAAAAAGATAATACCAAGAAGGATAATCCCTAACCCAAAGAAAGCAAGGTCGAGCCAATTAAGTTCTGTGTCAACATATTGAATCGTTTTTTCGAGCCATGGCGGCATGGCCCACTGATCGATTTGAGGATCTTTTTCTTTCATCTTTTCCCCCTTCCTTTCCCCATAGCAAATCACCTCTGCTTGCTGCAAATAAAAAAATCTCATACACTGACGGACTATGAAAACGCAAAGAGAGCATTGGGCCTCCCAATTTGGATTTATCATGGCTGCGGCCGGTTCTGCCATTGGACTGGGAAGTCTGTGGCGCTTCCCCTACATCGCTGGAGATAACGGAGGTGGAGCCTTTGTCCTTCTCTATATTCTCTTTACGTATGTTTTGGGGGTTCCGATTTTTATCGGAGAGCTTCTTATCGGCCGAAAAACGCAGCGGAGCCCGATCTTTGCCTATCAAGAGCTCTCAAAGCAATCGACCAACTGGCGGATGGTCGGTTACCTGAATATTCTCACTAGTTTTATTATCCTCTCCTTCTACTGTGTTGTGTCGGGATGGTGTTTGAACTACGCTCTCATGTCGCTCAACCAATTTACCTTAGGGAAGACGCCCGACCAAATCCGCGCTATTTTTGATACCGTTTATACCTCTTCCGATCTCAGCGTTTTTTGGATGGCTCTTTTTATCCTTCTCAATGTGGGTGTGGTGTTTAGCGGCATTCGGAAAGGGATCGAGCATTGGAGTAAAATTCTCACCCCAGCCCTCCTCTTTATTCTGATTGCGATGTTTATCTATGGGACCACCATGCCAGGCTTTTCCCAAGCCTTTAAGTTTATGTTCTACCCCACCTTTTCAAAGCTCACCCCCTCTGCTATTTTGAATGCTTTGGGGATGGCTTTCTTTACCCTTAGCGTGGGGCTGGGCATTATCGTGACTTACGGAAGTTACTTGAAACCAAGTGAAAACATGCCGCGCACCGCATTTATTGTCGCAACGATGACTCTCCTCGTCTCTTTGATGGCGGCGATGATGATCTTTCCGATCGTCTTTAGCTTTAACTTCCCTCCAGAAGGTGGACCTGGCCTTGTCTTTAAGACGATGCCCATCCTTTTTGCGAAACTCCCCGGAAGCCTTGTGATTTCAACCGTCTTCTTCCTCCTCTTTGTCTTCACTGCCCTCACCTCATCGATCTCTCTTCTCGAAGTGCTTGTCGCTAACCTGATGGAGCTCTTCTCATGGAAACGGGCAAAAGCCGTTCTGATCTCTGCACTCGCCGTCTTCCTCTTTGGAATCCCCTGCGCTCTTTCAGGATCGAAAGCTCTCTTTCCCAATTGGGAAACGATCTACGGCAAAGATTTCTTCGATACGATGAACTACATCACCGCTTCATGGATGATGCCCATCGCCGGTCTTCTCACGACCATCTTTATTGGCTACATTATGGAAAAAGAAGTGACCCGCGAAGAGTTTATGAAAGGGACCAACATGGCCTTTTTCTTCCGCCCCTGGTTTTTCATCATCCGCTACATCGCTCCCCTTGCGGTGATCATCATCATCCTTGAACAAGCGGGCGTTCTGAACCTCACCGCCCTCCTCAACCTCATGAGATAATTTGTGTTGACATCGTCTCACAAAAAAACTAATCTTCTGATTGAAATCAACATAAGGGGCTTTATGAGCCAAATAAAAAAACCAAAAAGCGAAAACTTGCACCTAAGAATAGCTTCTGACGACAAGTCTCTGATCCAACATGCTGCTCACTATAAAGGGTATGATGATGTAAGCGATTACATTCGCACAAATATCCTTGAAGTTGCAAAAAAAGACATCAAAGAGACAGATCATGAATTAACGTTAACAGATGATGAGTGGCACCGCTTTAAGAAAATCATGGAAGATCCAGAAGAAATTAACGAAAACCTACTCAGAGCCTTCCAAGAGCTAGACGCCATTGAATCCCATTAAAAGCAACTTACAGTTTTCTGTCTTAAGTGAACGTTTCATCTTGTCTGACTTTGACTGCCAAGAGCCCTTGTTGAACGACTTTCTCATAAAGCTCTCCTTCCAAAATCAAGAACGGCGATTAAGTATTACCACGGTGATGCACCAAAAAAATTCCCTTCTCCCTATCGGCTACTACTCTATCTGCCCCTGCCATATCAATTCAGAGTCTCTTCCCAAGAGCTTTGGTGGTAATCTACCAAAAAAGGTACCAGCAATACGTTTAGCCCGATTAGGAATTGATAAAAACTTTCATGGTATGGGCCTTGGGAAGGTTTTACTTGCCCATGCACTTAAACGTTGCTATTACCAATCAGTCGAGTTTGGGGGATATGTTGTCCTAATAGATGTGAAAAATGAAAAAGCCCGCTCTTTCTATGAACATTTTGGCTCCCTGGAACTTATTGAAAAAAGTCCAACAATCATGGGCATAAGAACAAAAAAAATTGAAAAAACTCTCCTTCACCAAGAGTCAAAAAGTCATATCAGAGCTTATTGATTTTCTTCTCACCTGCTGAACTGCGCCCAAACTTGGTTGTAAAACTTGTGATCTGTTGCATAATCGGCTTCCGGTACTTATAAGCCGCCGCTGCGACTATGAAAATAAACAAGCCAATCGCATAATGGTGTATACGAGAAGGCGATTCGCTTCCTCCGCCCTCACCGCTCCCTTCACCAGGCGACATTCCTGATTCCAGTTGTGAAGTTACTGGAGGTTGAGGCTCGGTACCTGGAACCATTACAAAGCTACTTGCTCCTAATCCCTCTGTACGGTCAATAGAGACCACTTCAGAACCACTTGGAGGTGGACTGTCTAGCGTTGTTGGAACTGGGGTGCCTTCGTCAACAGAAGTCAGATCAACAAAACTACTCATGCCAAGTGGATCGGGGCTTCCAGGAGGGGATTGTGGAGGAGTTACACCTAATATCCCTTGCTCATTAAGATCCATGACATAACAGATAAACGCATTGGTTTCTCTTAGGATCCCCGCTCTTTGATCCGCTGAAAGACTCTCGGCAGTAGAGGCTTCGACATCAAGGGGAGTATAGGGCATCATGGTGCAAAGAAAACGAACCATTTCGGTCCGATTGAATGTATATTTGACAAACGCACTGGAATTTCCGCCATGCAAATCTCCTCTCCCATGAGAGTCGAAAAATACATACTCCCTACCTCGGACCGTATCAAAAAGGGCTAGAGCATAAGTTTTCCCTGCATGGTGAATGGTGGCTCCGATACGTTGATGACCATGCGATAACATAGCATCTTCTAGATGTTTCATCAGCCCATCAAAAAAAGGGGAAACATTCTCAGTAAGAATTTTGGTTTCATTCCCACCTAAAGGAAAGGGGTCCCCCGCAATGCCTAACCCATATTTCTCATTAATCTCTGGGGTACTAAAGGCTTGGTGAATGACAAAATTTTCTCTCAGCGCCTTAGCTTCAGCTGGCAGCATACTTTGTGTTAATTTCTCAAGGTCTTCATTTGCTAGAAAGCGGACCTGCTTTTGCAAGACATTGTGAAGTCCTTTTCCCATCACAACATAGTCGGTCAGTTGCTCAGGCGTGATATCCCAGGCAAGCCCCATGGAGAGAACACTCCTTAAAAACTCGTGGGCACAGCTTGTGCAAGAACTATCTGCTTCGGTCTCTTCAAGGATCCTTAGAGGATTTCCATCTCGATCAAACTCGATTTTTTGATATTGATTGATCGTTCCAAATTTAGTCTCAACCGCATTTGGATCCACCCTTTCAGGGAGCTCTGGTCTAACAGGTGTAAATCGGTTCAAAAGACAGCCGCACTCATGTCCTAATGAAGTGTCTTGATGCGTTGCTTCGTAAAAAAGACTCACAGCTAGTCTGTGGAGTTCATGCCCTTCTGTTAAATCGGCTCCATCTGCATTCACGAGAGGCAATAACCGATTGTATCGTTCTTGTATGTTGAGAGATGCTGGGGATGCCATAATGACCTCTGGAGTGATTTAATTTGAGAGGAAGTTTACAGGAGGAGCGAATAAAAGTCTTGCATGGGGGTAGTTTTACGGGTAAAATGGGGCTCATTTCACAAAAATAAAGGAATTCGTATATGACTCAAGGGACGCTTAAGATTCACAGTGAAAACATCCTTCCGATTTTGAAAAAATGGCTTTATACCGACCGGGATATTTTTCTTCGGGAACTGGTTTCGAATGCATGCGATGCGATGAGCAAGCTGAAGATTTTACGCGATCAAGGTGAGGCAGAGTTCAAAGATGAAGAGCTTCGGATCGACATTGAGATCGATAAAGAGAGCAAGAAACTCAAGATTTTTGACACCGGTCTTGGAATGGACCAAAAAGAAATCGAGAAGTATATCGCGCAACTGGCTTTCTCGGGCGCCGAAGAGTTTGTGAAAAAATATCAAGATCAAGAAAGTGATGCGATCATCGGTCACTTTGGCCTTGGGTTTTACTCTTCGTTTATGGTGAGTGATAAGGTGGAGATCGACTCTCTCTCTTACAAAGGTGAGGCAAAGCCGGCTCACTGGTCGTGCGATGGTTCTCCAGAGTATCTTTTGGAAGAGGGCGCGCGTGATGAGCGGGGGACGGTGATCACCCTCCACATCAACAAGGACTCGAAAGAGTTTTTAGAGGAGAGTAAGCTAAGAGAGATGCTGACAAAGCATTGCCGTTTTCTCCCCTACCCGATCTTCCTCAATGGCAAACGGATCAATGATGTGGAGCCTCTTTGGGTAAAACCAGCATCTGAGTGCACGGAAAAAGATTACCTCGATTTCTATAAGGCTCTTTATCCATTAGAACCCGATCCGATGTTTTGGATCCACCTCAACGTCGACTATCCTTTCCACCTCAAAGGAATCCTCTATTTCCCGAAACTAAACCGTCGCTTAGACCCGAATCAGTCCTCCCTTCAACTCTATTGCAACAGGGTCTTTGTCTCTGACAATTGTAAGGATTTAATTCCTGATTATCTGACGGTTCTTCGTGGTGTAATTGACAGTCCCGATATCCCTTTAAATGTCTCTCGCTCGAACCTGCAGATGGACCGGACAGTAAGACAGCTTGCAAGCCACATCTCGAAAAAGGTCTCTGATAAACTCTGCTCAACACTCAGCAGTGAACGTGAAAGCTATATCCAAAAATGGCCTGATATCGAGATGATCATCAAGCTGGGAATTCTTCAAGATGACAAGTTTTACGACCGGGTAAAAGAGTGCCTCATCTGGAAAAACTCAAACGACGAGTGGACAACGGTCGATGAATACATCGAGCGCCATCCAGAGAAGAAGGTCTACTACCACCACGATGAAAAACAAACGACCCACTTCTTCGATATGTACAAGGAGAAAGGGATCGAGATCCTCTTCGCTCCTTCTCATCTCGATACTCCCCTGATGTCCTTTTTAGAGGGAAAACACTCTGGGGTGAAATTCCAACGTCTTGACGGAGCGATCGATGATGTGATCCTCGATAAAGAGAAAGAAAAAACGGTCCTCGATGCCGATGGAAAAACTGAAGCGGTTAAAATCGGAGAGGCGATCAAGTCAAAACTGGGTCTAGATCACGTTGAGGTCGAAGCAAAAAGTCTTTCAAGTACCTCCGTCCCCGCCTTTATGATGATCTCTGAAGAGGAGCGGCGGATGCGCGATTATTTTGCCCTCTCCGGCCAAGATCTTCCCCAGGCCCTTGGGCGAAAGCGGACGTTTGTTGTGAACACCAACAGTCCCCTCGTTCAGTCGATTCAAAAGATGGACAAGAAAGATCCAGAGCTTGCAACCGCTCTGGTCAAGCAGCTCTACGAGCTCTCCCTCCTCTCTCAACGAGAGCTGGAGCCGGGCGACTTCTCCTCCTTTTTGAAACGGTCCTCAGATCTTTTAGAGAAGCTGACAGAACAAGCCATCAAATAATTTGTAAATAAATTATTTGAATCCACCCTATTTAGTAATAAATATGTTATAATAATTACTTGTACAATGGATTTAGGGTGGAAGTATGGAAAAATTAGCAGGAGAAAGTCATGCAGGCTATTCGCAAGACGTTGATATCGAAGATGCGCAAATTGTGGCGCAACTCCTTAAAAGACACAAAGATCGGCAGCTCCCAGGCGCCTCTCTATTTGATGAGATCCTGGCTGCCCTTCTAACGGAAAATCATTCGCTCCGGGCTGATTTAAAAGCACGGACAGTGGCTCCCTTGGAGCCCTCGACTACAGGTGGGATGGCCCACCGGGTCC
This sequence comes from Chlamydiales bacterium, assembly GCA_024233515.1. Classification (GTDB taxonomy): domain Bacteria; phylum Chlamydiota; class Chlamydiia; order Chlamydiales; family Simkaniaceae; genus Neptunichlamydia. The sequence continues at coordinate 107,913 of JACKPO010000001.1, forward strand.
TTACAAGCCAAACAGAGATTCAACAGAAGAAATACCTCGCGCTGGAACCGAAGGTTCAAGAAGCGATCGGGGGCGGTAAACAGCTCCAATCGGAAGGAGAGGCGCTAAAAGGCGAACTTCTCTCTCTTTTTCGGGCAAAATTTCCCCATTCTTCGTCCCTTCCTTTGGAAGAGGCCTTGATTCCTCCGAAGCTTCAGCATGGAAGGATTGATCTTTCAGATGAGCAAAAAGAAAGCCCTCTAGAAGTACAAACGGTTGAGTACTATCAGATGATCAAAAAGATTGAGCATGGCGAAAAAACGCTCGAGTATTATGCTAATCTTCCCGAACAGGTGGAACTTCTTCGCGAAGCTCTTGCCTTGGCACGAGAAGATCGATGGAGCGAAATGATCGAAGAGCCTCCAGTCGAGGTCGTTTCTGATCTAACGATTGAAAACGCTCGTCTTAAAAAAGAGGTGCAAAAAAACACCTCTCTTCAAGGTAAGCTTGATGCCGCCAATGACAAGATTGCTGCTCAAAGCCTCGAAATGCAAGAAATGCGAGCAGAAATTAATCTCTTAAAACGGCAACTTGCAGGTGCTAATCGTGTGATTGAAGATCAGGCTCTCCACTCTTGGAAATAAGAGATTCCAGAGGGGTCTCTTGGTAGTATTTCTCTAAGAAGCGTGTGAGAACGATTTGCTCGAGCCGTTCCTTTAAATGAATCGGCGTCGGCATTTGCAAACTTAATCTCACTTCATCTTTTTCTTGAAGAGAGAGTGTGACTTTCGGCTCTACACTGGGAAGTTCCATTCCCCGTCTTTTTTCCATGTGCTTTAAACGACGGCGTGCTTGTTCGATATAGGGAACCATCTCCTCTTCTGCAATTTTAACGAGGAGTCTTTTTCCTTCTTTCCAGTTCGATTGGATGGAAAGAGGGATCTCCATCCGGATCATGTAGTAGTTCTCTAAAAAGGACTCATTGATGACCGGTTGGGATAAAAAAAGGCTATTTGAGAAGGTGATTCTTCGCCCGGTATAGAGGTGACTGGAGGCTCCTCTCCCCACCTCTTCGACGGTGGTGGAAAGAAGGGTGGTATCGATGACATCCCCACGGACATCTCCCACTTCAATCCGGTCGCCAATCTCGAAAAGTTTTCCTCGGAAGCGGACGACAGAGCCGTTAAAGGCCATGCAGAGCTCTTTCACCGAAAAGACCATTGCAAAGGCAATGGCAAAGACCGAAATAGCAAACCCTTGGATCGTCTCTCCCCAGAGGAGAATCACACTCAAAAGGAGGAGAACAAAGACGAAGGTCCGTGTCGAATTAATCCACCGAAGGCGTTGTTGGGAGGTCCAGTCTCTTCGCGACCGCCGGATATAGCGGGCAATAAAGAACCGTCCCGCCCAAAGGAGGGCGATGAGAACAACGGTTGCAATCAGCTTGGTGGTGAGAAAACGTTCTAAAAAGTCCATATCTATCGATGCCCTATCGAAAAAGGGGTGATCATGTGCGATTTCCTCTGAAAAATCAACGGTTTTTTTTGCTCGCCGAGAGGATTATAAGCATATTTTTAATCATTCAAAAAATCTAATAAAAATGATATAATATTTAGATAGTTTAGGGGGTAATATCATGAGTATTGTATCATCATGCGATCTTCCTATTAGCACACCACCATCAACAGTTGGTGATCGCTATGGGGAAGAGGACGTTCAAAAAATGCTTGCCATTCAAGAAAGAGTGGGTAGCCTGATCACTCGAGAACCATTTGTACGTGATTCCATAGTTTGCGAAGAGGCGCTTGCACGCCAAATCATTGAAAGGATTCCTCAAAGAACGCGGCGACATGAAGCGCATCTGCAAAGAATGGAAGCGATCAGACAAGGGCACACTCCCATCCAGAGAGCGCTCCAGTCCCTTGGAGGTCGGGTTTCTGGTCTATTGGAGGAAAATCGCGTTTTGAGGGAAAGAGTGAATGAACTAGAAAGTGAAGGGATCGCTACGAAAATGAGTCGCACGTTCTTATCATTTTTCGAGCAGCTTTCTTTACCAGAGCTAGACTCTGAAGAGGTGATGCTCCCTATTTTTGCAGCAGCCCTTTTTTCTGGAGAGTAAGCGATGATTGATATTTATGTCGGGCATGAGCCGCTCCACCTTGCAACATCTTATCCCGCGATCCATCACGATTATGCGGTTGATGAAGAAACAGATATTTCTGTTTCTCCAAGTTTGAAAATCCTTTTGGACGATCCAGCATTTATCGCAAAAAGAGATGCTGCATTTGGAGGGACCATTCCTGAAACCATGGATCTCAGAGTCACCAGAGATGCGCGCGTTCTTGTAAGCGCGCCAGAAGAGCGCGTATGGAGAGTCGTTGATTACACAGCCCCTTCTGTTCGAACCATTGCCGAACGCACGCAAATGGCCTATCAACGAACAAGAGAGGCTCGAACTCCTCTTGAAGAGGACATGCAAAGACAAATCGCCCAACTTCAAGCGCAGCAAGGGGAACTGATGAGAGCCCTTGCCCAGCTCACTACAGTGGTCTCTTCCCTTGCTGAGCAACGGATTCCGCCTCCTCCCTCCCATACTTGCACAGACGCTCTCTATGAACGTCTTTTGCAATCTGAAACCGCACGTGCAGCCGCAGAAGCAAAAGCATCAGCTGCTGAAGGAACATGTGCTCGTTTAGAAGGGCGCGTCGTCGCACTTGAAGAGGAAAATTCTGTATTACATGAAACAGCTTTAGACATGACAACGAAATACACCGAGGCGACTCTTCACTTAGAAGAAAAAGAGAGGCGCATTGAGTTTCTGGAAAAGAAAATAACCGACCTCCATCGAGAGCTTGAGGGAGAGATGAGAAAGCACGCTCAAACGACCCGTGAGCGGGACACTTCGCGGAATCAGGCTCAGGAGTACTGGGAAACAGGCGCAAGAGAAATCGCTCATCGTGATCTCTACATCCAAGATTTGAAGAGACAATGTTACCAAGTCCAGAAACAAAAAGAGGTCTTGGAAATGCAGCTTCAAATGTACCAGTCAGATTACCAGCGGGTCACAGATGCCCTCCCCCGCGGGTCCAAGCAAACGCCCGAAGAGTATCTGCAAGAGACTCGCCGCCAGCTAGAGATTCTCAAACTCAAGCTTGCCGTTGCAAGAGGGGCAAACACCGAGCTCAACCAGGCACTCATGGGAGTTGCGGGGTGATCGTAAGCCGCTCATTCAAAATTTGTTAACAAATTATTTTACTTTCGAAATCGCAATTTTTGCATACCATTGGATATCAATCTATTAGTAACAACCAAACCTCTGATTATTAGAAATTTAATGAATTTTATGTTATAATAATTAAAAGATTTAGGTAATTATCATAATTAAACCATTAATAATTTAAAACGAGAAGGTTAGCCCCGTGGTAGAGATCGATATCTACGTCAGAGGAGCCCCTCAGAACCTGAGGGAGACCCCTCAAGTCTATGATCCTTATGCCGTTCAGCAATCTGAGATCTTCATTGGAGATAACCTCCAAACCCTTCTAGCCAACCCCCAATTTGTCCGTGCGCGCGATGATGCCTTCGATGGATGGACTCCCGATGTGATGGATATCCGTGTCACCGCTGACGGGAGCGTCCTCGTCAGAGGAAATTCAGGGGAAGAGTGGCGCGACACCCATTTCAGAACGGATGATCGTGAAGTTCAGCAGATTGCGACTAAAACCCAAGAGGCATGGCGACGTCTCCAGCGCTCACGAGAAAGCTCGAGAGAATCAAGCCCTCGTCCGGTCGGAAGCCACAGTCCCCTACGAGAGCGGGAAGTGGTCTACGAACGAGAGGCGCCAAGAGAGCTGACAGAACGCCTCCGCCAACTTGAAAGAGAAAACCAAGACCTTCGCTCACGATTAGATCGGATGGAGCTCCAAGGACAGTTAGGGGCGTTAGGACGCCAGCTCGATGACGCTCTGGCACGACTTGACGGTGCAAATGAAACCATCCGGGGACTTGCCGATCAAATGCGAGCGCTTCAAGCTGAGATCCGAGAGATTCAAAGAAGACAAGACCAAACGAACCAGACGCTTCAAGGAGCGATAGCCGTTGGTCTTTCCCTCTTTGCCACTCTCGCGCAGCAAGGACAGCTATCTCGCGAGCAAGCAGCAACCATCGATCGCTTAAGAGCAGACAATGAACGCCTCCAAGGGACCAACGATGCTTTAACCCGCGACCTTGCAGCGGCTCGCGCTGCAACCGAAGAGGTATCTCGAGCACAGGGCGCTCTTACAGCGCAGCTTACAAGAGTACAAGAAGAGCTTAGACAACTGGGATCTGAAAACGAAGGCAACCGCCGTGCGCGCGCACAAGCAGAGGGAGAACTTGCGAATGCAACAAGAGAGGTTGAGCGTCTTAAAGGAGCGGCTAAGAAAGTCGCTGCAACACATGCAGAGGCAGTGGAAGCGCTCGAAGGCAAGGTCAAATCAGTAGAATTGAGTGCTGCAGCCTCAAAACAAGAAGTCCGCGGACTGCGGAAGGAGCTAGACGAGAAATCGGACGCGTTAGCAGCGGAAGAAAGAAAAACAGCTAATCAGGCAAGAGAACTCGCAGCTCTTCGAGAGCAAGTCTCCTCTTTGGAAGGGAGCGCAAGGGCAGCTGGAGAGAGAGAAGCTGCACTACGAGCACGCGTGAGAGAGCTTGAAGGCATCGTTGGAGAAAAAGAAGAGGAAGCACGTACGCAACAAAAAACTCTTGACCGCTTACAAGGAGATCTTGCCGCTGCACAAGAGGAAAATGGATCGCTTACGAAGGCATTAGAAGCAGCACAAACAGCGCTGGCAAAAGCAACGCTTGAACACGAAACTTCAAAGCGAGAGCAATCAAGTACAATTACCACACTCACCCGTCAGGTCGAAGAACTAAAACGGAAAGTTGCGCGCGCTGAAGCCAACGAACAAGAACAGACAAAAGCGCTCGAAACTGCAGAAGGGGCAAGACGGGCAGCAGAAAAACAGAGCCGAGCCCTCGCGGAGCAGCTTGAAGAGGTCAAGAGTGCTCATGACACCTTGGCAAAGGAAGGTGAGCAGAAAGATCGCAAGATCGATAGACTGAATGCTGATCTCACAAAAGCAAGAGAGGAACAGAGCGATGCTGCGATGCAACACAGTGAGATGAGAAAGGCCCATGAAGGCGAATTAAAACGTTTGGATGGAAAAGTCAAAGAACTTACAGCCGCATTAAAAGAGGCCGAAGAAGCGCAGGGTCGGGTAGCACATGAAAACGATGAGCTGCGAAGGGAACTCAGAGAGGTCCGCCAAGAACTTCAAACAGCAAAAGACCAACTTGAAGTAAATAAACAAGCTCAGGCGAAACTTACAGGCAAATTAGATCATTCCAATGAGGAAAAAAAACGCCTATCGGATCTTTTAGCAGCGATTGAACTCTATGAGAAAAAATGTGCTTCTTTAAGAACAACTCCCTTATCTTTTGGAGAAGGTCTTGCTGCTGAATTCAAAGGACCAAAGTATACGTTCCTTCCAGGGGACATAAAGAGCCTTATCGAAGATCTAAAAGGTCAAATCAAAGCATTAAATGCGGATAAGCAAGCGGCACGCTCTCTAGAAGGGGAAATTGCAGGACTTAAAATTGATCTTGAAGACGAAAAAGCAAAAGGAGAGCGAAAGGCCTCTTCCTTCGAAAGACAGCTTGCTGAAAAAGAAGGAGATCTAGAAGCCCTCAAGATAGCAAGCGCAGCAAAACAAAAAAAGCAAGAGGAAACCATTCAGTCCCTACGCACCACACTCCATGCAAGAAAAGAGGAAACTGAAGCTGCCCTTGCCGAAAAAGAGAGAACCATTGGCTCGTTAAAAGAAGAGATAAGGAATCTCACCCGTACGACCGATCAACAACAAGAGACGATCAGGACATTAGAAGCCGAGCTAGCGGCCTTGAAGGGACGTTATGAGTCCCTTGATCAGGAACACGAAGATTTAAAAGCTAAGTTCTCAGATCTTGAAGCGCAGCATAAGGCGCTTCTACGGGCCCACGAAGGACTCAGGGAAGAGCAAAAAGATTCTCAAGACAGGGCAACTCTCTATGAGAAACAATATGATGAAAAACGATTGAAAGTTCTCGAAATTGAGAACGAACTCTCAAAGCTAAGACTTGCCCTTGAAACTCTTGAAAAAAAGGACCGCGCCCTCGCTGAGGAAAATCAACGTCTGTATGCTCTTTTTGGCGAAGGGGTCCACACTTTTAATGAGGCGGAATTGGCCCTTGACACCATGAAGCATAAACAGGTGCGCGCCCTTAAGCAAAAAGATGGAACCATTGCAGAACAGCAACAAGAGATTGAAAGGCTTCTTGGATCTGTTCAAAAAACAGAAGAAAAGCGACGCGCAATGAAAGCAGAAAAAGAGGCCGCGCTTAAAAGAGAAAGTGAAACTGCTGCAGAGCTTAGTAGAGCTCAAGGAAGAAATCGCGCCCTTGAAAAAGAATTAGCCACTGCCCAAGAGGGGCGCGCTCGCCTTCAGCAAGATGTCGAGAGTGCCAATGAACAAAACGCTTCTCTTCTTAGAGAAGGTGAGCGGCAAAGAGAAGCCATGAAAGCTCTAGCGGCGAAAAACCAAGCAACGGTAGACCAACTTCTAGAGCAACACAGCGCGCAGCTCTTGAAAGCGCAACAAGAGGCAGAACAAGCAAAAGCAGAGCTCGATGCTGAGCAGCAGAAACACCTCTCTGCAAAAGAAGCTGGGGAAGTGATGGCAGAACTCATGGAGGGGATGGATCAAGAGAGCCTAGGGCTTTCATTAGACAAGATTTTAGATCGCAAAGACTTCCAATATGTTGAAGCTTATATTGAGTGTGCAAATCAAGGCAATTTAGGAAGATATCAGGGTAAAGTGGATACACAAGTCGGACAATATAAAGCAAATCCCTTTAAGTTGAGCGATCTCTCTCTCTTTACCGACTTTTTTGAAGTCACGACCCATTTAAGTCGGATGAAAACATCGAAAGAGTTTCTTCGCCTTCAATCGATTAACAAGGTGTTGAAAACACTCAATACAGAAGCGGATCGCGAAACAATTGCCCGCCTAACAAAAGAGAAACAAACGATCATCCAAGGACTTCTGAAAACATTCTTTAGAAATGTTCATACCATCACCACACAAGGAAATAAATCTTTAAGCCGCTACCAAAATATCGGAATGGCTCTTTGGGTATGGAATGATACCCTCCACGGATTAGAGGGTTCTTTCTACAAACGCGCTTCAAATCCTGAAAGAGGGTTCAAACCCTCAATCGAACACAAAAACAAAACCGTTAATCTCGAAAAGTTAGAAGAGATGCGAAAGACGGTTGCGCAGCTTCATACGAGCTTCCGTAAGATGCTCGCCCCATTCATCGCCAAATAAATAAAGATTTAAGTCATTTATTATCAATAAAATAAACTATTTTCTTGCATTTTGCCAACGGTTTTGGCAAAATTAGCTTAAAAGTGCAAATAGCGATGGCAAAATGCAATATATTCCCAGGAAACTTACGATCCCTAAAGATAGCTTTTTTCTCTTTGGCCCTAGAGGGACGGGGAAATCCACTTGGCTGAAACACGCCTTCCCAGATGCCTTGAGAATCGATCTCCTCAATCGGGAGATGGAACGAACACTTCTTGCAAAGCCAGAACGCTTGATCGAGATGGTCGCACCTCTAAAAAAGGGAGATGTCTGCATCTTGGATGAAATTCAACGCGTTCCAGAGCTCATCCCTGTGATCCATTCTCTTATAGAGGAGCAGCGAGGGATCCAGTTTATCTTAACAGGAAGTAGTGCTCGGAAGCTCCGGAGAAATGTTGGGGATTTACTTGGGGGAAGAGCGCTTCTTAGGCATATGCCTCCCTTCTTAGCTGCTGAGCTTGAAGATCGTTTCTCACTAGGTAAGGCACTACTCCACGGGCTCGTCCCCATGATCTGGCAATCGGAAAGTCCAGAAGAAAAGGTTCGGACCTATGTTTCAAGTTATTTGAAAGAAGAGGTGCAAATGGAAGGGCTCGTCAGACAGATTGGAGATTTTGCTCGCTTCATGGAGGTTGCAAGTTTTTCCCATGGTTCATTATGGGTGAGTTCCGAGATTGCAAGAGAGGCTTCTGTTAAAAGACAAACCGTCGATAACTATCTTCAAATTCTTGAAGACCTTCTTCTGGCTTTCACGATTCCTGTATTTACGAGGAGGGCAAAACGTGCTCTCGTAAGCCGCTCGAAGTTTTATTATTTTGACCCGGGGATTTTCCGAGAACTCCGCCCCCATGGCCCACTAGATAAAGAAGCCGAACTTGAAGGGCCTGCATTAGAGGGGCTCGTTGCAGGACATTTAAGGGCGTGGACCTTTGCACAACAAAAAACCCATCAACTCTATTTTTGGCGGACCCGTTCTAAAGTCGAAGTTGATTTTGTTGTCTACGGCCCCAAAGGATTTTGGGCAATCGAAGTTAAAAGGGGACAAAATTTAGGGCCAAATGATGTGAAACCTCTCACGATCTTTCAAAAAGAGTACCCAGAGGCAACACCTCTTCTATTATACACAGGAAAGATCAAGCAAAAGATCAATGGGATCTTATGTGTTCCCGTCGAAGAATTTTTGCTAAATTTAGAGGGAGAAAAGGGGCTTGATCCAAGCCCCTAACGCATCAGATAGTGTCGTCAAATTCTTCACTCTACCTTAGGTTTTTCTATGGAAAATTTCTACGTTGGCTTCCTTCAAGAGCCCACTTGGGGCTCTTTGTATCAGCCGCCTTGAACTTTTCTCATAGAAAAACCTCTTTCAGAGCGAATCATTTGACACACTATCTAGCTTGTTGCTTGCGGAGTAGCACCGTCAGCTGCTGGCTGAACATTTGAAATCGCAGCGGTCATCACTTCGATTTTTGCTCCGTCAACCATCTTCAGGATCACGGTCTCTTTTTCAACTTTATCTAGGGTTCCAACGATCCCCATTGCTGTCACACGGTCACCTTTTTTCATCGATGTGCGTTGCTCTTGCATCTTTTTACGACGCTTTTGCTCCGGACGCCATAGGATCATGTAGAAGAAAAGGAGGGCGATCCCGATCATCATAAAGGTGTGCCACATGCTCTGCTGGCGGGCAGCAGGAGCTGCATCTTCAGCAAAAAGAGAGGCAGAAACAGCGAGAGGGGCAAGGAGTGTTAAAACTTTTTTCATGAAAATTCCTCTGTAAAAAACATTTTTCAAAACTGGTCCTAGTATACTAAACCTTTGTGAGAATTGCAATGTTTTCCCAGCCTACTGGCAGAACTGACGCATCAAAAATTTACCCCTATCAATTATTTTTTCGATCCATTACCCTGTAGTTTTAAAAACTTCTTACAAGGTATCACATGCCCATTATCTACGCGATGCTCATGTTTGCAACTTGGTCGCTCATCTTTCCAATCAGTAAGTTAACACTTCAAAATGCGCCTCCAGTTTTTCTTACCAGTATTCGAATGCTTCTCGCTGGCTTTGTTCTCTTGGGGTTTCTCTTTTTTAAAGATCGAAGCCTCTTAAAAATCGGGAAAAAACAGGTCGTTCCTCTCTTAGTTCTATCGGTTTGTAGTATTTACTTAACAAATATCTTCGAGTTTTGGTCGATGCAACACCTCTCTTCTGTTAAAGTCTGCTTTATCTATGGACTCTCCCCTTTTCTAGCTGTCATCTTATCTTATTTCCATTTCGGAGAAACGATCACCAGGAGAAAGGTCCTGGGGATGCTGATTGGATTTATTGGATTTGCTCCCGTTCTTCTCTTAGAAACCGGATCAGAAAGTCTCGTCTCAATTTTTAGCGGATTTTCCCTCCCAGATCTGGCAATGATTGGTGCTGCATTTTTCTCAATCTATGGTTGGATTCTTTTACGCGTTGTTGTAAAAAATCAAACGATCTCCCCTATCTTTGCAAACGGATATAGCATGCTTTTTGGGGGTATTTTATCACTGCTTCACTCTTTCTTCGTCGACCAATGGCAACCTCTCCCAATAGTCGAAGGAAAAACACTCACAACTTTTATTCAAGTCGCTGTTATGACGTTGATATCGAACATTATTTGCTACAACTGGTATGGCTACATGCTGCGCCGTTTTACGGCAACATTCCTATCATTCTGCGGCCTTTTTAGCCCAATTTTTGTATCATTTACCAGCTGGTTCCTTTTAGGAGAGCCTCTCTCTTGGATTATTTTTCTATCAACAGGGATCGTCCTCTCTGGGCTTTTCATTATATACCAAGCAGAACTCAAACAAGGGTACATCTCCTCAAAAGAGATACCCCCTCCTGATACCACAGAGTGCTCCCAGAACTAATCAGGACATTTAGTTGTAGGCTTGTGGTACTTCCCACAGTTAGGACAAAGCATCGCGACATCTTCTGTCAAAGGGGGATCGAGTTCGGCTTCTGATGAATATGCTGGAACCATTCCTGCAAATAAACACATGATTCCAAGAAGACTGATTGCTAAATTTTTCATAAACTAAACCTCCTCAAGGGTTAGTTTATGCTATAAAACGAAAAGATTTTTTTTATCGAGTCTATTTTGTGAGAATTGCAATGTTTTCTAGGTGGTAGGTGTGAGGGAACTGATCGACTGGCTGAAGAGCTTTTAGGGTGTAGCCACCCTCTTTTAAAATAGAAATATTTTCAGCTTGGGTCGTGGGATTACAGGAGATGTAGAGAATTTTTTTGGGAGAAAGGCGGATGAGATGCTTAAGCGCTGATGGGGTCAGCCCTGAGCGAGGAGGGTCAATAATCGCAAGATCTGGAGGGGTCTCGACCGTTTTGAGGAGCTGTCCCACATCTCCTTTTTGGAGGGTGATGTTTGAGAGGTGATTCGCGTCAATATTGAGCTCCCCATCGCAGATTGCATAAGGGTTCAGCTCCATCCCAATGACCTTTTTGACGTAGGGAGCAAAGACGATTCCCAGCGTCGCCGTTCCGCAGTAGAGATCAAAGACGGTATCGCTTTTCTTTGGCTCGGCAAGCTCTAAGGCTCGAGTATAGAGCTGCTCGGCCTGGGCAGGATTGGGTTGAAAGAAGGAGTCAGGGCTGATCTTAAACCGGAGCTCTCTCCCTTTCACCGTGAGAGTTTCTTCGATGAGATCAGGACCGCCCAGGTGCATTTCATAAAAGGTGGTGGGGGTCCCCTTTGCAATCCGTTGGATACGGAGGAAAATCGAGGGGTTTTCTCCTGGTAGGACATCTCTAACGGCCTTCTTAAATCCCTCTAGGGCTGTTTTGTGGATCATGAAATCGGGATTTCCAGAAACGGTTAAGAAAGCCATCTTTTCTCCTGTCCGCTTCCCTTCTCGCAAGGTGAGGGTGCGAAGTGTCCCCCGATCGGAATAGGTGTGGTAGGCAAGAAGAGAGCTTTGCTCCCACCAAGCGCGGACACTTTTTAACACGTCAATAAACCAAGGGGTTGTTAGATGACACTCTTCTAAATTAAGGACCCTTCCGCGGGAACGAGCAATCATCAGCCCAAGATATTTATCCCCTTCTTTGTTTTGAGAGAAGGTGTACTCCATCTTGTTGCGGTAATGCCACGGCTTGTCTGCAGGAATGATGGGGAGGGGTTTTTCTCCAAAAAGCTTTTCGAGGTGAGCCTCTTTTGTTTTAAGCTGTGCGCTGTAGGATTTTTGTTGCCATGTGCACCCTCCGCAGGTGCCAACATGTTTGCAACGGGGAGCAACGCGATCGCGAGAGGGAATCACCACCTCTTTCAGCGTCGTGGAATAGATCCGCTTCTTTTTCTTTCCAAGTTCCACATGGGCGGTATCCCCAATGACGGTTCCGACCACTTCGGCAGGCGTTTCAGGACTGTTAGGAGTTTTTTTAAAGGTGCCGAGGCCGTGGCCCCGTTTAGAATATTTTTCGATTTTTAATTGATACTCCATGATTCTCCTAATGTCGAGTTAGGAGAATCATAGAGAATTCGTAGAGGATAATCAACGCTTCTTGCGTCTTTTAACCGCTTTTTTCTTGCGCGCTGGGGCTTTTCTCTTCACCACTTTTTTCTTAGCGACTTTTTTGCGGGTAGTTTTTTTCGCTTTACGCTTTTTACCTGCTTTCTTTCCTGCAGCCACAGATTCCTTACGATACTCTTTCGCAAGCTTTGCAAATTTGATCGTTCCAGTGCGAACGCGTTGAGACGCTGCTTTGTTCCCTTTTTCCGCGGCTTTTTTTAAGTCGTGAGCAAGCTCTTCGAGCATTGCTTCCATTTTTTTCATCGTGTTGCTTAGTGCCATGTTGTTAGTACCTCCAAAATACATGAACTAATTCATCCAATAAAAAAAAATTTAGTTAATCTGCAATGACTTTTTTGAAATATTTTTCGTGTGGTTTGCAAACCGTTGCATTAGATCTAAAATAGTGAACGGGATAACGCCATTGTTCATGACAACATGATCAATTTGGACAACCGGCATAACCTCTTTGTTGCTCGAGGTTAAAAAGGCCCCTTCAAAGGTATTGATTTCCTCTTTGGTGATCGTTCGCTGTTCAACATCGGCCAGTTCTAACACGACCTGACGGGTAATTCCATCCAAAATCCCCGTTTTAGGCGTGATGATTTTCCCTTCTTTGAGTGCAAAAAAATTGGCAGTTCCCGTTTCTAGAAGTTCTTCCTTTTCGTTATAAAAAAGGACATCCACTCCCCCTTTTTTTAGAGCCATGATGGCAGGCAAGTAAACAATGCTCTTCGCCTGAGGGAAAGGGCGTTGATAACAAGAGGTTGTAATTTGAATCCCTTCCCGAAAATAGTGCTCAGGAAAGGGTTTGAAAGGATAAGCCACAGCAAAAAAGGTAGGCGGTCCCTGTGGCATCAGCTGATCTTCAGAAATCCCCCCTGTTAAGACCACCTTGATGCTTGTTTCAGGATACCCTCCTCTTTCGATGAGCTCCTCAACAATCTGCTCCATTTCTTCGATCGATTTCGGAACGGTGAGTCCAATTTCATTGGCTGAAAAAACAAACCGCTCTAAATGGGCGCGCAGCCGAAAGGGCTCTCCACCGTACGTGCGCAAATAGTCCATTACCCCAAAACCTCTAAGCACGCTGAGGTCAAGAGGAGAAAGCGTTGCTTCCTCCCCTTTCATAAACTGATCATGAATATAAACAAGTGTCTTCATCATTCTCGATCATGCCAAAGAGACCGAATTAATTGCTACTGGCCATTCAGAAAACGCCCTCTGAGGGTGTTTAAAAATTGCTTTCGGCGAAAAAAGGAGAGATTTTTTCCTTAGGGCTTGCTTGGAGACCGGAGCAAACTTGAGCAAGTTTGTGGAGGGTCGAAAGCAAGTTCTAAGGGAAAAAGATCCCTTTTAAGTGGCCGAAATGATTTTTTAAACGCCCTCTGAGGCCGAAGATGAGGCAGAGGGAGAAGGCAAGGCCTAGAAGGGCGCGGAGTTTTTTTCCTCCCTCTGCGCCAGCAATGACCTCTCTTTCATCGATAGGGCGGGCTGGGGTACTTTGTCCGTAGAGGAGATGGACCCCTTCATGGACTTTATCGACCAAGACTTGCTTGATTAAAAAGTTATAAATCTCAAAGTTTTTTTGCTCTTTTAAGAAGGCGTTGATGAATGCTTGAATAGTCTCATACTCTGTATAGTTAAAGCCGGAGAATAACTTCTCGACGAGGAGGGGGTACCTCTTCAGCCCTTGGATCCATCCCTCTTTGAGAACGGGGTCATAGTTGAGTTCTGCGGGGATGGAGCTCTCCTTTCTGACGCACCATTTCTCAAAGGCTTCATCGCCGTGGGCACATGCAATCATCACAAGATGCCTTGCAATTCCAACTTCTAGCGCCTGATGGTCGATATGACTCTCAGCAGGGCGGTGGATAAGGGGAGGTCGTTTCGGCTGCAGGGTGACCTCCTTGCCCCAGTGATTTTTGGGGACATCGGCGTACCAGGTGATCTCTCGGTTACAGAGAATACAACACCTCCCTCCGAACGCTTCGAACCTCTCTTTCTCGAAAAAGTGCTCGCAAATGAGGGTCACTGCATCAACCACCGGTTCTTGGGTAAAACCGCAATGAGGAATCTCTTGAGGAAGGGTGATTCTAACGGGATCCATGGCCAAAAGTATGATCCTCTCCTCAAATAAACTCTAGGATTTTTTCCAACGTTTGTAGAGTTGGTAGAGACCAAAGAGACTCAGTAGTCCTATTAGAACGATTCCGGCTTGATCGCCGAAGGTGAGTCCATAGAGCTGATGGTGCTGCGCTCTTGTCGTATAGGGACGTAAGGAGTTGGGAGCGTTTCGCTTGTTGTCGATAAACCATACGACCGCCTCTTTTTTTCGCGCCTCACTCAGCCCTGGAATCAAATCGACGTGGTTGGTTAAAAATCGCGAGAGTTCTTTGTCTTCTGGGTGACGATTGAGCCAGTCGCAGAGGGCCTTCCCATTTAATGCAGGACCTGCCGTTTCGTCCCATGGTATACCCTCTTGAGACAATCCACACTGACGAAGAAGCTTTGCCGCAACAAGTCCACTGCCCCAGATTTTGTTGATCTGATCCGCATCCAAGCCCTCAGCAAAAAAGGCAATCTCCTGATAGTTTCCTTGGACTTTGACGTAGTGTTGCAATCCAGCAGTCCGTTGATTTGGCTCTGCATTTTCCCAAGACATCTTTTTTAAAAGCTCAAGATCTCCCCACTGTTTACCAACCACATAGTCGAACGCTTCTTTAAGTTCCTCATGGGTAAAGGCTGTTTGAAGCGCTTTTGGAAAGTCGCTCCAACACTGATAGTTTTCTGCGCATGCCTTCTTCTGGTCCAATGTAAGGGAAGATATCCAATTGAAAGAGTATCCCTCTTCTTCTATCGGAACATCTCCCTTGTAAGCCAATAATATCGCAGCTCGGGTCTCTTTAGTTTTATTCCTCATCTCATACTTAATTTGTGGCGAAAAGCTGTCCCATGTCTTGTAACGCTTCTGTAAAAATGTGACATAGGCCTTTCCCTCTAAGACAGTGTAAGCATCATCTTCCCACTCGACTTTTTCTAGGTTGAGGCCGAAGTGCTTATGGAGCTCTGCTGATCGCTTCCCTTTGCCAAAAAACTCAATCACTTCAGCTGAACTCATTCCAACCACAAGGGGATAATAGACACTTGTCTCCACACAATCACCATCAAAAAGGGCAGTCTTTGCCAGCAATTTTTGATCAAGCGTTGCTTGCGTCCAATCGATATCTGCTCTCAACGTACGGTCCTTCCTGGCAATCACAACATGGATGAGCCTTTGATATAGCTCTTTAGCAGGTTTTTTTTGGATAAGCGCTTTGATCTCTTCTTTTGTGAGCAGTGAGCACACTTCTTCGTTCCACTCCACTCCATGAAGAGAACGTCCTAGCGTGCGATGGAGCCGGAGCCCAAGCGCTCCTCCTTCAAACAGCTTCACAAGATCCTCTTCGCTATTCGGGGTTACTACTTTCGTAAGACGCTTCCCTAAATAGCCTTTTGCATAATGGCTCTGCTGCACCTTTCTGAGCTGGAGCATCACCTCATGGATTAAGGCAAACCGCTCCTTACCGCCACCCTCAGGAATGGCAGCCGTTGTCAGCTGAATCAAGACCCGTTGCTTTCCAGCAAACACAGGATCATTGATCTCATCAGAAAAGTGCCTGTCTGCAAATTCTGCCGCCTTATCTAGGGTGGAAAACTGAGGAGGCTCAGGAAAATCTCTTGCCACACGAAGGGTGGTGATCTCTTGTTGTTGCTGATCGGTGAGTTTCTCAGCTGGAAAGTGGGTAAAGAACGTTTGGTAGCTTTCCTGATGTTTCTCAACCTCTTTTTGTGGTTTGGCATTAATCGCCCATTTTGCAACATCGAAAAGGTGTTTCCCCTCTTGGTTTTTCATGGAGTCAGGATCTTCAACCATACTATTGAACGCAGACTTCAGTGCGCCATTATCCAGGGATGACCCAAATTTTCGGCTGACATTTCCAAGGGAATTCGAACGCTCACCTAAAACTCCCTTTTTTTCCCTTTTCACAATGTGATAGCTTGATGCCTCATATTGCTTCTGCAATTTCCCATCGTCCTCGAGGCGCGCAAATGGAAAATCAGCAAAAACACGTTGAACTTTATCCTTATCCTCAATCCCTCCTCCTAAAAGCCATACAGCAAAGCCTGTGAGATCCTGTACATCCCAATTTTGAAGCTGCGCCCGATTTCCATAAATAGATGCAAAAAGAAGTTGCTTTTGCTGTGGTTGAACGGACTCACTCCAAGTCAGCTTGGTGGCAGACATGCCTTTCCCCTAGTTGATTAACATTCCAGAAGATTCAAAAGAATAAGGGCCCCGTCTGGGGCCCTTATCAAGAAATGTTTTTACGCCTGGGTGTTATTCCCGCGGTACCACTGTTGTACCTTTGGAACCACAAATCGATTCGCTAGGTAAACAGCGAGGACAGCCGCCGCTCCCATAAACAAAATCTTCCCCCAAGATCTCCCTTGAGCCGTTGGAGTTGGCTTTGGCGCTGGGGTTGTTGGCTTTTGCGTCAGCAATGCCAGAAGGCGCGCCTTAATCTTCGCAGCAATTGAACCCTTATCTGGAGTTTTAAACTGTGTAAGGAAAACAGCAATGGCAGCGTTGGCTAAATTCATTTTGTCATCGTCATAACGATTAACTGTGCCATCTAATAAAGCAATAATCATCTCTCTCTGCGCTGTTAAACCATTCTCTTTAAAAAAGGATGGAGGAACTTGCAACATCGAGAATGTTTCCCTAAGGTCTTTCCCACCTGCAAGCGCGTCTATCTCTTGAGCCTGCTCAAAAGTAAAGGGGATCTGGCGGTTGCGTTTTAATTCATTCCAAATAGCTAAGAACTTTGAGCGGATTTGCCCTTCGATTGTATTGAATTGAGCTCCAGAAAACTTTGTCAAAACAGCCTTGAAAGCACCACAATCTTCTTTTGTGATAGGACGATCTGATCGTCGATCAAACAACTCGGGAATCCGAACGGCATGATCACGCAGGCCAGCAGTCTCAAAGCTAAAAGTTTTTCCATCGGCCATGTAATACGTTTGCAGCACATCAAACGTATGCCCTTCAACAGGCGTTCGTGTGTCCGCCTGCGATACAAACTTAGGAGCATCTACTGGTGCTCGTGAAGCGGAAAATTCTGGAGATTTTGAAGACGGATCTACTGAGCCCCACGCAGCATCAAGCGTCTTTTTATGAAGTGCATAGGTTGCAACAATCGCATCAAGGACTGTGGTATCTGTAGAATCATCAGATTCCTTAGCAAGAAGCTCTTGAGCTGCATCATAAACATGTTTAAATGCATCGCGGTTTGATTCGTTAATCACCGCATACTCAGCAGTAAACTGAGTAATAAGCGCTTGTTCCTCTAGATCATTTATATGTGCTTTAAGCAATGCCAAAGCATCATCTTTAGAGTTGATCGCCGTTGGCAAATCCTTTCGTGGCGGTAGTAGTAAAACAGGTGGTGTTGAAGCTGGTGATAATCCTTCCATAATTGAGTTCCCCAAATTGGTTTGGTTGTTAAAAGTGATTCATTATAGCGTGACAAGGGAAATAATTGCTAGATATTTTAGAAAAAATAATAAATTGAAGCAAAAAAAAGGGGCCCACAGAAATTAATCTGTGAGCCCATGACAAAACCTGGCGACGTCCTACTCTTCCATACTCTAGTGCATAGTACCATCGGCGATGAAGTGCTTAACTACTGAGTTCGGGATGGGATCAGGTGTGGCCACTTCTCTATGGTCACCAAGATAAGACTAATCCGCTTACGAATGTAAGCTAACTTTAAACAACGCTTGAGAATGCTTTTTTCACGTGAGTGAAAAAAAAGATCAAGCCGATGGATGTATTAGTACTGGTTAGCTCAACGTATTGCTACGCTTACACACCCAGCCTATCAACCCAGTCGTCTTCTGGTCATCTCATAGGGATACTTTATCTTGAAGGAGGCTTGGCGTTTAGATGCTTTCAACGCTTATCCTTTCCGAACGTAGCTACTCGGCAATGCCCTTGGCAGAACAACCGAAACACCATTGGTTCGTCCACTTCGGTCCTCTCGTACTAGAAGCAGCTCTTCTCAAGTATCCTGCGCCCACAGCAGATAGGGACCAAACTGTCTCACGACGTTTTGAACCCAGCTCGCGTACCGCTTTAATTGGCGAACAGCCAAACCCTTGGGACCTTCTTCAGCCCCAGGATGCGATGAGCCGACATCGAGGTGCCAAACCGCCACGTCGATATGAACTCTTGGTGGCGATAAGCCTGTTATCCCCGGAGTACCTTTTATCCGTTAAGCGACGGCGATTCCACTTTCCACCGCCGGATCACTAAACCCTACTTTCGTACCTGCTCGACTTGTTGGTCTCGCAGTCAACTTGTCTTATACTTTTACGCTCTACTCGTGATTGCCAACCACGATGAGACAAGCTTTGGACTCCTCCGTTACCTTTTAGGAGGAAACCGCCCCAGTCAAACTGCCCGTCTGACAATGTCCGTACCCCAGATTCATGGGGCTACGTTAGATTTCCGACATGTCAAGGCCGGTATTTCAAGGATGATTCCAGAAACCCTGACGAGTCTCTTTCGCTATCTCCCGGCTATCCTACACATGACAAGTCAAAAGCCAATATCAGAGTACAGTAAAGGTTCACGGGGTCTTTCCGTCTAGCTGCGGGTAAACGGCATCTTCACCGCTACTACAATTTCACCGAGTCTCTCGTTGAGACAGTGCCCAGATCGTTACGCCATTCGTGCAGGTCGGAACTTACCCGACAAGGAATTTCGCTCGATTAGTCTCTCACTATTTCTAGTGGAGTCGGACTCTATCTTAGTCTGACAAACCAACTAAACAATTAATAGAGCTTTCCTAAGTTTTCTTTTCCGCATTAAATTTCAATTTATTTCTCACTAATAGCATCATGGCTATTAGCTCAAAAAAAATTTAATTTTTCTGTGAAAAATTGAAACTAATTAAAGCACTCTTCTTTGTTTAGTATGATTTGAAGACGATTCATTTGATTCTTCAAAGATCGAATTTCTTCAATCCCTTCAGGGGTCAAATGGTCGCTATGTTTGATTTTAAGCAATATCTTTCGAAATTTTCGAAACTCTACTCCTTTCCTTGTTTTAAGCGGATGCTTTTCAAAGAAGGGAAGTATCGTTTCCGTTAAGTGCTCAATGCTTCTCACACGGTAAGCCATCCGATCGCCGTGGTTCTCACGAACCACACCACAACCGAAAAAAGCTTTCAGTGCATAGAGAACTTGAACATCTCGCTCATGTTGAACAACTGTGAATTCAAAAAGGATCTCGTTCTTACGATTGATCGTAATAATGAAATCTCCATTTGCGTCCACGAATCCAACAATCCATTGTGCTTGTAAATCCATATCAAACTCCAAACGTTTGGTCTCTGAGGATCTTAATCTCAGTTGATCAGTCTGCTTGGTTACATTTCCAAGTGTTCTGACCAATTTTCAACAATTAATCTTTCCTGCGGATTGCCTCCCTGTCTCGCGAGAAAATTTCAAATTCATTTCGTTATATAGATTAACTTTTTAGATGATTAGACGATTTCTCAACCTCCACAAACTATTAAGTTTGTTTCGGCATCCGAAACGTCTACTCATCTAAAACCTTCAATTCTATACCGAAAGCAATTCAAAAAATTCTCTTGGATTTTTACTGCCACATTTTCGTGACGAGTACCATGAGCTTTTGAAGGGTTTCCCGCATATAGTTTGGTTTTACTAAGGCTAGCTATTAACCTTAGGACCGTTATAGTTACGGCCGCCATTCACCAGGGCTTAAATTCAATGCTTTACCCCGAAGGGCTGACATCTCCTTTTGACCTTTTGGCATTGGGCAGGCATCACACCATATACTTCCTCTTAGACGAGTTTGCATAGTGCTGTGTTTTTGTTAAACAGTCGCCTGGGCCGATTCACTGCGGCCCCCAAATGCTTAACCGCGAAGGTATCACACTCAAGGGCTCCTCTTCTCCCGAAGTTACGAGGACAATTTGCCGAGTTCCTTAACGAGAGTTCTCTCGCGCGCCTGAGAATATTCTTCCCACCTACCTGTGTCGGTTTTGGTACGGTCACCATCAACAGCTAGAGGTTATTTCTTGGAAGCATCGCTCCACACCATCGGTTCCTCCGAAGATTCCCCTTGTCGTACACCTAGCTTTCCGTCAGCGGATTTACCTACTGACCAGCCTCATGCACAAACGGACATCCAATAGCCCGCATGCTTTACTTACTCCGTCACCCCATTGCTATAGTTTTAGGTGGCGTAGGAATATTTAACCTACTTTCCATCGCTTACGCTTTTCAGCCTCAGCTTAGGGACCGGCTAACCCAGGGAAGACGAGCTTTACCCTGGAAACCTTAGGTTTTCGGCGAGGGAGATTCTCACTCCCTTTATCGTATACTTATGCCATGCATCCTCACTAGTATGCGCTCCAACACTCCTTACGGTATATCTTCACTGCACATACTACGCTCTCCTACCGCGTACCACTAACGTGGCACACCCGCGATTTCGGCTCTATGCTTAGTCCCGATCATTATCGGCGCAAAATTTCTCGATTGGTGAGCTGTTACGCACTCTTTAAATGGTGGCTGCCTCTAAGCCAACATTCCAACTGTCTAAGAAACTTCACATCCTTACTCACTTAGTATAGAATTAGGGGCCTTAATCGGCGATCTGGGCTGTTCCCCTTTCGACAATGAAGCTTATCCCCCACTGTCTATCTCCCGACTTAACTCATAGTATTCGTAGTTTGGTTTCCGTTGGTAGGCCGGTAGGCCCCCTCAGGAATCCAGTGCTCTACCCCCATGAGTCTCAAAGTCGAGGCTAACCCTAAAGTTATTTCGGAGAGAACAAGATATCTCCAAGTTTGATTGGCCTTTCACCCCTATCCACAGTTCATCCAAATCTTTTTCAACAGATACTGGTTCGGACCTTCACAAGGTGTTACCCTTGCTTCATCCTGACCATGGATAGATCACTTGGTTTCGTGTCTGCATCATACGACTTAATGCGCTATTCACGCTCGCTTTCACTTCGGCTCCGGAACGGATGTCCCTTAACCTAGCCGTATAACACAACTCGCTGGCTCATCATGCAAAAGGCACGCCATCAGCCGTGATTCCTAAAAGGACCATAGGCCTCTGACCGCTTGTAAGCTGCTGGTTTCAGATTCTATTTCACTCCCCTAACAGGGGTTCTTTTCACCTTTCCATCACTGTACTTGTGCACTATCGGTCATCGAGTAGTATTTAGCCTTGGAGAGTGGTCTCCCCAGATTCAGACCGGGTTTCACGTGTCCGGACCTACTCAGGAACCGTCCTAGGAGAACTAAACTTTTCACATACGGGGGTTTCACCCTGTATCCCCTGCCTTTCCATGCAGTTCTGTTAAGTTTCGTCGTCCATATCGGTCGGCCCTACAACCCCGAGAATAAATTCTCGGTTTGGGCTATTCCCACTTCGCTCGCCGCTACTACGGGAATCTCGTTTGATTTCTCTTCCTCTGCCTACTTAGATGTCTCAATTCAGCAGGTTTGCCTTCCCAACCTATGTATTCAGTTAGGAATAATGGAGTATTATCTCCACTGGGTTCCCCCATTCGGAAATCTCTGGCTCAATGCTTCTTTCCAGCTCGCCAGAGCTTATCGCAGGTATGCGCGTCCTTCATCGCCTCTCGATGCCAAGGCATCCACCAACAGCCCTTATTAGCTTGATCTAATAAGTTTTGCTATTTCTTAAGTTTCCTTAAGAGATATATAAGTATCACTACCAAAAAAATGGTTAGTATACTTGGATACTCAATCGACTGTCTTCCCGTGAACAAGTTCACGAAAAAACTGCGATTGAATACCCAGTTCTCAAGCGCTGTTTAAAATCAGCTTATTTGTAGTACATTCGATAGGTTATCGAATGTTACACGCTTTTGTGCTCACATATGCAACCTAGTTGCACATATGAGCTAATTTTAATCAGCTTTTCGCAATTCAAAAGTGCTAAAAGCACTCTTGATTTACTTGATTAGTCTTATCTTCTGTCAAGATAGCATGTTATTTAACAGCGAAAGCGAAGCGACAAAGTTGCGAGCTTATCTGCGATTTTTTGAACTTGTTTTCCAACAAGCCCGAAAAATCACAGACAAACTCTCTTAAGGTTTGCCCAACCGTAGATTCGTAATATCTCAAGGATAATACTATCTTCGTCCATAAAGGAGGTGATCCAGCCGCACCTTCCGGTACGGCTACCTTGTTACGACTTCATCCCAGTCATCAGCCTCACCTTCGGCGCCTCTCTCCTTGCGGTTGAGTCAGCGACTTCGGGTAAAACCAACTTCCATGATGTGACGGGCGGTGTGTACAAGGCCCGGGAACGTATTCACGACGTTATTGCTGACACGTCATTACTAGCAATTCCAACTTCAAGAAGTCGAGTTGCAGACTTCTATCCGAACTGGGATCGGTTTTAGGGATTTGCTTCACCTTTCGGCTTTGCTGCCTTCTGTACCGACCATTGTAGCACGTGTGTAGCCCCAGACATAAAGGCCATGCGGACTTGACGTCATCCTCACCTTCCTCCTAGTTAACCTAGGCAGTCTCGTTAGAGTCCCCACCATTACGTGTTGGTAACTAACGACAAGGGTTGCGCTCGTTGCGGGACTTAACCCAACACCTCACGGCACGAGCTGACGACAGCCATGCAGCACCTGTATAAAGGCCCTTGCGGGAAACTCTATCTCTAGAGCGGTCCTCTATATGTCAAGCCTGGGTAAGGTTCTTCGCGTTGCATCGAATTAAACCACATGCTCCACTGCTTGTGCGGGCCCCCGTCAATTCTTTTGAGTTTCACCCTTGCGGGCGTACTCCCCAGGTGGCATACTTAACGCGTTAGCTACGGCACAGTCGGGGTTGAGTCCAACTACACCAAGTATGCATCGTTTACGGCAAGGACTACCAGGGTATCTAATCCTGTTTGCTCCCCTTGCTCTCGCATCTCAGCGTCAGGAATAAACTAGAAAACCGCTTTCGCCACCGGTGTTCTTCCAAATATCTACGCATTTCACCGCTACACTTGGAATTCCGTTTTCTCCGTCTACCCTCAAGATAAGTAGTTTCAAATGCAGCTTCGAAGTTGAGCTTCGAAATTTCACATCTGACTTACTTATCCGCCTACACGCTCTTTACACCCAATAAATCCGATTAATGCTTGCACCCTCCGTATTACCGCAGCTGCTGGCACGGAGTTAGCCGGTGCTTCTTTACCAGGTACGCTCAAATCGAGCAATTATTAGTTACTCTCTCTTGTTCCCTGGCGAAAGGACTTTACAACCCGAAGGCCTTCATCGTCCACACGGCGTCGCATCGTCAGGCTTTCGCCCATTGCGAATGATTCTCGACTGCAGCCTCCCGTAGGAGTCTGGGCAGTGTCTCAGTCCCAGTGTTGGCGGTCAACCTCTCAGTCCGCCTAGACGTCTTAGCCTTGGTGCGCCTTTACCACACCAACAAGCTGATATCTCATGAGCCGCTCTTCCTCCGTAAGGCCCCGAGGGGTCCCCTACTTTGAAGATGCCGAGCTACCTCGGATCTCCTCATTCGGTATTAGCGGTCGTTTCCAACCGTTATCCCCAGGAAGAAGGTACGTTACTCATGTATTACTAACCCTTTCGCCACTAAGTAGCAAGCTACTTCGTTCGACTTGCATGCCTCATCCACGCCGTCAGCATTCAATCTGAACCAGGATCAAATTCTCGTTGAAAATTTAATCTTTTTAATCTAGCCGAAGCTAGATTGATTCTTGAATACTATGATTATCATGTGTTCAAGTTTTTAAAGTTTGATAGGGGCATATTGAATTTAAAATTCAACACGCTCAAACCTTAAGCTTTGTCACTTCAGTTTCGCTGTCAAAATAACACTTGAAAGCTCTTTGGCTTTCGGTTTCGTTTCTTGTGCCTTGTTGGCTTAAGAAAGAATACAAGAACATACAACAGGGGTAATTTTTACGCAATCGATTTTGTGTTTTTTTTTGTTTTTTTTATTTTTCCTCTATGGAAAATCTTGTTGAAACATCTTTCTGAGAACGGTTCGCGGGGGTCTCTTTTTCTTCATTAAATAAAAGTCTTGGTCGTTTTTTACTTTTTTGACTGCGCCCTCTAAGCTGATATTGGGTAACCAAGCTCCTTGAATCAAATGAAATCTTTTCTTACACTCACCCAAAAAATACAAAGGATACAATATGATCTATCAAAAATTATCAACTGTTCTAGCCCTCTTTTCTTCCTTCTCTCTTTTTGCTACGCCAGGCATCTTTAACAATGGGACTCTTGAGAGCCGGGATCATCTGAATCCAAAGAGATCCCTAGAGGATTCAACACCTGTACATGGGAGGGCCTTCTATATTGAAAGTCCGCATTTTGGTTATGCCTGGGGACATGCTGTCCAAGACACCTTTGTTCCGATCTATGTTTGCCTAAAAGAACGAGACTTGCTTGAACACCCTGTCACTGTTTGTATTTTTACAAATGATTGGGATCATTCAAGTTCCCATTGCCAAAGAATCTCTAGTTTTTTCCAAAGGCTCTTCCCTCATGCCAAACTTCTCCCTCTGACTCATCGCTCTCCTTCCTATTCTTTTGAGGAGATCGAGCCCTTCCGTTATGGTATTCCTCTTCCATCTTGGCCAAATCAAAGGGAAATGCTTCGCTCTTTTGGATTTCAAAGGAATGTGATTATTCCGCAAGGAATCCCAGAAAACACACCGACCAATGAGTTTGTCGATTACGCATTAGAAAAGCTAGGCCTCGATTCGATTGCAATGGTTCCTAATCGTGTCTATCTCATAAATAAGGGACCCAACCGAAACCGTCGCCTGATTAACCGCTCAGCTGTTGCAAAAGTTTTTAGCGACCAAGGGTTTGAGGTCATAGATGTTGATTTGGAAACGCTCTCTCCTGAAGAACAGATTAAACTCATCCGTTCTTGTGAATATTACATTTCAACCCACGGTGCTGCTCTGACAAATACTATGTTTCTCCATAATGATTCGAAGGTGATGATTATTTGGCCCCTGCATGCAAAGTATTTCCATTCACGAAAATACTGCCCTTTTACTTCGGTTCTTCTTTCAAGGGGAGTAAAACTTATGGAATATGACAAACCTTATCATCCCTATGATGTCTATGTGAATCTAAACAAAGTTGAGGCGCCTGACTATTTTGTTCGCTATCGCCAACGCCTTCTTTGGATCCCTAAAAAGAAAGGTTGGGAATCCATTGATGCATTTCCTCTTCCTTGTATGTACGATATCTATCTCGTAGACCTGTATATTGAAAATCCTAGGGAGATTCTTGAGCTAATACTCAAAGATCTTCTTTAGACGAGGTAGACGTAGGCGAGCATCCCGAGAACGTACCCGATAAAAACGGGGAGGGAGATCTTCTTGAAATAGGAGAAAAAGTCGACTTTTTCGAGTCCCATAAGGGCCACCCCTGCAGAGGAGCCCATCACAAGAATACTCCCACCGGTACCGGCAGCGTAGGCAATCATCAGCCAAAGGGGAGAGTCGGTGGGGACGGTTTGAAGGTCATACATTCCCATGGTTGCAGCGACAAGGGGAACGTTATCGATTACGGCAGAAACGACACCGATGGTCGAGGCGATGATTGCCTCATTCCCAATATGGCTGTTGAGCCACTCAGCAGCACCTTCTAAGATCCCTGTTGATTCAAGAGCGTTAACACTTAAGAGAATTCCAAGGAAGAAGAGGATGCTCGAGACATCGATCTTTGTAAGAATGTGGGGAACGCGAAGGTGATGGCGTTGTTCATGGCGGTGGTGCATGATGTCGGTAATGAGCCACATGATTGCAAGTGAAATGAGCATCCCCATAAAGGGAGGGAGTCCTGTCACTGCTTTGAAAACGGGGACAAAAAGGAAGAGGAGGATTCCAACAAAGAAGACGGGTTTGGCTCCAGGCTCTAAGGGCTCATCTCTAAAATCAACCTCTGATTTAGGGAAATTCCCTTTGAGAGAAAACGTAAATACTATTAAGGGAAAGAGCAGCGAAACTAAGCTTGGGATAAAGAGCTCTTTTATGACTGATAGCGTGGAGATTTGACCACCAATCCAGAGCATTGTAGTGGTCACATCGCCAATCGGAGTCCAGGCTCCCCCAGCATTAGCTGCCACAATGATCATGCAGGAGTAGATAAATCGCTCACTTTTATGGGGAATGAGTTTCCGTAGAATCGAAATCATTAGGATTGTCGTGGTCAAGTTGTCAAGGACGGCAGAAAGGAAGAAGGCGATAAAACAGGTGATCCAAAGCATCTTCTTCTTCGATTTAGTATGCAAATGATGGATAAAGGTATTGAATCCTTTATGGGAATCAATGAGCTCTACCATTGTCATGGCACCTAGGAGAAAGAAGAGGATTTGGGAAACGTCACTTAAGTGGCTATTGAGAAACGCCAAACTGGTATGGACCGGTTGAGGATCTCCCACAAAATAAATAAGCCAACAGACGACTGCCATGAAAAGGCCTACCGCCGTCTTATTGACGTGAATCAAAAATTCAAGGATGATAGCAATGTAGCCGATGCAAAAAACGGCGATCAGAAAGTTATGTGAGAGTGTAAAAATATCGGTATCCATTATCGGTAGACTAACGGTTACTCAGTTTAAACTCAAGTTTTGGTGGTTGATGAAGCAGTTTTCTATGGTGAAGGGAGAGGTTAAACGTCGTCTTTTGAAGCGGGCTATCGTCCTTTCTTCTATGGGAGCTCTTCTTTTGCTTGGGATGGGACTGTTTACGAAAGTCGAGATCCTTTCGACTTGGGGACTTCCCTCTTTTGCTTTGGGAATTTTCTTGGTGACTTTTGGGATGATCCCCTACCGCAATCTGACCAAGCTTGAAACGCACCCTCACCAAATCATCTTCGATAAGGAGGCGTTCACCTTTATTTCGAACAAGGGAAACAGCGCAACGGTTTCTTATCGAGAGATCACAAAGATTCGGTGCCATGAAGGGAAGGTACGATATGGCCTTTGGATCGAAAGAAAGGGAGGGGTTCCCCTCTTTTTGCCTAATTTTTTATACGATGCCAGCTTGGACGAGATCGTGCATCCGAATGAGACCGACTAATCGATCTTGATCCGTGACAGGCATCACATTAACCCACTTTTTCGGGTCTTTTTGCATCAACTTCAATGCTTCCAGTGCTTTTTTCCCTTTTTCGGTTGCAATGCAGGAAGGGGTCATGAGCTCTTCCATCGTTTTTTCGAGCATCATGGCGGGATCTTTCTGAAGGGAACGCCTTAAGTCACCATCGGTAAAGATCCCAAGGAGGCGGCCTGTTTCTTCAACCACCAGAAGACACCCACATCTTTTATTGGTCAGGGTCACAATGGCATCCCGTAAACGATCGGTTGGTTTGCAAATAGGAAGTCCTTCTCCTTCGAGCATAAGATCCTCGACTGTCATGGTGATTTTTTTTCCAATGGCTCCTGCGGGGTGATTGAGAGCGTAGTCATCGAGGCTAAACTTTTTGGCTTTCATAAGGGCAACAGAAAGGACATCACCAAAAATAAGCTGTATTGCGGTGGAGGTTGTCGGAGCTAAGTCAAAGGGGCAAAGTTCTTTGTTCAATGGAAGGCTGATGCCAAGATCGCAAGCAGAAAGGAGTCTCGAATGGGGGTTGGAAACCCAAGCAACCGTTTTCGCCCCTTTTTTCTGCGCGAAAGGGACCAGGCTAAGGAGTTCTTCGCTTTGACCACTTTTGCTGATGCAGATAAGAACATCGTTTTCGGTAACGATCCCGATGTCGCCATGGAGGGCGTTCATGGGGGGGAGGTAAAGGGCTTTTGTCCCTGTGGAGATCATGGTCATCGCTAGTTTTTCTGCGATGATCCCCGACTTACCGACCCCTGTAAAAATGAGGGTTCCGGTGCAGCTGAGGAAAAGGTCAAATATTTTTTCCGCTTTTTCCGCTTCGACTTGATCAAAGAAAAAATTCAGATTTCGCTGGTACTCTTCAAAGAGATCTTTTAGCATAATGCGTTGTTTGATTTGATAACTTAAGTCAAATGATATAATGGTAAAGATATGTACGCAAGTGAGGAGTCCCTAAGTGAGTAAAAAAGTCCCCATTACAGTTGCCCGCGGCGATGGAATCGGCCCAGAAATCATGGAAGCGACCTTAAAAATTTTGGAGGCTGCAGGGGCAGCGCTTGAGATTCATGAGGTGGATATCGGGGAAAAGGTCTATCTAAAGGGGCATCCCACGGGGATTGAAGATGCGACTTGGGAAACCATTCGGAATACGAAAGCTTTTTTGAAAGCGCCGATCACGACCCCCCAGGGAGGAGGCTTTAAGAGTCTCAATGTAACAATTCGAACCACCCTTGGCCTCTATGCAAATGTCCGCCCTTGCGTTGCTTATCCCCCGTTTGTCGCAACAAAGCACCCTGAAATGGATGTGGTGATTGTCCGCGAGAATGAGGAGGATCTCTACTCAGGGATCGAATACCGCCAATCTCCGGAGGTCTGCGAGTCGATCAAACTGATCTCTGAGCCGGGCTCTGAAAAAATCATCCGCTACGCTTTTGAATATGCCGTTAATAATGGGAGAAAAAAGGTCACGTGCTTTGTCAAAGATAACATCATGAAACTCTCTGATGGCTTGTTCCACCAGGTTTTTGACCGCGTTTCCAAGGAATACCCTAGCATTGAGAGTGATCATTGGATTGTCGATATCGGGGCAGCGAAACTAGCCGATACTCCTGAAGTGTTTGATGTGGTGGTGATGCCGAACCTCTATGGCGATATCCTCTCCGATGTGGGAGCGCAAATTGCGGGGTCGGTCGGCCTTGTCGGATCAGCAAACATTGGGGACCATGGGGCGATGTTCGAGGCGATCCATGGATCGGCGCCCAGACGCGCAGGGCAAAATATGGCCAACCCTTCTGCTTTGATCCTCGCATCGGTTCTCATGCTCATTCACATTGAGCAAAGCTCTTGCGCGACAGCAATTCATAATGGGTGGCTCAAAACCTTGGAAGATGGGATCCACACCTACGATATTTTTAAAGAGGGGGTTAGCAAGAAGAAGGTTGGAACCCAGGAGTTTGCTGAGGCGGTGATTGAACGCTTAGGACAAACACCAAAGACTCTTAAAGCGGTCTCATATGAGAACAAGACGGTGGAAAAAAAACCATTTGTCCGGAAATCGATTGAAACGAAGCGAGAACTTGTCGGCGTCGATGTCTACCTTTATTCGCATGAGGGATTAGATCCTTTTGTGAAAAAAGTTACGGGAGAGTCGTTTATCGATTCGAAAGTGACGATGATTTCTAATCGGGGAGCTCGCGTCTACCCAGACGGAATGGCAGAAACGTTTTGTATTGATCAGTGGCGGGTCCGTTTTTCTTTCGAAAAAGGACCCTGCACACAAGAAGAAATTGTCGGGCTCTTAGCAGAGCTGACCCAAAAGGGGTATGACATCATCAAAGTGGAGAATCTCTACTCTTTTGATGGAACCCCGGGTTTCTCTTCTCCTAAAGGTTAAACCACGTCTTTGTGGTATACTTGTAGCCGAATTGCTTTCTCAGGTCATCAGCTTCAGAACGAAATCCATTTCTTCTAACGAGGGTATCAGCTTCTTCGGCAAAAGAATGCTTAGAAGGGTATCCACAACGATGGGCCACTTGACCTAACTCAAGAAGGGCGTATGCGCGAAGGAGTATATCCTCCTCAGTATTAAAAACCCATCTTAGATAAATATACTGATCGATAAAGCTTGTCTTGATCCTCTGGAGGAGTTTTTCTCCCTCTTCAGGCTTCTCTTTAGCTAGGAACAATGCTGCATCAGCAAGTCCACGAAGAATCATCACATGATCAGCAGTACTTCTTGCCTGGTGGGAGTAAAACTTTGGAGCCATTCTGATGTTTTGCTCCTCCGAAATCCCGCCAGTATGATGAAGCGTTAGTAGAACAAGGAGCCCAGCGTAGTAACGACGATCAAATTCCCCTTGATAGGGGGGAAGAGTCGCTTTTAAACCTTTTCCAGCTTCCACCAGTTTTTCTCGCAGTTTATCCCCTTGAGCAAGATCTTTTAACCCTAAAAAGGGTCCTAAACACGTTTTCTCCATCCCGATGAGCTCTTCTACAAAAGCTCCTTCCCTTTCTAATAAGGGATCAACAGGAAGAGATTTTCCCATTTTCCCAACAAGTTGATAAATCTCAAGCAAGGGTTGAGTCATTTTTGGAGGTTCTTTTTCTTCCAGAACAGCTTGAATGAATAGGCTCAATTCTTGAGTGCGCAATTTATTTGCATTCTCTACCATCACATCAAATGTTTGTCTGATACTCTGTACAGTAACAGCACCCGATCTTATTTGACGCTGAAAGAGCTCTTGATAGATCACATGGCGGCTGCGAAGATCGGTCGTTTGTGAAAGAGCCTCTTTCAAAAGAGAGATTTCTGTTAGAGTTGTCAGTTGAACTTTTCGCGCTAGGAGAGAATCGATCTCTTCTGAATTCCTTGTGACCCATAGGTCTAAAAAGGCCTTGACTTTGGGGTTTGTCTCGGCCATCAAACGTTGATCCATTTGCTCAACTAGGGCTGTTTTCAGGGTTTGAGCTTGAGCGACTTCTTCTGCGGAAAAGGCTCCGAGTTGAAGACAAAGTAGACCCGATAAATGATCTCCTCTCCCGTTTGAATTTTTATTTCCCTCTAATGCGTCCAGCCCCTTTTGGATAGCCACTTCACGCTGTCCATCAAGCCATGTGCCGATGGGTTGTCCCTCAAGGGTCGCCCCAACTGGCGTAGTATCTGTTGCTTCATTTAAAATAATTTCTGACATTTCTTCCCCCTGGATAAGGTTTTTTATTTGAGGGCAAGAATAGCAGATTGGGGAACTAAATTTCGAGCTGTTTTTTGACCTCAGCAAGGAACTCGCACCCATACATCCCATCAACGACTCGGTGGTCGAAAGAGAGGGAGAGGTGCATGATGGAGCGGATGGCCATGGTGTCATCGTCTAAGACAACAACTTTTTTGACAATGGCCCCCACGCCGAGGATCGCCACCTCAGGCTGGCGGATGATGGGGGTTCCGATAAGGGTCCCTGACATCCCGAAGTTGGTCATGGTGATCGTCCCCTCTTTGACCTGGTCGGGTTGGAGACTTCCAGTGCGGGCTTTGTCGGAAAGGGCCGCAACTTCTCGGGCGATCTCTTTTAGGGAAAGAGCATCGCAGTTTGCGATGACAGGGACAAGGATCCCCTGCTCCACATTGACAGCGATCCCAAGATTGACATTTTTTTTGAGAAGGATTGTATCTTTCTCAAGGGAGGCGTTGATCATGGGATATTTTTTAGCTGCAACGCCAATCGCTTTTGCGATGTGGCTCGTAATGGTCATCTTAAAACCATTTTCTTTTATAAAACTCTCTTTGGTCCCTTTGAGATGTTTCATAAGTTTGGTGACATCGACTTCGTTAACCAGGGTTGCATGCGGTGCTGTAAAGAAGGAATCGACCATTGCGTCGGCGATCATCTTCCGCATCGTTGTCATCTTCACCCGCTCAACATCTCCTTGAAACGGAGCTTGCTTTCGGGTCTCGAGATACTTTTCGAGATCACGCTTGGAGAGTCTACCACCAGCGCCGGTCGCAGGAATGTTCTCGAGCTCTGACAAATCGACCCCTTTTTCTTGGGCAATCTTCATCACAACAGGGGTATAAAACCCTTTTTTCGAGCAAGAAGGAGAGCTCTCTCCCTTTTCTTCTAGGATATTTTTAGGCTCATCAGCAATTGGTGCTGAAGCATCGGTTGAAATATAGGCAAGGGCGGCCCCCACATCGAGTTCTTGGTCGGGATCGGCTACAATCTTTGTGATTTTCCCTGCAACGGGAGAAGGGATTTCGCTATTGACTTTGTCCGTCGATACTTCCAAAAGAGGTTCATCCAGTTTAACACTATCCCCTACTTTTTTAAACCACTGCACAACGGTAGCGCTTACAATACTTTCGCCGAGCTTGGGAAGTTTGATTTCTATTTCGTCAGACATATTCTGTTACTCCAACCACGTCACGGCATGGTACCGTTTTTCATCGATTTGATTTTCAGTTTTTGCAATGAAGACGGCAGCGACTGCATCTCCTAAGATATTCACAACAGAAGAGACCATTTCACGGATTCTGTCAACACCGGCCACGAGGGCAATTCCCTCTAGGGGGAGCCCCATCGCATTGAGGACAACAGAAAGCATTACGATCCCTGTCCCTGGAATCCCTGCCGCACCGATTGCTGAGACAAGAGAAACCACGATCAAGATCACCACTTTGACAGCGGTCACTTCAATTCCATACGCCTGCGCGATGAAAATGGCAGAAATCGCTTGTCCAATCGCCGCTCCATTCATGTTGATTGTCGAACCGAGAGAGAGGACAAATCCTGAAATGTCACTCGAAATCCCTAAATGCTTCCGCGCACAATCTAAGGACACGGGAAGAGTGGCAGAACTGCTACTTGTCGTAAACGCTAATGCAATCGCATCTTTCATCCCCTTAAAGAAGGGAAGGACTTTGACTTTTGCCATGTAGCGAAGGGCTAAGGAAAAAACGACAAAAATCTGAATGGCACAGGCGATGTAATTACAGATCAGAAACTTTACGAGGAGTTTAACAAGATCAATCCCAACTGTACTGACCGCCGTTGCAATCAAAGCAAACACCCCATAGGGAGCGAGCTTCATGATAAAGTGGGTGAGGGAATACATCACTTCACTGACCGACTCTAACACTTCAAGAACAGGTTTCCCTGCTTTTCCCGCTAAATTAATCGCAAAGGCGAAAAAGATGGAAAAAACAATGATCTGGAGGACATTTCCTTCTGCAAAGGCTGCAAATGGATTCGAAGGGACAACGCTGAAGAGGAAGTCAATGAGTCCAATCGTTTGTTTCGTATTTAAAAAATCTGCAGGAATTGGGCGATTCAGTCCTAATCCTGGCTTAAAAATAAAGGCCATCATGAGGCCAAATCCAATGGCAACAATGGTTGTCCCTGCATAAAAAAGGACCGTTCGAATCCCAATCCGCCCCAGTTTTTTCGGATCACTAATATGGCACATTCCAACAACAAGGGAAGAAAAAACGATGAGCCCAACGAGCATCTTCAGAAGATCGATAAAGGCATTTCCAAATCGATCGACGATTTCATGTAAAAAATTCGAGATCGAATAATCGAAAATGACAAGCTCCCGCTTTCCGAGAACAAGGCCTGCAATGATCCCTAGGACGAGACCAACAATGATCTTAATCCATGGTTTCATGTTTCATCCTTTTTTGTATCGCTCCAAGCAGATCTTGATAGGCCTCTTTCCCTGTCACAACTTGGAGCTCTGCGGTGAGCTTTCCAATGCGAAGGGGAAGATCCCCATGAGGAGGAAGCTTGACCCAATCTTTTTCAGAACAGACCAGAATATCACATCCCCGTTCGATACATTTTTCAGCGAAGTGAGCAAGCTCCGCTTCTGTTGGTCCAATATGATCAGGAAGGATCCATTTTTCTCGTATCTCTCCTCCCACTTCTGAAAGGGTGCTAAAAAACGACTCCGGTTTACCCAGTCCACAAAAGACCCCAATTTTTCGATCTTTGAGATCGCGTAAACATTCCCCTGTTGAAAGTTCAACACCCCCAGGAACCATCCGCGTTCCAATCACAGGCGCTTGACTCCATTTGCGGATTTCTTTTTCCGCTGCATGGAAATGATTCAGATCATGAACATGGTTGATAACAAGGGCATCTGCTTCTTGCAATCGTTTTGGAGAATCACGGAGATAGCCGCGTGGAAGATAAAATCCTTTTCCATATAAATCATCCGCGTGAAGCATCACCACCTCAAAATCTCGATGGAGAGAGCGGTACTGCATCCCATCATCTAGTAGAATAACATCTGCTTCGTGGTAAACGGCTCGTTCTGCGTTGAGAACCCGATCCTTCCCTACAAACAGAACTGCATCAGGGAGGGATTTGAATAAAAGATAGGCCTCATCGCCACAGACTTCGGGAGTAATTCTTGATTGTTCGATGAGGTGGAGACTCCCCCCCACTTTTTCAATTTCAGAGCGGTATCCTCTCGTCAAAATTGACACTTTTCCACTGCTTCGAAGATCTCTTGCAAGACGTTGGATAAACGCTGTTTTCCCCGTTCCTCCCGCAATGATATTTCCGATACTGATCACGGGGATGTCAATCTGCTTGACTTTGAACCAATGGCGATCAAAAGCGAGGTTGCGAAGCTTTACCCCCATCTCGAAAAGGCCACTTGCCGCACGAAGAGCGCCCTTTAACAGGGGTCCCTTCCGCCGTCCTTCAATGACATCGACAATATAGCCTTGGGCGGTCATCATCCTTTCGCCTCAACCATTTCGACTTCCATCTCTTCTGTTGGGGTGAAAAGTTCCTGCTCGACCATTTCGATAATAATATGGATCGCTGCCATGTGAGCTTCTTGAATGCGGTCCGAATATTTAAAGCCAGAGACAATCCACTCGTAGTCTCCTCTCCCTTTCAGCGCTCCTCCCTCTTTGCCTAAGAAGGTGACCACTTGAAGTCCCCTTTCTTTGGCAACATCGACAGCTTTGACTAGGTTTTTAGAATTTCCACTGGTCGTTAACGCAATGAAAATGTCTCCCTTCTTCCCATGCGCTTCAACTCCGCGGGAAAAGACTTCATTAAACCCAGCATCATTCCCAACACAAGTGAGATGACCAGGATCAGCCAGCGCTAATGCCGGAAGGGCAGGACGTTTTTTTCGGAAGTAGCCAGTGAGTTCTTCGGCAAAGTGCATCGCATCACAGAGGCTTCCTCCGTTTCCTGCGATGATGAGCTTTCCCCCGCTCTTGTAGCAGTCGACGATAGCCCAGGCAACACTTTCGATAAATTTTAATCCGTCGCCAGATGCTAAACTTTCGATCGCTCTGACTCCGTCCTTTACAGATTGAATGATGGCGCTTTGCACAAATTGCCTCAAATTTTTTGGTAAGGATTTTTGGGACTAGACACTATTCGCCAGTCTACAAACTGCTATTCACCCATCTTTTGGCACTCTTTGCACTCCAAAAACCTCCTCTTGTCTCATGGACAACATGATCGGTTTTGAGGCCGCAAATCGCGCTCAAATTTCAGCAATAAATTCTGTAGACTGACCACTAGTGCAGCACAGAGGCTGCACTAATGAATTCATTTAGAAGCGACGTCCGCCGCCACCACCACGAGGACCACTACGGCGCTCTTGCTCTTTTGCTTCCGCAACAGCAAGCTTACGACCATGGACCTCTTTCTCATGAAGATCTGCGATGGCTTTTTGGCCTCCATCACGATCTACCATTTCAACGAAGCCAAATCCTCGAGACTGCCCAGTATCTCTATCTTTAATAATTTTTAGGCTCTTCACCTCGCCACAGGCTGAAAAAAGTTCATTAAGCTCATCTTCTGATGTTTCTCTTGAAATATTGGCGACAAAAAGTTTCATATACAAAATCCTATGAAGTTTTGAGGAAATTTAACGTTCCTCTAGTAAAAAAAGTTACTCTATCCATGTTACCTTGTGGTACTTGGTCAAGTCAATTTGATTTTCTTTCTTGGCAACATAAACTGCTGCCACAGCATCTCCTAAAATGTTTACAACGGTTGCGATCATGTCTCTTAGACGGTCAATTCCAGCGACGAGACCAATCCCCTCCAAGGGAAGACCCATGGCACTCAAGACAATGGAGAGCATGACAAGTCCACTTCCTGGAATCCCCGCTGTTCCAATCGCAGAAACAAGGGTTGTAAACATCAAAATAATAATTGAGGTAAATCCAACCTCAATTCCGTAAGCTTGTGCGATAAAAATCGCGAGAACGGCCTGTCCAATCGCCGTTCCATTCATGTTGATCGTCGATCCGAGGGAAAGGACAAACCCTGAAATGTCTGAGGAAAGCCCTAAATGATCCCGCGCGCACTCCAGTGAAACAGGAAGGGTCGCAGAGCTACTACTGGTGGTGAAGGCAACAACAATCGCATCTTTCATCCCTTTAAAGAAGGGAGCAATTCCCACCCCTGCCATGTATTTCAAAGCGACGGTAAAGATCACTACAATCTGAATCACTGCGGCGATAAAAATACACCCAACGGCGGAAAATAGGAGCCAAAATTTCGATCCGATCTCTCCGACAGCCGTTGCCATGAGGGCAAACACCCCATAAGGAGCAAATTTCATCACCACTCCGGTGAGCTTTGCCATGATCTCACTCAGCGACTCGATATATTTCAGAACAATCTTCCCTTTCTCGCCTGTTAAGTTAATCGCAATGGCGAAGAAGACACCGAAGACAATGATCTGTAAAATATTCCCCTCTGAAAACGACGCAAAGGGATTGGATGGGACAATCGAGAATAAGAAATCGATGAGGCTCTGCCCACTTCCACTCCCATGTCCAGGAGGGATCGGCCGGTTCATCCCCAGCCCAGGATTGATTAAGAAGACGATGACGAGTCCAATTCCAATCGCAATGAGCGTTGTCACCACATAAAATATAATTGTCGTTAGTCCAATCCGCCCCATCTTTTTCGGGTCGCTGATGTGGCACATTCCCACCACCAAAGAAGAAAAGACGATCAGCCCAACAAGCATCTTCAAAAGATCGATAAAAGCTTTTCCAACGAGCGTTAGAAACTCTGTACATGTCCTCCCAAGCGCCGACTGCATCTCGACCTGATGGAATAAAATCAGCCCCGTAATAATCCCTAAAACGAGCCCCACTAATATCTTTAACCAAGGTTTCATTCTTTAACTGCCTTTTCGATTCCTAAATTTTCTGAAGGGAAAAGGTGCTCTAACGAGCGCCTTGGGGGTGAAGAACTGACTGCATTTCGTTTGTCCTCCCATAGAGGATTGATTCATTTGAAGCGAGATTAACATACTCAAGAAAAAAAATCTAGAGCACGCAGAGCCGCGTGCTCTAAAAGAGATCACAAAATCCTTACCGATTCGTCTTAGGCTTTGGGTACAGAAGGCTTCCAGCCGTTAACCATCCATCGTAAGCAAAGCGAGAGATGCTCCAAAGCATGGCAAGAGAGTTCCAGAATAACCGGTAGAAGGAACCGACGATCCCTTTTTCCCACTCGAGCTTTGCTTTTTCTGTTGCAAATCCTTGCGTTAACACTTCAAGAAGACGGACTCTTTCCGCGTGGGAGCGCACTACCTGCTGAGCTCGTGCAGTTCGATCAGCATCATACCCATCCACACCTTCCCTCGGAAGTCTTTCAACCTGCGCTTGAGCAGCTGCTAAAAGGTCCCGCTGATGGGCAAGAACTGCCTCTCCTTCCGTGGTCTTCTCTCCAGTATAACCCTCTAAAAATCGAGTCCACTCTGTCAAAAAGTCAAGTCTCGAAGTAGTGACTCCTGTTCGTTGAGCATCATATCCCTCCTGGCCATCTTTTGGAAGAGCCTCCAACTCTCTTCGCGCCGCCTCTCTTTCTGCTTGCCTAGCGACCAACGCTTCAGCAAACGGTCTTGGTGTTGCAAATTCCACAAGTGACAGCCACATAATAAACATCTCATTTTTGAAGGCTTCAAAGGCTGCTACAACACTTTGTTCGTCCCCAGAAGAGCCAATTTGCTTGTAGATCTCCTTGCTGCGATCAGCCCACACTTTAAGCTTCTCTATCTCCGTCACTAAGTTCCTTCTTTTTTCATCGATATCCTCCCCCTGAACACCAGCTGCCTCCACTGCATTACGGAGAAGATTATCATACTCTTCCTTCAACCCGACAATCTCATGCAATAATTTATTAATTCCTTGATAACCACACCGTTTAAGGTCGTAATTTTCCTTAAGCTTTGCTTGGATATCAACAATAGCCTGAACAGCCCTGAAGATATAGGTAGAGTGCTCATGAACAGTAACATCTTCCGGCAAGAAACTACTGAGGCTTTTGATAATGAATGCTTCATTAGTTGTACTCTCTACTTTAATCTCTTTAGCTTTTTTCTGGAGCCCAACTAACCATGTCCATTGCCCCTCCAAGTCTACCTGTTTTGCTCTCAACGAATCAAGCTGAGCTTTGTTTTCCTCTGATTTTTCACCTAAGGCGGTAATAGCCTCTCCCGTTTCTTTAAGCTGTTGTTGTACTTGCTTTAGCCGCTCGTCAATTGGCGCAAAGAAAACTTGCTCCAGAACTTCTTTCGCTGCTTCTTCTAGTTCGGCTTTTTGAACTTGTGCTTCGAGCTTTGCTGCTGCTTCGCTCATCTCTTTTGCTTTTGCGCCCACTGCCTCGTCAATTCTTTCGAGCTGAGTGTTGATCAGCCCTAACTCATACGCCTCAATCGAACCTTTCTCAGGTGTACCCAGTTCTTTCTGGCGGTCTCTCATCTGCTGAGGAGTCATTCCCGCGACTTTTGCGTTCACGGCAAGCTTCGCTTCAAGATCCGCGACTTTAGCGATCTCTGCTTGAAGCTTCTTTTCTGCAGTTTCTGCTTTCCCAGTCAAGTCAGTCACTTCTTGTTGACGCGCTTCTCTCAACTGTTTTTCTTGTGCTTTCAGCGCTTCTTGATGCTCCACTCTTGCCGCATCAAGCTGCTCGCTAACTCGCTTCAGCTCCGCTCCATGCGCATCATTATCTTCCCTAAGTTTTGCAGCAGCAAGTAGTTTTTCTAATTCCCCAATACGCTCTGTGAGTTTTTGCTCTATTGCTTCTAACCTGTCAAGTTTAGGCGTTGCTTCATCCAGCTGCTTTTTAAGCGTGTCGATTTGTATCTGATGCTCCTCTTGCATCTTAGCGAGCTGTCCTTCTTTTTCTTGTATTTGAGCTTGGAGTGGATTTTCCTCTTCGACAGGCGCTGCGTCTGTTGACACAGTAGGAAGCTGAGCTCTTACCTTTTCGAGTTCTTCTCGCAGAACACCCTCCTTTTCAGCAGAGCTTTCTTTGAGCGCAGCAAGCTCTTGCTCAACTTGGCCTTTTTGCTCTCTAAGTTGATTTAAACCCTCTTGAAGCTTAGTGATACGCTCAGCTTGGTCTGCATCAGGAGCCCCTTCCTGAACCTTTCGCAGTTCACCGTTTAGATATTGAATGTGACTTTCAATAGCTCCGACTGCCGCTTGAATACCCTGTTCGGTGTCACTAGAAAGGCTCTTAGATGTTGCTCTTCTAAGCATCTCTATATTGTTATTGTAGTCTTCTTGTTCTAATTTTTTGGCTTGGATAGGGGTTGCCATAAGATTCTCCTTAAAGGGTAAATTTTTTTATAAATTGGAAACAGTTTAGATGGAGTGGGCGTTTCGAAACAAGGAAAAAGTGAACAAAGGATCATAGTGTAAACTTTTTATTTTAAAGCGAATGGGGCTTTGAAGCGAGGGTAAGGGACTCTTGCATTGTGGGATGGGTCAGGATGAGCTTGGAATGATGGAGGGCAAGAACCTATCCTGAATCAAACAAATCCTTTAATTCAGGATAGGTTCAAAAGAGTCATACACATTTTTAGACACTGAAAAACGCGAATTCGGGATTAGACCTCCATGATAACACTCATCTTTTTGCAATCTTTTTAGGAAAGACTGCTTGAAGATAGCTCTGCGGCTATCTACTTCGCAGATTTTTCTAAAAATCTCCTCAAAAATCTAAGCGTTCTCATAGGGACCTAATCCCGAATTCGCGTTTAAAATCAATTACTTAAAATTCCCAGTGGCATTTATTGACTTAATTGGTGCAATTGATCTATAATTTGGTTTGATTGGTGCAATTAAAGTTAGCGTGGTGCATTTATGGGAAATAGTGAGATTTTTGAGGAAAGAGAATCAAAAACTTTAGAAGTTAAATCAGCTTTGCCGAAGTTCGATACCCTGATTAAAACCTGCATTGCCTTTGCAAACGGAATTGGCGGAACGATTGTGATTGGCGTTGAAGATGAAACAAGAACAATTATCGGGGTGAATGAAGCGATTAGAAAAAGGGTCTTTGACGAATTCCCTAATAGTTTATTTGATTCCACAAGCCCTCCCCTCTTAGCACAGATCTATGAAAGAGCTTTTACAAACGAATCTGTGATCATGATCCATATTCCACCAAGTCAAAAGAAACCTTGCTTTCAAAAGAACGAGGGAATCCCGAAAGGGGTTTATCTTAGAGTTGGATCAAGCACAAGACGAGCCTCGGAAGAGTATATTGAGGACTTAATGAGAGAATCTAAGCGGATGTTTTATGATGAAGAGACGGTGCACCAACCCATCAAGGTTCTTTCAAATGACCTTTTGAAAAGCTACCTCCCTTCTACGGTGTCAAAAAGACGTCTCATGGCAGAGAAGATTATCGCTCAATCTCACGCAAATTCTGAAACCTATTTCCCAACAATTACTGGAATACTTCATTTTTGTGAAACTCCTGATGCATATCTTCCTGAAGCCAAGATCATATGCTCTCAATTCAAAGGAACTTCGGGAAGGGACATCATTCAAACGCAAGAGATAGATGGACCTCTTCTAGAACAAGCCGAAGTGTGTTTGAGGATTGTTGAATCTTGGATTTCAAGACATTTTAAACTGCAGGGGATCAAGCTTGTGGGACAATCAACTTTGCCTGGAGGAGCTTTAAGAGAGGCGATCATCAATGCGCTCATTCATCGGAAATACTTTATTCCTGGAGCGGTTAAGGTGGCTCTGTATGATAACCGACTCGAGATCTTTAGCCCGGGGAGTTTTCCTGGCCTCGTTGATATTAACAATCTAGGAGATGGAACAACCTTTCTGCGAAATCCCAATATTGCAAGAATCGCAAGAAAACTGGGGATGATCGAAAAGATGGGATCTGGAATCAAACTCATCTTAGACAGTTTCAGAAAAGCCAACCTTCGCAGGCCTGAGTTTCACGAGGAAGGAGATTTTGTGAAGGTTGTTTTCTACTTTGAAAAGGTCAAAGATCCTAAACATAGCGACAATGAAGCTTTAATTAAATTAGCTCAAGAGCGTGGCGAACTTACCATCGCGGCTGTTATGCGCTACTTGAACATCTCTCGTAACACAGCAACAAGACGCCTAGGAGAACTCGTTAATCAAGGGATTTTAACAAGACAAGGAAGAGGGCCCTCTGTCCGCTATCTCCTTGTAGAGAATTGCTGAGAGCTCTTAATGGTGAGAGACTCCTGTGTTATGGGATGGGTCAGGATGAGCTTGGAGTGATGTAGGGCAAGGCGACTTGCATTTTGCGACGCGCCATATTTCGTGTCGCCAAGAAGAGGATGACCGATATGGGCAAACTGGGCGCGGATTTGATGGTAACGTCCGGTGTGGAGGGTGATTTCAACAAGGGTAGAGTGGGCAAGTGTTTTTTTCACTGTGTAGGAGAGGATCGCTTCTTTACCGGATGGGGAAACATGGGCACGGTGAGAGCCATGGGTGAGGTGGTGGCGGAGCTCTCCTGATGTTTGTTTAAGGTGCCCTTCAACTTTGGCGGTATAGATTTTAGTCAGGGTACGTTCTCGCATTTGGACATTGAGACGGGAAAGAGCTTTGCTGGTCCGGGCAAACAAAACAATCCCACTGACAGGTTTATCGAGGCGATGGATGGGATGAAGAAAGACGTTTCCTTTTTTTTGATACTTTTTCTTGAGATAGGTTTTTGCCCTTTCTTCAAGGGAGTCAGTGGAAGCTTCGGTGGGTTGGGTCAGAAGCCCTGCAGGTTTACAGACGGCAAGAAGATGGTTATCCTCGAAGAGGATCTCAAGAGCGTTGGCGGAGGACTTCATAAAGGAGGAGGGTGGTAGCGGCGGCAACATTTAGAGAGTCAGCCACACCGCACATGGGGATGCTCACTTGGAGCTGGGCTGCTTCCATCCATTTTTTTGAGAGACCAAGTTGTTCGGTTCCCATGGCAATGGCAACGGGACCGGTTAGGTCAACGTGCGTGAAGGTGGCTTTGGCGTCAGGGCTGGTTGCGACGATGGTGATGTTATTTTCTTTGAGCCACTGAATCGCAGCGCTGCTTGAAACTTCTAAAACGGGGACGGTAAAAAGGGTTCCCACACTTGCGCGAACAACATTGGGGTTAAATACATCGGTGCACCGATCACAGACAATAAGGGCATCAACCCCTGCTGCATCAGAGGATCGGAGGATCGATCCAAGGTTGCCAGGTTTTTCAATCGCTTCGGCAATCAGGAAGAAAGGAGGACGCTTTTGATTGAGGGGAAGATCTGCCAAGCCCAAGTGGCGTTGCTTTGCAATGGCAAGGAGTCCATCGGGACGATCCCGGTAGGAGATCTTTTCAAAGACCTCTTTCGTGACCTCAATCCCTTCCACATTTTTTTCGATAATCGAACGGATCAACGCTTGCTCATTGGTTCCTAGAAAATGGTCTGGAGAATAAAAGAGAGTCTCAAAGGTGACTCCCCCTTTTACGGCGCGGGTCAGCTCGCGGTATCCTTCGATCAAAAAGGTTTCCGTCTTATCTCGCTCCCGCTTTTCGCGGAGCCGAACGACTTGCTTCACTTTAGGATTCTGCAAACTTGTAATCATCCGGCCCGTTCATAGTTAATCGGTTTAATACTGAGCTCTAGCCCAAAAACATCAAGGGCATCTACCAAGGTATTAATTCCAGGATTTCCACTATTAGAAAAAGAGCGATAAAGCCCTTCACGATTCCGTTCAATTTCTTCAGCAAGCTTTGCCATTCCCCCGTTGGCTTTAATCACATCGCGAAGAGCCATGAGAAAGACTGCTGGATCTTCGTCCTTGAGACATTCATTTAAATAAGCTGCTGCTTCTTTTGGATTACGAAGCTCTTCATAAAGATAGTCTTCTTTATATCGAATCGATCGTCGTCCCATATCTTTTCACCTCAATTGTTTTCTGAATAATCAGACCAGTATTGTTTTGCTTTTTCAATATCTTTCGCTTGATTATTTTTCTTTCCTGCAGTTAGTAAAACCACAACAATTTTCCCTTTCTTCCCATAATAAACCCGATAACCAGGCCCTTCATGAATCCTCAACTCATAAAGTCCTTTTACCCCTTTAATTAGCTTAACATCACCAAAATTTCCCAGCTCCAGGCGAGTCAATCTCTTCCGAACAATCGCTCTTGTTACAGAGGTTAACGTTGTCATCCACTTTGTAAAGGGTTCTTTTCCGGAAGAGGTCGAATAAATTTCTATTTCCATCCTAAACATCACAAATCTGAATGTAGTTTATAAGCTACATTTTATCTAGGTCGATAATTTTGGTCAAGCAAGGTCGCGTTCGTAGAAGCCGAACGACTTGCTTCACTTTAGGATTCTGCAAACTTGTAATGTTATTCATCAATCAACTTCAGGTATTTCTTTCCAAGGTGGTACTCACGTTTTTTGCGCGATGGATTCACTACTTCTAAAAAGCCTTCTTGCGTCCATGTTTGACAAAGTTTTGCCCCTGTACGTGGCTTAAAACCAAAGAGGGCTATCACTTGTTGATTCGTAATCTTCTCATAGTTTTGAAATAGTTCCAAAACTTTTCGTTTCTTTGGATCAAGTGTTCGTAAAAGTTTTGCTTGATCAAAGCTCCCCGCTGCTTTCCCTTTTTCCATTTGCTGAGCAGCGCGAGTGAAAGCTTCCAGAATCCCTGCACAAAAATATTCCAACCAATGGGTGATATCGGCCTCTGCGCGACCAAGATAATAATTATGAGAAGGACCGACACTAATAGCACGATAATAGTTAAGGAGGTTCCTCGCATAGTACTCTTCCAAGGAATAGATTCCCTTGAGATCATACCCACCTAGGTGAAGAATCAAAGTTGTAAGAAGGCGAGCAGTCCTTCCATTGCCATCATAATAAGGGTGAATGGTTGCATATTGGTAGTGAGCTATCCCTGCAACGACAGGACAAGGAAGGTCATTTTGATGGATCCAGGCAATCAACCCTTTCATCATCCCAGGAACATCTTTCGCTTCTGGAGGGAGATAAACGATTCCCCCTGTTTGACTATCTTTAATGACATTTTGGCCTGTCCTATAGGGAGTCGGATTGACCTTTTTCTTTCCACCACCCATGACAAACCCATGAAATGTTTGGATTGCTTTTCCAGAAATAGGGTTTCCTTTTGCTGCAAGATGTTCTAGCTCTTCTAGAGCAAGATAATAACCTTTTACTTCTTTTTCATCTCTTTCTCTTCCAGGAAAGTGCCCTTTATGGAGAATCACTTCTTTGACTTCATCCGTTGTTAAGCGATTCCCTTCGATCATCGTCGAGAAATGTGTGGTCATGAGCTTAGCACTTTCTCGGAGGCTACCGATAATTTTAGGAGTGAGAGGGAGATACTTAACCCTCTCTTTGACGCGCTCAATCTCCAGGAGAAGCCCAACTAATCGAGAGGACATTTGGAAAACAGGCTGAAATTTTATCGGCATAATAAAGTCACTTTATCGGTATTATTAACTAGTGTTATTATACCATTATTATACTGTTAATTCAAGGAAAAATTCCTAACCTCTTGCGTAGCAACCCGATGGAAGCGGGGTGGTTTCTGAGGGGATGAGCATTTCGCCAGCTTCGATCGGGAGGGAGGGGAAATAGTCAGCGAGGAGGGGGGCAAGGACTTTGGGGGTGAGGCCTGGGGTGTGGCAGGTGAGGAGGATAAAGGAAGGATCGGGTTTGAGGACTTGTTTGCAAAGGTCGAGCAGTT
Organism: Chlamydiales bacterium; assembly: GCA_024233515.1. Taxonomy (GTDB): domain Bacteria; phylum Chlamydiota; class Chlamydiia; order Chlamydiales; family Simkaniaceae; genus Neptunichlamydia. Next base: position 152,641 of record JACKPO010000001.1, read on the forward strand.
CTGGGAGGTCTCGTTCAATCTTAAAGACTTGCCCCTGAGCGCCACGTCCAAAGCTGGGAGGATCGAGAAGAACGCCATCGTACTGCCTGTTTCGTTTGACTTCGCGGCGGAGGAATTTGATGGCATCGTCAACGATCCAACGGATGGGGGCTTTGTCGAGTTTGTTAAGAGAGGAATTTTCACGAGCCCAGTCAACCATCCCTTTGGCCGCATCGAGGTGGCAAACACCATGCCCTTGTTTCGCAAGGAAGAGGGTTGCGGCGCCAGAATAGGCAAATAGATTGAGCACTTCGGAATGAGGTTTAAGCTTGGAATGCATCCAGTCCCAATGCTGGGCATGTTCAGGAAAAAGACCAAGGTGGCCAAAGTCTGTTGGCGTAATCTTGAAGTTGAGACTTTGATAGGTCATCGTCCACGATTTGGGAAGGCCTTTCCAGGGTTTGTCCCTGGTGAAGGTCGCATCTGCGTCTTTCCAGAGTTTTGGTTTTTTGGGTTTCCAAAGGGCTTGGGGGCAGGGACGAATCAAGAGATGATTGCCAAACCGTTCAAGTTTTTGCTCCTGCCCACTATCTAAAAGTTCATACATGATACGGCTCAATGTGGTGGGTGAGATAGCGGTAGAGAGCAGCAAAGAGATAGGTTGTGGTGTACTCAATAATGCGCCCTCGCCCTTTGATCGATCGCTTCAGGGGAATTTGTCCCACGAAGGTTTTCTCAGGGGTTCGGATCGCTGACCAAACCGTTCCAACAGGTTTTTCGGGGGTTCCTCCATCGGGCCCTGCGATGCCAGTTGTGCTGACTGCATAATCTGCGCCGGTGAGTTTTTGAATCCCCTCAACCATTTCAAGTGCGGTTTCACGGCTCACCGCTCCATACTTTTTCAGAGTCTCTGATGAAACACCCAAGGCCGATTCTTTTAATCGATTCGAATAAGAAACAACTCCCCCTAAAAAATAGTCGGATGCGCCAGGATGGGCAGTCAATCTTTCGGCGAGTTGTCCACCCGTGCAACTTTCAGCAGCTGCAAAGGTCTTTTGATGTTCCACCATCCAAAGGTGGAGGGCCCGTTCGATCTCTTTATGCTCTGTTGAGTAAACATACGGCTTGAATTCATTGGCAACGCGATCACGAATAGGGATGATGGTTTCTGGATTCTCCCCGCGAACATAGACAGAAAGGATTCCATACCCTGGACAAATGCCAATCTCAATCCCTGGATGCTGTTTTTCTAAAGTGCGGAGAAGAGGATCGACGGTAGCTTCCGAAAGAAGAGAGAGGTAAAGCGGCTGGACATAATGGGATTTTTTGTGATGTTTCTCTAAATGATCGATCACCGTTGGAAGCATTGCTTCCATTTGAGAAGGTACGCCAGGAAGGATGATCACATTTTTGATGATGAACCCAGGCGCCGTTCCTAACGGGTTGTGGATGACAACGGCCCCTTTGGGAATCAAACATTGATCGTCGAGTGTGGGATCCTCTTTTCCATAACGGTCGATGAGCTCTCTCCACACCTCCTCATCTTTTTCGAGGGGAGCATGAAAAATCTCGGCAATGATAGCGCGGGTCAGATCATCCCCTGTAGGTCCAAGCCCTCCAGTAGTGATCACAAAAGAAGACCGCTTCATCGCTTCTTCAATCCCTTTCTTAAGCAAAACACTTTCGTCAGGGAGAACGGTCACCTGATCGACAGAAAAACCATGCAATAAAAGGGCCTGCGCGATGACCGGCGCATTACTATTAATGGTGTGTCCTGTTAGAAGTTCGTTCCCAATGGAAAGAATTTCTAGACTCATATGGAAAGTCCCGCTGTTTCGATTTGGGCATGGTGGTGAATCCAATCTAAACACCTCTTTCCTAATCGGAAGGTTGCATTGATCGGAACCATCCCCACTCGAAAGGGAGCAGGAATCGTGTTGGCCCTCATCCACCGCGCCAATGTTTTAAATAAAACAGTATTGGGGAATTCGGAATTTTTATACACCTCAATGATGTCGTGATCGAGGGAATTGGAATAGAGTTGTGGGAAAGCAAACTGAAGGCCCCACGTGACAGCATTTTTCGAGTGAACCATTGAATGGAAGGCGTTATGTTCTGCAGAGAACGTAAAGTGGTGGAAGCTCATTTGAACAACCGGTTCTTTCGGCTTGATGATATACTCTCCCCCCTTGGCTTCAATGGCATACAGAGAGTCTTGGCTTGCGGAAATCGCTGCAGAAAAATAGGGTTTGAAGGGTTGGTCGTCAGGAATGAGCCCCGCTTTTAAAGAGGTTACGTAATCGATATACTTCGATAAAAAGGTCTCTTTCGAAATCACCGCTTTCTCTAACTCAACAAGCTCTGAGACATTGTAAATTTTAAAGGAATCAAGAGCTTTGAAAAGAGATTCTATTTCTCTAACGTCTAAGAGGGCCCGATGGGAAAGCCACTTTGAGGCTTGCATGTGTCCTTCAACTTTGGGATGGCTTAGCTGCATGAGATCGTCGTTTTTTTAAGAGTTCTTGAATAAAAAGGGAGGCAACGCCAAAAAAGATCAGCATATCAGCAACATTGAAGATGGGATAGGAATAACTCCATAAGACAAAGTGAAACATATCGATGACGGCTCCGTAGAGGAAGAAGTCCACAATGTTACCGATCGCACCTGTTAAGATTAAAAGGAGAGGAAGATCTCTTCTTCGGTCTTTGTTGAAAAAGAGGGTGTAGTTGAGAAGCGCAACAACAATCGCAATCCGCGCAATAAGTAGTGCGTGAGGGAAACTTGAAAACAAGCTCCATGCACTCCCCGTGTTAAGCGTTTTATTAATGGAGAAATCAATTCCAAAAGCGTTTTGGAAAACAGCAATTCCTCCATAAGGATAGTGAAAAGCAGAAGATTGGATCGAAGGAAGGTGAGCATTCACCCAATATTTGGACGCAGCATCAATGATTAAAAAAAGTGCCGCGAAAAAAAATAAGATCCATACCCTCTTCTGTTTCACAACCTGTTTAAATCAACCCCTTTTCGAGCTTTTCCTGTGCAGCGACTGTCATCGTTGCATAGGGAATCGCTTCGAGACGTTTCGGAGGAATCGGATCTCCCGTTACGTCGCATACGCCGTAGGTTCCCTCGTCAATTTTTTCGATGGCACGATCGATTTGCCGAACAATTCCCTGCTCTTTTGAGGAAACTTCAATGCTAATGGTTTGCCCAAAATCATCGGTCCCTTCATCAGCTTGGTGCTGGGAGTATCCCTTCGACTCTTCCGATGTTTTCACATCGTCAGAGACTGACTTCAGTGAGGCCCCAAGTTGTTGTTTCAGCAGGAGCAGAGACTGTCTAATCTCTTCAAGTTCTTTCTTTTTAAATGCCATCAAGGACCTCTAATGTTTTGCTTCTTCGGGCGCCACTGTATTCAGCGCATCCATAATTTCATCAACATCTTTAAAGCGACGATAGACACATGCAAAGCGGATATAAGCGACAGTGTCTAGCTCTCTCAGCTTTTCCATTGCGATCTGCCCTAAAGTTGTTGTATCAATCGCACGCACTTGTTTTTCGATTAGCTCGTTAGCAATGGTTGAAGCTAAATCGCGCACTTGGTCGTGACTGATTCTTGTATGGCGGGAGGCAGCGTCGAGACCTTTAATCAGCTTATCCATGCTGAAGTCTTCGTAACTTCCATCCCGCTTTTTGATTTGCATTGAGATGTCAACCGTTTCAAAGGTCGTGAAGCGGCGCGCACACTGCAAACATTCGCGGCGGCGGCGGATCGCATTGGTCTCACTCGCATTCCGCGAATCGGTTACCTTGGATTCTTCATGTCCACAAAACGGGCATTTCATCAGCAAAACTCAAATTTTTTAACTTTTTTGAGTATATATAAAAGACTAGAATTTCTAGCCTACAAAAAAATTCGGAGGAGGTGGGATTCGAACCCACGATACGCTTATCACGTATACACGCTTTCCAAGCGTGCTCCTTCGGCCGCTCGGACACTCCTCCAATTCGGTTTAGGGTGGAAAGGCAAAAAAGCCTCTCGACACGAAACCGAACAAGAAGAGAACATCTCGCTAAAATGAATCTTTCCAAAGCAGCTAAAGATTTCGGGGTGTGACCATACAGAAAGCAGATTTATTTTACAATTAGATTTGATCTGAGGTATAATGCGTGAAAAATGTTTTTTTGAGTAGGTAACGATGAAGCGACTGGTCGCAGTATTTGCAACAATTTTTTTAATGGGATGTTCTATGGGAGGAACTGAAGGGAAGGGAACCCCTGATGTTGTGGTAAGTATTCCCCCATACATTTCCCTTGTCAAAGCGATCGTTGGCAATACGATGACAGTCGAGTCTGCTTTGGGAGCCAATTTTGATCCCCACACTGCAGAGGTTACCCCAAGCCAAATGAGGATGGTCCAAAACGCCGATCTTTTCATAGGAATTGGCGAAGAGTATGAGGGGAAACTTCTCTCAGCCATCCGAGAAGGGACGAAAGAGGTGAGAGTCCTTGAAATGGATGAGAGAATTCCCCTTCTTTCCTATTCCCAGGACACTAATTTTGTCGATGCCTGCCGAGATATCACCCTCCCTTTAAGTGGATCTAAGGATCTCCACATCTGGCTAGGTCCCAAACGGCTCATTCCTCAGGTCCAGGTGATGGTTGACGTCCTCTCAAAAATCAAGCCCCATAACCAATCGATCTACGAGCAGAATGGGGAAGCCCTGATTGAAAAAATCAAAGATCTTGATCGCCGTCTCCATGACAAACTTCGTCCCTATCAAAAGCGGGCAATCATCGTTTCTCACGCTGCACTGGGTTATTTCTGCTACGATTACAATCTCATTCAAATTGCGGTCGAGTGTGAGGGGAAAAGTCCCCTACCCCAAAACGTTTCCCGTGTTTACGAATTAGCACGCAACTCTGATGTGATTTGCGTCTTCACCGCTCCCCAATTCAATAATAAAGGGGCAGAACTCGTCGCTAAAGAGCTAAAGTTGCGCGTCATTCCGTTCGATCCCCTCTCAGAAGATATCTTGGAAACCCTTGAAGAAATTGGAAATATGATCGCACAATGAGTCTCCTTTCCTTTCAAGACCTTTCCTTTTCTTATGGCTCCATCGAAGTTCTTAAAAACGTGAACCTCGAAGTCCATCAAGGGGAATACATTGGAATTATTGGACCAAACGGTGGAGGAAAAACAACAGCGCTCCAACTCATCTTAGGGTTTTTAAAACCTCGAAAAGGGATGGTTCATCTCGAGTGCCCCTCTACAAAAATTGGATATGTTCCACAAATCAATGCCTATGACAAAGCTTTCCCTATTTCTGTTTTGGAAGTCGTCTTGATGGGAAGCTTAGGAAAGCTCTCATGGATGGGAACTCTCCCTAAAGAAGAAAAAGAACGCGCTCGCCTCTTATTAAAAGAGGTCGGATGCGCCCATTTAGAAAAAAGGGCTTTTGGAACCCTCTCGGGCGGTCAAGCGCAAAAAGTTTTAATTGCTCGCGCGCTGATGTGCGATCCCGAGCTCCTCCTTCTCGACGAACCGACAGCAAATATCGATGCAGAATCGGAAGGAGCCATTTTTGCCTACCTCAAAACACTGCAAGGGAAAAAAACGATCATGATCGTGACCCATAATTTTGATGCGATCGTGAAAAATGTAGAGCGGGTGATCTGCTTCCAACAAGAAGTCTCCTCTATGAAACCTCAAGAGGTCTGCAAACACTTCACCATTGGGATGTATCATGGATAAAGCCCTTCTTTTCGGATTCTTTACGGCCCTTTTCACCCAACACTTTCTCCGTACGGCGCTGTTTGCGGCGCTTGGCGCCTCAGTCGCGGGAGGCATTGTGGGATCCTATGTTGTGGTGAAGCGGATTGTCTTTATCAGTGGAAGCATCGCTCACTCTGTTCTGGGAGGGCTCGGCGCCGCCCTCTATATTAAACGAGTCTACCATGTGACATGGCTCGAGCCGATTCACGGCGCGCTGATTGCGGCGATCCTCTCCGCTTGGCTTATTGGTACCGTCCGCCTTTATTACCGGCAACGGGAAGATACCGTGATTGCCGCCCTCTGGGCTTTTGGAATGTCGATCGGTGTCATCCTCATTTCCCTTACCCCTGGCTACACCAATGAAATCTCGAACTACCTCTTTGGAAATATTTTGTGGGCGAGTAAGTCTGACATTGCGATGCTCATCGGGTTGGATGCCCTCGTCCTCGTAATGACCGCCCTATTTCATCGCCGTTTTCTTGCGATTTGTTTTGATGAAAAGCAAGCCGCCCTTCAAGGGCAAAATGTCAAGCTCCTTTACTTTCTCCTTCTCTCTCTGGTTGCAATCACCGTCGTTCTCATGATCCAAGTCGTTGGAGCAATCCTTATTGTTGCCATCCTCTCTCTTCCCGCCGCGATCGCCAATACCTATACCCACCGCCTCTCGCGGATGATGATCCTCGCTGTGGTCATCGCCCTCCTGATCTCCTTCTTCGGGATGGGCTTCTCCTACTCTCTTAACTGGCCTCCCGGAGCCACCCTCGCCCTCACCGCCACCACCGCCTACCTCCTCAACCTCCTCTTCAAAAGACATTGATTTTCTTTACTTCGTATTCATCTTTTGTTACCCTTTTGCAAAATTTAAAAGAGAAGGAAATAAAATGAACCCAATTAAAACTAAATCTTTACAAGTTGTTGTTGGAAGTATGGCTGCTGGCGGACTCACAGCGCACCTATGCACTTCCGCTCACTTTAAACAAGGTATTTTCTTTGGAATGCTTAACGGCCTCGCCGTTTCAGCCGTTTCTCCAAATGAGAACCGCGGGCTCTATTCGATCGGAGCGATAGCGTTGATCATCATCTGCGCGAGAGCCGTCAGCCCCAAACTTCAAGGGCGGGTCGAGATTCCGACCGGAAAAGCCCTGGTCATCCTTGCCCTCCCTACAGCTCTTTACGCATGCGTCTTTCCCTACTCCCCCTCGTCAAAGGGTAAGCCTACTGAATCGGATACTTCAACAACAAGTTCCACAACAAACACTCTTCCTCAAACGACTCCTCAACATGGACAGCCAGGCGATACCAGCGGGCAAAGGAAGTCCCCTGAATTTGGCACTCTAACATTAAGCCCTTCAACGCACAATCTGCCTCGAAAACTTCCTACAACTCATAAACATAAACGGCCAGGCTATGTTAGTGGGAAAGGGAAGCCCTCTGAAGCGAGGATGCAGGCTAATTTCATGAAAGGTGTTATTGAACACCATGAGGATGATCCAAAGGCCTATATCTCTGCCGAGGAAGTTAAAGCGTTTCAACCTTTCGAAGGAAAGCTCACCCTCCAAGCTGATGCAGACACTCAACTGGGGACAAGATCTTCTAATGAAGACGCCCATTGTACCCACACTTTCGAAAATGGAAGTAGGCTCTTCGGTGTTTTTGACGGCCATGGAGGAATTGGAGCCTCCAATCTGGCTCAACAAAAAGGACCTTACCTGTTCCAACAGCAGCTCCAAGCACAAAAAGGGGATATCCTCAAGGCATTCGAAGGGACGATGGAAGTTCTCCATCAACTCATTACAGACAGATCAGGCTCCACTGTTGTGATGTGCTACTTTGATCCTCAAACCAATCGTGTCTATACAGCAACCTTGGCTGATGCAGAAGCAAATATTTATCGCCAATCTGGAGATACTCTCAAATCTATTCCTCTCTCCCCCGTCCGCAATTGGAAAACCGATGAAAAACATCTTCCCCCCGATTCAGTTGCAAAGTTTGGTTCTCAAGACCCAAAACACTGGCGTGTCAACGGTACAGACGGAGCCCTCAATTTATCCCGAGCGATTGGAGACAAAGGCTTTCCCCTCGTTTCTCAGAAGCCCAAGGTCACGATGACACAGCTTCTCCCAGGAGACACCCTCGTCCTTTGTTGCGATGGGCTCAAGGATTTTGTGCCGGAGAGCGAGATTGTTGAGACCATTAGAGAAGGAGCTGATCAAGACGCCCAGACCCTTGCTCAAGCGCTCACCAAAAAATCTGTCGAAAAGCAGAGTGCTCGTCATGGAGATAACGTGACTGTCATCGTTGTGAAGGTGAAGGAATAACTTTAATTTGCTAGAGGGTGGCTTCGAGCCATCCTCTTGAATCACTGAAAGGCATTGACAGATTTGAGCAGATGCTCTATGATACGTCCTTTCGCTCTTTAACGGAATGTATGGAGAATACTAATGTACGCGATTATCCAAACCGGCGGTAAGCAATACCGGGTTGAAAAAGGAGATCAGATCGAAGTCGAACTACTCGGACAAGAGAGTGGAGCGGTCGAATTTAAAGAAGTCCTAATGTTTAACGACGGAAAAAAAGCTCACGTCGGAACGCCTCACGTCACAAAATGTCTTGTGAAGGGAGAAGTTCTCGGTGAGACAAAAGGGCCTAAGGTTGTTTCTTTCAAATATAAAAGACGAAAGAACTACCGCCGCAAGGTTGGCCACAGACAAAAATACGCTGTTGTGAAAATTACTGACATCGAAAGGAACTAAGAATGGCACATAAGAAAGGTCAAGGATCAAGTAGAAACGGACGCGATTCAAACGCACAACGCCTCGGCATTAAAGCAACACACGGCGAATTTGTTACAGCTGGAAGCATCTTAGTGCGTCAGCGGGGGACCAAATGGCACCCAGCTAAGAACGTAAAGCGAGGAAAAGATGATACGCTCTTTTCTCTCGTTGACGGGGTTGTTCATTTCCGCAAGGGGAAGAACACGACTGTCTCTGTTGCTCCTGCGCAATAAGAACTAACGTTTTACTAAAAGTTAAAGGATTAGGGCTCTTCAATGATGAATTGAAGAGTCTTTTGCTACCCCGGATTCCGATCTAGATGCGTTTGAAGGGGTTTTCGATTTTTTTTCAGGTTCGTTTGTGAAAAAACTCATATACTTGTTCTAAAGTAGAGAGTTTTTTCACAAACGAAGATGGAAAAAAAGAAAAAGTCAAGCAAACGGATATAGGTTGGATTGCGGGGTATAAGTGTTTACGGATTCAGTGAAAATAAAACTCAGTGCAGGCAAGGGGGGCAATGGAACCATTGCCTGGCGTCGGGAAAAATATATCCCGAAAGGGGGTCCCTACGGTGGAAACGGTGGATGTGGCGGCTGTGTCGTCATCAAAGCTGATCCTGAGATCTATTCTTTGGATGAATTCCGCAATCGCCGTCTCATGCAAGCAGAAAATGGACGTCCCGGAGAGTCGAATAACCGCCATGGGCGGAATGGCAAAGACCTTGTGATCAAAGTCCCCTGTGGAACATTGATTCGTGATCGTGAGACGGGAGGTCTTTTGTTTGACCTGACCGAAGCTGGGGAAGAGTTCACCCTTTGCACAGGGGGGCGTGGAGGAAAAGGCAACACCTTCTTCAAAACCCCAACCAACCAAGCCCCTGCCAAGGCAACTCCTGGAAAAGAGGGAGAGGTCAAAGATGTTGAGCTCGAACTCAAACTGATTGCCGATGTTGGGTTCATGGGATTCCCGAATGCTGGAAAATCGACCCTCCTTTCAAAACTCGCCGCGATTGAGGTCAAAACGGGGGCCTACCCCTTCACAACCTTAAAGCCCAACTTAAGCTACATCGAATTCGATGATTTTTCACGCATTTACCTCGCCGATATTCCAGGAATTATCCCCGATGCCCACAATGACCGTGGACTCGGACTCTCCTTTTTGAAGCATGTGGAAAGAACCTCCACGCTGATTTACATCATTGATATTTCTGGGGAGGAAGGACGCGACCCCTTTGAAGATTTCCAAATTTTAAGAAACGAAGCGAAGAGTTATTCCCCTGCTATCTTAGAAAAACCGTTCCTTGTCGCTCTTAACAAAACCGATAAAGGAGCAGAAGAAAATGTTGCTTCTTTTAGAGAGCGCTACCCCTTTGATCCATCGACATTGTTTGAGATTTCTGCTCTAGAAGAACACGGTCTTTCTCCTTTCATTGAAAAGATGCGGATCCTCGCCCAAGCAGACGGAAAAAAATATCATTGATCTTCTCGCGTCACTCCTTTATTTATAGGAGATATGCGCGTGGTTTATCTTTTTTTAATTTTTTCATTCACTTTGCTTGCAAATCCTACAGGACTAGAAGTGATCAAAGGGTCCGCCTCATCCCGCGGTGGAAACACCCTCACTGTGACTGCTTCGGATGGAAGCGTCCTTCACTGGAACTCCTTCTCAATTGGTGAGGGGGAAAAGACGATCTTCGTCCAACCAAATGAATCCTCATGGGTCCTTAACCGCGTTACAGGAACAACCCCTTCAGAAATCCTAGGAACCCTTCAAGCAAATGGACAACTTCTCCTGCTGAATTCACAGGGTATCTTATTTGGTGCAGGATCGACTGTGGATGTCGGCGGACTCATCGCCTCCACACTTGGGGAAGGTCCCATTGTCCATCGTGGAGCCATTCATGCGCGGAGCGGTGATGTGATATTAATGGGGAAAACGGTCGAATGTTTTGGTTCGATCGATATCTTAGGCCCTGCTGCTATCCATGGAGAAGATAATCCTTACGCCCTCGCTATTCAATACAAACGCCCAAAAGAGGCGCAGCACCTTCAAGAGGTGAATGGACGCATTCTCCTTCTCAGTGAGAAAGAGACGTTTGTTCCTCCTGGTGGATCTCTCATCGCAAAAGAGATCGCCCTCATTTCAAAAGGGGTTACCACTTTCCAAGGATATGGAAAAGTCGACGAAGGCGTCTTTGAAATCTCCGGAAAAAAATATTTCTATCACGCTGGAGAAATCGAACGAACTGGAGGACACCTCATCCTCGACCCTGAAGCGGATGTAACCATTAGCACCGCCCCTCCTTACAACTACTCTTATGAAGCGGGGATGGCCGAAGCTGATTTCGCTAACCTATCGATCACCCAACTCATCGGTGAAATTGAAAAAGGACCCGTCACCATCACAACAGCTTTTCAAGGAGAGGGAGGAAACCTTGGATCAATCCGCTTAATGAGTGATGTCTCCCACACCTACAATAGCCCCTATCCCTTGATCTTCAATTGCTCTGGAACAGGAGGGATCCATATTGATGGAATCCTAAAAAACCTCGGAACAGGGTCGATTGCCTTAGTGGGAGAAACCATTAACGTGCAAGGAGAGCTCGAAGGGCACCAAATCGACACCCATGGCGTCCTAACTTGCAGCGGAAATCTCTATGGTCATACCCTTCATTTGCAGTCTGAAAATGGAGCCACCATCACAGGAAAAGTGATCGCCGATGGAGGACCCCTAACTTGGCTTGGAGGAAATACCCTACGTCTTCAAGGAGGAGAAATTGGAAATACCGGCTACGAATCACTCCTTCTCCAAGGATTTGAGAATATCACCCTTGAACAAACGAGCCGTATTCATACCTTTCACTCTAACCTGACCATCTCTGATCTATCGGGGACCTTATCGATTGAAGACTCAGTGATTCGGGGAAGTGGCCCCGTGAGCCTCTCTGGAGGGATGTGCTCCCTTCACCTCAACCATGGAACCCTCGAATCAACCAATCAACTCAACATCAATTTAGGACGTTATCTTCACTGTCATGATAGTGTCATCACCTCTCAGCAACCCCTATCCCTCACGATCGGCCATGATCTTGTCCTCACAGGCAATGCGCTCATGACTTCAACAAGTGGCATCTCTCTCAATGGGCAGGGAAATCTCTTCTTAGCTGATGACGCAGTCGTACGTGGACCTGGACTCTCTCTTATTGTGGGGGAATCGACCTTTCTCTACTCAGGAAGTCGAATCGATGGAGAGCAGGGAACCCTCACCCTAACAACAGGTGAAAACCTCTTTCTAGAAGGAAAAGGTGCACGGATCACCGGAGGTCATCTTTCAATCCACGCAGGACAAACAGCAACGCTTGAAAACCAAAGCGCCATTTCTTCCACTTATGGAACGCTCTCACTCACCGCAGCGCTCGGCCTTCACCTGTTTGACCAAGCAACCCTTTCGGCTACCGGGGGAAATCTCGAACTCTACGTTCCTAATGGCAATCTCTCCTTATCAGGTCATTCCGCCCTCCGTTCCACAACAGATGGAGCGCAACTCTTCATTGGACAATCTCTCATTCTGGACCATTTCTCCCAGGTTGAGAGTGTCGGAGAAAAAGGAACGGTGATCGTTGTGGATCAGATGAATCAAGGAGGAGGCTTTGTGTTAGGACAAAATGCTTCGATCACAACAGGATATTCTTCCCTCCAGATTTTCACTGCTGCTCCCCGCTACAACTCGATCGAAGGAACACTAAACGGCCATCGTTACACCACCGATATGCCTCTTTATCTTACAACCAGTCAAGATCACTGGGGAACAGCCTATCCCGATCTTTTTGTTGCAGAACCCTTCACGATTTTCCACAAAGAAAATGGCCTTATCGAAACCAATATCGGACCGATCAACGAAAAAACTTACCTCCGCCATATCGTCGAATATATCGGCCCTTTTACAGCTGAGCTCTTCCGCGATCTCCATCCTTACGACGCCTACACTAAAGAATCGATCACCTTTACAGATAACGAAGAGCCCTATTTTATCCGGAGAAGAGCGCGCCAATGAGACTCCTTTTTCTCCTCCTCTTTCCCTTCTTTTTGTTTGCTGAGGTTAACGTCTCGAGTTTTGTCGACCACGACACCAAAGGGCAACCACAAATCGGCGCCGCTCCCCATTTCAAAGGACTGATCCTTGTTGGGAAAGAAAATGACCTCAACCCAAGTGGGTATGAAGAGGTTCATGGCATCATGACCTACCATGTCAAGATCCCTGGGAATCTCGTGAACTTGAAACGAGCTGTTCGCCCCTACTACAATCACCCACTAAACGCCGAAACGATCACCGCCATCAAAAAACGGGTCATCGAGTACTACACGCAGAACCATCGCCCCGTCGTTGCCGTTTCTGTTCCCCAGCAAGATATCACCGATGGTGTACTGCAGCTCATGGTAACAGAAGGAAAACTGAGCACGGTCACCTGCTCCGGAAACAAATGGTTTTCCGATAAACAAATTCTCGAAGGTTTCCATCTCGACCCTGGAGAGTCGATCGCCTCCGATCTTCTCAACCAAAACCTCTATTGGCTCAATCGCAGCCCCTTTAGACAAGTCGATGCCGTTTACACCCCCGGAACCGAAGAAGGGACCACAAACATCGAACTCATTTGTAAAGATCGTTTCCCCCTTCGCGTGTATGCAGGGATCGATAACACAGGAAATGATGTCACTGGAAATAACCGCCTCTTCGCAGGCCTAACTTGGGGCAATGTCTTCTGGACCGACCAACGCCTCTCCTATCAATATGCCACCTCCTCCGACTTCAAGCGGTTTCAAGCCCACACCCTCTACTACGAAATTCCCCTCCCTTGGTGGCAACATCTCATCAACCTCTATGGAGGCTACTCAACCGTCGATGCCAATTTTCGTGTCCCAACCATTACCGGCGCCCGCTTCCGCACCCATGGTTTTTCCCTACAAGCAAGCCTTCGCTACGATATCACTCTGAGGGCCATGAAGAACTTCCTCCATGAAGTAACCTGGGGATTTGACTTCAAACGGACCAACAACAACCTCGATCTTGGCGGCGTTCCCATTATCGCCGAAAACAACGTCAACCTCACCCAATTTCAACTCGGCTATAACCTCGGCTACGCCCTTAATCCCCTCTCCCTCTCCTTTGAAGTCGAAGGATTCTACTCACCCGGCAAATGGATCTCCGACCAAACCAACAAAGACTACCAATCGCTCCGTCCCTTTGCCAAAAACCAATACGTCTACGCCCGCACCGCCCTCTCCCTCATCTACACCTTCTATAAAGAATGGACACTCCACAATACCTTCCGCGGACAAATCGCCTCCAATAATCTTCTTCCCTCAGAAGAATATGGCGTTGGCGGATGGAACACTGTGCGTGGTTATAAAGAACGGATCGTTAACGGAGATCAAGTATTCATCTGGAATATCGAGCTTCGCACACCCCCTGTTAGCATCCTCAACCCCCTTGCCGGCTACAAAAAATTCAACGACACCTTCCAGTTCCTCCTCTTCTTCGACTACGGCCTTTCCAGCGTTCGCCGCACCGCCCCCGGACAGCCCAAAACCTCTTACCTGACCTCCATCGGCCCTGGCGTCCGCTATAACGTCATCCCCTACCTTACCTTCCGCGCCGACTGGGGCTTCCAGCTCCATAACCTTCACCTTGGCGGCCCCTACCAACGCCTCCACTTCTCCCTCTCTGTCGGCTATTGAACTTCTATCTTCCACTATTCAATTCATACTATTGGCTCTAATCGCCATCAACACCCTACTTATTAACCTTATTTTTTAACTTTTAAATTACATTTTTGTTACCCATATGAACGTTCAAATAAAAAAGATTGGACTGTTCTCTGCGATTATCATTCAGTCCAATGCAATGATAGGCGCCGGAATCGTCGCAATCCCAGCCATCCTTTCTCAATCAACAGGTTTCCTAGGCCTTCTCGCCTATTTAGCCTGTATTTTGATTATCTTTTCTATGACTGTTTCTCTGGGAGAACTTTCCCTTCTTCACGGTGGATCAGCATGGTGTTACCGCTTTCCCGCTCTTTGGGGAAAGCATTCTGCAGGACTTAATTCTTCTATCTGCTATTTAGTTGGAATTCTCATTTCCATGGGTTTTGTTGCCAAACAAGCAGGAATTTGGCTTCATGAAGTCATCCCTTTCCTCAGCTCCAACCTTCTAGCCCTCCTCATCACAGGGTTCCTATCCCTTCTTGTTATTGCAGGGAAGAATGTCTCCTCCTTTTGGCAGTATGTGATTTCTGGCATTATCCTCTTAGGGATCCTGACAATGACAGGGGTGTGCTTTACCCATTTTGATGAGAAAATCTTTTTCCATCACCGCCCTTGGAAGACCTCCTCCTTTATTTCCGTTGCTCCCGTTCTTCTCTTCTCGCTCCTTGGTTTTGAGTCGATCTCCTCTCTCTATGCGATCGTCAAAAATCCAAAGAGAAATGTCCTTATTGGAGGAATGATTGGAGTCTGTAGTGTTGGTCTTCTCTATATCGCTTTTTCCACCTCAGTGGTAGGGTCCATACACCCAAGTGCATTTAATAGTGTTGAAGAACAATCCCTTGCCACAATTTTGAACAACACATTTCCCAACTTTAGGCTCTTATCAAAACTAGTCTATAACGGAGGACTTTTTGCGATCATTGGGACACTACACTCCATTCTATGGAGCGTCAGCATCCTGTTTTTAGATATTCTCAGAAAGTTTAAAAACCAAACGATTCGAAGCTGGATCTCCCAAGAGAGGCTAACAACCCATCAAACACTCATTTTTTCTTCCCTAACGATTATGGGAGCAAGCTATGCCCTCACCAGCCATTCGATTATGTATCTTGGCGTATTTCTGATTGCAACAAGCTATACCCTATCGATTGGAGCTCTCTTTAAGGAAAAAAAACACAAACTGCTGAACCGGATCCTTTGCATCATTGGGATGCTAGGAGCGTGCCTTATGGGATTTTTCTCCCTCTACTCACTGACGAGATGAAACCGGGGAACTTCCTTCCCCTCGACACTTACCGTTTCACAAAACATTTGTAAGGGGCGGGCCCAAAGCTCCCGCTCCCCTTCAAGCGCATGATAGATTACCATCTCCTCCCCTGTCTCCGTATGATGCGCCACACTGAGCACCTTATAACGGGCTCCTTTATAGTGCTCATATACCTAAAATGATTCAAAAGTTGGTTTTTGGCTGCGTTGGCTCTGCAGCAAATTTCTTGCCTTCACTTGCGCCTTGTGCTCGCACAATGGTCGCTCGCTCCAGGCAAAAAATTTACGCAGCCGCCTTGTCAAATTCCCAAATTTTGAATCATGTTAAGTATAAACCGGGAAACTTCCAGCTAAAATCAATCACACCCAGGTTTTCTAAAAAAATTAGATAAAGCTTCAATGAGTAAGAACCAGCAAAAGCCCTAGCTCCTGACGAAGCGCTTGAACATCTATGCGAAGATGATCCCCTTTTTCCTGATTGTTCAATTCAAAATCGCATAAAAGAAGCTCTAACCGCTCTCGGCCATCAGCTGTTTTTGCTGCTTCTCGAGGTGTTTTTCCATGCAAAGCCGGGAGGGAAGTGTCAAGCCAATCGCGATAGTAATTTTTAAGAAATGCTTTCATTATTTCTTTCTCCTCTGCAGAAGGTAACAATGGAGGAGATGATTTCTTATTTTTCAAATTCTCGGGAGATTCGGTATCCATTTTTTTGAAAAGTGCTTCAGGCAGTCGCTTTTCTATTTCTTTTCGGATCTTCTTCGACCGCTCTACAGAATTCACATGAATCGTCAATTGATCTCGTTTGATTTTTATATCTCCTAAAATCAAGTTGTTTGACCGGTTTTTAAACCATGGAAATTGAATGGCTTTGAGCTCACGATTTTTGTCAAATTCTCCATCTTCTAAAAGCTCATTTGGATCTTCACCCTTGCATAGAGAAGCTAATTGATCAAAAGCCTCTTTTGGACTGCATTTTAATTTGTAATGGAGCGTGCAGAAGACGATGGGATCCCCATCGTTATTGCAAAATCCTTGGGGTAGATAAGCTGATTCAGCCCATACAAGATAAGCCTCTCGCAAGTCATCATCGTACTTCATAAGTGAGGCTGTAGTTAGATTTTTCTCATGTTTTAAAATCTCTTGTTTTAGATCCAAAACATTCATGGCATAACGTATGGGTAGAGGGGTAGTGCCGAAACTAATTTGAATGGACTGATCTTTCAAGGATATCAACCTTGCAAAAGCGACCATTCCTTTGAAGCCTGGATCAGCACCTGCTCTTTCTTTAATGGTAACAGTTCTATCGAGCAGAAGGTCCTTCAAAACCAACCGCCTAGAGGGAATCACATCTTCCACAAGAAAAAAGCTAAAAGGACTTTGATCAACTGCAAAGAGGAAAGACCCATACTCTTGAACTGGATACTTCTGCAGATAAAGATCGGCAATCGTGAGATTAGGTCCCAAATGTTCCCACTTTTCTGAGTAATCAGAAGGGACCCATCGAAAAACAAACCATCCAGGGAAAAGATGATCGCCATCTGGGGAGTCTTTTTCTAACTCTATTCCTAAGCAAAAAGCATCCCACCCATCCTGGACAATTTCTGTGCCCCACTCCTCCTTCGCAAATGCAAAAGCCCCCTCCCATATCTCGCCTTCAATTTGGCGAAGCCTTTGCCATTCAACGTCGTATTCCAATGAGGAAAGGGTGACAGATTTGGCTAAGCAGCAATGTTTATACTTTTTTTGGCTCCCACAAGGGCACGGAGCATTCCTTTTTACGTTCATTGGGTTGGTCTCTCTTCTAATTGTTCAAAAATTAATCTTCCAATATCTTCAGACAAAGTTTACTTGTAATGCTTCTCTAAAAAAAGGCTCTCCACCTTATGATTCTAGGTCGGTTAAGGTTCTCTTCACGATAAAGTCTTACCACTCGATCTTTCGCCACATGTTTTTTATAACCCCATACTCCTCCCATGCGCATTCCATTGCTATTTCTAAAGTGTCTTGAAGGTGATCACGAACACATTGATCATTTTCATAAACAAATAGATAAAATCCAGCAGATCGATCATGCTTGATTTCGTACCTTCTAGGCCTAAGAGAATAGACATCAGCTATCCACTTCAATTTTTCCTTAACCACAACCCGCCTAGATCTTAGTACAGGACATTTTTTTGAACCGATAAGCAGGCTGCGGCTTCATCATATTTCCTTTCCTCCTCACTCATAGCACCTTGGCTATGAGATTCGTCGTTCAAGAAAATCTGATTTTACCTCGCTTGCTTCTCGCTTTCCAAAAAATGTCCTGTACTAAGAATCCTCCCATAGTCCTTTAGTTTTAACTCCTGTAAACTTATCCCAAGCTCTGCAGTATTCTATGCTATTTTTCCCTAGGTATTTAACAAATGAAGCAAATTGAATCTCATCAGGATCCTGACTCATTAAATATTCCAAATAAGATGTTGTAATGCCAGTTTGAACAAAATCATTGCCATTGCAAAGCAAAAACTCAACAAAATCAAAAATCTTTTTAATTTCAATCTCATTATTGGATTTTATAACTTCTATAGTGTATTCACAAAAAGGTAACATCTGAATAGTAATTCCATCATCTGAACCATGTTTTTTGATATAGGATTCCCAGTATGGAAGAAACTTTGGAAAAGTTTCCTTCATTAGTTCTATACATCTCTTTTCTGTTATTTCTTCCATCGATTTTACTCCCCTAAAGCATTCCGCAAATCTTTAATAATATTTTCAGCTGCTGCGCGATCTCCTGGTCTTATGGTATTTCATCCGACATTGGAGCACGCACTTCTTTAACATATTTTTCCGAAGAAGCACCAAATTTCTTAAAGTTTTCTCTAGCTTCATTAAGACTTTCTTCATTAGCTCCCCCTTTAAAATTTGGGTCATTAAACTGTACATAATCATCCTCCCAATTACAAACAGGACAAATTTCAAACGTACCATGATTTGATTCTGAGCGTGTCAAATATCCACAACATGGGCATGGATATCCTTTCTCATTTTCTTTCATTTTTAATTCCTCTCCCAGTACAATATCCCATCTTTTGGCTTAAACATTGTCTTAGGTACGCCTTCTTTTGTGAATGCACCAAAGATATTTGCTTCAGCATCGTAAACAAGAATTTCACCGTTAGATCGAATTTTTAATAATAGTTGATTTCTACTAACGAAAAGATTGTGAGCTTTCTCAACATATTGTTTTGAATTTAATATATTAGGAAATTCATTTCTGTGATCTTTCCAATGTTTAAACGCATTTTGAATGGGCGTCCTATTTTTTGTAGAAGTCCAAAATTGATTAACTTTAATTTCTTCACCAAGGTTGATTATTGGTTTGGAAGGCAACTTGAAAACAGGAAAGGTAATCCATTGATTCGCACGAATAATCGCAATGCTACCCATGCTACCAACGATGCTAATGCTACTGTCGATCATGCCTGCAGTTTGCGCCGACATTCCAGTTGTTTGTAGAATGTGACTAGTTAAAGTATCTCTGTGCTCTCCAGAAAAAGCTGTGATAAGACCGGTAATCAATTGATCAAGACCATGAATAAATACTGGCCATCCTACTGGGGCTGCAAGTCCTCCCGTTCCGAGTGTTGCATAAGCCCCAACTCCTGCTTCAACAAGGCCGCCGAAAGCCTGCATCGAGCCTTGGAATCTGGGATTAGTGAAAATAAAATCAATGGCATCGTAGCCCATTCCAACAATGGCGCTTCCTATATCGCCACCTCTTTTGCAGCCGCGATGCGATTCGCAGTGGCAGTGGGGTTCGTATTCTCCATAGAAATAACCGAGGAATTCTTTGCTTTGGTTTCCATTGACCTCGGCTGCTAAGCCAAAATAGTCCACATAAGTAACAGGATTGTTGCATGCATAGGCGTAGAGATTAGGCCCATCGATGCTGCCAGCAGGGTCCGGACTGATCCACCTTCCTACCTCTGGGTCATAGCATCGTTTTCCAAAGTAAATAAGCCCTGTTTCCGAATCGGTCCTTTTTCCTCGGTATCTCCAGGGATTATCCACTGAAGAGTTAGAGATTACTCTTCCCCTTGCATTGACGATCTCTTCTTCTCCAAATGCTAAAAAGTGATAACTTTCAATGGTTTTACGCCTTTGAGGGTCAATGAGACAGGCGATATTGCCTTGCAGATCGTAAAGTGGAACATAGGTTTCTTTTTCGATCTCAATCGCAATACAGGAGGAGGTCTCGGGATAGTTAGGGTCGCTTGGGACCTTGAGTTCGATGATTGTCCCTTTTTCATCAACACAACCAATTTCTGTATCATTTAGGTAAAAGTAACGATAGATTTTGGATTTTGAGCCCTTTGATTCAACTTTTTTCGTGAGGCGTCTTCCAGATAAGTCGTAGGTAAAAACGATGCTTTGCTCTGCAGTTGTAATGGAAATGAGTTGATTAAATGGATTCCACTCATAGGTCCATGTTCTTTCTCCAATCGTTTTTGTCGCAAGATTTCCATTGGAATCAAATGTGTAGGAGACTCCTTCTGCTTCAATCAATTGATTAAGCTCATCAACTTTGTAAGAGGAATGATCTTTTTTGAGGCGATTTCCAAGAGAATCAAAGGTATATTGATGCTCTTCTTCCCCTTTTTCTAAGATGAGCTGAGAAAGAGCATTATACTCATAGCTCGTGGAATATTGCTCGTCGTCGAAAGTGGTTTCTCTAAGAAGAACATTTTCAAGAGGATCATACCCACCGTTTGGAATCTTATCCTGAAAGAAGTCGGTGTTGATCTCGATTCTTCTTCCAGCATGATCCCATTTTTGTCTTCTTCCACCGGTATATCCTGGCAGAACCTCTTCAAGGATATTTCCCATGAGGTCTCGGGAATAGATCTTGTAACAATAAAGCTCCTTTCCTTCTTTGCTAAAACGTGTCGCTTTAGCAATCAGTGGCCCCGTATAGCTATAAACAATAGAAGAGCCATCTGGGAGTTTTAATGTTTGGATTTTTCCTACGCCGTCATAAGTGAGACTGACTTGATAAGAGCCATATTCATCTTCAATTTTTTCTGAGAAAAGCAAATCATTGGCATCATATGAATAATTTATAGCTTGGGAAGAAGCGAGCTTGACTCTTGTAAGATTGCCTTTTCGATCATAAGAGAGCTGATTGACAACCTCTTTTTTCCCTTCCTTGTAGGAGATTGTCTCTAACTCTCCATAAGTGTTGTATTGATAAGTAAGAGGCAATGCAGAATCAGGGTTGTGCTTTACTGCTAGGTCACCATAAGAATTATATTCAAAACCGGTGATACGGTTTTGAGTGCTTGCCTTTCCTAATGTGATCGATTCTAATTGATTGTATTGATTAAATACCCACTCTGTTTCATAGGAGCTGACAGGACCTTCTTGAGAAATTCGACCTGCTTTTTCATAAACCTTATTCCCAGAGAGATCATAAAATGATTGTATTTCTGAAAGGACTCGTCCAGACTTGTCTTTCTTAAGAGTGTTGGTCAGATGGCCAGAAAGATCATAAATCTCCTCAGTTTGGTTACCGAGGGGATCAATCAGGATTTTTTTCTGTGTTCTTTGTCCCCACTCATTGATATAAGAATCATCATAAACGATTTGTGTCACCTGATTGGAGGCGCTTAAAATCTTAGAAACTCTTCCAAATCCATCATACTCATATTCTGTAAGGACACTTTCTTGGTTTTGGGGATAACCGATAACCTGGGCAAGGTGGCCAGCATCGTTATAAACATAGCGAGTCTTAAGAAGCTGAGTTCCCTGCTCATCTTCAGTGCGCTCCTCTATCACTCGATTCAACGGGTCATATTCTTTTACTTCGAGGGTGAAGGTATTGGAGGACTTCCATTTTTTTACGGCTTGGGTTCTGCCTAAAGAATCATAAATGAACTCTATCTTCTGATCGCCTTTGCTTAAGGTTTCAAGCCTGCCGGCGCCATCATAAGTATAAGTCTTTGTTTCACCTCTTTCATCCTTTTCTGACGTCAGATGAAAAGCGCTATAGGTGTAATATTTCCTTTTAAACCCATCATTTGACCCTTTACTCCCTCGTTTGTAATATTCAATATGGTTTAAGCGGCCAATGTAATCGTATTCATACACCTGGACAAGTCCATCTCTTCCTAAGTATCGATGTAGACTTCCCTCTAAGTCATATTTGAAAAGCTCGTTTGTCCCATCAAAGTAGTGAATGGCTGTGGGTTTTCCTCGAGAGTTATAGGATTTTGTGACGGCTCTCCCTTTTGGATCAGTCATTGATATTTGATGATCAAAAAGATCATAGGTGTATGTATAGGTAGGCGACGCGGCGCCACTTTTTCCATCTCTTGTTTCTGGATAGATAGCGTGAGTCATGCGCCCTAAGCTATCATATTCGTAGAGAGTTTGATTCCCATAGCGATCGATTTCAGAGGTTTTATTTCCTAAAAGATCGTATGAGGCGTGCATTTCAAATGCATTTCCGGGAGAGCTTTTTTCAGAGGAGTAAATCAAACGATTTTTCAGGTCATAGCCATAATCAACAGAGAGCCCTGAGGCACTATAACTTTCTGAGATGAGATTTCTATTTGCATCATAACTATAGTGAATTTCATTTCCTATGGGATCGGTCTCAAAGGCAAGCAGTCCACCCTTGTAGCGCTTATTTATTGTGTATTGGTGCGTTTCATTGGCATCGTACACAGATTCTGAAGCGATATTCCCTTCGGAATCAAATCGATAAATTGTTCGTTTTAAAAGGAGTTCGTTTTCTGTCTTCGAGTCTAGATATTTTTCTTCAACAATTTCCGGGGCACCTACATTTGGAAATTCTTGCTTAGGAGAAATTATCGTGATATGTCTTTCCCGAACACCGTTGAGCCGTTTTTCTTCTCCATAGTAACCATCATCTACAACAATTCGAACTAAGGTTGCATCTTCATTATAGTCGTAAAAGTATCTCTTTTTGATTCCAGAGTCATCATCCTCTTCCTCTTTAGTAGGAGATCCTCGAGTAAGAATGAATTTTTTTATGAGGAGATTGGTCCCTTTTTTGTACCAATATTTAACCCCTGTTCCCTTTGGATCTTTTTGAAAAAAGCCATGGGTATTTTTCCCAGAGAAATAAGAGTAGGTTTTGACGTGAGATTCTCCACTTGATTGCCCTTCATCGGTACTTAAAGAAGTGGGGTTTGCTCCTGTTAGATCACCAAATTCACTCTCCTTAACGATATTCCCTTTATCTTTCGCGTC
The DNA here is from genome assembly GCA_024233515.1 of Chlamydiales bacterium. GTDB lineage: Bacteria > Chlamydiota > Chlamydiia > Chlamydiales > Simkaniaceae > Neptunichlamydia. The sequence goes on from JACKPO010000001.1 coordinate 175,459, forward strand.
ATACGTGAAGGTTTTATAATAAAAAACATTCCCATTGCCATCTTCAATTGAGGTAGAGATGAGATTGGACGCGTCGCTTCTAGTCCCCCAAGTTTTTCTGTAAGCGCGATAAAGAGAGCCATTCAAATACTGCAAAATGGCGGTCAGCTGATCATCTTCATCATATTGATACACTGTTTTTTGACTTCCTGGTCCACTTACTTCTGTATGGCCATCTTCGTAAGAAAAATGAATGGTCGCATCTTCCCCTGTGCCTGTAGGAGAAGTGACAGATCGAACCTTACATTGTTTGCCTTGATCTGAGGTGTAATCGATTTCTACAAAACGTCCTTCTGGAAGAACTTTCCTACGTAAGAGAGCATGACTGTCTGCTACTTGGTACTGATAATTGACCTCTGGTTTATGGGATCTTTTGACTTGTGTTAAGAGATAAACTCCTGAAGGATCTTGCTGAAAGTGATAGGTAGCGGTTTTTCCATCACTCGCTTCGACATGGATATCTCCCTGATATTGCATCTGAATCCAAGCGAGGATTTTTTTCTCAGAGGCATTTGTCTCTTTGATGAGAGTCAGCTGCCCTTTTTCATCAAATTCGTAGAAAAGCTTGTTACCGGAAGGGAGAATTTCATGGGTGAGAAAAAAGGTATTTAGGGAAGGATGTTTGACATAAAATCGTTTGCCTTCAGAGCAGAGTAGAAGCTCAAAGCTATTTGTTTGAGGATCGAAATAAAGTTCATTATTTTTCAGATTTGTCCAAGCGCAAATATTCCCTTTTGCTATGTTTGCAAGTCCTATTGACTCTTCTGGATCAATTTTGAATAGGGTGCGCTTTGAGGGATTAGAGGTATTGACCCATCCTACGTAAGTTAAGATCGCTCCATCAGGATTACCCACATAAACATAAGTTCGTTCAAATTTTCCCTCAGCAGTTGTGTACGTTTTACCTTTGGGGTCTTTCTGAACTGAAAGAAAACAGTGAGGGTTAAAACGCCAGCCACCAAGTGTTGCTATTTGTACCGTATCTCTGCTGCTATAAAATCGCGTCAAAACAAGAGGATCCGGTGAAGAAGCGACAAGATCGACCTCTACTTCGGTATAATCTCCATGAATTGTGCTAACATTATGGACGATACTTCCAGGATCACCTTCTCTTGATCCCAAATACCTGTTGCTCAGCGATTGATCAGAAAATGCGCTCTGTAAGTACAAAAAACTTACAATAACTCCCATTAAACAGCGGACCATCGTTTCACTACCTCCGCAAGTCATGTCCTGCAATTTTAAGAAGCAAATGATAAATCAAATAGTCTTTCTCATTGAAGAAAAAATTGCCTATACCTAGATGGTGTCGTCATAAGATAAATTTTTTGTTATACTTCTTAGCGTTGATCACAAACGAAAGGAGTAGATCGTGAAAAGTGCGCATAGGAGACATGACATATCAGACCGAACTTGGAGTATATTGCAGCCTCTTCTCCCAGGAAGAAGAGGGATGTGGGGTGGTATTGCAAAAGATAATCGGCTGTTCATTAATGCTGTTTTTTGGGTTCTTAGAACAGGGGCCCCTTGGAGAGATTTGCCTCCGGACTATGGAGACTGGAAGAATACTCACCGACGTTTTTGTCGTTGGAGAGACAAAAATATCTGGGAAAATCTACTGGAAGCACTGATCATAGATCCAGATTATGAATGGCTAATGATTGATGCAACTCATATTAAAGTTCATCCCCATGCTGCAGGTGCAGTAGGTGGAAATCAAGATATGACTCGAACAAAAGGGGGCTCAACTCAAAATTGCATATTGCCGTGGATGCGCATGGTATGCCGCTCAGACCGATTGTTACAGAAGGTACCCGAGCTGATTGTAAGGAAGCTAGCAAGTTGATACAGGATATTGTAGCGGAATATTTGCTGGCAGACAAAGCGTATGACACCGAGGAAATAATAAAGAAAGCGGAAGAACAGAGCATGCAAATTGTCATTCCTCCGAGGAGAAATAGGAAAAGTAAACGTCTTTATGATAAAGACTTATACAAACTAAGGCATTTAGTAGAAAACGCTATTCTTCACCTGAAGCGTTGGAGAGGCATAGCAACAAGATACGCAAAAACGACGGCTTCATTCTTAGCTGGAGTTCAAATTAGGTGTATAGCTATGTGGGTAGATATCTTATGACGACACTATTTAAAAAAATTCAAAAATTGTCCGCAAAATCTCCAATCGGCCTGAATTTATCCCTTACTTTACTTCGTCATTCTTGACCTAATGGAGAATCAGCTTCAATCATTGAAAGCAACGCAAAAAATCCCACGATTGCTCCTTTCGATTGGAGCTCTCTTTAAGGAAAAAAAACACAAACTGCTGAACCGGATCCTTTGCATCATTGGGATGCTAGGAGCGTGCCTTATGGGATTTTTCTCCATCTACTCACTGACGAGATGAAACCGGGGAACTTCCTTCCCCTCGACACATACCGTTTCACAAAACATTTGTAAGGGGCGGGCCCAAAGCTCCCGCTCTCCCTCAAGCGCATGATAGATTACCATCTCCTCCCCTGTCTCCGTATGATGCGCCACACTGAGCACCTTATAACGGGCTCCTTTATAGTGCTCATACACTCCACCCTTCATCAACTCCAAAGCTTCCTTAGAAAACGGCTGGATCACTACATTCATCACTGACTCCTTCTTTTGAACAATAAATCTTTGCATTTTGAGAAAGAATTTGTCAAACTTACGGGCTATCCAAACATTTATCTTGGAATGATATGGCGTCGAAAAACACTCAACTTGACACTACGCAGAGTATGCCCTTCGTGGCAATGCAAAGCCCATTGGCGTTTCAACTTTTGAAACTGAACTTTCGATGATCCCCCAATGATAGATACAAAACTGGTTCAAAACCTCATCGCTACCCAGTTTCCTCAATGGAATGCTCTCCCCATAACCCCCGTTCAAAACGGAGGATGGGACAACCGGACCTTTCATCTAGGAACCGAGATGGTCATCCGTATGCCAAGCGATAAAAGCTACGCTATGCAAGTTGAAAAAGAGCAGCTATGGCTCCCCCTCCTAGCCCCCCATCTTCCCCTATCTATTCCATCTCCAATTGCAATGGGGGCTCCTTCCAATGCATACCCTTATCACTGGTCGATCTACCGATGGATTGAGGGTAGAACAATAGAAGACGAAAGCCCTTCCGCCAAACTGAGCTATGCAAAAGAGCTCGCCAACTTTTTGAGCGCTTTCCATAAAATAAAGACCGAAGGAGGCCCACCACCAGGATATCATAGCTTTCATCGTGGTGGAAATCTTTCCCACTATACCCCTGACATCGAAAAAGCTCTTTCCCTTCTTGAGGGAAAGATGAATACAGCAAAAGCCAAATCATTTTGGAGTCAAGCGGCCTCTACAAAGTGGACTCACCCTCCCGTTTGGGTTCACGGCGACCTTAGCCCAACAAACCTCCTTGCCAATCACGAAACACTCACTGCGGTGATCGATTTTGGACAACTCACCATCGGTGACCCTGCTTGCGATCTCTCCATTGCGTGGACTTACTTTGATCCACAAAGCAGCAAAGTATTTCGCTCCTCCCTCGTCCTTGATGAGGCAACATGGCTACGGGGAAAAGCATGGGCTCTTTGGAAAGCCCTCATCCTTGCCTCAGGACTCATCAAGGGCCCTGATCGAGAAATGATCATTGCTCAAAAAATCCTCTTTGAGGATTTTACCTTAAACAAGTAAACTGACCACATGAGTTCTATCCAATATTACAACACTCATTCCAAAGCGTTTTACCAACGAACAGTGGACGCTAATCTAAGCGCCGTCTACGAAAAGTTTGTGCAAGCGCTCGGTTTCTCTGGGCATATTCTTGATGCAGGATGTGGCATTGGAAGGGATTCTCGGTTCTTTAGAAGCCAAGGATACACAACAGTTGCTTTCGATGGTTCTGAAGAGATGGTTCGCCTTGCTACCGAATCTCTTGGAGAAAATGTATTTCAGATGCTGTTTCAAGACATGGCGTTTTCCAAAGAATTCGATGGTATTTGGGCCTGCGCATCCCTTTTGCACGTTCCCTATGACGAACTCAGAAGCGTGATGAAAAAAATTCATGCGTCTATAAAACCAGGTGGAATTTTCTATGCTTCTTTCAAGTATGGTGACACCCATCGAGCTGTTGATGAGCGAGACTTTTACGATCAAAACGAAGAGACCATTGCACCTTATTTGGAAGGACTCTTTGCTCCTATTTCTATTTGGGAGAGCGCCGATACAAGGGTTCAGGCAGCCAGCCCCAGACAATCATGGCTGAACATTCTTTGCCGCGCTATCTAGATAACGCGAATTCGGGATTAGACCTCAATGATAACACGTATCTTTTTGCTAGATGACAGGTTATACCATTTATCAAAAATAAAGTTTAGTGTATGATCTTTGGTTTTCAACCCCATGGAGAGTCAAATGAATACACCAGAAGACATACAATTAAAAAGTTCAGAAGTAGATTTTTTCTACCTTGCAAAGCGCGAACCTAATCCCAGAACACGCATACGACTCCTCGCTTTGGGCCATCTAAAAGCAGGCAAATCCAAGCAGGAAGTCACTGAAATGTTCCGGATTGTTCTCATTACATTGCGTCGATGGGTACTACGATTTGCTGCTAAAGGGGTGCCAGGGTTAAAGGAGCAGCCTGGTAAAGGCCGCAAAAGAAAGCTAGCTGAAGAACAAGAGGAAGCATTTCGGCAACAAGTAGAAAAACTGCAGACTCTTCGTGAGGGTGGAAGGGTTCGGGGACAAGATATTCAGGTTTTGCTTAAAGAAAAATTCTGTGTTGATCATGCGCTACCAAGTGTTTACCACGTACTTGAACGGTGTGGGCTCTCGTGGATTTCAGCACGATCAAAACATCCAAAATCTGATCCTTTGATTCAAGAAGACTTTAAAAAAAATTTCAAGAAAAAGTAGCAGGAGTATTGCCAGAAGGCATTGCTTCTGAAAATGTTGAAATTTGGTTTCAAGACGAAGCAAGGGTTGGGCAAAGAGGGACGGTCACTCGGTTATGGGCAAGACGGGGTACTCGTCCCCGAGTGATCCGACAACAGCAGTTTGAGTATGCCTATATTTTTGGTGCTGTCTGTCCAAAAAAAGACCGAGCAGTAGGATTGGTTTTGCCAACAATTGGGATGGGATGTATGCAAAAACACTTAGAGGAGATTTCTAAGGAAATTGAGCCTGGTAATCATGCAGTTATTGTATTCGATCGAGCTGCTTGGCATACAACGAAAAAGCTGTGCATACCAAACAATATATCGCTACTACCGTTGCCTGCAAGTTCTCCTGAGTTAAATCCGACTGAACAAGTATGGCAAGTGCTTAGAGATCGATATTTAGGAAACCGTTGTTTTGATTCCTATGAGCATATTTTGGGCAGTTGCTGCGATGCTTGGAATGCATTTACCTCACAAGTTGGAGCTGTGCGTCAACTGTGTTCAAGAGAGTGGGCTCAGACTAAACTTTATTTTTGATAAATGGTATTATTACCGTGTTATAGAGATGGGATCTGAGCAGGAGATCGGTGAGATAAATGATGCTCCTTTAATTTCTTTCACAGAAAAAACTATGGACGGTAAAATCCTTTCCAAGAATCCTTTAGGAATTCGGCTTCCTCTTTCTGAAACAATTATTGGATTAAGAAAGGGAATGAAAGGAATGAGAACCGGAGAGAAGCGAGAGCTTCACATTCATCCAAACCTTGCCTATGGAGAGTTTCCCAAACCCGAACCTAACTCTATCATCATCATCGAAGTCACCCTTGTTTCTCCTTAGTGGTGACAAGGGCGTAGCACATGAGCCCTTCACCGCGGCCGAATGCTGTGAGGCCATCGCCGGAAGTAAAAGTGATTCCGACTTGATCAATCGTAAGATGTATGGCGCTTGCAACACTTTGACGGATATCGTCGGCGCGCTTTTGAAACTTTGGTCGTTTCCCTTCAATCGTTAGAGCGACATGCTCGACCGTTTGCTTTCCTAACGTTTTGAGTGCTTCCTTCAGATAAACATGACTGTCTGTGATCCCTTCCTTATGGCAAAGATCGATGGCGACTTTTCCAAGAATTGGAACGTGGGTTAAAGAAGTGATCGCATTGCAAATAGCGTGGAAAACAACATCTCCATCAGAGTCTGCATCAAGTCCCGGCGCATCCTCAAAGGTAAGCCCTGCAACGATGCACTTTTTCTCCCCTTTTTCATGCTCAAATCTGTGACTATCCTGTCCAATGCCTGTGCGATATTTCATACCCGCAAATTATAATCGTCTGATTTTTTTTCGGCTGCAAAAAAAAATTCCGTTTCAGAAACATCTGAAGTTGTTATAGTCTGAACTTATGGACTATTTTAGAATCACTGGTGGAAAACCTTTAGCAGGGAATGTAAAAGCAGCAGGCGCAAAAAATGCGATCACAAAAATGCTTGTTGCCTCCCTTCTTTCCGATAAAAAATGCACCTTCACAAACGTTCCTAATATTTCCGAAGTTGAAACGACAGTAAATCTTTGCAAAGAGATTGGAATGGAGGTTCAATGGGAACGGGAAAAAGGACGGATGGAAGTGATCACCAAAGAGATCAAATCCTCTTATGTTCCTCTTAATTTTACTGGTGCTAATCGGATTCCCATTCTGATGATGGGAGCTCTCCTTGGGCGGACACGGGAAAATATTATCGTCCCTACCGTCGGAGGATGCAAAATTGGAAAACGTCCCGTTGATTTTCATGTGATGGCCCTTGAGAAACTCGGCGCCGTTGTTGAGTACCGCACCATAAAAAATGAGCGCGCCTATTTTGCTCACTCACCGGAAGGAATGAAAGGGAGCGTTATTGAACTCCCCTATCCTTCTGTGATGGCAACAGAAAATGCGATCTTAGCTGCTTGCCGCGCAAAAGGAAAAACTGCGATTCATGGCGCTGCCATCGAACCTGAAGTGATCGATCTTATCCTCTTCTTACAAAAACTTGGCGTGGTTATTTACGTTGATGTGGATCGCACCATTTATGTTCAAGAAACGAAAGAGTTTTATGAAGTCGAACATAAAGTGATCACCGACCGCATTGAAGCCGCCTCGTTTGGGATGGCAGCGATTGCAACCAAAGGAAAGGTCTTTGTCGAAGGGGCAGAACAACAACATCTAATCACCTTTCTTAACAAACTTCGCCAAATTAACGGCGGCTTTTCTGTAAAAGAAAATGGGATCGAATTTTTCTATCAAGGTCCATTAAAAGGAGGGCTTCACCTCCAAACCGATGTTCACCCCGGGTTTTTAACCGACTGGCAACAACCCTTCGTTGTCCTCTTAACCCAGGCCCATGGAAGTTCTGTGGTCCATGAAACGGTTTATGAAAACCGCTTTGGCTACGTCGATACCCTCATCGAGATGGGGGCTCATGTGGAGCGCTTTACACAATGCCTGGGCGATCGTCCCTGCCGCTTTGCTTCTCAAAATTATCAACATAGTCTGATTGTGAAGGGGCCAACCAAGTTCATCGGAAAACAGATCGATATCCCCGATCTTCGCGCAGGATTTGCCTATGTTCTTGCTGCCCTTCTTGCCCCTGATGAAAGCCACATCACCGGCCTCCCCTTCCTCGATCGAGGGTATGAAAACTTAGAAAAGAAACTCCAAGCTCTAGGAGCCAATATTGAGCGGATCAAGGTCCCTCAAGAAGAACCTGCTATTGTCACATAGTGTCTAGTCTAGTAAACTACTTCCATGCATCAATGGCGGCACATTCAAAAAGAAAACTTTAGGAAGTTGAAGGAACTGGGAGAATACCTCAAGCTCGACCTCTCCTATTCCTCGTCGTTTCCCCTTAACCTACCAAGGAGACTCGCGGAGAAAATCGAGAAAGGGAACCTGAAAGATCCCATCTTGAAGCAATTTCTTCCTGCAGACGAAGAAGAGAAAGCTCCTCTTTCGTTTGTCGATGACCCCGTGTGCGACACCTCGTTCCAAAAGACCCACCGCCTCCTCCAAAAGTACAACGGGCGGGCCCTCTTCATCACAACAAGCGCTTGCGCGATGCATTGTCGCTACTGCTTCCGCCAAAACTACCCCTACGAGAACAATACCGATTTTTCTGAGGAACTCAAACTTATTCGAAGTGACTCAACCCTTCATGAAGTGATCTTAAGCGGTGGCGATCCCCTCTCTTTGAGCGATGCGACCCTGAAACGTCTTATTGATGAGCTTGGAACCATCCCCCACCTCAAGTTTCTCCGTTTTCATACCCGCTTTCCGATCGGCATTCCTGAACGGATTACCAAGGAATTTTTGGACATCTTGAGATACTCCCCCCTTCAAGTAGTCTTCGTGGTTCATGTCAATCATCCCCGCGAACTCGACGAGGGGATCTTTGCGGCTCTCAAACAAGTCGGCGCCCTGGGAATTCCTCTCCTTTGTCAATCCGTTTTACTTTCGGGGGTCAACGATAATGTTGCCACACTCAAAGCTCTTTTTCTCACCTTAGCAAGCCACGGAATTCTCCCCTATTATCTCCATCAGCTTGACAAAGTGAAACAGGCCCACCACTTCGAAGTCCCGATCGAAAAAGGACTCGCCCTCATGGAAACACTTCGCAAAGAAGTCCCGGGCTATGCTCTTCCAAAATATGTTCAGGAAATCCCGTTTGAATATTCAAAGGTAGAAGTTACATCCGATCCATCGTCTTCAGACCGAGGATGTAGAGCCCCTGCTTTAGAATGCGACCGGTAAGTTCGCAAAGAACGAGGCGACTCGATTCTTCGGGAGCTCCTTCAACGCGACAATCGCGGAAAAAGGCGTGGAACTTTTCTGCCAGATCATAGAGATAATCCGAGAGACGGTTCGGAAGGAGATCACGATCCATATGGGCAAGCGTCTCCCCAAATTGACGCAATTTCAGTCCGAGTGCCACTTCTGTGGGATGGTCAAGCTTGATCGGTGTCGTTGCAAAAAGGACATCGATATCCTTGTTGACCTTTCGCTTGATCCCTTGGATCCGGACGTAAGAATAGAGGAGGTAAGCCGCTGTGTTCCCTTCAAAGTTCAGCATTCGGTCATAACTAAAGACATAATCTTTCACACGGTGGCATGAGAGGTCGGCATATTTTACCGCATCGACCCCCAAAATCTGCGCCAGCTCATCGAGCTCTTTTTCATTTGCTTCTTGGAGACGTTCTTTGAGGAGCTCTTTTGCGCGGCGGACCGCTTCTTTGAGAAGATCGATCAGCTTTTCTGTTTCCCCACTCCGGGTCTTGAACTTTTTCCCATCGGGACCAAGGACAACACCAAAGGGAACATGTTCCACTTGGACCTTTTCGGGATCGTAGTAACCCGCTTTAGCAGCGGCAGCAAAGACCATTTGGAAATGGAGTTGTTGCCCAGCATCGACGACATAGATGATCCGGTCTGCTTTTTCGACCGTGACACGTTGCAACAGGGCAGCCGTATCGGTCGTCGCATAATTGAATCCCCCATCAGACTTCTGGAGAATCACGGGAAGCGAGGTTCCATCTTTTGATTTAAAACCTTCTAAGAAGACACATTTCGCTCCATCGGAAACTTCAATCACACCCTTTTTCTCATAATCTTCGACCACTTTAGGGAGCATCTCGTTATAGAACGATTCTCCCCGCTCCGTGAGTTTTACATCGAGGAAGTCATAGATCTCTTGGAATCCTTTGCGTGAGATCTCTCGGATCTTTTCCCATGCAGCAAGGGCCTCTTTTTCGCCCCCTTGCAAGCTAACCACTTGAAGCTGTGCCCGTTTCTTAAACTCGGGGTCGGCATCGAAGACCTTTTTCGATTCGCGGTACCAGTTCATCAAAGAGGAAAGGTCGGTCTCTTGGTTTCCTGCAAGAACCTCCGGTTCATTTTCCTTGAGGTAGGTGATGAGCATCCCAAATTGCGTTCCCCAATCCCCAATGTGATTGAGGCGGAGGACATCATGTCCCAAAAACTCAAAAAGCCTTGCTAAGCTCTCCCCAATAATGGTGGAGCGGAGATGACCAACATGGAGCTCTTTCGCCACATTCGGGGAGGAAAATTCAACAATCACTTTTTTGATTTTAGTTAGAGGAGGAACGCCTAATCGGGGGTCACTAGCAACCTGAGTGAGCTCTTTTGATAAAAATTCCTTGGCAAGGGTGATATTGATAAACCCCGGCCCTGCAACTTCAAGCTTGTCGATCACTCCATCTTTTTCCCACTTCTCAACAATCTCCTCAGCAACCTTCCGGGGATTGGTCTTAAGCTCCTTGGCCACCTTCATTGCGGAATTGCACTGGTAATGACCAAACTGCTCATTGGTACTTTGGGTCACATCCGCCATTGGCGCCTGATCGCCAACCATTTTTTTGAGAATTTCTGTTGCTTGCTTTTGAAGCGCTTCTGTTAAATTTTCCATACCCAACCATCATGTCTCTCCTCTATGAAATTGTCAAGATGTAAAGAACTTCTTTAACATAGAGAGAAACCTCCTATTCAGCTATACTTGTGTCAAAATTTTTACTGGGAGGTAAAAATGTCAGGGTTATTAAAAATTTTACCAACACTAAGTGCAGATCAAATTAGAAAGATTGCTGATTCTTACACTCAAGACGTTGTAAAGCATGAATCGAACGCTCATTGGTTCCATGTTGCGACATTAGTCTCAGTCGTTATCGCAACCGTCGGATACCATACTAGCCAACCTGTTGAGGAGAAGGATCCCAAAGCCTCATCTTGGACGAATCGTTTTTTACGCACCTGTTTCGTCTGGGGAGGGATTGCTACAGCCTATTGCTTTGCTAAACACATTCTGGCTCATTCCAAAATGGACCACGCGATAGAGATGCGCCGTTTTTGTGTTGAACTTCTGAGCGATCAATAAGGGTTGAAGGTAATCAACTTTTCGGTTAGAATTGCTGAACTAGATTCAGATAAAGGATAGATAAATGGCGAGCGTTGCCCTTACTAAAAGCTTGAAAGAACTCCTAGTGGATTATTTAAAGAGACACAGAAAAGCTGATCTCTTAACCACTTACTTCTATTTTCTAGAAAAGAAGTACAACATTCAACCTGTTCTTTTCCTAAGACAAAAAACGATTTTCCAAAGTAAAACGCAGCTCCTTAAAAAGCTTGAAGAAGAGGGAAAACTCTGGCGTGAAACCGAGATCATGATCCAGGTCGGCACGCAATCGGTCAACGAAAATACAAAAAAGATTTATATCTGCCCTTTTACTGGTAAAGTTTTTGGAGATAACACCCACCCAAATCCCCAAGATGCAATCTATGACTGGGTTTCAAATTGCCCAGAAAATAAAGAGCGGATCGATGGGATGAAGGTGAAGCGTTTCTTCGTTTCAGAAGATCCTGAAGTGATCAAAAACTACATTCAAAAGCGGCGCGAACCTATCACGAAGATTGTTTTCTCTTCAGGAGTAACCGGCAAACTTTTCAATAGTAAGCAAGCCGTCATCGATGACTTTGAGAAAAACCAGCTTAAAGCAATGGAGCTGGTCGATGTCCCAGGACAAAACCGCTTCAAAATCGAAGACCATTTCTTAGCCTTTATCCAAGAACAACTCGATGATACCAAAATTTCGGGATTCGTCGAAGAGATGAGCAATCACGATGAGTTCAAAACTCACGTCGACCGCTGGATCGAAGAAAATCAATAAGTTTGTCTCTTCCTCTCCTGAGGAAACGGCTGCGATTGGGCAAGATATTGCTCGCAGCTTGACGGGAAATGAACTGATTTGCCTGCATGGTGATTTAGGAGCGGGAAAAACGACCCTTTCTAAGGGACTTATTTCAGCCTTTGCCAAAGTTCCACCTCACGAAGTGAACAGTCCTACCTTCACCTATTTAAATGTCTATGAGGGAGAAAAGACCGTTTTTCACTTTGATTGCTACCGACTCAATGGAGAAGAAGATTTTTGGGAAAAGGGGTTTGACGAGTACTTTGGAGAGCTTTGTCTGATTGAGTGGTCTGAAAAGATTGAAAAAGCTCTTCCCACAAAGCGTATCAATATTACCATCAGCTATCATGGAGAAACTGGAAGGGAGATTACAATTGAAACGGATTGAATTCAAAACGGCCACTTTCTTAACGTCGGCCCTAAAAACAGATGAACTCCCAGAGATTAAGCTGCCCGAAATTGCAGTGGTTGGTCGCTCCAACGTCGGAAAATCTTCCCTGATCAATCATCTTCTCCGCTCGAATAAAGTGGCGAAAGTGTCTGCAACCCCCGGAAAAACTCAGCGGATCAACTACTTTGTTATTGATGAATCTCTTCTCCTTGTCGATCTCCCTGGCTACGGCTATGCAAAAACCTCTAAGAGTTTACAAGAAGAGTGGGGGATATGGATTGATAAGTATCTGAAAGGACGAGGACTGAAGCTCATCCTGTTTCTTCTTGATTCTCGGCGTGAACTCACTCCAGAAGATCGACAGTTTCTTGAGTGGGCATTCTTCGAAAAGATTCCCCTCCTTCTCATTTTAACTAAGGGTGATAAGCTGAATCAAAAAGAGACGTTCGCTACATTGAAACGGATTGAAAGTGAGAAATCCTTGAGTGGATTCCCTCCTCTCCTGTATTCTGTAAAAGAAGGTAAATGTAGAGAAAGGCTGATTCACGAGATCAACAACATTCTATGGGACTAGTTCATAAAGATACGTTTGTTTGCTTTGACTGCGAAGCAACAGGACTTGATCCTGAAAAGGATCGAATCATTGAGATTGCTGCAGCAAAGTTCACCTTCGATGAAATCATCGAGTCACGTGAAGATCTAATTAATCCCGGCATCTCAATCCCCCAACACACCATTGAAATCCATCATATCACCGATGCGATGGTTGAAGGAAAACCTCCCATGGGTGATGTTCTAAAAGCCTACCTCGACTTTATTGGAGATCATATTGTTGTCGGACATGCGATCCCTTTTGACTTAACCCTTCTTGACGCAGAAGCAAAACGACTTGGGAAAACGACAAACCTTCCAAAACAACGGCACCTCGACACCCTCCGTTTAGCCCGTCTCTATGGAGAAAGCCCCACAAACTCTTTAGAAAGCTTGCGGAAACATTTCAATATCAAGGCAGAAGGGGCTCACCGTGCGATGAGCGATGTGATAGTAAATATCGAAGTGTTCAAGCATCTGAGCAAGAAGTTTAAAACAACAGAAGAGATGCTCAAAAGGTTGGAAAAACCGATTGCTCTCAAATTGATGCCTCTTGGAAAACATAAAGGACGCCCATTCCGTGATGTTCCCATTGAATACTTGCGTTGGGCAGCCAATCAAAACTTCGATCAAGACCTTTTGTTCTCACTAAGATCAGAGCTGAAAAAGCGAAAACAAGGAAACCTTTTTACACAAGCTTCTAACCCCTTTGCAGATTTATGACACTTTCACTTCAAGGGCTAGATTTGAAGGGGAAAAGAGTATTGATGCGGGTCGACTTCAATGTTCCCCTGAATGAAGATGGTTCGATCAGTGACGATACGCGCATTGCGCTTGCTCTTCCCTCGATCCACTACGTTTTGCAGCAAGGGGGAAAACTTATCCTCATGAGCCATTTTGGAAGACCAAAAGGGAGCATTCATCCTGAGTTTTCCTTAAAGCCCTGCGCCCTCCATCTCAGCTCCCTTCTTGGGCAAGAAGTTAAATTTGCACCTGACTGCATCGGGGAAAAAGTGGAAGAGATGGTCGATCATCTGAAAGAGGGAGAAGTCCTCCTCTTAGAAAATCTCCGTTTCCACCCTGGCGAAGAGCATCCAGAAAAAGATCCTTCTTTTGCGCAATCACTTGCAAAGCTGGGTGACGTTTATATCAACGATGCCTTTGGTGCGGCGCACCGCTGCCATGCTTCAACAGTTACCATCACACAGTATTTTCCTAAGGCTTGCGCTATGGGATTCCTGATGGAAAAAGAGCTTGCCTTTCTTTCGAAGCTTGTTCTTAGTCCTAAACGCCCATTCTATGCCATCATTGGAGGAGCTAAAATTGGAAGTAAAATTGGTGTTTTCCGCACGCTAGAAAAGCGCGTCGACGCCATTTTTATCGGTGGAGGAATGGCCTTTACCTTCTTCAAAGCCCAAGGAATACCGATTGGAGATTCGATCTGTGATAACGAAAAACTGGGCGATGCAAAAGCATTTCTTTCCGCATGTACAAAGCACGAAATTCAAGTCCATCTCCCCACAGACATTGTCATCACTAACGATCAAGAGGTTCAGATGATCCAAATGAATAAAGGGATTCCTGACGGGTGGAAGGGGATGGATGTCGGCCCTCAAACGGTCGAGAAATGGTCGACAGATCTAAAAAATGGGGCAACAATTTTCTGGAACGGCCCGGTGGGCGTCTTCGAAGAACCCGCCTTTGCCCATGGAACAACCCGACTAGCTCAAAATTTGTCTATGATGTCTGGAGAGGTGATTGTAGGTGGAGGAGACTCTCTTGCCGCTATCAAATCGCTCCATCTTCAAAAAAGTTTTGCCCATCTCTCCTCAGGAGGAGGAGCCTCTCTCGAATTCATCGAGAACGGAACCCTCCCCGGCATCGAAGCTCTAACAAGATAATAATTCACGTTGTCAAATAACTGCTTCCTGTTATAATGGTTGGTCTAGACGGACCCTTTAAGCAGGAAGACAATGTTAAAAAAGCTTTTGAGGCGAGGCAAGTTGTGAAACGCGCTTTGAACTCATTGAAAAAGTTCTTTTTTTCTCCGCAAACAATCATCATAGATTCGTACGATCAAATTAAGCTAAGCCCTGAGGTGTTTCATGTCTTCGGGTGAGTTTAGCCGCTGGCGCACTTTTTTATGGCCCATCCATCGGCATGAAATCAAAAAGTTTATTCCTCTTCTGATTCTCTATGCATTGATTTGTTTTAACTACAGCTTGCTGAAGGCCGCCAAAGATGCCCTTGTGATCACCGCAAACTCATCGGGAGCCGCTGTTCTTCCCTTTATCAAGGTATGGGTCATCTTGCCCATGGCTCTTCTTGTAACCTACCTCTTTACACGCCTGTTCAATCGGTTTTCACAAGAAAAAGTGTTCTACATCATGATCGGGAGCTTTCTCTCCTTTTTTGCTCTCTTTGCACTTGTTCTCTATCCACTGCGTGATGTGCTTCACCCTCACGCCTTTTGTGATCAATTAGAAGCGGTCTGCCCCAAGGGGTTTAGCGGTTTGATTGGGATGTTTAAACACTGGTCATTCACCCTCTTCTATGTGATGTCGGAGCTCTGGGGAACCGCGATCATGTCAGTCCTCTTTTGGACCTTTGCCAATGAGATCATGACGGTTAAAGATGCAAAACGTTTTTATGGAATCTTAGGGGTCGGCGCCAATATCTCAGCCATTTTTGCGGGTGAAATTGCAATCCTTGTCTCTGGACAACTCTTTGATCTCTCTTTTATCTTTGGTAAGGACCAATGGGGACAAAGCTTAGGTCTTGTCACTTCCATTGTCATCGCAACAGGAATCCTTTCCATAGCTCTCTTTAGATGGTATAACTGCCGTGTCATTAACCGCGATCCTGCGATGAAAGAAGAGCACGCTAGAAATACGACAGAACGGAAGAAAGTCAAGATGGGGATGCGTCAAAACTTCTCTTACCTCATGAAATCGAAATACCTCCTCTGTATTGCTGTGATGGTGATTGGGTTTAACCTCGCCATTAACATGGTTGAAATCATCTGGAAACATCAGATTGGAATCGCATACCCGAACCCCAATGATTACAATGCGTACATGGGGAAAGTCCTAAAAGCTATTGGAGTCCTCTCTACCTTTATCGCTATCTTTATTAGCGGGAACATGATCCGGAGAATGGGGTGGACCTTTAGCGCTCTGATTACCCCAATTGTCCTCCTAATCACTGGAGTCTTCTTCTTTGGAATCATCCTCATGAAGGATAATCCAACCCTTTCGGCATGGAGCGCAGCACTAGGCTTTACCCCCATTGCCTTGGGAGTCTTCTTCGGAACTCTGCAAAACGTCTTCTCCCGTGGCTTTAAATACACCCTGTTTGATGCAACAAAAGAGATCTCCTTTATCCCTCTTAGCTCCGAATCAAAGTTCAAAGGGAAAGCAGCCATCGATGGAGTTGGATCTCGCCTAGGTAAAACTGGGGGATCGATCATCCATGGTTCTCTCTTTATGATCTTTGGAAGTGTCTCTCTTAGCACCCCGTATGTTGGAATCTTCCTCCTTCTCGTTGTATTTGGGTGGATTGCCGCAACAAGGTCTCTTGGCCGCCAATTCAACCGCCTCACAACGCAGGATGAGAAGCTCGATATTGAAGAGGGAGTCCCCACCCCTTCCGCTGATAGCTCTACAGTCGAGCGCGCTTCAACCATATAACTATTTTTCGAAAGTATCCCCTCGTTATTATTTAATCTTTATGAGATAATACGGATATGCATGAACTTGTGAATTTTATCATAGAGCATAGCCAATATGCTCCTCCGATTCTTTTTACCCTCATCTTACTTGCGGGATTAAATCTCCCAATTAGTATTGATGTCTTGATGGTTTTAAGTGCTTTTCTTGCTGCAACCACCATTCCAGAACTTACCCCTTATCTTTTTGTGAGTTTTTTAGTAGGCGCTTACTTTTCTGCATGGATTTGTTACTGGATGGGAAGAACTGTTGGAGTAAAACTCTTAAAATTTCGCTATTTTGCAAAACTCCTTCCTGAAGAACGATTAAAAAAAATAGGGGCGTTCTACGAAAAATATGGCCTCCTAGCTCTGATCGTGGGACGATTTATCCCCTTTGGATTTCGGAACTGTCTCTTCACAACTACAGGGATGAGTAAGGCTAGCTTTACAAAGTTCATGTGGCGAGATGGAATCGCCTGCACTCTATGGGCAAGCATCACCTTCTTCACTTTCCACAAGCTTGGAAAAAGCTACGAAGTCCTCCTTGCAAAAGCAAAAATGTTAAATCTTTTTATATTTTTAGCATTCGGTGTGGTGGTAATTACCTTCCTTTGTTATAAGAAGTATAGGAAAAAACGTGTCAAAGTGGAGTAAAACTTTCTCAATGCTGAATCCTCCGAATGGTCTATCCTTTCTGAGAGCCCCTCTTGCCCTCCTCTTCATCATCGATAACCCGACCCTCCGACTGGTAATCATTATCCTTGCAATGCTCTCTGATTGTGTGGATGGATATTTAGCCCGCCGCTACCACTTTACCTCTCGTTTCGGGGCTATCTTAGATCCAATGATGGACAAGTTTTTTGTTTACGTCACTCTTGCCGTCCTCCTCTATGAAGGACAAATTGCCCTGTGGCAGGCAGGAACGATGTTATCCCGCGACTTTTTCCTCTTCTTATTCCTTTCCTACCTTGGGATTACAGGCGCCTGGAGGAATCTTGAGGTCAAAGCAATCCGTTGGGGAAAAGTCACCACAGCAGCTCAGTTCTTTGTCCTGATTGCCTTGGTCTTAAAAATCCCTTTCCCTCCCCAGCTTTTCTATCTGTTCATCCTCTTTGGCTGCTTCGCTTTTGTAGAACTTCTCCTCTTTAAAAAAAGAGCATCGTCAATATAGCACGCTTTGTGTTACCATCGTTTCCTATGAACCTATCCAGTAATAAAGATACTTTTTTATTCCATGCTTTTTGGCACCTTTTTCCTTTTCATTTTGATCCCTTGTCAGTTGGACAATGTGATCAAAATGAAAAGAAAAAATCTACTCAAAAATCGAAGAAATTAAATAAATCCTTTAATTCTGGATAGGTTCATGAAGACAAATACGATTTTTAATTTCGGAATGCTCCTGGCTCTCCTAATGGGAGGAATTTTTGGCTGGCTCAATCTCCCTCTGATCAATGGAGCAGCTCATGCCATCAGCCACCTCTTTATTAGCATGCTTAAGCTGATTAGCTTGCCAATGATTTTCCTTGCGATTGTCTCGACCCTTACAAAAATGACCTCTCTAAGCGAGGCAGGATTTCTATTACGTAAAATCCTCAAGTACACCCTTTTTACGACCATTATTGCAGCAACCATAGGAATGCTCTTGTTCCTTTTCATTGACCCGGTAAAAGGGGCAACTGCCTCTGTTTCTGCAATCCCCACTCAAGGGAGTTATTTCTCTTTCCTCCTCAATATTATCCCCGATAACCTGGTTCAACCCTTTATCGATAATAATGTGTTAGGCATGGCGTTCATCGCTACGGTCTTAAGTATCGCAATCCTCAAACTTCCAGACAGCCAAAGTCATGTTCTTCGAGACTTCTTTGGCGCATTATTTGCAGCACTTTTAAAAATTACTTCTGCGTTGATTTTGCTCATGCCCATCGGGATTTTTGCCTTCACGATTCAATTTGTTCAAAGTATTCGGAAGGAAGCTCATCAACTGGAACAACTCCTTTTCTATGGCGCCTGCGTAATTGCTGCCAACCTCATCCAAGGGTTTATTGTCCTCCCCTTAATCCTAAAGTTTAAAGGGCACTCTCCTGTAAATACAGCGCGGGGAATGTTCCCAGCACTTACCATGGCCTTCTTTTCTAAATCAAGTAATGCGACCCTTCCCCTAGCTCTTGACTGCGCAAAAAACCGCCTAGGCGTTTCAGATAAAACCGCAAGCTTTAGTCTCCCCCTCTGCTCAATCATCAATATGAATGGATGCGCCGCCTTCATCTTAATTACTCTCTTTTTTGTTTGCTCCAGTCAGGGGATTACTTTTTCCGTTTGGGAAATGATCCCATGGATCTTCCTTTCAACTTTTGCAGCGATTGGGAATGCCGGCGTTCCGATGGGATGCTTTTTTCTCACAACAGCTTTTCTCATCGGGATGGGTGTTCCTATTGAGCTTATGGGAATGATTCTCCCCCTCTATTCTCTCTTCGATATGGTCGAAACCGCGCTCAACGTCTGGTCTGATAGTTGTATCACAACAATCGTCGATCAAGAAGTGAAAGTTCCCGCAAAAGCTCCGGCATCATTAGATACAGCATAAGAGTGTCGGCGCCCAACACAATAAAATAATCCTCATATTCTAGGCACTTGACAAGATAGTAGTTTTTATTTAACTTCTCACATTCAGACTCTATGGAGAAGTTCATGAAAAAGCTTTTAATGATTATTTCTGCGAGCATTAGCCTAAGCCTTTGCGCAGCTGACTTTGGAAACGCAATTATTGGCGGACAAGATTTCGATATAGTCAATAACTTCGGTTATGTTGCCCTTATTGATCCGAATGGAACCGTAACCCAAGTGCCCATTACCGCAGATAATGTTAACAGCGTTGCAATCAATGATGCCGGAACGGCGCTCATTGGAGGAGATGGAGTCACAGCAGCTCTGATTTCTTCTAGTGGGGTAGTGCAACCATTAACTCCCATTCCTGTAAACACAACCATCCTAAAAGTTGGAATCAATCAGTCCGGATACGGTGTGATTTCGGGATCTGTACCCAATGGAGCCTGTTTTGCGGCGCTTGTGAGCCCAAGCGGAACGTTAACTTCAATATCTTCTCCAAATTTTCCTAACACCGTGGGCAGCATGAGTGGAGCGGGAATTAATGATGCTGGAACTGCAATTATTGCCGGAGATAATACAACGATTGGGATCCCTTATGCGGCGCTTGTAAGCCCAAGCGGAACCGCAACTGAAGTGACAGGTATGCCAGCTTCGGCCGTTCTTACCTCAGCTGATATTGGTAATCTAGGAACAGGAATTGTTGCAGGAAAACAAACGGGGGATGCTTATGCAGCTTTTGTGGCACCTGATGCTACTTCCGACGAAATCTCGCTTCCTGGTCTTGGCGTAACTCCAGAGCTCCTAGATGCTGCGATTAATAATTTAGGGTATGCGATTGTTGGAGGACAGACAACAACCCCATCCGGCAACGCATTTGCAGCGCTTGTAGCTCCAGATAAGACTGTAACCAGTCTATTAGGCGCTACTTTTGCCAACTCCCAGATTGAAAGTGTTGACATCAATGATGCTGGAACTGCCATCATAGGTGGAGGACAACGGAACAATGCAGGCCCCCCTATTGCATTGCTGGCAGCTCCGGATGGAACGCTAACCTCATTATCCCCTCTTCCCTCAGATGTCATTTTCATCAAAGGTGTTGCGATCAATCAGGCTGGAGTGGGAATTATTGGGGGAGAAAGAACTGCGCTACCCGCAGCCTATGCTGCTCTAGTCGCTCCAGATGGAACCTTAACGGAGTTATCCCCTTTTCCATCTTTTGGATATATTTTGACGGTCGCGATCAACGATCTTCTCCTTGATAGTGTTGTCCCAAAAAGCATCGGTCCCGGGAATTTTCCAGGCATTGTATCATTAGCGCTTTCGGAAAATCTTAGCACCCACTTATCCAGTATATTAAATGACCCTAGCTGCTCACGCGTCCCAGCTAGCGACTCGCAAACAAACTCAAAAACAGCATGTCCTTCATGCCGCCCACGTTCCAATTACGCTTTATGGGCATCTCCTCTTTTCTATCATGCGCATCAGAAAAAAGAGGGAAAGCTCCCTTCGATGACAGATTGGAGTGGGGGTGTTATCACTGGCTTTGACTACTATGGTATTCAAAATGCTGTGATTGGAACAGGCGCTGCTTATACCTATAGCCATGTCCATTTGGGAAATGGAAAAGGATATGCTAATATCAATCAGGAATTTTTGACATTCTATAGTGCTTGGGCTCGACAAAATTTTTATATCGACTTTTCTTTATGGGGAGGGCTCTATCAGGTGAAAAATAAACGGCATAGCATTGCCGACATCACCTCAACCGCTAATATCCACGGTTGGCTCTTAACCCCTCATTTAGAAGTAAGCTTTCCTTTCCACGCCAAAAAATGTTGGCTCTTAATCGATCCTTTTGTGATGTTTGATTGGGTCAATAACTGGCAAGGCCATATTCATGAAAAAGGCGGCTCAGGATTTAACTTGATCATTGGCCATCAATATACCTCCCTCTTAAAAACGGAAGCAGGCTTAAGGTTTTCTGAATCGCTTCCCTTTGGATGGGGGACATTAGTCTTGATGGAAAAAGCGAGCTGGATCAACAAGGTGGCTTTCCATACGGATCCAGCCAAGGCAATTTTTGTCAGCGGGAACGCTTCGTTTCCTGTAGAGATGTTCAACGGAAAAACGCAAAACCTCGGAGCACTCCAATTCAGCTCACTATTTGTCCCGAGTTCAACCAAATATCCTTACGGCTCGATCAACTATCAAGGCGAGTTTGGTACTTCGTTCCAATCTCATACAGTCTTTTTTGAAATCGGGAAAAATTTTTGAAGTTGCACATGAATAGACCTAACGTGATTCAAAAGTTGGGAATTTGCCAAGGTCGAGAAGCTGACAAAGGTAAAAACTATGTTTCGAAACGCATTGGGTATATCCCTTGTTGAATCAAATTGATTGTCTTGTTAAGCTCTGAGTAATTTCAATCTTTAATTTTAGGATATTTCATGGAGATGAAACGGGAATCGATTTTTGTATCGGCAATACGCACACTGTGCAATACATTCGGAGGAATGGTCGGAATCATTATTGGGCTGGCAGTGGTTGCCATTGTTGTCGCGGTTCTCTCAAGTCCCCAAATGGTCTCCGATAAGACACAACTCATTATTGCTGCAGATGCCGACGGGCAACGTACCCTCCTCCCCCACTCTTCTCCTGCCGTCCTCCGCCTCAATATTCATGGTGCAATTGGAACGCGCGACCTCAACGCGAAAACAATTGAAGGACAACTCCTCGATTCGCGTGAGGGGGCACTCAAAGGAGACCGAGTAAAAGCCATCCTTCTCCATATCAATAGCCCTGGTGGAACAGCCTTCGATGCCCACGACATCTATACTCGCCTCAAAGAGTACAAAGAGAAATACAAAGTTCCTATTTATGCATATGTCGATGGGATGTGCGCATCGGGTGGAATGATGATCGCCTGCGCTGCCGATAAAATCTTCTCCTCTCCAGTAGGGATCATTGGATCAGTTGGAGTCCTCATGGGCCCTAACTTTAATGTCGCTGGCCTGATGGAAAAATATGGGGTGAAACAACTCACAATCACACGCGGAAAAGACAAAGATATGCTTAGCCCCTACCGAGAGTGGAAACCTGGAGAAGACCAGTCTCTCCGCGACATCGTCGATTACGACTACAATCTTTTCGTAAACCTCGTTGTCAAAGAGCGCCCACACATGAATAAAAATAGTTTGATGAACGAGTATGGAGCTCAAGTCTATAATCCCGTTCAAGCAGAACAATATGGTTACATCGATGATGGAAGAAGCAGCTACAGCGCCGCTTTTTCTGCATTGGTAAAAGAAGCTGATATCGAAGAAAAGTATCAGGTCGTTGAACTGAAAGTCCTCCATCCGGTATTATCGGATCTAATTGAAGGGAAATCTCCCATTTTTACTGGAAAACTCAAACATGAACTGGCCCTCCCTCCTGAACTCACCTCTGAATTTATGAACCGCCCTCTCTACCTTTATGCTCCAGCCCTTCAATGGGAATAAATAGACCATGAAACCAAATGAAAAACCTTTACATTCTTGACGCTGTCTCCTTTCTCTTTCGGTCCTATTTTGCGATTCGAGGAATGACCAATCCCAGAGGACAATCGACCAACGCTCTTTACGGCTTTATTCGATCGATTCAAAAGATACAAAAAGATTTTTCTCCTGATACCATCGTTGCCGTTTTCGATGGACCTAATAACAAGCAAGCCCGGACGGCGATTTACGAAGAATATAAAAGTAACCGCGAGGGGATGCCTGAGGATATGTATCCCCAGCTCGAGTGGGCCCATCAATATTGTGAGGCAGCAGGAATTCCCTACCTTTCTGAAGAAGGAGTTGAAGCGGACGATCTCATCGGCGCTATTGCAAAATGGGCCGAGAAGAACGGAACTGAAGTTTTTATCTGTTCCAGCGATAAGGATCTTTGCCAACTAGTGACTGACAAAGTCTTTATGTTAAACACCCACAAAGACAATCTTCTGATTGACCGCCTTAAAGTCGAAGAAATGCATGGGGTAAAGCCTGAACAAATCGTTGATTACCTTGCGATCATGGGTGATAAATCAGACAATATTCCGGGCATCCCAGGATTCGGTCCGAAAACAGCTGCTTCGCTATTGAAAGAATATGGAACTCTCGAACAGGTTCTGTGTAGTGTCGACGACATGGCCAACCAAAAATGGGCTGAAAAAATCAAGACCCACGCAGACGATGCACGGATCAGTAAAAGACTTGCCAGCCTCATCCTTGACGTCCCTTACCCCCAAGAAGAAGGCTTTTATTTCGTCAAATCCCCAAACTTGGAAGCGTTGAACGCTCTATATCGAGAGATGAATTTCAATACTCTCCTCAAAGAGCTAGGCCAAGAGCAGATCATCGCCCCAGAAAAAAAAGCCCCTGTTCAGGAAAAGGTCTCCTATCAAATCATCGAGACTGAAGAGAATCTCCAGTCCTTAATCAGCACCCTTAATAAAGAACCCTTTGTTTGCTTCGACACTGAAACAGATCAACTATCCCCCATGGATGCCCAGATGGTGGGCATTGGCTTTTGTGTTGAAAAAGGTCAAGCGTGGTACATCCCGACCAATGGATCTCTAGGGCTAGACACCGTTCTCTCCCATATTAAACCCCTTCTCGAAAGTCCCCATATCGCTTTTTATGGACACAATGTCAAATACGATATTCATGTACTGAAAAACCATGGAATTCATCTCCATAACATCGGTTTTGATACAATGGTCGCATCCTATCTTCTTGCACCACAAAACAATCGTCACGGCCTCGATACCATTGCCCTAGAAAAATTTGGGAAAGTCAAAACACCCATTAAAGATTTAATCGGATCTGGAAAAAAAGAAATCTCTATGCGCGATGTTCCCATTGATCAAGTGGGACCTTACTGCTGCGAAGATGTCGATTATACCTGCCGCCTAAAAGAGCTCTTTGAAACAGAAATTGAAAAAGAAGGACTTTCTGGTGTCTTCTATGAGATTGAACTCCCTCTCATTCCTGTCCTTGTCGATATGGAACGGTATGGGATGTATCTTGAGAAGGACAAACTCCACACGATGTCAGAAATCCTTCGCGGGAAACTCTCTCATCTTGAGCAAGAAATCTATTCCCTTGCTGGAGAGGAGTTCAATATTAAATCACCTAAACAACTCGGCGAAATCCTCTTCGATAAAATGGGAATTACAATGGGTGGAAAAAAGAAGAGCACCCGCGCTGAAGTCCTAGAAAGCTTAAAAGATGACCATCCGATTGCAGAGAAAATCCTTTCCTACCGCGTCTTAGAAAAACTTCGCTCAACCTACACAGAAGCCCTCCCGCTCCAGGTCAATGAGGAAACGGGACGGATCCACTGCACCTTTATGCAAACGGTCACCGCCACAGGCCGCCTCTCATGCAAAGATCCCAACCTCCAAAATATCCCGATCCGTTCAGAAGATGGACGAAAAATACGGGAAGCCTTTGTTCCCGAACTCCCAGGATGGGTCTACCTTTCTGCCGACTACTCTCAAATCGAACTCCGGTTACTCGCTCATTTAAGTGAAGACCCTAAACTCATATCGGCCTTTAATCATCAAGAAGATATCCACGCTTCAACCGCAGCAACCGTCTTTGATGTTCCCCTAAACGAGGTCACGAAACAAATGCGCGCCGGCGCTAAGGCAGTGAACTTTGGAATCATTTATGGACAACAAGCTTATGGTCTTTCGCAGGAGCTCGGAATCGATATGAAAGAAGCCTCTGCCTTCATCAAAAAATACTTTGAACGGTACCCAGGGGTGCGCGATTTTATCGATTCAAGCAAAGAGCGGGTACGCAAAACCGGGGTGGCAACCACCATGTTCAACCGGAAACGCCCCATCCCTGAGATCAATAGCACCAACGGGATGATCCGCTCCGCTGCCGAACGCTTAGCCGTCAACACTCCTCTTCAAGGAACCCAAGCAGATATCATCAAAAAAGCGATGATTCAGGTTCACGAAGCTCTTAAAGAAGAGCACCTTGCTCATATGGTTCTCCAGATCCATGACGAATTAATTTTTGAACTCCCTGAAGAAAATGTCCCCCATGTCCAAGAAATGGTAAAGACAATCATGGAGAATATCACAACCCTTTCAGTCCCTCTCACTGTCAATATTGCCGTTGGAAAAAATTGGGGGGAGTGCTAACATTGAAGAAAATAGCGATAACAGGTGGCATCGCATCAGGGAAGACCTCAGTTTGCCACATTCTAAAAACGCATGGAGCATGCACACTTAACTCCGATCAGATTGTCCACCATCTCCTAGAAGAAGATCAGCGCTGTATCAATGATGTCATAGCACTTTTGGGAAATGGAATCCTTACTGAGGGAAAAATCGATCGAAAAAAAGTTGCTGAGATTGTTTTTAACGATGCCAAAAAGCTCGATGCATTAGAAAAAATTCTTCACCCAAAGCTTTTTGCAACCATCGATAAAGAATATGAACGGGTGAAAGAAGGAAAAGCCTTTAATTGTTTTGTCGTTGAAATGCCTCTTGTGCAAGAAATCGAACAAACAAAAAAATTCGATCACATCGTTGCTGTCATTGCAAAAGAAGAGCATACCAAAAGCCGTCTATCAGACCCAGCCTCGTATGATCTTCGGATGAGCAGACAATGGGATCCAGAGAAAAAAGCTAAACATGCCGACTATGTCATCATCAATAACGGCACAATGGAAGAATTAAAACAAAACACTCTTGAAATGTTGAAGGAGATCAACTCTTAATGAACGAAAAAGACGAAAACACCGCGATCCAAAAAGAAAAGCCCGCGCAAAATCACCCCAAAAAGCCCAAAGAACATAAACCTCTAAAAGATCCCAACATTACAAAAATTGCTGATCTCCAGCAGATGAATATCGATCAACTTGCGATTTATGCAAAGAACATCGGGCTAGAAAACCTTGGTTCCTTGACAAAATCGCAAATGGTCTTTGAGGTCGTTAAGCTCAAATCCACTATGCCGAATGAACTCCTTGTTGGAGAGGGAGTCCTCGAGGTGCTTCCCGATGGATTTGGGTTCCTCCGCTCTCCGAACTACAACTATCTCCCCTCCGCTGAAGACATCTATGTTTCCCCCGCACAGATTCGCCGTTTCGACCTCAAAAAAGGGGATACCATTTATGGAACACTCCGTTCCCCTAAAGAAAAAGAGAAATACTTTGCCCTTCAAAAAGTCGATATGATTAACGGGAAGACTCCCGAAGAATCTAAAAACCGTATCCTCTTCAACAACTTAACCCCCCTCTTTCCTAAAGAACGTCTCGTCATGGAGACATCAAAAGAAAAACTCGCTATGCGAGTTCTTGATCTTAGCTCCCCCATTGGAAAAGGACAACGTGGTCTTATTGTCGCTCCCCCCAAGTCGGGAAAGACCATCCTTATGCAAAACATTGCAAACTCTATTGCAAGTAACCACCCAGAAGTGACTCTCATCGTCCTCTTAATTGACGAACGTCCTGAAGAGGTGACAGATATGCAACGGATGGTCAAAGGGGAAGTCGTCTCCTCTACATTTGATGAACCTCCAGAGCGCCACGTTCAAGTTGCTGAGATGGTCATCGAAAAAGCCCGTTCCCTCGTTGAAAACGGTCAAGATGTTGTCATCCTTCTTGACTCGATTACCCGTCTTGCCCGCGCTTACAATACCGTTCAACCTCACTCAGGAAAAATCCTGACGGGTGGTGTCGATGCCCAATCTCTCCATAAGCCAAAACGGTTCTTTGGGGCAGCACGTAATATTGAACAAGGTGGTTCTCTTACCATTATCGCAACAGCCCTTGTTGATACCGGTTCTCGAATGGATGAAGTCATTTTCGAAGAGTTCAAAGGAACCGGAAACATGGAACTGGTTCTCGACCGTCGCCTTGCCGATCGACGTGTCTATCCAGCCATTGATGTTGTGAAAAGTGGAACGCGGAAAGAAGATCTCCTCTTCCATCCCGAAGAACTTGAGAAAATCTACCTCTTAAGACAAGCCCTTGCAGACTTAAGTCCTCTTGATGCTATGAATCTCCTTCTCAATCGTCTAAAAAAAACCAACTCGAACGCTGAGTTCCTTCTTTCCATGAAAGAATAAAAGGTTTTCTTTTTTTTGCAGGTTTCATAGGATGCCGATTAGAGCCCCTGCTCAAAACAGGGGCCTATAGATAGGGATAATAATGGCAGCAGCCTTCGACAAAAAAAAGAAAAAGCTCCTCCTCATTACCTCATCTGGAGGCGGAGGTCACCTTCAAGCTGCAAAAGCACAAGCAGTCAAAGCTCTCTCCGAAGATCCCCAAATTACAGTCATTGAAAAAGACATCTTTCTTGATTTTTTGAGTAAACCCATGGGCAAAGCCTTTGTCTTTCTATGGAACTACTCACAAAAAAGAGGAAACGTCAAATTTTTGATGTTCCTCCTTAAAAATATCCCCACCGCAGATTTTCTATTTGGCACCTTTATCTTTGTGCAAGTCCTTTATCTCCTCTTAAAAGAGGGAGTTGATCAAATTATCGATACCCAACCGATGGGAACCTCTGCGATTATCAAAGCAATTAAAATTGCTCAGAAGCTGACTGGAAGACCTCTAAAACTTGAGAAAATTGTCACAGAACTCCCAACAGATAATGTTGTCCACTTTTTCAAACCCATTAAGAAGCTCTCCCCTCACGACCGTTCCTTTATTAAGCTCATCACAACAATACCCCTCCTCAGGGAAAATCAAACAGCCGATGCCTTTTGGAAAAAGAATTGTGGTCTTTCTGAAAAAGAAGTGTGCTATGAAAGCTTTCCCCTTCGCCCTTCCTTTGCGAAATATATTCAGGCTGAGAAAAACCATCCCCTGCGAATGGAGATTAAAATCCATGTCAACCCTGGCGAAGAAAAGTTTCTTATCGCCGACACCATGAAAAAAGGGACCCTTCGTTCTGAAATCTACCGCGAAAAGATTGCCATCGTCATCGAACCAACCGATAAGGTCTCGACCATCCTTTTAGGCTCTCAACCGACAGAAGAAGCCACCCTTAAATATGTGAAAAAGTATATCGAGATCATGACCCGTACTGGGATTGAAGAGCGCCACCTCTTATTTGTCTTCTGCAATTCCCACCACGAACATCGCAATAGCCTCCTCAAGAGAGTGCATGCCCTTGTTCAAAAAGTGGAAAACTACCCAGAAAATCTCAACATTATCCCCATGTGTTTCCAAAGTGACGACGTTATTGCTTCCCTCTATTATCGTAGTGATGCCACCTTCACCCGCTCCGGAGGATTGACAGCAATGGAGCTCATGTCTGTTGCCCAAGGGCAAATCTGGATCCATTCTGAAACAAGACATGGAACGATCGATGGAGAAACACTAGAGAAGGGGATGCCGATTTGGGAAAGAGGTAACGCCTCGTATCTCCAAGAAAAGAAGGGAGCACGCTTTATCACGCCCGAAACCTTTTTCGATGGGTGTATCCCCTACTTCCTCCCCCATATTGCCAAAGCCGGCATCGTCTAAGTTATTTAACGCGAATTCGCGTTATTTAGCCAGATGACGAAGGAGACCCTCCCAATCGTGGCGATAAAAGTACGATTCAATCGACTGCTGAGGAATCCCCAGTGACTGAGCAAACCCTGGAAGATATTGCATCAGATTATGATTATGGTCCTCTTTCGTCATCCGCTGAGCAAATCCTTCCTTTTGCCCATGACCGTTGAGAAAGCCGCGCCGCTTGAAAATATCATCTAAAATCTTCGGCATCCGCTTCTTCAGTCCTGGATTTCCATAGATAAAACCAATAAATCTCAAAGGATGAACTGGTTGAACCTTATCTCCTATCTTATCCATCTCTTTCCGAATCTTCAGAAGTTCCCAATATCCAGCATCCGCCATCTTTTTGATCAACTTGGCCGTGGCATTTTGCTGTTCCTCAGACATCTGAAGGCGATAGTAGAGCTGATAATTTGGCTGCTCGGAAACAAGTGCAATCTCTGGGCTAGAAGCCAAAGAAACAAGAGCATATTGAAGCAGTTGATTGAGAGGGATCAATGATTCTCTTCCATTAAGGGCCATCCCGTAACTCATCTCACCAACAAGCGCACTATTATCGAGATCTCCTAAAGATTCCAACTCCTTGAGATAAAGGTTTTTTGCCTCTTCAAACTCCTCTTGCATTAGAGGCTCTTTGATCCAGTGAGTAAAACCATTTGCGAAAGCTTCCAGTTGCTTATGATCCCCTTCCACAATTAACTCCCCATCCTCAAAAAGGGTACGGACACCTTCCACTTTCCGCTCAACTTGTGAGATAAAAAATTTCTGAACCAGAGATAAATCTCTATCCTCCTCAGGGTAAGAAGGCAACCGAAATGAAAATTGAAGTGTTTCTCCTGCATTTACCCCAAGTCCCAAGCCCAAAAGCACAAGAATCTTTAGAAGTAACTCTTTCATGTTAAAGCTCCTTAGTCTCTACTCAATGGCAGTATCATGATGCAAAAAGACATTCTATTCAAGAATTTTTTCATAATAAAAAATTATTTGAAAAATATTTAGAAATCACACATTAATAAAGTTGATAGATTAGTATTTATTTTAACTGATTCTATTGAGGAGAAAAAAATGAAAAATGTTCCTAAGACTCAAAAACATAGACTCTGCGCAAAAAGCCTAGCGCTTTCATTCGGAGTTGTTTGGGGAATCGCAATTCTTCTAACTGGATGGATTGCAATGACCGGATGGGGATATCAGTTTGTTAGCGTGATGTCTTCCCTATACACTGGATACGATGCGTCTTTCGTGGGCGGAATCGTTGGAGGAATCTGGGGATTCTTCATCGGTGCCATCCTTGGATGGGCAATCGGATCTGTTCACAACAAGATCATGAACCGATCATAAGCATTATGGGAGCCACCCGGCTCCCATTTTTTTCTATTCATCTAATTCTTTGTAGAGTATCCTGCTTTTCATGAAGGAATATTCGCTTAGACGCTCAAAAAAAATTCTTCTTTCGATCTATCGTGGCTTAAAAACCAAGAAAGATCCTGCTGAAAGCAAACAAATCTTACCTACCCTCAAAGACCTTCAAGAAGCCATCCTTAATCGGCAAAGGAGCCAAGCCTCCATTCTTGCGCAAAATGCTGAAACTCTTTTTTCATCTCTCCCAAGAAAAAATCCCTTGCTTCGACTCACTCGCTTTCTTTTTGGCCTGGGTCTTGCACTTCTTGCCGCTGTGCTTATCCGACAGATGTGGTTCGAGCTTTATGAAATTCCAACTGGGTCTATGAGACCAACATTTAAGGAAAAGGACCGAGTTCTTGTCTCCAAAAGCAAATTCGGAATTAACTTTCCATTAAAAACTAAGCATTTTTATTTCGATGACTCTCTTTGTAAGCGAATGGGAATCATTGTGTTCACAGTCGAAAATATGAATACAGCTGATTCTGAAATGCTCTACTTTTACCTTTTCCCTGGCAAAAAACAATATATTAAACGACTCATTGGGAAGCCTGGAGATACTTTATATTTTTACGGAGGGCTTATTTATGGAGTTGATAAAGAGGGGAACGATATTTCCTATGAATTACAACAATTCAGCTCAAATAGCCTGGAACATATTCCATTTATTCGCTTTGAAGGAACAAAACTTCCGAATCAGTTTTCTCCCCAAATTGCATTAAATCAAATGGGAGCAAACGTTGCCAAGATCTCTTTCCAACCCAACGGTAAAAAGGAAGGTTATCTGCTGTCGACTCATTTACTCGAAACTGCCTCCAATCTAAACGATTATTACGATCTTTGGGGCTTTAAAAACTTTGCTATTTCTAGATTAGTCCTTCCCTCTTATCTTGATCCAATCGAAAAAAGCTATCTAAATGATCTTTCTTCTTACTCTCTTGTTTTAGAATTACATCATTCTCCTTCTGTGAAAAATTTAATCGGGAGCGCTCCTTCACATCTGATCAATAAGGCAGTTTCATATCTCCCTCTTACTGATAAGCATTGTCGTACTCTCTTCGACCATCTCTACACTGCCAGATTTGTTGTTAAAAACGAGTCTGTCTATCGCTACGGGGGGGCCTCTACCCAATCAAATGTAAAGTTATCTGGTATTCCAAATGGCACTTATGAATTCTATCATGGAGTTGCTTACCAAATTTACCCCACTGGAGTTTCAAAAAAACTTCCTATTACACATCCAATTTACTCCTACTCTATCGAACGCCTCCTTACTTTTTATAACTTAGGAATAGAATGGAATCATCATTATCTTCCGAAAAGCAAAAATGACTTTGTCCTACCCAGTCGTTATGCTTACTTCAGAGAGGGCGACTTGTATCTCCTTGGTTATCCTATCTTAAAAGCGTATGATCTTGAACTAGATGCGTACAATAAGATTGAGTTGAAGAAAAAGGCATCTTTCTACAACTACCACCCATTTATTGATAGAGGCCCCCCCATAAAGCAAGACGGCACACTTGATCTTGAACTCATTAAAGCCTGCGGCTTAACAGTCCCAGAAAAACATTATCTAGCGCTAGGGGATAATCATGCTATGAGTGGCGATAGCCGCGACTTTGGATTCGTACCTGAAGAAAATATTAAAGGGACACCTTCTGTGATTTTTTGGCCACCCGGAAATCGATTTGGATTTCCCTCTCAATCATTCATTCCCTTCTTCTCACTTCCAAATATCCTTGTTTATACCCTTGGGGCGCTTTCGATTGCTCTAGGATCCTATTTTTCAAAACGGAAAAACCGCTTTCCTATTTCCTTTTGAATATACCTAACATGATTCAAAAGTTGGGAATTTGGCAAGGCGGCTGCGAAAATTTTTTGCCTGGAGCGAGCGACCATTGTGCGAGCACAAGGCGTGAGTGAAGGCAAGAAATTTGCTGCAAAGCCAACATAGCCAAAAACCAACTTTTAAATCATGTTAGGTAGAGATCTGTTGCATAAAAATTTAACTTACTGTTAGCCTCTCTATAACAAAATAACCTAGAGGTTGATATGAAGAAGCCCATTTTGTTTCTATTTGTTTGCTTGTTGACTTCCTCCTTTTGTTTTGGTGAGGAAGAAGAAGAATCTTCTAATGAGGAAATCAGCGCAATCGATGGTCCTACGTTTTCTGAATAAGAGATTAAAATCATTGAAGATACGTATCATCCAGATTCTGGTGAAGCAAGGCCCATTTTATTCTTTTAATATAGAATTAAAGCTTCCCAGCTTCTTTTCTATGTTTTTGTATCAATATTGGCCCACTCTTAACTTGGTTTGATATGCTGTATCCTTTGTTTTTTGTTCCAGTTTATAAAGACTATATTTGGGGTGGGTCGCGGATTCGCGAGACCTTCCATCGCTTAAGCGCATCAGGAAAGGTAGCCGAATCGTGGGAGATCTCGTGTCATCCTGATGGGATGAGTGTGGTTGAAAATGGACCTCTCAAGGGAAAGACCTTACAGGAGCTTTTCGAAACCAAGCGGGAAGCATTAATGGGAAAAGATGCAGAGCTGGAGCAATTCCCCCTTCTCTTAAAAATCATCGATGCACAAGATAATTTAAGCGTTCAGGTTCACCCAAGTGAGGGGAAAGAAGCCAAAACCGAGTGTTGGTATCTGTTGGATTGCCAAGCAGACAGCGTTGTCTACGCTGGACTTAAAGATCATTTCTCTAGGGAAGAAATCGAAAAAAAACTTCCGAGCAAAGCGATTCTAGAGCTTCTGAGAACAGTACCAGCTCAGAAAGGGGCGATGGTCTCCATCCCGGGGGGACGCCTTCACGCGATTGGTTCCGGATGTCTCATTTTCGAGATCCAACAGACATCGAATACCACCTATCGTGTTTACGATTGGGAGCGAGGCAGAGAGCGCCACCTAGACAAAGCAAAAGAGGTCATGCGTTATGATGATACCGAGGATCCTCAAATGACTCCAAAAGTCATCGATGACAATCTCCACAGCAAGCAGACTGAGCTGATTCGCACCCCCTACTTTGTCGTTGAGAAGTGGGAAATCAAACAAGAGATGAAGTGGCCGAAAAAGGAAAACCAGTGCGAATTTCTCTTCTGCGTAAGTGGAGAAAACTCCCTTGTTCCCGTGGGACGCAGTTGCCTTATTCCAGCAGCCTGCAAGTCCCCTGTCATTCATACAGAGGGCACGACTCTACTCAGAGCTTACATCCCATAATCACTTACTCTTACTCGCAAGTATGAGAATAGGGATAATTGAGCGTTTTACCACATTTTGGACATGTCCAAGACATGTCTTTCTCGCTCTTTTTCACTACATGTTGTTGGCTTAACTGCCCGTATGTTAATCCACATAAAACCATTAAACAACCAATCGTCAATACAAATTTCATTCTATCCTTCCTTATTCAAGTGAATGACAGTCATAAATATTAAATGAAAAAATTTAATCGTCAAGTTTGTTTTAGACTTCTCTGGAAAAATGAGAGACGCGATAAGAAAGGAAAGCTGCAGAACACAATCATGCTAAGGATAAGAAACATTTCAAAAATCACTAAACTTCCGGAATCAAACTGCTGTGGTGGAACAAACCCAACGCTGATCGCGAACAACGCAGAAAAAATTCCCCCACCTGCAACAAACCACATCCCAATGTTTCTGAAAGGAATACGAAAAAGTCTAGACGTCTGAGGGTGTTTATAGCGAAGAACAATCCCACTCACAAACATCAAGATATACATGATCAAGTAAAGTTGTGAAGCTAAGGCAATCAGAATCCAAAAAGCTAAGTTCATCGAGGGAAAAATCAGAAATACGGAAGATAATACAGTGACGATAACCGCCTGAAATAGCATTAGCCTCCTCGGAAGTCCATTCCTGTCTAAAGAACATAGAGGCTTAGGGAGGTACTTTCCATCTTGGGAAGCTGCAGTTAACCCTCTGTTGGGTCCTATGATCCATGCCCCAATACTTCCAAGCCCCCCGAAAATAACGAGCAAGCAAAAAAGCGGAAAAAAAATTGAAAGGTGGTACGCACTCAAATAAAAAGAAATCAGCTCAATAATTGCTCCTGCTAAATTAATTTTCTCTGGAGTCATGACAAGGCTAATAGATAGAGTCCCTAATACAGAAAGCAGGACAATAATAAATGTGGATAAAAAAATGGCTCTAGGGTAGCTTTTCTGAGGATTCTCAACGTTATTCGCATGGATAGCATTCATTTCAATCCCCGCAAACCCAAGTAAAATTCCTGTTACAAAAACCCATTCATTGATTCCCTTCATCTCTGGGATGAAGGCTTTCCAGGAAAAGTCAATCAGGACTGGTCTTCCAGAAAAAACCCAATAGGCACCAAAGCCAATCACGAGTACAGCAGGGAGCAGTGTCCCCAAAATAGAACAAAGAGAACTCAGAAAACTTGATTCTTTAAGTCCCTTTAAATTAATGAAAACTGCAGACCAAAAAACAACATTAACGACTGAAAAATGAAATAGCTTATTTTCCGCAAATGCTGGATTGATCACATAAGAAAATGAAATCGCGATAAAAGCCAAAATCGTTGGATACCAAACAACATTGGAAACCCACATGAGCCAGACGGCTAAAAACCCAAACCTTTCACCTAATGCATTCTTTACCCAAACGAAAACCCCACCTTCTTCAGGCCACCCTGTCGCAAGTTCCGCAGAAACAAGAGCTGCAGGTAAAAAAAAGAAGAGCGCTGGAAGCAAGATGAAAAAGACAGAAGCTAACCCGTACTGAGCCATGAATGGCCAGTTTTTTACACTCAATATCGTCACGATATTTAGCAGCGTGAGTGTTCTAACATTCAGGAGTCCTTTTGAGCTCATAGGCGACAATGGTATAATATTACTTGGTTCGTGTCAAACCATTGAGGGCGACAGCAAGAGCGCCAAGTTTTCCAAGATCGCCCCCTAATTCAGTCGGCTCGATGCGACAATGCTCGAGAGGAGCTTTCCAAGCATAGCGAGGAAGAGCTTCTTTGAGAGGTTGCATGACAAGCTCTTTATTATAGGCAGCTATTGTCCCTAGGATAATCGCATCGGGGTTGAGAGTTTGCAGAAGAATCCCTATTCCTTGTGCAAACCGTTCGATATACTCTTCCCAAAACTCCAGTGCAAGTGCATCACTTTTTTTTACCGCTGAGAGGAGACATTTCATATCGATCGCTTCGATGTTTCCGCCGGCCTCTTTGAGAATGAGTGATTTTTTA
Source organism: Chlamydiales bacterium (assembly GCA_024233515.1). Taxonomy (GTDB): domain Bacteria; phylum Chlamydiota; class Chlamydiia; order Chlamydiales; family Simkaniaceae; genus Neptunichlamydia. The sequence continues at coordinate 210,674 of JACKPO010000001.1, forward strand.
TTTTTTTTGACTCTTTCCTGGAGAAGACGTGAAGCATTTAGCCCCCCACAAAAGGCTTCAAAACATCCCCGTTGTCCACAAGGGCATTTTGGCCCTTTGGGATCGAGAATATAATGGCCCACTTCACCAGCGGTGTCGGTTGCTCCTTGTAAGAGTTTTCCATCGACAATAACCCCTCCCCCCATTCCTGTACTCATCGTTAGGTAGACAAGGTTATTGACATGTTTGGCACCCCCAAACTCCCACTCTCCGAGCGCTCCCGCGTTCGCATCATTATCCATAAAAACAGGGCGCCCCAATTTTTCTCTGAGGTATTGGACAATGGGAACATTTACCCATTTAGGCATGTTCGGAGGATTCAGGATCATTTCTTTTTTCGTTGAAACAGGACCGGGAAGGGCAAGCCCAATGGCACGGATATCTCCCATTTCGATGTTTTCATCGCAAAGAAGATCTCCGATCAATTCGACAATTTTTGGGAGTCCTGTTTCCGGAGAGCCTAAAGAGTCAGTCGCCACCCGTTTAGAGACATGAATGACTCCCTCACTATCCCCAATACAGAGAGAAACTTTTGTTCCCCCTACATCAACACCAATGAGATCCACTAAAAAAGGGCTCCTTTTGCGCTCAGTTGCTTTTGTTGATCCTCACTCATCCCTTTGCAATTTTGGAAGTTCGCTTTTTTCACATTGGCTCCACTAAAGCGGGCGTTTGTGACATCTGCACCGTCAAAATTTGCCCCCTCTAGATGGGCACTGATAAAATCGGCCCCTCTTAAGTCAGCATTTTGAAAATTTGTCCCATGGCAATAAGCATTTTGAAAATTGACATTTACAAGCCTCGCATGGGTTAAATTCGATCCGGTGAGGTTCGTACTCTTAAGGGTCGAGTTGGTGAGATCGGCATTTTGGAGATTCATATGACTCAAATCTGCTCCACTTAAGTTGACATTTTGAAGATGCCGCTTCCCCTCTTTAATCTCCTGAATTTCGGGTTGAGAACATGCAATAAAAAAAATAGGGATCAATAAAAATAATAACCGTTTCACACCTTGCTCCTCAAAAAATCCTCAATAGTTTATATTTATATTATCGCCTAAGAAAATAAAAGCATAAAATGAACCACTACGACGTTGCTCTTTCTGTCCTCACCAAATTGTATGAAAATGGATACACCACCTACTTTGCTGGAGGATGGGTCCGCGACTTTTTGATGGATCAACCTTCCGACGATATCGATATTGTCACCGATGCCACCGTTGAAGAGATCCAAGCCCTCTTTCCTAAAACCATTCCTGTCGGCATTAACTTCGGCATTGTGATCGTCGTAGAAGGGGGGCACCAATTCGAAGTGGCCACCTTCCGGAAAGATCAAGGGTATAAAGATGGGCGGCGTCCAATAGGCGTTGACAAAGCTACTCCGGAAGAAGATGCTGAAAGAAGGGATTTCACCATCAATGGAATGTTCTACGATCCTCTTCAAGAAAAGCTCTACGATTACATTGGGGGGCAAGAGGATCTTAAAAAAGGGGTCATCCGCGCCATTGGAAACCCCCATGAACGGTTTTTAGAAGATCGCCTTCGGATGATTCGCGCGGTCCGCTATGCCTCCCGTTTCCATTTTCTCATCGATCAAGAGACATTGAAAGCCATCCTTGATCATGCCGATTCCCTTTTCCCAGCCGTTGCCATGGAACGGGTTTGGAACGAATTCACAAAAATGGCGGCCTTCTCCAATTTCGATATCGCCCTGATCACCCTTCATCGTTTAGGTCTCCTTCCCGTTATCTTCCCAAAGCTGAGCGACACTTCTGTTGAAACAATCGAAGAGAGGGTCAAAAACCTCCCGGACTTTCCTGGAGACTCCCCTGTCATCGCCAAACTCCTTGAGCTATTCCCCGATAGTTCCTTGGAGGATAAAGAAGCCCTCTGCTCCTATTTAAAACTCTCCAACCAAGATCTCCTTTTCGTCCGCTTCTACCACCACGCTAAAGAGATCCTCCTCTCCGGACAAGAGCGGGAAAAAGCTGACTGGGCCTTTTTCTATGCCAATCCCCACTACTCCCTCTGTTTAAAAATCTATGCCATTCATCTTCCCCTTGAAGAGCGGCAGACCTTTCTTCAAAAACACCATATGCAATTCGATCATCTCGAGCCGTACATTGAACGGATTCAAAAGAAAGCTCCCATCCTAACTTCCGAGCACCTACGCAAAGCTGGCATTAAAGATGGTCCCCAAATGGGAGAGCTTCTCCGCAAAGGGGAGCGCCTAGCCATCAACGAAGGACTCACTTCTCCAGAAGATATCCTTAAGAAACTCTGATCACGACAAGGGATAAATCATCAAACTGAGGAGAACCCTCTGCAAAGAGGGCAACCTCTTCAATCAAATCATCAACAATTTTTTGTGGTGTCTCATTTCTTTTCTCTTTGAGGAACGTAATGAGCCTCCCTTCTCCAAAAAGCTCCATTGCATCGTTATGTGCCTCGACAATACCGTCGGTAAAGAGGACGATGAGATCCCCCGATTTGAGAGTGCTTTCTCCCTGATGAACTTTTCCGAAAGGGATCACCCCTAGGGCCATCCCCTCTGTAGAGAGTTTCTCAACCTGACCTTCGGGCGTAATACGAAGAGCTGGAAAGTGACCACAGTTTGTATATTGAAACGTTTTTGTTTTCGGATCAAAAAATGCAACAAACGCTGTCACAAAAACCCCCGTATCTCCCGTATCTTTGCAGAAGAGGTCATTCGTTTCTTTGACGATAACATCAAGTTCTTGATGAATCTCAACATAACTGCGAAGCATGGAACGAACACTTAACGAATAGAGACAAGCAGAAATCCCTTTCCCAGCTGTATCAGCAATCGTGATCATCAACCGATCTGCCGGAATAAAATCGTAGAAATCCCCTCCAACCTCTTTAGCTGCAATAAAGCGCGCCGCCATCTCCACTCCAGGAAAATCGGGAACCTTTTTCGGAAGGATCGAACGTTGCACTTCTTCCCCGATCTTGAGTTCTTTTTCATAGGTCTCCCGTTCGATCCGCTCCCTTTGTGCAGTTTCCATATGCTCTTCAAGTGCATCGACCGTTTCATTGAACTTTTCACCTAAAAAGTTAATCTCAAATCCAAGAGGTTCTTTCTTGAAGCGACGATTGAGGTCTCCCTGTTCAATTCCCTCCATTGCAAGGGTTAAATTACGTAAAGGTTTTCCCATTTTTTGGGTCAGGAAAAGGGCTCCTCCACCTCCAATAATCATGATCAATCCAAGCGCCACAATCACCTTCAAAATAAAGTAGGGGATATCAACAAAATTAATCGCTTTAGGAGCGGCAATGAGCAAACCAAAATTCGTTTTTGGAATGGCTCTTTCGAGAGCGACATAGGCCTCATCATGGAAAAACACTTGCACTCCAACCGGATGCTGGAGATGAATTCCTCTGATTTCTTCGTCTGTCGAGGAAAGGATGACCCCCTGATTAGAAACCAAAGAGGTCGATGAAGGATGGATCACCTCATTTTCTATCGGGAAGTTTTGCAATACATGCTCAAGGGTGAAGGCTGTTACCCATGCCCCCTCACCACTTTTTTCAACCCGTGTTAAGTAAAAAACTAGAACCGAAGGATCAACAACAAAAACAAGCCCCTCCTCCGCCTCTCTAATGAGTCCCGTATAATCCCGCTTGAGGTAGTCAGGATTGGAAGCCATATCGGCCCGAAAATGGCCATCGCCCTCTCGCTTAATATGGAAAAGGGCAGAAACATGATCTCTCTCTGCTAATTCTTTCAGGGTTTTTTCAGGGTTTGAAATCTTGGGAAGGAGGTAAGTGATCCCCGATAAAAATTCGAGTTCGTGACGAATGGTCCCTTCAATAAAGTCTTCTTTTTGATCCATTAAGACTTTGATAATAAAATAATTATTGTCTGTTTTGATCCTAGAATCTTCATTGTAAAGCAGACCAACAAGTGCCAGTAAGGGGAGAACCAGAAAGACAAGAGCAATCATGAGAATACGGGATGCCAGAGATCCTCGCATCCGATAACGCTTTTCCTTTTTCCCCCGCTTCATGATATACTGCTCCCTATGTCGACATATACTAAAGAAATACAGAGTCTGCAACACCCAAGCGTGAAACACCTTGTTAAACTCCGGAAGGAGAAGAGGTATCGCGCAGAGTGTCAATCCCTTTTGATCGAAGGGAGGAAGATGGTTTTTGAGTCTCCTCTCCCCCTGAAAACCCTCATTATCCTTACCGGCACCCCCATTCCCCAAAAGCTCGAGGCTGAAACCACCCTGATTGTCACTCAGGAAATCCTTGAAAAGATCAGTGGAACCAAAGCTCCTGAACCCTATCTCGCTGAAATTCCCTATCCAACATCCTTGTCTTTAGCAGGTAAAACAAAACTCCTGGCACTTGATGGAGTCAGTGATCCTGGAAATGTCGGTACCCTCATCCGAACCGCCTTAGCGCTGGGATTCGAAGGGATCTTTTTAACGGTTGGATCTGCAGACCCCTTTATGGATAAAGCTCTTCGCGCATCAAAAGGGGCCTCCCTTCACCTCCCGATTCAAATAGGAACGGAAGGAGAACTTCTCACCCTCATCGAAGAAAATCACCTCTCCCCTTACGTCGCTGATAGCAAAGGAAAAAATGAAACCTCGTTCACCTCTCCCCTCATCCTGATTCTTGGAAGTGAATCACATGGCCCTTCCAAAGTCTTCAAAGAAATCGGAACTCTCATCTCCATTCCGATGATAGGTGAAACAGAATCCTTGAATGTTGCAGTGGCAGGTGGCATTCTGATGAATAAAATCCAAGAACACCAATGAAGAATATCGACGACTACTTAGATTACGAAGAGGAGTTCCATCCCAAAGGGAAACGGGAAAGTCGAAAAGAAAGGCGTGAAACGCGCGCAAAAGATCGCTCTAAATATAAAAAGAGTGATCAAGACCAAAAACGAGAACACCTCAAAAACGAAGAGCCTCCTCTTGGTGCAAACTATCTTCGTGGGCGGATTCTTTCGATTTCTCCAGAACTGATCCTCGTCTCAAGTGGCCCAGAAACCTTTCAATGTGCACTCAAAGGTTCTCTAAAAAAAGAAAAAACAAAACACAAAAATCTCATCGCTGTTGGAGATTGGGTCCACTTTGAAAAGAAAAGTGTCGATTCAGGGGTAATCGCACACATTGAGAAACGCTCTTCTTTTCTCATCCGCGCAGAAAATCTTTCGCGCCGCAAACAACAACTTATTGCAGCCAACATCGACCAAGTCTTTATCGTCATGTCGGTCGTCTCGCCCAAGTTTAAACCTCTCCTCGTTGACCGCTATATTCTCTCTGCCGTTAAAGGAAACATGGAACCGATCGTTCTCCTAAACAAAATCGATCTTTTAGACAATCCCCCTGAGCAATTTTCTAAAGAAGAGATCGACGCTGAAAAACTCACCTATGAAGAATTTCTCGAAGCATACGAAACGCTCGACCTTACCGTTCTCCCCCTTAGTGTTTCAACAGGTGAAAACCTAGACCAACTTAAAAAACTCATGCAGGGGAAAACCTCCGTGTTCTCTGGACAATCTGGGGTCGGAAAATCCTCCCTGATTAACGCCACCTTTGGAAGCGCTCTTCCCATTGGCCCCATTGCCCATAAAACAAATAAAGGTTCCCACACCACAACAGCTGCTGAACTCATCCCCTTAGAAAACGATGCCTTCTGCATCGATACTCCAGGGATCAAAAGTTTTGGCCTTTGGGAAAACGATCCGGCCGCTATCCTTGAAATCTTCCCCGACTTTGCCATCCATGCCCCCCATTGCAAATTTAACACCTGCACCCACGTCCACGAACCCGACTGCGCCATCAAAAAAGCTCTGGAAGACGGAACGCTCCATCCCCTTCGCTACGCCTCCTACACCACCCTTCTCGAAGACACCCCCCCAAAAGAATGGGAATAGAAGACTATTCCAACAATATAAGGAGTTCTTTCAAAGCTTGTTCGAAGGGAAGCGCCGTGATCCCATCAAAGTAGAGCTTGTCCTTCCCTCCGTAAAGAATGTAACGTTTTGCTTCAGGATAATCCTCTCCGAATAACTTTAAGGAACGAAGATCCTCTTGTGCGATTGTTTTTGCCCGTTTAATTTCAAATCCAAAAAGACCTCTGTTTCCATAGAGAACAAAATCAACTTCATGTTGAGCTTGCGTTCGCCAAAAATAAATCGTGTAGCCCAATTGAAGATAATCATTCACTCCACGCAAGTGCTCATAAAAGAGCGTTTCAAGAGCTGCTCCTTCTGCTTCTTCAACTCGGTCAAAAGGGCCCATGGGACGGAGCGTCCGATAGATCCCCACATCAAAAAAGTAGAACTTTGCATGGTTGATAAGCTTTCTCTTTGCACGCCTCGTGAATACGGGAACCTTCGTTGCAAGAAGAAGATCTTCCATTATTGAAAAATAGCCCTCCATGACCTTTCTAGAGACTTGAGCCTCTCTTGCAGCAGCAGAAATATTCAAAACAGATCCTTGAGAAAAACTTGCTACTTCTAATGCCCGACTGAAGGTGTCTAAATTCCGTATGAGTCCTTCTTGCATCACTTCTTCGCGGAGATAGGTCGTTACATAAGAAGCGAGGTACTCTTTAGCATCACGGTCTTTTTCAAAGGTAGAGGGTAATAATCCATATTCTAGCGCATGTGAAAGAGAAAAATCCTTTCCAAGTTCCTGATAAAGGAGGGGATGCATATGATGAATAACCGCCCTTCCTGCAAGAAGATTAACCCCTTTCTGCTTTAACTTCCGTGCGCTTGAGCCTGTTAAACCAAAACGATACCTTTTTTCTTCAATGAGGCGATGAACCTCATTTAAGAGCTCTGGAATTCGTTGCACCTCATCCAAAATGATGAACTCCTCGAAACCTTCAGGAATTTTATCTCTTAGGGACGTCGGATCTGATAGCAATCCCCGATAGGTTTGATAGTCCAATAGATCAAAATAGAGGGCATTGGGGAAGTTTGTCTTGATCCAATGCGTTTTACCCGTCCCTCGAGGACCGAATAGGAAAAAGCTGTTTTTTAGTGGCTTACGACTTCCTAACCATCTCTGATACATAAATTTGCTCCTGTTAAGACAATTATACCGCAATTTTTTTACCTTGCAAGGCAATTTTTCTCTGATTTTTTTACCTTATCAATCAAAAAATTTCTTGAGTTTTTTAGGAAGGTTATCAATGATTGAGGACATGACGAAAATAGCGAAAATTCATGGGCGTGAAATTCTTGATTCACGTGGAAACCCCACAGTAAAAGTGGAGGTCACAACCGATGGTGGAATCACAGGACGTGCAAGCGTTCCAAGTGGCGCTTCCACTGGAGAACATGAAGCAGTCGAGCTTCGTGACAACGATCCCAAACGGTACAGCGGAAAAGGCGTTCTCAAAGCAGTGGGCAATGTCAACGGCCCCCTCGCTGACCTTCTTAAAGGATGGGATATCTCTGATCAAGAAGGGATCGATCGAGCCATGATCAAAGCTGATGGGGCAGAGAATAAAGGGAACTTCGGTGCCAATGCCATTCTTGGCATTTCTCTTGCTGTGGCTCGCGCGGCAGCGATGACCAAAAAAACTCCCCTTTTTAGGTACCTTGGCAAAGAGGGAAACTTTTCCATGCCCGTGCCGATGATGAATATTCTCAATGGAGGAGCCCACGCTGATAATTCTCTCGATTTTCAAGAGTTTTTGATCCGCCCCATCGGCGCCCCCAATTTTCCTGAAGCCCTACGTTATGGCGCAGAAACCTTCCATGCCCTTAAAAAGCTCCTGAAAGAGAAAGGCCATGTCACCTCTGTTGGAGATGAAGGGGGGTTTGCTCCCAACTTAACCTCAGATGAAGAGGCGCTCGACTATATCTTAGCTGCTATCGAAAAAGTTGGACTCAAACCTGGAAAAGATATCACCCTTGCTCTCGATTGCGCAGCTTCAGAGTTCTACGATAAAACTGAAAAAGTCTACTACGATAAAAAGCTAAAAAATGCCGGAAAATCTTTCCAAAAACGAGATGCAAACAGGCAAATCGATGCGTTAGAAAAGCTCGTAAACAATTACCCCATCGACTCCATCGAAGATGGTCTTGATGAAAACGATTGGGAAGGATGGAAAACCCTCACAGACCGCCTAGGCGCTAAGGTCCAGCTCGTCGGCGACGATATTTTTGTGACCAATCCCACCTTCCTTCAAAAAGGGATCGACGGTGGGGTAGCCAACGCCATCCTCGTTAAACTCAATCAAATTGGAACCCTAACAGAAACTCTCGAAACGATCGCTCTTGCTAAAAAACATAACTACGCAACGATCATCTCTCACCGCTCTGGAGAAACCGAAGACACATTTATTGCCGATCTTTCAGTCGCCACTAACGCCGGACAAATCAAAACTGGATCTCTCTCCAGGTCCGACCGTATCGCTAAGTACAACCGCCTTCTTGCTATCGCAGAAATGATCGATTGATCTCCTTGCAATAAATAGCCCTCGTTCGCTATGGAACAAGGAATGAGACAAGTGATTGCACTATTTGGTGAAGCAGAAAAAGGGGAACTTGGCACTCCTTTTTTTATGAAATCTCTCACGCAATTAAATGAGACACTCGGCCATCCTCCAGAGGATAGTCGTGGCCTTTTCTTTGCGATTCAGTTTCTTCTGTATGAACAAGAAGTCATCTACTTTCGTGTCAAAGAAGAGGGGTTTAGTACAAAAGATTACATGAAGGGGATGAAACATCTTCAAAATAAAAAAGAGATCGCTCATCTCACAGCTATTTGTTTGCCTGGAGTGGGAGATTCTCGGATCATCGATTCCGTCGCTCCAGTCACAGAAACACACAACGCTCTTGTCGTTACGACAGAGCAAGATCTTTACGACTATCTCACCTCTTTGCAGCTTCCCAATATTTAAGATTTAGATTATACTTTCTCTTTACCTGGAGGTTAAAGATGAAGATGTCTTTTTTATTTTTTCTATGCATTCCTTTCCTTGCAATGGCAGCGGAAGCCGTTGTCATCGATCATACCACTCTTCCTGAGTTTGGGAAAGCAGGTGCAATGCTGAAAGGCCTTGCCACCCCTCAACTTGGAGCAAAACAGTACGAGGTATGGCATAGCACTCTAGCACCTGGAGGGTGCACACCCATCCATACGCATGAAACAGAAGAAATTGCCATTTATATAAAAGGAAAAGGGAAGGCCATTGTGGGTGGAAAAGAGATCTTCTTTGAAGCTCCGTGTACAGTGATCTATCCTGCCGATGTCGAGCACCAAGTTTTCAACACGGGAGATGAGCCGAGCGATCATATTTTAATCCTCGGCATCGATTCCACTATCGTTGATCAAGACCAAGTGGTGATGCATCTCCCTTGGAGAAAATAGATCAGAGGAGAAAGTTTCCTGCCAGAATAGTTACAGCAGAGCCTGAAATAAGAAGGCGATCTCCCTGAACTTCTAGAAGGAGTTCTCCTCCTCTTTTTGAAGCTTGGTAAGCCTTAAACTTCGTTTGCTTGAGCTTCTGCATCCAATAAAAAGCAAGTTTGCAGTGGGCTGAACCTGTAACTGGGTCTTCATTCACACCAACGCTAGGAGCAAAAAACCGAGAAACGAAATCGTACTCACCTTTTCCCTGACCCGTCACGATAATTCCTCGACAATCAATTGTCATGAGTCCTTGAAAATTAATGTCTAACGTGCGGACGGCATCTTCATTCTCAAGCTCAACAATCATATCGTCACAAGCCTGAACAGCTTTTACCACATGGCATTGGAGTAGCTTTTGGATTTCTTTTGCTTCTATCTCATTCCCCGTTGGTTGCAGGGGAAAGTTTAATACAATTCCTTGTTCACTCTTCTCAACAAAAAGTGGTCCACTTAACGAATCAAAATGGATCACTTCGCCCCTTTCTTTATAGCCTCTTTCAAAAAGAATATGAGATGTTGCAAGCGTTGCATGCCCACAGAGCTTGACTTCAACCAATGGGGTGAACCAACGAATATGGAATCGACCACTCTCAAGAGGTTTCACAAATGCTGTTTCAGACAAATTCATTTCGGCTGAAATCTCCAAACAGGAAAAATCAGAAGGAAATTCTTCTACAATCACAACTGCAGCAGGATTTCCCTTAAAAGGTTTTGAGGTGAAAGCATCAACAATAAAAACTTCCATTAGCCAAAGTAAGTGGTGAGCCCCTCTTGAGTTGGCTTCATCGACTTTTCACCCTTTTGCCAGTTGGCAGGGCACACTTCGCCGTGCTCTTCGTGGAAGATGAGAGCATCGAGAAGGCGGAGAGCTTCATCAACGCTCCGGCCAAGGGGAAGATCGTTCACGAGTTGGTGACGGATGATCCCTTCCTTATCCATAAGGAATAGGCCGCGGAATGCAATGCCAGCTTCTTCATCGAGGACTTGGTAATCCCGCGCGATGTTTTTATTTAAATCTGCAACGAGAGGATAGGTCACCCCTTCGATGCCCCCCTTTACTTTGGGAGTATTGACCCATGCCAGATGAGAAAAGTGGCTATCGACCGAGCAACCGATCACTTGAGCTCCACGCTTTTCAAACTCCCCAAGTTTTTCTTGAAACGCATGCAACTCTGTCGGGCATACAAAGGTAAAGTCGAGGGGATAGAAAAATAAAATAACATATTTTCCATCGAATAGATCGAGAGAAAAATTTTCATTGATTTGACCGTTTGCGACGGCGTTTGCTTTAAAGTTAGGGGCCTTATTTCCGATCAGTCGTGTCATAAAAATACTCCTTGTTAAACAAGCCATTATAGCGGATAGCTGGAATTAACTAAAGAGTTCTTGAGCTTTCGGGAGCCATGATTCATCACCGATTGTTGTTGAGGGACCATGCCCAGGATAGACAACGGTTTCAGGGGCAAGATGTTCTAATTTTTTGAGAGAGTGCCACATCTCTTTGGGACTTGCAGAAGGGAATGAAAGATTTCCAATCGATCCTTGAAAAAGGGTATCCCCCGAAAATAAAATTTTCTCTTTATCGAGATAGAAGCAGACGCCGCCGGGGGTGTGCCCAGGCGTCTCAATCACAATTAACTTGAGTTTTCCCACCTCAATGATCTCTCCTTCTTGAAGGTCAAAATCAGGCTCAACCCCTTCGATCTGGTACATAAGGGGGAGACCATCACTCCCAGGCTTGACCACATTTCCGCGATCGGCAGGATGAACATAGACGGGAACACCAAAACTCCCCTTCACCCGCCGAAGATCCCCGATATGATCCCAATGGGAGTGAGTGAGAAGAATGGCTTTAATTTTGATCGCTGAAGCACCTCTAATGAGCGCATCATAACTTCCAGGCGCAGGATCAACGATGACTCCTTCACTTGTCTCGTTGCAGGCTAAAATATAGGCGTTAGTATCGAAAGGACCGGAAGGGTAACATTCAATGAGGGGCAAGGCTTATCCCTTTGTCGTATTTTCTTTTAACCAAGATGCTACTGCACCTTTCGTTTCTTTGCCAGACCCAATTCTTTCAACATACTTATCTAGATCACTCACCTTACAGTTGAGCTCGATTCCATGTAGAGACAAAAAAATAGCTGCAACACTAATTCCTGTCCTCTTATTCCCATCGATAAAAGGGTGATTTTGAATAATGTGAAATAGGTATGCTGCACCCATTTCGTATATTGACCTATGGAGGTATTCTCCACCAAAAGTACTCTGTACTTGAGCTAATGCAGAAACAAGAAGTTTTTCATCCCTTATTCCATGACTCCCGCCATAAACATCAATGAGATCTTCGTGAATTTTTAGGACTGTCGTTAATGGTAAAAAAAAGTAATGCATAAAAACCCTGTTAGGCGAGTCGTTTTAGCGCACTCCCATATTTCTTTTTAAATTTTTTATACTTATCTTGGACAGCTTCGTCTAAAATTCCATCTTTGATCGGCGTCACAATAAGTGACTGCCCATCGGTGGTGGAAATTTCTAGGGGTGTTTCAGGATCAATATCCAACAGATCAATCAACGCCTTATCAATGATAAGAGAATAACTGTTGCCATGTTTGGTGAGTTTTTTGATTAAAGCCACTGCATACCTCATACTTACTATGTAATTACATTGTATCACCAATGTGATTCCATGTCAATGTGATTTATCCAACTTACTTACAATGACTTATAATGAGTGCACCGGAGAGGACTCGAACCTCTAACCTCCTGGTCCGTAGCCAGGTACTCTATCCAATTGAGCTACCGGTGCGTGAGAAACCTTATTTTGCTGAAGAAAGCCTTTAATCGCAAGGAGAAATGAGGTATATTCTTTGCCATGATTGATTGGAATGAACAATGGGCATTGCATGCCCCCACCTTCAAAAATGGTTTTGCCCATGTTTCTTTGAAAAATGGGAAGAGTTTCCGCATGAAACCAGGACCTGGGTTTGGTGATCTTTCCCATCCGACAACACGGCTCATGCTCGAGATGCTTCCTGAAAAAATTGAAGGGACAGTCCTTGACATCGGTTGTGGAAGTGGCGTTCTCTCTCTTGCAGCAAAACTCCTCGGTGCGGACCGTGTGATCGGAATTGATATTGAGGATGGAGCGATCTCCCACGCTAGAGAAAACGCTGAGCTGAATGGTTTGGATTGCTTTTTTGAGAAAACCCTACCCCAAATAGAAGATACACCCCTTATTTTAATGAATATGATTTCTTCAGAGCAAAAAGTGGCATGGAAGAGTGTCCCCCCATTCGAAGGGGCGCTTCTTATTACTTCAGGATTTCCTGTTGAAGAAAAGGATCCCCCTCACTTTGAAAAACGAGAGCTAGAAGGGTGGAAATCCTTTAGAATCCAACTGTAAAGCGAAGATAGGGACCAGCAAGAATCAAGGTGTCCTTCTCACTATTTGCAACATCTCCCACCACATTGGTTGAATCGAGGCGGTAGCTAATGGTCCGATTAAACTCGCGAAGCTCCCAATAGAGATAGGTTTTATATCCCGCTGTCACCATAAATGAAACATTGTTTGCCGTCTCATATTTATATCGGAAAGAAAGATCCAAATTAACATTGGGAATCACCTGAAACTTTGAGCCATTATTCCACTTCCCACTCGCAACGATGATAACCGGAGCATTTCCTTCGCTTCCAAATCCATCTATAGAAAATTTTCCACATGACCATAGTTTAGAGAAAAGGGTAGCAAGCTGAAGAGAAAAATTCAGGCCAACATCATGATTCCAATCCATCTTGGTAAAATGAAATCCAAAGTGCCATTCAATCTTGGGGCCAAGGCCCCATCCATCTGTCTTCCTTTGAGATTTGATTACTGTGCTGACGGGGTAGAATTCAGTTCCATCTTTACTGAAGTTGGATACATCTGCTTGATCATGAAACCCAAAGAAGTAATTGAAGTCGTTATAGGTTAATCCTCCTCCAAGGAGAAATGTAATATTCTCATACATGGGAAAGAGGCGGCTAGCAAGAAGATCCACGATATGAAGATGAAAGTGTTGGTATCCCCGGTCATCCTGAATATTTCTTTGTGTTACTCCATCTTGCCGCACAAAACTATTATCAGATTTCAGGTGTCCTGTTCCATTGTTAAGAAGATAGGTATAATCAACTGAGAGTGCATTTCTGGTAGGAGGAACTCTGTAAAGCGCTTTGACATGGGCGCCAAAATTGTATTCAGGATCGATAGAGTCGGTCTTTTGATCGAAAATCTGGAAGGATGATATCCCATTCCTAAAAGAACACCTTCTTCCGAATAGGTGGTGCTCAAAGAGGAGGTCATCAGCAACACTTCTGCTGAAAGCTCCCAAGTTTCTCGTTCCCGAATCGATTCTTTTTGTTTTTGATAATATGCAATCTCTTCTGCAGTCGGCTGATGAGCCGCCAAAGCTCCACACACAAAAGTCGCGCATATAAAAAGGGCATGTCTCATAGCTTTGACATGCCCTTTCTAAGGATTTGACGTCAAGAGGATGTTACATCATCCCCATTCCGGGCATCCCGCCCATGCCACCCATTCCGGGCATTCCACCCATCCCAGGCATGCCACCCGCTGCTGGACCGACATCAGATTTTGGCTCAGGCTTGTCTGTGATCATGCATGCGACTGTAATCAGTAAGCTTGCAATCGAAGAGGCGTGTTTTAGCGCACTCTTTGTCACAAGAACAGGATCGATGACCCCAGCCTCGAGAAGATCTTCGTAGGTGTCAGTAAGTCCGTTGTATCCAAAGGAACCTCTCCCTTCATAGACTTTCTCCGCGACCATGTTTCCTTCTTTTCCGCAGTTGTTTGCAATCGCTGTTGCTGGCGCAAATGCCGCACGACGCACGATCTCAACACCCACTTTTTCATCATCAGACACTTTGAGAGTCTCAAGGGATTTCACAGCGCGAAGAAGGGCAACCCCTCCTCCAGGAACAATCCCGTCAATGACTGCGGCACGTGTTGCATGCAGCGCATCTTCAACGCGTGCTTTTTTCTCTTTCATTTCTGCTTCAGTGGCTGCACCCACATTAATGACAGCAACGCCCCCTGCAAGTTTCGCTAGGCGCTCTTCAAGATTCCCCCGGTCGTAATCAGAGGTGCACTCTTGAATTTCATTTTTGATTTGGGCCACTCGCTCTTTAACAGCATTGCGGTTTCCATTTCCTCCAATAATCGTGGTTTCTTCTTTACCCACTTTAATGTTCTTTGCAGAACCTAGGACTTCAAGACCCACTTCTTCGAGGTTCATTCCAACTTCCTCAGAAACAACCGTCGCACCCGTTAAAATAGCGATATCTTGAAGAATCGCTTTTCGTCGATCTCCGAATGCTGGGGCTTTTACCGCAACAAGAGGCATTCCTCCTTTGAGCTTGTTGATCACAAGTGTTGCTAACGCTTCTCCATCGATATCTTCTGCAATGATCAGAAGAGGTTTTTGCCCTTGTTCCATCACTTTTTCTAAAATTGGAACAAGTTCTTTGGCGTTTGAGAGTTTCTTATCGGTGATTAGAATGTTTCCATTCGTCAGCTCTGTCGTCATTTTTTCTGCATTTGTGACAAAATAGGGAGAAAGATAACCTTTATCGAACTGCATCCCTTCCACGACATCAAGGATATCTTCAATCCCTTTTGCATCTGCAATGGTAATCGTCCCATCTTTTCCAACTTTTTTCATCGCTTCAGCAATCATCGCTCCCACTTCAGGATCGTTGTTCGCAGAGATGGTTGCGACCTGTTCAATCTCCTCGTGTTTACTCACAGGTGTCGAAAGCTTATCGAGCTCTTCGATCATCGTTTGGACGGCGCGATCAATCCCTCGCTTCACGCTCATTGGATTCGCACCAGCGATCACATTTTTCACGCCTTCTTTAAAGATCGCTTCGGCCAAAACAATCGCTGTCGTGGTTCCATCACCTGCCATATCTGACGTTTTTGAAGAGGCTTCTTTCACAAGGCCTGCACCGATATTTTCGAACTTGTCTTTTAGGGCAATTTCTTTAGCAACAGTCACACCATCTTTTGTTGAGAGAGGTGTTCCCATCCCTTTGTTAATCACAACATTTCGCCCCTTAGGTCCAAGAGTTACGATAACGGTTTTCGCAAGAGTTCTTACCCCTTTAAGGATCGATTTCAATGCTGTTTCATTAAATTGCAACATTTTTGCCATGGCCATTTTCTCCTTATTCGATCACTGCTAAGACATCTTCTTCAGACATGACGAGGACCTCTTCCTCGTCTGCCCCTTTAACTTCGGTTCCAGCAAATTTGCTGAAAAGAACACGGTCACCCACACGGAGTTCCATCGGCTTTATCGCTCCATCTTTTCCAAATTTTCCTGGGCCGACAACAAGAACTTCACCCTGGCGGGGTTTTTCCTGTGCTGAATCTGGAAGGAGGATTCCCCCTTTGCTAGCTTCTGGTTCTGTCCGTTTGACAAGGATGCGGTTTCCAAGCGGTTTGAATTTCATCTTTATTGACTCCGTTGAATAATTTTTTACTAACTAAAATCATAGAGAGGTTTTTGCTTTTTGTCAACCAACTTAGCACTAGAAATGACAGAGTGCTAGAGGGTGCCCTCTAATAAATTAGATATTTTTCACGGATTTGCTTAAATTGCTCCCGCTCATTTTGCTGGTAAGCAATCATTTTCCAGGCAGCATATCGCTCATGAAGCATCAAACGATAGATTTCTTCATTCCCATTGGCAAGATTGAAAAGTCTTTTTTTACCCCCTTCAACATTTCGAAGATACCCTTTCGTCTCATTGGGATAGAGACTTTTCAAAATCCCCATTAACAGGTACTGGACACTCAGCGGTCGATATTTTCTCATATCGGTCACGCGGATCAAGACCCCATGACACTCTTGATCCTTCATCGATCCGTAGAAGGGACGATAATGAAAAGGAAAGAAATGAACGCCTGGAAGCTTTTGACTATTGAGTTTGGCTGCAAAAGCTTCTGCATCAATCCATGGAGCTCCAACAACTTTAAAGGGGAGGGTATACCCCACTCCAATGTTGACCATATTGAGCTCTCCTAAAATCCCTGTCGATGCGTAGAAGAGAGGGGTATCCGCTTCAGGGATATGAGGACTCGTCGGAATCCATGTTAGCCCCGTCTCTTTAAATGTCATCGTCCGCTTCCACCCTTTCATTGGAATGACTTCCAATCGACATCCAATGTGGTACTCCTCATTGAAAAAGGTTGCAAGCTCACCAATGGTCATTCCATGGCAATAGGGAACATTGACATACCCAATAAACGAGCGCCACTTCTCCTCGAGCATCCCCCCATCGACAATGAGCCCATTAATAGGATTAGGACGATCAAGAACAAGGACCGGGATCTTCCGTTTTGCCGCCTCTTCCATCACATAGAAAAGGGTGGTGGCATAAGTATATGAGCGGACGCCGATATCTTGAATATCATAGATTAAGCAATCGATGCCTCGGAGCATCTCATCGGTTGGACGACGGGTCTTTCCATGCAAACTATAGACAGGGAGACTCTCCACTTTTCCATCTTCGATCTTTTCAAAGGCATAGCCACTCCCACTCCAACCATGCTCAGGAGAAAAGAGAGCAACAACTCGCATCCCTTTTTCTTTAAGAAGTTGCAGAGTCGGGATCAAATTATGGTCAACACCCGTTTGATTGCTGATTAGCCCAATGCGCTTCTTTTGGTACTTCTTGTCATGTCCCTCTTTGAAAAAGGTGTCGATCCCTAAATCGATCGTTCCAAAAAGAGGGAAAGCAATGAAAAGAAAAATGATACGTAAGAGTTTGCACTTCATATTTGAATTATCTTAGAGGAAAAAGGGTTTTTCGTGTAGAACAACAAGTACGGGGGGATGTATTCCCGGGTTATAGAGACGTAAATGACAGATAAACAAAGTGAAACGAAACAGATGCATCGTGCGCGAGACCTATTAACTTCGGTGATTGGGGCGCAACTATCGATGGATGAGCGGCAAGAAAAGACGCTAGAACTGGCTGCCTTGATCTTGAATGAATCGAATCACCGTCTCTCAAAAGAAGAGAAAAAACGGTACGGGGAGCTCCATCGCATGATGAGCGATCCTGTGGGAAAGGTTTTTCTCACAGCTATGACCGACCAGTGCTTCCGCTCGAAAAACTATGATCGGATTGCAGACCAAATGGTTTATCTCCTTAATCTTTATGGGATCCCGAAGTTTTTCTCACCGATAAAACGCCTTCAACTCTATTTTTTTAAGTTACTGGGAAAAAAGTTCGCAAATATCCTTGTTCCGATCGCCATTTGGAACCTTAGGAAAGAAACTTCTTCTGTGATCATCCCTGGGGAAAAAGGGGCTTTGACTAAACACATCAAAAAACGGCGCGAACAAGGAATTCGTCTAAACCTCAATCACCTAGGAGAAGCTATTCTAGGAGAAGAGGAAGCGGCTCGTCGTCTCAATATCTACTTGGAAGACTTGAAAAACCCCCTTATCGACTATGTCTCTATCAAGGTATCAACGGTTTACTCTCAAATCAACCTCCTTGCTTATGAAAGAACCCTTGAGGAGCTTGCTGAGCGCCTCCGAACGCTTTACCGCGCTGCTTTAGAGAATCCCATTCAACAAAAAGATGGGAGAACCTCTCCAAAGTTTGTGAACTTAGACATGGAAGAATACAAAGATCTTCACCTCACAAAAGATCTTTTCATCAGAGTTCTCAGTGAACCAGAATTTAAAAGCCTCTCCGCAGGAATTGTCCTCCAAGCCTACCTTCCTGATAGCCACGAAATCCAAAAAGAGATCACCGAATGGGCCATAAAGCGGGTCAAAAGCGGAGGAGCCCCTGTTAAAGTACGGATTGTAAAAGGGGCAAATATGGCGATGGAGCAACATGAAGCCTCCTTAAAAGAGTGGCCACAAGCTCCCTACACCGCTAAAGTTCGAACCGATGCAAATTACAAACGGATGGTTCTCTATGCCTGCGAGCCCGACCATGCTCGCGCTGTCCATATAGGGATCGCCTCTCATAATATTTTCGATATCGCTTTTGCCATGATTCTTCGCCTCGAAAATCGGGTGGAACGAGAAATTACCTTTGAGATGCTCGAAGGGATGGCTGACCATATGCGACGCGTTGTCCAAGCTCTGACCGGAGATATCCTCCTTTATTGCGCCATTGCAACCCGCGAAGATTTCCAAAGTGCGATTGCCTATCTCATTCGCCGTCTTGATGAAAATACAGGAGCCGACAATTTCCTCGCCCACAGCTTTGGCCTGAAAGAAGGGACAAAAGAATGGGATGTTCAGGCTGCTCTCTTCACGAAGAGCTGCAAGCTGAAAGACACCGTAGAAAATGGTCCGCGGAGAACACAAAACCGCTTAGAACCACCTATCCATCTAGCCCTTGATGCTCCCTTTGAAAACGAACCTGACACCGACTTCTCACTCCCTCAAAACAAAGAGTGGGGAACTGCGATTCTTCAGAAATGGAAAGAGAAAAAAATCGATCCGATCCCCCTGGTGATCGACGGCGAAGAGCTTCATACACAAGACCAAGGGCAAGGGTACGACCCTTCAAGCCCATCCCATCCTTACTATACCTATAGTAAAGGATCCTGGGAAGAGATTGACCAGGCTCTCTCCTCAGCAAAAAAAGAAGAAAGCAATTGGGCAAGCGTCTCTGTAGAAGAGCGGGGCGCTCTGATTTCTCGAGCAGCTCAAAAGCTTCGCGAAGAGCGGGGCGATCAAATCGGATCGATGATTGGCGACGGAGGAAAAACCCTCATGGAAGCCGACGTTGAACTTTCAGAAGCGATCGATTTTGCAGAGTTTTACCTCCGCTCGATGCGACAATTTTCGCTCCATGAAGATTTGGAGTGGTCGCCGAAAGGGACCATCCTTGTCGCATCCCCTTGGAATTTCCCTAAAGCCATTCCTGCAGGAGGAATTTTTGCAGCCCTTGTCACAGGAAACTGCGTCCTCTTTAAGCCTGCTCCGGAAGTCGTGATGACAGGGTATGAACTTGCAAAAGCTCTATGGAAAGCGGGAATCCCCAAAAAGGTCCTCCAGTTTATCAATTGCGAAGATGATCCGGTGGGCTCTAAACTGATCCAAGATGAGAGACTTAACAGCGTCATTCTAACAGGCGCTACCAGCACGGGAAAGCTCTTCATGAAAATGCGTCCAGGGATTGATCTTTACGCTGAAACGGGGGGAAAAAACGCGATGATTATCTCCGCCCTTTCCGACCGAGACCTCGCCATCAAAGAACTCGTTCAATCTGCCTTTGGACACAATGGCCAAAAGTGTAGTGCAGCCTCCTTAGCGATTTTAGAGCAAGAGGTCTATGATGACCCCCACTTTATGCAACAGCTTCGGGACGCTGCCGCCTCCTTGAAGGTGGGATCTCCTTGGGACCCTGCCAATAAAATGACTCCGCTGATCAATCCCCCTAACGAAACACTCAAACGGGGGCTTACAACATTGGAACCGGGTGAATCTTGGCTTTTAGAACCAAAGCAAGACCCTCACAACCCCCACTTATGGACACCTGGCATCAAACTTGGAGTCCAACGGGGTAACTTCACCCAACAAAATGAACTCTTTGGACCGGTTCTAGGACTCATTCGCGCTGAAAATCTTGACCAAGCCATCCATATCGCGAACTCAACTCTTTATGGACTCACCTCAGGCCTTCAATCGCTCGATAAACGGGAACAAAAGAAATGGCAACGTCTCATCATTGCCGGAAACTGCTACATCAACCGAAGTATTACAGGAGCCATTGTCCGCCGCCAAGCCTTTGGAGGGACAAAAAACAGCTGCTTTGGCCACGGATCAAAAGCGGGAGGCCCCAACTACCTCACTCAGTTTATGCATGCTAAGCAAAAAGGGATCCCCAAAGAAAAATTCCCGGTTGGTGACTTTGTGAATAATCTCACCGCCTTTTTGGAAAAGTTTGATCTCACAGCAGAAGAGCTCGGAATTTGGTACGCGAGTATCTCTAGCTACGCCTACTATTGGCAACAGTTCCGTCGTGATAAAGATCAGTCCAAAGTGGTTGGGGAAGATAACTACTTCCGTTACCTCCCTCATAAAAAAATGGTCTTTCGGATTACCGCTCAAGATAAGCCTCTCGATTACCTCCGCGTCTTTGCGGCTGCCCTTACAACCGAAACGCGCCTCGAAATTTCGTGGGAAAAGGGGGAAGATGCAATCATCCGTGGCGCGAATTGGGAAGCTCTCCTCCCCCTCTTCAATATCGTTGAGGAAGATGAGGCGACCTTCGTCAAACGGATGGAACATGCTCACATCAAGCGGATCCGGATGCTGAGAGAGCCTTCAGCTGCCCTGAAGCAGGCCGCTGGGGAGAATGCGATCTATATCGACCACGACCCCGTCCTCGCTAACGGCCGCGTCGAACTCCTCCACTACCTCCGCGAGATGTCTCTCTCGATCTCCTATCACCGCTACGGCAACCTGGGTCTCCGCGAGGGAGAGCTTCGCCGCCCCATCCTCTAAACTTTGCTTGACCTGAATAGCCCTTTTGGGGTATCCTCTCCGTGGTTTTAAGAGAAGAGGAACCTATTATGAGTCAAATTTCAAGCCCCGATGCTTTAACTGCCTATTTATTTCTCAAACCATGCGCAGCCATTTTAGCTTTGGTTTGCCCAGCTGTGTTGGACCCTGAAATCAGTCTCTGTCAAACGTTGCAGATCGAAGGATATACTGAAGAGATGCTTGGGCTTAGCCATGGGAGCGCTCCCCTTAACCAGACAAACTCAACCATAGAGGGAATTGTTACCTCGATTGCTCTGCCTGCTCTTTTTTATGCTGGTGTTGCGAAATACAAAGACCGCTCCATCTCTTTCTTCAAAAATTTCGCCGTAGAACAACTCCCCTACTACGCGTGCATGTTCACCCCAGCACTCGTCGTCAAAGGGATCTTTTACCTGGGGGCGCATAGATGTTCTTCAAAAGACAATCCAGAGCCCCGCTCAACCATTAACTATACGAAACTACGAGAGCGACTCTTAGCAACCGTGATGACCATTGCTCTTTCCACTTTTGTGATGCCTCGCCTTTACGCAAAACTTAAGGGGCAAACGCACACGATCCCACCCCGGTCAGCGGTCAAGTATTTTGCCATCCAATGCATCTTCCGAATTGTCATTGGAGAGATGCTCGCCTACTTCTTCAGAGAGATGCGTAAAGAGATCAAAACGAACCCTACGAAATGGCGAAACTTCCTTGTACAGAACGACGGTTCCTTTGGAAAACTAGGATATGGGCTGGAAGAAGCTTTTTGTAAAAAACTTCAACCAGAGTGGATTTCTAAATCTGATCCGTGGAAGAACTTTTACTCGAAATACCATCAAACACTCAAGAAAGAAAATCAAGCGGCTTATCAAAAGTTTAAAAAGACGTTTGAAGAAATTGAGCAGTAGCGTAGTTTTCTCTGGTGTGATATCTTCAGAAGGATGACACAACAGCTCAATCCACAACAACAGATCGCCGCGGAGCATTTGGAAGGACCGATGCTTGTCTTGGCGGGTGCCGGGTCGGGAAAGACCCGCGTCGTCACCTGTCGGATCGCCCATCTGCTCAGCGTTGGGGTCCCCTCTTCTGAGATCTTAGCCCTTACCTTCACCAATAAAGCGGCCGATGAGATGCGGGTCCGGATCAAGATGATGGCCGACCAGTATGTGCTGACCTCCACCTTTCACTCCCTTGGAGCCCGGATCTTGAGAGAGTCGATCCATG
Organism: Chlamydiales bacterium; assembly: GCA_024233515.1. Lineage (GTDB taxonomy): Bacteria > Chlamydiota > Chlamydiia > Chlamydiales > Simkaniaceae > Neptunichlamydia. Next base: position 232,918 of record JACKPO010000001.1, read on the forward strand.
TTCTTGGATACCGAAGTGATTTCACCATCTATGATGAAAAGGATAGCCTCGATCTTTTAAAAACCATTCTAGGTTCGATGGGATACAAAGATGAAAAGGGGCTCCTTAAATCGGTACGGATGGCGATCTCCAACGCAAAAAACGATCTCCTTACCCCCAATGATCTAAGCCGCGATTTTCACACGCGAACCGATCAAATCTTAAAAGAGGTTTTTATTGCCTATCAGCAAAAACTCAAAGAGTATAACGCTCTCGATTTTGATGATCTCCTCTATTTAACAGTCAAACTTTTCCGCGAATCCAAAGAGACCCTTGAACATTACCAGAAGCGGTGGACCTTTGTCCTCATTGATGAGTATCAAGATACCAATGCTGCTCAATATTACATGACAAAGCTTCTAGTCGGTGCCCGAAACAACATCTTCGTCGTTGGAGATCCCGATCAATCGATTTACTCATGGCGGGGGGCCAATATCCATAACATCTTGGATTTTGAAAAGGATTATGAAGGGGCGCAGGTCATTACCCTTGAGCAAAACTATCGGAGCACCTCGAACATCCTCGAAGCTGCGAATGGCCTGATCAACCATAATGAAGAGCGGCTTGAAAAACGACTCTGGAGCGATCTTGGCGCAGGAGAAAAGATTGGAGTCTACATCGCAGAAAATGAAAAGATGGAAGCCCAGTTCGTCGTTGAAGAGCTCATCCGCAAATCACGAGAAGAGCACCTTCCCCTGCAAGAGTGTGTGATTTTTTACCGAACCAACTCCCAATCCCGTACCTTTGAAGATGCTCTTCTGAAATATCAAATCCCCTATATTATCTATGGGGGCCTCTCCTTCTATCAACGACGGGAAATCAAAGACATCCTCTCCCTTCTTCGGATGACCGTTTCTGAATCCGATTACATGGCTTTTGCTCGAACCATCAATCTTCCCAAACGGGGGATTGGAAATGCAACCCTTGAAAAACTCCGGGATGCAGCAAGTCAATGCGAGCTTCCGATCTTGACTCTTGTCCGGAAGTTGATCCACGGAGAAAGCTCTGCTGTCAAACTCACAAAACGACATCTCGATGGGATGGAAGACTACCTCCGCGTGATCAACGAACTGAAGTCGATGACAGCCGCCAAAGTCCCCTTAGAAGAGATCGTTCAAGCAGCAATCGAACACTCTGGGTATGAAAAGGTCCTGCGAGAAGACCCTGAAAGCTACGAAGATCGAAAAGGAAACCTTGAGGCACTGATCAACAAAGCCGCCGAGTGGAGCGAGGAACGGGAGCACCCAACTCTTGTTCAGTTTCTGGAAGAACTTTCTTTGAAATCCACAATGGATGAAAATCCTGGGCAAGATGCTGTCCGCCTCATGACTCTCCATAACGGAAAAGGGCTTGAATTTGAACTCACCTTTGTTGTGGGAATGGAGGAGGATCTCTTCCCCCATATCAATTCCAAAGACTCTATCGAAGCATTAGAAGAAGAACGCCGCCTTTGTTATGTTGGGATGACACGGGCCAAGCGGTTTCTCTATCTTACCGCATCGACCTACCGGTTTATGTGGGGCATCTCAAAAGTGATGCTCCCCTCTCGTTTTTTAAAGGAAGTCCCCTCTCATTTCCTCAATCCTCTTCAAGAAGAAGCTACTATTGAAGAAAAGCAAAATTGGGCGGAGGAAGAAGGCTTTAGAGTGGGAACGATAGTATTCCATAAAGATTTTGGGAGAGGGATTGTGAAAAAATCCTACTCGACATCGATGGGACTCACCTACGACGTGGAGTTCTTAGAGACAAATACCACACGCTCTCTTGTTGGCAAGTATGCCAAGTTCAAGATCTGTGTGGATTAACTCATCTCTTCATCAGCTTCTGCTGTTTCTTCGGCTTCCTGATCGGCCTCTTCGATCACACTCTTGTAGCGACTGACAAGTTCACCTCTCACGTCACTAGAAGGTTGACCCATATCATGACTTCCTGCAAGCAAGGAAAAAATAAAGGTACTGAGTGGTAGTAAGGTCATCCTAAAGCTCCTTCGTCTCGTTTTCTTGAGCATCGCATGTCAAATCACGGTAATGTTTCACGAGGGGATTCTTCAGATGATGGGAATTTTCCTCTCGAAATCGTTGATAATGTGACACACTTTCCTCTTTTGAAGGGTAGAAGAGATGATATAGTACCGCTACTACAATTAAGAAAGCGGCCAATCTCATTTCTATCCATTCCTTGTCATTTTGAGTTTATTTTTAGCAATTGTTCTCATTTTTGTATTCTTTTGCAATAGATTTTTCTTCTAAAGCGTTTAACATTTTAAGAATCAACCCATTTAAAAAACACTCTTTTTTGAAATTTATTTGATGGTATAAGGAGAATTAAGGGGAGGGAATCATGGAGTTTAAGCAAACCGTTCGGCAAGATCAGCGATTGATCATGAGTGCTGCAATGGAGCGAGCTTTTCATATCTTGATGATGCCTTCCGCTGAGCTCTCTGAATGGCTTGAAAGCGAAATCGAAAGTAACCCCCTTCTCAAGTTATCAAAGCCTCGTGAAGAGCTTCCTCAAGTCGATCTCATGCATCGCCAAACAACGCTTTACGAACATCTTACGCACCAAATTGAACTCACCTTTCAACAACCAGAAGAGAAAGCCTTTGCCCGCATACTTGCTGGCTCTCTTGATGAGAAAGGGTTTCACTCCTTATCATCAGAGGAACTCAAGGGGAGAGAAGAAGTCGTTGCTCAATTCCAACACCTTGATCCTTTAGGCATTGGAGCTCGAAATGCAAGAGAAGCTCTCCTCATCCAACTAGAAGAGAAAAAAGGATCGCCTGCCTATCTCATCCTTTCTAGCCACTATGAAGATCTTTTACAACATCGATGGATAAAGATTGCTAAAAAACTGAAAATCAGTCTTTCAGAGTTGCAAAACATCATTCACCGAGACTTGCGCCCTCTGAATCCTTTTCCAGCAAGTGGCTTCCAACAAACGATCAACCCTCTATTAACTCCAGACCTTGCTATCCACTATGAGGAGGAGATCTGGTCGATTGAGGTCATCGACTCTCACCTTCCTACCATTGAGATTGATAACGACTATATGCACATGCTTCAGTCTAGCGAAAGAAACAAAGAGGAGAACGATTTCATTCGACGTCATTTAGCTGCTGGAAACTGGCTCCAAAGAAGTATCGACCGTAGACATAGCACCCTGCATCAGATTGGAAGTTACCTACTCAAAAAACAAAAAGGGTTTCTAGAAGGACTAGATCCCTCCCCTCAGCCGATGACTATGAAGGAAATGGCGACCGCATTAAATCTTAATGAATCTACCATCACCCGGGCCATTTCAAATAAGACCGTATCGACCCCTCGAGGTCTTATTCCCCTTCGGAAATTTTTCACCCATCCCGTAAAAAGTCGTCGCGGACAAATCTCTAATGATGAAGCTAAAAGGCTTCTTATTCAACTCATTAACCAAGAGACCCTTCCGCTCTCTGACGAAGCTCTTGCCGTCAAATTGAAAGCCTATGGCATTGAGTGCGCAAGACGAACCGTTGCAAAGTATCGAAAAGAACTTAAGATCGGTTCGGTTTTGGAGAGAAGAGCAAAAAAAATCATTCACTCACAGCAATGATGCGAGCTTCTTCAAATGAGAGTCCGATGCGGTGCATGGGGGCATGATCTGACCACGCTGAAACCAATTCTCTTGGAGAGTCAAAGGAAAGGTCATGAAGATCTCTTTCTAAGTCTAGACGACGATAGAGCCCCATTTGAAGAGCATCCGGAGTCTCTCCTCCTACTTTTCCCCCTGAAAAATTCCATGCATAGATCCCTTTCATCGGATCTCCCCCTTTCCCGAGATGAAAGTAAAACCCATAAGCTCCCACTTTTCTCATTGCTCCAATGCAGGGAGAGAGCGAGATGGAAGACTGAACACGCACCTGATCGGTGGAAAGAATCACATAAGGAGAAAGACTCCCCTCACCCGAAAGGACAGTGGAAACGGCTTGCTTAAAGGTTGATCCCCCATAATGCATAGGACGGACAAATTGAACATAAGGATAGAGTTTTTTGACCTTCTCATAGGCATTAAAGTGCTCTTCCGTTGTCTCATAAATCACAAACACCTTCTGAATGCCCTGGATATCTGTCAGGCACGACTCTAAACATTCTTTCAAATCACCCGGACTATTGGTAGAAAAGAGGACCAAATCAGCCACCTTCTCAGAAAACGTTTTTTCAACAGGTCCTCTCAGTTTTTCTGCCATGAAAGCAAGGCGCCTTCCCTCCCGATGCCCTTCCTTTTTTTCCGAATGGATAAAGAGAACATCAGGGATAAACCGAACATGGGCTTTAGCCAGCTCTGCCATGGGGTTTAAGAGAGCGCTTTCATCCTCAATCGAAAGAAAAAACCCAGCCTCCACATGAAGTTTCTTGAAAAGGCCCGCATAATAGGTTTTCAAAGGAGCAACCACCCAGGGAGCTCTTTGAATCTTTTTTTTAGACGATGTTTTCTTGGGTTTTGGATCATTGATCCCTTTCAGATAACTCCATTCATCCAGATATTGTCCATAGGTCAGCCAAACATCTGGATGAGCATATGATTGTGAAAGAAGTGAAAGGACTTCGTCATGAGCAAGCCAGTCTGACCCATAGAGATGAACAATCACTTGCTGATCAGGACATCCCATGACAATCTCATAATATTTCTCATAAACTTCATGATCCTCCTTGCAAGAGATCACTTGAGCCTTTTTTAAGCCCTTGACCTCTTCCTGCAGCAATGCAAAAGTTTCATCTTCAGAGTTTTGATCAATAAAATAGATCGAGTAGTCTTTGCTTGTCTGAGCTTGGATCGAGTGGATATTTTGGAGAATCGTTCCCGCATCATTATGAGTTAAAACAATAAAGGTGAAATGCTTATCTTCAACAGGATCCAACTGAAATTGGGCAAAATCTCCCGCAGGAATAATCCGCGTTTCTTTTTTTGACTTAATCAGCCGATACTCCCGAATAAAGAACATCGGCAAGATTAATATAATAAAAAGAATAAAAAGCCTTTTAGAAAAAGACTTGCTACTGGAGTTTCTTTTCATTTTATTACAAATCCCCTTGTAATTATTAATTAACCAGGGGAAATGAGATTGTCAACAGAATTGCGCTAAAATCTGTCGCCAACGAAGAGAAACGGGAACTTTTTCCTCGATTTCATTTAGAATTTGACCCACAGAACTTAATGCAAACAATTCTATTTCAGCATCTTTCAAACGTACTGCGATCGGAAAAACGTCTTGCTGATTGGGGAAAATTTCTGAAAGTTTTTTTAGTGCCTTCTTCAAGATACGTTGATCTCTGATCAAACTTGCACTCCGAAAGGCTAAGTCTAGAAAAGGAAGAAGCGACAACCCCTTGATCCAAGGAAGGAGAGGAGAGGTCGTAAAAAAAAGAGCTGTCGTCTGTAAAGCAATCGAGAGAAGGATCAAAACAAGAAAAACAATGGCTTGATTAGGAGTCCGAAACAGGGGACCAAAGAACCTTCTTATCTTTGATGAAGAATGAGAATACGCGAGAATTTCCTCAAAGCGTGGCTCATCAAATCCCATCCGAATAGCATGTAAGAGCTCATGATTCAAAACTTCTTTTTGGGAATAAAATAGAATCTTCCCTTTTCTGAACCCCTTTCGCATCTGAATAATCGGGAACTGCTCCTTCCCTTTTTCACCAAAAATCCAAAGGACTGCTCCCTGCCACAGAGGGAGCTTGTGATTAGAATAGATTAGCGGGATCCACTTAGGATTTGCCCGTAGAACATGGCTTACATCACCCTCCCACGTTTCAAAGATCTTTCCAGAAAGGAGTCTACCTGGATTTTTCGCCACCTCTTTGAGTATGTCAACCCGCTTGACAAATACCTCTTCGGATTCCCCAGGAGCTGCAACAAACCCCTCTTCTCCAAGCGCCTTTAGCTCTTCTTTTGAAAGCATCCTATTTTGCTTTCTTTTTGATTGCGCGATATTGAAAGAAAAGACCTGAGAAAAGGGCAAGATTCGCTGTTAAAATGACAGCATTAAAAAGGAGAATCTGGTTGTTCTTCCGGGAAATTGAAATAAGACGCCTTCTCACATTTCTTTCAAATTTCGTCTCATCCTCAAACCACGTTGATGCATAATAGTGGTGAGCATAGAGAGCTAAGTCATCGTCAATCCGGTTGAAATAGGCAGCAGGGAAGACAATGTCGACATTCCCCTCTTTTCCTCCCCTTTCTCTCACTGCATCGTCAAAGGATGCAAATGTTCTCTGAGCCACCCGGTAAATCACCGAGTCCTTATCATTACCAGGATAAGCAGCTCCCATTTCAGCCCATCTCTCCTGGACCTTCGAAATGGCCTCCTTAAGGACGGGATGTCCCTTTTTTGCCCCAATCACATTATTACACACCGTGATAGAACTACTTAAGAGAGCTTCATGCGGGGTTTCCAAACCACAGTAGAAATCATACTGTTGATGAAAGGGGGTGAAAGCATTAAAACATTCGACGTCATGATCCACATAGAGCCCTCCTTCTTGAAGAAGAATTTCATAGCGAAGTAGGTCTGATTTTTCTGCGTAGTTATCAGACTCCTGGAAACAATTTTGAAGAGCCGTAAACTGAAAATTGGATAAAAGATGAAGTTCCATCTTCTTATGAGGAAGAGGGCGTCGACGGTCTGTCCAAAACTTAAACGTCCAATCAGGGTGATGGTCAACCCAAGAGCGAACATTCTCTAAAGATTCTTTAGGGAAAGGATTCGGTCCAATCCAAATAAAATGAATCACTTTCGGAATTCTAAGTTCCTCATCTTTGGATACTTGTGTGGAGTGGTTTTTTTCCCAAAGGGTTTTATAGATTTCGAGATTTTGGTAATCCTCGTGGGTCTCAACGAACTTCCAAACGCTTTTATTCGAACCCATGAGTGTATTAAAGTCTTCGACCTTCTTCTCCGTTTGGATCTTGTCACACGAAAAACCAAGGAAGAAAAGGGATAGAATTAGAATGGTCTTTTTCATTTTTAGCCTCTCTTGAGTTCTTTATTAGTAAGAAAATATAAACCAAAACACCCTAAAAGAGCAAATAAACTAAATAATTCAACTCTCAGTATTTTAGCATCTCTCTTTCTCAGATTAATCAGGGCATTTGCAAAATATCTTTCTGTCTGCGATTGAGCCATCTCTTGCATGGCTGTTCCGTGGAAGTGTTCTGCATAGAACCCTTTCGTCCCGTGTACGGGAAAGAAATAATTTGCAGGGAAAATGATGTCGGTATTTTCGGGGCGATTTAAATTCCCCTCCATGGCATCTGAAAGGGCAATAAAGGTCCGGTTCAAAGCTTTTTGCGCCTGCACAAAGGGATCTGTTCCAGAATATTTAGCCCCCATTACCTCCCAACGCTCGATCACTTTCCCAATCGCCCCCTTGATAACAGGGTGATGCCTCCGCGCTCCGATCACGGCATTCCCCGTGGTAATGGCCCGCCCGTTGATCCCTTCATGGGGCATCTCAAGACAGGCAAAAAAGTCATATCCGGAATGGAGATTATGAAAGGGTCTAGAACACTTCACATTGTAATCAATGAAAAGACCACCCTCCTGATATAATACTTCATACCTTAGGATATCTGCTTTCTCCGCCCAATTCTTCGAACTATCAAAATGACTTTTTAGAAATTGAAACTCAAAATTTTGCACAAGCTTAACATCCATCCCATTGCAGGGAGGAGGTCGCCTCCGATCTGTCCAGAACTTAAAATTCCAATCAGGGTGATGGGCAATCCAAGATCGAATATTATCGATGTATTCTCGCGGAAAAGGCTTTGGACCAAGCCAAATCAGGTGGATTGTTTTAGGGACTTTTAGAATGGGTTGCGCTGCAAACTGAAACCGCTTGTTTTTTTGATAAAGCTCCTCAAGTTTTTCCAGTTCATTGAAATCTTTCTTTGTTTGGATATAGTTCCAGTCTTCTGTATCGACTCCCTGGAGTTTTTCAAAAGAATCATCGAGCGTCAAATATGTATCACTTTTCACTTTTGTTTTCTTGAATTGATTAGAAAAAACATAGAAAAAGACAAGAGGACAAATAAAAAGGAAAAGGATCAATTCTTTCTTCACAACTTACCTATGAACAAACTCTGGGATGAATGAAACATCAATTGTCTCGTTTTCAATCTCCTCTAGACGGGAAATGTCAATTTTCAGCCCTTGATCAAAATAAGTGAGAAGCTGCTTCGTTGAGATTTTAGAGACTTTCTCAGAGGCTCCTTCGTTTTCCATTGCGATATTTAACGGAAGACTCACCGCTTTTGACTTATCGTAGTATAGACCAACGCTAGATAAGTTTGCACCTTCATTCCACAGCGCCTCAAGAATATTTGGACTATGAAATTTCATATTGGTGAAATCGGGCTCAATCTCCTCCTTCTTAAAGAGAGTCATCTTTAATGAATGAGGGGTACGCCACTCCCCTTCCATTGTCGAAAATTGCCACCCAAACACCCCTTCTTGAATTAAGAGCTTTTGCTTCTCAGGATGATCCGTTAAATGATTTCCTAAACAAAAATAAAAACCATGAGCACCTGTTTCTTTCAAAAGATTTACAGCCTCACTAAAATCTATTGACTCCTTGATTAGAAAATCATCAAAAGCAAAGGTAACATAACGGGCAGAGGAAACATTTCGATCGAAGAGAATTTTTTTAACAACCGGCGCAAAATCATCGCTCGGATTTTCCACAGATTGCCTGAGGTATATGACATTTGGGAACGCTTCTTTCACTTTTACATATCCTTTCTCGTAATGATCATTCCCAGCGCGGTAAATGACATACTGACGATGCAACCCTTCAAGAAATTTTTCAGAAGACTCCAGAAAAGCATAAAGCTGAAGGGGGCGATTGTAGGAAAAGACTAACAGATCCACCCGCTCCTCATCTTTCGAGAAGTCATGCCATGGATAGTCCTTGAGTGGGAAATAGCTATAGGATCGACGTCGATCTATCTCCTTTGGTTCGGATGAGGAAAAGATAAGAGGATCCTCAATTCCATATGAATGATTGCCAGCAAGTTCCAATAAACTTGGAAAAAACCGTTTCTCTAAGTTCTTATCAGAAAACATCCCTTCAGCTAGAAAATCTTCTAATTTGATCTGTTTTGCCAACCCAATATAGAATGTCTGGTAACTTCCCTCATTCCATCTCTTTTCGTAAGTTGAGGTTTTGATCTCTTGGCATGTCGCCATCCATACATTAGGATTGGCGAAATGTTTGTTTATGGTTGATAGAACCTGAGAATGGGCAAAGGTTTCCCCTTGTTTCAAAAGGACCATGACTTCTTGATTCCGACAAGCGTGAATCGCTCGATAAAGCAATTCACTTTCAGCAATTCCTTTTTTTCTTTCAACGTAGGTGACTTTTCCATCGTGATCATAATTTTGGAGGAATCGTTTTCCTTTCTCCCTTCCCTCTCCAATATAGATTACCCGAAATGGCTCATAATCCTGATTCAACACACTAAGAAGCCTTTCCTCAACCCCCATTTCTTCTTCAAACATGAGGACAACAAAGGGCTTTTCTTCCATGACAGGTTCGGTTGAATAACTCACCTGCCTTTTTTTCGCCTCTCTCTTTGCCTGAATTTCTCCCTGTACTTCACGAAACCCAAATCCGATCAGAAATCCCAATGCAATGAAAACTAGAATACTTAAAAAACGCCTCATGGATCATTCCTTTTTTCAAAAGGGGTAAAAGTATGTCATTTCCCATTCAGATTCAACAAAAAATTTGCGAGAGCCGCCTTGCCAAATTCCCAACTTTTGAATCACGTCAGGTATAATACTGAATTTTTTTTTGTCTCGTTTTTATGAGATTTTTATAGACAAAAAGTGCCTTTAATCGGACGGGGCTTGCAATAAATGAGAGAAATTAAGTAGCCTGAAATGCTTACCATTTATTTAATGTAATTATGAGTAAAGGAAAAACCTTAATCATCGTCGAGTCTCCAACGAAAGTAAAGACTCTAAAGAAGTTTCTTGGAAACGCGTATCACGTAGAATCCTCCGTGGGGCATATCCGCGACCTCCCTTCCAAAGGGTTCGGAATTGACCTGGAGAATGGGTTCGAGCCTGCCTATGAAAATCTTCCAGATAAGAAAGATGTCATTGCTAAGCTCAAAAAAGCGGCGAAAGAATGCGATACCGTTTACCTCTCCCCTGACCCTGACCGCGAAGGGGAAGCCATCGCTTGGCATATCGCTCATATTCTTCCTAAAGGCCCTAAAGTTGAGCGTGTTACCTTCAATGCGATCACCAAAGATGCCGTCTCAGAAGCATTAAAACATCCTAGAAAGATTAACCTCGCCGTTGTTAATGCCCAACAAGCACGCCGCCTCCTTGATCGAATGGTGGGATACAAGATCTCTCCCCTTCTCCAGCGCCGGATCAAGCGGAGTGGATCGGGAAGCCTTTCAGCAGGGAGAGTTCAATCGGTTGCCCTCAAGCTTGTCGTTGACCGTGAAAAAGAGATTGAAGCATTCAATCCAGTCGAATACTGGACCATTTCTACAACCCTCCAGGGAGATCCTAAAGAGCGCTCCTTTGATGCAACCCTCTCGTTGATTGATGGAAAACGGATCGAAAAAGAGGAAATACCCGGGAAAGAGGTTGCCCTCATTTCAAACGAAATTGAGGCAAAAAAGCTGGTGACGAAGCTGAAGCATTCATCTTACACCATCAGTAAAGTTGAGAAGAAAGAGAAAAGGCGTCATCCCGTCCCCCCTTTTATTACCTCAACCCTTCAACAAGAAGCGAGTCGTCACTATGGATACTCTGCCTCACGCACAATGGGGATTGCCCAAAGTCTTTACGAAGGGGTTGACCTAGGCTCAGAAGGAACAGAAGGTTTGATCACCTATATGCGTACTGATTCCACCCGTGTGGAAATGGAGGCGATCAATGCTGTACGTACACTGATTGATGGAGCTTATGGGAAGGCGTTCCTCCCTCAAAAGCCAAACATGTACAAATCAAAGAAAAGTGCGCAAGATGCCCACGAAGCGATTCGCCCCACAAACCTCTCCCACCCTCCTGATGTTATCAAGTCTTATCTCAGCATCGATCAATACAAAATTTATCTGCTTATCTGGCAACGTTTCCTTGCCTCGCAAATGCAACCAGCCATTTATGATACTGTCTCTTGTGAGATTCAAACCGATCAGGATCTCACCCTCCGTGCCACAGGCTCGATCATTAAGTTTAAAGGATTCCTGGCGGTTTACGAGGAACGTGAAGACTTAGAAGATGATGAGAATAAGCAAGATACTGATAAACTTCTCCCCCCTGTTAAAGTCGGGCAGACGTTAAAACTCCTCGATATTGCTTCAAACCAATCGTTCACAAAGCCTCCCCCTCGTTTCACAGAAGCTTCGTTGGTCAAAGAATTAGAAAAGTCGGGGATCGGAAGACCTTCAACGTACGCCTCGATCATGAACAAAATTCAAGGACGCGCCTATACAACGAAAGAGCGCTTAGCCCTTAAACCGACTGAGCTCGGAAAAATCATCGCCCAAATGCTTGAAAATCATTTTGCCATGATTATGGACATCAAGTTTACGGCGCGGATGGAAGATGATCTCGATGAAATCGCTGATGCAAAACAGGATTGGAAAGAATTCTTAGATCAATTTTGGACAAAGTTTGTTCCTGTCCTAGAGAAAGCAGAAAAAGAGGCGTTTGTTCCTAAGCTCATGACAGATATCAACTGTCCTAAATGTGGAAACAAACTTCAGAAAATTTGGTCTCGCGATAAATATTTTTATGGATGCTCCAACTATCCTGACTGTAAATTCACCGTTTCTATTGAATCACTAGAATTTAAGAAAGAAGATTACGCAGAAAATTTCGATTGGGATCAAGCATGTCCAAAATGCTCCTCACCTATGAAAATTCGCTTTGGGCGCTTTGGAGCTTTCTTAGGGTGCGAACGTTATCCAGATTGTAATGGAATTGTGAATATCCCCAAGAAAGATGAGCCGATTCCTGAAGATCTTCCGAAATGTCCTGCCATTGGATGTGATGGTGAGATTAAACAACGTCGGAGCCGTTGGGGGAAACCTTTCTTTAGCTGCTCAAACTACCCAGACTGTAATGTGATCGTCAATCAACTCGATGACTTAGAGGTGAAATATCACGACTATCCCAAAACGCCTTATATAAAAAAATCGAAAGGGACTGCAAAGAAAAAGACCGCAAAAAAAACAGCGAAAAAATCTACAGCGAAAAAGAAAAAAACAACGAAGAAAATAGGAACTCCCCTTCCTTTATCTAAGGAACTACAAGCCATTGTTGGAGCCACTGAGCTCACACGTCCTGAAGTGACAAAGAAGGTCTGGGACTATATCAAGGCAAAAGAGCTGCAGGATCCCACAAATAAACGCCTGATTGTTCCTGATGACAAGCTCGCAAAAGTCTTCGGACATTCAGATCCCGTTGATATGATGAAACTCGCTGGTATCCTTAGCAAACATATTAATCCATAATGACGCTTCGTCAGTTTCAACACCTTCTGATCTACCTCTTTGCCTTCTTTGGGCCCTTAGGAACTCTTCTCACCCCCTCTTGTTTTCCCGCGGCTTTTAGATTTTATCAGTTTCTTCTCATTCTATTTCCCCTGTTTTTCCTGAAGTTGAGGATCTCTCAATGGAAAATGACATTTGCGTTTCTCCCCTTTTTGTTTTATTGCATCCTTTCGGCCTTCTTTACTCATCAACGCCCCTTTTATGAAGATGCCTATCCTCTTTTTAGGTCCTTCCTTCTCCTAGCGCAAACCCTTTTCATGTTAGGAGCTGCTTATTGCTACACGGGGGAAAAAGAACGGCTCATTAAACTATACCTGGGGGGATATTTCCTTTCACTCTTGGTTGGCTATCTATTTTTCCTCGGATATTATACCCAATTCCTCTCTATAGAACTCATACAACGCTTTTCCATCGAAACTCAAACTGAATGGGGACTCCTCCGCTTTTCCCCAGGAACATATCCTAATGAGTATGGAAACATTTCTAGTTTTGCCCTTTCTACTCTTCTGATATTTTTTGCACGAAAGAGACGATTCCTGACTTTAATGTTGATCATCTTCACGTTTGTCGCTTTTCTTCTTACAACAACTCGCGCCGCCTATCTATCCTTTCTCGTTTGTTTGATGTATCTTTCTTTCCAATCACGAGAGATTCGCAAATTGATGACATTTTTCTCTTTGATTGGTCTTTTGATTCTCTTATTACTAAAACTGTACTCGATTGATTTTCTTCAAATTTTCATTGGAGGAATTAAGGCCATCAATTTTTATGAGGGATCTGTCGGAATGCGCGTGGCTGCGTGGGTTAAAGGCTTCCTAGACTTAAACGAACATCTTATTTTGGGAAATGGATTTGGATCAGATATCTATGCACACAACATCTATCTAGAGCTTCTCTTTGAGCTGGGACTCATCGGGGTAATGGTTTTAGTCGTCACCTTCATCTATTCCCTTTCTAGCTATAGCTTCTCTTTGAAATTTTTTTGGAAAGAGCGAAAAAGTTTGATGGGGATGATTACAGTCGTTGGACTCATCCACGTTTTTATGTTTGCTCTTACAAACCACAATCTCCACCATCATCTCACCTTCTTTTCTTTCCTCCTGTTTAATCTCTATCTATTTGGCTATAGGAGAGACGAGGCAAAGGTTTCATATTTAAGACGAACAGAAGCCTGAAACTTCTCCTTAAATGCTTCTTCGCGAAACTGCTCGGCATGACGACGAATTGTTCGAGGATCGAACGACTCTTTCTCGAATTTTTGAATGGCTTCTAAGAGCGCTGAAACCGTCTGCTCTGGGAAAAAAATACCGGTCTTGTTTTGGGCAACGGTCTCCAATGCCCCTCCTTTTCCGAGAGCAATAACAGGGGTTCCACACCCTTGTGCTTCAACAGGAAGAATTCCAAAGTCTTCAATCGAGGCAAAGATAAATGCTTTTGCATTTTGAAGGTATTTTTTCAGTTCTTCTCTTTCTTGATAGGGAAGGATTTCGATGTTCTTAGCCGCTTTTTTCTTTATTTTGTCTTCTTCAGGTCCTTCTCCGATCACGACAAGTTTTTTATCCGGCATTGCAGCAAAGGCTTCAACAATCAGGTCCATTTTTTTATAGGGGACCATCCGTGAAATTGTCAGATAATAGTCTTGTTTTTCTTCCTTAAGGGTATAAAAGTTTAAGTCTACAGGTGGATAAACCACTTCAGCCTCTTGTTTGTAAAGCTGCTTGATTCTCCTTGCAACATAATGAGAATTCGCTAAGTAGGCATTCACTCGAGCAGAAGAGTGGGCATCCCACATTCTCAAATAGTGAAGAAAACATTTTGCCACCACCCCCTTCACTCCACTTTTAAGGCGTGCCTCTTTGAGATACTGTTGATAAAGATCCCATGCATACCTCATTGGAGTATGGCAATAACAGATGTGCATTTGATCCGCATGGGTCAACACACCTTTAGCTGTTGAATGAGATGAGGAAATCACAAGATCATAAGCGCTAAGATCAAACTGCTCGATCGCAAGAGGAAATAGAGGGAGATAACTTCGGTATTTCTTCTCTGCTTTTGGGAGTTTCTGGATAAAAGAGGTTTTGATATCGAGCCCTTCAAAGGGGGTCCCTTTGAGATTTTCTGTGTTTTTCACAAGCGTAAAAAGATCTGCTGGATAGAGTTCAATGAGCGATTCAAGGACTCTCTCTGCTCCACCCATTGCTGTCAACCAGTCATGTACTAATGCAACTTTCATCCCTCTACTATAGCGTAAGGCAAGACGAAGTACAAGCGCGATCGTTCTTTCCCCTTGCAACAGCCTCTACGATTTTGTATAGTTTCATTCCTAGATACAGATAGCTATACCTAACATGATTCACTTTAGGTAGATGTCCAGGAATCAATGAAAAGATTTCTGGTTTTCTATTTAGGCTGGGAAAAAATAAAGGATTCGTCTTATGAACGAAGTAGATTTATTTTATCAAATGCTCAGAATCCGTCGGATTGAAGAGGCCATTGGAGACCGTTACGCAGAACAAAAAATTCGGTGTCCTATTCATTTGAGTAATGGTCAGGAAGGAATTGCTGTCGGTGTTGCCTCTTCCTTAGGGCTGGGGGATGAAATTATTTGCTCTCACCGCTCTCACGCTCATTATTTGGCTAAGGGTGGTGACCTAAAAAAGTTGGTAGCAGAACTTCATGGGAAAGAAACGGGTTGTGCTCGTGGCAGAGGGGGGGCTTCCCACTTGATCGATCGCTCCGTTGGGATGATGGGGAGTACCCCCATTTTGGGGAATACCATTCCCATCGGCCTAGGCCTTGCTCTAGCTGCTCAAATAAAAAAGGAGAAAAAGGTTATTGCCATTTTCTTTGGAGATGGGGCGACAGAAGAGGGGGTCTTTGGAGAAAGTTTGAATTTCGCTTCTCTTCATAATCTCCCAGTCCTTTTTATTTGTGAAAACAATCTCTATTCAAACTGCACCTCTCTTGAAAAAAGACAGTCTCGAAAACGGAGCAGAGAAAAAATTGCAGCGGCTCATGGAATGTATGCCAAAACAGGAAATGGAAACCGTATTCTGGAATGTGCAGCCCTTGCAAAAGAAGGGATCGATTCGGTTCGAGGAGGAAATGGCCCTGCCTTCATTGAATTTGAAACCTATCGCCATAAGGAACACTGTGGCCCGAATCTTGATATAGACATCGGGGTTCGAAGCGAAGAAGAGTATTACGCCCATATAGAACAATGCCCGATTAAACAATTTCGAGAGAAACTTCAAAAAGATGACATCTTGAGCGAAAGTCAAATGGATGATTTAGAAATCAAAATTCTTAAAGAAATTAATGAGGCTTTTAACTTTGCGAAAGAGAGTTCCTATCCTCATTTTGATCTCGATGATGAAAAGACCTATGCGGAGTAGCCAATGGCCAGAGAAATTACTTTTAGCGATGCCATTCTAGAAGCAACAACGGAACAACTCAGCTTGGATCCTTCTGTGTGTCTTATGGGGCAGGGAATCACCGGCCCAAATGGCATTTATGGAACAACAAAAGGGCTAGAGGAAACTTTTGGCTCTTCAAGGATCATTGAATTTCCAAACTCACAAAGTACAATGGCAGGGGTTGCCATTGGCTGCGCAACGAAAGGACTACGGCCCATTTTTGTTCAGCAGCGGGTTGATTTCTTTTTGCTTGCTCTCGATCAGCTGATCAATAATGGTGCAAAATGGAACTACATGTTTGGGGGAGAAACGCCGATTCCCATTGTGTTCCGATTGATTATGGGGAGGGGCTGGGGACAAGGACCTCAACTCTCACAGACTTTGCAAAGTCTTTTTGCTCATATTCCTGGCTTAAAAGTTGTGATGCCTTCTACTCCTTATGATGCGAAGGGGCTTCTTACCTCATCGATTCAAGATAATAACCCTGTCATTTTCCTCGAACACCGCTGGTTGCATGATACTTTTGGTTCTGTTCCAGAGGAACCTTACTCCATCCCATTGGGGAAGGCGCAGGTTGTTCACGAAGGGACCGATGTCACAATTGTGACAACGTCTCACATGACCCTTGAGGGGAGAAAAGCAGTGACCCTTCTTCAAGAAGAAGGGATTTCTGCAGAACTGATTGACGTCCGCAGTGTCAAGCCGCTTGACAAAGAGACCATTATTAAGTCTGTTCGAAAAACAGGACGGATGATCGTTGCTGATCCTGATTGGAAATTTTGTGGATTTGGGTCTGAAGTTGTTGCCACAATTGCCGAGGAGGCTTTCGCTGATTTAAAAGCACCACCTGCACGGATTAGCTATCCTGACCGCCATACTCCAATGAGTTGGGCTCTTTCAAACCACTACTACCCCACACACCGGGATATTGCGATGGAAGCATGTAAGATGCTCCGTCTTCCTTCAAAAGCCCAAATGCTCCTGCAAGAACTTCTGGAATACCGAAGCGAAGGACCTCTTGATGTCCCAGATGCCTCCTTTAAAGGACCTTTTTAATATATGGCTCATCAAAACTTTCGATCTTTTCGGGACTTTTACCACGTTGTTTTTAGTGGCAGAAAAAAAGATCTCCTTAAGTTTTTTTTCATTGCCGCGCCCGGTTCTCTGGCCGCACTTTGCGAAGGGATCTCTTTCACATTTCTCCTTGTTTCCCTTTATGTTTTTAATGGGAAGGGATTAGAAGTTCTCCATGATAAGCCGATCTTAAATTACATTGCCCAACTCTCATTCCTTCAGGAGTTATCAAATGATCATCTCTTTGTCCTCTTTATTACTGCGGCAATCCTTTCTCAGCTCCTCAAATCGGGAGTTGTTTTTTTCGCAAATTATTTTTCCTCAGTTCTGAGTGCTAAAATACTTGCTGATGTTCAACAACGCATCTACGAACAAATCCTCTCTTTTGATTTTCAAACAGTGAGCCATTACAAATCTGGAGATTTAGCCAATTATGCGGGACTTCCTTCAGGAACACTCCCCATAATTACAAGTTCCATTCATAAGATTCTCATCAATACCTTCATTTTAGGATCTTTGACCTGCCTTCTGATCAAAATTTCAGCCCTTTCTACTCTTGTTTTTTTGGTCCTATTTGTTTTCTCAGCTCTTATTTACCGAAAAATTGCAAAGATTATTGGCCACTATTCATCGTCAAGCGCAACACAAGCAGCAGAATTTTCGAAGAGTGTTGTCCAATCGATTAATGGAATCAAATTGATCCATATTTTTGGCCTCCAAGAGGTCGTATTAAAAAAAACAAGTGGAATTCTAAAGAAAATTAAGCTGTATAGTTGCCGGTCGGGAAAGTTTGAAAACCTACTCACCGCTGTCTCTGAAACTTTCAGCATGATCATGATGGCGCTGACCCTTTTAGTCAGCTCTTTCTTCCTTGTTCTCTCAAGCCATCATTCTCTTCCTCTCCTTCTCACTTATCTAGCTATTGTTTACCGCTTTACAACAACAACAAGGGAAATCATCATTCTTGTTGGGAATGTTGCAACGCGCTTTGGCCCCATCCGGCGCCTCGGCTCACTCTTTGTCAGTAAGGGAAAATCGTTTGAGAAACGAGGAGGCCTCCAACCTCTTCCCCTTCAAAAAGAACTTACCTTTAGCCACCTTTCCTTTAGATATCCTACAAAGTCTGCCTATGCTCTTGAGGATTTTTCTTACTCTTTCCCGAAGGGGAAAATGGTTGCTTTAGCAGGACTATCAGGAGCAGGAAAATCAACGCTGATCAATCTGATAACTCGCCTATATCCCCCAACAAAGGGACAGATTCTTCTCGATGGGCAAGACCTGCAAACATTCGATATTGTGCGTTGGCGTGCTAAACTAGGTGTTGTTTCTCAAAACGGAGTCATTTTCAATGATACCGCTAGAGAAAATATTGCTTTTGGATCTGACCGTACAGATAATGAGATTTTGGAAGCTTGCCAGTTAGCAGGATGCGCGTCTTTTATCGAGAATCTCCCGGAAGGTCTTGATACCCCTCTTGGAGAACATGGATACCGCATCTCTGGAGGAGAGTCTCAACGGATTACCATTGCGCGAGCACTCGTCAGAAAACCAGAAATTCTGATTTTCGATGAGGCAACAAGTAATCTTGATACTCATAACGAAAAGATTATTCATCAAACACTCGAAAAGATTCGCCATCAAACAACTCTCATCGTAATTGCACACCGTCTCTCCACGATCATTGAAGCTGATGAAATCCTCGTCCTTGATCAAGGAAAGCTCATTGAAAAGGGAACTCACGAATCCCTTCTCGAAAAAGATGGAAAATATGCCTATTTATGGAACCTTCAATCAAAGAAAAAACCGGAATCGACCCTGGAGCCCCTCAATGTTTAGTGGTTGGAGCAAACGGACTTATTGGAAAAGCTCTTGTTCGCGCATGGAACCCACCTATTGCAACAACAAAAGAGGAACTTAACCTCCTTTTCCCTTCTTTAGATTCTCTTCCTATCGAAAACGAAACCCACCTTATCATCGCAGCGGGTGTCACAAAGCCTGCAGTGTGTGTTAGAGACCCCTTGATCACGAGAAAAGTTAATGTGGAAGGGACGTTAAAGCTTGCAGAACTTGCCGCTATGCATGGGATCATCCCAGTTCTCTTCTCCACCGATTACGTCTTCGATGGAAAAAAAGGGCCTTACTCTGAGTCTTCTCCCCATTCTCCCATAAGTGAATATGGGAAGCAAAAGGCCCTTTTAGAAAATAGCATTGCTGAGGTGACCCAGGGAAACTATCTCCTCCTTCGTCTCTCAAAGATATATACAACAATCCCCGACGACCAAACCCTTATCGATGAAATCGTTTCACATCTCCAAAAAAACGAAAGATACCTTGCTGCAACAGACCAAGTTTTTTGCCCCATGCACCTGGACGATCTCCTTGTAGTCCTAAAACATCTCATCCAGATGAATAAAACGGGGATTTACAACGTTGCAGGAAAAGAAGCTGTCAGTCGCTACGATTTAGCCAAAACCATCTGCCAAACTTTAGAAATTTCAGAACGCTTACTTACCCCCGTATCCATCGATGTGTTTGGGAAAGACCTCAGACCGAAGTCAACAATTCTTGAGACCACAAAGCTTTTTCGGGAAATCGACCTCAATTTTCCTACTTTAGAGGAACGCATTCTAGATAACGCGAATTCGGGATTAGGTCCCTATGAGAACGCTTAGATTTTTGAGGAGATTTTTAGAAAAATCTGCGAAGTAGATAGCCGCAGAGCTATCTTCAAGCAGTTTTTCCTAAAAAGATTGCAAAAAGATGAGTGTTATCATAGAGGTCTAATCCCGAATTCGCGTTAGATAGTGTCGTCAAATGATTCGCTCTGAAAGAGGTTTTTCTATGAGAAAAGTTCAAGGCGGCTGATACAAAGAGCCCCAAGTGGGCTCTTGAAGGAGGCCAACGTAGAAATTTTCCATAGAAAATCCTAAGGTAGAGTGAAGAATTTGACGACACTATCTAGAGAGGATGATCTTCCAAAAGTTGTAAGTCTTCGTAATACTTCATGAGATCACGGAAACGAGCTGCATCTTCGAAACGAAGTTCTTTTGCAGCAGCTCTCATCTCTTTTTGACATTCGTCGATCCGTTCTTTAATTTCTTTAGGATCGAGCAAGGGCTCCACCTCTTTTTCCTTGCCTTCCGCAGCTTTATACTCAGGGAATGCTTGTGCTAAATCTTCCGAAAGAGCCTTTTTAATGGTTTTTGGGGTGATTCCATGCTTTCGATTATAAACCTCTTGAATCTTCCGTCGTTCAGAGGTGATTTGAATACACTTTTCAATCGACTGAGTTCGACGATCTGCATACATGATGACGCGCCCTTCACTATTTCTTGCAGCACGTCCACAGGTTTGAATTAGGGCTGTTTCACTCCGCAAAAAACCTTCCTTGTCCGCATCTAAAATTGTGACAAGCGAGACTTCAGGAATATCAAGACCTTCCCTCAATAGGTTAATCCCAACAAGAACGTCAAAAACACCCCGTCTCAAATCTTTGATAATCTCCACCCGTTCTAAGGTATCGATATCAGAATGGAGATATTTTGCTTTCACCCCAATTTCATTCAGATATTTCGAAAGATCTTCTGAGAGTTTCTTTGTCAGGGTCGTCACAAGGACTCTTCCCCCTTTTTCTGTTTCGATGCGAATCTCATCCAAGCTGTCATCAACCTGATTCGTTGCTGGCCTTACTTCAATCGTTGGATCGAGAAGTCCTGTCGGTCGGATAATTTGCTCCACAAGATCTCCACCCGATTCAGCGACTTCCCATTGACCCGGCGTTGCTGACACATAGACAACTTGGTGAATATGATTGTAAAACTCATCAAACTTCAAGGGACGGTTATCATATGCAGAAGGGAGACGAAATCCGAAATCAACGAGTGATTTCTTTCGCGCCCGATCACCATTATGCATCGCGTGAATCTGTGGCAGGGTCTGGTGAGATTCATCAACAAAAATAAGATAATCACTAGGGAAGTAATCAAGGAGACAGGCTGGTGGTTCACCGGGATTTCTCCCTCCAAAATGTCTGGAATAGTTCTCTACCCCTTTGCAGTATCCAATCTCTTTGATCATTTCGAGATCATACTTTGTCCTCTGCATAATCCGTTGTTCTTCTACCAAGAGATTCTCAGAGCGAAAATAGTCTGCTCGCTCTTTGAGCTCTTCTTTGATGGTGATCATCGCACTGACACGCGCTTCCTCAGGTGTCACGTGATGCGATCCTGGATAAATTGAGAGCCCCTGAATTCTTCTCTTTACCTTCCCTGTTAAAGGATCGATTTCACTGATTCGCTCGATTTCATCTCCAAAAAACTCAATCCGATAGCCCAGATCATCCTCATAGGCAGGAACAATCTCTAGGATATCTCCTCTTACGCGAAAATGACTCCGCGTCAATTCGTAATCATTTCTCGAATATTGAAGTTCGATCAAATGCAATAATACCGCATCGCGCTTATAAGTTTCTCCGACAGTGAGGGAGAGTTTCATCTCTCTAAAATATTCAGGAAGTCCTAGCCCATAGATACAAGAAACAGAAGAAACAATAATGACATCATCGCGCTCTAAAAGGGAACAAGTGGCGCGAAGTCGAAGCTTTTCAATCCGATCGTTAATCGACAAATCTTTTTCGATATAGGTATCAGTTCTCGCGATGTATGCTTCTGGCTGGTAGTAGTCGTAATAGGAGACAAAATATTCAACTGCATTGTCTGGAAAGAGGGTTTTAAATTCTTGGTAGAGTTGAGCTGCAAGGGTCTTATTGTGAGCCAAAATCAGTGCAGGCTTTTGCACATTCTGGATCACGTTTGCCATGGTGAATGTTTTTCCCGATCCAGTAATCCCCAAAAGAACCTGGGATCTCTTATTAAGCTGGATTCCTTCTGTCAGCCGCGCTATCGCTTTTGGTTGATCTCCTTGAGGCTGAAACTCTGACGCTAGTTGAAACTTCATCCTACATACTTTTCGATCAAAGGCCTAAAAGCGCCCCATTGTTCAAGAATATCGACAACCACAGTAAAGATCGCAAAGAGGATAACAAACGAGAGGAGAAGTTTTCCTTTAAGCGATTGATAAAAACGATTTTCCTTCAATTTCCATGCCATCATTGCAGGGAGAAAGATTAAGAGAACAGCCACGAAAGCTCCGGCATACTCTAGAGCAATGAAAAATCCTCTTTGATAAGTAAACACAAAAATAAGGGGAGGAATAAAGGTTAATAAACAAGCCAAAAGCCGTCCTTCCCATGACTTTTTGATCTTGAATCCGTCCATTAAGAAATCAGATAAACTAAGAGTCACACCTAAGAAAGAGGTGACAATCGCAAAGAATGAAAAGAAGTGAGCGCCTGTGATGATCCACTTGCTTTCCACAATTTTGGTGAGCGGTGTTGTTGCAGAACTTCCTGTCTTCCACGCTTCAACAAGACCATTTGTTCCTCCAATGGGAACAATCCCTAAGATGAGTACTTGCCAAAGAATATAAATCACGAGAGGAAGAAGGCTTCCAATCAGAAGGGTCCATCTCAAATGCTTCACATCATGATTCATATACGTTGTTAAACTTGGAATGATAATGTGATAGCCAAAAGAGGTGATCACGACAGGAAATGCGATCAGCATGGGATTCCAGTCAACATGTGTCAAAAGATTTCCCTCAATATGTTCTGGTAAAAATCCTACCAAGATCACATAAGAAACGCACAACCCAATCATTAAAAGGCGATTGATCATATCAACCCCAAGCGTTCCTAAATAGACAAAAAAGCCAAAGACTACAGGAAGACAGAAAGGAGCAAGATAGCTAGGGAGCAAATATCCCGTGAGAGTTTTTACTGCAGAAGAAAAAAGCGGAGCACTTGCGGAAATGTAAGCCGCAGTCAGGGAATAAAGGAGAAGAAGGTAAAAGAGCCAACTGATTCCCTTTCCCCATCCCCCTAATGTTTTCTGGGCCATGGAAATGAGATTCGGTTCTCCTTCGACTGCTAAGTTCACATCAAGGAAAAAGTAAGCGGTAGCAAGCATCACAAGCCAGCAAAGGAGGAAGATACAAAGGGAGGGGCCTAAGCCGATAAATGAGGTCATCACAGGGAGCGCTAGCATTCCAGCACCAATGGTAGTCCCCGCAACGAGGAAAATTCCCCCAATGTAATGATTGATTTTCATTGTTTTCCTATGGTTTCGGAAAGAGTTTAAAGTCTAACATCGTGCAGAGTTGATCGAAGAAAATAACACAGGCAATCAATAAAACCAAGATAAGGAGAAAACGTCCTCCTGGAACGCGGTCTTTCAAGAGATTTTTTTTCTGATACCGTCCAATCCAGGTCATCAAAGCAGGGAAAATTCCGAAAAGGACAACAGCGCAAATTCCTCCTGCAAAATTAAGCGCCTGAAAGAAAATATCGGGGAAAAGAAGAGAAAAAAATAGAGGAGGCAGGAGGGCGAGGAGACACATCCAAACATTCTCCCTCTCTCTATGCTCAATCTTAAATCCATCGCTCAAGAAATTTGTTAAGCTCAGAGCTTGGGCCAAAAAGGAGGTCAAAATAGAGAAAAAAGCTAAACTTTGAGCAGAGCGCCCAATCCACGATGATCCTAAATAGGTTCTCAGTGCCTGGGCCGCATCAACATCAATTTTGTAACTATGGTAGATATCGCCGATTGGAAGAACCCCTAACGTCACAACTTCCCAAAGAAGATAGATCGCGACTGTAAGGAAAGATCCCGCATAAATCGATTTTCGCACCCTTTTACGGTCCCCTTTCATATACTTCATCAACACGGGAACCATGTTATGAAACCCAAAAGAAATGATGAGGATAGGAAACGTAAAGAGAGCATATTTTGGTTCGTAATGGAGGAGAAATCTAGGAACGATATATTGAATCCCCAAAACCACCAAAAGGACAAAGGAAATAATTTTCCCGACCATTAAGTAACGGTTGACGTGATCCACAGGCTTCGTTCCTAAATAGACCATCCAACCAAAGACGATCAGAAAGAAAAGGGATCCTGCCCAATTGGGAAGGAGGGTGTTAAACCCATCTTTTGCCAGGAGGCTAACATGATTCCCACTTGCAGAAATGTAAGCAACAAGAAGGGCATAAAACAAAAAAAGATAGAGGAGCCAGCAGAGGATCTTCCCCACAGGACCCAGGGTATGTTCCACCATTGAAATCAAATTCACGGGCTTTTTGAACCATCCCATGATTTCAACCATTAGGATGGCCGTTGTCAGCATGAAGAGCCATGCAATAAAAAACATGAGAGAGGAAGGAAGAAATCCAGGAATCCCAGTCAAGATAGGGAGACCAAGCATTCCAGCACCAATACAGCTGCCGGTGATTAAAAGGGTTCCCCCAAAGACGCTCCCAGCTTTTTGACTCATCGTTTTAACTTTTCAACTGTTCGAATTTCTTGTCCTAAACGGCCCAGCTCATACCCATCATAATCGACGAATCGAAAGAACCGTTCGAATTCTGGGAAGGTATGAGAAACTTGCTTCGCCATTTCTTGCGCAACAAAGCGATACATCGGGTGACCTGCAGGAGAAGAACGAAGATCACAAAGCCACTGGAGCGCTCTAAGATTGATGTGAAAATACCAATGGATATTGTAGGCCATCGGAACAACATATTGCGCTTCTTCTGGAAGTTCTGAGGCAATCTCGTCATAGGTTTCTTTCGCTCGCTCCATCGCTTCCTGGTAATCTTTCTCCATCTCAGTCCCAAGAATTTCTTTTGGAATATAGTATCCTAAATTACAAGTTAGGAGCTGTCTTTCCTGAGTCAACGTGCGATGCCGTTGCAAGTCACGGTAAATTCCATAGTCAGCTACAATTTCAAATGTGAAGGTCGCGTGCTCAAGCGCTCTTGGGGATTTATGACGCCGATTTTCCCGGAACATACACCCTGCTTCCAGAATTTTCCCTAAATCTTCTTTAGGGAGCCGGCGACACATCTCTTGAAGTTCCATCAGCCCTTTGTCTGATTGATTGAATAAGAGCGCAGCACCTACTTTAGTTGGAGCTTCTTTATCAAAATTCACAAGACGAACCATTGGCTCTGAATGAGGCTTGATTTCACCTGCGTACCGCTGACTCAGAAGACCTAACTCCTCATTCATCCGCTCCATATACTCTGCGTAGGTATTCTGATACTTATGCCCAACATCTGCTCTTCTTACGAAAGATGGGATGACTTTTGAAAGTTCTTGATGAGCCGTCTTCCCAATTTCTTGCAGCTCAGAGAGGTTATGACAATTTAATTTTTGGATGAGTGTTTCAAAAAACCGGCCATTTCCATATAGTCCCATATTGGTCAAAGCACTTGCAGGGAGAAGGCCACGGAGACAATCTAATACTTTTGCACGAAGTGCTGCTGTATACGCAACCTTAGAAACGTCAGGCTCCTTTGGAAAAGTTTTTTCTATTTGCTCTGTCAAAGGAGGAATCAATTTTCCGTAAATCTCAAAGAGATGATTGCACGTGTTGACATACTTATCTCGAAAGGCAGAGGCCATGAGATTCGGTTCACGATGGAAGAGATATTCCCCTTCATACTTTTGATCGAAATAGATATAACGTGTTGACTTTTCTAGAGGAGAGCCCCCAATCCGCGCATCTTCAATCACCTTTGCAGCAATCATTGAAACGTTTTCTACTGCAAGGTGCGCTCCACCCAATTCTCCGATGGAATCATCGCCATATCCATCGAGAATGCGATCATAAAAATTTTGCGCCTTTTTAATTGCGACACTCTGATCTTCAAGCTCATTGACTTCCTCATCATCTTTTTGCCCTGAAATAGTAGAAAACGCTGTCTCTTCATTCAGAATAAATTCTTTTAAGAGAAGAGAACGGAGTCCTAAACTTGACCGCGAATAGCGAGAAAAGAGAGCCCCTTTGATGACTTCAGGGAGATTACGCAAGCAGAAGATATGACTCGAAGTATTTGTGACATATTTTCTAATGATTTTAAGTTGCGCTTCAGTAAATTCTTCGTAGTCGTTCAACATGTGGTAAGGCTCCTATTTCTTATACCGGTCGCAAAAGAATCGAGTGTAACTTTTTCCCTCTTTTTTGATAACCCTTGTAGTAGAATTCACGATTTCATAAGATGCAAAACATGATTTTAAAAACTGCTCATGATCTTTTAAAACGACCAAGAAGAAATCGAAAATCTCCCGCAATTCGCGCTCTTGTGCGAGAAACAAACTTGCAAACAAACGATCTTATTGTCCCATTTTTTATCGTAGAGGGAACGGAGCAACGAATTCCTATCCCTTCTATGCCAGGAGTTGACCGTCTTTCAATCGATGTTCTTATTAAAGAGGCTGAACTCCTCCATGCTCAAGGAATCCAAGGTATCGCACTCTTCCCTGTGATTGACCCTTCGCTAAAAGATCAGTCAGGCCTAGAAGCATGGAATCCAACGTCTCTAATCCCTCAAGCCATAAAGACTTTGAAAAATGAACTCCCGACGCTTTGTGTGATCAATGATATCGCCTTAGACCCCTTTACTTCTCACGGTCATGATGGCATCGTCAATGCCCATGGAGAGATCGACAACGATGAAACCCTTGATGCTTTGGTAAAGCAAGCGCTATGCTATGCAGCTGCAGGGAGCGATATGGTCGCCCCGAGTGACATGATGGATGGCAGAGTCAAAGTCATCCGACGAGCGCTTGATCAAGAAGGCTTTACGCAAACCTCTATCCTCTCCTACGCAGCAAAGTATGCCTCGGCTTTCTATGGTCCTTTTCGCGATGCAATCCAAACCACTCTAACTTTCGGGGATAAAAAAACCTACCAACTCGATCCGGCAAATAAACGGGAAGCCATCAAAGAGGCCCTTCTGGACGAGGAAGAAGGAGCCGATATGCTCCTTGTCAAACCAGGCCTTCCCTATCTAGACATTATTTCTGCTATCAAAGAAAAAAGTTCTCTCCCTGTTGGGGCTTACCATGTTAGCGGAGAATATGCAATGGTGATGGCAGCGCAGGAGAAAGGATTCATCAACGCAGAAGCTGTTTTTCTAGAGTCTCTTACCTCCCTAAAACGTGCCGGCGCAGACTTCATTTTTACCTACGCAGCTCCCCAACTGCTAGGTTTACTAAATTAATGATCTATGACACCATTAGGTTAGGGACTGTCAAAAAATGTGGGGGGGAACCATGATAGAAAACGGGAAGCAGGTGGCTATCGAATATAGTGTGTTTTCTGATGATAACACACAGATAGACACAAACGTGGGGAAAGATCCCCTTATCTTTCTTTTTGGGGCGCACCAAATATTACCTGCACTAGAAGAGGCGCTTCGTGGGCTCGAAGTCGGTGATAACAAAGAAGTAACTCTTGAACCTCAGCATGCCTACGGTGATGTCAATCCACAGGCTTTCAAAAAAGTTGCTTCAAAGCTTATTCCTGAAGACCTTCGGTATGAAGGAGCTCTACTCGTTGTGTCTGATGAACAATTTGGAGAGATGTTGATTCGGGTCGATAGCGTTGAGGGAGAAGAAGTTGTTCTCGACTTCAATCACCCCCTTGCTGGAAAAACCCTTAAGTTTGATGTAAAGGTGCTTGACATCTCCTAAAAAGAGTCATTCTCCCTCTCTCTTTGGAGGGTAGGGTAAAGCCTTTTTCCTGTGGCTGCGCGGGCTCCCGTATCGCGTAGCCATACCGATAGAGCGTACGGAATGTACGTTCGACTACTTTTTTTCAGGAAAAAATCAAATGGGATTAAAAACGCAATTCCCTTGTCGCGGTACCGGCTGCCGTTGACGATATCATGAGCATTCGTCATGCTATACCAAACAGAAAATCTAAATCCACTCGAGAAATAGCGTCCTAATTCAAAACGGGCTCCAACATCGCGTGCCAAAAACTTGCCCACGCTTACTTTGAAGTCAAGCTGAAGAGGGCGCACAACGTAATAAAAGTCTAAAAAGTACTGGTACCCAATATAATGGACAAATTCAGGATCATATCCATTAAATTTTCGGATATTTGTTGTAAATCCGAGTCCATGGGTCTTCCGCTTTAACACTCCAGCCGCTTCCACACCAATCGCCCAGCATTGCTGTGCAGGATAATAGAGAAATTCCGCAGCCACTCCTCCATAAGCCGACTCAAAATACCCAGTAGCCACCCGACCATACCACCCTTTCTTCATGGCCCACCCTCGCTGCAAATAAGCTTCTTCTAATGAAAAGGTATTAGTTTTGAAATAATTCACTGAATCTGAACGAACATTCAACAGCTCTGAGGGGTTGAGAATGTCCATGTCCCCTACGTCTGAAAGGCTCGACTTAATGTTGTAAGCTCCTTGAATCTTATAGTAGAGTTGATCGAAAAGGTATCCTTCTGGTCCCGCAATAATCCCTGCACTATATTTAAACTTTCCGGTCGCACTTCCAAAAAATGTTAAAAGACGGGGACGGATATTGAAGGTCCAAATCGCTTTTGATCGATGATAAAGAAGGGTGCCTTCGTAGACGTTAGGAGGAGAAGAGGGTTCCCGCATAGGTGAAAGCGTTTGAAATTCGTATTCCCCGATCTTTCCCGATAAAAGCCGCGAAAGATCTTCCCGACGGTAACAATACTCATGGGTAGGAATTCCATCAGCTTCTATCACCACTACCACCCTTTCAATGTTTACAGGGGTCAAAGCGGCAAGAACCTGATCGATACGTTCCTTAACATCTCGTTCTTCTCGATAGCGAGTATTTACAATCTTCATCCAGAGCGTTTGCTCTCGCTTTTCACCTGTTGTTAGATAGATCTGGTAAAGACTTAATCCTTGCTCGTTCATTGCAAAAGCCATTTCCTGAGAAACCTCTTTCCCATTCCTTAAATGACCTAAAGGCTCAATATCAATGGGCGCGCGATAGATGGGTGGATCATCGACTTTAGGGAACAACCCTTTTGTCTCTCCGATATTGTAATTCAATGAAGCTGAAGCAGCAATTTTCTCCCCTCGAATTGTGCTTACACTCAGCTGTAAAACATCGAAGACCGAAGTCGTTAGTCCAAGATTAATCCGGCTCTTGACTCGACGAGCTTTGGGGTGCTCAAAATGGTGATCCTTATAATTCGTTGCATCCCATTCTCCAAGAAGGGTCAATCGATTTAGCACAGGAATCTTCCACTGCCTGAAAGGAGTCCAACCAATCCCCCCAAAAAACCCTTTGATTCTCCCTTTTCCCCAACCCAATGTTGCTTCTAAATTCCACCCTAAAAACTCCTTCGTCCCGACAACATAAAAGGCATGAAACCGTTTCGAACCATAAAAGTCCTCTAAGCCCACAGCAATTTCAGGAAAATAGGGGAACCCATCTTTTTTTTGCAAAAGGGCAACCTTCAAATTCGCCCCTCGATCGGTATAATCTCCAAAACCTGTTGCCCCTAAAGAAGGATCGGGAACACCCATATAAGTAGTATAATTGATCCCAAATTCTAACCTTTCAAGCGCCTGCAATGTTGCAGCATAATTCCTGTACGGAGGAAGATAGGCAAACCCCACTGCAGCTTTCCCCACCTCATTCATTCTTGCAGAAGGCATCACGAAATACCCACCCATCAAGGAATAATTATAATGAAACGGGAGTGCCTCAGAAATTTCTTGATTCACCTCGTTGACAATCGTGAGATCGCGAAAAAGCCCTGATACATCGTCCTCCGCACTCAGGTAGGGAGCGGCCAATAAAGCTAAGATAACAATTCTATTAAACAAGCAACACTTAGGTTGTAGTTTCAAAAATCATTAAAATTCGCAATTATCAGAGAAAAAATCAAGTTTTTATTCTACTTGTAAAGACAATATTTTATTGCTTTTATTATACGACAACTAATGCTATTATCTCGCAATTATTAAACAAATGAAAACACGATAACTAAATAGTTATTTTTTGAGGGTTATTATGGACATCCTTTATACGTCTTTTTTACAACAACTCGTTCAAGCAAGCAATAGCTTAAAGCACAATGAAGAGGTCAACGAAAAAAAACACCTGGCCTTACTTGCTTATCTTTCGAAAATGGTTCTTTCCCTGGAAAATCTTTTCGGTGAATTCAATCGTCAAGATATTGCTCAGCATACTGCCAAAGTGCGTACTTAACAATTTCGGGCATCTCGATTTTAGAAGGACAAATAAAAGCAGGAAGAGCAAAGTCTTCAGGGGCAACCTCCAATAGCCCCAAAGCCTCACTTTTCTCATATTCTTCTGTAAGGAGGGTCTTGATGAGAGGCAAAGTCTCGATGTTTAGAGGCATCACAGGATCATAGATTGCTCCATCAACAAAGGCTCTCTCCTCTCCGTGTTGCAGAGCGGTAAATCCGAGCTTTTTCCCCTGAAAAAAATAGGCTTTAGAGGCGGTGTATCCTTTCCGATGTATCTTCAAAAAATGAAGGAACTCTCTCTTTTCTTCTCCTTCTGGGAAAGCACAAGCTACGTGATGGTGAAACCCTAAATATCCAATCGAAGAAGACCCATTAAGAGGATCCCCTGAAATCACTCTGGTCTCTGAACCCACTTTTCCCGTTAAACTTTCCAAAGGTATACCCCGATTCACACGGTAGAACCCTCTTTTTTCTTCCGGTATCCCCTCTCCTCCAACTCCTATCACTTTATCGGTATAATATTTCCCTTCCTTCAGCCACGATCCGACAGCAACCACATCGGACACAGAAAGGACCCAAATGGATTGATCATTTCTTCTGATTGGGTGAATCGCGGCGATATGAACAGAAGGGTTTCCAATCGGATGGGGTCCAGCTGCAGTATGAACTTCCCCATGAACAGATTGGATAAAAGAAGGACAACTCGACCCCTCTCTACAAACAATATGAAGGGGAGCAAGAGTTTTTAATCCTTCAAGACCAGCTTCAAAAAGCTCTTCTTGTCCAGCAACCTGCAGTTCTGCCGGAGGAGCAAAGGGGGCAGATTCAATTGCTCTAACAAAGATCGCCTCAGGCTTTTTATCAGGATGAGCGATTCGTTCGCAGGGACGCATCAAGATATGAGGAAACAGCCCCCCCTCCATTAAATTGCTCATGGATCCGTTGATCTTCCGATAGGGAGTCTGTTTTTGATCTGTTTCGATAACAACGGAGAGGATACGTCGTTTTGCCCCACGGATAATTTTTTTGATTTTCCCTGAACCTGGAGAAACAAAAACTCTTCCTGGACATTTTTTGTCCAGAGCAATCGGCTCACCGACCCTGATCTCTTCTCCCTCTTTTTTCAACAGAGTAAAGAGGAGCCTTTCAAAAGAACTTAGATCCAGAGCCACCTCATTTGAGAGCGGAAGCTGTTTGACCTCCCCCTGAGGCATAGCTGAGAGTGGGATGTCGAGCCCTTTTTTTATTTTTATCTTCATTTAGATCATCCGTATCATTTTAAATTTTCATCATAACGAGAACAGAGTCGTTTTTACAATTCAAAAATACTATGGGATGTCTAAGGCAAGAATGCTTAAGGAACGAAACTCTCTAGTACTCATTGAAGTTTATTTTGATAATTTATATACTTCTCTCAATGAACCAGTAGGAAAATTAATTATGTCGATGAGTTATTTAGGCCAATTCCAAAAGCATCTTGGAAATCATGACTATCCCTCTTTTTTAACTTTATGGGAAGAATACTGTTTAGGGGATGAAGTCGATGGAGATGAGCTCAAAAGAGTTCTATCTAGTGTTAAGAACTCAGAACTCGCGAACCCATTTGGACGTCACGTTGAAAATGCCCTTGTATTATGGGAAAAAATCAAGGGGTCAGACCTTGGACACGACATCTTCAAACTCATCTTCGACCTGCAAACAACGAACACTCCTCAACTTGCCCAACTTGCCCTGGACTATCTTAAAGAGCGATATCCTGAAGACAAATATTTCAACGATAAAATCCGTCTCACTGGGCTTAGAGAAGCGATTAGCTTCCAGGGTGCGGTCAGTAATTTCGAACTATTGACTCATATGAAAAAAGGGAATTTCGTCTTCCATTCCGGAGGATGGGGTATTGGAGAGATTATTGATGTCTCATTCTTACGGGAGCAGTTGGAAATTGAATTTGATTATGTCCCAGGAAAAAAAGATCTCTCGTTCGAGAACGCCTTTAATACTTTAATTCCTATTCCAGATGACCACTTTTTAGCTCTTCGTTTTGGAAGCCCTGATGAACTGGAAGAACGAGCAAAGAAAAATCCTGTTGAAGTCATTCATATGCTTCTTAAAGACCTTGGCCCCTCAACTGCAGCTGAAATTAAAGAGGAACTCTGTGAACTCGTGATTCCTGAAGAAGAGTGGGCACGTTGGTGGCAAACAGCGCGATCCAAAGTCAAAAAGGATACCCTGATTGAAACACCCGAAGAGTTGCGTAAACCATTTAAGTTGCGTGAGTCAGAGGTCTCGCATGAAGACCGTCTTCATAAGGCGCTCGAAAAAAAACCTAATGCCGATCAGTTGATTCAAATTATCTACACTTTCTTGAGAGATTTTCCACAAATAACCAAAAATGAAGAATTCCGAAAAAACCTTGAAGAAAAATTAAGGGAAGCACTGTCTAAAGGAGAGTTAACTGATAGTCAAGAGCTTGTTCTCCACTTCTTCATTGAAGACCTCAACGAAGGGCAAGATTATTCTCCAACCAAAGAGCTCATCAAACGCTTCACTTCCCCAGAAGATGTTGTGAACGGCATCGATGTCATTGCATTCAAAAAACGCGCGCTCTATGACATTCGAAAACTACGCGAAGAGTGGATTGAAATTTTCCTAAATCTTTTACTCGCTATCGACCAAAGCCCTCTAAGAGACTATATCCTTACCGAGCTTATTCAAGCTAAAAAAGAGGATAAAATCATTGAAAAGCTCGAGGAGCTTCTAACATTCCCGAGCCGCTACCCTGGAGTCCTTCTTTGGTATTTCCAAAAGATCATGAAGGATGAGTCTCTTCCTCATGGGAAAATAGAGGGGAAAAATCGATTTTTTGAGTCCCTTCTTATTCTTCTCAGTCAGTTGGAGCAAGATTCAACACAGCGAGATCAAATTAAAAAAACGCTCACCTTCTTGACAACAGCCCGTTACAATAACGTTAGGAAGATTTTCCAGACCGCTTCGATAGAAGCAGTCCAGGAATTCCTCCTACTGGCAACAAAATGTCAAAGCTTAACCGATCATGACATTAAAATTTTCCACTCCCTTGCAGAGGTTGTTCATCCCTCTCTTGCTAAGATGGGGAAAAAATATAAAGACGAAGAAAATACGGAAGAAAATGTCATTTGGACCACAGAAGCTGGTTACCATAAGATCAAGTCGAGGATTCATGAGATTTCAACTGTAGAAACAGTCGATAATGCTCGTGAAATCGAAGAAGCAAGGGCCCTAGGAGACCTCCGCGAGAATGCTGAGTTTAAGGCTGCAAAAGAACGCCGATCACGCCTTCAGAGTGAACTAAGAACTCTTTCCGAACAATTCAATCGGGCAAGAATTCTCACAAAAAATGACGTCCATACGACTGAAGTAAGTGTCGGAGTCATCGTTGACTGTGAAGATCAGGATGGCAATTCCCTCTCCTATACCCTTCTTGGTCCCTGGGAGGCCGATCCTGACAAAAACATCTTATCCTTCCAATCAAAGCTTGCTCAAAGTTTGATGGGACATAAAAAGGGTGATAAAGTTTCAGTTCAAGGAAAAACACTGACAATCTCTAACTTGCGCAATTATTTTGAAACCCTTTAACATGCCTACATGAGTTTGGCTTTAATATTAGGATAGGTCCATGGAAATCGTAATCGCATCAAAGAATCTTCATAAAATCCGAGAAATCCGCTCGATTTTGAAGCCACAATACCCTTTTGACTATCTTTCTCTATTAGATTTCCCCGATTATGTTCAACCCCAAGAAACAGGGAAAACCTTTGAAGAGAATGCTTTTATCAAAGCAACTCATGCAGCAGCAACTTTAAAACGATGGGTCATTGCAGATGATTCCGGACTTGTTGTTCCTGCTTTGGGTGATGCGCCGGGCGTGCATAGTGCACGTTATGCTGGGGAAGGAGCATCAGACAAGGAAAACCGCCAGAAACTAATCAAAGCTCTTGATGGATTAGAGGAAGGGGAAAGAACAGGATACTACGCTTGTGCAGTTGCCATAGCATCTCCAGAAGGAATTCAAAAACAAGTGATTGGTTATTGCGAAGGTTCCCTTATCTTGACCCCAAGAGGGAGCCAAGGATTTGGGTACGATCCTATTTTCTTAAAATACGATTACAACAAAACCTTTGCAGAGATTGATGAAGAAACAAAAAACAAGATTTCTCATCGTCGTAAAGCTCTTGATAAACTTGCTCCAATTCTAGAATCTCTTCTTGTTTCAAAATAGTGCGCTATTTAATCGATGGATATAACCTCTTTTTCAAGTTAGAGGAGGAAATTCTCCCCCTTGAAGAAAAAAGGGAAGAATTTCTAACCTTATTTGATCAAGTAGTGGACCAGCTTAAACTAAATGTCCTTATGGTTTTTGATAGTCATTATGAGAATTCTGGCCACTTTGCATCAAAAAGAAAACTTTCCCACCTCGAAGTGAGCTTCTCACCAAAAAATCTCTCAGCCGATGATTATATTTTAGAACTTCTAGAATGGAATGCAAAGCAAATAACACTTGTCACTTCCGATCGAGAGCTTTCCAAACGAGGGTCATTTCTAGGAGCCAAAACGTTATCAATTGAATCCTTTGTTGCTTTCATCATCAAAAAACAAAAGAAGGGCTTGCCAAAGGGGAAACCAGCGCTAAAAGAGACAAAAGGAAATTTTGAGAGACTTCTCAAGGAGTTTGAAAAGAGGCTGGATGAAACCGACGAACCATCATAGGCTTTTTTATTTCCGAAATTCGCTGCTCTAAAGGTGAGATAAGGACTCCCCCTTTTTCATGGTTGCTTTCAATCACCTCGTTTTCATCCAAAACAATGATGACATGTCCAGGATAGAGAATCAAGTCAAGCGGCTTGACATCTGTTAAAGCGATCTCAATTCCATACTTCATCAACCAGCTCGTATTACGCGGTGTAAATCCATTAGTTGCTTCAAAGAGAAGTCCAGAGCAATCAACCCCTTTAAAGAGCCAATGCGCCTCCTCAAATGAAGTCAGCATATCCTTTGGAGGGTACCATTCAGCCCATTCAGGGATTCCCGCGCTGTAATTTCCTCCCCAAACATAGGGAGTTCCAACTTTTGAAACCATTCTACTTAAGATCATCTCTACAGAAGGAAGCTCTACCTTTCGTTTTTTTATGGACAATGCTTTCTCTCCTGCTCGAGCATCGAGATAAAGAGAGCTCGCGGAAGGATAATCGTCTGTCTTCACCTGAAGAATCCCCTCTTTCTCTTCCTGAATGACCTCAAAAACCATACCTGGAAGAGCAATCATTTCTACCTCGCGAACAAGTTCTTGATCATCAAAAGGGAGGCGTTCCCCATAAACTTTTTTGAAGTGGGGAGTGTTTAAAATCGGAGTTGGTGAGTGGGTTATAAAATCCATAGTATAAAAAAAAATCTCGTGCAAAAAATAACATAGCACACTAAATTCATAAGTTTAAGGACTATTTTCATTAGGTTGCGAGGATCATCATGACACGACTCATCAAATCGATACTTCTTATGGCATTTCTTGCCGTTGCTTTCACAGGATGTAAGAAAGGAACTTCCACTAAAAGTGGTGTTAAGGGCTCTTCCCAGCAGATTACTATTAATATCACCTCAGAACCTAGCACCTTGGATCCCCGCAAAGCACGAGCTCTTTCGGACATGAACCTTATTCGTATGTTCATGGAGGGATTGACCCGTACAGACAAAAATGGTAAAAACACTCTTGCTCTTGCTCAGTCTGTCGACCTCTCCTTTGATCGAAAAAAGTATACTTTTAAACTCCGCGATTCAAAATGGAGCAACGGGGACCCCGTTACCTCTCATGATTTTGCCTACGCCTGGAAGAAAAGTCTTACTCCAACATTTAACGCTCCAAATGCAAACCTCCTCTATGTGATCAAAAATGCTCAAGAAGCAAAAAAAGGAACTCTTCCTCTAAGTCTTGTTGGAATCGAGACACCCGATGATAAAACACTTGTTATTACCCTTAATAATCCCACTCCTTATTTCTTAGACCTCCTTGCAAACCCCATTTATTTTCCTGTAAACT
Source organism: Chlamydiales bacterium (assembly GCA_024233515.1). Lineage (GTDB taxonomy): Bacteria > Chlamydiota > Chlamydiia > Chlamydiales > Simkaniaceae > Neptunichlamydia. The sequence continues at coordinate 269,192 of JACKPO010000001.1, forward strand.
CTAAGCTTGACCGGACCGATTCTCGCTGGGCCGAAAAAGAAGATTCCTTCGTTGGAAATGGACCTTTCGTTCTGAGTTCTTGGAAACATCATAATCAATTGGAAGCAAAGAAAAACGAAGGCTACTGGGACCGAAATTCTGTCAAACTTGCGCGTGTAAACATGGTGATGGTTAGCGAAGATACTGGATTCAAAATGTTCGATACTCACGAACTAAATTGGGATGGATCCCCATTCTCAACAATTCCCGTCGATGCCATCCAAGCACTTAGAGGAGAAGAAAAGCTTCAGACCGCTCCTGTTCTTGCTACCCAATGGATCCGTGTCAATGTGGACAAAGATCCTTTTACTTCAAAGCAAATGCGGCGTGCCTTTGGTTTTGCAGTCGATCGCCAGGCAATTGTTGAATATATCGCCCAAGGAAATCAGATCCCTGCAACAGGAATTGTTCCAAGTGCCATGAAACTCCAAAATAAAGCCCTCTTTGAAGATGGTAATGTTGAACTAGCTCAAGACCTCTTCAATGAGGCCATGAACAACTCAGGCCTTCCCATAGAGAAATTCCCAAAAGTCTCTCTTTTGTATGCTTCCGCTGAAAGAAATCATCTGATTGCACAAGCTCTCCAAGACCAATGGCTAAAAACTTTCGGCGTTCAAATTGAACTGGAGGCTGTAGAAAGCAAAGTTTTCTTCGACCGTGTGTCGAAAAAAGACTACACACTTTCATTAGGAAATTGGTTTGCTGACTACAATGATCCGATTAATTTCCTTGAAGTCTTCAAAACTAAAGAAATCGGAACAAACAATACAAACTGGGAAAACCCAAGTTATACAGAGCTTCTTGAAACATCCTTTGAATGTAATACACCCGAAGAACGATTTGGAGTCCTTGCTAAAAGTGAAGAACTCTTAATGAATGAAATGCCTGTGATTCCTATCTTCCATTATACCATGCTCTACATTCAAGATAAGGAACTGAAGGACGTTGTCTTAACCCCAATGGGCAACATTGACTTTAAATGGGCCCACCTCAACTAAGGTCTTGCATGAAGGCGTTCCTCATCGCTTGTTTAATGATTGCCGTTCCTCTTTTAGGGGGGACGGTTCGTATTATGAATGATAGCCCATTTCCTCTCCACGCAGAGGTCATTTCTGCTGATGGGCAAAGCAAGGGAAAACTCTCCCTAAATCCTCAACAACAACTGACCTGGCAAGACTCTGCCTCTTCTGGAACCAATGTCTGGTCACAAACTCCTTATACAGTCATTTTTACCTGCAAAGATGGAAAGCAATTTGGTGTTTCTAGCGGAATTCAGCAAGGAGGACTTGTCACGGCTCTGAATTCTTCTGGAGACCGTTACTGTCAGCCTGAAAAAAAGAAAGACAATGACAAATCTCAAAAAACACCCCAGCAGCAAAATACCCCCTTTAACCCAAATACTTCTCCTTTCCAAAATGACCCGCCTGGAAGTGTTGGTCCAGCTGATCCAAACGGTGCGCCTGGAGATCCAATCTGGGGGCCTCCTTCCTCATGAGATTGTTTCTTCTCACTCTCCTTTCGATTCCTCTGTTTGCAGCGTCGGTCACTATCTATAATGACAGCTCCTTTTTTCTGACTGCAAAGCTCTACTCTGGAACAAAAAAAGAACTGACAACACTTGAAATTCCAACAGGACATTCTGTCCAATGGGCAGATGGGCCGTACAATTCACGCGACTATTCGAAGGGCCCCTACACCGTTGTCTTTACCTGCCCTAATGGAGATGAATTTGGAACTGTTTCAATGATTCCTGAGAATTCTACTGTTTATGCAAAAAGGGCAACGGGACGAAGAAAATGCAAGGGAGAAGGACAACCTGCTCCTCATCGTGATTTCCATGAGAATCAACCTCATTGGAAGTATTAGGAAGTGTTTGCCTAAAACAAGTAAATTTCTGTTAGAGGGATATCATGCTTCTCATGGAGAAATGGCTCTTCCAAGAGCTGTTCTTTAAATCCTACTCCAATCAAGAGGCAAGAGAGATGCATTAAAAATCGGTCATAATGTCCCTTTCCATACCCTAAACGTCCATGCCCTCGATCAAATGCAAGCCCTGGGACAATAATAATCTCAACTTCCTCAACAGCGACTCTTGGGCATCGCTTGGGATCTGGCTCTAAGACATGCCACTTTTCCTGCATGATTAGCTGTGTATCTAATTCCGCCACCAGATATGGAGCAATATTTGCATCTGTTCCGAGATGGGGGAGAAGGAGGCGATTTTCTTTTGCTAACTTATCATTGAGCGGCCAAAGATCAATCTCTTCCTCTTTACTTGCAAAGGAAAGAACTCTTTTAGCTTCACCAATCCGCTCATAGAGCTTTTTAGCTGCTTCGTCTCTCGCTTCCTCTCTTCTTTCTTCGGTAATTTCTTTCCTTATCTTCCGATAATGTTCTCTAAGAATTTCTTTAGAGTCCATCAACCACTTGCCCCTTGTGGTATAAAGCACGTTTCAGAAAGTGCCCATCTTTATCGAATAAAGTTGCCGTTCCTTCACCGTGCTCGATCGTTGAAACAGGCCTCGGCTCTCCTTTTTTCAAGTAAGTTCCTTTTTGAAGAATATCATTTTCATATTCCTCTACAAGCATGAGAGACCCATCTAGGTACCAAGCAGAAGCGATTCCATGCTTTTGATTGTTTATTAGTTCTCTTTCGCTTTCAAGTTTCCCATTAGAATACCAACTGCGACAGATCCCTTGGATAGTATCATCTTGCCACTCGAGATAGAGTTTTGGAGTGAGTTCTCTCTCCTCCTTTGAGGGATAGTATACCCATTCAGGACCATGCTTCATTCCATTTCGCGTATGATAGATCGTTTTCAACTGTCCTTTTTGATCGAAAACTTGGATCTCACCTTCTGGAATTCCCCCTTTATATTCCCGTACTGTTTGAAGCTTTCCATCGATATAAATGGGTTGCCTGCCCGATCCTTTAGATATTTTGTGAGTGATTTTTCCTGAAAAATCATGATAGGTTGCCTCAAGTAAGAGATCATCCTGATATTCTTCAGAATAACAGGGTTGATTTTGGTCTCCTTTAAAAGTTGCAATCCCCTCTCGCTTACCCTTACGGTAAGGAGTTTTCCCGATAATGCTCCCTTTCTCATTGTAGTAAAGAAGCTCCCCATCAATTAGACCATTTTCATAGGGAATAATTTTACTGACCTTCCCAGTCGAATAATAATAGAACGAATTCCCTTGGAGCTTACCCTTTTCATAGTTGATTTCAGCTATAAGATTTCCTTTTTCATCCCATGCTTTACTCACTCCATCAAATACCCAGCCTACTTGTGCTTCTTCACTTAAGTCTCCAATTCCTTCGATAACAACAACATCAAGTCTTAAAATACCATTATTATGCCATTCTCGATAAGTCCCGCATGCGCGACCATTTAAGACTTCTAAATACTGCCAAGGCTCCCCATTTTCATGATATGTCGTAATTTTTGAGAGGGTTTTTCCGTTATCCCCACGGGCATACATCCGAGTAACTTTGTCATAAGGTTGGGGAGAAAGGAAATCAGCTCCTTCATAAATCTTCAACCGATCAATGGAACTAATAGTTTCTTTGAATCCATTTTTATCAACGATCTGAATGCTTGTCATATGACTTCCAGCAGACTTTTGTTGGCTCCCACAACTCGTCAATATTCCAATGGTTAACAGGGAAATATACCTAACGTGATTCAAAAGTTGGGAATTTGGCAAGAAATTTGCTGCAAAGCCAACGCAGCCAAAAACCAACTTTTGAATCATTTTAGGTATAAAGATGTATTTCATTTTAATGGACCTCTTTTAATTAATTGCATTTCTAATAAATATGTTTCCCTTTCTGCAAGTTTTTTCTTTGTTAAATGAAATTCTCTTATAACAAATTGGGGACGATGATCAGATGGAGATTCGTTTCCAATCGAAACTCCTTCAACTGCCATCAGGATCGCTTTCAAATCGTTTGCATTAATCTCAACGGGCTTGAGTTGGGCGAGATAGACCTCTTCCATTTCATGATTGGTGTCGCGATAGTTTTCTGTAAACATCAAGCGGTTCCCCCCCCTTGTTAATGCCTCCAACCGTTTTTTTACATTATCACACGCTTGAAAAGCGGGATGACTATAGACGAGCTTTAAGGCTTCAACTTCTGGCTTTAGAAGAATCATCGGTTCGATGACATGATCAAGATAGTAAGGATCTATCGATCCATATTTTTCCTTAAACGTTAGTTTATCTTTTTGGCTGGCATTGATTTTTTCTAGTCGAATAGGAAGGCGTTCGACCGCTTCTTCTAATTCTTTAAGACGGTCCATTTTCTTTGTGGTCATCAGAAAAAACACCAAAAAAGGAAGGATAAGAAGCCCATAAAAAGCACCGATCACACCGACATTTTGACTGTGCAGTTTTTGATTAAACTTAATTGCGGAGGAAAAAGGCCATTTCATATTCATTTTCATTTCGTTTCCATTCGATCTCTCCCTCCTTATCAACAAACGTCTCTTCATCAATAATCGCATCATGAAACGCCCGTGCTTTTTTAGCTTCTTCGGTACTGAAGATAAGATGAACCTTGGGGCGATAAGAATCGTTTGGATTTTTAATTGTGGGATAACGGGTTAAAGTGTAGTCAAGCCGCTTGACATCGATATCTTGAAGCTTGGGGTGAGTTGAAATAAACGCTAAAAGCTCTGCTACGAGAGGAGGAGGTTCGTAGAGACGCTCACCTTTTTTAGGAACTCTGAGTTGTTGATTCACATTCACGAGAAGGGATTCAAGAGATTGTGCCGAACCTCTTTTCTGCAATGAGGTTAACTCTGTTTCGTAAGTCGAGATAATCTGCTCCACCTCTTTAATCAGAGCGCGTTCTTTCTTTGAATAGGAAATCGAGGAAAAAATCGTTGTCATAAGGAAAAGGAATGCTGCAAGAATTCCCCCTTGTAACAGCCCTTTTTTTATCTTGGAGTGGGTTCGCTTTGAAAGGTAATCTTCTTGTCTAAATTGAATGCAATAAGGATCATTTTTTAAGGCATCAAGTGCCAAACCAATTGGAATGGCATAAGGACGAACACTTTCACCACTAAAGCCTCGGTGTCCCTCGATATCAATGGTTTCTAGCAAAGAACCTTCTTTAGCTAGTAAGTTTTGAACTTCCTTTGTTTTCTCTCCACAAAAAAGGACCTTTCTCTTTCCACCCACTTCTTCTTTGTGAGCCATAAAGCAAAGGGCCCGATCAACCTCTCTTTTGAGTTTCTCTACGATTTTAGCGCTGTCCCCTTTTGACAAATCCTCCGCTCCCATATGGAGCGTAACATGGCTTTTCAAGCGCGCTTCATGAATTGAAACCATTTGAATTTTCTTCATTCCCACATGGAATACAACGAGAGAACTCTCTTCTGGTGCAACAAACGTTGCAAAACGATGAAGCGCCGATGGAACTGTAGAAACCCAGTCAGGATCAACCCCTGCCTCCTCATACGTTTGAAGGTGTTTTGCTAAGACTTCTTTCGGAACGCAGTAGAAATCAGCTTCTGTCTTTTCTGCCATTTGATAAAATAATGGTTTGACGACAACCTCATCGAGTGCATAGGGAATGAGAGGTTCAAGCTGGAAAGGAAGGGTTTTCTGAAGGGCCCTTTTTTTTGCAAGGGGTGAGGTGAGGTGTCGAATAAGAAGATCCTGACCCTCAAACCCTGTTACAGTGAAAAATTTTTTCTTTATTTCCGGAAGGGTCTGCTCTTTTTCTAGACATTGAATCACCTCCTCTCCTTGAACAATGGAAAGATAGGCGAGACGGTAAAAATGGCTTTCTTTTTGAATTCCGATAAATTCCATACAACGATACTAGCTTACCCAAAAGAAAAATTAAAGCATGGATTTTTTTCTTTCTATAGGGTATGATTCGCCTCATGTATTACGTGATAAGAGCCATCGATCTTCTTTTTACTATTTATACGCTAATGATCATTATTAGGATCTTTGGATCATGGTTCCAGGGATTCCAGCAAACCTCTTTTTTCCGCTTGATTGCACACTATACCGACCCCTACCTGAATATTTTCCGCCGCTTTATTCCCCCTATTGGTGGAGTTCTTGACTTAAGCCCCATCTTAGGCTTTTTCGCCCTTCAAATTTTAAAATGGGGCCTTGTACGCCTCATTCTCATGATCTCATGAAACCTTTTGTAAAGCCAATTTACTTTGGAAAGCTCAAGCTCCCTTCAAACGTGTTCTATTCTCCCTTAGCAGGTTGTTCTGATTATCCTTTCCGGCAAATGGCGTCGATGTATCCTGTAGGATTGATGTTTTGCGAAATGGTGAAAATGGATGCTCTTATCCGCCATGAGCCCTCTACCTATCAACTCCTAGACTACGATCCTTCTATGCGCCCGATTGGAGCGCAACTCTGCGGGAGCAAACCTCATCTTGCAGGACCCTGCGCCAAGATTATCGAAGAACTCGGATTCGATGTTCTTGATCTCAATTGTGGGTGCCCTGTTGATAAAGTGACGAAGGATGGAAGTGGATCTGGGATGCTCAAAAATCCTGAGCTGATTGGAGAAGTTATTGCAGAAATGGTCGCTGCTGTTTCCATTCCTGTGACCGTAAAGATCCGCGCTGGATGGGATGATGACTCGATTAACGCCTCTCTGATCACAAAAATTGCCGAAGAGGCTGGCGCAAAAGCGATATCGATTCATGGTAGAACTAGGCAACAAAAATACACTGGAAAAGCGAACTGGGATCATATTAAAGCCGCAAAGGAAGCCGCAAATGAGATCAAGGTGATTGGGAATGGAGATGTCTTTGATGCTGAAGCGGGACATGCTCTTTTTAAGCATACCGGATGTGATGGAATCCTAGTTTCTAGGGGAACCTTTGGGATGCCCTGGATTGCTGAAGATATTGTCCGTTATGATCAGTCTCTTCATCCTCTTACTTACGATGTAAAACAACATCTTCTCGATCATATGGCTCTTATTACCTCCTATCAAAATGACCGTAAAGCGCTCCTTGATATGAGACGGGTCGGATGCTGGTATTTGCGCGATGGAAAGGGGACAAAAAAACTGCGCGAATCTCTAAATAGAACGAAAGATTTAAATGAAATGGAGCGTATGATCAATGATTATGACTGGAGCCAAACCTCATTCCATTGAGACACATCTCTTTGTTTCGGGAACGGTTCAAGGGGTCTTTTTTCGAGCTAAAACAAAACAGCACGCCGACAAACTTCACCTCAAGGGCTATGTCAGAAATCTCTCTGATGGGCGCGTAGAAATTTGTGTGATGGGAAATCAAGTCGCCCCTCTGATTGAAGCTTTACAGGGAGAACCTCCACCGATTTCAATTCAATCAATCGAAACCCACACCTCATCTCTCAAAATGAACTATTCTGGCTTTACTATTGAACGCTAATAACCTGTAAAATTCTACCCAGAAGGGTTAGAGAAGAGCTCACCACTAAAAATCTTAGTACAGGACATTTTTTGGAACCGATAAGCAGCTGCGGCTTCATCATATTTCCTTTCCTCCTCACTCATAGCACCTTGGCTATGAGATTCGTCGTTCAAGAAAATCTGATTTTGCCTCGCTTGCTTCTCGCTTTCCAAAAAATGTCCTGTACTAAGACTAAAAATAAAGGCGTCCTGTAAAGGTTAGACCATGCATGGAAAGATCTTCTGAGTAGTTGTCATATCTGAGAGCCGTGTACTCATAGACCTTGAGCATTTGATTTTGCCGCCACCAGTACGTTCCCTCATAGGCAACCCCTAACTGCAAGTAGTTTTCCTTTTGATTGAAATAGGATCCCCACCCTAGTCCAAATTGCCATTGAATCATCGGAGCAAAGCGATGCTTATTATCATCTAGCTTGATGCGATCATTTTGACTGGGAGTGACTTTTTCACGGTGTTCGATATCAAAGAACCCATAGAGTACTGCTCCCGATAGCATTCCTTTCAAGTACCACCCGTCGCGAAGGTGCCACTTTGAATTGACTCCTGTTCGCGCCCCAATCCCCCAATATTCACAATCATCGTTAACATGAGCAGAATTCCCTTCAAGCGTGCCTCCCGTATAGCGAACAACTTGATGTTGATCGATCCAGGCATTCTTTACTCCAATAAACGGGCGAAATGAAAGCTTCTCACTAACATAATAATGCCGACCTAACTCTAGATCTATATTATAGAAATCGAGTGCATAGTTCGACTTGGCGCTTTTGACCCCGGCATTTGTAATCACAGACCCCCTTAAAGGGACTAAGATGCTCTCTTGGCCTGCACGCGCAGAACCCGAAACGTGATTTTTATAGTAGGTAAAATGGCCAAAAAGATCCCATTGATCAAAAGCTAGGTTCTTCCCTCCACCAACGCGAATTCCCCAGTTCCATCCGAAGTTAATATCTTTTGTTCGTCCCTTTAGAGGAAGAGTCGGATTAGAGGCATGGTTGCTATAGGCAAACTGGGTTCCATTTGTTCGTTGATACCAATAGATCGGTTCAATCACTGCAAACCATTCATCTCGCATTACCCCAGGATTTGCACTGGGTCTGGCTTGTTTTACTACAACAGCATAGAGTTCTTGTTTCAGAACTTCGATCTCTTTTTCTAAGATTTCAATGCGTGAGGAATTACTTTCCAAAGCTCCAAGAAAAGGAACTTGAATCAAAATGAAAAGGAGAAGTGTTTTTTTAAATCGGTCCACTTGTAATAAAACTAAAAGTTCTCTTACCTCACACTAAGAAAACAATTAATTTTATAAAAGAAATAAATCTAATTTACTAAAGCTTCTAATTTTTTTATCCGCTCTTCGAGATCAGAAATCCTTTTTTCCATCGATAAATGAGGCTTATTTTTCTTCGACGACTTCCTAAACAGAAGCTCTTGCATGGTCACGCGTCCATCTGTAAATTCTTCAATCTTTTGAGCAGTTCTCAGAGATGGTCTTGTAATCCCCTTCAAGATTTTCCAAAGATTTGTCGTGCTAATTCCGACCGATTGAGCAAAGGACTTTTTCTTCATCCCCGACTTCTTAATAAAATCCTCTAACAGCATACCAATCGCTTAACTCTATTGTTCATGCCCTCTAATATTATTTCACGATTTTGTTTAATTCAATTTTTTTTAAAAAAAAATTCGAAAAATATAAATATTACACAAAAAGGCAACAAAATGATTAACTCCAGTTAATAATTTATCGTATTTTCTACTCCCCTAAGCCCAAAACACAGATAATATTGCGGGCACAAAAAAGGCGAGGCCCTTGTAGAGCCTCGCCTTTTGTAGGATCTTTGTTGCTACGATTTACCTTAGAAATCCCATTGGATATCTAGAGTAAGACCGTGCATGCTAACGTCTTCAGAGTATCTCTCATATTTGAGAACCTGAGCGTCGTCTATTTTCAGCATCTGGTTTTGTCTCCACCAGTATTGCGCTTCGAATCCAAGTCCCACTCCAATGTGTTGAGTATTGTCGTGGATGTACTTGTCAAAGCGAAGACCAAGTTGCATTTGCGCTGTTGGCGAAAATGCGTGTCGGTTTGCGCTAAGCTTGATTCGGTTATCAGCGTTTGCACTGTAACGTTCTTTGTGCTCTACATCGAAGTGTCCGAAGAGAAGAGCTCCAGCAACGTTACCGAAGATGCTGAATCCATAGCCTAAGTGCCACTTAGAGTCTACACCAACACGTGGTCCAAGACCCCAGAAGTCACAATCATCTTTAATGTGGACAGTGTTTCCTTCAAGCCCAAGGTCATTCGGGTTGTTGGCATCAACAATTCCACCAGTATAACGAGCGATTTGCTCTTGATCGAACCAAGCAGTCTTTAAACCCCAGTGAGGTCTGAAAGATAGCTTCCCACTGATAAAGTAGGCGCGTCCTAGTTCTAAATCAATTGCGCTATAATCAAAGTCATACTGTGATTTCGCACTTGAACAGTAGAGGAACTGTTGGCTACTGTTTAGCGCAGTTGCTACAATAGTAGACGATCCTCTTAATGGAATAACAGAGCTATTAGATCCTGCTCTTGTAGAGTCAGATCCACAGGTATCATACCAGGTATACTGAGCTCTAAGATCCCATCCATCATGTTCAAAGTTATATCCAGCACCAACTCTTAAGCCCCAATCCCATTTGAAGTCGATATCTTTTGTACGACCTCTAACAGGTAATTGAGCGCGTGGATCTTGGTCAGAATATGCAAATTCTGTTCCACCAGCTTTTGCGTGCCAGTAAAGCACATCAAAAGTGAAGAACCAGCCATATCCGTCGACTTCTGCTCGAGCGGAGGCTGTTTGTGCACCATAAGTTCCCATGGCAGTCTCGGTACGCACTTGCTGCATTTGGTTTTCAAGTTGCGTTACCCGAGAATCCATGTCCATTGCTGCGAAAGCAGTGGACGATGCCACAAGGGAAGCTACGACGATTGAGAATTTTCTCAACATGCTCACTTTCATTTTTTTTTCCTCATGCGGGTTATTTTTAGCTTTCTTGCCTTAATTTTTTCTATAATGATAACGCCTAAATAAATGAAACAAATTTTTAAAAAAAATTAACTTTTATTAGTTTTTGTTTCTATTTGCCCTTCTCTTCCACTGAGATCTGCAAAGTCGTTACCGGAAGCTGCCAAATAAATGTTATCTTCCTCCAACCCCCCGTGTACGAAATTAATTAATTAATTGTACAGTGTTATTTAAAAATTAATTCCTAATTAATTTGTAAACCTCAGAAATATAATAAAATAAAAAAGACCCCAAATTTCTTTGGGGTCTTCAAAATTGATCTGATACCGATCGACTAGAAGTCGAACTTAATATCTCCAGTGATTCCGTAGAACGCTAGGTCCTCAGAATGTCTTTCGTACTTAAGTTCTTCGAAATCATCGATTCTAAGCATCTGATTCTGTCTCCACCAGTATTGCCCTTCGAACCCAAGGCCAACCGAAATGTGGTGTCTATCATTATGGAGGTAAGTGTCATAACGTAGTCCCATTTGAAACTGAACCGTTGGCGAGAAAGCGTGGCGGTTAGCATGAAGGTGGATTCTAGAAGACTCACGAAGGCTGAATCGCTCTTTATGGTCGACATTAAAGTATCCAAATAGAAGGGCACCCGAAATATTTCCGAAGATGCTGATTCCATTTCCCATATACCAGCGAGTGTCAACCCCCGTACGTGGTCCAAGGCCCCAGAAGTCGCAGCTTTCTTTGATATGAACCGTATTTCCGCCAAGACCTAGTGCGATGATCGCAATGTTATCTAGGTTATAGGTTGACCCACCAGTATAACGAGTGGTTTGCTTTTGATCGATCCAAGCACTCTTTAGACCCCAGAAAGGCCGAAGAGAAAGAGTCGAAGAAACGTAGAAGTCACGCCCTAACTCTAGATCAATGTTGTTATATTCAAAGTCGAACATCGACTTCGCGCTAGCACAATTGATGAATGGAGACTCCGTTTCTGGAGTAGCCGGATCATTTGTAATAAAGGCAGATCCCTTAAGAGGGATGACAGAACTGTTAAGCCCAGCACGAGTTGAGTCGCTACCACTGGTATCATACCAAGTATACTGCGCCTGAAGATCCCAGCCGTCGTGCTCGAAGTTATACCCTAACCCGAAGCGAAGGCCCCAATCCCAGTCAAACTCGATATGCTTCTTTCTTCCCTTGTGGGGAAGAGCTGCAAACACATCATTATCAGTATATGCATAATCTGTTCCACCTACTTTTGTTCTCCAGAAGAGAAGATCAAAAGTGAAGAACCAGTTCTTACCATCTACATTAGGTCGAGCTAAAGCTGTTCTAGCACCAAAAGTTCCCATTTCCGTCTCGGTACCAACTTGCTTCATCTGATTTTCCAGTTCACTAAGTCGAACCTCGCGATCAGCCGCAGCGTAGCCCATTGACGAGATCAATAGAAAGGAAAGGATGCCAGCTCCAATACTCCTTAATTGTCTCATTTTCATCTTTTTACCTCATAAGGGGTTAAATATAATACTTCTTAGTTCCCTGATATAAAGGATGATGATGAATTTTCAAATGAAAAATTTTCCGAATGGACGAATTTTTTTTATTAAGCCTTTATTCTTAAGAGAATAAACTAGGCAAAAAATTCCTATTAAGAAGGAAAGATATTCTCAATAAACGGAGAAAGGGCCCCTTTGGGCCCCTTAAATTATAAGTTCTGATGAGCAAATACCCTCATCGCTTCAGCGATAAACTCAACAAGTTTTGGATGGCGCTTTTCAAACCACTTCCTAAAATCTGGATGTTCGGCATAAAGCTGCGAAAGCCCCACATAGACATCCTTCGAAACGGTATAAAACCGTTCCATTAGTTGGAAATGCCTCGCAATCAATGACTGAACCTGATCATCTCTAGGCCCCAGCCCCTGATCAATACATTGATGGTCTTTATCAAAAGCTCATGGTGATTAATGCCCCAATCTTATCAAAGTCATTGCGTCCCAGTAGCTTTTGAATCTTATTCAAAGGAATTCCTAGTGGGTGTCGTCAAGAGAAGGCCAATGAAGAAGGCTTTCACTGTGAGGAAAGTTCAAGGCGTCCGATGCAGAGAGCCCCAAGTGGGCTCTTGAAGGAGGACAACGATGAAATTTTCCACAGTAAAGCTTTAAGGATTGACCATCTTTTGACGACACCCTCTAGTTTTCGATATAAAAGAATTTGTTGGAGAAGAAGCAGTTCCTCCTCTTCATAGTAACGATAGCCATTCGCGCCAACACATGCCGGCTTGAGCAGACCGATCTCATCATACCAATGAAGGGTTCGAACACTGACTCCCGAATATTCTGCTAATTCTTTTACCGTATAGGACATAGATTTTCCTTTTAATAAAGACACATCAAAGTTAGAGAATCACGTAACGTAAGGGTCAAGAAAAAAAATTCAGCTTATTCTGCTTCAATAATATCTAGAAAAGCTTGAAGCTGCTTCGATCGGGTCGGGTGACGCATTTTTCGAAGTGCTTTAGCCTCAATCTGACGGACACGCTCTCGCGTAACCTTAAACCGAACGCCAACTTCTTCCAAAGTCTTTGGCTTCCCATCAAGGAGTCCAAAACGCTCGATCAAAACCGTTCTTTCCCGGTCTGTTAGAGTTGATAAGACCTCATTCATCTTATCTTTTAAGATAGAGTAACCAGTTGCTTCGTCTGGAGACTCAATGGTTGTGTCTTCAAGGAAGTCACCAAATTGGCTCTCACCACTATCCCCTACCTCAGCTTGCAGGGAGATCGGATGCTGCGCAATCTTATAGATCTCACGAATACGCTCAGGGGTTAGCCCTAGCTCAATCGCAAGTTCTTCAGGAGTTGGCTCTCTTCCCGTCTCCATCATGAGTTTTTTCGCCCCTCTTAAGACCTTATTAATGGTCTCAATCATATGAACGGGGATACGAATCGTTCGGGCCTGGTCAGCAATAGCTCGGGTCACTGCTTGACGAATCCACCAAGTTGCATAAGTAGAGAACTTATACCCTCGGCGATACTCAAACTTCTCCACTGCCTTCATGAGCCCCATGTTCCCTTCCTGGATCAAGTCAAGGAAAGAAAGGCCTCGATTGGTGTATTTTTTTGCGATCGAAATCACAAGACGGAGGTTCGATTCAACCATTTCACGCTTTGCTTCTTGACTCTTATCCATCCAACGTTGGAGCATCCGCACGTCTTTCTTGAACTTATCAAGGGTGCGTCCTGCTGCCAGCTCTCGTTTAGCGAGCTTACGTTCAGCTGCCATTAGTTTGGCTTTCGCGAAGCGGTTTTTTTCAGCACGAGGAATCAATTCCTGAATTTCTTTTTCAAGTGCTAAGAAGCGGTCATAAGATGAGAGGATGACTTCACCAAAGTCATCGGTGATATTGTGACGAAAATGCATTCGCCTCAGATAAGCTTGTGTACGGACATTACATTTCTCAATGTCTTCAGAAAGCTTAACCTTTTCAACTTTTGTAAGCTTAGGCTCTAGGGATTGGATCAATAATCCCTCGAGAATATGATCTTCTTTCGTCAATAATTCCTGGAGTTTCGGAAGCATTTTCAAGAAGCGATTTTTATCTTCGATCTCTTTTTCTGCAATGATTTTGTCGAAACGTTCTTTTCCAGTGATGAGGTAGTTTGCAATCGAAATAGCTTCCCGTGTGGAATAACGGAAACGCATAATGATCCGTTCGATTTGAATCTGCGCTTTTTCAATTCGCTTTGAGATCTCTACCTCTTCTTCTCGCGAAAGAAGGGGAACAGATCCCATTTCTTTAAGATACATGCGCACAGGATCGTCACTACTCCCCTCCATTCGCTTGGGGAGTGCTTCCATCTCTTTGGCTTCTTTCTTCCGTTCCTTTTGCCGCTCGACTTCAGATTGGTTCAAAATCTGAATATCCATCCCACTTAAGAAAATGAGGACCTGGTCGATTTGATCTGCAGAATCAAAAGTCATCGGGAGAATTTCATTGATCTCCTCGTACGTGATGTACCCTTGTTCCTTAGCGATCGCTACAAGTTCTTCAATTTTTTGCTGATGCTGGGGATCGAAACCCTGGCTGAATCCGGATTTACTCATTGTCTCCTAAAAGAGTGCGAGATTTACTATGTAACAATTCACTTCTTAAAAAGCTACAGTTTTCCTATTATAGACCTGTCCATTTTCCGTAGAAAAAGGGTTATTGTCAAGAAGTGAGACGAAAAACTTCCCACGAAACGATTCAGAATTTTTTAAAACAAGCTTTGCCAGGCGCCCAATTAGAAAAAAACTTTACTGAGATTGGACGGATTGCCGATGTTGTCTACTTCCCAAAAAAAATTATTTATGAAGTTCAATGTTCTTCGATTGATCTTCAGGAAGTGATCAAAAGAAATCGGGATTACAAATCGATTGGATTTCACGTCATTTGGATCCTCCACGATCGTCATTTTAACAAAACGTTCGTCCCTCCTGCAGAACTCTATTTAAGAAAGCGAGGAGCTTATTACACCTCTCTAACTCCTCATGGATATGGTTTTTTCTACGACCAGCTTGATTTTTTTGAAGGGGCACTACGGGTTTACAAGGGAAAACCACTTGTCCTGAAAAATTTTCTCCCAACAAAAATTTCCTCGATCCCCTATTCTTACCCTAACTTTCTGAAGACTCGCCTCCAGTTTCACCCCTACTCTTTAGCAGGAGACCTAACCAGCACTTTAGACCTTAGGGAAGCAAAAAGACTCGAAAAGCTCTACACCCCAAAACCCACACTAAAAGGGTGGTTTTCGAAACACTGGAACGCCCTTCTCATGAAGAACGCTGGTCCAGATGTCCTGCCCTTGAAACATATCCCTTTAGAAGGAGAAAATAGAGTAGAATTCCAAGGGAAAGCCCCAGATTGATCCCCTTTCGAGCAGGAAACTTTTTTTGAAGAGAGGCTTCCGTAGGACGCTTTGGATTGAAATAAATCTTCCAATCCCTCTCTTTCCAAGTACTCATGTGCTCTTGTGTGACATAAGGGTTCTGATACACTGGACGAGGGAAATGGTAGCGCCCTTGTATTTTCTGACCCTTCCAATCAAAAGAATAATTAACAGCGATAGAATAACTGCCTTCCTCTTCCATGACCTTCCAGTTCTCTAAGTAAACACTTTTTTCCTCCGACAACTGAAAATAACGGTGCAGATCAAAGACAAACCCACCAGCCATCCATAAAGTTGCGGCTCCGGTTAAAATAAAAAGAACCATGAAGATATTTCTTGAAATAACTGACCTCCAATGTTGATTGACGAATTATTCCTCAGTTGTTATATTTTTTACCATGTTCATTTTAAACGACTGGAACCAATACTATGGCAGATGAAGGCAAAAAAGGACCAACGAAAAAGAAGTGTCCTACCGCACTGAAACGCGTAAAGCAAAGCAAAAAAAGTAACGAAAGAAATAGTTCTTTCAAATCCCGTGTAAGAACAGCGATTCGTTCATTCGAAAAAGCTCTTTCTGCAAAAGATAAAGATCAAATGCAGAGCGCTCTTAAAAGCGTTTACAGCCTCATGGATAAAGGGGTGAAGCACGGTATTTACAAAGAGAACAAAGCTGCACGCACAAAGTCGCGTATGGCTATGCTTGAGAAGACTGCCTAAGTCTTCACGTAGAGATCTAGCATCTCACGAAGCTCATCCGTAATGGGGTAACCGACTCCGTCGCGGGCCTCTACCCAAGCAAATGCTATCGAAGTTTTTTCTTCGACAGAATAGGGATCTTTGACTTCCACCACAAAGTGGAGATGTCGGGTCCCTTTTTTATCGTAGTGCCCTAAATACCGTTTCACCTCTTTGAGCTCCATCGCCGTCTGCAATGTGATTGCTTTTTGTAGTGCTTGCTGCATTGTTTCTCCCTCCAACATCTCAGCATAAGGGAATCGGTAAAAGGTCTCCCCGTTTCCTAAAGGTTCAATCAACAGTATTTTTCCCTCTTTTTGGATCACTGCCTCTACAATGATATGGTTCATCTCTTCTTTTTTGGCCATTTCGACTAAATTTTGCGGCATAATGTTTCCTAAAAACGTTCAACTGTTTATATACCATCTTAAGCAAATGATGAAAACTGGAAGGAGCGTTGTCATGAAAAAAGGTGTAATGACAGGATGCAATCAAACAAATGAAAATCATCTGCAATCTTGGCTAGAGCATTACTCGAAACATAATTCCTTTCCAGTCACCTTTTGTGATTTTGGAATGAGCGAATCTGGACGGGCTTTTTGTGAAAAGAATGGAACAGTCCTAAAGGCAACAGGAAAAGCCTCAGCACTTCCCCTATCTCCTTATGATGAAACCATCTGGACAGATATCAATTGCGAAGTGAATGCCTCTCTAGCTCCTCTTTTCGAAATGGCACAGGTGAAAGATGGCTTTGCAATCTCTTATTCAAAAGAAAACAGACCTCGATCAGGAGTCATGGCATTTACAAAAAACTCTCCTGTCATAGTGAATTGGCATGCTTGGTGCATCAAAAATAAAGAAGTCCCAGATGACAAGATCTTAGAACTTCTTTTGAAAGAAAATAACTTCCAACTCACACAATTTTCAGAGAAATATTACTGGATTGGGGTGCAAAAAGCTCCAGCACATATTGCGATTAGTCTTGCAAGTTGACCAGAAGTTGGCAAATCCCATCTTCGAGCTTCTTTTTTATCTCTCGTCCTTCCTTCACATACCCACTGACGAAAATAGCAAGGGCAAACTCTTTTCCAGTATTCGTTGTCACATAACCACAAAATGAGGAAACTCCTGTCATACTTCCTGTCTTCCCCCTTACTTTTTTCGGGATCATCCCCATACGATATTTTAGCGTTCCATCAACTCCACCAATTGCTAATGAATCGATAAAAAGGGAATTGCTCTTCATCTTTTTTAAAAACTCCACCATCTCATGAGGCGCAACAGCGTTGTAGCGGGAAAGACCGCTGCCATCAACCATAACGATAGAGTTTTTACCGATGGTCTGAAGCAAAAACTCCTCCATCCTCTCTTTTCCCTTTTCCCAAGAGGGTCCTAACTTCTTGAATAAGCAATTCGCATAAAGATTATCCGTATCCTTAACGGCCACTTTGATCAGTTCCTTCATTGGCTGAGAGAGATGACGCGCAACGACCGTTGCACCTTCAATAACTTTACCAAGTTTGACCTTTCCTGTTACCTTAATTCCCTTACGATCGAGAATCCCTTTGAATAAGGCAGCAGTCAGCTCTTCAGGATGTGACACAGCTTGTTCTTCCAAACAATTATGCTCGATATTTAGTGCAGACATAGGAGCAGCCCAAGCATCGCTCCCTTCATCCCACATCCAGCCGGGACCCATCGGGCCATCCTCAAAACAAGTCACATCTAGAACAACATCGCCTTCAATTTTCTGAAGATCCCCCATTTGCTCTACAAGATCAACAAGATCGATCCCTGTCAAGCTCGGATCCCCGGAGCCTACCAAATAGCAATTCCCCATAAGGGTTCCTTTCTTCATCTCGCCATCTACCGCTACTCGCGTTTCAAAGCAATCATTTCCCCCCAGGTATTCCAAGACAGCTCCTGCTGTAAACAGTTTAAGACTACTTGCCGGTACAAATCGTGATTTCGCATTCCTTTCGTAGAGAGTCGCCCCTTCATCAAATGAATAAACCTCCATCCCAACAAGAGCCGCTTCATCCACACTTTGAATGAGCCCTTCGACCCCGTAGTGGATCAAATTTCGTTTCTCTTCGAGTGTTAAAGCTCCTAACGAGCTCACTAAACAAACCATCATTAAGATCAATGCGCGCATAGTCGTCTCCGTATTCCTGATTTTTTCGTTGCCGATTTCTTTAAACATTCTTCGATCACCCCTTCATCAGCCAAGACCTCCACGCTCTCTTTTGCTCGCGTGATCCCCGTATAAAGCACCTCCCTTCCAAACACTTCAGATCCTTTGGGGACAAGCAGTACGACCCGCTCGAATTCACTTCCTTGAGCTTTATGGACCGATAAACAATAAGCAGACTCAAACTCAGGAAGGAGGACAGCCGGAAACTCTCGCTCACCAAAGCGAGCCACATCATCTTTTCCCAGACTACGCCCCTCATTTTTTTTCACAAGGATTCCCATTTCTCCATTGCTCAGCCCTATCCGCTTATCAGTCCGTGTGATAATAATGGGAATCTCCCCTTCACCCCACATCAGTTCATTGATTGCCTCTACCCCATACGGCCCTTTTCTCAAGCAAGATAAAATCCGAAATCCACCCCGCTTGAACTCTTCTTTCCACTGATCGACCCTTCTTTCTAATGATTGATAGGGGATCATCTCCCCTAGCTTGACAGCTTCAGCTAACCCTAAAACCTCCTGACGATCACTCCGCATACACTCGTCTAAATGAGCATACCCTCTCTCTCTATCTTTTAGAACAGCAGAGAGCTCGCCGAAAATGGTTCCTGCTTCCACAGGTGGTAATTGCTCGTGATCTCCCACCAAAATCAAACGTGTCCCCTCTTTTAAATTCCGAAAAAGCGCTGCCCAGACACCCACATCAATCATTGAACATTCGTCAACGATGACCATTTCAGCATCAATTTCTCTTCCCCCGAATAGAATATCCTTTCCATCTCTCAAACCCAACAGACCATGAATCGTTCCAACTTCGCAGTCAAGCTTCTCTCCTAAGATTGATGCTGCCTTCCCTGTAGGAGCGCACACTGAGACCTTCCCTCCAAATCGCTTCACAATCTCTCCAATCACAAAGCTCTTTCCTGTTCCTGGGCCCCCTGTTAAACAGACCACCCCTTCGCTTAAACAGGTTTTCACAGCCTTTGCCTGGCCTGGATTTAAGCGCCCTACTTCACCCATGTCAATCGGCTTGACATCCCTCATCATCTTCGAAAAGCCTCTGACAACTTCTCCCTCGAGGACCCAATTCCTCTGCAAATAAACCAAGTTCCCCCACCTTCCCACGATTCCTTCAAATCGCTCCTCATCTCCACTTAGTTCAATACACCCTTCTGCATCATCCATCTCTAAACACAAGTGTCCCTCACGGGCTGCCATCATCAACTGCCCTGCAAGCGTTCCACACTCTCGTTCAACAATCTCATCAATGTCGATCTTTTCCATCCCTTAGAGTTTACGTCTAAGGAGGATTTTTTTTCCAAATCTGTTCGATAAATATTAGAAAGTATACCTAACGTGATTTAAAAGTTGGGAATTTGGCAAGGCGGCTGCGCAAATTTTTTGCCTGGAGCGAGTGACCATTGTGCGAGCACAAGGCGCAAGTGAAGGCAAGAAATTTACTGCAAAGCCAACGCAGCCAAAACCCAACTTTTGAATCATTTTAGGTATACAGCAAAGAATTATGGGATCATTCCCATTAAACAGTGATCGACATACGCGTCCAAATCTTCTTCCTTAATCACCTCTTCCACCACTCTTATTTTCTTATTAAGAAGAATCGATGTGATTCCATGAATAGCCGCCCAGAAAAACCCCACCAATTTAACCGCCTCTTCACGATTCAAAGAGAAGCGACAAACAAGCTCCCCCTCGATTTCTCTCAATTTGGCATTCACCTCGTTCAAATACCAATCAGGTGGGTTCTCAATTGATTCGTTTTCAAAAAGCATCTTCCAGCGATGGGGATGAACCTTTGCAAACTCCATGTAAGCACCCCCCATTGCTCTCACTCCCCCTTTTAAATCAACTGCCCCTCTCAGAGCCTCTAAAATCCCACCATACAAAATCCCCAAACTCCGAACATTTAGCCTTAGAACGATCTCATTCATCCCTTCAAACGCATTATAAACAGTCCCGATCGAGCAATCGCACCCTTTAGCCAGATCACGAATACGAAGCGTACTCCCACTCTGATTCTGGAGAACGTCCCATCCCAAATCTAAAATTTTTTTTCTTAACGCGCTTCTACTCATATCCTGAACAACGTTCAATTAAACCACAAAAATTACCTCGCTAACCCATTAAAGTCAACCAACTGTCAAAAAACTACTTTCCCTCTCTGACAATCCTCTCCGCCTCCTCAAAGCTCTCTTTCAATATAGTCTCTAAGGAATATTTTGATTTCCACTTTTTGTAATAAAGATCTCCAAATACTATAGATGCAGAACACAATTCTAAACTATCTGGATCACTTCCATCAGAATTAGAAATAAATAGAGTGAGTTCTAATTCTCTTGCAGTTATTGGATGACTATTAAAATAAGGACGAAGCTCCATAGAAGCATTAAGCTCTTCAAGATATTGATCAGCGCATCCAAGTAGTATTTCTCTAGCTTCTTGGATTGTAAGTAATCGACGACAATTAAAGCTTAAACTTACATTCTTGATGTTCTTATTCATCCCTCCTCCCATCCCACAAAAATCAATCTGGAATTTTTTCGATAAATCATCAGCTATTTTGCGAGATATCTTGTTAACCAGTAATTCATGCTCAGAATAAAGTGATTCAACCATATTAACATCCTCGCAAAAACTAATAGATGTATATGAAAACAAAAATAATGCAATAAGACACTTATTAATCATATTTACCCTCATAGTATCTATCAATGTGGTCTGCAATTGGCCTAATATATGTTGGACTAGTGAAACTATGATCGAACAATGGTGCTTCTGGGTGAGGCCTTAAGACTTCAACATGCGCAGCATTATTATCCACTACTCCAAAGGCTCTTTGTAGATGAGGAACGAAGTCTCTCGTACTTTGGTAATGAAACGCATACTTGCACAAACTACTAGGCATATACATTGCTGGTGCAATGCCTACGAAAACTGTCCTATCTCTGTGTTCTTGTGGCATCATAAGTTGTGATATTACCTCGTGGATGGCCTCCTTCCACAATTCTCACCGCTTCTTCATAAGACTCATGGAATAAATCTTCAGACTTTCCTTTCTCATGGTCAAAAGTAAGGTAATAAACTTTTCCTTTTACGACTCCAACTGTACTTACATATCCTTTCTCCACTCTTAATAGAGGCTCCTTATAAAAGTTAATCTGAAATTCAAGATTCTCAGCAGTAAAAGGAAACACACACAAATATGGTTTGATATCTTTATTTGTGTTTATTCGTTCCAAATATTCCTTGATACAAGTAATCATTAAGCTCCTTGCATCTTCAACAGAGTAATGTTTTCCATGCGTGCGAAAAAAAAGAGAGATCATCTGGATATTTTCCATCAGAGATCCACCCTCCATGGAAGGAGAAAGTTCATACTTCCTTAAAACAAACTCTTTGTATGCTTGATTCACCTTATTTGCATATCGGATATGCTTCGGGGGCCTATGACTAGTAGCCTGTAAAACCAAAAGAAAGATAAATGTTATTATAAGAACAATAATTGGGATTTTTTTCATCATGCGTCTATGATTCTAAATCGTACTTCTCTCTTAGATTTCTATTGACCTAAGTGATTCTACTCACTTGATGAACAGTGTTGAATTGAAGTCCACCAGCTGTCAACTACTTTGCCTCTCTGGCAATCCTCTCCGCCTCCTCAAACGTCTCCTCTAACACTGTTTCCAAAGTATCCTCAGTTTTCCATTTCTTATATTTGATCTTTCCGCATACCAAACTCACAATAACTAAATCTGAGTAGTTTATCTGACCTTTTTCCTCACTACAGATAAAAATTCTGAGTTCTAGTTCTTTCTCAGTAAATGGGTACACATGCATATAGCGTCTAATATCTGCAGATCCATTAATTCTTTGCAGGTAGAGTTCTGCACAAGAAACTAGAAGCTCTCTCGCATCCTCAACTGACAGTTTTCTGTAACAATTAAAACTCAACCCTACCTTCTCAACTTCTTTATGAACACTACCACCTATCCCACAGAAATCTAAATTGTGTTTGATCGAAATATCATCTGCAACTTCTTTCGATAATTTATCTGCAATTAATTCTTGTCTTGAATACAAAGCATCTATCCTATTGTCTCCATAAGAAAATGAAGAAAGAAACATTAAAACAACAATTATTTTGTTTTTAATCATAAACACCTAACAAGTAATCATCGATATGATCAACAAGAAATTGTTTATAAGTAGGGCTTCTAAAACTGTGATCAAATAATGGCGCTTCTGGGTGAGGCCTTAAGACTTCAACATGCGCAGCATTATTATCCACTACTCCAAAGGCTTTTTGTAGATAAGGAATAAAATCTCTCATACTTTGATAATGAAAAGTATTTCTACATAAACTTTTAGGCATATACATTGCTGGTGCAATGCCTAAGAAAACTGTCCTATCTCTGTGTTCTTGTGGCATCATAAGTTGTGATATTACCTCGTGGATGGCCCCTTGGCTATGGGCTACCTGAAAGTATACCGCATCTTCAGGCGCATTGGCAAAGAATTTCGCTTTTCTTTGAAAGGATAGGGCTGCTGGAGTGGTTCCAATCAAGTTTAATCCCATTTTGGCCTCTCTAACATCGTTTTGAAAACCATGAGTTGCATTATAGGTTGAATGGATCGGCACATCACCAGCATATCTAGAAAGGGTTTTAACATTCTCTAAGTGTTCCTCAAATGGATTCCCTATCCCACCTATGTAACCAATCTGTTTTTCACCTCGCACGATAGGATGGTTGGCGATTGGAGAGTAGTCTCGATCAGGATAATAGGTGAAATTTCTTGAAAATGGCCCTCCACATTGTCTTTCAAAGTCAAGGTCCCATTTCAACTGCTTTTCCATTTCTTCGATATCGCGGATTCTTTCAACAGCTTCACCGTAGAGATCAAAGAGGAGAAGGGGAGAGTTTTGGAGGTATTGGTAGAGATTGGGGCCTTCGTCGAACCCTTTGGGGTCGGGAGAGAGCCAGCGGCCGGTTTCGGGATCATAGAAGCGGCGGCCAAAGTTAATGAGACCGCCGATTTTTCGTTTGGATTGGTAGCGCCAGGGATTGATAAAGGAGCGGGAAAGGGTAACATCTTCATTAAAGATTTTTTCTTCTCCGTAGGCAGAGTGTCGGTAGGATTCATAGCAAGTTCCATCCCAGCCCATGGAAGCAATGACATTCCCGAAGAGATCGTGGATTGGAATATAAAAGCCATCCCCTTTCTCAATAGCAATCGCGGCGCCGATTTCCGCCCCTTTCCCTTGCCCAAGAATTCTGAGCTCATGGGGATGGATCCCAAGCTCGTTTTGTCCATCATAGAGAAAGTATTCTGTTTGGGTAGAGTTCCACTCTCCCTCTTGAAGGGTTGCATAGGTACGGGTCAGGCAACGTCCCCACGAATCGTAGGATAAACGGATGGCTTGACTCCCTGAGCGAATATGGGTGAGCCGGTCCAGGGCGTCGTAGGTGTAGCTGATTTCTTGCGCTTCTTTCTGGGTCGAGATGCGATTCCCATTAGGGTCATACCGGTGAGTTGTCTCACCTTGAGCAAGAAGTTGATGGAGGGAGTCGACTTCGCAACTCTCTTCATCTTTTTGGAGTCGGTTATGATGGGCATCATAGGCGTACTGATGGGTAAATAAACCTGTCTCAGAGGTAAGTTGGTCTAGATCATCATAGGTATACTCGATGACCTCTTGCTGGTCATTGTGATCACGGAGATATTTTGTGACATTTCCTGTTGGATCAATTTCGGCAATGATTTCAGAAGAGTAAATGGAATCGGTACGGACCCTCCTCCCTAAAAGGTCAACTTGGTGATGAGCGGGGCCGATCGATCCAGGATAGAACTCCCTGATCAGATGATGACTCTTATCGTACTCATCATAGGTATGCTCATAAAACTCTACTCCATCACTGTCAAGCCGCTTGACACTTCTTAAATGGTAAGGATCGTACCCATAAACGACTTTGGAGTGGTCAGAGAAAATAAGTTCTTTCAGACGCCCCAAATTATCGTATTTCCGATTCAAAGAGATCCCCGTTGCAAGGGTTTCATGGATCAGTTCTCCAAAGTGATTATAATTTCGCTTCGTGGCAAGCCCTGTGAGTTCATCCTTAGATTCAATAACACGACCCAATCTGTCGTACTTGAAGGTGTAGTGGCACGATCCGTCTGACGCCTTAAGCTCGACCTCCCTCCCCAGCCAGTCATAGCTGAAACGGATCACCTTTCCATCGGGCTTAGTTAGAGTTGCAAGCTGCCCGTCGGGGGTGTAGGAGTAAGAGGTCTTCTTCTCTCCTCCCTCTCTCAGCTCAACAACCCGATCACGCATATCGTATTTCCAGGTTTTTACAATTGTTTTGTCGGGATGATAGAGGTTGCTGATTTGTTTAATCTTCTTCCCCTTCAAGTTGTATAAAAATTTCTCACAAACAAGAAGCCTTCCATCAGGTCCAAAACGCTCTAGGGTCGCTAAATTTCCATGAGCGTCATAGGTTTCTTTTGTTTCCCGCCCTTTAGGGTCTCTGATGAGTTTTTGTGTGACAGTTTGGCCTTGATTATCTTTGAAATAATCATCATAAACAACTTCCGTTACTTCACCGATAGCGTTCACTTCTTTTACAATACGTCTAAAGGGATCATATTTCGTTTTTTGAATTGCCTCCCCAACTTGGACCTCTTTTGTCACTGCACATTTGTTGCTGTAATCATCGTAGCTGTATCGAGTCCATCCGTAGAGATTTCCCTGACGGTCAAGTTCAAGTTCTTCTACAATGCGATTTAATAGATCATATTTCGTTTGTATGACTTGTGACTCATTGGTTACCAACTCAAGACGCCCCATTTCATCGTAGCTGAAAAACGTCTCTCGCTCCTCTGTCACCTCTTTAATTTTTCTTCCTGCTCCATCATAAAAATATTGGGTAGATACACCATCTGGGTCAACTTTTTCAACAAGGTGAAATGTATTGTAACGATACCTTTCCTCAATGGAACACTCATCCTGAATAATTTTCTTCGAAAGGATGCGGTTTTGATAATCATAGATAAAGTGGCTTTCAACACCTCTTGGAGACGTATGCTTGATAAGATTTCCACATAGATCATAACGAAAGTGTTCCTCAAAACCATCCGGGTAAACAATCCGATAGGGTTTTCCTAATGAGGTATAGAAGGTTCGAGTCTCATTTCCTTCCGGATCGACTTCCAGAGTCACCTTCCCTAATGCATTATACTTCTTTTGGATGATCGGAGTTTGAGCTCCTTGATCAGTCATAAGCTTAGGGAGGGTTATCCTTTCGGGGTGTCCAAACGCGTTTGACTCAAAAAACGTTTGAACCCCTTGGTCACTTGTTTCTATTACTTTATGCCCAAGGAGGTTATATTCTCGATGTAAAGCTCGCTTAACATTTCCCCTTCCATTTTTTTCTTCCAAAACTACACGATTTGAGAAATCATAGGATCGATAAACAGCAAATGCTTCATTAGGATCAGATTCCGATGTTTGGTTATTGTTTTGATCATAACTCACAATTCTTGTCCTTCCCAAAGGATCGGTTTGAGAAATAATCCTTCCCTTTTCATCATAATCGAAAGTCAAAGAATACCGGTAAGTGTTGGTCCCGTCATAATGATCAATCTTCGAAACAAGCCCTCTCTTGTTATAGTCAATGACTTGCCTCTTTAAGGGAACTTCCAACCTCCTTTCAACATCCCAATACAGTTCTTCAATCACTTCAGGAAAGCCATTGAACGTTTTCCCTTTTCGGGGTGTGATTTTTTTGATCAATCTTTGTGAAACTCCTGATAAATCGTTCACATCTTTAGTCAAACCATCATCAACGATCTCTTTGACTAAAATACCACCATCATAATGAAAAAACTCCCGCTTCTTAATCGTCTCATAGTGGTAGTGGTATTTTGAGTGAATTCGATCCGTACCTCCGCAGTAGTGGTACTCAACCATTGAACCATTCGGCACTGATTCTCTGTATAAAAGATTTTCTAGATAATATTCGCGTTTCACAGCAAAGCATTCTACGCCGTTGTTGTGGGGAAATTGACTTCCATTTCTTTCTAGTTTTTTCCCATTTCCCGAAAGATCACCCCAAAGATCTTCCTGAATGACATTCCCTTTGTCATCATAATGGTAAAGGTAGGCTAAGAGAGGATTTCCCCTTTCATCAAGAAGTGTTTTTCCTTGGATCCAGTTTGCTTTTATTGTCCCTTCTGGATACCAATGAAACAGATCTTCTGAAAATAATTTATCTTTGCCAATAAACCGTTTTCTTGAGGTAAGCATGAAATTTTTGTCATATTGGTATTGCGTAAGATTTTCTAATGCATCATAAGCGTTGGTATGCCCTCCTTTTTCTTTGAATTTTCCAGGATGATAAAAAATCTGGAACGCATGAAAAAAATTATGATCTTTTCCTAAAGGAGCTAGAAGAGTTGAAACACTTTTATATTTTGAATCATGCTCATCTTTAATCTTAACCTCTCCAAGCGGGAGCTTTGTAACATTTCTTCCATAATAATCAATCTTTAGTTCTCGACCATCAGGGAGTCGTTTGTGACAAAGGTAAAAACCTCCTTTCCCACCGGGAGCATATCTATACGACTCATTTGGTCTTTCAGGATAGGTGATTGCTGTGAGCAGCCAATGCCTTCTTTTATCATTTTTTGCGTATGGATCAAGACCATAATGAATCACCTGGTGATCACTTGTTGTTATTTTGACCCCTTTTAAATGCTCTTTATCAGGATAATCGTAGTGGAATTCTGCCCATGCATAAGTTTCTTTCTCATCATTTGACCGAGTCATAATTTTTTTAGGAAACCATTTTTCATGGATTTGAACGTATTCGTACCTTACTCGATTCCCATTTGGAAGAATCTCTGAAGAAAGAAACAACAACGCTCCAGCACGCTCTATTTGTTGATTTTTAGTGCGTTTCTCAAAATCCAAAGACTGCTTGAATCTGTAACATCTACTCCCCCCATCAGCTCCTTTTACGATAATTTGTTTTAGATCATTTTTATCCCGATATACAACGTTGTTTTTAAGATTCAAACGTCCACTAATTTCATTTTTCGAGCAATTTGTTAGCCCCCCTGAAGTTGATATCAAATTAAAATGGTACGGATTTTCCTTACGCATAAGATTGTCCATATAAACCAGTTTAACACCTGATCTTTCTGGAATTTGCAAAAGATAGGAATTACCCATTGGTGATTTTACAACCTCCATGGACGCAAAAAGATGATGTCCCCACAAGCTCCAACCTGAAGTAGCTTCCTTAGCTCCTCGACTAAAATATCTTTGCTGCAAACGAATCGGCTCATATCCTTTGACAACCAACGCGTCTTCTATGAAAAAATAGTCTCCAGAAATTGCACTCACACATCCCCCAATCACCGATGATGGTTCCCCACCAAAAGCTGCAAGCTCATAAGGATCATTGTGCAATGCGTAAGAGGAAACAATCAAACAAAGAAATAAAAATATCTTTCTCAAGGTAAACTCCTAAAAGGGAAAGACCTTATAATTTTTTGAATGATTATTTCAATCATAACTTTTACTCCGAAAGTTCGTTTCAGAAGAGCATTACAATTTAGCAAGTTGAGGGGTCGCAATTTTTTGAATGGAAAGTAAACCTTCCCAACTCAGTTCCTTAATACGCTGCTTGAAATCAAGGAGCGCATGTTCCCCCTCACAGACTTCAATCTTAGTTACGGGAACAAATGTTCGTGTCAAGGGATCGTTTTTTGTGACTAGATTGATGTGGTATTGATCCGATCCAACCTTGTAACCATTCCATGTCACTCTCCAAACGGGGTGATCGAGGAGACATCCTGAAGCAAACTGCCCTCCTCTAGAATGCCCTGTAAGGATCATGATTTTTCCCCATTCAGGTTTTCCATATTTTTGTTGATAATATTCTACGTACTTTCGTTCCCACCCCTTCAAAACCTTCGATAAATTCGCGATCTGAAAAATGAGAGGGATCAAAGACTGTGAATTGATAAAGTTATCTGTCCAATTGAGCCATCCCTTTGACCCACGAATCGCTGCCACTAAGACCTTCCGAGCCACCATATCAACTTCGAATAATCCCATCGTCCAAGGCCAGCCCCAACTTTTATTGAGCTCCAAAAGTTGTATCCTCCGCTCCGATAGCTTGATAATAAAATCATTCACCGCCTCTTCTTTGCTTTGATTTCCTTGAGGATCCTCATAGATAGCTAAAGCGATCTTCCAAATTTGATAGGGAGTTGGCAACCCATGAATCGGCTCCGTCATGATTTTCGCAACCTTTCTTCTTATCAAGGGAAAATTTTATCTGTCCTTCAAAAAAAAAGACAACCATTGTGTTTATGCAAACAATACTTATTGATGATCATCAAAGGATAACCCCTTTTTTTATTTAATTTCTCGTTGACCTATTCGCATTTGTTTAATAAAATAGAACGGTTGTTTTATTTAACTATGCGTTTAAAAAGTGTTTTATAAACTTATAAAATATTTACCCTTTTTCATTTTGCTCCCTCTTTGTGCGGATGACTCTTTCTACCATTCTGGACGGATTGGTGATCGTTTTTATCAGCCCCCAAAACAAGAAAAAGATGCGCTAAAAGTTTCCGGGGAGCTTCTTTTTTTTGGAGAAGGAGTCGGCTATCTTCCTGAACGGTGCACCTATAGTCCCGGCTTTCGTTTGTCGCTAGAAACCCTTCCCTTTTATAAAAGTCTAGAGATAGGAGCCCATTATACCCATTGGGGACGAGAGTTTGAAAACTCCTTCAAAATCCCCGTTATGAAAGTAACTCGTACCATTGCAAATGACTACGATTTCGATGCAGCAGAACTAACCATAGGGCGCTCCCTCCCAACATCCAGCCGCTTTACATTGAAGCCTGGCGTTGGTATTGCGTGGGAACAAACCATCAGAGAAACAAAAATCTATGAGCTTTGGAAAATTACTCAGCGCTCGACCTCTCTAGGACCCCTAGTTGCTCTCGATTTTGAAACGAAACTCCTAAATACCCTTTACTTCAACACACACCTTTCTGCAGCCTACTTACAAACGGCAAACAAAGAGTGGTATGACCAAAAGCTTACGAAAAAGCAAACCTCCTACTATCACCCTAAATCTCAGGTCGGCTTCGATATCGAGTACCGCCCTCTTCCATCCATTCGCCTTAAAGCTGGATATGAAATCCATTATGTCTGGACCAAAGATATCCATGACAAAATAAATTGGAATCACCCCTCAAACCTACAAGGGTTCAAAGCCGAACTCTCCTACGAGTATTAACATGACAGAAGCTATTGCCCCCTCAGAAACCCTCGCCCTAGAGTCTCACCTCGAAAAAACAATCGAGGAACAAACTGTTGCCCAAAAGCTCTTCCTTGCTCTAAAAGCAGAAGGGCTTTACAAGTATGAAAAATTCCTTGGTAATGGAGCCTTTGGATCTGTTGTTCAGCTCGATTCTCCCGACAAAAAAATAGCTCTTAAACTCACTCGCTTCAACCCAGAGAACATCCTCTCAAAACCCCATCTCGCAGGCGAACCCCTTTCTCTAACCTTCCCCCGCTATAAACATCTCGGCCGCTCCTATGCGATCCTTACCTACGACGGAAAAAACGTCCACCTTCTCAAATCCTTTGATCCGAAGCTTCACGGCAAACACATCTATCTTGGAAACCTCTCCCGAGCTGTTGAAGGGGGAAGCCTCCACGACCTACTAAAACAACGGAAATGCACCACCCAAGAACTCAAAACCTACGGGAAGCAAATGGCCGAAGCCATCCACGCCCTCCATTCCATTAACCTTGTTCATAAAGATATCCACGTCGAAAACATCCTGATCAAAAAAAACCAGAAAATCCGCCTCATTGACTTCCAACACGCACGCCCCCAAAACACAAAAGACCTCCAAAAAGACTGGAAAAAATTTGCCTATCTCCTCATGGAAATGGCTTCCCCACAAGAACTCAAAAACCCCCACTTCTTCGATCTGATCTTTTCACAGAAACATGGCATCCTGCAAGGACAACGCCCCTACACGGAATCCCAAGTCCTCGCACACCCTTTCTTCAGATAAAATTTCCCCCACGAACCAAGGAAATAAGATTGAAAACAAATCTCATTCCCCCTAACATTCATGTGCCAATAAACACAAAAAATTGTAAATTTAGATGAAATTACTGCGAAACCTTCTATTATTTCTCATTGGAACAACAGCCTTTGCACAAAACACCGTCATGGTGGACCCTCACTTCTCCCCTTACTCAGGATCAGCAAACCTCCTCTTTGCGCAACAACTTCTGATCGACGCTGATGATGCCATCTTCAAGAGCAGCAACAACAGAGACTCCACCTCAAAAGTCTGGGGAAGAGCTGCAGAACAACTCATCTTCCTTTCCATCAATGGCTTTGCCGACGTTGTCCAACATGAAGTATTTGGACATGGTTATCGTCTAAGAGAGCTTGGCTATACCCCAAAAAAATATACATTCAATACAGAGTTACTCTTGTTTTGGGGTGGGGCGACTTATTTTACCGAAAAAGAAATTGACTCCATGCGGGTTGGGGAAATGACGGCTGTCGTTGTCGCCGGACTCGAAGCCGAATCGATCATGGCCCGTGATTTAAAAATGCACTGGATAGGAGAGGGAAAGATTGAAGGACGTCTTGCCTCTTGCTATATTCAAGCCCAACAGTCTCTTTTCTGGTATACCCTCATCACACACCTTGGAAAACTCGAAGGAGATGTCCCCTCAGGTAATGATATCCAAGCTTACATGTTTTACCACAACCACTCTTATCCAGATGGGGAGCTCACACGAGGCAAACTCCTCCGTTGGGCCAGCTTTAACTGGTTAGATCCGATGACTTTCTACGCCTATTATTCTTATTTTTACTATATCGCAGAAGGTAAGCCGTGGAGTTTTCCCATGATTTCTCTTGGTGACAACCTCAAGTACCTACCCAATATTAAAATTGGATATGCCCCCTACGCTCCAGAAGCTTACCTTGAAAACTTCTTCCTCCACCAGGGGAACCCCCTCTACTTTTACTTTAAAGGTGGAAAGCGGAGCTTTGGGGTCGGAATCGCTTACGATCATCTCTACACCAACCGCAGAGGATCTGTTGGCTTCCGCTTTGATGGGTGGAATCAGGCCGTTTTCAATACCCCCGCAACTATGGCAGAACTAGAAGCAACAAACGCCGCCTATCGTCCCTCTCTAAACCAAAGAAAATGGGGAGCGGCTCTTTCCTTTACAGGTAAACTTAATCTCTTCTCCAAACTCGCCCTGTTTGGAGAGCTTGGTGGAAAAACATCGGGGTATCTTCCTGGCTACGCCCTTGATAGAGCCTTAACCGCTCGCATTGGCCTTACTTTCGGAAACAATACCCTTCGACAAAAACCCACTGCGGAAGATACAATGAACGCCAAAAACCAACGGAGCCCTTATGAAAAAAATTAGTCTATTCCTTATTGCTGCAACAACACTCCTCTTTACAGGATGTGCCTCATACCAAGCTAGCTCACTCTCAGCCCTTGATCCCCACTACGTCAAATCATACCCAGAAGTAGAAGGTATCTCCATCGGTTGTAAAGCCTATACTGTTGACGACTGCTTCACCTACCTCGATCGTAACGTCATTGCCCAAGGTTACCAGCCAATCCAGCTGACCTTCCAAAACAACACCAACACACACTATAGCTTTTCAACAAAAGATCTTTCACTTCCAACAACCAACCCAGACATCGTCGCAAATACCGTTCATACCTCTACGGCAGGCCGAGTCACCGGCTACGCAGTTGGTGGACTATTTTTTACGCCCCTCTTTATCCCAGCCATCGTAGACGGAATCAAATCCTCCAATGCAAACACTGCCCTCGACCGTGACTTCCAGGAAAAATCCCTCCAACACCTCAATATCGCCCCCTACTCCTACTCCAAAACCCTCATTTTCGTCCCCAAAAACCATTTCGCCCCCGTCTTCAACATCTCACTGCTTAACCAAGAGACCGGCAAACAAAAAACCGTCACCCTCAATACCTATAACTAACCACCCAAACCTAGGGGCGCTCCGCGCCCCTAGGTCCCATTAAAAACACCAAAATGCAAGAACTCCTTAATCCCCTCTCCCTCGAAAACACCCTATGGGGCATTGGATCCATCGCTGTCCTACTCATCGCTCTCAATGACAGATTCAAATCAAAAAGCGCCCAAGCAACACTTAAGAAACCAGCCAAAAAAGCCAACTAACGCTTTCTATCGAACACCTAAATATAGGAATTGGACACACGAGGAACCCCCATTCTTCAAAAGTTGTAACATTGGATAGGGACTGAATCTTAACTAGGTTTTGTTCCGATAACTAGGGACCAGTTGCCTAGTCCTTTAACCCTTTGCATATCATCGAATCCAACAGACACCAAAATGTCTGTAAGCTCCGAAAATGTGTATTGCTGACCTTGGGTCCAAAGCAGCATTTTCATATGATAGGCCGCTGTTAGAGGAGGACCTGACTTATCTTCGTCAAACAGCTATTCAATCAAAAATATTATACAATAAAAATTACATTTGACATTAAACGTCAAAGGTATATATAACTTGCTTCAATAAATTATCCGCATTAAGGCGCTAGGAGCTAAGTTATGAAAATAAAGCAATTGATACGAGCACTTCCCATATTTTTAGCACTATTTTTTTTACCATCATTAGGATGGAGCCTCGATAAAGAAACCCCTCTTTCTGAAAGGATATATGTTTCCCCTGAAGAGGTAGAAATAACTCAAGATGGTATACTATTCTATAATGAATCTCAGGGAGATTACGAATTGAGTAAAAAATATG
This sequence comes from Chlamydiales bacterium, assembly GCA_024233515.1. Taxonomy (GTDB): domain Bacteria; phylum Chlamydiota; class Chlamydiia; order Chlamydiales; family Simkaniaceae; genus Neptunichlamydia. Next base: position 302,438 of record JACKPO010000001.1, read on the forward strand.
AACTGGGGTATGACACAAATGGACTTTATCTAAAGCCAATTGAAAATCCAAGAGGACCTTGTGGAATTCACACAGGATGGTGTAGGTATTGCAAAGGATGTGGGGTTATCTACTGCCCAATGAAATGTGAATGCCCAAATGGAGTTGGAGGCCAGTCTCCATAAATTTTAATATGTTTACCATAAGAAAAATACTTTCTACTCTCCTCATATTAACCACAAGCTTGGTCCATAGCCACATAAAACCAGATAGTCCCCAAGAATCACCTAAATTTGAAGAAATCGCTTCTATAGAAGTGATTTCTCCTTTTTTTAGAAATTTACATGAAACTACCTCTGCGGGATACGTTATCTATGGAAGCAAGCCCATTTTTTTGGGAAGCTTTTGTCAACCAGAATGGGTCATGCCTGGATCTATAAGTCATAAAGAGGCAACTGAAGCTTTTCTTGTACAAAAGATTCTAACAACTCACACTGATAAACCAAAAATATCAGATAAGTTTTTTATTGTTTTCACGGCACCAAATGATTCATCATCCAAAATCACTGAACTTTTACTAATCAATCGAGATGCTTTTTATGATGCCGTGAATCGAAATCTTGTCTTGTTTAAGTATAAATACGGACACACAATCACCCCAGAACTTCTCCTAAATAGACTTGTTAGAGACAAACAATCATTTTCCAAGGTCTTTGGAAATGAAATTGCCCTACAGGGAATTGTGTTAGGATATGGAACTGATAATTCCATTGCCTATGAAAGAGCTAGTACCATTACAGAAGCTTTGAGCATAAACAACCCTTCTTCTCCTCTACATCGCCTCCCAAGTACCCCCAAAACAGAAGCCGAAATGATTTCTAAAATTGAAGAACATTGGGGAGGAAATGTAAAATGGGAAGAAATAAAAGAAGAGACCAAAAATTTTTCCTATTATCATCCACAAACTTCAAAAGATAATCTAAAGATACCCTTTAGCTTTCTTCAGTCTTCCCCTGAATCGCTCTTTCTTCTTACTCAATATCGAAACGCCCAAGCAAAACTAGACCAAGCGCTTAAACATGAAAACTTTGCATTATCTCTTTTGAAAATGCTGAAAATTGATACAACACAGTTAAATCAATCTTTAGAAATATTAACGCGAGTGTCACCAAGCCATTCTACAAGCTTATCTAAATCGTTAGCGAAGTCACTAAGATATACATTCTCTGAAGAAATTTCACCAGAATTTATCGAGGGAATGAATGCTGCAGAAATGGGAAAACCCCTAGACGATAAATGGGGTAACTTTGAGTTTCTTGAAATACTGAGAGAGCAAGGGTTTTCATCAAAAACTAGACGGGAAGCACAAACCAAATCCCATAACTTTTTTCAGCAAGCAAAAACGCTCCCCCACGTAGAAACCCTGATACCTAACAGGCTATGCATTTCAACCCTAAAACAAACAGACTCTCCCAAAGTCATTTCTCCTACTTCAAAAACTATTAAAATCCACTACCATGTTAAAGATGCAAAGGGGAAAATCATTAACGGTACTTTTACAGATACACAACCACTTGAAGCTAACCTAGCCGAACTCATTCCAGGATTAGCACATGGCCTATCAGGAATGAAAGAAGGAGAAGTTCGAGAAATCTATATTCACCCAGATCTTGCCTACGGGACCTATTCAGAGTTTGCCAACGGGAAGCCCTTTACCGTCCACATAAAGCTCGTTGAAATCAACGGCAATACTCACAAACCACTTCCTCCTCTTCGCCCAGTAGATACCGAACATCTTTCACCAAATATCGACTCTTGCAATTCATTCACAACACTACAAAAAAAATACAGCTTCTATTGTGGATACAAAACATGGTTACATTATAAAAAGGCATCACCCCACCTAAATCTAAACACTATTATTAAAGAGCTCTTACAAACACAATCAATTCCTCAAACAGAGCAAGAAAAAGAAGATCTTGCGATGCTCAACTGGCTTATTTACCATGACAAACTTGATACACATTATTCGAAGGCCGAAAATAAGTCTTAAAAAGTCAACGACTCCCAAACCTCACTGGCTATATTTTCTTCTAATGCTCTGCGGTTGGTCTTTTATATTACACCGATCATGTGATATTTGCTTTAGCTATGCATCCTATGAGGTATATTCTTTTCATTAGGGATATTGAACATTTGTTTAATTCGGATTGAATATGCCTAGATATTCTTCAACACCCAGATATAGGTATTGGGCATATGTGGAACCACCACTTCTTTAAGAAGAGCATAACCCGCCTTCTCAAAGATCTCCAGATTCTCACGGTGTGTGCGAGGCCGAATCCCTTGCAACCCGTGGACGTAGTCGAAACCAGGGAGAATGGTTGGGATTTCTTTGGACATTGTCACAATATCGAAAATAATCAGGCTTCTCATGCGAGGAAAATGCTCTGTCAGCGATCTTAGAAAGGAAAGACTTTCTTCCTCATCAAAATCATGAAGAACCATTCCAATAAAGCCGATTTCGACATCTTCCCAAATCCCCTTAAGCTTTGTGATATCTGCTTCAATTACCTCTACTTCTGGATGCCCTTTAGTAAATGCTTTACTTTTCTTTACAACTTTTTGATCTTTTTCAAATCCTAGTCCACTCGTCTGAGCAGCAGCACAGAGATTGACTAACTTTTCAGCTGTCCCGCATCCTAAATCACAAATTGTCCCTTTGGGATGCATCTCTTTCACAATTTCGATAAGAATAGGGTCAACAAAACGATGTCCAAAATTAATCGAAGAGACCGCAACACTCTGATAATCTATTTCAGAATCATCCCATTGCTTAGGATGGTTCAGTAAAACTTCTTGTTTGGCCAGCAGCTTGCGATACCCAACAAATGTGATCAGAAACGTTCCAATGTTTTCCCCTAGATACCGACCAAAGTCTGTAAGTAAAAAAGTCTCATCTTCCCACTTTAAAATACCTGCATCAACTAATGTAACAAGTGCCGAGCGAAGCAGCGGGGGATTGGGTGCTTTATCGATCTCCTCTTCCCCATAAGAACCTTTTTCTAACAGACTGGAAAGAATACCTGCTTGCTCTAGAAGACATAGACTATGGCAAGCAAACCCAACTGTCAAAAACTTCCAGTATTTTTGTTCCTCAGAATTCTTTATTTTCTCCATGACCCCCTCCTCTATTTTGTTGCAATAACTGCTGGGAAAACACAATAACGATCAGGAATAATCTTAACTTTAGAAAACCCAGCCTGCAAAAAATCTTCTTTAATTTCCTCAAGAGTTCTATAGTTCTGCCACTGAAGATCTAACACATCATCAATTACAATTTTATCCATCTCATAATGACCTTCAGGAATATTCTCTAGGATCCAGTCACTCTCCTGTCCCCATCCAGGAGGATAAGTCAAAACTCCCGTGAATAATACTCCATCTTTCTTGAGCGATTTAGCAAATTGTCGATAAAGCTCTATGACCCTCTCACGATCACTTTCGTAAACATTCAACCCAATGCTATTGATAAAGTCGACTGACTTATCAGCTTCAAATTTCCAAGCATCATCCTGGAAAAATTGAACATTTTTTATCTCTTCTTTGAAAGCCAACTTGTGAGCAGCCTGAATTGACTCTAAATCTAAATCAACTCCAATCAATGAGTACTCAGATATTCCAGAAAAATCCAACTCCAGAAGATCTCTCATCACGCCACAAGGAAGAGATACTAACCGACAACCCTCTTTAAGGTGCTTCTGCGCTTCTTTTTGAGAAAGAAGGAATAACTCTCTTTGAGCCACAACAGATAAACACTCGAAAATGATAAAATATTCCAGACGATTCATTGTCAGCATTTTGCTTGCAACATCTTTTTGAACCCAAGGAAAGGAAATCATATAGTCTGTCCAGATCCCGTTTGCTCCCCCTGTCATCAAAATGTGACGCCCCATAGGGAACCTTGTCATTTCTTCCAAGATCTGTTCAAGTGCCTCAACAGTCACTCCAGGAACATCTCCCAGCTCCCTGAACTTTTTTTTATATGCCACACATGCAGTCTCTAACTTACTCCATTTCTGCGAATGCGTAATATTTAATTCATTCATAATCGACTTATTACGAGTGATTTTTGTGATCTTTTTCTTCATAATTCTCCCTTACTAACCCTGATTTTGCCCACATAGCTTAGTCTTAAAATAAGAAAGTGTCAATTATAATGTTTTTGGAAACATAACATCTTTAATTTTAATCACTATTCTATAATAATCAAAATTTAAATCATATTTGCTTGACTTCCTCAAAAACCCATGCAAAATGCCTCAATAGAGACACTATGAGTGAAACACATACAGCACCAGTTAATTTAAAAAACATTAAAAAGATTTTTTTTATTGTTTTGCTCGCAATTATTGCTGATCAAACAGTTGATAGTGTCATCTTGGAAATCATTGCTCCGATTAAGTTTTCCTTTGGAAATATTACCCATGCCTACCTTCTCACTTCGATGCCATTTGCCCTGATCCTTGCAACTTGGTCAGACTTCCATTGTCGCCGAAAAACCATGATCTTTGCCCTTGCTTGTCTTTCAATTAGTGCTATTGTAATTTCTTGCTATCATAGCTTTAGCAGCAACTGGGTAATCTATACCGCCTTAGCCTTCAAGGGAATTGGAGGAAATGTCACACCCGTTGCTTTAGCTTCATTAGCAACAATTGTTCCATCAAGGAAGTTTACCCTTTATTTAGCAATTGCAATCTGCGCCTATTCTCTAGGTATTCTGGTATCAATTTATCTCCATTCCTTTGAACAACTTCCACAAACAGCCACCCTCCTAGCCATCCTCTGCACAGTCATCGTGATCCGTTCCTTCAGAGAGAAGGAATTTGATAATTTCAAATTTCAAAATAACACTGCTAGTTTCGGAAAGTTTTTCTCCTTTCTAAGGAAAGATCTCATCGCCATTGGTTTATTCAGTATTGGCGTCTCAGCAATGTTGGCTCTTTTTGGGTACCTAACGAGTGAAATCTCTTTCTACCAAATTCTACTCCGAGGAGAGGTTCTTGGGGTTAATTCGTTTTACTCCAATCTTGCCTTGAAAATCGGGCTTAGCTACTACTTCGGAACGTTTATCCTTTACCTACTAAAAAGAAAAAATGTCTCTGATGCTCGATGCTTAAACGCAGGGATTACCATTGCTCTGATATCGATTCTTCTTACTGCCATTCTTTACTCATCCGGAATCAATAACACCTATGTTTTAGACGGAACCTTTGCGTTTTTCTCAATTGGCTTTGCTTTATTAACACCCAGTCTTTTTTCTATTCTATCTCAAATTCGTCGCAAAGATGAACAAGGAAAAATCTATGGATTTCTTGACACATACGATACTCTGGCCGCATTCGTCAGCGTAAAATACATAGGAATGACAACCTCCGTTTCATTTACCTATGCGCTATGGCTCTCCTTCATTATCCTTCTTGTAAGCGCTTTATTCATTCTTGCGTTTATTCGTGACATAAAAGAACGAAAAATTAACATGAGTTAATTTTTATTTACAATTACCATTAATTCATTCTCCGCTTAAAACTTTTGAAAAATTAAGTCTCTTTATCAAATGACAGTAAAATTAATAAATAATCTCTCACTTCCTATCCCGTATTCGGATGAGATCACCCGCTCCATTTGGAGCTCTTCATTGAAGACTCATGAGCAACACCTGTTCTTCCAGCGAATGGTTCTGGGGAAACCCCTCAAGCATTACAGAGCCGCTCCTACACGGCCTTTGATGGGCAGACCGTATCGCCAACCTGATCAAGGAGAGGTGGTTAGAATGCCCAGAGTAAGCTCTAGAAAATCTTGGTTCGAGTAAAACTCCATAATTTCCTTTCTTTCATTTTCGTACTTTTGCCTGATAGGGTCCAGAGGAGAATAGCTCATAAAAACTGGAAGAGGAAAGTTTTTTGAGGAGAGAGGATATGGCTTCTTGAAAACCTGTTCCAGATCATCCGTCGAATTCTCGTAGATTTTTTGTAGAAGCGCTGTTGTATCAGGTTTTGGTTGGCTATTTTTCAAATGAAAAATTTGGGCATCTTCTTTCCCATATCCGAGCAACAACCCTATTTCTTGATAGAGGTTTGTAGGATCTGCAGGAAACAGGCACTCCCATATAGAAGAACTTGGGTCACCAATCTTAAGAACTTCTTCCAGTGGGTTAAAATGGTCTCCTAGATGTTTTGCAAATAATTCACGATGATCACTAAGAAGACAAACAGTTTTTAGAACATTTACAAAAAGAACATGATAGGCTTCTTTACAGCTTGGGGCGAGATCTTTCATCTCTTCTTCAGAATATTTAACCTTGATGAGGAGGTAGTTGGGAGAAATCTGATATTTGGAGCTGAACTTTTCCCATTTAGACATGAGAGTCATTCCGTCTAAGATGTAATCGCGGTCAGATAGAACAACGGCATTCTTTTTTACCCTTGCTCCTAAGGAATTATAGAATTTTAGATCTTCTTCAGAGTCTTTGTTAAAATAGAATCTGACATCAGGATTGAGAGAAGTATCAAAAGATGGATGAATTGAAGCGTCCTCTTCAAAGATATCAAAAATCGTTATCGGTTTACTTCCCAATAAGGTGTAGACTCCCCTTTCCCAAAACAAGAGATGCCTTAAAAACTTCTCTACCCCTTCTCTTTCGCTAGCAGACTCGAATACAAAAGACTCTCCCTCTTTTTTAGTACATGACACAAAAAGGAGAAAAAGAACAAAGAACGCAAGAAGACCTTTTTTCATCTCTATCCCGCGTTAGGTCTATAACCACATCCTGCACAAGTATTCCTAATTGGGCTATTTTGGTACTTGCACTTTGGACATTTCCACGTAATACTCCAATCGCTTGTTGTACCGAACAAGTTCCCATCGCTATCTTGGAGAACCCCCCTAAGTTGTATTGATCGCCCGTGAAGGTTTAAAAATATCCCATCTCTGGAAATTTCTAGATCTTCATATGTAAGGGGGTAAAGCCCATTCTCTGATTCGGCTTGAGAGTAATCCTGACTCACTTGATTTTCCGCAGAGTGCTCAACATTTTTAGCAAACAACGAGCCAACAAGCAACACTAGCAAAAGAACATTCTTCATAAACCACCTGGCATTTTAGGTCCCTTTAAAAAAAGACTAAACAACAAGTCATTTTTCAACAACACCTAAAATGAATTCTAGGTTAAAGAAAGAAAAATTAACATGAGTTAATTTTTTATTTACAATTGCTTTTAATTCACTCCCCGCTTAAAATTTTTAAAAAATTAAGCCTCTTCATCAAATGACAGTTAAATTAAAAAACACCCTCTCACCTCCTATCCCATACACGGATGAGATCACCCGCTCCATTTGGCGCTCGTCATTGAAAACTCATGAGCATCACCAATTCTTCCAGCGAATGGTTCTGGAAACCCTTCAAGCATTACAGAGCCGCTCCTATACTGCCTTTGATGGGCAGACCACTTCGAACTGCTGCCATGGGCTATCGGTCCTTGTCAGGCGGCTCATCCTCACCCTGCTTCCAGAGATCGATCACCTCACATATCTTGTCAATGAAGCCTCCTCCCATGAGCTCATTGATCTCCTTCCAACCGCCCTCATTGACCTCACGAGCGTCTATGTCCTCGCCCTGATCATCGACCTCGACCCCAAGAGAGGGCGCCGCACCTCCCCCCAAAAACTCAAATCTAAGGGCTCAGTTGGAATCGGCTTTTGCCGTTTACTAGTGAAGAGACTGCAAAAGACAGTCTCTGTTTTTGTGGCAGAAAACTATCGCAATATAGGGGCGTTTCATGAAGGAATGCCTTGGATATCGAATACTAGATTGCAGGACTGGAGCAAATATCTGAAAGAGACTCATATTAGGACCGATAAACGGGGCGTCAAATATGCATCTGCTTTATTTTCAATGCAGGCTTGCCTTCACTATTTATCGACAATAAATGCTACTATTGCTCTTGTGTGCGATCTTATTGAACCAAGTAATATGATCGTTATGGGACGCTATGTCCGTTTATTTAGAAGTAGCGAAAGCAACTTCATTCCAGTTGATTGTGAACTGAATTGCGAACTGGATGAGCCAATTTTTGTATTAGGAGGTTATTCCCTCAATGAAAATCTCACGATGAAGCAATTAGAGATAAGGTTGGAGCCATGGATCTATCAATTGCCTGCTTTAGTCTTGGCTTGCGATCTCCATTATCCAGAATTTCCCGAAGTTAGAGACGATCCAGAATTTGACTCTTCACGAATACAACCGTCAGAGAGTGCTATTCTTGAAATCTTCGAAAAGCTGAAAGGGATTCCTGGCTTTTCTGCAAGCGATCCTTCTATGTTTTGTCTTTCTCATATCTTCTTATCGAATAGGGAATCGTTAGTTCATGCATATAACAACCCCCGTTCTGGAAATATTCCAAATTGTTATCTCCCTTCTCCTTCAGTCATGGGAGCACAAACTTAACGCTAGCCTGAAATCAACATTTTTTTTATCTGTAGAGTATTCTTACCTTAAGGTTTTGGGCAACTTAGAATGTTAAAAGATACCAATCAGAACTTTTGGCAATTAGCCTGTATACAGGCTTCTGCTATGGGACTCTATGTCATGCTCGTGGGAAAGCAGATTGCGACAACCTACGGAGCTGGTGTGGCTATCACTTCTATTTGCATTGGGAACCTGGTGTTATGGATCATTGGTCTCTCGATGTTCTCGATGACGTACAAGGGGAAAGGGGATGCAAAACATGCGATTGAAAACGTTCTTTCTTACCTTGGGAGGCCGATTGCATTCGTGGCTGCTCTTGTCGTAATGGTGGCTTTTCTGTCTTGGTTCCCAACACAGATTAATGCGCAGATGGATTTTACAAATGAGCTGTTGGCGCAGGTACCGGGGTGGACGAAGACGATTCGGCTGATTGTTTCGATAGTGATGGCATTCATCATGATTGGGGTGTCAACGCTCGGGATCAAAGCGATCAAGTGGGCGTGTACAGCAATTTTTCCGTTGTTGGTTTTGTTTACGCTTTATGCGGTGTTTAATCGGACGGTGCCGTTCTCTGAGATTAAGTGGGGGGTATCGATTCAGGGAATCATTTTGTCTATTGTGATTATTTTTCCGGGGATCATCAATTTACCAACGTTTTTCAGACATGCGCGGTCGAAAGCAGATGGGATTTTTGCGTTAACGTTGATGACCCTTTTTGTGATTGGGTTTGAGATAGCAACGATTTGGTTCCAGGTCGCTCCGAATCAAGGAGGGATTTTTGCCCCTTTTTCGCTGAGTGAAGGTTGGACTGCCAATCTGGTGATCGTACTGGGCTTTGTAGCGCTGGCAACATTTTGTGTGAATATCGTGAATATCTACTTTGCCTCTGCGGCACTGGAGATTGTGGTGCCAAATATCACCGATGCGCGAGGGTATGCCCTCATTGGAATCTTGGGGATCTTGGCGTTGAACTTCTTCAAGAGTAATGCACTCATTGGGGCAATCCAGACGGTGACGAATAACTTTATCGGGAGCCTTGGGATCATTCTTGTTGCAGGATATCTTGCCCGAACGATCATCACCCATCGCCATCGAATTTTCGAGAAGCAAATCAACATCTTCTGCTGGGCCGTAGGATGTGTCACCTCGTTTGTTTTATACTTGCTCACACGAGAAGTGGTTCACTCCTTTACGATCAGTATTGCAGCAGCAGTACTCACCTTTCTGATCATCATCTTCATCGAAGAAACAGTCTGGTCGGTGCGCCGCATCCCTTTTTCCGATAAAAAAATTGATCATTGATACTATTGGGATGCTCGATGGTCTCTACAAACACGTCAAAAAGGCGTCCTTTGAAGGGACGCCTTTTTATTTAGTAATAAGTTCGACTATGACTATGCAGCATTAACACTGCCCTGAATTACGGACGCTGATCGATTAATCATGGTATTCATATTAGACTCCATACGATCCAACAATCCCATGAATTTTTTCTCCACTTTTTCTAGCCTGCTTAACAATGAAGAAGCGTTATTATCCTTTATCTGTTGTTTCATCGTCTTAACAGTATCAACGATTCTTGTTCTCATGCTTTTGGTCGTTGCTAAAATGCTCATTGCCGCATCATGAATTTTTGGTGCATTAGACTGAGTAATGTTAATATTGATCTGTGAATCTGAAAGATCTACAGTTCTTTCATATTCATTAGTTATGTATTCAAAGTATTCAATTTCATTAGAAAGGTTTTGAAAACTTTCAAATCCAGGATTAATAAATTCCATAAAAAAACTCCTTATTTAGCAGATTTATATGACTGAAGTTCAGCACGTGTTTGTGCAGCTGTGGCAAGTCGATCGTTCATTTCGACTTCGAGAATTGCTTCAAAAGCCTTTACACGCAATTCTGCAGGTAATGCTCTTGCTAGAACCTTTGTTTTTGCCATTAATTGGCTTGCATTCATTGGTCTATGTGAACTCATCGTTTTAGACATTTCATAAAACCGTAGATAAACTGCTGGGTCTTTTGTTGCTTGAACATCGATGGCAATACGGTCGAAGGTTGCAAGGGACCTCTGCGTGGCTTGCTTGAGAAGGCTACTATTTAAGGCTTCCATCCTTGCTAACAGACGGATGTCTTGGTTAGAGATATAAGAAAGCAACCTTTCATTAAACGCAGGCTCACGAAGATACCCATGACAGATGAGGGAGTAAAACATCTCATCCACCACTTTAGGAGAAACTGCTCTACTATTCACAGCTCTCTTCAAAAGGTTAAGAAAAATCGTAAAATCTTCGTTGAACTTAGGCATCAAAAAGGTATAGCCAACCTCTTCTTCCAAAAGCTTTTTCATAAAGAAAAGAGCGTTGGTTTTTCTCTCAATTGAATTGAGCTCACTTTGTGCAGCTTTATGTACAAGGTTGCGAGCTTCGTGAAAAACAGTAAGAGCATCCGGCTCGTTAAAAATAAGTTTTTCCCTCAGCCTCTCAAGCCTCTCTTCAACTTTTCTCTCATTGACCTGCTCTTCAACTCCATTGTAAGAACCGGTTTCATGATTTGTACCTAATGTAATTTCAGACATCTGTCCCCCAAAAAATTGTTTGTAATCAAAAAAATAGATTTTGTTTTGAATAAGTCGGATTATATTGATATCTATGTTTTTTTGATATCATTAAAAAATATTGTTTATTTATTTAATCTATTTTAATCTTGCGCAATTAAAATCGGGGGAAACAATGTTCAAAAAACAACATTTATACGACTATAAACCAATGATTTATGAATGATTTTGCAGGAAAAATGCCATTCTAAATCTCTTTTGTTCCAAGGTAGTGCTTCTAGCTTTAGCCATAAACTGTACTTATGATTTTTTCAAAATAACAAAGTGTACCCTACAAATTTGCCATTATCTAAACCCTCGTTCCATTAGAGCATTTCTCAGGAACCGCTCCCCTTCCACCGACCTCTACAGCAGCCCCAAAGCCTCCCGCTGCCCCTATGCCCTCTCTCTTATCTCTCGGCCTTCTTCATCAACAGAGTCTCACGCGCCCCACCATAGATCCCTTCCAGCTTGAGCCTTATCCCTTCTTCAAATAAGGAACAGGAATAACTCTTTGTATTCTCAGAACATTGCCTTTATTTGTTTTTTCCTCCTATGATGATTGGTTCAAATTTTTTTTTATTTCGGAGAACTGAGATTTATGGGCAAGCTATCTTTTGGGGATTTGGGGATTCGTGATTTGAAGGAGTGTGGGGAGCTTGAGAAGAGGAAATTCGAGAAGCGGTTTCGTGAGGTTGTTGAGCCAATTTATGGAAATCAGGATGTGTTTCTGAGAAAAATTTCGGAAGGAACGGACCGGAATGCAAGGGTTCTTTACGATGGCAAGGAAATGGTTGGCTTATTAGTGTTTAAGAAAGGACTTAGTGATGAACGGAAGTCATATGGGATCCGAGAGGCAATGGAGGTAAAGACCTTTTTAATTTTCTCTGATTCAATCAAGTGGAAGGGACTTCATAGCGCTTTTTTATTTCGCGAGGGAGTAGAAGAGGCGCTGAAACAAGGAGCAAAATCCCTGTTTGCAACACTTTCTGAAAAGAAAGAGGAACATATGGGGTTCTTTGAGACCATCGGGTTCGAAGAGGTGGCAAGGCTTCCAAATCTTCATGAAGAGGGGGTCCATGAAAAGCTTCTTTGTATCTGGGATTTGAGAAAAAGCTTGGAAACATTAAACGAATTCATCAACAATTGTGGGAAGAGCTATACTAAGAGAAGGGAAGGGGCTTTTAGATAGTGACATGATGCGACAAGGGTATTTGAGGATCGCACAATGAACACAAAAAATATAAGGCTAGAGTTAGGCCTATTCCGTCAACAGGTCTTAAATAATTATAGTTGGATTCCCCTTCTTGCCATTCTTGTAGATGGGCTGCATAAGATCTATTTTTTGACGCAGCTAAAATATGCCCAAACAGATGTAGAAGTCATTTCTGCGGTTTGGGTTGCATTGCAAGTCGTTTTCTCGACTTTTTTTGGATTGCTGTCCGATCGTTTTTGTCGGAAGAAAATTCTTCTTTTAGGATTAGGTTTGTCAATGCTGACACTCCCTCTTCTTAAAATGGGTTTTTTTTGGTATGCCATTTTATTGAGTGGAGTCTTCGGGAATTTGGCCCCAGTTGCTCGGGCAGCCTATTGCGATGTCCAGGTCCACCACAATATGGAACCTAACATTATTAATACGTTTCTTATTCTCCCTCTCCCCTATATTATGTTGTCTTTTGATTATAACTTATTCATCAGAAGCTCATTTGTCTCAATTTATTCAATAGGAATCGTTACTTTCTTCCTCTGCCTCATCTTTTTTAAGGATAAAAGAGATCGCGAAAGCCGTAAAGTCGCTTTACAATCATTTCCAAAGTTGAAAGAGAAATTTATCAACGGTCCTTCTATTCGACTGATCGTTTCGTTCTTTATCATCAACAGTGGTTGGTGGATTTTAACATACTTTGCCGAGGGACACCTTGCTCTAGAAAAGCTGTTACAGTATTTCTTCTTGATTATTGGCCTTTCATTTTTAGCAGGTGCGATCATGTGCCGGGCCTACTTATTCAAGCCTGAAAAAGCAATCCCTCCTCTCTTTTTAGGGATTGTTTTGTTGTTTATTTTTGATTTTCTATTCTATGTGATATTGGGAAAACAAATAAATTCAACGACCTTTATGCATATGACGATTATTGGAGGGATTGCCCTTCCACTAATTTACGCTTACTATGGAAATCAAGCAGCTGTCCACGAACAAGGAACTGTCTATGGCGTTCTAGAGTCTGTTCGATCGCTAACAGAGCTTTCTGGCCCTCTTTTCTTAAGCTTGGTCGCGATTACGAACACAAGTACAATTCTGATTCCCCTGAGCATCATTGCTTTTCTTCTTGTGATAACTTTAAATAAACCTTCCTTTTCCCCAAGGAGTCATCATGACCAAACAACATGAAGTCTTTCAAGAAATGAAAGAGTATCTAGATCAATTTATCGATGATCGTAAGTGGGACAAATACCGCACCCCAAAAAACCTTTCTATGGCTCTTTCTGTAGAAGTTGCTGAGCTGGTAGAATTATTTCAGTGGCTTTCTGAAAAGGAGTCTTGGGAAGTAACAAATATTCCCGATACAAAAGAACAGATCGAAGAAGAGATGGCAGACGTTCTTTCCTATTTGGTTCAACTTGCGGGAAAACTCGAGATTGATCTTCACCAGGCGTTTTGGAAGAAAACGAAAAAGAATGAAGCCAAACATTCGATAGAAAAAGCGTTAAACTAATGGATGCTCACACGATAGCAGAAGAAATTTTACGCGCTGAAAAAACTCTTGGAGAAGCAGGTCCTTACGTTGCCATATTTGGTTCTGGAGATCTCAAACCCGATCACCAATACTATCAGCAGGCTTACAACCTTGCTTTACAACTTTCTCAATCTGGATGTTCTATTGTAACAGGTGGCGGAGGCGGCATTATGGAGGCAGCTAACCGCGGTGCTCAAGAAGGTAACGGCTCTTCTGTAGGACTTTGCCTCAAACTCCAAAATTACGAAAAACAAAATCCCTTTATTGACGAGGGAAGAGCCCTAGAATTCACAAGTTTTTTTTCACGCAAAGCGACCTTCTTGAAACATATTAAAAGTGTCATTGTCTTTCCAGGGGGACTAGGGACCCTTGACGAAGTTTTTGAGGTGCTGATCGCTATGCGTGCTCAGCAAATCCCTACCTTACCCTGCTATTTTATTGGAAGAGAGTTTTGGAAAGGGTTGATGAAATGGATGAAGGACAACGTCTTTGATGGGGACCTTGCCCCCAAAGAGCTCTTGAATCATCTTATTCTAACAGACTGTGTCGAAGAGATCCCACCGTTGATAAATCAAAGTATTTCTTGTTCAAAATAATCACTTAGCTCTGTTGCTTTACAGGAAAATATGGTAGACTGGGGTGGTTTATGTTTGGATTGGAGCTATAATGAAGAAATTGCTTTTGATTTTGAGTGTGATTGGGGTTTTGGGATGGAGTTATGTCAGACAATGTGATGGGATATTTCGTGATTATGAGCATGAGCTAGCGGTTTGCGCGATTTTCAAAAATGAAGCGCCGTTTCTAAAGGAGTGGATTGATTATCATCATGATCTTTTAGGGGTCAGCAAATTTTATTTGTACAACAATGACAGCAGTGATGGGTATTTAGAGGTGCTGGCACCTTATATTGGAAGTGGACTTGTCGAGTTAATTGATTGGGAGTCGCGGGATGAGCATGCGATTGATGTGGAAGGGATCTGCAAGTTCCCTTGGGATCGGTATCAGATTGGAGCTTATACAGAATGTTGTCGTGATAGAGCTCGGGGAAAGGTTCGATGGCTTGCGGTCCATGACATTGACGAGTTTTTGGTGCCACCGGGCGGCGTCAAGGGGTTCCGAAAGATGCTAAGGGAAGCATCAAGACCGAGGCTGAATAAGTTTTTGAAAAATCCATTCCACTTTGTAAAGCCAGTGGGGTGTTTAAAGGTCCATTGGCTCATATATGGAACCTCCCATGTCTGCAGGGAAATTGCATGAAGAAAAGATTTGATATTTTAAGTTAAATTTTAAAAACTTTACCTCCTAACCAAGGAGGTTTATGATGGTGTCTCAGAATTTTCAAGAAACATCGGTCATGTGCAGTTTTTCAGTTTTACCCGATCCAAGGAAGCACAGGAATCAGGTTTATTCTCTTTTTGACATTATCACTGTAGCAATACTTGCTGTCTTATGTGGAGCCGATGATTGGGTAGAGGTTAGTTTTTGGGGAGAAGCTAATCTCATTTGGTTACAAGATCGAGGGATCTGTCTTGATGGAATTCCATCCCATGATACATTTAGCCGCTTCTTTCGTTTCGTTGATCCAAATTCGTTTGAGCGATGTTTTATTAGCTGGACCCAGAAGGTTGCTAAAGTTGTTGGAGGGGTTATTGCTCTAGATGGGAAAAGAATTTGTAACTCAGGTAGTGGTGAAGAAAAAGCTATTCATCTCGTGAGCGCATTTTCTGTAGAAAATGACATGGTTTTGGGTCAATTAGCAACAGAGACAAAATCAAACGAAATTACAACATTTCCCTTGTTGATTGATTTATTGGATATCCAAAAAGCTGTTGTGACAATTGATGCAGCGGGGTGTCAGAAAGAAATAGCCTCCAAAATTCGAAATAAGGGAGGAGACTATATTTTGGCACTGAAGGGTAATCAAGGTAATCTTCATGCTGAGGTGGAAAACTTTTTCAGTCAAGCTTTAGAAGTCTCACCAGATGAAGCAGAATGTGACCACTACACCAGCGAAGAGAAATCTCGAGGACGTCATGAAATACGGGAGGTTTGGACTACAGAAGAATTGAGTTGGTTATCACAAAAAGCTGACTGGAAAGATTTGAATAGTATAAGTTGTCTAAAGAGCAAACGGACAATAAAAGGAAAGGAGACGACAGAGTTCAGATATTATATCTCAAGTTTGCCGGCAGATGCTTGGAAGATAAGTAGGGGTATTAGAAGTCATTGGTCTGTAGAGAATAAGCTTCACTGGCAACTCGATGTTTCGTATAGAGAGGACGGTTGCAAGGTGCGTAAGGACAATGGAGCTGAGAATTTTTCTGTTATTCGAAGGGCTACGCTGAATTTACTAAAGGCTGATAAAAAGACCAAGGCAGGTATCAAAAATAAAAGGTCTAAAGCTGGCTGGGATAAGAGTTATATGCTAAATGTTTTAAGCATGGAGTGTTAAGAAATTTCTTCATGCAATTTCCCTGCCCATGTCTGGGATTTAAAGGAAGGACAATCGCTTACTGAGACGTTGACTTATCGAGCCGATGACAATTATGTCGAGCATCGGAATACAAAGTGTTTATATCGTCCGGAGGCTGTAGACATCTGTCTGATTCACAACGCCTATTTGAATAAAGGAAGTTATCAGAGTCGTGATGTTCCTTATTCTGTCTGTCGTGTGAATCACTACTTCACAGGAACAGAAAAGAGACTGATTGAAAAGCGGAAGTTGCCGAAAGAGGGCTTTGACGATCTTCAAGAGAAGTTAAATGTTGTGGAAGATCGTTCGCTGATTGAGTTCAAGCTCCAGATCCGTTGATGAAATGGATTCCTTGCGCGGGTAGGCCACGGAGGAAGATGTAATAGGTGCCAGCAATAGGCTTGTCCTTGAGATAGCGGGAGAGCGCCGTGTGATAGAGAGAGGCCTGAAGGGTATAGTCATGCTCGATCATAGTCTGCTGGAGGGTGGCAGGGTCGTAGTCAGGAAGAAGATTCGTCTTCCAATCAAGAAGATAATATTCGTTGTTATAGGTGAAAATCAGATCGATAAATCCTTTGATTGTATGGGGAGGGTCTGAGTAAAAGAACTCCACTTCAGGATAAAAGTGAGTTGCATCAAGAAGTGTGAAGCTATGTGGTAAAAGTGGAGTATGGAGGGCATGGTTAATGAGATTAAGGGTCAGATCGTAGGGGAAATGAGCTGGGAGTTTTTGTTTCAAAAGAGTGGGAATATGAGTGGAGGGATCGCGAAGAATGGTTTCAAGGAGCGCGTGAAGGAGGATTCCAGTCTCAGGCCCTTTGGGAAGTTCTGACGTCAGTTCGGGTTGAGGAACATGATGAGTCTTAGCAAGGGAGGAATAAGAGTGAAGATAATGAGGCTTGAACAGTTTTTGAGGCGGCTTAGGAGGATGGAGAAGGGGCGATTCGGCTTTCGGAGAAGGAAGTATTTTTGGAGTAAGGTAAGTTGCATCGGTTGGTGTGGGCTTGAAGAGTTCGAGGGGTGAGGCTTGTCCGAGGGGAATCGAAGAATGGGTCGTATCATAAAGAAGAGGGATATAGAGGCGATGTTTTGCCCGGGTCAGTGCTACATAAAGTTGGCGAAGTTTTTCTCCTTCCTGATTTTGTAAAGCTGCTTGACATTTTGCATGGTCGGGATCAAAGAGGAGCCATTCCTTTTGGTGCCGGACAAATTCTTCCCTTCCGGTATACCGATTCACAAGACCTAGGGCAAAGACAATGTTAAACTCGAGCCCTTTACTCATATGGATCGTCATAATGGTCACAGAGTTCGGATCTGAGAGAGGACGCTGAGGCTCATCTTTTAAAGTTAGGAGAAAGTCAAGAAGCTCAGAAAGGGTTGCCCCCGTTTCCCCTTGATGAGAGAGGAGGAGTTCTGAAAGTTGAAGGTAATCGCTATAGGTATCAAGGTCTGGAGGAGTATAGAGGGATCGCAGTGCTTCTTGAAGGGTTTGAGGACGGGAAAAATTCGCCAGCGTTTCTGTAATCAGCGTTTCGTTTTCCTTAAGTTCGCTATGTGTGGTCTGAGGAAAGAGAAACCGCTTTATCGTGATCTCATTTGGCTGGATGAGTGCCTCAAGAAGGGAGCGGACAAGCTGAAACATCGGACCAGCAGCTAGAGAATCAGTACTCTTGGAATTCGTTGGGATGTTTTGGGATTCAAGAAAGGTTTTCAAGCGGGCTCCTTGATAACGATCTTTGACAAGTACCGCAAAATCAGAATAGGTGAACCCTTGTTTGATGAGTGATTGAATTTCTTCAGCAATGAAGGGATAGAAAACGTTTTGCTCTATCGCTGGAGAAGGCCAAGACCGTTCCCGCTTTTTCTCTGCTTCATAAATAAAATAATGGATGGGTTTTTTTCCATCTTGAAAGGGGTGATTTTCTGTATCGGGATGGTTCACAGGGTGGAAGGGAAGTGGGGCATCTGGAAGAGAAAGAAACTCTCTGTTTTGCGAGAAAAGAGTGTTGAGCTCTTGAATAAGATGAGGATCAGAACGGTAGTTTGTATCAAGATGTGCTTTCTTCGAAACAACCTCTTGAGCTGAGAGATAAGTATAGATATCTGCTGAGCGAAACGAGTAGATCGATTGTTTAGGATCTCCAACAAGGTAAAGAGCAGGAATGGGATCCTCAATAAATAAGGTCTTAAAAATATTCCACTGGATCGGATCGGTATCCTGAAACTCATCGATGATAGCAGCGCGGTATCTCGCTCTAACCTTTTGCCGAAACTGCGGGAGGGCAAGACACTCTTCCATCCTTTTAAGGATATCATTGGGAGAGAGAATCTCTTTTTCTTCGAGGGCTTTCCGTGCAGAATCTCGAATAGAACGAGCCATTCGGATGAGTGTGCACAGGGACGAAGTCTGGGGCTGTAGAATCGGCAAGAGTGCATTAGAAAAATTGTAAAGCGGTGTAGGATCGAGTGTTGCTTTTTTCGCAAGATTGTCCGGTATTACCTTTTCTAAAAAGGAGGGCTCTGCAGTGAGCTTTTCAAACTCTTCAAGTGTGAGGTTCTCTTTCTGCAAAAGGAAAAACTGCGTTGCATAAGGCTCTTTCAACTCACCATGGGTATCTTTTATTTTGTTAAATTCAAGTTGCTCAAGGGTGATTGAAGGGAGATCTCTGCGCGCAGAGAGGTAACTCTTGTAGGCTTCTTCAAAAGAAGGCGCGTTAGGAAATTCTCCTTCTTTTTCCACAAGGCTTAGGAGTTTTTTTGTGAGACGTTCTTTATCTGCAGGAAGAGCAGCCAGTTGAGCGGTACTATAGTCAGTAGCTTTAAGTGAAGTTCTTAAAAAGTCGGAAATGTGATCCTGTAGAATGGCGCGGTAATCTGACTCTTCCTCAGAAAGAAGTCCAAATCCTAATCCTGCTTCATAGGCATATTCTGTGAGCATCCGGTGACAAAACCCATGAATGGTGTAGATCTGAGCCTGATCAATCAAGGCCAAGGCTCGATCGATTTGAAATGAGGATGATTGACTTTTCAGTGTATTCCTAATGCGCGATTTAAGTTCTCTTGTTGCGGCGCGAGTAAAGGTCACGATGAGGATCTCATCAATGGAAAAATCTTGCTCTTGAATAAGACGAGCGGTGATGTGTTCGATCGCAAATGTTTTCCCTGTTCCCGCAGAAGCTTCAAGAAGATGATGACCCAGGAGAGTTGTATGGGGATCAAGAACATCAAAAGTCTTCATGTGATCATCTCCAGTAAAGGTTCAAACGTTTTACGAAGAAGAGGAGACCAAGTCTCAAAAATCACTTCAGCATCATAAGTATTGGGATCTTTGAAAAGGGTTGTGGTATAGATATCGATCGAGGTGTTTTTGATGCGGCTCGCTAGAGCTTCCCCATCTTTTTGTAAAAGAGCGCCAGCAAAGAGAGGGTGGAGAGGCGAAGGGGTTTGGCAAGCAATCCGGTAGTAGTGAAGATAGTCTTCTAGAGCCTTCTTTGGATCTGACTTTAGGTTGAGTGGCTCTCCCTCTTTAAGGGGGAGAAGGGGCATCGGATTCTCAGCACAAAGGGCGATGTAAAGCGGGTAGACTTTTAATAGATCGTGAAGCTTGCCCGTTCCCATAAATGGAAATCCTTCCTCGGCAATTTCGACAGTTCCCTCAATGTTTTTGAGTTGGTACGGTTTGGTATCGAAAAGAACGATCCCTTCCCACTCTTTTTTGATGTTTCTCTCCGCAATCTCTTTAAAACGTCCTAGTGGAAGTTGACCACGCTCTTTCGCATGCGAAATGCTTTCTTCATTCAACATCAACTTATGCTTTTGTAAGGGAGATAGAAAAAACTCTTCGTCTGTATTGTCATCGAAATGAAGATAAAGATTAAGCGTATGATTAAAATAAAAGCGGATGGGATTTTTGGCAAAACGGGCAAGCTCTTGCAACGTTACAGAACTTTCGAAACACGGCTCAGGAAGAGGCTTGGGATGCAATAGCTCAGGAATAAAGGGAGGTTTTTCTTCACTTTCATAAAAGATCCGTGCAGCTTCATAATGGCGAAGAGGATAAATCGAAGGCTGAGAAAAATAGTGGTGGTGAAAGGGAAAGGGAGGATGCGTTTCAACCTTCGGGTTTATTTCCTGAACCAAAAGCGAAGGAGGGCGCTCCTTTCCATCTTCTTCACTGATATTTTGGTAAGTCATGAAAAGATGTTCTTTCGTATTCATCAACAGCTCTAAGAAAAGATAACGATCTTCATCTGGTGGCGTCGGACAATAATCACTTTCTTTCCCCAAAAGGTTCAAAGACGAAGGTATAGAGGAACGGGGAAAGTCTCCTTCATTCATCCCTAAGAGCGCAATCACTTTCGAAGAACGAAGCACACCAGGTCTTAAAGAACGAAAGGTGATTGATTCAAGATTTTTTGTAAGTCGAGTCCCCGTTTTTTGCTTTAAGCTATTTGAGAGGTAACGTTTGATGTTTGGGAATGTAAAGAGACCATCCGCTTCTTGTAGGAGAATTATTTTCTCTTGGAAGGGGGCAAACTGTTTTTCTTCCGCACTGAAGTACCGATTCCACAAGATTAGGAGATGATCTGCCCACTGAACTCCTGTTAGCTTTGCAGAAATGATAAAATCTAAATCATTTCGGAGAGATTCTACCAAGCGGATTACTTTTCCTAAAAGTTCGGCATTTGAATAATCTAGATAGGGAAGATCCCAATCAGTCGATTTTTCCGGAATGAAAACAAGGTTTTTAAGTAGAGCATCAAACGCTTCTTTCCATGTTCCACTTTTTGATTCATCTAAAAACTCTGGGAGAAGTTTTTTCCGATGCGTCGGATCAACACCCCACTTGATTCCCGTTTTCTCAATCCATAGACGAAGCTGTTTGACCTCTTTCGCATCAAAAGATGAAAAGAAAGGGCTTGAAAAAAGTTTCAAAAGATCACTCGGCTTAAAACGATCGAGGGATAAAAAATCGAAAAATGTTTGTAGAAGTGGATTCTCTGGAAGATCATAGATCGAAAACTCAAAGGGCGAATCATCGGCGCCAAACACCATTTCGATTACGGGGGCATATTTTGAAATATCCGGAGCAAATACTTGGATGTCAGACGGCTTTACATTTGAAGCGATCAGCTTCGCAAAAAGGATCTCAATTTCTCGTAATTTTGAGGGGGCAGGAAGAAGAAGGAAGGTATCGTCTTTTAGGATCTCTTCTTTTTTAAAGTTGAGAACTCCTCTTTGGAGACACGTAAGCGAAGAAGAGGAGGATACTGATTCATAGTGTTCCTCTAGTGTAAAATCTTCCTCTTCGAAAATGCGGAAAGTTTCCCTTCCCATCTTTCCAAAATTTGAAAGGATCGGATGACCTTGATCAAGATAAAGAGACAGCTGCTGATCCTTTTCCAAAAGACGCATCTTCTCAAAATCGGTCACCGTATCTGACCAAAACTCGCGACAAGGAGAAAATTGGTAATAGGTGACAGGAATATCCTTCGCCATGCGGTCGAAAAAAAGGTGATATAGCTTTGGAAGGAACGGAAAATTAAAAAGATGAATCTCGAGCGCTTCCTTCGGTTTTTTTAAAGGGGATTCTAAAAGCTCATAGGGATAGTTCCACTTTGAAAATACTTGATCCCAGATCTCTTTTTGCCAGTGGTTCGACCACTTTTTAAGGAAGGGACCTCCAAATTTACCATAGCGGAGAAATTCAATCGCAAGTTTTGGGGCAAGACCAGGGGTCTCAAGATATGCTTCGAGTTGAAGAGTTAATAGATCTAGTGGGGGGAAAATTAGCGTTTTACCTGTAGAAAGTTTGAAGAGTTTCTGAACGCCTTCTCCTAGCTCAAGAAAATCGAGCCCCATTACAACATCAAGGCCACCATCTGCAAAAAAGGAGGAGATTAGGGTGTTTTTTGTACTCAGGTTGGGGAGAATGATGAGTTTTTTTTCGAACGGGGCATGCGGCTTCTTAAAGAGATTATCTCGAAGGAGTTTGGTGAGCGTCTCAAGAGATTGACTGAGGTTAACAACAGGTTTTTTGCGCATGGAGCTTTTCTTTTCCTTTCTCAAGAGTTATGATAATGGGTATGGCTTTATTTAAGAAGAAGAATGAAAAACGAGGGTTCTTCCAAACCATTGAAGATACCCTCCATCGGTTTGGTCTCCTGAAACGACAGTCGTTTTATCAGCGGCATGCCATTCAATTTCTTAATATCGCTCAGTTTTTGGGGGTAGTCAACGACAACTTCTTCAAATATTTAATCGTTTTTCTTTTTATCGATGTCAAAGGGATTGAAGCCTCTCCTATTATTTTGACTTGGGTCGGAATTGTCTATGTATTACCATTTCTCCTTTTCTCATCGGGAGCTGGTGTTTTAGCTGATAAGTTTAGCAAACAACGGATGATCATCTTCTTAAAATTTACCGAAGTCATCATTATGGCTCTTGGAGTGGTTGCTTTTCTTTTTAAAAGTGATTGGGCAAGTTATACCCTCCTTTTCCTCCTATCGATGCAGAGCGCCGTTTTTGGCCCCCCCAAATACAGTATCATCCCAGAGCTTGTGAAAGAGGAGCATATTCCAAAAGCAAACGGTCTCATTACTTCCTTCACCTATTTTGGAATTATCGTTGGGACCTTTCTTGCTTCCTTTTTAACACAAATCACCAACAAAAACTTTCCGCTGTCTGCAGGAATTGGAACCATTCTTGCTGCTCTTGGTTTTATTGCCTCTGTTTTTATTCCTAAAACTCTTTCAAAAAATACTAAAAAGCGGATCAATCCTTTCTTTTTCTATGAAATCTATAAAAACTTGAAATTTGCTTCTAAAACCCCTTACTTAGTCGCTGCAATTTTTGGCTCGGCCTCTTTCCTATTTATTGGCGCATATTTCCAACTCAATGTCATTCCTTATGCAGTTCAATCGATGGGATATACGGAGGTCGCCGGAGGATATTTATTCTTACTCACCGCCGTTGGAATTGCTATAGGAGCGCTCTTAGCAGGAAAACTCTGCCGCAACCGTGCAGAAGTAGGGATGGCTTGTTTATCAGGAATGATCGTATCGGCAATCCTTTTCTTTCTTGGTCTATTCTACGCCTTTCCAACCTTCATTTTCATCTCTCTGTTTGCCTTGGGTCTGTTTGGAGGGCTCTACATCGTTCCATTTGACTCCTATATTCAAAGATATGCTCCCCATCAAAGACGGGGCCAAATTGTTGCTGCTGCAAATTTCCTAAGCTTCTGCGGTGTCTTAGTTGCCCCAATCCTTCTCTATCTATTTAGTGAAACAATGGAGCTGAGCGCTGCAAGTGGTTTCGTTATCACGGGAATCCTGATCTTTCTTCTTGTCCTTGCGATAGCCTCACGCCTTTCAGGATATTTTTTCAACTATGTCGCTCGGGTTTTTGTCAAACCGCTTTACAAAGTCGAGATAAAAAATTCACCCTTGGAACAAGAGCGCCCATTTGTCTTGGTTTGGGAGAAAATTCGGGGAGTACATATCGCTCTCCTTGCTGCATTTAACCCTGAACTCCATTTCTATGTCCCTCGAACAAAGAAACGGTATGTCGATTCTTTTCTCCGCCTATTTTCCTCTGTAGACTTTATTTATGTGATGGATCCAAAAGAAGATGCCCTAAAAACTTTTCTGAAAAAAACAAAGAAGAAGACACACCAAATTCCCTGTCTTCTATTTCCGTATCCGAAGTTTTTTGAGGAAAAATCGTCAAATAAGCTCCTCAAAGAATTGAAAAAAATCAAAGACTTTGACCTAGTCTTTGTTCATATTAAGAAAGTTTCACGGAGTGAGCAAATTGATAGAAAACATTTCAAGCGAACAAGATTCACTTTTAATTTCACTCGATGAAAGAGAATTTCTCGAGTTCTTTTTTTCTTTCTGCAACCACAACACGCTCGAGTTGATTTCGGATAAAATCAGGGATCCCTGTTTTCCCTAGATGACCATGGAAGATAGGCCGTTTTAAAACAGTTGGATTATCGATCTCACCATCTCCTGATGCTGAATAAATAATTTGATGAGGAAAAAGGTGGATGATCTGTTTTGCTGTTTCAAAACCATCCCATTTTCCACCCCCGCCAGAAAGATCACGATCCATGACAACAACATCGACTTCATGTTTCCTAATATATTCGACGGCCCCTTCCCCAGAAAAAAAATGAACATACAGAATTTTTGGAAACCCTTCCTTGCGATTAACTCCCTTCACAACAGCATCTGTAGTAAATCGGATCGATTCAGAATCCTCTACGTGAAGAAGGACATAAGAGGGCGCTACGCCATCTATCGACCTTCTTCGATCTCTTTCTCTCTCTGCTTCACTACGTTTATGAAGTGCTTCTTTTGGATCCGAGCCTTCAGATGCAGATTCTTGCAAATGAAGACAAGCAGGAGGGCTAGAAAACGCCCTAATTGCAGGCTTCGGCACATTGAGTTCGATGGCTGTTTCTCCTTTGCAGGAGGAGATTAAAAGCCGTAGATCAGCTCAATCTCATACTGCTTGTAGGAGAAGGTTGGTTTAATACTCGCGTCTTGGTTGACGGATTGACGCCAAGCTTGATAGACGGTGATATTATTCGTCAGGAGGTATAGGAACTCCACAGCTAACCCTTTATAGTTACCTGCTCCTACGCCTTGACCAGCCACAAGTGCTGAGCCCTCTCCTTTAGATTTTGTTGAATAAAGTCCTGTTTTCGCAGCGTTTCCTCGGCCAATTCCTGAACCGTCGAAATCTGGAATTGCTTGGAGTTGAACCCATTGATAGTTGATATCAAAGGACCAATCCCATTGTTTACGGAGCTCTCCAACAGAAAAGCCCGTATACCAAGCCCATGCCTTACGCTTTCCATAGGAAACGGCAGTTCCATGAGCACGTGGATTGTAAAGCCCAGCAGCATACAGAGTCGTAATTTTACCAAATGGTCTAAATTTATAACCCCAAATCCACTGTATGGGGAAGAAACGGTATGCACGATTTTGGAGCTTATTACTGGTATGCTTTGTATTCCAGTAAATAGCAGCAATTTTCGTATACAGTCCAGTACGACCTACATTTAATAGGCCACACTCTCCAACATAGCCGTATTGGTCAATGTTTTCATTGATAAGGAAAGGACCGCCATGAAAGTAGAGATCTCCAATTGTTTCAAGCGCTTGATCATACTTGTAAAGGATCCCGTCCATCGTTGAGCAAAACATAACCTTAGAGTCAAAGGTATAGCCAAAGCCCCTTCGCCCGAACTCAAGATCCATCGTGTAATCATCAGCGTTGACAATACGCCCACCAAGGAAAGCCCTATCAAGCTTGAGCTTATCAGAGGTTCCCGTTTCCGTTCCTGCGGCATTATCGAATCGAAGCTTAATGGTCGCCCAAGTTCGATCTGTTCTATAATCTAGTAACAGGTTCGCTTCGATATCCCAATCTCTAATCGGTGTATTCTTCACCTCTCCACCAGAGCCTCTTTGCTTCACACCATTCTTTTTTTCATTGGTTGATTGAAGTTCGGTTCTGACCTCTCCACTGATTGAGAGGTTTCCCCCACGTTCTTTTATTGAAACCTTTCGTTTCGTGTTTATCCAATCACGTAGAGCTTCAACTTCATGATCCTCCAAACCTGGAGTATCAACGTTTGATGCTGCGAATAGGGTTGTAGAAGCAAGAGCAAAGAGGAGAGTGAAAAATCTCATGAATCGATTCTCGTTGTAGTGTTTTTTGGTTACAAAGAGAAGCGATTCTACAAGAATAGGAGATTAAGATCAATCAATCTTCATTCATTGTAAGCGCAAAATGATAATGTCACCCTCGAGCAAAATAGAAATGTCACCTTTGATAGATTTGGAGGCCGTGGAGGTGCCCTATGAAGGAGACATTGAAAATGACGGTAAAAGAAGCCGAGCGCCTTAGTGTGATGAGACAAATAGATAAGAAAATTTTGACAATAAAAAAAGGAAGCGAAGAGCTAGGATTAAGCCTGAGGCAAGCTAAAAGACTAAGAAAAAAGTATAAAGAACGCGGAGAAGAAGGATTAATCTCTCTAAAAAGAGGAAAAACAAGCAACCGGAGAACGGAGCAAGGTATAAAAAGAACAGGTCTTAGATGTGATTAAAAGAAAATATCCAGATTTTGGTCCAACACTGGCAAGTGAGAAGCTAGAGAAGGATGAGGGAGTAAAAATATCGAGAGAGACCCTTAGAAACTGGTTAATAGAAGCAGGGATATGGGAAGTAAAAAGGAAAAAGGAGAAAAAGGTACACCAGAGAAGGGAAAGAAGGAGTCGTTTCGGAGAGTTACTCCAGGGAGATGGATCTCCACATGATTGGTTCGAAGGAGAAGTGAAAAATGCACCCTACTGCAATTTGTAGATGATGCCACAAGCAAAACAACAGCGGCCCGATTTGCAAAAACAGAGACAACAGAAGGGTATTTAGAGCTGCTTAAAGAGCACATAGGGAAATATGGGAAGCCCCTGGGGCTGTACGTGAACAAGCATGCCATATTTCGAGTGAACAGAGAAGAGATCCAAAAAAGGGTAGGGATTACCCATTTTGGCCAAGTTGTGAAAGACCTTGATATCGAACTGATCTGCGCGCACAGCCCACAGGCTAAAGGGAGAGTAGAAAGGAAAAATGGAGTATTCCAGGACCGATTAATAAAAGAGATGAGGCTAAGGGGGATAAACACAATAGAAGAAGGGAATAAATATCTTCCTGAATTTCTAGAGGAAATAAATAAAAAATTCGGGAAAGAGGCAGCAAACCCAGAAGATGCGCATAGAAAGCTAAGAAAGAAAGACGATCTTCAGAGACTATTCAGCCGACAAGAAAAGAGGACTCTCTCGAAAAACCTGACAATGCAACACAAAGGGATATTGTACCAGATAGAGACAAAGACCCCCAATCGTATGCAACATGCGAAAGTCACCGTATATGCAAAAGAAGGAGAGCCAATAGAAATAGAGTACAATGGAGTGAAATTGAAATATAAGAAATGGTCGGAAACAATCTATGAAAAGCCAGCCATTCTAGATCATAAGGAGCTAGAGAGCTGGAGAAACAAAAGAAGACAAAAACCCGGGAAACATCATCCATGGAGATAAGTAGAAAAAGAATCCGATCCCGATCCTGCGCCGAGCTATTGGGGAGCTGCTCGGCTCCGGATCGGATTGCGGGCTAGGCCCGCAGTCAAGGTGACATTTCTAACTTGCAGAATTGGGTGACATTTCTATTTTGCGTTGACATCAATCTTCATTCATCCAAGAAGGAGAAGTTTCTTCATGAAGAATAGGGAGACGGTCTTGAATGATTTGTTCAATGTGAGGAAGCATCCGCCTTGCCATGTTTCGTCCATGCTCATAGATCTCTTGGTTGTAGCTATCGCTAAACATTCCAAGGCCTGTAAAGTTCATACGAATTACAATATCTGCATCACGCGTGACATATTCAGAAAGCTTGCGGTGAGAAATTTCTAATCCCCGTCTAGCAACATCAAAAAAGTGACTTGGTTCTTTGTCACTAATGTCCTCTCCCACATCGACCGCGATAATGATATGGGCGCCATATTTCTTTGCAACGCGAACGGGAATAGGATCCACAACCCCACCGTCTATCAAATACCTTCCTTTGTAAAAGATGGGATTAAAAACTCCCGGCACTGCAGAGGAAGCCATAATGGGAGGAATAATTTCTCCTGCGCCAAACTCTAAAAGCTCTCCGGTTTTCAAGTCAGTTGCAACAGCAATAAAGGGAATTTGCAGGTGTTTAAACTTTTTTGCCTTTAAATTTCGCTCAAGAAAAGTCTTAAAAAGAAGCCCTTTCACGACCCCAAACTTTGAAGCAAAAATTGAGAAGTCCATCAAATCTGATCTTTTCAAATTGATTAGGAGTTTTTCAAGCCGCTTTACATGAGGTTGGTCTGCATAAAGAGCCCCAATCACAGCTCCAGAACTGCATCCAACAATCAGGTCAGGATAAATCCCTGCTTGCTCTAGTTCCTTTAGAACACCAACATGAGCAAGCCCTTTAGACCCTCCGCCCCCAAGGACTAGCGCGACCTTAATATGATCTTGGGGCGGCGTAAAGACTGGCAATGGTTCCGGAACCGCTTGGGAAAGTTTCATGGGCTGGCACCCCCAAAAAAGAAAGGGAAGGAAAAGCAGTAACAACGTTCGTTTCATGAGGATAGTCTATCAGAATTTCGCTTCTGCTGCTAGCGTTATTGATTGCTCATCGATCAAACGAGCTTCAACAGTCGCAGCAAATCGATTTCCGTTCGAAAGGCTTGTTCCAATTGCCATTCCAAACTTCCGTCGATTTTTTGTTTTAAAATGACGCCCAGTTGGTAAAAATCCAGGAGGAAGATGCTTAAATCTTGCTCCAGCATTTGAATACTTAGCCCCAATATAAGGGATAAAGAGGTCGATTTGATAGGAAATCCCCATCCCTACTTGCCATTCATGGTAGGTAAGCTTTGAACCAGGCCTTGGGCTAACCGGAGCCCCATTGACCGCCATCCATTTAATGGAAGGGTGGGCTTTCTGGTAACTCCCTTCAACCCCAAAAGAAGCCCCTTTCCATGAAAAAAGAAGCCCTCTACCCCCAATTCCCCATGTTAATTGATCATGGGTCTGATATTCATGACGAATTCCAGAAGATGGTCGATGAGCTGCGTGAAAACGGGCAGCACCTGCAGACCCAAAAACCTCGATCCGATCAATCAAATTAATCGTAAGAACTCCTTGATCGGCAATAAAATCAAAATCATCCATTCGACCAGAAATTTTTGAAACGGCCCGCATATTTCGATCAAACACCCAATCCCTTTGGTAGCCAGCTTTCACTGCAAGCCAATTCTCTTTGCTAAAGAAAAATCCTTGATCAATGATTTCTGCAGAGGAAGGATTGCCCATATAAAGAGCAAAAAGCTTAGGTGTCAAAAATAACAAAAAAATCCATTTCTTCATAAAAGTGGATTCTAAAAAAAACTTTGTGGAATTGCAAGAAATTAGAAGCGAACAAACCCTGTTAAACTGATCGCCTTTTCACCAACTAGACGCGATTCAAGGTTCAGGCTGACATTTTTTCCGTTGTTCAACCCAAGCCCCAGTAACAAGATAAAAGGGTCGCGTGCTTCCAAATTTTCGTCTGTAATTGTTATTGAAAATCTGGGATCAAGAGGAATGTTATATAGGCGGGAGCTAAAAGAAGAATAGGCAAGACCAAGGTATGGATTAAAAATACCGATCTCCCTGGAAAAACTAATGCCCACTTGCCATTCATTATATTTAAAACGGGCACCAGAGGTCCTTCGGGGCTCTCCATTTTCTAGAATTTCATTAACCCGCATAAAAGAGCCGGAATAGAGAGCGTTAACCCCCATAACCACTTCATCCCAATAGACAAGGATGACACGCCCCCCAACTCCCCATAAAAACTGATTGTCAGTATGGTAGTTCAGCTTTACATCGTCCGTTGGACGTTGAGAAAGATCGAGCTTCATCACCCCTAATCTTCCATACACTTCAAAACGATCACTTGCATTAAAGATCAGGACTGCCTCATTTTTTCTAGAAAAGTACTTATCGAACCGCTCCCTGACGCTCGAAATCCTCTCTTCAACTTTGATTCGTTTTTCATAGGTCTGATCCCACTGATATCCGAGTTTGACTCCCCACCAATTATCCTTAGAAATCCAAACTCCCAATTCCGGCATAGAAGGTTCTGAGGGATTTCCATTATAAAGCGCAAAAAGGGGAAAAGAAAAAAAGAGCAATAAAATAAGCCATTTCATGGGTGTAAAATTACCCGATATTGATAAAAAAAGATATTGAATTTCTCTTTCCTACAGGGTAATACAAAACGTTATGAAGAAAACTCATTTGAGCGTCTTTCTCCTTGCCATGATGAATGTTGCAGTCATCATGAGCCTCCGTGGTCTCCCATTGATGGCAGAAGAAGGCCTTACTCTCCTCTTTTATTTAGGCTTTTCTGCGCTTGTTTTTCTAATACCCACTTCTCTTGTTTCAGCAGAGCTAGCAACCGGTTGGCCAGAAGGAGGAGGGGTCTACAGATGGGTCAAAGAGGCCTTTGGAGATCATGCTGGCTTTACAGCAATTTGGTTGCAATGGATTCAAAACGTCATTTGGTACCCAACAATCTTAGCTTTTGCAGCTGGCGCGCTCTCTTATCTTTTCCTCGATCCATCCCTAGCAGCTAACAAGGTTTTTAATGTTGTCGTTATTCTCGTTGTTTATTGGGGAGCAACCTTGATAAACTTTAGAGGCGTTGTTGCCTCCGGTCTTCTCAGCTCGTTAGGGGTCATATGCGGAACAATTTTTCCAGGACTCTTAATTATTGGATTAGGAGTTGCATGGGCACTTACAGGAAAACCGCTCGCATTTTTATCGACTCATGAAACCTTTTTTCCAGACTTTTCCCACTTCAAAAACATTTCATTTTTAGCTGGCGTTGTCCTTCTTTTTGCAGGAATGGAAGTCTCAGCGGTACATGCAAACGAAGTGAAAGATCCGAAAAAAGACTATCCCAAAGCAATCTTTTTAGCAGCGCTCATCATTCTCGTTGTGTTTACCTTTGGATCTCTTGCCATTGCTTCTGTTCTTCCACCTGATAAAATCAGCTTAACTGCGGGATTGATGCAAGGGTTTAAAGAATTGCTCGAACTTTTCTCATTAGGCTGGCTTCTCCCTGTGATGGGACTCTTGATTGCTTTCGGAGCGATCGGAGGAGTTGCTGCTTGGATTGTTGGGCCTAGCAAAGGACTTTTTGCAACAGCGCAAGCAGGGGATATCCCACCAATTTTAGAATCAAAAAATAAAAACAATGTCCCAACCCACATCCTCATTATTCAGGGGATCATTGTAACTGCCTTGACCCTTGTTTTCCTTTTAATGCCCACAGTCAGCACAGCCTTTTTCCTCTTAACGGCTCTTACAGCCATGCTTTACCTTATTATGTATATCATGCTCTATGCTGCAGCTATCCGCCTTCGCTACACCCAACCAGATGTCAAGCGGACTTACAAAATTCCTGGGGGGAACTTCGGAATGTGGTTCGTTTCTGGACTGGGAATTATTGGAGCCTTGTTTGCGATTGTCGTGGGCTTTTTCCCTCCAGCCCAGCTCACTATTGGAAACCCTCTATTTTACATCTTCTTCCTCATTGGAGGAATCGTAATTTTTCTAGGAGCTCCTTTCCTTATTATTCATTATAGAAAACCTTCATGGAAGTTAAATAATGCTGACAAAAAAGAATAACCTATCTGAACTAAAAGATTCCGAAAAAGGACATACCTCCACCTACAGCTCACGTTTTTTTAAAGAGCCCATTCCTAAATATGAACTTCCAGAAAAAAGCATGCCGGCAAATGCAGCTTACCAACTGATCCATGACGAACTGAACATGGACGCCAATGCTTCCCTAAATTTAGCTAGTTTTGTCACTACATGGATGGAACCCGAAGCAGAAAAAATCATCATGGAGAATCTCCACAAAAATTTTATTGACCACGACGAATATCCTCAAACAGAAGTGATCCATAACCGCTGCATCAATATGCTCGCCCGCCTTTTTAATGCTCCTGAGGAATGTAAATCGATTGGCGCTGCAACCATCGGTTCGTCAGAAGCGATTATGCTGGGCCTTTTAGCACACAAATGGAAATGGAAAAAAAGGGCAAAAGAGGGAGCTACGCCTAATATTATCTTTGGGGCTGAAGTCCATGTTTGTTGGGAAAAATTTGCCCGTTATTTCGATGTTGAAATGCGAGTGATTCCTTTGGAAAAAGGGCGCTATGTGATTACACCTGAAGATGTCGAAAAGCGGATTGATGGGAATACTATTGCTGTCGGAGCCATCCTGGGAACAACCTATTCAGGACAAGCTGATCCTATCCAAGAAATTAATGACCTCCTCGTCAAAATTAAAAAAGAAAAGGGGTGGGATATTCCGCTTCACGTTGACGGTGCAAGTGGCGGATTTGTTGCTCCCTTTACGGATCCTGATTTTGTTTGGGATTTTCGTCTTGAACAAGTTAAATCGATCAATGTATCCGGTCACAAATATGGCCTTGTTTATCCAGGTGTCGGCTGGATTATCTACCGCGACGAATCAGACTTCCCAGAAGACCTTGTATTTAAGGTGAATTACCTCGGCGGTTGGATGCCCACCTATACTCTTAACTTCTCCTGCAATTCTGCCTTCGTTCTTGCGCAATACTACAACTTCCTTCGTCTCGGTCGTGAAGGGTATACTCATATCATGAATAACTGTGTTTCGAACGCGCAGTATCTTTCCAAAAAACTAAAAGACTCTGGGAAATTCGAGATGATTAACGAAGCCCAGATGCTTCCCATCGTAGCTGTAAAGCTAAAAGACTCGATCAAAGAATACACCGTCTATGACCTTTCCGCAAAACTCCGCGAGCGAGGATGGGTCATCGCCGCCTACACCATGCCTCCCAATGCACAAGAAGTTTCACTTCTCCGCATTGTTGTTCGTGAACACTTCAGCCGAGATATGGCCGATATCCTCTACCAAGATATTGAAAATGCTTGCGCTTTCCTTTCCTCTTCGAAATCTCATGCCCCACCACCCTCTCCAGACGAAAAACACCGCCCTATTTGCTAATAGGGCTCTCATCAAAGCTAAGAGACTATCTCTGAAGTCACTGCTTAGATTTTTTTTAGTTTGAGAGCAAGGTCCGAGAGAGGGGTATTCGTTAGGTCACTTGGACGTGTAAGGACACCCCAGGGTAGATCGGAAGTCCCATCTAGATAGGCGCGCCAAGGCGTCATGGGACAAGCATGCGTCCCCGATGCTGAAATCCGATAGAGGTCGAGCTCAAGTGTTCCAGGATTCACAGCGAAGGCAAAAAAATAATCGAGCCAATTAGTATCAGCAAAAAGGAGAGGTTGGTTAGGAAAAGAGTGGAAGAGAAGGTTATCAATTTGATCTCCTCGATCAGAGAAAGCTTCGAGCAGGTGGGCGCGAAATTCTGGAAGGGTTAGCGCTTGAGGGGAAGGATAAAAGTCGCTGGAAGAAAGCTTGGAAGCAAGAAGGGTTTGCATTTCACGATCAAGGCGCACGGTTTCAAGATGGGATCTTGTCGGCTCGATCACATGATCCCGAATCCAAGTATAGGTAAACCCTTTGTCAAGCCATCCCTCTCTAAATAGTCCCAGTCCAGGTTTTAAAAGAAATACATGGGTTGGAGAATACATCAGGAGACTCTTCTTGGGATCCTTCTCAAAGGGCTTTGTCACTGAATAAGGGAGCGCCTTTAAAAGATCGAGCAAAAAAGTGAGGAGGTCGGTAGGGTTTTGAATCGGTCGTTTTTCTTCTACTATCTCACCTTCTATCGAAAAGTATCCCTTAATTAGAGTGTGCAATGAGCCTCCAGAGGTATAGCTCCAAGGTTTTTTCTTTTTTATAGCAAACATGTGGAAAGATTCAGTATCGATGAAATGAACAACATCCGTTGTGATTTGCTCAAGGACCTTTGCTCCTTCTTTCCATTCACACTCCGCAGCAATTTGTGGTTCGACAGCAAGAAAGAAATGGCGTAACGCTTCGAAAAACTCTTCTTCCTTTTCGATAAACGTCCACGCAGAGGGATCGCTTCGCCCATGTTTATAGACTAGCCGAAAACCTGCGGGACTATCTTCATAAAGTGCTTCATTAGTGTAGTGGGCTTCAGCATCAAACACCTCTAAAAAATATTCCTGGAATTTTTCAACGTAATGTTCAATGAGAAAGGGGAAAAACTGGGAAAGATGACTTGCCTTCTCATGTGCCTCATCGCGCATATCTTTGCAGACTCCAGCATGATGAGCGCGTACCTCCATTTCAGCTTTACGCATCCGTATGCGATCAGGGGAATCTGCTTGTCTAAGGAGCGCTTGCGATACCCTTGCTTCATCAATCGCTCGGCTATAGTCAGCGTGAAGCTTTTCCACCTCTTGATTTGTTGCATCGAGTTTTTTCTGAAGGGATTGATAAATAAATTCTCCAATTCCCCCTTTGTCTTTTGGATCTAACCCAAGAGACTTATAAAGATTCCAACGACTAAATGTCGTTTTATAATCAGAATAAGAAGCAATGGTATATTCCCATGAGCGTAGGAGAGGATGATCGTTTTCTCTTTCTCCCCACTTAGGACTGATAGGAACAATGTATTCTTCTCCAGCAAAGGTTCGCTTCATTTTTCCCATCATCATTAAATCATAGAGATCTAAGAGGAGTCGCTCTGGGAGTTCGTTTTGGATATAGATAGCAGGTGCGGTCGCAAAACAAGAGCCGATGACTTGTCTTAGTGGATAAATTAATGCAGAAACAACTGCGATTTGAAGATGATCATTCGTCAACTTTTCCCGATCAGGAAGACGAAGTGTCCGCCTGATGAGCATCTCAACATGAGCACTCACCACAGGAAGTTTGAAACGACTCAGTAAAGTTTTTCCTTCTTTTGATCTAAGATAAGCAAGACCAATGAAAGGTTCATCTATTTCCTCCCCTCGTACCCATGCTCTTGCGCATTCCACATAGTTAAGGGGCATAGTCGAACCAAATAGGAAGAACCTTATTTAGGTACTTCATGAATTTCCAAAGGCCCACATTATACTCAACATTTCCGAAAGAATCTTCGCACCTTTCCGGAAAGGCAATCCCAAGCCCAAAAAGGCCTGGAGCAATAATGCCATTGGTCGAATTATACTTAAGGTCTCCAAACTGAGGCGTTTCAACAGTCTTCCTAGAATCAAACCCCACAGCATAGACAACTTTATTACATTCTGAAAGCTTTCCCTTAAAATGGGGGTCTTTACTGTAAATCCTCTCTAAATTGGGAGGAAGAGTTCCATCGATATTTTCTTTTGCCCACTCTGCAGCCTGACCCTTCAGCCCTGTGTTATCAAATAGAATCCAATCTTTCTGATACACTGCATATTTAAGAGGGCTTTGGTAAAAGTTAATGATTTTTTTTGCTCCAGCATCCAAAAGATTTTTCAAAATGATCATCGCTGAATGAGAAGATCCAAAAACCGCAATCGTGTCATTTTGAAGTCCCTTCAACTTCCGGTCATCAAGGACTGTTTCCAGTGGAATCTCTGTTAGGCTAGGATAGCTTAGTTTTTTTGGAGTTGCTCCATAAGCAAGAACAACATTTTTAGAATGGATCATCTCATTTTCCATTGACAGTTCCCACATACGGTTTTTTAGTAATAGTGACTCACCTTTCCCCCCAATAGAATGCACCGCAAGCTTAAGATGGTCGGAAACCCATTGAAGGGGATCTGCAATCTTACTCAAGAGACAGGTTGACTCTTCTTCAACATGTTTCAGTTCAAAGTCAGGCGCCATATCGAAGCGGAATGATTTGCACTCTTTAAGGTAGTCTAGAAACAATTTTACTTTGGTATTACTTGAAACCCTGCGCCATTTTCCACCCAAATCTCCCACCTTGAAGGAAGGATCTACCCAGGCAATGTCAAGCGGCTTGACCCCTTGGTCAACCAACTTCCCAACCGCTGCTATTCCTGCAGGTCCCGCTCCAAGAACTGTCCATTCAAAATTTCTGCCCATGCCATAGTTTTAGCAATTTCTTTCCCTTTTTTTAAAGGCTATTGTAGAATAGAGCCAAGGTAAAAAACCAAATTTGTGCATGAAAGTGAAATGTGAAACAGAAGAAATCGAGCTTGGTGATGCCAGTTCGGGAAAAGATTTAGCTGAAAAAATGAATCAGCGAGAGCCTCATCAAGGTCTTGCTATTGTGGTGAATGGAGGAATTCGCGATCTTGACACCACTCTAAAGGAAGGCGACGATGTCAAGCTGCTTGACTTTTCTTCCGCTGAGGGTAAAGAGGTGTTTTGGCACACCTCAGCCCACGTTTTAGCACAAGCAATCCTCAGATTGTGGCCCGATGCCCAACCTACCATTGGCCCCCCTATTGAAAAAGGCTTTTATTACGATTTTGCAAACCTTGAAATTTCTGAGGATGATTTCGGAAAGATTGAAAAGGAAATCAAAAAAATTCTTAGCGAGGGGTTCAAGCCTGAGCGCAAATCTTTCAAAGGAAAAAAAGATGCTCTTGCAGAATTTGGAAAGAATCGTTTCAAGAAAGAACTTATTGAGGGGTTTGAAGAGGGAAGCCCGATTACAGCTTACCGCCAAGGAGAGTTTTTTGATCTTTGTCGCGGACCCCACCTCCCTACTTTAGGAAAAATCAAGGCTTTCAAAATCTTGAAAACATCAGGAGCCTATTGGAGAGGCGATGCAAAAAATGAAATGCTTACAAGAATTTACGGCATTTCTTTTCCCAGCCGCGAAGAGCTCAAAGAATTTATTCATCTACTTGAAGAAGCTAAAAAACGGGATCATCGGATTATTGGCGCAAAGCTTGACCTCTTCTCCTTCAAAGAAGAAGCCCCAGCAATGCCTTTCTTCCATCCAAATGGAATGGCTATCTGGGATCACCTTATTAGCTACTGGAAAGAAGTCCACCTCAATAATGACTACGAGATCATTAAAACACCTCAGCTCATGACCAAAGAGCTATGGGAGCTTTCAGGGCATTGGAAGCATTACCGGGAAAATATGTTCACTGTTGAGATCGATGAAGAGAGAGCTTATGCGATCAAGCCGATGAATTGTCCCGGTTGTATGCTTTATTACAAATCTCGTTCTCATAGTTACCGTCAACTTCCTCTCAGAGTGGCAGAGTTTGGTCACGTGCACCGAAAAGAACCTTCAGGTGCCTTAAATGGCCTTTTTCGGGTTCAAAGTTTCCACCAAGATGATGCCCACCTTTTCATGCAACCCAGCCAAATCAAGGATGAAATTTTAGGTGTCTTAAATCTTGTGAAAGAAATTTATGAAACCTTTGGTCTCAACTATACCTTTGAACTGTCAACACGCCCAGAAGATTCAATCGGAACCGACGAAGACTGGGACATTGCAACAGCCGGACTCAAAGAGGCTCTAGATGAATGGGGGGAAGAGTACAAAATCAATGAAGGGGACGGGGCGTTCTATGGCCCAAAAATTGACCTTCATGTCCATGACGCACTAGGGCGCCGCTGGCAATGCGGAACCGTTCAGCTGGATATGGCACTCCCCGAACGATTCGAGTTGGAATACAAAGATCGTGATGGAGACTTCAAGCGACCAATCATGATTCACCGGGCTATTTTTGGATCGATTGAACGGTTTTTGGGAATCCTTATCGAACACTTTGCTGGAAAATTCCCTTTTTGGATGAGTCCGATGCCTATTCGAATCATTCCTGTTGCAGAAATCCACCAACCTTATGCCTATGAAGTTCAGAAAAAGATAAAAGAAGCTGGATTTACATGCTCTGTCGATGCTTCAGAAGATTCCTTAGGTAAGCGGGTTCGCAATGCACAAATGCAGCAGATAAACTACATGTTAACTGTTGGGGACCAAGAGATGAGTAACAAAACCATTGCTCTTCGCACGCGAGACAATGTCGTCCACGGCGAAATTGCTCTTGATGATTTCCTTAAAAATTGCACAATTGAGAATAAAAACCGTCAATTGACATCCCCTTATCAAAAGGAAGCGCCATGAAAGTCATCTCTGTCTGTAGTTTTAAAGGAGGAACCGCCAAAACTTCTATTTCATTGAATATTGGTTCGGCCCTCGCCCGCTTTCATAACAAGCGAATTTTGATGGTCGACTTTGACGCCCAAGCAAACCTTACTGCTGGTCTTGGCTTTGATCCTGATAACTATGACAGTATGGCAGCGGTTTTACAGGACGATAAAACAGCTCAAGAGGTGATTCAGCATACCGAACACCCAAATGTGGATCTCATTCCAGCTGATACGTGGCTTGAGCGGGTTGAAATGACAGGAACCCTCTCCTCTGATCGATACTCTCATGAAAAACTAAAGAAAATTTTGGCTCCACTAAACTATGACTACGCGCTAATCGACACTCCTCCCTCTCTTTGCTGGCTAACAGAATCTTCTTTGATTGCCTGCGACTATGCTCTCATCTGCGCAACACCGGAATTTTATAGCATCAAAGGATTGCAGCGACTCTCTTACTTTATGCACTATATTTCGGAACGTCACCCTTTTGAGCTTCTGGGTGTTGCCCTTTCTTTTTGGAATGCACGAGGCAAAAACAATGAAGACTTTTTAGGGGTTGTTGAAGAAACTTTCCCAGGAAAAGTGTTGCAGACAAAAGTCCGAAGAGATATCGCTGTTTCTGAGGCCTCAATTCATGGCAAGCCGGTGTTTGAGACCCGTCCGAACAGTCGCGCTGCAGAAGATTATATCGGCCTCACAAAAGAATTATTAACTAAACTGACCGACGATCAAAAGGTGGAGCCAACATGTCTAAGTTCAATGACCTCTTAATGGGTCGCTTCAAAAGCCAAGCAAAAAAAGAGAAAATGACTGAGCTGGCGCAGCGTACAGCAGCCGCGCCTGCTGCAAAGTTTTCTGGTGGTTTTCAGGTGACTCCGATCAGTAGTCAAGAACGGGCTTCGCTACAAACGCTTCTTGAGAAATATAAAAAGAAAGATCAAAACATCGCTGAAGACCTCCAATTTCTTTCAAATATTACCTCAGAAGTCAAAGCAATCAGCAATCAAGCAGTCATCCTTCATGGAGAGCGAATTAAAAGAGCGCAAGAGCTTCTAAAAAAGTATCGTGACGGCGCATTTAGTAATTGGCTCATGAAAACCTATGGAAACAGGCAAACGCCTTATAACTTTATGCAATACTATGAGCTTTACAATGCTCTTCCAAAAAAGTTGCAAGGGATTGTGGATGAAATGCCACGCCAAGCCATCTATAGCCTTTCAAGCCGTAGTGTTCCACAAGAAAAAAAGGTAGAATTTGTTCAAGAATATCAAGGAGAGTCCAAAACGGAACTCTTAGAAAAGCTTCGCACCTCTTTTCCCCTAGCTAAACAGGATAAGCGGAGCCCGAATAAGACAAAGGCTGTTCTTGAGAACTTACGAAAAACAAAAAAACTCATGGAACATGACCGATTTGTTCCAAGCCATTTTGATCTCAAAGAAATCAAAACGCTTCTGAAAGAATGTGAAGCGTTGGCTAAGTAAAGATGACCTCTTTTTACGAGACTCCTTTATCAAAGCGATATGCATCGCAAGAGATGAAGGAGCTTTTTTCGAGTACGTTTAAGTACCAAACATGGCGAAAGCTGTGGGTTGCCTTAGCAGAAGGTCAACAAAATCTCGGTCTTCCTATTTCATCATCTCAAATCAAGGAACTCAAATCTAAGATCGATTCAATCGATTTTAACCGTGTCCATGAAATTGAAAAAGTATGCCGCCATGAAGTGGTCGCCCATCTTGAAGCCTATCGTGAGGATTGTCCTAACGCTCGAGGGGTTCTTCACCTGGGAGCCACCTCCTCCTATGTCATGGATAATGGTGACTTGATCACCATCAAGTTTGCTTTACAATTATTGCAACAAAAACTAATTCATCTTATTGAAAAGTTGAACCACACTGCGTTAAAAGAAGCTGATACTCCCTGTCTAGGGTATACCCATTTTCAGCCAGCCCAAGGAACAACATTCGGAAAAAGAAGTGCCCTATGGCTTCAAGACTTTATCACAGATTTTAAAGACCTATCAACTTTGCTTGAAGATTTCCCTTTTTTAGGATGCAAGGGGGCCATTGGAACAAGTGGGTCGTTCTTAACTCTTTTTAATGGAGATCATCAAAAGGTCATTGCATTAGATGATGAGGTTACAAAAAAGATGGGATTTAAAAGATCCTATTTAATCAGTAGCCAAACCTTCCCCCGCAAACAAGAACAACGAATCTTGTCCCTTCTAGCAAACATAGGATCAAGTGCTCACAAATGCGGAACAGACCTCCGTCTCCTTGCCCATTTAGGAGAAGTTGCTGAGTCGTTTGGGGATGGGCAGGTTGGCTCTTCCGCAATGCCCTATAAACGGAATCCTATCCTTTCTGAGAGGGTCTGCGGCCTTTCTCGGTTTGTGATTAACCTTTGGCATAACGCCGCCGACAATGCCTCTCAACAGTGGCTAGAACGGTCTTTGGATGACTCTTCCAATAGGCGTCTCACAATCCCAGAGGCATTTCTTGCTGCTGATAGTATTGTTAACCTGCTTTACACAATTTTTAATGATCTTCAAACGTTCCCCAAGCAAATGAAATCCCATTTCGATAAGCACCTTCCCTATCTTATCACAGAGCCTTTTCTAGCCAAGGCTGTTTTGAAGGGGAAAGATCGCCAGGAAGCTCATGCACTCATTAAAAAAATCACCTTTGAAAATCCACCTGAAATCCTTATAGAAAAACTAGCTTCAGCTCTTGATCTGAACGCTTATGAAGTCGATAGCCTATGCAAAATAGACAATCTAATCGGGCGCTCAAAAGAGCAGGTCTTCGAATTCCTTAAACTTGAAGTTGAGCCTCTCTTAGAACAACACCTTACACAAAAACTGACGATTCCCAGCATAGAGATCTAATG
This sequence comes from Chlamydiales bacterium, assembly GCA_024233515.1. Lineage (GTDB taxonomy): Bacteria > Chlamydiota > Chlamydiia > Chlamydiales > Simkaniaceae > Neptunichlamydia. The sequence continues at coordinate 343,274 of JACKPO010000001.1, forward strand.
TTTCCCACAATCATCTCATTTTATACAGAAAACACTCCCTACGAAGAAGAAATCAAGGGGCTTATTGAGTCTTGTAAAAAGTATAATCTTCCCTATTCCGTTGATCCTCTCCCTAACTTTGGATCCTGGGAAAGAAATTGCTGCTTTAAACCGAAATATATTCTAAAAAAACTCATCGACCTTAATGGCCCAGTCCTTTGGATCGATGCAGATGGAATTGTCTATCAAAAACCAACCCTATTCGACACCCTTGATGCAGATATTGCTGTTCGTGTAATTGAAACCATCCCAGATGATCATCCATCAAAAATTCTCTCAGGAACACTGTTCTTCAACTATACTCCTGAAGCCATTCAAGTTCTACAAGAATGGGACGAAGAGACAGAAGTACTTCTAAAGAATGATCCGAAACTCTGGGACCAAATCTCCCTAAGAAATGTTCTTCTTAGATCAAAAGCAAACATTTATCCCCTTGATGTTCGATACTGCCAGATTTATAACCAGATTAACGATAAAGAGTCGCTAGAAAAAGCGTTTATCATCCATTTTCAAGCCTCCAGAACGCTTCAAAAGACTCTTAATCGTGAAGTAGTCTCTTTCTGGGATGAAGATGACTTCATTAGGAAAAAAAAATTAGAAATCCTTGCTGGCAACATCCCTTTGCATCTATGAAATAAGACTTCCCCAGTGAATCTCTTTTTTTTCTTTCCCTTTGAAAACGCTCTGCTTTACTCCCTCTTCCGTACAAAGCATTGCAACAGTATGACCCTTCTTTTTTAACGGGTGCCGTAAAACGCGAGACCCCGAAGGAATATGTGGCGTTTTCGAAGCAATAAGATAAGAATATTTTTCATCTTCATGCCCCAAAGAACCCTTTTTTAAAAATCGATGAAGAGAGCTGCGAGAAAGACGGGCAGAGAAATGACACCAATCACTTCCTTTCATAGGACATTCGTTATGATGAGGACATGGTGCGTGAAGAGATAGCCCAGCTTCCAACGCAATCGAACGGGCAAAGCGAACCCTTTCGAACCCTTCAGGAGTTCCTGGCTCGATAACCACCAACATGTTATCTGTCTGCTTTATTGCATGTCGAATTGTCTTCTCAAGGCTTTCTTGTGGGATTTCATTTAATGAATAGGAAAAAAGGATCAGGTCTGCTTTTTCAGAAAAGTGGATAAAGCTTTTTGCTAGCCAGCTCGCTTCAAAAGGAACATTGGGTATCAATTTTTTTCCTAGCTTTACAAACTCAACATCACGCTCTAATAGAGTCACCTTCTTAATTGGAGCATCCAGAAGGGCCCAAAGCGATGTTCCTGGTCCTGCACCACAATCAAGAATCGTTTCTGGAAGTTTAATCTCCTTAAAGACCTTTGCTAGAACTGCGCAAGTTGCAGGCATTCTCGCGACAAGATAGGCTAAGCGATGAAGTTCTGTCTCTTGGGCTTTCTTTAGATGATAACGCTTTGTTAGGTCTGAGGCAGCTTTTTGGAGCTCTTTGCGAGTGTATTTAGAACAAAGTTCCGAAATTTTTTCTTCAAGAGGAGTATTCATTCTACCTTAGTCCTTAATAGAAGCGCTGCGGCAACTAAGGAAGAAAGGCTAGAAAAAACAAAGGGAACAAGAGAGTGAGCGTGAAGGAAGAGACCGCCAAGAAGCGAGGAAAGCATCATCGTAATGGAAAGCATAGACTGGCTTAGCCCCAAAACCTTTCCCTGTATGTGATCCGGAGCTGCATTTGAGATCGCACTCGTACAGATAGGCCAAATCAATCCAGATAAAATGGTACAACTCCCTAAAAGAAACAAAAAACCTTTTAGGTAATGAGGATAAGGAATGAACACAACAATAGCCGAAAACGCTAAAAAAGCTGTGAGGAGGATCCACTTAGGTTTAATCGTATGATAAAAAACCCGATGAAGAACCCCTGTTCCAAAAATCCAACAAATCCCAAGAAGTGCACAAACATCCCCAATTCGAGAATTGGTTAAATGAAAATTCTCAACGACAAAAGCTGGGACAAATAAAAAGATAATGTTCCATGAAAACAAAAAGAAAAAATAAATCAGGTAAAGAGGGCGTATTGACTCTGTCTTGAGCGCCATTTGGATATTGTGTATCCCCTTAATAAAATCAAACGGTTTTCTAGAGGGAACTTCTAGAGTTTCTACAAATGCAAATAGAATAAAGAGAACGTTAATCAACCCCAAAATGGCCCCAATTAACATCGGAAAAGAAGAGTCAAAAATAGGCGAAATCGTAGGATCTGAAAGCTTCCCTCCAACAAAGGGACCTAGGATAAATGTAAAGCCGGCAATTGCCGAACCATAACTATAATAACGAGTCTTTTTCTTTTTACTCGGACTTAGATCAGAAAGTGAAGATAAGCAAATCGAAAGATTACCGGCACCTACTCCCATAATAAGTCGTGAGAAAAATATCCAAAAAAGAGAGTGATGATGAATTCCAAAGGCACTCATCGCATACCCAACAAACGTTAAAAACGTTGTCAGCAAAAAGGCTCTTTTTCTACCGTGGTGGTCGGCATATTCTCCCAAAATAGGGGCAAAGATAAATTGCATAAAGGGGTAAATCCCAAGAAAGATACCTAGAAGAGCTGTTTTGTAAGAAGCAGAAACGTCGGCCGCTAAAAGTCCTTTAGAAGGATCTAAAAAAAGGGGCGCAAAAATAGGAAAAACAATGGTTGCCCCTAAATTATCAACAGCAAAAGTAAAAAACACAGAGAGTAGAGAGGTTTTTTGTTTTACAACTTCTTTATCCATCGACCGACCACTGAATGGGCTCTTTTCCCCAACCTTTTAACAGTTCATTGGTTTTGGAAAAATGGCGGCACCCTAAAAAATTTGTTGCAGAATAGGGGGAGGGATGGGCTGCCGTTAAGATGGCATGTGGATGTTTTTGAGTGTTCAAAATATTTTCACACTTATCTTTAGCCGATTTTCCCCATAAGATAAAAACTAAAGGATCTTTTCTACCGCAGAGTGTCCGAATCACCCCATCTGTAAAGGTTTCCCACCCTTTACCGAAATGTGATTTCGGCTCTCCTTTGCGGACTGTCAATGTCGCATTTAACATGAGAACCCCTTGCTTGGCCCAATTGATTAGGCATCCATGGTTCGCTTGTGTGATTCCCAGGTCATCCTCCATTTCCTTATAAATATTCCGAAGAGATGGGGGCACAGCCACCCCTTTCTGAACACTAAAGCAAAGGCCGTGAGCCTGCCCAAAGCCATGGTAGGGGTCTTGTCCCATCAGGACAACTTTGACTTGATCATACGGCGTTTGTCGAAAAGCGTTGAAAACCTCCTTATCGGGAGGAAAAATCTGAGCCCCTCGCCCCTTTTCTTCCTCCAAAAAAGTCTTTAGAAGTTGAATGTAAGGCTTGTTGATCTCTTCGTTAAGGGCGGAATGCCAACTCTTTTCTAATAACATCATGGGAGGAGGTTAACATGCTGGTCGTTTTCAGACAACATTGACAGAAAGGGGCCAAACCGATTATTTTAGTACCCTCGTCTGGGTGTAGCGCAGCTTGGCCAGCGCACTTGCATGGGGTGCAAGGGGTCGGAGGTTCGAATCCTCTCACCCAGATTCTTTATCAGTGAAAGGCTGAGTATTGCCTTATTTGTCCCCTAAATAATATTAGTAACAACACCTGATCGAGTGTGTTGAAAGTTATGTTGACAAGGTGTTGATAAATTGATGATAAGTTGTTCGAAACGAGTTTTAGACGAAAGTTTTGTCGGTTTTGTTTAAACATAGACAATTTGTGAACAAAGAGATTTCTCTATAAAAATATGGGGTTATCGACAAATCCACAGCTGAAGAAGATGAAGAAAAATCCCTATTAATATATTCTCTTCTTTTCTTCTATTAACTCATAGGTTGTATGCTAACGCCTGAAAGATTTTTTGATTTATCTTCGTTCTTCCATCGATCGGTTTTTCTTGATCAAAAGCCAATTTGGGAAAGTTTAAACCATCTAAAAAACTATCTCGAAACGTTAAAACTTGGAAAGATAGATTGTAAAATTCCGGAAGGGGTATATCTCGTTAATCCAAATCTAATTTCGATTGGCCCTGATACGGTGGTTGAACCAGGAGCCTACATAGAAGGTCCTGCAGTGATCGGAAATGGGTGTCAAATACGGCATAGCGCGTATATTCGAGGGAATGTGATTGCTGGAGATCGGTGTATTATTGGTCATTCATCAGAAATCAAACATTCCATTTTATTAAACGATGCTAAGGCTCCCCATTTTAATTATGTGGGAGATTCAATTTTAGGGAATTTTGTGAATCTTGGTGCGGGAGTGATATGTGCAAACTTTCGCTTAGATCACAGAGAAGTAATTGTTGAGATCGGAAACGAACAATTCAAAACAGGAACTAACAAATTTGGGGCGATCATTGGGGATGGCTCTCAGATAGGATGTAATTCAGTTACAAATCCCGGGGTTCTTCTTAGAAAAAAAACCTACTCCAGAGCTTGCACATCCATCCAAAAATCCAATCTAAGGACAGACAATCATGTTCAAACAACTTTTCCAACGCGATAAAGATCTACTCATACCTTTGAAAGAGACATTTGAAGCTTTTTTAGAGAGAAATATTCCTCGCCTTGGAGACCAAAACACTCTGCGAGATGCTTGCGAATATGCTTTATTGAATGGAGGAAAGAGAATCCGCCCATTGATTGTTATGATGGTAAGCCGAGCACTCGGGAATAACTTAGACGTTTTTGAGGCATGTCTTTCGGTCGAGTATTTTCACACAGCATCGCTTATCGCAGACGATCTTCCTTGCATGGATAATGATGACTTCAGAAGGAGTAAGCCTGCTTTACATAAGGAATATGGTGAAGCGGTCGCTCTTTTAGCTAGTTATGCTTTGATTTCTGCTGGATACGAAAAGATTTTCCAAAGTGTTCAAGTTCTTTCAAAGCAAAAAGTACCCTTCTGTGATCGAGCGAATGAAGTATGCGTAATCGCTCTTGACGCCGCAACCCGATGTGCTGGAATATCTGGCGCAACGGGGGGGCAATTTAAAGATCTATTTTCTCGCGTGAAGACATTGGAAGAAGCTTTTGATGTGATTTACAAAAAAACGGTAACCCTTTTTGAAATAGCTTTTGTGTTTGGGTGGCTATTCGGTGGTGGAGACCTCGAAAAAGTTGAGGAGATCCGTGAGGCTGCCTATCACTTTGGAATGGCTTTTCAGATTGCTGATGATTTAGATGATATGGATCAGGACGAGCAAGACTCACTTAATTTGGCACACCTTTTAGGGGCGGAAAATGCAAGACAAAAATTTAACGATGAAATTGAAACATTTTGTCTAAAAATGAAAAAACTCGAGATGTTATCTCCCGAGTTTTTACAGACAATCGAACTAATTAAGAGTTATGCTAGTGCTGGCTCTTCCTGAGGAGCCCCTTGGACTTTTTCAAAGATCCTCTTTTCGATCTCATCTGCAAGTTCTGGGTTTCCTTTAAGCTCCGTCCTGGTGGCTTCTTTCCCCTGCCCTAACCGTTGTTCATTATAGCTATACCACGTTCCTTTCTTATCGATTATCCCATGTTCAACTCCAAGATCGATAATTGATCCCATGCGAGAAATTCCTTCGTTAAATAGGATGTCAAACTCAGCTATTCTGAAGGGGGGGGCCATCTTGTTTTTTACAACTTTAACTTTAACTCGGTTTCCAATGTCTGTGTTGTCTGATCCCTTGATGGAAGCAATACGGCGAATATCCATCCGGATTGAAGAGTAAAATTTAAGCGCTCTTCCTCCCGTAGTTGTTTCTGGATTCCCAAACATTACCCCTATCTTTTCACGAATTTGGTTGATGAAAACGGCACAAGTGTTACTTCGTGAAAGGGTTGAGGTCAGTTTTCGTAGCGCTTGTGACATCATTCTTGCTTGTAAACCCACATGAGAGTCTCCAATTTCTCCTTCAAGTTCCGACTTAGGCACAAGAGCTGCTACCGAGTCAATGACAATCACATCAACAGCATTAGATCGCGCGAGCATTTCAGCGATATTTAAGGCGTCTTCTCCACAATCAGGTTGTGAAATCATTAGATCATTTAGGTTTACGCCAATTTTTTCTGCATAGGCAGGATCAAGAGCATGCTCTGCATCGATATAGGCTGCAACACCACCAGCTTTTTGGCAATTAGCAACGATATGGGTAGCAAGGGTTGATTTTCCTGAAGATTCTGGTCCATAGATCTCGACAACACGCCCTCTTGGAACTCCACCAATTCCTAGTGCTAAATCTAAAGAAAGAGCCCCTGTTTTTATTGAGCTGATTTGTCGTGTTGAAGAGTGGTCGCCCAAGGACATAATTGCACCAGACCCAAATTGTTTTTCAATGTGGGAAATAGCGAGTTCTAGAGCTTTTTTCTTTGCTGCATCATTTTGTTCAGTCATAAGTTAACCTCGTGATTTTTCTCTTAATCCAACTATACACCCCTCTTTCTTTACAATCATGTGTAAAATTTCAATGACAATTTGCATATTCCATGCTAAGAAGAAGAGATGGCATATTTAGCAGGCGATATTGGTGGAACAAAAACTGACCTTGCTCTTTATAAAGAAGAGAAAGGAAAAATTGTTTGTATCAAAGAAAAAAAGTTTCCCAGTCAAAAGTATCCCAATCTTCGTTTGATTGTGAAAGAGTTCATGGAAGGAGAAAAGGAAAAGATCACTAAAGGATGCTTTGGCATAGCTGGTCCTGTAAAAAAAGGAAAAAGTAAAGCTACTAATCTTCCTTGGCTTGTTGAGAGTGATGTCCTTTCAAGGGAATTAGAAATCGAAAAAGTCGCATTAATCAATGACCTTGAGGCGAATGCTTACGGAATCAACATGCTTAAAGATGATGAGTTTTATCTCTTAAATCAAGGAGATCGTGATGCCGAGGGGAATCAAGCTCTTGTTTCTGCCGGTACTGGGCTTGGAGAAGCTGGGATTTTTTTTGATGGGAAGCGCCATACTCCATTCGCTTGCGAAGGAGGGCATGCAGATTTTGCCCCTAGAAATGAAACAGAAGATGCCATGCTGCGCTTTTTAAGAAAAAAATTTAGCCATGTTTCTTACGAGAGAATTTTATCTGGGCCAGGACTATATAATGTTTATCAATTTGTTGTAGAAACTAAAGTAGAGAGCGAAAAAGAAGAGATCTTAAAAGAGATAGCTGCGGGAGATTCCCCTCGCTTAATCTCTGAAAAAGGGTTAAGCGGAGAATCGGCAGCCTGCAGAAAAGCTCTAGAGCTCTTTGTGTCGATTTATGGTTCTGAAGCTGGGAATGTTGCTTTAAAAATGCTTGCATTAGGAGGGGTTTATATTGGAGGTGGAATTGCCCCCAAACTGTTGAGTTTATTAAAACGGGGAGAGTTTTTAGACTCATTTTGTCGCAAAGGGCGATTTTCGGACTTGCTCAGGGGAATCACCATAAAGGTGGTTCTGAACGATAAAACCGCTCTATTAGGATCGCTCTACTATGCAAAACATGTGATGTAAAGAGGGTTTACAATGCTAAAAAAAAGTGTGCTTTTTTTAATTCTTTTGGGAGGCTCAGCCTGGGGGTCATTGAGCGAGCGCATCGAAAAGCTTGAGAGGGAAATGGAAGAAGTAGGAACTCAAAATACGATGGGTTCTTTCGGATTAAAAATGAATACAGCACAACCTCAGGGAGAAGGAATTGATTGGTATACATCAGGAGAGCTTCTATATTGGGATGCCAAAATGGGTGGGACAGACTATGTTTTTTCTACAGGAGAGGGAAGTGACCTTCCCAATCCCCCAATCCGAGGAAAGGTAAAGTCCAATTCTTTTGGATGGGAAATTGGAGGAAGATTTGGAATTGGTCGTGTAATCTCTCATGATCTATGGGATTTTTATCTTAATTTTACCTATTACGTAAACCATGATGGAGACAGTTGTTTCAAATATCCTCCAGCATACCTTGTCTCACAGGTCGGTTTTTTTGGCGGAGCTTTTGAAAAAGCCAAGTCCAGATTTGACTTAACCTATATGAATGTTGATCTCGAGTTAGGAAAAAAATATTTTTTAAGTCGTCTTCTAGCGGTTCGTCCACATATTGGTCTTAAAGGAACGCGCATGCTTCAAGAGCAAAAAGTGAAGCTTGAGTTTAGTGAACTAGAGCTTGATGGGCAATCATTCGGGGAATATTATCGCGTGTATAGCCGTTGCGACTTTGATGGAATTGGACCTAGGTTGGGCGCTCAAGGATCCCTTTTTATTGGTCATGGGTTTCAGCTAGAGGGAGAGTTTTCGGGAGCTTTCCTTTATTGTCATTTTGATGGAGTTGAAAAAGAAAAGACCTCTCCAAATGCATCTCCAGTGAATTCAAATATTCGACTAAAGGGTAAAACTAATCGATTTGTCCCCTTTACCCAAGCTTTTATAGGAATGAGCTGGGCCGATTTTTTACCTAAAAAAAGAGCTTACATCACCCTGAAAATCGGGTATGAAATTCTATATTTTTGGAGAGAAAATCAAAACCTTAGCCCCTATAATTGGGATTTTACAAACGCCACCTCTAGCACACGCCTTAATTTTGAACGATTTGCGGAGGATGTTGCATTCTACGGGATTACTTCAAAGGTGAGACTGGACTTTTAGCCTAGATAGGCTCTAAACTATCCCCATGGAAAAGAGCCCAAATCTTTCATTTAAAGACTCTACAGGGGTCGCCTATGTCATCTCTAGGATCCTTTCGTTCCCTTTTTGGGGGCTGTTTTGCTTGCTTCCTGTCATTCTTTATAAAGACCTACATGCTACTCCATTCCAGGTGGCAACCCTTGCCGCATTAAAGCCTGTTGCTGCCCTTCTATCTCCTTATTGGAGTCAACGGGTGCATGCGATGAGAAAGAGGCTAATCCCGAATTTAATTCTTGGAAACATTTTAAAATTTCTCCCTTTCCTCTTTTTTCCTTTTGTCAGCAATCCTTGGTTTTACATCTTTGCAGTTGCGTTTCATATGTTCCTTTGTCGCGGAACTATTCCTGCATGGATGGAAATTCTAAAACTAAAGGTTTCTGGCCCCTCTCGAAGTAAAATCTGCGCAATTGGATCAACGATCGATTATTTAGGGGTTGCCCTTCTTCCGCTTATTATTGGGGGGGTTTTAGATCATGTTCCTGAGTCGTGGAGATATCTGTTCCCTATTGGTGCTTTCTTAGGTATTCTTTCAACGATCCCAATAAATCGAATCAAAATAGAAGGCGCGCAACGCGAACAAGCGCCTCAAGAGAAAAAGATTGATCACCTCATCAATCCTTGGAGAAGTGGGTGGAAGCTTTTAAAAACACGGGTAGACTTTGCTAAATTTCAATGGGGTTTTTTCCTGGGCGGTGCTGGGTTGATGATTATTCAGCCTGTTCTTCCTGCTTATTTTAGCGACGTTCTTTCCCTCTCATATTCTGACGTGCTAACAGCAATCGCGGCGCTTAAAGGAATAGGATTTGCCCTGTCATCCCCCATGTGGGTAAAGTTTTTTAATCGATCTCGCATATTCATTTTATGTGCTTTTGTCACTTTAGCAGCAGCAGCGTTTCCTCTTCTTCTTATTTTTGCTCATACCTCAAGTTCTATCATCTATATTGCGTATTTAGGTTATGGAGTTATGCAGGGAGGAAGTGAGCTCAGCTGGAAAATGTCAGGTCCTGTTTTTGCTGGAGACAAAGATAGCGCACCCTATACCTCTGTCAATATTCTAGCTGTTGGGGTCAGAGGGCTTATCTTTCCCTATTTAGGGTCCGCTCTTTTTATGCAGACAGGAAGTCCGACTGCAGTTCTTTTAGCAGGAATGGGGCTTTGCCTTCTTGCAACCGCCTTTCTTTCTTATTACGGAAGGCGTCATCCGGTCCGTTTGGAAACAGTGGGTGCTAGATAAATAATCCCTCGTAGATTAAGCTTCTTGCATGAGGTATCTGTTTTTTTCGATTTTTATCATTTCTCACCTTTTTGGAAATGGTCTTGAAGATCGTATTTCCATTCTTGAACAAGAAATAAAACAAGTGGGGACAACCAATGAAGCTGGCACATTCGGTGCCAGCTTGCAAAGCGATACGTTTGAAAAAGGGTGGATTGGTCTACAACTTCATGGGGCACCTTTGTATTGGCATGCGAAAGTTGGAGGGACAGAATATGTTTATGAACTTACAACAGGAAGCAAAGGAAAGGTTGAAACCCAATCCTTTGATTGGGATTGGGGATATCGCCTTGAGGCTTTTCTTAGATTGCCCATTGTGAAATGGGAGATCGAAGGGACCTATACCCATTTTGGAACACAAGATAAAGAAGGAAGGGGTATTGTTCCTCCCTCCCTTCTTGTTTCGCTTAAAGGAGGGGTGGTTCCTCCTCATCTGTTCGCAATCTCTGACTATAAAATCGACTATGATAACGTGGCCCTTTCGGTAGAACAAAGCTCATTTTTAAGTCGTCTTTTAGGCTTTTCTACGGAGATGGGTCTAAGGAAAGCATGGATCGATCAAAACCAGGGGGTAACTTATGAAGGAAATGAAAAAGTTCGCATTAAGGATCATTGCCGCTTTTTAGGAATCGGGCCCTTTCTAGGACTTAAGCTTCGGTGGTATATTCTTTCGAATGTTTCCTTGATTTCTAGCGCAGAGGCTTCCCTTCTCTATGGAAATTTCGAAGTAAAACATCATGAAAACCAAATAGAGCTCTATGGAAATAGACACTTGTTTTCTCCAGCCCTTCATTTCTTTGCAGGTTTAAACTGGGACTTTCCTATGAATTGGGCTCAACTCAGCTGCTCTTTAGGCTATGAAGTCGAATATTTTTGGAGACAAAATCAGTCTGTTGAAATCGAAAATAATACCTCAGGAGGGTTTCGAGTACAGTTGATCCGTTACGCAGACGATTTAACCTTTTATGGACTTACAATGAAGATTGGAATCGAATTTTAAAGGGGTTGGAGCGTAACGGAGTCGAACCGTTGGCCTCAACAATGCCATTGTTGCGCTCTACCAACTGAGCTAACGCCCCAAAAGATAAAAATCTTAGAATATTCGGGAGTTTTTTTCAACGAATCGGCATAATTGAAAAAACATTTTTATGGAGATTTAGTATGAGTATTTTTGAAGTTGTAAAGCCTCTTCCCCCAGACCCTATTTTTGGCTTAGCAACCCGATTTAAAAAAGATAAAAATCCTAATAAGGTTGATCTGACTGTTGGGATCTTTCGGGATGAAAATCTAACGACAGAGCCTCTCCGTTCTGTCAAAGAGGCTGAAAAAATCCTCTTAAAAATCGAAGAGGACAAACTCTATCTTCCAATTTCCGGAGATGAAGCTTTTATCAAAGAGGCTCAGAAGCTCATTTTTGGCGAAGACTACTGTAAAAGGGAAGGAAAGACCCTTTATGGTGTTCAGACGGTTGGTGGCACCGGAGGGCTTCGCCTTGGTGGCGAATTTTTATCTAGAGAGGTGACAAAGAAAGTTTATTTATCTAACCCCACGTGGCCAAACCATCGAGGAATTTTTGAAGCCTGTGGAATGGATATAGAGGTTTATCCATATTATCATTCCGAAACCCATACGCTTGACTTTGAAAGGATGTTAGATACCCTTTCTAAGGCCCCAGAGCGTAGTGTTGTTGTTCTTCACGGGTGTTGCCATAACCCAACGGGGTGTGATCCCACAGATGCTCAATGGAAGGAACTTTCAACCTTTTTCCTTAAGAATAAATTGATCCCTTTTTTCGATTTTGCTTATCAAGGGTTTGGTCGAGGGTTGGAAGAAGACGCTTGGGCTATTCGCCACTTTGCTTCTCAAGGGCATGAGATGTTTGTTGCAGCTTCCTATTCGAAAAACTTTGGATTGTATGGAGAACGGATTGGATGTCTATCGATTATCGCAAAGAATGAGCAACTCTCCCAAAATCTATCCACAGTTGTCAAGCGTCTAGCGAGAGTTAACTATTCAAACCCTCCAAGACATGGCGCAGGAATTATCACGACAATCTTACAAGATGCAGGACTTGTTGAAATGTGGAAAGGTGAGCTGGATCAAATGAGGGAGCGGGCTAATCAAATGAAAACGGAGCTGGTAGAGGCTCTTCAAAAGCAATATGGAAAAGATAAATTTGGTTTTTTAAAACGGCGGTATGGCCTATTTTCCATGCTAGGAATAGATGAAGTACAAGTCAATCGAATGATGGATGAGTATGGTGTTTATCTAACAAAAAGCGGAAGAATTAATTTGACTGGGCTCAACGAAAACAACTTGTCCTATGTAATCGAAGCCCTATTGAAGACCAGAGGATGAATAGAAAAAGATATCGCCCTTTTTTCCTTTTAGGAATTTTTTTGTTTTCCCTATTTTATCTCCCTGGAGTTGTTGTCCAGGGGCTACGAAGTAGCGCAGGAACCCTTTCTTCGGGGTTTTGGAAAAAAGGGAGACAATTGCACGCTTCCTTTGTTCCTATTTCTACACCAACAAGAAAAAAAGAGGGGATCGACAGTCTGGAAGTTGAAAATTCACTTCTAAAAAAGCAAAATGAAACATTGCGTCGCCGACTTTATTCCGAAGATCGTGTCGAATATCAGCTAAAAAAATTAAGAGAGCTTATTGTTCTAGACGAAAAAAAAGCTCAAGAGTTTTTCAAAAGGAGAAAAACTGCTGCCGAAGAACTGTTAAACTTAGAGCTGTTTTCTCTTCCTGCTGAGGTAATTCGAAGAGATATTGGGGAATGGAACTCAACCATATGGATCAATGTGGGTAGTGCAGAGAATGAGCAATTAAAGCAAACAATTGTTTCCGTAGGAAGTCCTGTATTAAAAGGCCCTTATCTCATTGGCATGGTTGAATTGGTGGGAAAAAATAAAAGTCGTGTTCGCTTATTAACCGATGGATCATTAATACCCTCTGTGAGAGTTGCTCGCGGAGGAACAAGCGATAGAGAATTTTCTTCTCTTGTCAGGCAGGTTTACAATCATGCGATGGTTCGCGGAGAGGGAGATGAGGTTTTATCGAAACTTAATCATCTTCTTCAGGAGTTGAATGGAGAGAAAGAAGAGAGATATTTTGCGAAGGGAGAGTTAACTGGAAGCGCTTTCCCCTTTTGTCGTGGATGCTCAGAGACACTTAGAGGAATTGGATTTAATTATGATTTTGGTGACGAAGAAAGTGCCCCTTTGGAGCTTCGAAGCGGAAAGGAAATTGAAAAGCTTGGTGACCAAACCTATAACCCCTTAATTCAAGTGGGAGATCTTTTAGTCACAACAGGAATGGATGGAATGTTTCCACGAGATTTACCCATTGCCCATGTCACTTTTGTAGAGCCTTTGAAAGAAGGAAGCCCTTCTTATGAAATAGAGGCAAAACTTTGCGCGGGGAGTCTAGAAAATCTTTTAGGAGTTTCGATCCTTCCCCCCCTTTGTTATATAGAGAAAGAAGATTGATTCGATTCAAATCCTAATAACTAAAGTGGATCGGTGGCCGCTTTACAATTAAGAAAAGTTGAAACTTCCGAAAAAATCGTTTCAAAGCCTTTTTCTTTTCCAAATGCATCAAAATAGACTTCTTTTCGGATTGAATGGAATTGCTCGTCTTTTTCCAAACATTTTTCGAGATAATTGTAGAGGGTTGAATATGCCTTTTCTGGGATCAGCGTTCCACACTGATGGAGATAGGTAGAGTGAGAACGATCTTTTATTCTTTCAGTTGAATCGAAAAAAAACATCGGTCGATTGAAGGCCAGAAAGTCGTAACCGATAGAAGAAAAATCTCCTAAATAGATGTCAGTTCGCTTTAAAAGAGGGAAAACTAAAGGATAATGAGTTAACACCTGAACGTTATTCCTCTCCTTATATCGCTCTTCTAAGTGCGCGACATACCCTGGATTGTTATGAATCATCCAAGGATGAATTTTAAAGATGAGGTTATAGTGATTTGGAAGTTGGTCAATCACCGATGTTCCTACATCAAAAATCGAAGTGTTTTTTTCGTGATCTACCCAAGTAGGAGCGTATAGAATGGTGGGTCTTTGTTGATCAAATTGAGAAAATATTTCTTCATCAACAAGCGAATCATAAAAATCTTGATGTTTTTCATAGTATTTTAGTCGAAAATTTCCAGTACGGACGACCCCTTCGAGTTGATCAAAACACCCTTCTTCTTTAAGTCGCCGTTCCATTTGAGAACCATAAATAAATGCAAAATTTTGCTTTCTGAAATGACTAAGCACTTTATCAGAATTCCCATGATTGCAGTACCAAAATAGAATATTTTTTTGATAAATAAGTTCCAATAAAGGCGAAAGATTCGGGCGGTAGTTTGCTCCAGTGACAAATGTATAATCAAATTGAGTTGCAATAGTCTCAAGAAGTTTTGCATGATGATCAACGAAAATAGTTTCTATTTGAGGATAATACTTTTCCATTGTTTCCAGAAGGAACTCTTCCTCAATCAACATAGGAATTTTCATGATGTATGCAATAGGTGCAATATGATCTAGATGATTAACGGAGTCGCCTGGAGCCATACACACTCCACAAGCTCTATCTAGAGACAATGGTTTCTTCATAATATTCAACGAGTTTTTTAAGGATATCTTCTTCTGTTCCGAAGACAGTAGGATAAAGCATCTCTTGTTTCTCTGTAAATCTTGAATCCCCCCTTTCATTAATCAGAGAAAAAATCTTATCATATTGCTCCGGGTTTATCACTGTCCCGCACCGAGTTAGGTAAAGTCCACGATCTTTAATAGGATCTCGTTTATTTGGGTTTAAGAAAAACATTGGCTTTCTAAATGTTAAAAAATCATATCCTATCGAAGACATGTCTCCCAAATAATATTCAACGTGATTAAGAATGGGATAGATAGGCGGAAATTCAGGAAGAATGGTTACGTTTTTTTTCTTTGAGTTGACTAATTGATACGCTTCTAAAATTTCTGGGGAAGCAAAAATATTTGGATGCAATTTAATAATTATGTGGAATTCATCTGGAACGCATTCAATCAGCTGTTGAGAAGCGCTCGAAAAAGAAGAGTTATTTTCATCATCACTCCATGTTGGAGCATATAGAATCGTTGAACGCTTTTCATTTGGGATTAATGCGAGAAAATGTTGGTCTAGAAATGGTTTGTTCTGCAAATAGTAGCGATAACGATAGTTTCCTGTTACACAGACTTTTTCTAATTGGTGGTAGCTCCCTTTTTCTAAAAGGAAATGGATCATTTTTTCCCCGTAGACAAGGGCCACCCGCTCTTCTCTTAATTCCTCCATATAAGATGAAAGGTATCCCTTATCCGAATTTCCATGGGGGCACCACACGTTAACGATTCCCTTTCCATGAAAAAGTTCTGCTGCATAAACCATCTTACGAAAAAGAGGGGTGGGGAGACAGGTAATGACGATCTCAAATTGAGTCACCAAATACTGGGGAAGTTCAATAGGCAAAAGGAGGATTGTTTGCACCTCCGGATAGTAAGCGTTAATTAGCTTCTCGATTCTTTCGTCGGTGACCAATAGGGGGATGCTTAGTAATGAAGATAATGGGGCTAAATGATCTACATATTGAAAGTCTTGATCTGAAATAATAGTTGCTATGCGGGGAGAGTTCATCCCCTTTTTATACTCTTCAAGCTAGGAAAAAATCAATCGATCTTATCATTTGGTGGATAGTCAATTGTAATCAATGGTGTTCTCTTCCCTTGTTTTGTTTGTAGAGACTTAGAATGAAGAGACCGATTTTCCACATGAAGAGGACCTTCTTTCTGAATCATCTCATATAAGGTTTTGTTTCTTAGTTGTTGGCTGTGAATTTTTTCAATTAAATCTTGTGTTTTTTGATAGAGAATAAGCGTTTCACTTTCAATATCAACCAAGGGATCTAGGACTTCGTCAAGTTTAGAACCGATTGTATTTTTTGGGAGGTGATCAAAGATTTGACGTGTAAGAACACTTCTTTGCCGGATCACTCCCTTCAGGCGATGAACAAGTCGGTTACATTCGAGATAAAGTTCTTCTTTCAGTTCAATGTCCCCAATCAGAAGTACATATTCTTGCTGATTCATATTCCCCAAGATCTCTTGCCTAAGGGTAATCTCCTGAGCAAGAGCTTCTTGCAATTCAATATGTAGTCTTGTCCATTCATTCATAATGTTTCTCCCTGTACATTGTTACTTGCAACATCTATGCCAAGAGAGTTAAACTCCTAAGCGATCGGAAAGTAGATAGATTTATAAGAGATGAAAATGGAAAAAAATTCCTTCGCAGAAAGCTTTGATTCTGAGAGACTAAAGGAGTGGTTTTTTAGGCAACGTCGCCCCCTTCCCTGGAGGGAAAATCCTTCCCCCTATCAAGTGTGGGTGTCAGAGGTGATGCTTCAGCAAACTCAGGTTTCGGTTGTTATCCCTTACTATTTAAAATGGATGGAGGAGTTTCCAACAGTTGAAGCTCTAGCCCGAGCGCCACTAGAAAAAGTAATCAAACTGTGGGAGGGGCTCGGATACTATTCAAGGGCAAGAAATCTTCATGCTGGAGCTCGCTATCTCTTGGATCACCATCAAGGTGAGCTTCCTGATTCACCAGCCCCCTTAAGAAAAGTAAAAGGTCTTGGTCCTTATACAGTTGGAGCAATCCTAAGCTTTGCTTACAAGCAAAGAGCAGCAGCAGTCGATGGAAATGTTTTTCGAGTCCTTGCTCGTTATTTTCATATCTTGGACCCCATTGATTCAGGGAAAGTGCAGAAGAAGGTATGGGCGCTCTGTGAAGCCATTCTTCCTCAGGAAGAGCCCTGGATTGTAATGGAAGCGCTGATTGAATTGGGCGCCCTCATTTGTCAGAAAAAACCTCGATGTAGTAGCTGCCCATTGTTTTCAAGCTGCTTGGGGAAAGGTCAAGCAGATTTACTGCCGATTAAGGCCAAAAAACAGAAAACAATTCATCTGCATCGAGATGTAGCAATTATTGTTTCAGGTAACGAGTGTTTACTGAAAAAAGGAGAAAACGGAAAAGTGATGGCTGATCTTTGGGAATTTCCCTATTTTGACAAGGGCGAGAAAATAGAGGAAAGGCTTGGCCTTGTTCTAGAGCTTCTCTGTTCTCTTAAGGAAGTAGAACACGGATTTACAAAATATCGAGCATTTCTGAACCCACATCTTTATCAGACGACAAAAAAAAATGTTCCAGGATATGAATGGCTTTCCATCAAAGAGTTGGAAAAAATTCCGTTTTCATCAGGACACCGAAAAATTCTTAAATACTTGAGAAATAATCACGATCTTTTTATTCATTGAGAAATGAAAAGATATCTCTTCACAGTTCACCAAATGCACTGCTCTTCCTGCATTCAAAAGATTGAAGGGAGAGTAAAGAAAGAGAAGGGAGTCGTCGACTGTCGGGTTAATTTTGCGACAAAAAAGGCGACAATTATGGTGGAAGATAATGGACCGAGCCAAGAGACCTTGGCCTCAATTATTTTAGACCTAGGCTATCCAACTTCAACCGAGAAAGAACAAGAGGAACAGAGCGATTCACAATGGTGGATTATCATTCAAACGTTTGGAGCTCTAGTTCTTGCTTTTCCCTTAGTAATCCCCATGATCGGAGCGGTTTTTGGGAAACAATGGCCTCTCTCTCCATTATTGCAATGTATCCTCGCAACAGTTGTTCAATTTGGAGCTGGTTATTCCTTTTATCTTTCAACATTCAGAGCATTAAAATCCTTTAGCGCTAACATGGATACACTTGTTGTATTGGGGACAAGTGCT
This sequence comes from Chlamydiales bacterium, assembly GCA_024233515.1. Classification (GTDB taxonomy): domain Bacteria; phylum Chlamydiota; class Chlamydiia; order Chlamydiales; family Simkaniaceae; genus Neptunichlamydia. The sequence goes on from JACKPO010000001.1 coordinate 361,061, forward strand.
GCTTACTTTTACAGTCTATTCGTCTGGTTCTTTGAAGCATCTGATCATCTTTATTTCGAAACAAGTTCAGTTTTGATTGCCCTTATCTTGCTTGGAAGGTTTTTTGAGCATCGCTCTACTGAGCGAACAAAAGGGGGGATGAAGGCTCTATTGAAAATGCAAGCAAAAGAAGCAACAGTAAAAGAAGGAAGTCAATTAAAAACTGTTCCGATTGATCAAGTAAAGCTAGGGGATGTCATTCTTGTACGCCCCGGAGAGAAAATTCCAGTTGATGGAGAAGTCTTAGAGGGAGAAACTCATGTCAATGAATCTATGCTAACTGGTGAAAGTTACCCTTTAGTGAAAAAAGTTGGGGATACTGCATTTGCAGGAACTCTCAATGGAGAAGGAAGTATTATTCTCAAAGCAACCCGTTTGGGCAAAGAGACAAGTCTGGGAAATATTATCCAGATGGTAGAAGATGCTCAGGGATCAAAAGCTCCGATCCAAAGAATTGCCGACAAAATATCTGGCATATTTGTCCCGATCGTTCTTGGGATTGCTTTTCTTACCTTTTTCATTTGGGGACTTTCCTTTGGCGAGTGGAAGGAAGGATTAATAAGCGGAATTGCTGTCCTAGTGATTGCCTGTCCATGTGCGTTGGGTCTCGCAGTTCCTACAGTCATTATGGTTGCCTGTGGATTGGGTGCGAAACACGGGATCTTGATCAAAGATGCAATGGGACTAGAAATTGCAAATAAAATTACAGCATTTCTTGTGGACAAAACCGGGACAATAACAGAAGGAAAGCTTTCTGTTGAGAAGTTTGAAACCGATTCGGATAAAGAAGAATTTAAAACGCTTGCTGCATCGATTGCTTCTCATTCTGATCACCCGATTTCAAAGGCGATTGCAGCGTTTCAACCTGGGAAAGAAGTTTCTCGTTTCAAGCTTCATAACGGAAAAGGACTCTCTGCGTTTTATCAAGATCAAGCTGTTTTTCTTGGCTCTCCTAGCTTTTTTACAGAACAAAAAATTGATCTAGGAAAGTATCAAGAAAAGATAGAAAGCGAAACGGGAATTCTAGCGCTCATTGGGGAAGAAAAAACCTGCATAGGGTACTTTGTTCTAAATGACCAGATCAAGAAAGATACCAAAAAAGCAGTTGAATTACTCCATCAATTGGGAAAAAAAATCTTCATTCTTAGTGGTGATCGTCAAGTTGTTGTTGAAGAGGTAGGAAAGAAGATAGGGGTTGACGGCTATTTTGCAGAAGTAACCCCTGACGAAAAAGCTGCGCAAGTAAAGAAACTTCAGTCTGAGGGAGAAAAGGTAGGTATGGTGGGCGATGGGGTGAATGATGCCCCTGCCTTAGCTTATGCTGATGTTGGGTTTGCTGTCGCAGAGGGGACCGATGTTGCTATGGAAAATGCTTCTATTGGATTAATGAAAAGTCGTCTGACTCATTTAGTCTTAGCTCTTGAGCTATCTAGAAAAACCTTTGTAAAAATCAAGCAAAACCTTTTTTTTGCTCTTATTTACAATTGTTTAGGGGTTCCTTTGGCGGCTTTGGGACTTTTAAATCCTATGATTGCTGGAGCTGCAATGGCCCTAAGCTCTATTTCTGTCGTTACGAACGCTTTATCTCTCAGGATTCCTGAAAGTGTTACAAAAAAATAAGAATTGTTTAGAATAGCTCTTTTATTAACAGAGGCTAGCAATCTTTATGGACGAAGAAATTGATTTACCTAAGCCAGTGATGGTCAACTGGAAGAAAATTGGACTCTATGTCATTCCCGCTGCGTTGGTCATCGGGGTATTGGTCTCAAGGCTTGGAACGAAAAAAACTCAGTCAGAAAAAGACTTTGTGGCTGCGACAGCTGCTTTCACAAAGTGGAACCACATTTTGAATCATGAAAGCTTAGAACTGGCACAACTGGAAAAAATGATCAAGAAGCATCCAGAGCTCCAAGCTCGCTTTGACGGTGCTATTGGGCAAAGTCTTCTTGCTGCAATTGCCCCAAAAGAAGCCACCCCTTTTATTGTGAGATCTCTCGGTCGTACAAAAAAAGCCTACTACGGGGAATATTCTAAGACTTCCCTTAAAGTAAGCCAAGGACATTACAAAGAAGCGCTTGAAGAAGCTCTTCATCTCAAAGAAAAAATGGCCTCTGACTCAGACTATTGGAATAAACTTGGCAACAGCTCAGCATTATTCGCATTTAATCAGATGCGTATTGCAACACTTAGTCAGCAATTAGGAGAAAAAGAGCAGGAGCTTTCGGCTTGGAAAGAAATAAAATCCCATATCCAATCAAGCGGGAAAAATTCCCCTGGGCATGAAGGGTTTAAGCAGCTCTTTTCTCACTTTACAGTTCAAGAAGCCACACTACTGGATTACATCAAAACTAGAGAAGAAGATCTAAGTCAGCCTTAGACCTTACTTCCCTGGAGTTTTTCTTGCATCACCAGCAGCTTTGTGAATTCCTGACCCCCCAATGAGGCCAACAAAGAAAAAGATGAGCGGTGGAAGAAAAAATGCAACGATCAATCCAACAATTCCGAGGATTAACCGTGTGATTTTTTCCTGTTTATTTACAAACTGAAACACCCCTCTGATAGCTTTCTCAACTTTCATTGGAAGCAGAACCCCCAAGATTCCCCCGATCCCCGCTAGGAAAATACTCCACATTGGACCAAAGAAGAATTTTGCAAGTAGTGCAGCCAAGACAAAGTAGAGAACAAGGAAAATCTCGGTAGTATATTTCCTTCCGAAATTTTCAAGCTCTTGAACGCTAACGCCTTCTTTAATTTTTTTGTCCATATATTCACTCGTTTTACAAATCTTCCACGGGGCAACATCTACATTCACATGCCCCTACTGCTAAGTTTAAAACAAAAAAAGTTTTTTGCAATCTCGATATTTTCTCTTTTCTTTGAAATTTTTCATTAAATAGAATAAAGTGAATGCGATACTGATTCGGAACTTTTTTTGTAGAGACGAAATGATCATCCAGAAAAGATCATTAAACCATATCTTAAATAGCATCAAGCTGTTAAACCTTTCTCTTGTCATTCTCTGTTTGATGGTGTTTTCCTACCATTTTATCGCAATCTACAGAGTATTAGAGACGAAGCCACGTGCATGGCTTCGAAAGGAGAGGAAAAAAGAAGAGGAAGTCTTCCTTGACTTAACGGCAATCGGGAAGGGGGCGCTGTCTCTTTCTTCTGAAATTCATAGCTTTCCGTTTCCAGATTTGAGTCGGGACGTTCTTTTTTTGGCTAGAAACACCCGGCCAGATGCTACGATAGATCAGTTGAAGATGGATATAGGGCTTCGAGGAAATCCTGTCCCTAAAAGGGTTACCCCTAACCAAAGACTTTACCTTTCATACGATGAGAAACAATTAAATTTCTCAAAAGACCAGACCCCTCTTTGGATTGAGCCTATTATGAATTCCCAAGGAGAAGTCTGGCTCAAAATGGGGATTGAATTGACGAATTCTGAAGGGGATAAGCTGTTGAATGAAGTAAGAGAGTTTAAAGTTGATCCTAAATGGAGAGCGAGAAGGATCCAGGAGATTACAGACCCTGAGCTGAAACAAGGGATTCCTATTATAGAACAAGGCAAGTGGTGGGGACCTGACAAACTTTTTGAGGAATATGGTGGAGAAGAATATCAGAAGTTCACTGGGCATCAAAGATTTGAGATAGAAAAAGAGCTGGGCAAGGAGATCCTTTTTCTTCATGAGGGAGAAATATTTATTTGGAAGGAAGGTCAGTGGGTGCAGATAGACCAGTCTCAAGGGTATCCTATGGCAAAAGTGACCCAAATTTCACCCCATAAGCTTGAGTGGAGTTTATGGGATCGCGAGGGAATGGAATCTGTTGTCATATCCTTTAAGAGAGAAAAAGATTCCCCCATCGCCCTAAGGATTGAAGATGTATTCACCAAACTTCGGAAAAGAACCTCTTCGAGAATTTCTTGCCGCATTGATAACCGGGCAAAGATTTTGAAAGAGGGAGACTGGCTTGTTCATACCAATACAGGCTGGCATACCGTGAAACATTTCTATGAGGTCGAAGCCTTACTAAATTTGGAAATTTTTGGGGATTTGTTTGTCTTTGATGGAGTTCACATGGTTGATGGTAAAGAGATTTTCACGGGTTCTCTTTTCAATTCAATGCGAACGGAGATGAAACCTATCCGACTACCCCTTTCACAAATCAAAGGTGGGGAACATTCTCCTCACACAAAAAATTCTTTTTCAGCTAAGATAGGCCCCTTAGCGCATGAAGAGAATTCTTATCCGGAAAAGAAAGGGAAGAGCGATAAGAAATTTGAAACGATTGAGGATTTGGATCTATTTGAAGACGATTAGCATCATTCTTATTTCTTTTTCGTGCCTAGCCGCTTTACATGGGCAAACCATCGAAGAAAAACGTGACGCTCTCCTATTACAAAAAGATGAAAAAGAGCTTCGCCACTATCTCACCGAGGTGAATACCCAATTGCGCGCGTTAAGGCAAGCAATGGAAGAGAAGTACGAGCTTGTTAATGACTATTATCGGGAAGGAGCTCCAGAGTCTGAATATAGAGAGCTTCTACTTGATGTAAACCATATTCGAAGTGAAATTGCTGACCTTGAAAAGGAATGGCATGACTTAGCCGTTAATGAAGCAAAAAAAGATGATGAAGGATACGCCCTTTGGGACCAAGAAGACACAAGCTTAACGCAGCTTGTGATGGAATATGGGGCTCATGACTATCTCTATATTATTCCCCCTGAAATCCTTTCAATGAAACTCCATATGCACTCGGGAATTCCAGTTCCTAGAGAATCGTGGAGTGACTTATTAGATATCATCCTTTCCCATAATGGAATTGGAATAAAACAACTCAATTCATATACAAGACAATTATACATTCTTAAGCAAGATCTGGTTGCTGTCGATCAAATTCTCAATAACCCTCTAGAGTTAATGCGGATCCCTCCAAAATCTAGAATTGCGTATATTTTTTCACCCCTTCCAGAAAGAATTAAAGGAGTTTCTCAATTTTTTGAGAGATTCCGTGATCCAAAAATGACGTTTGTTTATCAGGTCGGCTATAAAATTGCGATTATTTCCTCGAAGGAAGAGGTTGAAAAGCTCCTCGCTCTTTATGATGCTGTCTGGGAAAAAGAGAATGAAAAACTGACAAGAGTTCTTCCCCTATCAAGGATCAAGCCTATTGAAATGGAAAAGATCTTAACTGCCTATTTTGGAGACCTAACCAAAAAGCCTCGCGTTGGCTTGACAAAAGGAGAGGGGGACGACCTAATGATTCTGCCCCTTTCTAATGAAGGGTCTCTTGTTTTGATTGGTCCTAAAGACCTTGTAGAGCGGGCAGAAAATTTAATTAAGGAGACTGAAGGGCAGATCGAAGATCCTATGGCCATGACCGTTTACTGGTATAATTGTCGCCATAGCGATCCTATCGATGTTGCTGAAGTTCTTGAGAAAGTCTATGCTTCGTTAATTTATTCTGGAGTTGAAGGACAAGAACCTCTTCCAGAACAAGCCCCTTTTCCTCCTTTGCGTTCCCACGAATCTCCTCCAGAACCACAACTTTCCCCTCCAACTTACGGACCCCCCCCCTACTCCACTGTTGTTCATCCACCCACAGCTGTTGCTGCCACAATAGAAGCCCAAAAAGAGAAGTCGACAACGACAAACTTTATTCCTTATCCCAAAACTGGAGCCATTATGATGGTTGTGAGGCGGGATACCCTCGATAAGATCAAAGAACTGATTCGTAAGCTAGATGTTCCTAAAAAAATGGTTCAGATCGAAGTGCTCCTTTTTGAGAAAAGGATAAAAAACCATAACAATTTTGGACTTAACCTTCTCCGTTTAGGTTCTGCGGCCACAAATAGTCATGAAACAGGTTTCCGATACGAAACAGAGTCAGGAAAGATAAACCAAGGGATCGTCGACTTTTTCATTTTTAGAAAAAAACCAAATGATTTTCTTCCGGCATTCGATATTGCTTACAATTTTTTAATGTCCCAGGAAGATATTCGAATCAATGCCGCTCCTTCCATTACAACGCTAAATCAAACGCCAGCACAAATTTCACTCGTAGAAGAAATTTCAATAAACAATGGTGCAGCTCCAATGGATTCGAATAAAGGGGTGGTTTTTGAAAAGTCCTATTCAAGAGCACAATATGGGACAACAATCGTCATCACTCCGACAATTCACGACCCAGAGCACCCAGAAGATGATAAACATTTCGTCACGCTTGAAACGAACATCACATTTGATACGATCAAGAAAAATGTTCAAAATGATCGTCCTGCAGTGAGTCGAAGGCATGTGGAAAACCATGTACGTGTTGTAGATGGCGAGACGGTTATTTTAGGCGGTCTTAGAGAAAAAACAGCTGAGGATACGAGCAGCAAACTTCCTTTTTTAGGAGAACTTCCAGGGATTGGGAAGTTTTTTGGGGATTCTAAGATGACTGATGAGAAGACAGAAATGTTTTTCTTTATTACACCCCACATAATTTTTGATGC
>JACKPO010000002.1 GCA_024233515.1 Chlamydiales bacterium
GCTTCGAATCCTCTCCTTGCTGTTTGCATGGGAACAGGGAAGGCCCTCGAGTATCTCGAAACCTTCAAAAAAGCCTCTGTCTAGCATCAATCCGCTCAGCCAAATGACTTCTCTGTCGGGACCTCGTGTGTCTTAACACTGCGGTCTCTTCTTTGAAGCAATTTTTCAAGAGCGCCTTGAAGCTATCCTTTCCTTTTCACTTCTAGGGGTAATAATTATTTGACACAATTTTAGGACTATACCTCTCGTGAATGAAAAATTTGAGTGAACAAATTTTTCATTCACGAGAGGTATATTGGATGTCTGTATTAAAGTTTATATTGCTCCCTGATAATCCACTTCATAAATGCCCTCTTTGTGAACACAAATCAGTTCACAGGGAATTGGATTGAAAGTATCTCTAGGATGAGTCGTTTCATTGAAAAAAGAACAACAATCCTTTGGTTTTTTTTAGGACGAACTTTACACTGGTCCTTGATTAAACCTTCTTCACCTTCAGGCAAGAGAGTTAATCGTAAAGCTTCTGAAGCGTTTTTGCCTCTAAGTCTTTGCCTCTATATAGGTTATTGATTTTTTGTTTTTCTTTTTCATATATGAAACATTGCGGTTTCCAACTGGAAAAAGTCTTAAATTGAGGAATTGTAAACTCTTTCTGTGAGAAGCGTTTTACTTTTACAATTTCTTGATTTTGAATGATCTGATCAAAAAGAGCGGATGTAAACCTTTTAGAGAGTCCAGTCCTTTTATCATCAAAAAGCAGGGAGTATGGATAACTATTCTCAATTCCATAACCAAAAAGAATTCCTAGCAAACAAACGGATTCGGGAACCATTTCTTCGTTATTAAGGATCTTATTCCAAAACACAGAGTTTTCGTCATGAATCTCGAAGACAATCTCAAGTGGATCAAAATCGAACCCAAAAAAGCTTTTGAAAAGAGAATAGTGCCTCTTTATTATCGTAGCTGTTTCAATTATATTTACAATATAGACAAAATCCAGATCGGTTGATTTTATCGGAAAATGCGCTATAATGTAGTTGTGTATTTCCTCTTTATTTAATTTTTCTTCCCATAACCTCCAACTCTCAGCAAAGTCATACTTTGGGGTGTACTCAATTTTCTGTTCCGATTCCAAGGCTTTTCTTTCCTCCTCGGACATTCTGCTAAGAAAATCCTCTCTTTCTTTATCCTTCTCTTCTCTAGATCTATGATCTAGAATAATTTCAGTTATCGGTTTACTCCCATGAATAGTAAAAGCTGCACTCTCCATAAAAAGTAGTCTAACATAAAACTCATCCCACCTCTCTTTTTCATCGCTACTCTGACTAGAGCACGAGAGTGTAAAGAAAAAGATTGAAAATAACATCCAAACCATTTTAAACTCCGCTCTTGAGATCCTAAACATTAATACTTTGAAAGAGGTACCTATGAAATTCAAGTCACTTATCCTGGTTTTTGTAAGCTTCCTAAGCATAAGCTACGCCAATGATTTTTCTCAAAATTTTTCAGATAACAAAGCAATTAATGAAGACTTTGTGTGCGAGCTATTGTCCGAGTTTTCTACTAGTATCGATAGATGCGTAGAGGGTAAGATTTACATAAAACCTGAAAATATCAAGAGTACGAGCTCAGGGCTATTTTTGAATAATAATGAAAAAACCCTTCATATGCCGGTCCTTTTCTCTGACTTTTACGGACCGTATATCCGCATGGAAGAACATGTAAGACCATATTCTATTACCTACTGCATTGGGTGTGGCTGGGTAAAGTTCTCTGGAGACCCATGCAGAAACCCAAATTGCAAGCTCAAAAAGAAATAGATGAGTTTGAGACATACTGTTCCCAACAGTACGTCTAAAGCAGGAATTGTCGCACAGCTTGTGCGACTTTTTTGTAAAGGATGAAAATCTTTCATTCCAAAAAATTACTTGAAAGTTGAAGGTCAATGTGTTGATAATGAGCGGAAAGGATCCTTTCTAAAGGCTGAGTAGAAAGAGGCCTATGATGGCTCCTTTGCTCCCGTTTTTGGATCCTAACAGAGATGAGGCAACCCATGCTCAATACAACCGTTTACTACTCGTTCTTTTTCCCAACATTACTGCTTATCTGGGGCTTGTATACACAAGAAAATTCAAAAGTTGGCCGAAGGGGCTCCAATCGGTCTGAATTTATCCCTTACTTTGCTCCGTAATTCTTGTCCTAGAGGAGCATCAGCCTCAAGTCTTGTCAACATTGCAAAAAATCCCATGATTGCTCCCTTAAATTCCTCAAAGTGTTCATAATAGGTGTTGTATATTATCCGTTCCTTCATCCATTTCCACAACCGTTCTATCGGATTTAGATTTGGACTATAGGGTGGTAAGAAATGAAGCACTATTTTTGAGAGTTCCAGGTATTTTTTCACCTTTCGATTTCTGTAGTATGGTGCATTGTCACAAAATACGTGAATTTTTTCTTTATCTGGGTAGGCTTTCTCGATATTTTGGAAAAATTGGATTGTATACCTAAAATGATTCAAAAGTTGGTTTTTGGCTGCGCCTGCTTTGCAGCAAATTTCTTGCCTTCACTTGCGCTTTGTGCTCGCACAATGGTCGCTCGCTCCAGGCAAAAAATTTGCGTGGGGCCGCCTTGCCAAATTCTCAACTTTTGAATCACGTTAGGTATAGACAGCTGATCCATAAAGCAGGGCTTCCAACTTTCCCAAGATCCAAAGGTATCCCCGAAAATTTCAGAGTAAAAATCGCGTGGAAGGGGGGCGCTGGGGGGTGCTGCTGTTTGGACAACACCAGCCCAATGCGACTCATAGGTAGCTAAAAATAAGCGATTAGACTTTTTTTAGATTTAATAAAGGTTCTGTATACGTTTGTAGGCTTTGACAGGTGGGGGGATATTCGGGTATGAGGAGGATATGGAGATCAACCATAAAAAACTTAAGGCTTGGGTCGAGACGATTCAGGGGCTTTGCACTCCTGATGAGGTGATCCTCTGTGATGGCTCTCAGCAGGAGCATGATGCGATCTGTCAAGAGCTTGTCGATCAGAAGGTGTTTGTTCGATTGAACCCAAGGCAGAAGTCGTATTGGTGTCGTTCTGACGAGCAGGATGTTGCTCGCGTTGAAGACCGAACGTTCATTTGCTCTCAGAATGAAAAGGATGCGGGACCGACAAACAATTGGGAAGATCCTCTTAAGATGAAGGGAACCCTCCTTCCCCTTTTCCAAGGGTGTATGAAAGGGAGGAAGATGTATGTGATCCCTTTCAGCATGGGGCCATTTGGCTCTGATCTTTCCTTAATCGGGGTGCAGATTACCGACAGTCCTTATGTGGTGGCAAATACCTTTATTATGACGCGGATGGGGAAGAGGGCTCTTGAGGTTTTAGGAACAGAGGGTGAGTTTGTCCCTTGTCTTCATTCTGTGGGAGTTCCTTTGGGAAAGGGGGAGAAGGATTCTTTTTGGCCGTGTCGCCCTGATGATAAGTATATTGTTCATTTTCCTGAATCTCGTGAGATTTGGTCGTTTGGTAGTGGATATGGAGGAAATGCTCTTTTAGGAAAGAAGTGTCTTGCTCTAAGGATTGCATCTGTGAAGGCCCGGGATGAAAAGTGGATGGCGGAACATATGCTTATCGTGGGAATCACAAATCCGGAAGGGAAAAAGCGGTATTTTGTTGCAGCGTTTCCAAGTGCTTGTGGAAAGACGAATCTTGCGATGCTCAAGTCGACCCTCCCTGGGTGGCAGGTCGAGTGTGTGGGGGATGATATTGCATGGATGCGGATCGGAAAAGACGGGCAGCTTTATGCAATTAATCCGGAGTATGGCTTTTTTGGTGTTGCGCCCGGGACTTCTTATGATTCTAATCCGAATGCGATGGAATCGATCAAAGCAAACTCAATTTTTACCAATGTGGCTTTGACCGATGGCCGCGATGTGTGGTGGGAGGGGATGACAAAAGAGCCTCCAAACCATTTAATCGATTGGAAGGGAAGGGATTGGACACCGGAGTCTGAGGAGAAAGCGGCTCATCCGAATGCCCGTTTCACGGCCCCTGCAAGTCAATGCCCGGTGATCGATCCTGCTTTTGAGGATGTAAAGGGTGTCCCGATTTCAGGGGTGATCTTTGGGGGAAGGCGAGAAAGTGTGGTCCCTCTTGTGATTGAAAGTCTTTCGTGGCAGCACGGAACGTTTTTGGGGGCGTCTCTCTCCTCAGAGATGACAGCGGCAGCTGCGGGCAAGATCGGCAAGCTGCGCCATGACCCTTTTGCGATGCTCCCTTTTTGTGGGTACAATATGGGGGATTACTTCGCGCATTGGCTGGAAATGGGGAAACTTCTTGGGGATAAAGCTCCGAAAATTTTCCACGTTAACTGGTTCCGCAAGGATAGGGAAGGAAACTTTCTCTGGCCAGGATTTGGGGAAAATATGAAGGTCCTCAAATGGATTTTCGAAAGATGTGAAGGAAAGGGAGAAGGGGAAGCAACACCGGTTGGAGTCATGCCAACACATTTCGAAGCTGCAGAAGAACTTTTCAAGGTTGAAAAGAAGGCTTGGTTAAAAGAGGTTGATGGGCTCAGAGACTACTTCACCCTGTTTGGAGATCGTCTTCCAGAGGGGATTACGCAAGAACTTGATGCATTGGAGCACCGCCTAAATGAGTTATAAACTATCGGTTAAGAAACCACACACAGCCATTCTTATTAAACTGATTTCTCTTGCTTCGATTGGAGCGACCCTCTTTACGCCAGGAATTCCTGCGATTCGAACCTTTTTCCACATTTCTGAAGGGGAGGCTCAGTCGGCTCTGACTTTGTTTATGTTAGGGTATGCCCTTGGGCAGATTTTATATAGTCCCTTTGCGAATCGTTTTGGAAGAAAAAAAACAATTCATGCGGGGCTTGTCATCGCAATGATCGGAAGTCTATTATCGATCCTTTCAGGCCCATTTCACTCTTTTGCTCTTCTCATTGCTTCACGTCTTATTACAGCCATTGGAGCCAGTAGTGGTCTTGTTCTTACGATTACAATTATTAATGATTATTACCATGAGCACCAGGCGAGAAAGGTGGTTCCGATTGTAAGCACAGCTTTTGCGATTGTCCCTTTTATTGGAGTTGCGATCGGTGGCGTTCTGGTCCACTCGTTTGGTTGGCAGAGTACATTTTTTTTCCTCCTTCTTTACTATTTGATCGTTCTTGTCTTTACCACCCGTCTTCCAGAAACAGGAACGAATCTTTCTAGGGAGGAAACCAGACTGAAAGTGATTTGCCAAAGGTATGGGCAGGCCTTTTCTGATCGACGCCTTGTTTTCTTTTCAGTTTTATTTGGACTCATCGGAGCGATGATTTATATCTATGCGGAGACAGCTCCACTGATTGCTATCGATACGTTAAAGATTAACCCACAAAATTATGGGTTTATTAATCTCGTTGTGGCCCTTTTCTATGTCATGGGGAACTTAGTTGCTGCATCGTTAAACAAACGGTTTTCTGCCGTGAAGATGATTTGGGGTGGACTTCTCTTTTTTGGTCTTCCATTTTTGGTCCTTTTCTCTTTTCTTATTGCAGGGCATGTTTCATTTTGGACGTTCTTCGTTCCGCTTTTCATCGCTTATTTTGGATATCCCATTGCGTTTTCCAATGTGATTGTTCTTGCGAGCCACCATTTTGAGGATAAGGCAACAGGATCTGCGATCATGAACTTTATTAATATGACTGTTGCCATGGGGGGAACGGTGTTAATGCAAAATCTTCCAGGTCCTTTAACGATATCCATGCCGGCGATGATGGTCGGACTTTCCGTCCTTTTCTTTATTCTGTTTCTTTACGCAAAACGGTTTGTTAACAATAGCTGAATTAGTTTAAAATAGTAATAATTGGACAGAAAATTTTCGGTGAAAAGATCTGGATGAACTGTTACTATTTTGAAGTACTTTAGCTATAAATTTTTGCACATGCGCGCGTTCATTCAAAGAGTCACAAAAGCAAAGGTCACCGTTTCTGATGAGATTGTCGGTGCGATTGAGCAGGGGTTATTGCTTTTTTTGGGGATCCATCATGAGGATAATGAGGGAAAGATTCCTTGGCTTGCCGAGAAGGTGATCCATTTGCGGATTTTTGAGGATGAAGGGGGAAAGATGAACCGCTCCCTGATGGATGTAGGGGGAGGACTCCTTGTTGTTTCGCAGTTTACGTTATACGGCAATTGCGAGCAGGGAAGGCGCCCGTCTTTCATTGAGACAATGACACCGGAGGGTGCGAAGAGGCTCTATGAGGGGTTTATCGAAAAGGCGAGAGAGTTGTTGGGGGAAGACCGCGTGGCAACAGGGCAGTTTGGGGCGGAGATGGCTGTCGAACTGATCAATGATGGTCCCGTTACTTTTCTTCTTGAACGCTGAGTGAAATGATTTTCTCGTAGATGCGGGCTTTAAGCTGGGCGATGTGCCAGCTGAGGGCTGGTCGGAAGGTATCTCGCGTGTAGAGGTCGTAAGAGGTATAAATGACCCGAACAGATAGGGAGGTATCATTGATTTCTGTTGAGAGGGTTAGAGCATATCCTTCTGCTTTGTAGCTGTCTTCTTCTCCATCGAGTTTTTTGTACTCTTTATCGTTGTAGTCGATCAGTTGCTTTTCTCCTTTTATTGTGAGAGGGAGGGGAATGGGGGCATGGTTGACTTGGATATTTAAGGAGGCGGGATGGGTCTCCTGAATTTCGTAGCGCTTTAGGGCGTTGTCAACATGGCTATGGTCCCGATCTAGCAGCCAATTGGTTTCATGAAAGGTCCCGTAGCAGGTGATCTCTTCTCGGCTTCCTTGAACAAGTTCATAAGGGACGAGTAGGTGGTGAGAACCTTCAATGAGGGTATCTCCTTTGGCGGCTATTTTAGGGAGATGATTGAATTCGATTCTTCCACTGGAAAGTTCTGCTCCATCATATCTACGATTTGTTGCAAGGTTGAGAAAGGCTTGTCTTAGTCCAATGCGAAGGTGCTGACAAAAGGAGAAAAGGGCATGGCCAATCTCTTCTTTGTCTCCTACTGTGGGGGTGAAGTCATCCCATGCTTGGGAGACACTAGGGTGCTTCAAGAACCCTTCGACTGTTTCGATGTTTGTTTCTCGATGACTGATGGCTCCATCATACCCCAGGTGGTAGACAAATGTTTTGAGAAGAAAGGGGAGGTCAGGATTGCGATCAAAAGTCTCAGGATTAAGAGGAAAAGGAGCTTTGCCAGAATGGGAAACTTTTTCATCTTTTGTAACCACTGAAAAGCGATAGAGATATCTGTCCTTTTCTCTTTCCCAACTTCCATAAAATTGTTTTCCTAGTTCTTGATGAATATCTAGTGGCATAAGGGCTTGGTTAGGAGATCCACGATGGGTTGCAGTGGTGGGAAGGGTTGTTGTAACGTGGCGCACAGAAAGGGGAATTGATCCAAAGTAGAGGTAATTGATGAATGGGGCGACGATGGTCATCCACGTTTTATCTTCTTTGTTGAGCTCTCTTCCTCGTGTTTTATCTTCAAGAATCTCTTGAATCTCTAGCGTATTTTCGAGAATGGCATCGACTGTTTTTGCGGGAAGGAGGGGGGCGCTGATCACTTCTTTTTCTAAGCACGCTCTTCGATGTTCGACAAGTTTTTCGAAGTGAAATTTTAGTTGTCTTGTTTGTTCGACACTGAGGTGAGGGTGGTAGGCTAAAAAATGGGCAACAACGCGGGGCGCCATTTTTTGCTTGTTATGGGTAAAGGACTCAAGAAGCTTAATGAATTCTACATTGAAATGAATTTGATCGCGGTTTGATTCTAGGGAAAGAAGTTCATAAAATACGCGAAGCTGGTGCGCCTCTGAAAAGTGATGTCCAAGGTATTGCATCCGATCGATCACATAGTCGATGTGCTCTATAGAAGAGAAAGAGGGGAGGAAAGAGAGGAAATGGGTTCTCAGCGACTTGATGGAGCTGGGATGAAGAGCTTTTTCTTCTAGAAATTTCTTCCGAAAAAGAGCTATTACTTCTTGCATTCGCCCTTCTTTCTTGGGATCTAGAAGCTTGAGGGTTTTAAAGATAAAATAGGGATCTGAGGCCTCTTGATCCAGCTCATCACTTCCCTCTCGATAGACGTAGTGGGGTTGTGTACCTTTATCTGTAGCGCGGATGAGAAGGTCAAGTTTACGATTGACAGGCATCTGGGGATATTCGTCAATGTAAAGGTCAAAAATTTTGAGGTGGTGTTCTGTAAGTCTACCCGTTAGAAAATAGGCAACGGCTTCAAAGTAGAGGTCGGGATCCATGGATTCTCGAGAGCGGAGATTGAGGTGAGTATTGAAGATCGAGATCAATTCAAGGCGACGCTCTATCGAATGATCAGAGCGCATAAGGAGTAGGTTGAACCCTTTGGTAGAGGATCCTTTGACTTCTTTTGGGATAACCTTTTGCAATCCCTCTAGGTAGCGAAGGTCTTCTGTGGTGTCAATATGTTCTCTGAAATGGGAGTATTGAAGGACTTGGTAAGTTGTGATGGCAAAAGATCCAAAACGGTTGCATTTGATCAAGAAGGTAACGAACTCTATGCTTTGGTCTCGGAGGCTAGTAAGGAGCATGAGGAGACTAAAGGCTTTTGGAGCAAAGGGTTCTCCATTTTTTTGATAGAGCTTTTCCAAAGATTCAAGCAGGGGAACAACGGTTTTTAGATGGCATGGATTGGCCGGCTCGGGTCCTTGGTAATCACAGTCATCGATCCGCATCACATTTGTTCGATTACTGGCAAGGGCCCATTCGAAAATCTTTTCTCCTTCAGGAGATCCCCTTTCTTCAGCAGGAATATGATAGTGGACAAAGTGATAGACCATCCGGTAAGCGCGAAGAAGAGACATCTCTTCTTCTTCAAAGTAGGGATGCTCTTCAAAATCTGTTAGAGAAACGGCTGGATTGGATAGGAAGAGGGAAAAAGTTTTTCGAAGAGATTCATTGTTTCGAAAGGTCTGAGAAAGTCGTTCTGAAACGGTATGGGTCAGGGAATGACCGAGAAAGAGCTTCGTGAGATCTAAGGTGAGTCCAATGACAAACTCTTGAAATGTTTGATGGGGATACGTTACGCGCAAAGGGAGAGGAACGCTGCCAGAAAGAGCTTGATGCAAGGAGGGGAATGGGTAATCGTTAAGGAGGGTTTCGGCCCTCCGATTATCATCTGGGACATGGTCGCGGTAGGCTTGAACAAGAACGCCCCAGGTAATGGGACCATCTGGAGAGATAAGGGCAATACTATGATAGAGATTCAAAAGGTTAAAAGAGGTGTATTTCAATGGTTTGGGAGTGTCTGAAAGTTGGTCATAGAGGTAGTATGCCAAGTGGGCGGCTTCCTCCTCATAGTCGTTTGCAATTTTAAGGACTTCCCCGGGAGTGAGAGATTGTCTTAGGGTAAAGAGCGGTGTTGATAAGGCCCAGATGCTACGTGAGGTCCATTGCTTGGCTCTTTGAGTAGTGGTCGAAACTTCATAGTTTCCTGCTTCAAGGTGAGAATACCAAGAGGAATCTTCTAGGGGGTTCTTCTTTTCCTTGATGAGAGCAACAACGATTGCAATCCTCTGAATTTGGTTAATAAACTCTGGATAGAATCCGGGGTGACCTTTTAAGGGAAAAGCCTCCCCCATTACTTTTGGAAATTGGTCGATCCCCACAGCTTGAATAAAGAGGGAGGTGATAATGGAGATGAGGGTCTGTTCATCAAACCGTGAAAGAATGCGATCTTTTCGAAGGGTAGCAAGATTTGCGGAATGAAGTCCATTTTGTCCGGGGAGGAGTTGGCAGAGATGAACATCTGCTCTAACCTTTCCTGACATCCGAAACCTCCTTAATCTTTGGTTAAGAGCTGCTGCGTCAAAAAGGCAGTATAGAGCATGACCAAGGGGCCGACTTCAGCGGGATATGAAATCCGCTTGTCGGTGGCTCGCCTTCCTGCCTCTGTTCCAAAGGAGTAGGCTAGAGATGCATAGGCAAAACAGGAGAGAATAATTTTATAGAGTCCATAATCTTTGAGGGCAATATCTCCAATGAGGAGAACTTGAGTAATCGCATAAAAGAGAAGGGGAGGAGAGAGGGAATAATTGGTGAGGAAAAAGAGAGAATTATAGAGGCGACTGCTTGGGAGTTTTTGGTGATCCATCCACCTTGCAAGAAAGTAGGAGCTATAGAGGACAATTGCTACGGTTGAAAGAGCGAACACATCGACAAGAGGACCGTCAGCAATCCCTTGATAAATTCCATAGCCCAAAAATCCTCCGACAGCGCCGATGGCAAAGAGCCACTTTGCCACAGTCATGATTTTGCTGAGGGTGGGATAGGGATCTGGCTCTGGTCGTCTTTGGAGTTCTTCAAGTTTACTAAATGGGGTTTTGGTGATTCGGATCCAATCGATTTGCCTTTTCATTCCATAAAAGGCCCCTGCAAAAAAGTCGGTTGCAGAGGTATTAAAAGCGAGGGTAAATCCAGGGAGGAACAGCCCGACGACTTGCTCTGTTTTCTCAACATAGATGAGAATTTTGTGGGGAAGGGAATAGGAGGTTCCGGCAGGAAGGAAAGGGCTTTCATCATCAGGGATACCAGACTCCTTTTTTTCATAGTACTTTTTTGCAGCATGGACGACTTCATGGAAGGCAACGCCTGTGACATTTCCCAACAGAATCATCCCGAGCTTTGGGGCAACGGTGGCTGGAGGATAAAAATGTCCAAGAAGTAAAGCTCCAATTCCAACGACAGCCTTTATAACCTCAAAACTTCGTCTTGATAGTGGATCGTTTCCGGAAAGCATTTCCATTTTTCTTTCCGTAGTTCCAATATCGAGAATTTCTGTTTCATCATCTTTCAACTTCATATAGAAGAAGCTGTCGACCATGGTTGCAACTTGAAGACCGAGGATCCCATTGAAGGAACCATAGACAAATCGGTGGGCCCATCGAGGTTGGGGTAGATTGATATAGATCTGTGTTGCAACGATAAAAAATGTCGCCGAGTAGTTAATGATTTTATCTTTTGTAAAATCTAAGGCTCGCCCTACTCGAGTGAACTCTTTTTTGTCTTTATTTTCAGGATTGAGCGTTTCTCGATAGGGAATTAAATGGAGGGCTCCTCCAAGGATGGTTCCGGCGCAGGTTGTTATGATAGCATTTAATGGATCGCCGTTATCGTAAGCAATGGCGATGTAGCAAAGGCCAGCACCCCCCACTGTAAGTCCGGCTGCAAAGATCCCTTTTGCAATTTGTTGATTTCGATACCAGTTGTAGTCTTGCTGTGTAGGGGCTTTTGTTTGGTTAATAAGAGACTCGAGCGCAGAATTTGCCATTCAGAAAAACTCCAGGGTTCATACCTAACATGAATCAAAGGTTGGTTTATATCCGCTCCGTTTTGGTATTTTTAATTGTTTTAAAACGCGATGGATATTCGCCGAAAAGGCTAACACTCAAGGTTTTTTTTGACAAAGAAGTTTTTTCTTGATAAACGCGATTCAAGGAGATCACGACATGAAAAAGAAGTGTCTTATTGGAAGGATTGTGTTAATCGCATTCAGTGGATTAACACTAAGTTGCGAAACAAATGAAAATGCAAAAGTGATGCACTTTGGTCCAAACCCAATTGACGGGGATGACCAAAACATACCTAACGCAAAAGAAGAGAGTTTTGGGCCTAGTCCCGGTGATGACCTCACAGATGAGGCGATACACTTTGGTCCAGGCCCAGGAGATGGCTGAGAGAGGTTAGCAGCAAACTTCTTGTTTTTCGAAGAAATAAGCAACTTCAACTTTTGCGGTATCTGGTCCATCAGAACCATGGACAGCATTGGCATCAATCGATTCTGCGAAGTCTGCGCGGATTGTTCCAGGTGCCGCATCTTTTGGATTTGTTGCTCCCATAAGGTCGCGGTTCTTTTGGATCGCACTCTCTCCCTCTAGGACAGAGATCACAACAGGTCCTGAAACCATGAAGTCTACGAGGTCTTTGAAGAAAGGACGCTCTTTATGGACAGCATAGAATCCTTCCGCTTCTTCGCGGCTGAGTTGCTTCATTTTGAGGGCTGCAATTTTGAGTCCTGCTTTTTCAAAGCGGGAAAGGATTTCTCCGATATGATTTTTTTGGACAGCGTCTGGTTTAATCATTGATAAAGTTTGTTCTTTTGACATCTTTTACTCCTTGAGTTTTCGAAGATTGTAACTGATTGATGTTTAAAAAACAACTTGACGTTTTAAAGAATTACCTTTATACTCATTGCGTTTCAATAAGGAGGCCATATTGTCAGTACAAACAAAGCTCGTGGATGATTTTAAGTGCCAGTGCCAAGGAGGGCTTTGTGAAGGAGCCATCTTAACTGAAGAGATCTCTGGAGATCCTCGCGTTATTGTGGAGACATGTGGATGTATTTTTCGCATGTCTCACCTTGGAAGGCTCATGGGGGCGAAGTTGCCAGAAAAAATTGTCGAGTGGTTTCAAAGGGGGCAGCCCTTGACTCGCGGCTTTGTTTGTCCTCAACGAGATGGGAAAATTGCTGATTCCTTTGGAGTGAATGACATTATCACCGATCAAGGGCGCTATATGACTCTTTGGGAAAAGGCAAACAAGCAGCCGAACGCCTCTTTTCAAGATTTAACGGAGAATCCGAATTTGATTGCGAGGTTTTCGGCTCTTCCATCTCCTGCTTTGGGCGCAATTCTTTCTGAGGCGAATAGAGAGGGAAAAAGTCCAGGGCAGATGGATCGTAAAAATGCCTTGTCAGGAAGGATTCTTGCCTGTTCCCATGAGCAGTGGGGACTTTTTCGAAAGCTTTCCTTTATGGTTCGCGCGACCTATCACGTAAGTCTCGCATTTTTTATGGGTTATGGGATCACTTTTTTGAGGTGGGGAAATTTTGTTTCTACCGAAGAACAACAGGAGATGCTCCTCCGCGATGTAGGAGAAAGGGTATGCCCCCTCTTTTTAGAATATCATGGGTTCAGGTATAATCCAGAGGATTATCCATCACGAACCATAGAAGCCCGCTTGTGGAACTGGATTTTACGCAGATAAAAAAAGTTTTAGTCGCGAAATTGCGCCATCATGGCGATGTTCTCCTTTCCAGCCCTGTTTTCTCAGTGTTGAAGGAGCGGTATCCCCATTTAGAAATTGATGCCTATCTCTACAAAGAGACCCATCCGATGCTGGAGGGACATCCAGCGATTACCGATTTTCTTTTATATGATAAGGGATGGAAAAAGCTTCCCTTTTTGAAACGCTTTCTTCAGGAAATGAAACTCCTGAAAAAGATTCGAAGAAAGCGGTACGATCTTGTGATCAATTTGACCGAAGGGGACCGAGGAGCGATTGCAGCGAAGGTTTCAAAGGCCCCTTTTGCAGTGGGTTTTGATCCGCAAGGAGAGGGGATGAAGGGAAAAAAAGAGTGTTATTCCCATGTGATCAAGCACACCCCACGGCCACGCCATACGGTAGAAAAGAACCTCGATGCGCTCCGCGTTTTGGGTCTTTTTCCCACGCCAGAAGAGCGGAATCTTTCATTTCACATTCCCGATGAGGCGCGTGCTCATATCAAAACGATGCTTCCCGATAACTATGTCGTTTTTCATCCTGTTTCGCGGTGGATGTTCAAGACTCTCCCTATTTCTACAATGTCTGCAGTGGTCCGTAGTCTCCAAGAGAAAGGAGAGCAAGTTGTTCTGACGGCAAGTCCCGATCCGATTGAAAAGGAGATGAACCGACAAATTGCTGAAGAGAACCCGGGGGTGATCGACTTATCAGGACAAATTTCTCTCAAGGAATTAGGGGCAATCATTGAGGGAGCGCACCTTCTTGTCACCGTTGATTCGGTTCCACTCCATCTAGCGAGTGCTTTAAAAAAACCAACCATTGTGGTCTTTGGTCCAACCTGTGATCAAAACTGGGGCCCCTATCGCAATCCCCACGCACGTGTCATCACAACACCTCTTTCTTGTAGACCCTGCTACCAGCCAGGTTGCGGTGGGAGTGGAAAGAGTGACTGTTTAGACACCCTTCCTCCATCCAGGATCATTGAAGCGATCGAATCGTTTTCTAATGAGCTATATCTAATCACTAGACGCTAGAGTTCAAAATCTTCGCCGAAGTAGGTGGAGCGGGCGTCCTTGCTGGCAAGGAGATCGGCAATGGTGCCGGAGTGAGTGACGCGTCCTTCCTGAATAAGGTAGGAGTGGTCAACAATGGAAGAGACTTCCCGTGCGTTATGGTCGGTGATGAGGACCGAGATATTTTTCGAGGTGAGGTGGCGGATCATCAGTTTCACATCGTGGATGGTCAGGGGATCGATATTGGCAAAAGGTTCATCGAGAAGAAGGAGGCGAGGATTGGTGACAAGGGAGCGGGTAATTTCAAGACGGCGCCGCTCTCCACCGGAAAGGGTGGCGGCCCGTTTTTTTGCGAGGGGAGTGAGATGGAGTTCTTCGAGGAGTTCTTCGAGGCGTTGTTTTCGTTCGGTGCGGGTGATAGGGAGAGTTTCAAGGATGCAGAGGATGTTCTGTTCGACGGTGAGGTTGCGGAAGATCGAAGGTTCTTGCGCAAGGTACCCCATTCCCATTTTGGCCCGTTTGTGGACAGGAGCAGAGGTGACTTCGCTCTCTTGGAAATGGACCGATCCACCATCGGGTTTAATCAGTCCAATGGTCATATAAAAGGCGGTTGTTTTTCCAGCGCCATTGGGACCAAGAAGTCCCACGACTTGTCCTTCACGGACGCTGAAGGAGAGACCGTTCACGATCTTTTTTCCAGAGTAAGATTTTGAGAGGTCTTTCACTTTAAGAATCATTTATCGCCTTTATGGTGGAGGAGTTCATCGATTTTTTTTCCTTCTTCTTCTGTAAAGGTGAACCGGACGGTGCCCAGTCCTTTGACTAAGTCTTCTTCTCCGTGCTCGATAAGGATTTCAGGAGCACTTAAAGAGAGCTTTTTTTCTTCGTCCCAGAAAAGGACATGGCTTCCTTCATCGGCAATGAGGTGCGTTTGTTTTGTGACGGGATCATGAAAAATATGGTCGGCAATCCCTTTTCTTAATGGGCGAGACAAGTCGTGGGAAAGGATTTGTACATTCCCATCAAGGTAGATAGCATGGGGTTTCATCTCTAATCCTTGGAAAGCATATTCGATGCGCGCGCTGTCCGCAAAAAGGAGGAGGTCTTCTTTTTCATATTTCAGTCGTTGATCGGGAGGGTTTTGACAGGTGATGACGAGTTCATCTCGGTCCAGTCGCATCGTTCCATAATTGATCAGGGTTTCATTGTCATGGGTGGTTAGTGTTGTTTTCCCTTCCGTTTCGATGGACTGCAAGGTCCGTTTTCCAAAGAGTTTCCGCTCTTTAAGAGAAAAAAGGTGGTCTCCTTCAAGCTTTCCAAAGGCCGGATCTTCAATCGAAATATCTCGCTTTAGAGTCAGGAGGTCTTGTTTTTGGTCCCAAACCAAAAGCCGTGAGGAGAAATTGCAGTGACGCTGTGGATCATCTGGAAAGAAAAGTGAGGAGAGTCTCCCTTTTGGATCTTCTAATGTTAAAAGAGTGGTGTCTAAATCGTAGTAGATGGTTTTTGCATCGACCTGATCCTCTTCTTGCTTCAAAATGCAGGGGCTTTCCCCCGTTGCCATCAAGATGTTTTGAGAGTAGGAGGTATGGTCCGCATCGATAGTAACCCCATTATGGTTCTCGATGTGGACGTCCCCATCAGCCGTGATGTTTTTGATCGAGGTGTGGCGATCGGTCTCCTCTAGAGAAAGGGTCATTTTTTTGCAGTAAAGATCGTAGTCGGTTCCTTTATAAATGATGGGATAATCTTTTGAGGTAAATGTTCCTGAAAGGGTTTCCATATCGATGAAAGCATTTTCAGCATAGAGGTTTCCTTGAGTGTCAAAAAAGATCGAAACCTGATCATCGAGTTGAATGGTTGAAAAGTGGTAGGGAGAGTCCCCTTTGTTAAGCCTAGCTTTGTCAGCTTTAAGGGTTCCAAGATCATGCTCGACTTGAACATGCCCAGAGAGAATTAGGGTATCACCATCATAACTTGCATGGTCGGAAGAGAGGTCTGAAGCAGGGATTTCTGCAAGGAGGGGAGAAAGAAAAGCAAGAAGGAGAATCGTCTGTTTCATCGGCGCTCCTCTTGGGGACGGATGTGTGCTTTAAACTTTTCTGCTTGGAAATTTGGGGAACCATTCGAGAAGGAAAGGGAGACTTCATCGGCTACCCCTTTTAGGAACGCAGTGCTAGGATCGAGGGTTGTTGTCAGTGTATCTCCGGGAAGAGAATAGAGGGCTAAAAAGACGCTGTGAGCATTAAAAAGTTGATCGGAATAGCGGTAAGTTCCCTCACTCGATTGAAAATAGCGGATATTTTGGGTCAGTTTTCCATCGTCATCCTCGATTTTTTCTTGAAGGAAGCACCGCATGTTGATCATTTGTTCTGTAAGTTCAATTTGGCTTCCTTTTTGGACAGCGGTTAGAATCGATCGGGGACTTTCAATGTGGTGGTGCAGGCGACCACCTTCTTTGTTTGCGATCCATAAGTCTTTTGAAACACCGCTACGCATTTGTTTGTTAGGATATTTCTCCTCATTTTTTGGCATTGAGATATCTTGTGTAAGAAGTTCTTCAATACTTGTCGCCGATTGTGGGGCGTAAAACGCTTCAAAAAGGACGCCGCCAGTGAAGAGAGCTAGAAGGATAAAAGCAATGAGCGTCGCTCTTTGGATCAATGTTGACCCCTCTGAATCAGGTCATAAAGGGGGCGGGCCTCTTTGAGAAGTTTTTCGAGGTCTCTAAAGGGCATCACAGAGTGTTTATCACTTTTTGCCGTCTCAGGATTGTCATGCGACTCAATATAGAGAAGATTTGCTCCGGCAGCTAAAGCTGATTTTGCAAGGGTGGGGATAAACTCTCGTTGTCCTCCTGATTGAGCACCCATGCCCCCTGGAAGTTGGACGGAATGGGAAGCGTCAAAACAGACGGGGAAGCCAAAGTTTTGGAGGATCGGAATGGTTCGCATGTCAGAAACGAGATTGTTGTACCCGAAGGTTGTCCCCCGATCGGTGAGGATGATCTTGTCATTTCCTGTTGAGAGGAGCTTTTTGATGACATGCTCCATATCCCAAGGAGACATGAATTGCCCTTTTTTGACATTGATGACAGCTCCTGTCTCTCCTGCGGCAATTAAAAGATCGGTTTGTCGACAGAGAAAAGCAGGAATTTGGAGGACGGCGCAAACCTCAGCAGCAGCAGCGGCTTCTTCAGGATGGTGGATATCGGTGAAGACGGGAACGTCGAGCTCAGTTTTGACTTTTTCTAGGATACGTAGTCCCTCTTCTAATCCTGGGCCGCGGTAGGAGTCAATGGACGAGCGGTTGGCTTTATCGTAGCTTGACTTATAGATAAATTGAACCCCTGCTCGACTAAACATTTTTTTAAGTTCTTCGGCAGTTTTCAGCGCATGCGCTTCATTTTCGATGACACAAGGTCCGGAGATTACGGTGAGGGGTTTGTCCTTTCCGATCTCTACTTTTCCTACTTTTATGCTCAATGGATCCTCCTGCAGTTTGAATCTTACTACAAATATACTTGAAATTCATTTTTCTTATGACTAAAATGTGACATTTGGTGAGGATTGATAGCTCAGCTGGATAGAGCATCCGCCTTCTAAGCGGACGGTCGCAGGTTCGAGTCCTGCTCAATCCGTTTTTTTAAATGCAGTTGGTTCATGAGTAAAGAGCATAACGAAGGGGCGTTGTTGGGGGAGTTCCCTTTCAAAGTCCATACGTTCGAGGGTTTAGACAGTGTATTAAGCATTTTTCGAACAAAAGAATTTGAACAAAAGAACCTTCATGACAAGAGTGACTTTGTCAGTCAAACCCTTGCAGATTTAATTTTAAAAGCTCCTGAACCCGCTTTTCTCATGGATAGTGTGGTGGACTTCATCGGTCACATTGGAAGGGAAAAAATTGTCGAAAACTACACCTTTTCAAGTTTCGAGCTTTGGCTGAATCAATTTTCTAAACTCTCGCCCGAAGAGCAGTCTAAGGTACGTGGAAAGATTGTCGGAAAATGGGTTCCTCGTGATACTTATCAACTCTATTTCCCGATCGGCATGGGGAAAATCTATCCTGGGACTCACTTTGTAACGGCTCATAATTCTCCTGATCTTGATACGACTGTGGCGAGTTTTTGGGGATGGATGGACGCATTTGCCGCGGAGGTGAGCGAGGGACTCCATATTTGGAACGTTCCCGGCGGTCCTCCTGCTGCTCAAGTTGAAATTGGCCTTTTGTTTGAAGATCTTTTTGGAAAAAATGTCTTCGATGCCCTAGCTAAAACCCGCCTTTCCTTGACGCTCACAAGCATGGATCTCATGACGCAACGTGGGATGGTTCGGAAGCAGGCGAGTGACCTTGCTCTCAGTTTTGATCATGAACGGCAACGCCATGCTGTTGTCTTGACAGACAAGGATGGGTATTACATAGGAGATTGGCGGACGATTGATGTGGAAGGGGTCCGTCAAATTGTCATGTCTCTTAACAACTGTTTGATGTGGTATGAGTCGAACCTCCATATCCAGTTAATCTCTTGCTTTGCAGAGAAAAAAGTGACTGTAGATCGTGTATCTAAGCTTGTGCGCTCTCTTTTAGAGATGAGAATTTCTGAATGTGATCCGGCAAAAGATCTTCCGAAGACGCAATTGAAGTTTGTCAATGATTATCTCGTGAAAGTTCTCGGAATCGAGGGGGGGATAGAAGCAAGTTTTGAGACGTTTGCCCTTTCGATTGAAAAAACTGAGATTGTCAATTTCACTCAAATCATTACGTGGCTTCGCTCGCTGTTGAAATCAGAGCTTTTTGATCAAGAGGGAATACTAACAGAGCAGCGGCCCCACATTTTCAACCAACTTGAGATTCTTGTGAAAATGCTCGCGGATGCCTTTGGAGCTATCCGGAGTTATGTTGACAGCCTAAATATTGCGTTCCGCATCAAAACCGATGTGTTTGGATTTTCCCCTCAGTACTTAAGTCATCGAACCGATATTGAAGAGATTCGGGCAAAAATTGCTGACTATTCCTATTTAACCGTGAACCAAACCGATCAGGAAGGAAGACCGATTCCGGTGGGAATTGTTCATGCAAGCGATCTCCAAAAAGAGACGCTGGGAACAGTGACCCTTCGCGATTTTTGTAACCGAGAAGAGATGAAAATCCCTTCCTATCTTCAGATTATTAGTGTGATCGATCACCATAAGAGCTCTCTGATGACCGATGCGCCGCCCAAGGCAATCATTAGCGATGCGCAATCGTCAAATGCAATGGTTGCAGAGATGGCCTTCAGAATTAATGACCAGTATGGTTTAGGGGGGATGAGTGAAAAAGAGATCGAGAGTGAGCTGAAAGAGGCTTCAAAATCACTGAAAACGGTGCAGGAGATTCGGATCTATCAACGCCTCCTCCAAAAGAAAAAGATCTTGAGAACGATTGGAGACCACTATGTTTCCCCGAAGCGAGAGATGGTCGAGTATCTCCACTTCATTTATGCCATTTTGGATGATACCGACCTCCTGACGAAGGTGACTCGTATTGATGTCGAATGTATGGCTTCTCTGCTCAATCGTTTGAAATCACTTATGCTCAAGAAAGAGGTGGAAATTGTCCACTTTGACGATATTATCGAAGATGGAGATTTTACCGCGAAAGCTGCAGAGCGCCTTCTGCAAAACAAGGATTTCTATTCTCTCTATAGCAAGGTCTATGAGCATAAAGAGCAAGGGGTCGATGAAAATATTGAGAAGTGTCTCAAAGGAGAGCATTCTAATATCTTTACCGATACAAAGATCTTGAGTTACTGCAACCGCGTCGGGCAAACAAAGATTTTTGCAAAGAACTATCCCACTTTCGAAAAAGCTGCTCCTGAGCTGCGTAAAAAATGGGTTGAAAAAGCTTACAGCATCTACGCTAATAACCGGGAAATTATGCTTCACCTTCATGGGATCTCAACTATTGCAAGTGCTGAAGAGCTCTTCAAGGGAGGGAAGCTCTCCTATCAACACCAAGATGAGATGTGGTTTTGGGTCCCTGACACCGAGCTTGCGATTGAAAAGCTCAAACTCTTTCTCAATAGCTTTAAAGGTTCGAAGGCGGCTCAGAAGCTTCACTTCGAAGTGGAGTTTCTCGGCCCTAACGCAAAGGTCCTCTCTCAGGTCTTCAAAGAGAGCTTCCTCCCTATTCAGCACCATCTCCCTAAGGAGCCCCAGGATCTTCCCATCGCTGTTCTCCGCTACAATGCAGGAGGACTCAACTCCCGCAAGGCGATGATTGCCCCTTATCTTCCTCGTCTCGTTCAATAATTCGCTGTTAATTACTCTTTATGAGTAACTTATAAAATATAATAATTAAAATATTTTTTATTATTCTTTTTTAATTATAAATAAATATAATTATGACGATTTTTAATTAAATTTGGGTGGTTATTATGAGGAAAGAAAATAGTTTTTTTGAACAAGTTAGACTGGCTCCCATGCTCATGTATCAACAGGCTTTAGCTTACCGTCAGTTTATGACAGAGAATCCAGAGGAGTGCCAAAAAAGAGCGCTGATTGGAACGATTTCTCTTGGGGTCATGGCCTTAGCGGCAACACTTTTTGCGGCAAGGGTTAGACCACTTTCCTGCGCCGTCCTTACGCCGATGGTCCCATTATATTCAGTCGCATCAACTCTCATCTTTTTTTGGGAGCGGATGCCAAAAGATCAGATGGATGAAGCGTATGCAAATGATATGAAGCGGGTCATCCGTTACTCTCTGATTGCCCTTTCAATGATTGGAACGGGCGCAACCGGGGCTTTTTTGAAAGAACTTTCAGGATTTTCGGCGCTTTTCGCTCTCTTTACACTGGGGACAGCTGCGGCTCATCTCCATTTCGAGAATGCTACCTTGAAAAGAACAGAATAATTGAAAGAAATTTTTCCTTTGTAGTACACAGAAGGGATGGCTAATCATAAATGGCTCATCCCTTTTTGTTTTCTCCCTTTTTCCCTCTTTGGAGTAGTGGGCCAGTGGGCTGTAGATGCCAATGGTGACTGGGAAACTGCGACGAATTGGACCTCAAATCCCCAGATTCCCAATTCGATCGGTGACACGGCAACCTTTGATACAGCGATTCCTTTAACAGCAGGTCGAACTGTGACCTTAGCTTCTTCAAAGGTTGTGGGGATATTAAACTTTCAAGGGGCAACGGCACAAAATTTTCAGGTCACGGGGAGTTCTCTCACCCTTCAAAATGCAGGAAATGCGCAGCTGAATGTTTCAGGGGCTGGTCAACACTCAATTGCAAGTGGGGTGGTCCTTACAAGCGATTTAGATGCGAATGTGGCGGTCAATTTTACGATCACAGGGGCAGTGTCTGGCAGTGGGGCTCTTAATAAATCAGGAGCAGGAACCCTTATTTTTAATGGAAGTTCCTCTAATTCATTCACTGGACTTACAACCATCACGGCAGGTGGACTACAACTGAATATGTCGGGAGGAGCGGTTGCTATTGCAGGAGATTTAACCATTCCTGCTGGAACTGTCACCTTAGGGCAAATCAATCAAATTTCCGATACTTCAGCGGTGACAGTCAGTGGCGGAACTCTTGCTTTTGGTTCGAGTAGTGATACTATTGGTTCCTTGACCTATTCGAGTGGAACAATCACGGCAGGGGGATCAACTGTGATCCTTGTCTCAGACGATACAACGGCCCTCTCATTAAGTGCTGGGGTCAATCTTGCGATTAACACGGGGTTTACTGGCTCAGGGTCGCTTGATGTTGCGGGTGCTGGGAACCAAATCACCGCTGATTTAGATTTCGGAACCTTGTCCCATGATTTTAATATTCCAGCGGGTGCTGATCTAACCATTACGGGGGTGGTCTCAAATTCTGGGGGATTTGTGATGGCCGATGCGGGAGCGTTAACAATCAGTGGCGCCTCAGCAAATACTTATACAGGACTTTCTCAAGTTAATGCGGGAACTGTGACTTTGTCTAAAGCAACGGGGCCGGCTGTTGGTGGGGATTTGACGATCAATGCCGGAACAGTCACGATGACTGCGGCGGATCAGATTGCGAACGGTTCTCTTGTCACTTTGGATGGGGGAACTCTCAATATGGGGGGAAATAACGATACGATTGGAGGGTTGATTTTCCTGAGTGGAACGCTGAATCAAGGGGGAGCGACCCTGACAATGTCAAGTAATGACATTGCCCTTGTTATGCGTGATCAAACGATTTCTGATCCGATTGCATTTACCGGTTCGGGTGCGATTGTTTTTGATGCAACCAATAACAATACAGCAACCATTTCTTCCACGGTCGATTTAGGAACTCAGCCCCACTTTTTTGTGATTGCTGATGGGACAGGAAACCCCGATATGGATATTCAAGGGGTGATTTCGAATGGAGGAGGCATTACAAAGGTTGGAGATGGAACCCTTCAATTAAGTGGAGGAGGGGGAGGAGCCAATCCAAATACCTACTCTGGAACGACGACAGTTATAGGTGGAGAGCTTTTACTAAGTACCAATGCTAGCGTGGTTGCGGTTCCAGGAGATTTAATCATCAGCGGGGGGACTGTCACGCAAACAGCGGTGGATCAAATCGCATCTAGTTCCACAGTGACCTTGAATAGTGGAACATGGGATCTAGGAGGGAATAACTCATCGGTTGAGAGTTTCTTTTTCAATGGAGGGACGTTCACCCAAGGTGCGGGAGTTCTAACGTTGAATGCAACGAGCCCTGATACCGCTCTATCTATGAGAAACACCACAATTTCTGGGGATGTTACGATCAGCGGAACGGGTGCCGTTGCCTTCGATGCAACAAACAATGGGACAGCGATCATCAGTAGTCCTTCAACCCTAGATTTAGGGGGAACCCTCACAAGCTTTAACATCGCAAATGGAAGTGCAGCAGTCGACATGGAGATCCAGGGGGAGATCACCAATGGAGGAGTTACTAAAAACCTCGATGGAACTCTTCAATTCAGTGGAAGTGTTGCGAATACCTATGCTGGAGATACAACAATTAATGGGGGAGAACTCCTTCTGGCAAAAGATGCTGGGGTGAATGCGATTTCTGGAAATGTCGTGAACATGTTTGGAGGAACCCTCACCTTCCAAAACAATGAGCAGATTGTTGATACCGCTGTCGTAACAATCAACGATGGCCTCTTTGATATGCAGGGGACGACCGAAACGATCACTACGCTCAATTTCCTCGGTGGAAATTTTAATCAATCGTTAGGGGGGAATCTGATTCTTCAAGGAGGAGTGAATGCGCTAACCATGCGTGACACGACGTTGATTGGAAATGTCACAACAACTGGAGGGGGTTCGATTGTTTTTGATAACACAAACAATGGAACCGCTCAGATGCTTGGAACCCTGAACCTATCAGGGGCAACAACATTTGATATCCAAAATGGGACAGCCGATGATGATATGGTCATCTACAGCACCATTACCAGTGGTGGGGTGATAAAAGATGGAACAGGGACATTGGTCTTACTCGGCCCCAATATCTACGCTGGGGGCACAACCATTACTGATGGAGTTCTTCAAGGGACAACGACAAGCCTTCAGGGGGCAATTGGTGGAGCAGCAGCAGGGACCCTTGTGTTTGACCAAGGTTTTAATGGATCCTTTGGAGGAACGATCTCCATGGATTCTGCGTTGATCAAAGAGGGGAGTGGAACGGTTATCTTCCCTGCTCCGGTCGTGCAGACGGTGAATGGGACCACAACGATTAAGGAAGGAATTCTTCAAGTGGATGGAACACTCGACGGTACAGGGAGTGTCATTGTCGATACGGGAGGAACGCTAGAGGGATCTGGAACGGTCAACCAAGATGTTGCCGTCAATGGGACCATTGCTCCCGGAAGTGGAGGGATCGGAACCCTAACCGTTGGAGGGAATGTTTCCATGAACTCCGGGTCGATCCTGAGTATTGAAATCACCCCTTCATCGAATGATCAGCTTGCACTATCAGGAACCTATTCCATTGATCCCAATGCGACATTTTTCTTCGATCCCCTTCCAGGGAGCTACCCCACGGGTGAGAGCTATACGGTTGTTCAAGGGGGAGTGATTGCCGGACAATTTGGAACTATTAATGACCCCTATCCCCTTTTCGATGGAACCCTTCAATATTTTGCCGATTCAATCCTTTTACAACTTGATCTTGTTCCCATCAGCTCTTTAACAGGGCTCAACCAAAATGCTCAAAAAGTTGCAGCCTGTTTAGATGCAGAAAGTCCTACGCCAGGTGAGGACCTATTTGTTATTGTGAATAGTCTTCGCTTTCTTTCGACGGTTGAGGAAATTAATGCAGCTCTCCTTGCAATGCAACCCTCTCCCTTTGTTTCCTTGGCGGTGATTAAGCAAGACAACACCCTCTATATGCGGAACGCGATCTATGATCGTTTAGAACTCCGCGCAAGAAGTTGCATGGAAGAAAAAACAGGACTCTCCTTTTGGCTTGCTCCGTTCGTAGGCGTTTCTGTAGAAGATGATCATGATAAAGCTCCTGGTTATAACGTGCTAACTCCCGGGGCTGCCATTGGTTTGGATAGCACGATTGGAACTCATTTTCAGCTTGGAGGGGCCCTTGGTTATACCAACGCCGATATTACCTGGAAACACAACCGGGCAGTAGGGCGAGCGCAAGGCTTCTATGCCTCTCTTTATGGACGGTATGGCAACGAAATTGTGAACCTTGAAACAGCGCTTATGGGGGGGTACGACTACTATACCACCAATCGAGAAATAAAATTTGGAGGACTTCTTCCTCTTCATCGCCATGCTAAAGGCTCGCATCATGGATGGGAAGGGTCAGCGCATTTAAAAGGAACCCTTCAGCTACCTATCGAACATACTAAGATTGGACCCTATCTAGGGATTGATTATCTCTATCTTCGGGAGTGCGGCTTTACTGAATCAGGCGCAAAAAGTCTTAACCTTAGGGTCGAAGGGAAAAGTGCCACCCTCTTCCTTAGCGAAGGAGGGATGGCAATTTCTCATTGTTTCCATCTCCAAAACAAAACGGTGACCCCATTTGCGCAGATTGGGGCCCTTTGGGAAAATCGTTTTACAGGAAAAACAGAAACGAGTCATCTCACCGCCTGCACCCTTCATAACACCGGTTATTACCCCTCTCGTGTTCTCTTTAATCCGAAGGTAGGGTTCAACGTCAAATGGGGACTCAAGAATGCTCCACGGGTCTCATTTACCTACAATGGCAAGTATGCCCACGGCTATCAAGACCACAGCTTCACATTAGATCTCATCTATTAGAGGGTGTTTAAAAATTGCTTTCGGCGAAAAAAGGAGAGATTTTTTCCTTAGGGCTTGCTTGGAGACCGGAGCTAACTTGAGCAAGTTTGTGGAGGGTCGAAAGCAAGTTCTAAGGGAAAAAGATCCCTTTTAAGTGGCCGAAATGATTTTTTAAACACCCTCTTAGATAGTGTCGTCAAATTCTTCACTTTATCTTAGACCCCGGAGTGCTACTTATTTCGCTGCAGAGGCTTCTAGAATCAACGCATCTACATCGCTTCGCCCGAACGCTCACGGTGAACCACCTTAGCTCGGCGCTCATCTTGTATCTACGTCAATTCTATAGCTGAATTAGTTTAAAATAGTAATAATTGGACAGAAGATTTTCATTGAAAATGAAGCGCGGAGAGCGAAGCTGGCTTCGTGTAAGCTAGCAAGATCGAGCGTAAAATTTTCGGTGAAAAGATCTGGATGAATTGTTACTATTTTGAACTAATTCAGCTATATTTGCCTCTGCAGCGAAATAAGTGGCACTCCGGGGTTAGAGACTATCTAGAAAGAAAAAAGGCATTACTGGAGGCCAGTAATGCCATCATGATTAACCTTCAGAAGATTCGTCAACCTTTTCGCCACCCTCTTCGAGGATTTCAAGGTTCACGCGGATGCCATTGCGTGATGCAACAGACATTAAAAGGGTGCGGATCGCATTGATTGTCTTTCCCTTTTTCCCAATGATTTTTCCGATATCGGCTTTTTCGACGCTGAGTTCGATAATGAGGGTATGAGTTCCCCCAATTTCATTGATTTTGACTTTGTCTGGATTGTCGACGAGGTTTTTTACGATGTACTCTACAAATTCTTTCATTGTTCGATCCTTGGTTGTCGCTAAGTGTGTGTTTCACATTCCCATCATAAAAGAATGCAAAGTTATTTATCTAGAGTTTTGAAAAATTTTTGAAAATCTTCAGGAATCGGCGCTTCGACCTCAACTCGAACACCCGTAATAGGATGAGAGAAAGAGAGGCGATGGGCATGCAAAAGTTGCCGCTCGATCTTCAGCTTGTTGCTGAGCTTTTCAGGACCATAGGTGCGGTCTCCAAGAACGGGGGTTTTCACCGCTTTTAAATGGACACGGATTTGATGGGTCCGTCCCGTTACCGGTTTGGCTTTGACTAACGAAAACCCGTCTTTAGATTGGAGCGTTTCGAGGTGAGTGATCGCAGAGCGTCCTTTTTCATTCACGGTCATTTCCTTTCGATTGACAGGGTGACGTCCTATCGGAAGATCGACCGTTTGATCTCCCGGGCTTCCGACCGTAATCGCCAGGTACTCCTTGGTCATTTGTCTTTCGCTAAACATGTCGATCAGCTTTTGATGAGCTTCCACCGTTTTGGCAGCAAGGAGCACCCCCGACGTTTCCTTATCCAACCTGTGAACGATCCCTGGACGCAAATCTTGCGGCGGCAAAGAGCGACAATGATAGAGAAGGGCGTTGACGAAGGTTCCTGTTGGGTGACCCGGCGCCGGGTGAACGACCATGCCTGCAGGCTTGTTGATGCAAATGATCCATTCGTCCTCATACAAAATATCGAGGGGGATCTCTTCCGGAGTAAGCTCAATCTCTGGGGAGGTCATAAAAAAGACTTTAATTTCATCCCCCAGACTTGGGATCTCTCGCTTTTTTAGCGGTTTCCCCTCGCGTGTGACCAGCCCCCTCTCAATCAAAAATTGAAAGTAGCTCCGCGAATGATCCGGAAACGCCTCAGTCAGAAGCTTATCGAGCCGCTTTGGCTCCTCGACAATAAAATGCTTGAACATGGAAGGAATTATACCTGTTTAGACCTTATTCCTCAATGATAGTCTAGGTCAAATAAAGCGGTAGACTAGTGCCTGTGCCTCTAACAACAAGCCTACCATTTCGGTCGCACGCAATATATGAGCCACCAATCCACCCTTGCTGATACTGGGTAAGTTGTCTGATTCTCTCGGTAGGAAGAGGGGCGCCACCTAAAGTTCGAAGGGTTTTATTTTCACGATCAACCACAACGGTATCGGGGCTCTTTTTGATGTCGGTCAGGGTTGAAAAGACTCTCACAAGAAAAGCCATATCTTCTTTAAGTTCTTGTGGGACTTGAGTATGGTTATCTTGATAGAAGCAAGTTGTCATACCGACAAAAAGAGGGAGATGTTCTGATGAGGAGTCTTTTCCTAGTGGAGTTGCTGTTAAGCCCTTCCCTGTTTTTTCTAGGCGATAGCTTGACGTTGATGAGTAGGCGTCGAGATCGTTATGGCCCGAGATGACAATGTCGACGGTAAGCACACCTTCCTCAGCTCCTTTTTTGAGGATGACTCTTCGTTCTGAAACTCCACCAACATGTCCTCTTCCAGCTGTTTGCTTTTCGAGCTCAAGCGTGACAACGTTGTTTTCTTCTCTGGTGATAGTCCACACAAAATAACTGTCTTCGGAATTCGCAACAGGACTCCATAATGGACCAAACTGGAAGCTTGTACGTCCCTGAGGGGTTGTTTCAGCAAGAGCTGAGGAGGTAGAGGATTCTTTTGGGAGCTTTCTTTGGAAAGAGGCTAAAAGTTCATAACAGCCTTCAAAGACTTGCGTTGCAGGGAAAGAATCTTTCGTTCGAAGAAAGGCCTCGATTTCCCTTTGTTTAAAGAGGATGAGCTCTAGGTGTGCAGGACCAAAATGGATAAGGCTCCTCTTACTTCCTAGTTGATCTGGAGAAATTTGACCATTGTTATGCCAAAAAAAACGATCACAATCGGTCACACCGTCAAGTATGTATGCAGGGGCCAAGCCTTCATGATCGTAGCGAAGAGCGAGTTGACAATCCTTTTCATCAGTATAGATCTCAAAAGAGACTGTTCCATCAGATCGAATCCTTAAGAGGTGCTTATGACCATGAAAGGTGAGATCAAAAGTGAGAGCTCCTTCCTCAAAATAAACTGAAATGGGTTGCCCAGCATACCCCGTTAAGAAGGGAATGTTGGTGGGCTTTTCGGTAAGATGAGGAGAGAAAGATGTGTAAAGAGCTTTTCGGATCTCCATGCGGCGTTCTGGTGGAAGATCCCTATAGCGAAGATGGACCTTTAAACTGTTGAGATCTTTAAGAGTTAAGTTCTCATCTTCTCCTTCTTTTCCAACCCATGTTTTGAAAGCCTTAGCGATGTGGGGATCACTGATGGTGAGTACACCACCGTCTTCTTGAACGGTATAGCCTCCAGGAATGAGGGCTTTTGCCAAGTCCTCGGCATTGAGATGTACACCTTGGGAAAAAAGGGCAGGAGTGATGGGAAGTTGTGGGATCTGCTTATGAGATAAAGAGACGATTGTTGTGGGGGTAGCCCCCAAGGGAGGGTTTGTTACGCTTTTAGGGGGAGGGGTGCCTCCAAGAGGGGGAGGTCTTCTGGAAATTTTAGGATCAGAGAGGGTTTTGGCGAGTGCGCTGAAGACGAGGGCGCCCATCACCGAGGTTTTTCTTGCATAGCCATGCCAGTGGAGGAGTCCAAGGGTCGGGAGAAAGGTTCCGAGTGCAAAGTAGGTCCAGATACGTGCCTCTGTGGGATGAGCACCGCAGAATCGGGGGCGCAGGGCCACACTGATAAGTGCCGGCGTAGCAGCCGTGATCCCTTGAAATGCATAGTTAGAAAAATTTGAACAAATTGCAGAAATTGTCACAGGATCCCCCAAATGGGGTTTGGGGAGTATTTTAGGAATGATCAGCTTTTATTTCAAGGGGTCTTCAAGTTGTATACCAAAAAAACAAGTAAACCCAACGTTGATGGTTGATTCTTTTGAATCAAAATCGATATAGGGGCGTAACGTCTTCGGATGAAAACAACAAATTTTTTGGAGCCGGTTTCCCGGGATTTCATCTCCCTCAAGTGTTCTAAGTCGCGCGTTTTCTATGGCACGGCCCGCAGCGAGATTTTCGCTACCTGCATCAGAGTGATCTTCTTGAAGATAAGAGAGATCAAGATCAACAACGACTGTTTGGGGACTAGATTGGAGATCAGCAAGGGCATAAAGGGCTTGAAGCAGGAATTGAATCGTTGCATTTTCTGAGAGAAGGCGCTGTTCAACCTCATTTTGAAAAATTTTGACTGTTTTGCCGTCGTCTTTGAGTGTATACTCTGAATGAATCGATTGAGAAGAGACCACAACTTTTAGACTATCTTGGGTCTTTTGTAGAGTGATTGATGGATCGATCTTTGGTTGACCTTTCTTATGCGCACGAGTCACAAACTCTAGAGAAATACGACTCTCTGCATCTTTTGTGACTATCCATTCAAAATAGTGGTTGGGGGTGGTAACTAAAGGATTCCATAAGGGACCAAATTGATAGGGAATGTTTGATTCTTCTAATGCCGACACTTTTGCGAATCTCTCTAGGAGCGAAGAGCAAGCCTCAAAGACCCCACGGCTTAGGGATTGATTTGCCTTCAAATAGTCTTGAATTTGCCAGTGTTTAGCATAAATGAGGTCGAGAAGGTCCATATCCTCAGGATTGCTTTCCCCATTAGGCGTGATGGTTAGCACCTTATCTGAAATAGTAAAAATGAGGTGACGATCTTGGTTTTTTTTGACAATAAGGGGGTGAGCCTCTCCGTCAAAAACAAAAGGAAGGGGTATTGGTTGCTCAGAGACAAATTCAACAAGATGAGTGTAAATTTTCATAACAAGTTGTTTTCTCTGTTTTTCACCATATTCCCTAAAGCGCAGAAACGTTGCGAGTTTATTGCAGTCCAAGTTCTTTTTTCCGGCCCAGTTCTCAGGTTTTAAGGAGTCAGGTAAGTTTGATGGTTGATCAATTTGAAAATAGTGGCTTGAATTTAGCTCGAATTTGGGGCCATTTCGGAAAGGGAGGAAATAAGGATTTTGGTTTGAAGGGTCCTTAGCCTTTGCTCTTCGAGAAGTTCTTGTAGGTGCCGGACGAGAGATGTATGCAGCAACTCCCGTAAAGACGAGGGCGCCCATCACCGAGGTTTTTCTTGCATAGCCGTGCCAGTGGAGGAGTCCAAGGGTCGGGAGAAAGGTCCCGAGTGCAAAGTAGGTCCAGGTGCGCGTTTTTGTGGGCTGAGCACCGCAGAATTGGGGGCGCAGGGCCACACTGATAAGGGCCGGCGCAGCAGCCGTGATCCCTTGAAACGCGTAGTTAGAAAAATTTGAACAAAGTGCAGAAATCGTCATAGGATCCCCCAAAGGTTATTAGGGGAACATTTTAGGAATGACCAGCTTTTATTTCAAGGGGTTATCCTTCGTCGATCCGCTTCTTGATCTCTTCTTGTACCTTTGTGTGTTGCTGCTTGGCCTCGTTGATACTGTTGGAGATCATTTGCATGACCCCTTGTTCGAAGGAGGAGACCATTTCGGGGGTCACCTGTCCTGGGAACCAGTATTCGAGCATCTGTTGGAACCCGGGGGCTTTTGATGAGGTATACATCTTGCTCATCCCCGTTTGGATCTGCTTGGGCTCCTGCTTTGTCGATGGAGGTTGGCTCGATTCATCTGGTCCTGGTACGCCGCTAGCCATGGTTTTTGCCTCCCTCTTTGGCTTCTGCAAGGAGTGAGGCAAGTTGTTGAACCATAGTGCTAAATGCGTCCATTGCTTGCAATTCATTCTGATTGGATGTTGGTTCTTGCTGAGGCTGCTGAGGAACATTTGATGATCCTCCAACCGATGATACACTTCCCATAAGACTTCTCCCTCTCTTACTTCTACTCTAACCTGGCAAGCGGGAATTGTCAAAAAAAAAGCCCTCAACAGTTTGAGGGCTTGGATCGCTTGCATTTCTAACTGGCTTAGAACGAACTCACGGGAACTTGATTTCCTGATTCTTGAGCATTCTGCTTTTCTTGTTTTTGAATTTCGTTTGTACTGGACATCACGGCATTCATTGCATCGTGCATTTCAAGTTGATAGCTAAGAGAACCTGCAGAAATGGAAGAGCTTGTGCTTGTTTGGTCATCTTCTTGCATCGCAAGCCACTGATCCATGACACTTGAATTTCCACTCAATCCTTCAAGACTTGAAACTGAATTCACTTGATCAGTCATGATTTTGTCCTTTTCCCCATGGGTTTCTATTTATCCTTACTTCCATTATACCTATAATCCATTACTTTTGCAAATTTTTGTTTGAGCGCATGGATATAGAAATCATTGATAATAAGCAGTTTAGTGAGATATGGGTAGAGGGAAAACCGTGGAAAGAGATCCATAGGCGACTCTATAAGAGCTACTTAAAGGAAATTTTACGCTGCCAAACAAAAAAAGAGCTAAGCGACTGCGCCTTAAAGATGGATGAGAAAATTGCCCGCGGAATCGTTTATAAGGCTCTGGCTCTCAGGGGGTACATGAAATCGGAGCTTGAGAAGAAGCTCATCGCCGTTAAAATCGATCCACGCGCAATCGCAACGATTCTCGACGAATGCGCACAGTTAGGCTACGTTAACGACCAGAGAGAGGGGAAGCTCTATATTCAGCGGGAGAAGCGGCGGGGACTCGGACCGCAAATGATCGCCTATAAGCTGCAGCAAAAATCACCTGATCTCAAGGAGATGGTCCGCGAAGAGATGAGCGAGGAAGAACAAACCGCACTCATCAAAAAGTGGATCATAAAAAAAACGGCGCGCGCCGACTTTAATGAACTCAAAGTGAAAGAACGTCTCTACCGTTTCCTTCGCGGGAAAGGGTTTGATGATCACCTCATTCGTCAAGAATTGTTTACTTGATATTCAAAATTCTCTATATACAAACGAATATGTATGTAGGCATTGTTGGAATCAATCACAAGTCCTCTTCTTTATCACTAAGAGAAACGCTAGCGCGCGCTTTCGAGGCAGTTTTTAGAAAGCGGCAAGGGGTCTTGCTGTCGACCTGTAACAGGACAGAATTTTATTTTTGCGCAAGGAGTTTAGCGGACGCCCAAGTGGAGATATTAGCCCTTCTCAGGGAAGAGGTCGAAGGGAACTTCGAGCATGCTCTTTACTCGTATTTTGGGAAGGATTGTTTTCACCATTTAGGGAAAGTGGTCTCTGGAGTTGATAGTGCGATCTTTGGAGAGAGTGATATCCAGCGGCAGGTGAAGCTTGCGTATGAAAAGGGAAAAAATCATTGGGAGCTTCCTCATGAAATGCATTACCTTTTTCAAAAGGGGCTGAAGATTGGAAAGGAGATGCGAAGTAGTTTTCTCCTTGCGAATAAAGAGATCCCCCTTCCACTCGTCATTCAATCGATCCTTGAGAAAAATGAGCGGCCGGTTGAGGAAACAAATTTTCTCTTTGTGGGGAATTCTCAGATCAATAAGAAGCTCATCCATTACTTTCATCATCGTGGGGCGGGGGGGCTCACCTTATGCACACGAATGACGACGGGAGTATTTCCAGAAGTAAGTCTTAAGGACTGGTCCATTTTAGAAAAGTGGGACCATTTTGATGCAGTCATTTGTGGAACAACCCACTCTCAGCATATCCTTCACAAAGAAAAACGTCCCTTTAGAGAAACGCTCCTCTTTGATCTAAGTGTTCCAAGAAATATCGATCCGAGTTTAGGGTCGCACCCTTCTTTGAAGCTTTATAATATCGATCAGATTGGAAAACTGGCTCAGAAAAAAAGGGGGGAAAAAGAAATCGCCTTGTGTGAAACTATCATCGAAAAAGCCGTTAGAAGGCAAATCGAACTTTTTAAGAAGCGGAAAGAAGCAAAATGGCGTTTCGCAGTTTCCTTGTAATTTTTTTCCTTTTCTGTTCGTTTCTTTGTGCAGAGGAGCAAGAAGAGGAAATCATTGTTCTTCCGAGCACGGCGACTGTCAATAGCGATTACTTTGCGAATGGACGGACCGTCGAGATCTCTGGGCGGGTGAATGGAGATGTCTACGTTCTGGGTGGGCAAGTTTTCATGGACGGAGTGATCGATGGAGATCTTCTTGTTGCAGGGGGGAGTGTTGAGATCTCAGGAACAGTCACCAAAAATGTCCGCCTCTTAGCGGGGCAAGCCCTGATCACAGGAAGCATCGGCCAAAATGTGACGGCGGTCACCGCGACGATTGAGCTGAGTCCCTCCTCCTCTGTTGGGCGGAATGTGATTGTTGTTTCAGGGAATACCGACTTAGAATCCAAGGTGGGGAACAATGTCCGTCTCTACTCTTCCAGTGTCCGAATTTCAGATGGGATCCGCGGAAAAGT
Organism: Chlamydiales bacterium; assembly: GCA_024233515.1. Classification (GTDB taxonomy): domain Bacteria; phylum Chlamydiota; class Chlamydiia; order Chlamydiales; family Simkaniaceae; genus Neptunichlamydia. The sequence goes on from JACKPO010000002.1 coordinate 33,524, forward strand.
TCTCGCTTACGTTGGGAATCTTCGCCTAACCTCAAAAGTGAATATTGGGGGAGAGCTCGAATATTGGAGCAACAAAGCAGCTCTTGTCGATCCCAATGCCAAAGTCAAGGGGGGAATTACTCATCATCCTTCCTTCTTCTACGATCTCTTTCATAGTAAAATTCTTCGGGGGCTGAAAATTGGCTCGAAGCTTGCCGCCCTCTTCATGAACTTTTTCTATAGCTTCATCATTGGTCTTGTGATGCTTCGTTATTTTTCGCAGCGGATCGAACGGACGATTGATACGCTCAATAAGAAACCGGCACAATCGCTCGTGGCAGGAGTTGTTCTTCTTTTCCTCCTTCCGATCACCATGCTTGCCCTTCTCATTACTATTTTAGGGGTTCCCTTTGCCTTAGCTCTACTCTCACTAACGGTTGTGGGGCTTTATACAGCAAAGATCCTTGCGATCCTATGGATGTCGACCCATCTTTTCCGGAAGTTTGAGTTTAACAAACACCGGAAGCTTTACTTCGCCTTTGGGCTTATCATCTACTTTATCCTTTCTATGATCCCTTATGTTGGAACGATTGTCACCATTGCTGCCCTTCTCTTTGGCCTGGGTGGCGCCGCTCTTGGCAAAATCGACCGAGAGAATAAGGGGCCCATCGCCCGTTTGTTTAAAAAGGTTTATTCCCAGCACTCATTGTAGTATTTATTTACAAAGAGATCGTGATCCATGCTCAGGGCAACACAATCGGGAAGGACCCAATTCCTGGAAATAACAGGAGGGTTTAATCCGTGAACAAGGTGCAATAGCTGATGGAGTTCCAACATGGTTTGAGAATTTCCTCTTGGAGTTACCATTGATTGAATTCCTTTCCAATAAAAAGAAGCAAGTCTTGATTTAAACTCCTGAATTGACTGAGGGTCTTCTTTGTTTAGCGGAAAATTAACAAGGGCTGTGAACTCTTTTTCCATACCATCTAAAAACTTAGCTTCGGCCTCACCCTGAAGAGTATGGACCCAGTGCAGGGGATGATGAGGTAGACTTTTATTCATCCAAACAAGAGAGGTGGGATTGTTTGGATTACAATTTCCCTCTTCAATTGATTTGTTTGCTAGATGAAGAAATCGTCCGTAGCGGTATTCTATTGATGTTTGAGACGAAAATGTTCTTCTATCTGTTGGATTAAAATGTCTAAAAACTTGGTCTAGGGATGTTTCGGGATTGTCTTTTAACATTTGATGTGCTTCGGCAAGCTTCTGGTAACGGTTATCTCCAAATGTAAATTGCTGCTCTTCGTAGCTTGTATGATCTCCTTCATAAATACAATCACAGTCTCCTTTTTTCTTATAGATGTGGTGGACAGCCTGTTGGTGGATCGGGTCACTAAATCGAGCAATAAGAGGAAGCCCCTCTTGAATGAAGCGATCAAAATACACTTTTGTCTTTGCTAGAGAGGGCTTTTTTTCGATAGCAAGCGCGAGAAACTCCTCGAAATCGCTTGTTTTGGAGTTGAGAAGTAATTTTTGGAGCTCTTCTTTTTCCACATTGTAGTGATCAAATGCAATCTCTTTCCAATTGTTAGGGAACATGACTCGAAGTAAAGATAGGTTGTGTCTTTCAAGAATCGTAATCTGATGAGCCTTCATCTCATCAGTGCTCAACGTAATACTAGAAAGGAGGTGAGCTACTGCAGGCTCAAAATTTGCCTCAATAGTGATATCCATTAATCTGTGCAGGGACTCTTTGTCATTAGCAAAGAGCTTTACAAGAGCATCTAGGACGTCTTGGTGGTAGACCACGTAGTCCTTAAAAGCATATTTTTGCGAATCAAAAAGATGCATTTTTATCTTTTCTATCGTAGTCTGCGATAGTGGTTCTGATTGAAGTAATGGCCTAAAAAGGGAATAGAGATTACCACTCTTTTCAAGGATCTCTTTTCCGATGATATCTAGAGACGCGCCACTTTTTTTCAGAATTAATGCTTGCAGCCCTAAGTCATCAACGATTGAAGGGAGGGTTTTGCTGAAGGTGCAGAATTTATCTATTTCATCATCCTCAAAAAACCTGATCGCTTCTTCAAAAAACTTAGCTTTTAATTGGTCGTTTTCGCAGTTTCTTACAAATCGATAAAAACTTTCGGTGAAACGCTTTCCATACATAGCTTCCATGAGCTTCGGGTTCTGAACAAGCGTGGTATTGAAATCCTTGTTGAAACAAGAGACAAACATCTCAAGGTGTTCTATAGGTATCTTTGGTAAATCAGCGATCATTGACAGAAGCTTTTGATTGTCGGTTACCTTTTCGAGAATGGGTCTAGCCTTAATCAAAAAATCAGGGTCTATCTCTCTATAGGAGCTTGAGTATCGATAGTTAAAACGTTCAAAAAGAAAGAGCCTTTCTTCAAAAGTCATAGATTCTCGGATAAAATAATGTCCTGATAAGAAGAGCGAATTGGTCTGACCCAGTTCATAGAAAAGTCTCATACAGAGTTGTTGCCTTTCCTCTTTAAGTTTGATTCCTTTAAGTGTTCCTTGGAACGGTTCTCCGAGCTGATCAAGGGTTTCATCAGAAACCATATAGTCTAAAAGATTTCCTGAGAGATAACTGGCTTCAAGTTTCTGGATGAGGTCAGTAGAAAAGCGAGGAGCAATTTTTGCAATGAGTCCTTTTTCTTGTGGTCTTACTTTTTGTAAGCAAGCAATAAGAGCCTCCCTTTTTTCTCCAGAACAAGCAAGGAGCCCTTCGAGGACTTTTCTTCGGTCACTTGCGGAGTCTTTAACCAATTCTTTTACAATGGGAGCAAGGGTTTTTAATTCTTCTTTTTGGTGAATCCGATTAGAGATCCAATCAAAAATAAAATCAACAGAGTGATCAGAAGTCTTTTCAAATAGTTGAATATAAAGATCAACAACCTCTTCTCTTTTGTCGATTGGAACTTTTGCTATAGCTTTCAATAAATTTCTTAAAAAAAAGCATTTTGAATCAGATTGGTCTGTTTCATATTCAGTTTTAAAATTCCGGGCAATTTTCAGAGCAAAAGTTAAAATAGATGCTCGCTGAGAATGTTCGATGGATTTAAGGGTGAAACAGAGCAAACCAATATCATAAGGTGGATAAGTGTCTGAATAGTTCATTTTTTCCGGTAGAAATTGAAACACCTCACACAATTGTTCCATCAAAGAAGGGTGAAGCTCGTTTTCGTCCCATAATTTTACCAGTTCTTCAACATCTGGGCGCATACACTCTCTATGCTTCTGAGGGAGCGTATTAAGGATCATCTCTACTGCACCTGAATAGGTGAGTGGAGGAAGGATTTTTGAGGCGAGCGTTTGAATTTCGTTTGATATTTCTGGATATTGACTGGATACTCGATCTAATGACTTTTTAAACCATTCAACATCAGAAATCTGTATTTTTTCGCTATGGTTGGACATGATTTGTAAGATATCCAACACTTCTTGTTGATCTGGTTTTGAGGTTCCCTCTGTTGGTTCAAATAATGTAGCAATCTTCTGTTGATTTTGGACTAAAAAATCGCTGTTATATGTAAATAAATTCATAAATCCCCCTTCTATTTTATAAAAGATGTAAATATAGCAATAATTATATAATAAATAATATTTTATATATATAATTATTTTTTATCTATTTACTATATCACTTATTATAAGTTACTTAGTGTTTTTAAAGAGGTTTCACATTAGTGAAGGGGCGAAGTAGATGTGTTAATTCAATGATGGACAAATATAGCAGTCGACTACCTGATTTGTCCGGGGTTTTTGCAAGCGACTTGTAAACAATGAGTTAAAAGTCGCAGCTGCCGGGAACGCGGGGGAAGGCAATGGCGTCGCGGATATTTTCAACGCCGGTGGTAAACTGGACAAGGCGTTCGAAACCGAGGCCAAAGCCGCCGTGGGGAACCGACCCATATTTACGGAGATCGAGGTACCACTGGTAAGTTTCAAGATCGAGGTTATGTTTAAGGAACTTTTCTTTGAGCTGGTCGTACCGCTCTTCTCTTTGAGAGCCTCCGATGATCTCTCCGACGCGGGGAACGAGGACATCGAGAGCCGCAACGGTTTTTCCATCTTCGTTTTCTCGCATGTAGAAAGCTTTGATCTCTTTTGGATAGTCGGTGAGGATAACGGGAGCTTTGCAATATTCTTCAGCGAGGTAGCGTTCGTGTTCGGACTGAAGATCAGCGCCCCATTTCACAGGATATTCAAAGCTTTTCCCTGACTTTTCAAGGATCTCGATGGCTTGGGTGTAGGTAAGGCGGAGGAAGGGAGTGTCGCGCACCTCTTTAAGGCGATCAATAAGCCCTTTTTCGATAAACTGATTGAAGAAGTTAAGGTCTTCTTGGCAGTTTTCTAGGACATCAGTCACGAGGTACTTGAGATATTCTTCAGCAAGGGTGGCAATCATCGGAAGATCGGCAAAGGCAAGCTCCGGTTCGATCATCCAAAATTCGGCAAGGTGGCGTGAGGTATGAGAGTTTTCTGCGCGGAAGGTTGGGCCAAAGGTATAGATGTCAGAGAGGGCGCTGGCATAAGCTTCGCCATTGAGTTGTCCAGAAACGGTAAGAAACGCCTTTTGCCCAAAGAAATCTTTGGCGAAATCGACCTTTCCTTGATCGTTTTTAGGAGGGTTTTCAAGGTTAAGGGTGGTGACTTGAAACATCTCTCCTGCCCCTTCACAGTCACTCCCCGTAATGATTGGAGATTGAAGGTAGACGTACCCCCGCTCTTGAAAGAAACGGTGGGTTGCGTAGGCAAGGCGGGAACGGACCCGCGCGACTGCTCCTTGCGTATTGGTACGGGGGCGAAGATGGGCGATGGTCCGGAGAAAGTCAAACGAGTGGCGCTTTTTCTGAAGGGGAAAATCATTGGGAGCTTCCCCAAGGAGGTGAAGCTCCTTTGCTTGCATCTCATACTTTTGTTTATTCCCAGGGCTTTTGACAATTTCCCCTGTGACAGCGATGGAAGCACCTGTTGCAAGCCCTTCAACCATGGTGGGCTCGGCGATCACTTGGAAATTAGAAAAGGAAGAACCGTCGGTGAGTTCGATAAAGGCGAAGGTTTTCTGATCGCGAACCGTCCGGACCCATCCACATATAAGGATCGTTTGTCCAATGATCGATTCATCAGCACTTAAAATAGACTTAATTTTTTGACGTTGCGCAAGCGATATTTCTGAGTGTTCTAATTTCATCTTTCCACATCACCTCGCCATTCGGGGTTTCTAAATATTTTGGGATGGAACGGAGTTTTGGGTGGGTCATCATGATTTCAAAACATTTCATTCCAATTTCTCCCTTCCCTAGGTTGGCGTGGCGGTCTTTTCGTGATCCTAAGGGATGGAGAGAGTCGTTGACATGGAACGCATAAAGATGTTCCAGGCCGACAAGCTGATCAAAGGTGTTTAATGTGTTTTCCCAACCGGCTTCATCACGGATGTCATACCCCGCAGCAAAGATGTGGCAGGTGTCGATGCAGACGCCAATGGGGATTTTTCGATGGGTGCGTTCAATGAGAGTACCGAGATGTTCAAAGGTGTGGCCGACAGTAGAGCCCTGACCTGCGGTTGCTTCAATCAAGAGACGGAGTTTGGTGTTTTCAAGGAGGGGTTCTAGAAGGAGAAGGCTCTCGACGATTCGATCGAGACAGTCTTCTTCAGGAGCGCCTGTTGCAGCGCCAGGATGAAAATTCATGTAGGTGAGTCCCAGTGTGAGACACCGCTCCACTTCTTCTCGAAATGCTTTGCGGCTTTTGGCGAGGAGCTCTGGTTTGTTCGAACCGAGATTAATGAGGTAGCTATCGTGGCTCATGATGTCAGTGATCCCTGAAATCGCGAGCTGCTCTTCCCAGCGGGCTAGGTCATCTTCAGAGAAGATGCGACCGTTCCACTGTTTTTGGTTGCTGGTGAAGATCTGGATGGTTGTTGCGCCGATGTTTTGCCCTTCTATGAGAGCATTGTGCACACCCCCCGCTGTCGAGGTGTGTGCACCGATAAGGAGTCTTTCTTCGCCTTCCATTAATGGGTGTGTGCCAAGAATTCGCACACGAGAGCAATGTTAATCGGAAGGGGAAGAACGATTTGTTCTGCTTCAGGCATGGAAAGAAGTTGTCCTGAAAACTTTTTCTCATCAAGAGAAAGGTACTCAGGAAGAGAGCGTGAGGCGTTCTCAACGTTTTCTTTCAGACCTTTCATGTTGTGAGACTTTTCCTTCATCGAGATGGTCATCCCAGGTCTGACACAGAAAGAGCGGATATCCACTTTCTTCCCATCAACCAAGATGTGACCATGCGCAACGAGTTGTTGTGCTTGGAAAATCGTTGAAGCAAATTTTAACTTGTAGACGATGTTATCGAGGCGGCACTCAAGACGTTGCAAAAGAAGGTGAGCAGCGTTGCCCTCTTTCTTTACCGCTTCATGGAAATAGCGAAGGACTTGTTTATCGCTGAGCATTCCATAAACAGCTTTAAGCTTTTGCTTTTCTTCAAGCTGCATTCCGTAGTCTGATTTTTTTCTTCGTTTAGCACCGTGCATTCCAGGAGGATTGGGTTTGTGCAGAAGGGGGTTGCGCAAGCGACCAAAGATATTCACTCCAAAACGACGTGCAATGCGGTTTTTCGGACCAGTGTAACGTGACATTAATTTGACTCCTTTTGATGTACGCGTTCAAGTGGCTTGATTCCCTATAAAACAGGGCCTAGCACGCCATCTTTTAAATCTTACTCCTTCCCTATAGCGCCTGCGGCTATGGGGTCGTCGTAAGCTTTGAAATCTGAGGCACTATTCCCTGGTTCCACTATGGAATACACCTCATGATCACGCACTTTTTAATCAAGATAGACCATCGTAGCGCAAACCCCAAATTTTGTACAAGTATAAGAGAAAGGGTATTCCATAAATCGCTCATATAAAGCGCTTTAAAAAATAGTAAAAAATTATTGGAAAACCAGGTATAATAGAGGTAGGGAAAAGTGGGGCCAATATGCAATGGAAAGCGCTGGCGTTTGAAGCCGAAATCATTTCAAAAGATCTTTTAAGTAAAGAATTCCTAACGGAAGATCTTTATCAAGCTTATCGGATACAAATGGACCGTTTAAAAAACCGTCTTAAACAGTTAGAGCAACGTGACTCTTCTCCTATGGTTGAAGAAAAACTAGCCTTGATCGAAGCGCGCCTGAAGGCTCTAAACCCTACCCGTCGTATCCAAACAAATTTTCAATTTTTCAACAGAAAGATCATCCACTATCAAGATCGTCTAACCCTGCTGAAAGATCGTCTCCTTCTTTTCGAGAACGACTATCATAATCTTGCCACAATGCAGTGTAAAAAGGGGGAAATCGAAAAAGAGATAGCTATCCTTGAGAAGGAGCTTGCCGATACAAAAAATCAACGGGATGCCCTCATTCGCTCATCCGCATAGATTAGGCCATGGAAATTAATGGGTCTTTGGTATAATATCGTTTATTCATAGATTGAATTTTTTTTATGATGAACATTAAAAAACTAAAGAAACCACTATTTGGCTTATCTCTGTTCCTAGGGCTCGCAGCGATGATCGGTTATGCGCTGATCGCAAATTCTTCTCATATTTTCGCAACGTGGATTTCTAAGACGACTCAAACTCCTGTCACGATTAATGCGATTGATTTCCATCGGAAAGCTTTCACGATTCAAAACCTAGTCGTGGGGAATACCAAAGAAGCTTACATTCCGACAGCATTCAGGGCAGAGGTTGTAGAGGTCGAAACTCCCTATAGCGAATTTTTCAGACAATCTGTCGTGATTGATAGCATTAAAATGAATAATGTCTACCTCGATATTGAGTTTTATACGGAAGATAAAATGAACGGGAATTGGCAAGCCCTTATCAATAACATGAAGGAATCTGATGAAGGCTCGGTTGGAAAACGGCAAGCAACGATCAAGAAGCTTGTCTTGACCAATGTCCATGTGACCTTAATTCTCTCGGATGGGAAAGTTCACCGCCTCTCGCCGATCCCACGTTTAGAGTTTGAAAATATCACTGCTGAAGAGGGGATTCCTTTCAATGAAATCTCTGAGATTATTGCACGAAAAATGATCTATTCGATCCTCAGCGAAGAGGGGCTCAACCTCATCATCAAAATTCCCTTAAAAGTCATAAAAAAGATTCTCCCATTTATCTAGAGGGTGGAAATCTTGCATAAAACTCGTTTTTGAGCTATCCTCCCCTGATTATGGATTACCTTGTTTTAGCTTTTTACGTCTTTGCAAAAATGGAAGAGCCTCACCGAGAAGTGAAGCGGTGGAAGCGTTTTCTTCAGGAAAAGGATGCTATGGGACGGATCTACATCAATGAAGATGGGGTCAATGCTCAGATGAGCATCTCCAAAGACGATGCGCAAGGGTTCTATGATTGGTTTTTGGGGGATGAACGCTTTCAGGGGACCGAGATCAAGGTTCACCACTATCCCGAACAGGCCTTTCCAAAGATGACGGTCAAATACCGCGAGCAACTTGCTGCTATGGATGAGAACTATGACATTGCAGAAGGGGGACAACATGTCTCTAGCGACGAGTGGGCAAAAATGATCGAAGAGCGGGATGAAAATACAATTATCCTCGATGTCCGGAATGATTATGAATGGGAAGTTGGTCACTTTGAAGGGACCGAAAAACCGACCTTCAAAACATTTCGCGAGTTTCCTAAATATGCGAAAGAGCTAGGGAAAAAGCTCGATAAGAAAAATACGAAAGTCATGATGTACTGCACTGGGGGAATCCGGTGCGAGCTCTATTCGTGTCTCTTTACCAAGCAAGGGTTTGAGAATGTCTATCAACTCGACGGAGGGATCATTAAGTATGGTCTCGAAAAGGGAAATGAGCTGTGGCACGGAAATCTTTTTGTCTTTGATGATCGTCTTGTCGTTCCTATCAGCGATAAAGAAAAGAACGATGTGATTAGCAGCTGCTCATTTTGCGATGAGAAGGTGGATACCTACTACAATTGCGCCAATATGGATTGCAATGAGCTCTTTATCAGCTGCAAATCTTGCGCGGAAAAGATGGATGGGTGTTGCCAAGAGTCATGCAGACACGAAGGACGTGTTCGTCCGTTCGAGTCTTCAGACAATCCCAAGCCTTTCCGCAAACTTCCTCATGAAGAGAAAGTGAGACTGAGCTCGACTAAGCCTCAGGGGGCTTCTTCTTGTCAATCAACTCAATCGCAGCAGCCTTCAGAGTCTTAAGTCCTTCTTCAAACCCAACTTCTACAAGTAACTGATCAAGGTAGCGCATCTCGGCTTGCAGTTGATCGCACATCGACTCGAGCTTAGCTATCTTCTTTAATAATTTATCCTGGTCCAATGGTTCCTCCTTTCTAATTCTTATCTTTGCAATTTGTGTGCCAAAAGAGAGGTTTTTCTTAAAAGTCTCTCCTTCAATAGGAAGTGGCGAGTTGATTGCAAAGAAAAAACTTGTGTGGTAGCAAGGAGCTTAGAGGGTGTTTAAAAATTGCTTTCGGCGAAAAAAGGAGAGATTTTTTCCTTAGGGCTTGCTTGGAGACCGGAGCAAACTTGAGCAAGTTTGTGGAGGGTCGAAAGCAAGTTCTAAGGGAAAAAGATCCCTTTTAAGTGGCCGAAATGATTTTTTAAACACCCTCTTAGAGACTATCTCTGAATGAATAGGAGAAATGGAATATGGATCGGGGGCTATCTTTATTAGTCCGTTTAATGCGTGAATCTTGGGTTTTTATTGGAAACCCAGATGGAAATAAAAAAGAGCGTCAAGGAGCGCAAGAGTCTGATCAGGAGGATTTTTTCTTTCTTTCTGATGGGACAAACGACTCATAGTTCAATAGAAGCTGTTTCATCTGAAGGGGATACGCAAACCCTCCGAGGGTCCCATTTCCCTGAATCACACGATGGCAGGGAATAACCAGAGGGAAGGGGTTTTTGTTGCAAACATTGCCGATGGCCCGGGCACCTTTTTCACACCCCGCAAGTTTTGCCACTTCTCCATAACTCCTCACTTCTCCAAACGGAATCGAGTGAATGGCAGCGAGTCCTTGTTGCGTGAAAGAAGATAAGGATGAGAGGTTTAAGGGAAGAGGTAAAGATTTCCCCTGCAGGTACCCTTCCATCCATTCCAAAATGTTGAGATCGTCACCGTAAATGGTACAAGAAAACACTTCAGATCGACGTAGGACAATCCGAGAAATCAATTGATGTGAGGTATAAAAGGTTGCGTGGAGAGGGGGACCAGAGCCCCAGGTATGGGGCTCTAGCTCTTGAATACTAGTCTCTTCCGTGCGCACGGTCATTCATGATCGCGATATTTTCTTCGATATCGCAGAGTTCACGGTATTTGTCTTTTGTCACCGCTTGGTTGTTGTAATAGAAGCGGGTGCGGGACATTCCATCAAAGAAAACGATAGAAGGGCCATGTTTTTGGCCATCCATCCACTCAGTCTCTTCAACAACGGTTTCTCCATCGACAAAGTGACGCTCTTTTCCATGCTTTTGTCCATCCTGGTAGTTCACCTCCAGGTAGCGGCATCCATTTTGGTAGTAGCTCGCTAAACCATCTAGAGTATCCAGCTTGTAAGTTTCGATGGAAATAGGCTCTCCCGTTGGGGCAAAAACCTTTTTCTCACCATGGACCTTTCCATTTGATAGAGGAAGGACAACGTGAGGCATCCCGTGAGAGTAGAAGGTCTCTTTTAGGGTGGGGTAACCACGGCTAATCGTTTCTTTTGAGATAATGTTTTCATGTTGGTCACGTGTAATGCGGACACCAGAGCCTTTGGTCACGCGACTCATGGTTTCATTCTTCTCGTTGTAATATTCTCCCTCAAGGAGCTCATTGTTATGATACTCTTCAACGCTGAGAGGTGTTCCCTTCTGATACCAACGGGTTGTTTTCACATGAGAAGGAGAAAGAAATACTTGTTCTTTTTGAGGGATTCCACGGATATCATAGGTGACCTTCTTCACGAGGTTCCCTTTTTCATAGATGTTCAGGGACTCAGTCGTGTGAGAATGGGGGAAGGTGTAAGTGGTGGGTCCATGAAGAACACCGTCTTCATAAGAAGCGGTGACTGTCACACCGTTTCGGAGTGTTGTAATGACTTGTCCAGGGTATCCTGCGCCATCCCACTCTTCCTTTGAAACATCGTATCCATACTTATGGATGTATCGCTTTGAAACAACGTTTTCGTTTTGATCTTTATTCGAATTCTGACAGCCAAATAGAAATAGGCCGGAAAGTGCAATCAGTGAAAGGGAAATCCTTTTCATATTAGACCTCGTTAGTTGCTATTTTTCGAAGTATAGCAGTTTAAGAAATAAAATCACGGAACTTTTTCTGAATTTCTCCGATTAGGCGGGTGTGTTCCTTCTCAACTTGAGGCTGTTCGATCGTCTGTTTATCAGAGCGGTAGGTGAAACGGAAGGTGATATTCTTCTTCTCTTTGCCAAGTTTTTCGCTCTCATACACATCGAGAAGTTGATAGTCTTTGAGAAGTTTTGAGGGGAAAGTGGTGATGACATCAAACACTTTTCCTAGGGGAATATCCCGATGAAAAGTGGCTGTCCAATCCCGCTCGGATCCAGGGTACTGCGGAAGAGAGGTCATCTTTCTCTCTTTTCCCTTCACCTTTTTGAGATCGTGCAGATCGATTTGTGCAAAGTAAACCCGCTTTTCAATGCCGAGTTTTTTTAGACGATCTGGGTGAACTTCTCCCAAGGCTCCTAGACGAAGACCGTTGACAGTGACTTCCCCTTGAATGCCAGGATGAAAACTTTTGAGGTGAGAGGCTTCGAAAGACGTGTGGTTAACGTGAAATCCTTCGAGAAGATTCTCGATGATCCCTTTGAGATCAAAGAAGTCTGCCTCTTCTGCTTTTTTCTCCCAATGATAGGGACGTCTTTTCCCCGTTAGAAGAATCGCAGCAGTCAGCCGTTCGCGGTAGTCATTACCGTCTTTGAAATGGATGTGTCCTATCTCAAAGGCGGCGAGGTTGTCATTTTGACGATCAAAGTTGTGTTTCACTGCTTGTAGCATGCCTGGCAAGAGAGAGGTGCGCAAAATCGATTGATCAACGGAGCTTGGTTTTAGGACGGGGATCTCTTCTTTTTGACCGAGATGTTTTTCTAAACAAAGGGCAGCAAGCTCTGGGCTGATCAAATCACAGGTCAAGAACTCTTGAAGGCCAGAGGCGATGAGTCTTTCGCGCACTTCTTTTTCGATGAGATACATGGGGCTGTGCGGCAGAGGGGAGTTGACGACTCGCGCTTCTCGTTTTTTGATGTTGTTATACCCAAAGATGCGGGCGACTTCTTCAATGAGATCGATTTCAGAAGAGATATCATTTCGGTAGGTTGGAACGGTAACATGGAGGGTCTCTTCCTCTCCTTTGACGTCCATTTCGAGACGCTTTAAAAAGGATTCGATCTCACTCAGGCTTAGCTTAGTTCCCAAAATTCCATTGCACCGACCTAAGCGGAGTTTGATGGTCCGTTTTTTCTGCTCTTTGCTGATGCAGTCGACTTTTCCTTCATCGATGGTCCCGCCGCCAAGCTCGGCGATGAGTGCTGCTGCGCGATCAAGGGCGATAGGAACCATGGCAAAGTCAACCCCTTTTTCAAAGCGAGCAGAAGATTCACTGCGAAGCCCTAACGCTTTACTTCCTTTACGTACGGCTGAAGAATTGAAATGGGCAGCTTCTAGGATGATCTCTGTTGTTCCCTCGTCGACTTCAGAGTTTGCTCCACCCATCACTCCTGCGACTGCAACGGGTCCTTTTCCATCGTAGATCATGAGAATTCCCGCAGGAATTTTCCGTTTTTCACCATCGAGTGTTTCGAAAGTGATCTCTTTGTCTGTCGTATCAATCGTGATCCGTTGCCCCTGCACTTTTTTCGCATCAAAGGCGTGGAGGGGTTGTCCCACTTCGAGCATAATGTAATTGGTGACGTCGACAATATTGTTAATGGAGCGAACGCCTGCATTTTCAAGACGTGCTTTGAGCCAATCTGGAGAAGGGCCAACTTTCACACCCCGCACTTTGCGGGCCATATAACGCCTGCATCTCTCACCGTCTTTGATTTCAGCGGTTACATCGCAACGGGTTTGGCTCGTCTCGATTTTCGCGTGAGGAAGAGACGCCTTTTGATTGAGAAGGGCTGCAACATCGCGGGCGATTCCATAAAGGCTCATGCAGTGTCCCAAATTGGGAGTGAGGGAGATCTCAAAGATGACGTCCCCAAGTAAGTCTGTTACATCGGTGCCAGGGATTGCGTCCTTGCCCAAAACCAAAATTCCTTCTGAGGATTCAGCTAGGCCAAGCTCTTCTTCTGCGCAAAGCATCCCAAAGGACTCGACATCACGCAACTTTGATTTTTTAATTTTAAAAACTTTCCCTTCTTTATCGGTGAGCGATCCCCCAATTGTAGCAAGGGCCACTTTCATTCCAGCGGCGCATGTTGGATCCCCGCAAACGACCTGCAAGGTTTCTGTTCCATCGAAAACCTGTGCCACCTTCAGTTTATCTGCATTGGGATGGGGCGCCGTCTCCTTGACTTCTCCTACGACGACTCCTTTAAAATTAAAAGAAGTTGGCTCGACTTTATCGACCTCAAGCCCTGCTAGGGTAAGTAGATCGGCCAAGGCTTCGTTTGAAAGATCTAATTTGACAAAGTCTTTTAACCAAGAAAGAGGGACGCGCATGTTAAATCCAAAGTTTTTTTAACGCCCAGCATACCATAGACGCTCTATTGAGGCATTAGTTTTCTCGAGTGAGAACGATTTCTTCCGTCGATTGGTCAAAGTGGATCACGTGGAGACGAAGTTTTGACCCTTTTCCCCCTAGGATCAATCGAACAACCTCTGGAGTCGGCATCCGCGAAACCCTCACAACTTCCTGATCATTATTGGGAGAAATCTCAAGGATGGCATCGCCGACTTTCAATTTTCCTTCGGCAGAGGATCCTGGTAAGATTTTAGACACTTGAGGGAGAGGAACACTAGGACCGATGTTCATTCCAACTCCATAGAGATCCTGGAATTCTCTCCTGACAAAAGGGGCAATAATTTCCCATTTTTCCCAAGGAAGACAATGAAGGGCATTTGGGAGGACGACAAGCTCTGAACAGATCCCCCGTTCTATCAGGTTGTGGTGCAAGGTACGGGCTGAGTCAAGCCCCATCCGATCGTCAAACTCTCCATGAAGAATTAATGTTTTTGCTTTGATCTTATCGGTATGGAAAATAGCCGATCTTGCAAGAAGAGCAGCTTCATCACTTCCTCCTTCTGCAACCAGATTTTCTCTGATCCCTTTTAGATAAGAGGGGAGCGCTGTGAAGGTGTCAAAAGCGTTGTAGCGCCCAGCTTCTAAAATTTGGAGGGAGAGATCTTCTGTAAGGGTTGAGACCATGCTGCCTAAAATCGCCCCACGGCTGATTCCATAGAGTCCCATGCGACTTGAATCGACTGCATCAAGGGCTTTGCAATACTCGATCACCCCTAGGACAGCTTTTTGCGAATAAGGACCACAAAAATCAAGCTCTCCATCGGAGTGTCCAAACCCTGGCGTTGAAATGGAACAGACTATCGTTCCATTCCCAATAAAGAACTTGTGGTAGCCATAATCAAGAAGTTGTTTCCCTCCTGTTGCATTCTCTGGATATTGATATCCATGAAGTAAATAGATGATAGGAAAAGGGCCATCTCCTTGCGGGCGGACGAGGAAAAATTCGATGTTTTTTTCGCCATTTTCAGGATGAGGAATGGAAACGGTTTCAATCTCCGAAGCCAATAGAAAGAAAGGAAACAAAAATAGAAGTAATTTTCTCATGCGATTATTTTACAATTTTGAGAGTTTTTTGGTACTCTGTTTTTATGGACTCATTTGAAAGAACATTGCAGCGTCGCTCACGCATTCTGATTCATTCTCTGATCATTAGTGGAACGCTTAATATTGCTTTGATGGCAACCTTTATGACTTTCGTTTTGAAAGAACGAAAAGGGGTGGTTCTTCCAACGCTGACTCAAGAGCGGGTGAAAGAGGTGATCTTGACGAATCGTGAGGTCTTGGAGAGTTTTCGGGGGATGCGTTATGAGGAACTTGTTCGCGAACTTTTCGATGAGACTCATGTCGAAGAAGGGCAACGGCGGTGTGATTTGGCTCTAGCGTTTCTCGCAGCCTTTCACCACTTCGATATCGATCGTGCTTTCTCAGGGTTTCCGATGGAAAAACGGGCGTTTCAACTGGAAGGGGAAACGGTGACCCTTTTTCCAGGCCTATCCAAAGAACGATTGGAGGCCATTCGTACCTTTGCGCGGACCGAAGTGTGGCCACTCACTCCGAAAGGTCTTTTTCAAGAGATCCGCAATCGGGAGACTTTCCCTCAAAGTTTGATCGATGCCTTCAAGAATACCAACGAGTACTTTGCTATCTACCGCGCCTTTCAGCGTCTCCCCTATGCCATCTCTGATGACCAACTTCTTTCGCTTGTCACAAAAACGACTTGGGATGAGCTGCAAGCTTTTTCAGATGAACTGAAAACGAGCCCAACGGGGAGTCCTCAAAGTTTTGCCCCTTTCCTCACCCCAATTATGGAAAACAAGTCTTCCCTTGCTGCGTATCTTCTTGTTTTGCTGGATAAAGAGTATGCTCTAAGGAAGCTAAGCGATCAGCAAATGGAAATTCTCCTTTCACTACTTACCGATCGCACTCCCGAGATTGATGCTTTTTTAGCGGAAGTGAAAGGGGGAATTCGCTCGGATACCATCCAAGAGCTTGCTGGGAAACCTCCCGAAAATCCGCCGCGCGCACATATCGTACAAACGGGAGACAGTCTCTGGAAAATTTCTCGCGCCTATGGAGTCAAAGTAGATGTGATCAAAGAGATGAATCAACTTGAATCGGAAACCCTCAAGGTGGGGAGTGTCTTAACGCTTCCTCCTAAGGAAGGGGATCCGGACCCCCAGAGTGCCAAGGATTACACCTCAGAATGCGTCGGATTGTCAGATAGCTCCCTTTAAAGACGCCATGTTTCTTAAAGGCTGCAAGGCCATACTCCGAGCAGCTTGGATAGAAACGGCACTGCCCCTGAGAGAAGGGGCCAAGGGTCCATTGGTAGAGCTTGATAAGTCCCATGAAGAAATACTTCAATTGAAAATCCTTGATTCGATATCTTTTACCCGGTATGATACCCTTTTCTCTACTTTTGCGGAAGTGGTGGAACTGGCAGACACGCTACCTTGAGGTGGTAGTGGGAGTAATATCCCTTGGGGGTTCAAGTCCCCCCTTTCGCAAACTTCATCAAAAAATTTTATTTTATTCGTTCGATTCAAGATCGTTTTTTCTCGTTTTTTTAATTCCAATTTTTTGTACAATTTCCCAGATTTTATAGATGAGGTATGGGAAAATGGACATTAACTATCCAAGGCTGTTTTCTCCTTGGCATGAGGGGGAAACCCAACGTGTTGTCGTCACTGGTTTTACTGGCGAAAAGGGGGCTGATAAGGTCATCCCAAAAGTTCAGAAGCACTTTCCTAAAGAGCAATTCGAGGCAAAGTGTTTCTTTGGATTGAAGGTGGTGAATCTCTACGATAAGGAGCTTGGAGAGATTCGAAAATCTTCTCAAGAGAAATATGAAAAAAAAGTGGAGGAAAATCGACGAGTTAGAGTCCAAAATTTAGAATGGGTCGATCTCGTTGTCTTCCGTATTACATTGGTCAGTGGGGCGGTTTTGTTTGGGCTGGCGTATCGTTTTGGAAAAGGAAAGCATCAAAAAGGGGTTTTTATTGCGGCGCTCGTGGTTCCCTTCGTTGCTTATCCATGCTTGAAGAAGTTTGGCCACTCCTATTATCCTGAAGTGATTCTAGAGAGAGAGAAGGAACCCGAGCCTAAGAGTCAAAAAAATACCTATGAGTTGGTCCTTCATCGGCATGATGGGCATCGAACTCTCCCCCCAAACTTTAAGCATGGAGAAGAGACCGATCTTTTAACCTGCGAAGAGTTGACTGAGGAAAAACTAGGTTCACCCGAGGTGATTTTCCTTCCTAACTATGTCGTGGATAGTAAGGCATATGTTCATTCTTGTCTTGAAAATGGAGCGATTAGAGATACCATTTATCGGAGAGAGTTTACCGATGAGGAGTATGAGAAAGTTATTACACAAATTTCACAGATTTTTGGGATCTCATCTAGCGATTTGTGGAGCTGTTTTGATGATGTGTTCCTTGAAGAAAGTACAACATCTGATTATCGGGGTGTGGATAAGACGGGGCAGTATACTAACCAAGCAAAACATGCTCTTAGCTATGCGTTTTCAAATCTTGAAGATAGTGGAATGAAGGAAATCGATCGGTTTTTTCAAGATCTTCAGAATACCTTGTATCGTGTGGTTGAGGGGGTGTGCTCCGATCCTTCTTTTCGGGAAGAATATGATCGCTATATGCGGCTCCTATGCCTTCCTGAGGGCGCCAAACTATCCCATCAGGCATTTCCCAATCTATTCAAGCTAACGGAAACGGAGTTTAAGATGCTCACAATAAAAATTGGGGAAATCCCTTTTATTAGAGCAGTTTATCTTCCAACCTTCCTTGAACTCATTTCATTTGAAGCCTTCGGTCCAAGTCAATATCAAAAAAAGATGGAAAAGAAGCTTAAAAAGTTGAAAATCTCTTACATCCGGGCTTTTCGGTTAGAGATCTTAAGCGCCACCTTATTCAATGGGGAGATGAGAAAGGCTGATAAAAGCAAAGTGCGTGTTGAGCGGTTTGAAAAGCTTACTGGGTTTTCCCTTTCGGAAAGTGAGGGCGGGTCGAGCGGATGAAGACGCGGCGGGCAACCTGGTAGAGAACGAAGGCGGCGCCGGCAATCATAAAAAGCTTGAAAACCCTTCCTGCCAGGGAAGGGAGATCAAAAGAGGGGCGAGGTAGAAAAGAGGAAGGGAGAATAGATTGAGGAAGAAGGGAAGGTGGTGGAGGGTTGACTGGTTCTGGAGGGGAAGATCCCCCAAGAAAGGGATCCTGATCCAGGATTTTAGTTAAATCCCAACGTTCTTTTGCTATGGGGTGACATAAATGGCTAATAAAGTTTCGCAATGCTTCTGGGCGATCATGAAGTCTTGGGTCATCTTTGGGATCAAAGGAATTCCTTCGAGCAGTCTGAAGCTTTTGTTGTAGCTCAGTGTAACTTTTTGCAGGAAAGAGAACCTCGCCTGTCGCAAGTTCAAAAAGAATCACTCCTAATGAATAGAGATCAGCTTTTTGGTCATACTTTTCCCCGAACATCACTTCTGGAGGCATGTAATAGGGGGTTCCGATGGTTGATGCTGCTAAATCGTCTTCACTGACGCCTAAACGTGAGAAGCCAAAATCGAGGATTTTCAGGAATCCGTCCTTTGTAACTAGAATATTTGCAGGTTTAAGATCCCTATGGAGCATCCCTTCAGGGAGGTCTTTTATCCCAAGGAGAAGCTGCCATGCATAGGTGCAGATCATTGTATCTTCGAGTCTTTCCTTTCTCGATATTTTCTTTGATAAATCTTCTGATGCTTCATGGCATTCACTAAGTGTTCCATAGAGAGTCAGGCGGTTATCTTCAATCGCTGCAAGGTTGTCCTTATATTTCTTGACTTCATCGCATCCCATCAATCGGAAGGTTTCTTTTTTAGCATCCCAAACAATCGCATAATAACTAGAAAGGGAATAAGGACTTTCGGGGAGAAAAGCACAAAACTCTCCTCCAAAGCGTTCATGACTGATCTCATAATAATTGGAGCGAGCCTCTGAAGGGACTTTTGGAGAATCTGTGGGGACAAGGCGAAGGGCCATGATCTCTTTTTTTCCATGGAGGTTAGTGAACGAAGTTTTCCAGACCTGTGCAAAAGAGCCACTTCCCAAAGGATCAAGGATCTGAAGATCTTTTAGCGCTGTTCCAAGGAAAAAATGAAATTGATTTGCGCGCGTTTCTGGGACATAGCTTGCAATTTTCAATTGTGTATTTTGATCGAGAAGCGCATCGAGCAAAAGAGGGGCAGTATCCCTTTCTAGGGGGCTCAAGGTTCCATATAACATGTAGCGATCGGGAAGGAGGGATCGTCCACTTAGATGTTCAACGATCTCCTGTCGTTGCAAAATTTCAAAATCTCCTTTCGTCTCGTTCCAGACAATGGCCGCCTCAGCTTGAGGGAAGGGGTGCCCTTTAGGAAGGAAGATCATCCATTCGATTCCAATCGTTTCACTTTCTAACAAGAGGCTTTTCTCTTTGTAATCTTTACTAGGGAGTCTTTCCACATTGATCAGTCGGAGAGCCTTTGTTTCTGGAGTTCCTTTCGTCTTATCCAAGACCTGGTAGACTTTTGTCGTAGAGCTTTCCCCTTTGCCACACATGAAGGTAAGGTGATAGTGAGCAGAGATGACATTCGTTAATTTGGCGAAGGCTTCTTCGTTGACAGGAAGAAAGGATCGAAGCTGTGCAAGCAATTCACAATCAAACTCATATCCAACAAGAATGAACTCATTGCTTGTTGTGGAGCCAATCGGCACTGAGGGGGTAGGGGTTCTGAAATAATCGATAAACCAACTCATAATGGAAGCGAGTTTAACAGGTAAGTTTATTTTTGAAAATGGTAAATTATCGGCGTGTAAGCGCAAAATGATAATGTCACCCTCGAGCAAAATAGAAATGTCACCTTTGATAGATTTGGAGGCCGTGGAGGTGCCCTATGAAGGAGACATTGAAAATGACGGTAAAAGAAGCCGAGCGCCTTAGTGTGATGAGACAAATAGATAAGAAAATTTTGACAATAAAAAAAGGAAGCGAAGAGCTAGGATTAAGCCTGAGGCAAGCTAAAAGACTAAGAAAAAAGTATAAAGAACGCGGAGAAGAAGGATTAATCTCTCTAAAAAGAGGAAAACCAAGCAACCGGAGAACGGAGCAAGGTATAAAAGATCAGGTCTTAGATGTGATTAAAAGCAAGTACCCAGATTTTGGTCCAACACTGGCAAGTGAAAAGCTAGAGAAGGATGAGGGAGTAAAAATATCGAGAGAGACTCTTAGGAACTGGTTAATAGAAGCAGGGATATGGGAAGTAAAAAGGAAAAAGGAGAAAAAGGTACACCAGAGAAGGGAAAGAAGGAGTCGTTTCGGAGAGTTACTCCAGGGAGATGGATCTCCACATGATTGGTTCGAAGGGAGAAGTGAAAAATGCACCCTACTGCAATTTGTAGATGATGCCACAAGCAAAACAACAGCGGCCCGATTTGCAAAAACAGAGACAACAGAAGGGTATTTAGAGCTGCTTAAAGAGCACATAGGGAAATATGGGAAGCCCCTGGGGCTGTACGTAGACAAGCATGCCATATTTCGAGTGAACAGAGAAGAGATCCAAAAAGGGGTAGGGATTACCCATTTTGGCCAAGTTGTGAAAGACCTTGATATCGAACTGATCTGCGCGCACAGCCCACAGGCTAAAGGGAGAGTAGAAAGGAAAAATGGAGTATTCCAGGACCGATTAATAAAAGAGATGAGGCTAAGGGGGATAAACACAATAGAAGAAGGGAATAAATATCTTCCTGAATTTCTAGAGGAAATAAATAAAAAATTCGGGAAAGAGGCAGCAAACCCAGAAGATGCACATAGAAAGCTAAGAAAGGAAGACGATCTTCAGAGACTATTCAGGCGACAAGAAAAGAGGACGCTCTCGAAAAACCTGACAATGCAACACAAAGGGGTATTGTACCAGATAGAGACAAAGACCCCCAATCGTATGCAACATGCGAAAGTCACCGTATATGCAAAAGAAGGAGAGCCAATAGAAATAGAGTACAATGGAGTGAAATTGAAATATAAGAAATGGTCGGAAACAATCTATGAAAAGCCAGCCATTCTAGATCATAAGGAGCTAGAGAGCTGGAGAAACAAAAGAAGACAAAAACCCGGGAAACATCATCCATGGAGATAAGTAGAAAAAGAATCCGATCCCGATCCTGCGCCGAGCTATTGGGGAGCTGCTCGGCTCCGGATCGGATTGCGGGCTAGGCCCGCAGTCAAGGTGACATTTCTAACTTGCAGAATTGGGTGACATTTCTATTTTGCGTTGACATGGTAAATCATCGGCGCATCTTCAAGTGGGGGTTGAAGGCGTCTGAGGATTCGCTTGCCCAGTTGGTAAGCAACAAAAACTGCGCCACCTATAAAAAGGAGGCGGCAGATATTCCAAGATTGAATGGGGCGAGAGGGAGGAGGGTCGGTGATGAATTTTCCAAGAGCATCTATAGGAAGGGGGCGGTCTTGATTTTCTTGAGAAAGGAGTCCAATAAGCAACGCTTTTAGGTTTTCATGGTGCTCGGGAAACCGCGCTTTGATTTCTTCGGTGTCCATTTTTTCGGCGATTGTATCAGCATGATCTTGGCTACTGTGGTACGCCACATCACGAAGGCTTTTGCACGCCTTTCTAAAAGATTCACCAAAAATGAGTTCGTATAGGATACATCCTGCGCCGTAGAGATCTGTTGCAAATCCATACTTCCCTTGCCTAAAGAGCTCTGGGGCCATGGTCATGGGCGTTCCGAGTCTTGTTTCAGTTAGGTTTTGCATCAATGTTGACTGAGAAAGGGCCTCTTCTTTTGGAACAATGTGGGAGAGTCCAAAATCGAAAACTTTGAGAATAAGGTCTTCTTCTTGTTCAAAGACAAGAACATTACCTGTTTTTAAATCGCGGTGAAGAATTCCCAACTGGTAAAGGGTTTGAAGAGCAAGGAGAAGTTGCCGTGTTGCAGAGACCACCACCGCTTCAGAGAGGGTTTTCCCTTTTAGGTAGTCATCTAGCGGGATTGCGTTGGGGAGAAATTCCCCAAGACTTGCAATAAGGGTATATTGATGCTCTCCAAGTTTGGAGCGATCCTCGAACGATTGACGAATGGTATTGCTCGTGAGAACTTCAAGTTCCTTTTGTTCATTACGGACAAGAGCTTCGTCAAAGTTAGCGATGGTGGGATCGTTAGGAACATATTGCGCAAACTCTGCGCCGAAACGACCTTGACTCAGCGTTCTCATTTCTCCTTCTTTTTGTCTTACTGGAAGGAGGTTTTTTGGGATTCTAAGAACCTTTTGGAGGATTTCTTTCTTAACCTTATCGAAATAACGGACCTCCCAAACGGTGTTAAACGAACCCGTTCCTAAAAGACGAACGATATTGAATGTTTGATAATGAGAATGCAAAAAAGAGAGGATCTGATTGCGGATCTGACTATTAGGATAATGCTTAAAAAATTCCCCCAGGGGAGCATCAGGGAAAAAGGGATGAGCAAAGGTCGGCTCGGGTGTTGAACTGAGGGTCCCCCAAAGTTCAAATGAGGGTTTCCGCTCTAAAATGGACTCCCTTTTAAGGTAGTGGATGCGCCGGCGATCGGGGTCGTATGCAATTGCTCCTTCAAGGGTTTCGTTTTGGTGGAAAATTTCCCATTCAAGTCCTTCTCGTCCCAAAAGAGGAGAGTAGTGGGTCACCTGTTTTCCGTTGATGAGCTGAAGGGTTTTCGTTTCTCCATTGATCAAAACAGCAAACGCGCTTGATGCTTTTTGTTCAGGGAATGTTTTGACAAGAGAGATTCCAGGGAAACATTTTGCAAGGAGATTGCGGGTGCCGCTATTGAATGGCTGAAGGGCGCGCGCAAGATTATCCTCTAGGGGATGTGCTGGAGGAGAGGGGGCTTGCTGTCCGAATAGTGTTGCAATCAAACTCATAATGGCAAGGATCTTGCCATAATAAACTATTTTTGAATACCAGAAATAATCAGAGATTTCTTTTCAAGATAAGCATCGAGACTTCCTTGGACCCCATTTTCTCTGCCGAGCCCAGACTCTTTATAACCTCCAAAGGGGAGGAGTTCAGAGACAACATCTGTGGTATTGATTCCAACGGAACCTGCTTCGAAACTCTCTGCCACGCGCCAGGTGCGGCCAATATTTTCACTAAAAAGATAAGCAGCCAGACCATAGTTTGTATCATTGGCCATTTGAATGGCTTCTTGTTCGGTTGAAAAAGTATAGATCGGGGCAACAGGACCAAAGACCTCTTCTTGGTACATCCGCATCTTCGGGTCCATATCGATAAGGAGAGTGGGCTCGTAGAAAAGGTTGCCAAGCTGCGAGCGAGCTCCTCCTACAAGCGCTGTTGCTCCTTTTGAGAGGGCATCATCGACAAGCTCTTCACATTTTGCAATTGCTGCATCGTTGATGAGAGGGCCGAGGTTTGTTGATTTATCAAGACCACTCCCAAGTTTTAATGTTTCCATCCGCTTTTGAAACTTTTCGACAAAGGCGTCTCGGACCGATGTGTGGACAAGAAACCGGTTGATGTTATTGCAACATTGGCCGGCGTTGTAAAACTTGAACCCAAAGGTTCCATCCACTGCTTTATCGAGATCAGCATCCTCAAAAATCACAGCAGGACAATTGCCACCGAGTTCCATCGTGACGTTTTTAATGGTGCTTGCGCAAGCGCTGTAGAGAGATTTTCCGACCTCTGTTGAACCGGTGAAAGTGAACTTTCGGACAAGGGGGTGGCGGGTCAGTTCATAACCTACTTCACTTGGATCATTGCAGGTCAGAACGTTGAAAACTCCGGGAGGAATCCCTGCGCGGTCAGCAAGTTCTGCCAAAGCTAAGGCTGAAAGGGGAGTGTCTTCCGCAGGTTTCATTACAATGGTGCAACCTGCAGCAAGAGCTGGTGCGCACTTTTGAATGGGAAGGACCGAGGGGAAATTCCATGGAGTGACAACCGCAACAACACCGACCGGCTCTTTCCAAATCATAAAACGGCGGTTGGGATCAGGTGAGGTCATGGTGAGCCCCGTCATTCGGCGCGCTTCTTCCGCATGCCACTCGAAGAACCCTTCATTTCCCATGAGTTCGTGGGTCGATTGTTCAAAAGGTTTTCCCTGTTCAAGAGTGAGAAGGGTGGCGAGATCATCCCAATTTTCTTGCATCAGCGTGCGCCACTTCCTTAAAAGAGCTGCCCGTTCTTTCGCGCTCACATGTTTCCAGGTTTCAAAAGCGGCGTGCGCTTTTTCAATCGCCTCAGCGGCTGTTTTTCCATCGATTTCTGAAACGTCCGCAACCTTTTTTCCATCGAAAGGGTTTTTCACTGGGAAGGTTTTCTTTCCCTTCACCCATTTCCCATGGATGTAGCTATCGGTCTTAAGGAGATTTTTATCTTTCAACATAATTTTCTCTATAGCTGAGTTGAGAGAAGAACATCAACCTCTTTTATGATAGGTGCGGGGAGTTCTAGATCAAGAAGGGGCTCAAATTGCCGCGTATTGACGAGTGTGAGAAGGAGTTTCGAATTGAGGTTTTCAAGATCGAGAAGACCTTCATGTTTGAGAAATTTGAGATGAAAACTTGCCGAAAGGGTTTCGGGATAGGTCGCACTTCCCAATTTTTTTAGAAAGGATGCCAGAAGAGCGTAGAGAGCGGGAGAACTTTTCCCAGGGAGCTGCGTCTCATAAATGGTGGTAAGAATTTTTCCAGCAACCTCAAGATGGCGGTACGATTTTCTAAGAGCGAGATGGAGATCAACAATCGATCCATCAAGGAATTTATGGAGATCAGCACGTCCTTTTCGAAAAAGATATTCGCCGCGGCACAGCGGAGTGGCTAGGTTGGTCAGTGTCGGCTTTTTTTTTGAAAGTCCCCGGACATAGAGGCTCATCACCCCTTGCTCAGGAGTGTAAAGGGTAAGGATCCGATCCTGATCTTTAAAGGGAACGGCCCTCAGAACAATTCCTTCGACTTTCTCTTCCATCTTTTACCTGGAATGAATTGTCTTCTTTTGATATATTTTCTTCAAGTTTGCACCGATAGCTCAATTGGATAGAGTACCTGACTTCGGATCAGGTGGTTAGAGGTTCGAGTCCTCTTCGGTGCGCACTTTTCCTATACCATCCAAAATGGAAGACAGATGATTTTCTGATCATGCTCTACTTTATAGGGACCATTGTAGAGGTAGATTCCCCATTTTGCTTTTGATTCATTTTCAATAAACTCCCTAAGATGACGTGCTTTTTTTGGAAGAAGTTGGGAGGAATGTGTCACCTCAATGGGAATGATTTGGGCGCCTATGGTGATGACAAAGTCTACTTCTGCCCCTCCACTTGTCCTCCAAAAATGGATGGAATGGTTCTCTACAAGCCTATCTGTCCAGGTGAGAAGTTCGCTCAGAAACCAATTTTCAAAGCGATGGCCTAAGAGACCTGTCGCATTGAGAATACTCAGTTCTCTGACCCCTGTGAGGTAGCTGACTAGGCCATTGTTGAGAAGATATCCTTTGGGAGATTTCACAAGTCGCTTCAGGGTGCTGTTGATCAAGGGATAGAGTTCGAGATACTGCATGGTTGCAGAGAGGTATCCTCGATACTTTAAAAGGGTATTTCTAGAGCATCCAAGGGCATTGACGACCTTTTGGTCGTCTCTAAGAGACCCTAACTGTTCTGCGCATGTTTTCATGAGGTTTTGATAAAGAGATAAGTCGCTGATAGTTTCAATGGCTCTCACATCGTTCTCTAGATAGGTTTGAAGGTAATTGGCAAGATAGCGGAGGCGATCGTTTGCGCTATTTTCTTGCAGCACTTCAGGGAGCCCTCCCCAAACAAGGTGAGAAGTCATTGTTTCGTTGAGCAATTTCTGAAAAGGTTGGCGTTTTTCTGCGAACGACTTAAAAGTGTTTTCGTCAAAAGGTTCAATGAGAAGATCTAAAATTGAATCTTCGGGAATCGAAACATCTGGATGGGTGAGTTTTGCCATTTCTTTGAGATTAAATTCTCTTAAGTGCATGAGCTCAACACGCCCCGCTAGAGATTCTGCAGCGAGTTGGTGAAGATTTAAGTGGCCAGAGCCCGTTAAGATGAATTTGATTTTATCCTGATCTTTAAACTGGTCATACAGGATTTTAACTTGGTCGAAAAGAGCAGGACATTTTTGAGCTTCATCGATTGCGACCCAAATCTTTCCTCCTACACCGATTTGTTGGAAAACTTCTTGTTCAATGACTTCACTGAGCTTTCCATTTTCTACTCTTAATCTCGACTCCCGGTTGTCCATATTTAGAAACACCCATTTGTTATTGGAGTGGAGGTGCATATAAGATTTGAGGAGAGTTGTTTTTCCTACCCGGCGTGCTCCCAAAAGAGCTGTCACTCGAGGGCGCTTAAAAGAGGCATAAATGAGAGGGGCATTGACCCTTTTTTGTGCTTTTTTATCCATGCGTTGACATAAATTTAGTGTAAAACTTTCATCTTAATGATAGAATTTCATTGTAATTTTGTCAATCATAAGAGAGGTTGTGTTGCAAGCTGTTTATTTTAAGCGAGGTATGATTGTTGCCCAGACTTCATCTTGTCCTAAGAGAAAATAGTTTCCAAACACCTCATCGACCGCTTCCTTGACGCCAGGAAGGCGCTTCCGTCCGTAGTTATGACCCGAAAGGATCCCGCCAGGGCGAACCTTTTTCTGCCAGGTGAGGATCTGGTTTTTCACGACGTGGTAATCGTGATTGGCATCAATAAAGACAAGGTCGAGATCGTTTGGAAGGGAAGAGGCAGCATCCTCTGCCGTCTTCTTGATCAGGGTAACGTTGGGATCGTTTTCGAACAGAGTTTTTACGCGATGGTAGGCCTCATCAAACACCTCTTGCTTTTTGGAGACGGCAGTTCCGGAGGTTAGGTAGGACGAAGAAGGGGCCCAGGGATCAATGAGGTAAAGGTGTGCATCAGGAAATTCTTCACGGAGGATCATGGCGTTTTTTCCACGAAACACACCGATTTCAACGATCGATTTGATCTCGATTTGATAGATCAAGGAAAGAATTTTCAGGTAACACCCACGGTGTTTCTTAATGAGAAGGCGGTCGAGTTCCATAGGGGACTAGGATACTACTTTTGCATCCGATTGTCTAGAGTGTAAGCGCCTCCCCCAAGACACGCGATATAGAGGGTAAAGAGGCAAATAATGATGGTGATAAAGACGGGGGGATAGAAGGGGACAGCTGCGAGTCCATCAGGAACCTGGGAAGGATTGATATGCATGACGTGAAGGGTAATCCAGACGAAAAAGGCTGAAAATAAAAATCCAATCACAGCTGCATAACGGGTGAAGAGTCCCAAAATCAGGAAAAGCCCGACTAAAAAGTCTGTGAGGGGAATAAATACCGCATTGAAATAGACGAGAGGGATTTCTGCAACGCGGAGCAAGTTCGTAAAATTTTCATTGTTCAGTAGGTGGAAAAAGCCAAAGAAGAAGAAAATAATTCCTGCAGCAAGGCGAATCACAAGGAGGTGTTTTGATTTTCTTTTCATATTTCACTTCTTAATAAATATGATAATTTTTTTGGAGAAAAACCTTCTATCAGCTACACTAAGTCCTCAACCAAAGGGGTTTTTATGACCGGAAGTCCGAAAAAGTTTGATAACCAAGAATACACCATCAATATCATTGGAAAAAATATCGAGATCACGAACCCAATCCGGGACTATGTCGAAGAAAAGATCCAAAAAATTGAAGATCTGTCTACCGATATTATTGATATTAAAGTGCGTCTAGATGTCCAAAAACTCAATCATGTGGTCGATATCCTCATGAAATTTTCTCATTTCCGTGTCAACGTTCATGCGAATACGGAAAATATGTACTCTGCGATCGATAAAGCCTTTGAACGTCTTTCTACTAAACTTCGCAAGTGGAAAGATCGGATCCAAGATCACCATGCAAAGGGGATTTCTGTGACTGAAATGGAAGTCAACGTTCTCGAGCATGCGCAGCATGAGATCGAAGAGATCAATCAAGAGATTATCGAAGCAAATAATGCCTCTCTTGAGTCTGACTACTCCCGTCCTAAAGTCATGAAAAAGAAAAAGCTTCCTCTTAAGATGCTAACATTAGAAGAAGCTGTCATGAAAATGGAACTGTCCAACGACAATTTTAAAGTCTATCGCTCCGAAGAAGATCAAAAGCTTAAGGTGATCTACCGCAGACGCGATGGAAGCTATGGGATCATCGCTCCAGAATAAGAAGGTTTACGATCCGATCCGCAGGCGGTGGCTTGTTGCAACCCCTGAAGAGCTTGTGAGACAAAGGATCCTTCTTCACTTGACGCAGGAGCTGGGCTATCCTCCTCACGCGATTGCGATCGAAAAAAAACTTTCAGAACTTCCGATGCTGAAACATCGAGAAGTTCCCGATCGACGTCTTGATATCCTTTGCTTCGAATCAGAAACGTTGCGCCCCCTCCTGCTCATTGAGTGTAAGGGGGTGTCTCTTCAGGATAAGATGCTCTCCCAAGTGATGGGATACAATGCTTTTATTGGCGCTCCGTTGATTTGTCTTGCTAATGAGAGGGAGTTCTTATTAGGATGGGACGATGAAACACGGCCCCTTCCTTTTGAGCGGCTTCCAACTTATCAAACACTGTGTGATGAAACGAGATCTTCTTGAAAAGAAAAACCCTCTCTTAGCATTTCAACTTTTAGAGACAAAAAAAGAAGGGATGTACGGAGTTCTCCCTCTGCCCAGTGAGGAAACCGTTGCCTGTTACATTTCTGAGATTGGCTCACTAGAATGGCAAGATCAGATGAGAGGGTGGCTCAAAAAAAATCCCAAGCGACGTCTCTACTTTCTTCCGGATCGCGTGGAAGATCTCCTTTTGATCGATGTCAAGCTGCTGGACATGCCTCAGTTTCATTTGATCCACGCTCCTGAAGGGGGCGTCTGGGATCATCTCTTTGATCCTTGGGAATGGTTAGGACGTTGCGACAGAGAAGGAGAAATGGTCAGGGCGCTTCGTGAAGCGGAATTGACCGTTGGTCTTTACCGCGACTGTGGAGCCGGTTTCCTCAAGAACCTTCTCCGAAATAGCCAGGAGAAGTCTCTTGATGGAACAAAACTCAAAGGGACGTTTAATGGGATCCCTGCGATCATTTGTGGTGCGGGAGTCTCTTTAGAAAAACAGCTAGAGCTTTTAAAGAGCGTGCAAGACGAAGCCTTTCTCTTAGGAGGAGGTTCTGCCCTTGCCCCTCTTTCTAAGGAAGGGATCAAACTTGATCTAATGGGAGCGATCGATCCTAAGCCTCCTCACGAAAGATTTTATCGGCAAACCTATTTTGAAACGCCCCTGATTTATCAAAGACAAGTCGATGCAACTCTTCTTCAAACTCACCAAGGACCAAAAGTGACCTTTGGGCGGAGTGGGATGTTTCCGATCGAAGAAATCCTACTAGAGGATGAGGTGATTGATGTTGGTTGGACCGTGACAACCTTCTTAACAGCGGTCGCGACGGGCCTGGGGTGCAATCCCATCTATTATGTGGGTGTCGATCTTTGTCAGCTCCAAGAGAAGCGGTATGCAGAAGGGGTGGAAGGGAGCGATGAGCGGCAGGATTTCATCGAGTCGGTCGATCGATTTGGAAATCCCGTTTTCACTCGCCCCGATTTTATTGCAGCCAAAGAGTGGCTCGAGCTGTTTGCAACACATCATCCAGATACCCAATTTATCAACCTTTCTGAGGGACTAACCCTTGAGGGGATTCCCTTTGGCTCGTTTGAAAAAACAGAAAAAAAAGATCTCAAAGGGAAGCTTTTTTCCTCTCTTCAATCCCTTCCCGAAAGAGAAACCATCACGATGCAATTTCAAAAGAGTCGAGAAAGAGTGGAAGAGCTTCTTCAAAAGTCTTTAGAGGCCCTCGAGGAAGGAAAGCAAACCCTTCTCTATGATATCGAACTCGAAGAAGAGCCCTTTTACCAGTGGCATCTCCTAGCTTGTTGGGAAGTGTGGAAACACCTTTTGCAAAAAGAGGAGGTGATCTCTACAATGAAAAGTCCAGAGATCGAAAAAAAGGTGCAGCAGCTCCTCTTTTTTCTAGATATAACCGAAAGATTAAAAGATGAAAGAACTCTATAAATTTGAAGAGGGGACCTTAGTCATTCAAGACCCCGATCTCGACATCAATATCGCGATGCCATTCACTCCCAAACAGATTCCTCATGATTTTTCAAACCGTCCCGATATGGTGGTGAAAAAAAATGATCAGGGATCCGTGCTCCGTGCCTATTTTGAAGTCAATGGGACCCTGGAGGGGCAATATCTTATCTATTATCCTGATGGTTCGATCGAGTCAGAATGTTATTACCATGAAGGAAATCTTCATGGCCCTTCTCATTTCTTTAGCGAAGATCATGTTCTTCTTTCTGAAACATGGTATGTGCATGGAAAAAAAGAGGGGAAGACAACCCGCCGCTACCTTTCGGGAAAACTCTCTGCCTTCGAACGGCATAAAGAGGGGAAACTTCATGGAAAACAAGAATACTACTACGAAGATGGAACGATCAAAACCATCATGCACTACTTTCATGGCAAATTAAATGGTGAAGTCATCTTATTTTGGCCTAGCGGAATCAAAAAACGGGAAGTTACTTTCCAAAAAGGGCTGCGCCAAGGGGTCGATCGGATGTGGAGCTCTGGTGGCGTTCTGATCGATGAAGGAGAATATGAAGAGGGAAATCCCATCGGCCTGCATCGCCGCTATTTCGATGATGGAAAACCTCTTGAAGAAAGACACTATCATACGTCTATGGAGTATGACCACAAACAGTGGGATGAAAGAGGGGAGCTGCGCATTGATAAAAAGGTAGGTGACCCTTGAAAACAGAGGTTCTTGAAGATCGGTATCCCAACCTCGCCTTTCTTCTTCGGATGGAAGAGGGTGCGCTTCCCCCTTTTGATCTTCATGAAGAAGATCTTGATGGTGAAGTCGGGAAAATGGTTTCTTCCCTCAAATCTGACAACCTCGAAGCGATCTATATTTATGGGCTGGGTCTTGGTTACTACTACTTTCCCCTTATAAAATGGTTGGAGGGAAGTCGTGAGCGCGATCTCATTTTTATCGAAGAGAATCTTGCCGTTTTAAAAGCCTTTTTGGAAATGGGACATGCCGAAGAAATTCTAAAACATCCCCAGGTTCACATCCGGATGAACCTTGATAAAAAACGGCTGGACACTTTTTTAGATGAATGCGCCGCGACTTTTCCCGTAGAAAAAATCGGGATCACTGCCCTAGCCTCTTACAAAAAACACTACCGCTCCCGCTTTTACCGCCTCCGAGAAAAACTCCACAGAAGAACCACTGTTCGCCACGCCCTTTACCATGAGAACCGGTTTTACCCCCTCTTTTTTGAAAACTATCTCCCCAACTTCTACCGCCTGGAAAAATCGTTCGATGGAAATGGCCTCAAAGATGCATTTAAAGGGATCCCTGCGATCATTTGCGGCGCCGGCCCCTCTCTACAAAACGATCTCGAAACGCTCCGCCAGCTTGAAGATCGAGCGCTCATCTTCGCAGGGGGATCAGCGATCACTGCCCTCAGCAACCAGGGGATTCGTCCCCATTTTGGTGTGGCTTACGATCCTAATGATGAAGAGCTCAAACGGTTCATGGCAGCCAGCGCTTTCGAGCTTCCACTTCTTTACGCCACCCGTCTCCATGCCGGTATCTTTAATACCATGAACGGCCCGACCGGTTATCTCCACTCAGAAACTGGGGGAATGGCAGAGTACTGGATGGAAAACGAACTTGGGCTTGAGCAACACCCGATGAACGAAGGACTCACGATCGAGGCCATTTCGGTGACCGCCGCAACCCTTCCCCTCGCATGCCTCTATGGATGTGATCCTATTATCCTCCTCGGCGTTGATCTAGCCTTTACGAACAATCAAACCTATGGCCCCGGCGTCGTTGCTTCGACCTCTACTAGCTTTAAAAAACGGCAGGAAGAAACCCGCACTTCTGAAAAACTCCTCACCCGAACCGATCTCTATGGTCACCCCATTAAAACCCTCATCAAATGGGTCATGGAAAGTGCCACCATTAGCGCCTTTGCCAAACATAACGGGAGCACGACCTTTATCAATGCGACCTCTGGGGGACTTGGCTTTAAAGAGATTCCCCACACACCCCTTTCCGCGATTCCTCTCTCCACCTCCTACGATCTTCACGCCCTTGTCCATCAAGCAATCGAAACCCATCCCCTCCCTATTCCTCCAGGAAAGGTCGATGAAAAACTCCTCAAACTAAAATCAAGCCTCGAAAAAGCGAGCGAATATGTCACCATCGCCCTTGAAGAACTTGAGCGGGTCAAAGGGAGAGATCCCGAAACCGGACGCCTCATCTTTGCCCAAATGGAACTCGAAACCCTTGATGCCTACACCGCTCTTCTCGAACCTCACGACCGCGCCTTCACTATCCTCCATAAGCGGCAACACCGTCCCCACTCCTGGACCACCACAAACGCCCCCCTCAAGTGGAACTACGAACACGCCAAGTGGAGCTCCTACCACGCCCTCATCCACGACTACCTCACCCTCCTCTAACTTAGAAAGGCTCGTCTTAATCTGACAACTCAACCAAGAGAGAGGGTTGTTTTAATGTTCGCTAGTTCGGTGTCCGTAATGACTTTCATCTTCACATACTCATTTAGCATATTAAGGAGGCCCTCCTGATAACTTTTGAGGTTAATACCACATCTTTCATACTCTCGAAAGCATTTTATTAGCGCATCGGGGATTTTATCTTGATCGCAGAGATCCGTGACTTCAGCACGAAAAGCCACGGCAGCAGCAGAACTTGCTGTCGTTCCCAATTGTTCATGGATTTCATGGGGAATCGTGATCGCGGGCATATGTCTCTCTCCAGGACGTTTTTCTTTGCCTCTAACGTGATCTTTCAATTTAGGGTTCGTTGTTGTTTTCCACACATCATGAGGGATGGTATGGTCGCTATCCACAGCGCTGAAGACAGAATAGGTGTTTGTAAACTTATGAAGGCCCCCTTTCCCAACACATTTTTCCACAAGAGCTGCAAACACTTCAGGGTATGTTGTTTTGATATAGGCGACATCCTCTTTTGAGGTTTTGATTTTTCCCGCTTTTGTTCTTCCAAGCGTTTTGTCTGTTGTTAGCTGCCCTTGCAAGAGAGCTCTCAGTTCGATCTCCGAGCGATACCCTAAGGGTTCATAGTAGGTTCGAGGGTCTGCAGCCCCTTCGATGATTTCTTCTGAAAAAAGATGGGTACAATCTCTGATGTCAACGGCTCTCCCAATTCCCGAAGAGAGATTCCGTTGAATGAGATCTAACGAGCGCGTCATCACCTCTGCATCTGTTAGATCAAGCCTCTCTTCTTGGCCCCCCTGCCTAACGGTAAATGTGCGCTTGATCCCAGCCTGGGTTGTCACAACACCAGAGATATGTGAGACTTCAGCGGGGGGGTGCTCTTTGAAATGTTGGTTCAACATCTTCATACATTGAATTGTTTTCAGATCTTCTGGATAGAAATCAGCCATTTCAGAGGTAATGATCCCAAGAATATGGGGCTTCCCATCAATGAGAACAACAACGGGACCTCCAGAATTTCCATGCACGACTGTTCCATCAATCGTAAACTCTCGGAATCCATTTTCTTCACTCACAGAAGAGATCATTCCCTTGTGGAAGGTGATTTTATTTCTCCCGAAGGGAAACCCGGCATAGTAGACTTCCATCCCCTCTTCAATAACGAATCCTTCAGGAACCTCTCTCAATAGACTCTCTTCGGGAAGATCAATTTCTGAATAGAAACAAAGCATATCTAGGGCATGAGCATTTTTTAGATTCATCTCTTCTGCGGGTTCGAGCATGAGTCCCCCGGTTCCCTCGTGATAACAAGTACTTTGGAGGATTCCATTTGCAAGAGAGTTATGAGCCACTGTCACAACGACATCCCGTTCCAGGAAAAAACCCGTTGCTTCAGCGACCGAAGTGTTCCCAATAAGAGTGAAGATACGGCGGATAAGGGTACGCATGCTATTAAAGACAGCGATATTTTGCTGCTGAGGAGTTAAGTGAGCGGTTGCTGTTGCTGCTGTGATTCCTGTCATAACGGTTCCTTTCGGATTGAAAAAGGTCAAGGATACTGCTGCTATGAGATAAAATCTTGCGTATTTTTTACGCTAGAGAAGCGAGTTATCATCTATTGATGCTACAGTGATGAGTGGTCACTCAGGCGGGGTTGTTTGCAGAATGAATGTAGCTGGCATAGAACTGATTGGAGTCATTAGTTCCCAGCTTGTCGATCTATCGACTACGTTTCTAGAATCGCCACAGTAGACTCTCTTCTTCCAGAGTCGATAAGTATTCTTAAAAAAGCCAGAGAGGCTTCAGCAACAACTACAGAAACTCCTCCCGAAGAGATTTTGTTTGAAGGGGAAGCTTCCGTAGCTCGTCATGTTCTTGAAGCAAAGCTAAGGGAGTATGGTTGGTATCTATCGATGAATGAGGCTGATGCTGCAGTATGGACCAATGAAGTTGTAGTTTTGCGTATTCCAAAACGCAACACACAGCTTTTTCCAGGCATTCATTGATGAATGAATATAAACTTGTTCTGTTCTGTTGCGCTAAAGAGGCGAGTCTAGCATGAAGCTCTTGTTTCATGCGAAGATTCAACTTTCCTGAGAAAGGTTTTTCAGGTTGTTTTTTTCTTTTTTTTACACCAATCGAGATAATCATTGATAGAATCCTTAAATGCTGTTTTAAGTTCTTCTACAGTTGTTCCTTGGAAAGTGATGACGGCACGCATTCCCACGAGTTCTCCGTGAAAAATCTTTGCTTCATCATCATACTCAACCCGACCATAGTATCCTTTGTATCTCATCATAGTTTGCTTGTCTGGGAGCTTTTTTCTTCCAGCTTTGCGAGGACACTCAAGACGATGCGGTTGATAAACTCTTGATTCTGGCAAATATTTTCGGCGATCTCTTTCGCTAGAGTTTCTCTTAGAGAAGCAGCAATGGAAGAGGGGAGGTGCTCAATGGATATTTGGAGAGTTTTTTCGGTGTCTTCAGTCGTCCTTCGCAGTTCTTCTAAATGGGCTTTAACAGCGCGGGCAATCATCACAATATGCTCTCGATTGACCCGTGTACGCTCTAGTGTGGCACGCATCGGTGGGACTGGATTATAAGTCGGGTTTTCAATTTCTTGAATGGGGAAATTGGGAAGCTTAGAGTTTCGCGTAGTTATAGGAGTAGATTGACCAGCCATGTTTTTTCTCCTTTGTTGTCCTTTCTTTGAGTAAAGTGGATAAGTATGCCTGCCGATCTTCTTTAGTTTCTAGAGAATCGAGCATTTCATACCCTTGAAGTTCCTCTAGAATTTTTCCTCTTAGGTTAAGAAGATCGTAAACCTCCGGGAGCAGTTGAAGCTCTCCATGGATGACGGCTTCAGGGGAAGGGAGGGGAATCCAAGTTTCGCCGATTTCTATTTCCCACAGTCCTGAAGATCCTTTCCGCTCTATTTTCCTTGTTGTTCCTAAAAGAGCCTGTAATCGATGGGGCTCGCTGTAGCTATAGAAAGCAGTATGGTATCTTAGAGGGGGGATGTTCTGACTCTCAAGTAACGCTTTGATATGAAAGACCAACATGTTATTCATGAGACATCTGTTTGATGCCAAGACCTTGACATCCTCATGGTTCTCAGAGCTCATCAAAAGCCCTCCCAGTTGGGGGATCAAAAGATCTCCTGAAAGGAGGTTATACTGAGCGATGGCTGTATCCACTTTCATGAGAGCATTTCTTAGGAGTTGGTACCCTTTGACCGTACTCGGACTTCTCTGTATTGAAAGTTGGGTGCGTAGATCAGCTATGGATAGAAGCTCCCCTCCAGGCTCATGGACGATGTCTAAGAAGTAGTGAAAATCCAACGCTAAATCTATG
This sequence comes from Chlamydiales bacterium, assembly GCA_024233515.1. Lineage (GTDB taxonomy): Bacteria > Chlamydiota > Chlamydiia > Chlamydiales > Simkaniaceae > Neptunichlamydia. The sequence continues at coordinate 69,310 of JACKPO010000002.1, forward strand.
GAGGTCGCTAATCTTGTGGGATCGATGAGCCTTTCAAAGAGGTTTTCATGTTCCTCTATTTCTTTCAGGTGATCTGGTAATGTTAGGCTCGTTCTTAAGGAGGATGTTTTTGCGGAGAGTTCTGAAGTTTTTGCGCAGGGAATCGTTAGAGATAAAAGCTCTTGATTCCCAAAAGTTTCAAGGAATCTTCCTTTTACAGTATTCCAAAAGCTTCTGAAATACTGCTCGATCCTTGCTCCTTCTTTATTCCTTACGTTAAATCCCACAGCGTAGTAAATGGGTTTTCCGTACTTTGACATGTGCTCCTCTAACCCTTCTAACCCCTTTCCCAGTTTCTTTTTATTCCATTTATAGAAGATTTCGAGGGCGGAATAACTCTCAAAACGGTTAAGTTCCCTTGAGAACTGTCCATCTGCGTGCATCATTTCTCGACACATCTTGAGTTGATCAATTTTTTGGAAGGCGTTTGCGTTTGTGACGGTCGTCAGAATTTCTTGCTGAAAAGTGAGATAAGCGAGCTCTCCCATAATCTGTTGATGAGAGACAAGAACCTCGACACGGAGCTGATTGATGGAGGTTTGAATAAACTGCTGTCCTTGTATGAGCTTATCTTGCTGACGGAGAATAGCATGGAAAAAAGTTTGTTGACCTTGAAAAAGCTGAGCCATCCCCTGAAATAGTTTCTCGAAGGGGGAGGGTTGTTGTTTATTGTCTCTTTTGAAAAGGAGGGCATAGACTCGAGAAGCAGCATTGAAAGCCTGAAAGGGTCCCATGGGATTTCCTAGGAACATTGACCCTACGCTTAACACAACTTCAGCTGCAGCACCTATAGCATAGACTTTCTTCTCAGCTTTTCCGGGATCGATTCCAAAATTTCTAAGTCCTGAAAACGAGAGGTGCGCAATTTCATAGTAGTGTTGTAACGATTCGGTTGCGATTGCATGAATTTTCTGTGGGGAGAAAGTCGAGGTGCTTCGTCCATTAACAAACCTTGATGCTTCTTCCACTTTGTCTTGGGCTTTTTGGAGATTGCTTCCAGCTTGTTTGATTTCATGTTTTCGTATTTTAATCTCTCGATTAATGAGGGGGTATCCCCCTCTTATAGCGTCTGTTCCCTCTTGTGACAGAATCGAAAGCTTGAAAGCGGCTCGTATTCGATTCCATAGGTTTTTAGGAAATGAAGGGGTACTGCCTGTATCATTTTGTCTTAAGAGGTCACCAGCTTTCGTGAGGTCCTGAATATCTGTTTGCTTAAGACCCTGAAAATACCCCCGAAAACAGGTTTGCAACTGAGCGCGAAGTTCGAGGTCATCATTTGGAAATTCTTCTCCAAACCCAGGAACATAACGACGGAAGAGATTGTATCGGTAGCTTTCATCGTTTGCAGTGCAAAATTCGTGGTAAATATCTGGGCGGGTTCTTTTTAAGGTGGAGAGATTTTTTGCGACCTCAGCTTTGAACAAAGCCGGGAGATCATAGTATCTTGAAAGGGCGTACTCAAACGCTGGGCGACTTATTTTCTCCGTAAGGTGATACGCAATCTTCCCTGTGAAATAGCCTGAAGCAAGGAAACTGGCAACTTCTGCAGCAGCTTTTGAGGAATAGCGTGCGATCGTTTTAGGGTTTCTATAGATATAACTCGAGACTTTGATCGAGAGTTGAAGATCTAAAGGGACCTTTGTCTCTTTCTCATCCTCAGTTGCAATCATGTGTTGAACCTGTGGACTAGCGATCGGTCCCTCTTCTAGAGATCCAAAGATTGTTCGACTTTTGATTGCAATGGGTGGCGCCATTAGACTTCCTCAAGTATCTCAAAGAGTCTAATGGGGGCGCCAGGTATTATTCAAGAATTTGTTTTATGCAATAGCTGTGTAGCTCTTACCCTTAGCGATTTATTATCCTCGTGGAGGGAACTCTTCTTTTAAGGGGAGATAGCCTGGAGAGGCTATATATTCTAATTTTCCTCTCATTTCTAACTTGTATCTTTTATCCAAATCACAATCCGGACCATGTTTATCAAAGCCTGAATAAACCAGGAGGGGAAGATAAGGGGTGAAACGGATTTTGCACCCTAATTCTCGAGCTTTTTTTATTGTTTCATGCGCGATGAGGGATGATTCATTGAGGAGTTCAATCTTACGGTCGATCAATTCTATTGTTTTTTCTGCCTGGGGTTCAACTGTCCTAATGAGCTGAAGAAAGGCTTTGTTTTGTTTTAGGACTCTTGCATAGGAAAGGTTTCGAATAATCTCCACAATTGCATGGCTATACCTCTGATCACAATTACTTTTATCCATGTATTGGATTGAATATTTATTACGTTCATTACCATTAATTTGACTTCTTATAACAAATCCAAGATCATAATTGTACAGTTCTAGGTTTTGCTGGATGCTTTTAGTGGCATCAAATGCTCTGAAGATCGTAGAAGGAGCTTGAATATTTGATAAAGCAGCAGTCGGATACGATTTTGGCACAGGATTGTTTCTTAAATCGTGGTCTAGAGCGGGCCATCCTTGCCCTTTTTCTCGCCAATTAGTGGATTCATCTAAAGATTCTATTGACATAATAACTCCTTGTTTATTGCTGGAGATATTATATCTTTATTATTAATAAAACAAAACTGTTTAATATTATTTTATTTTTAAAAATTAACTTAATATTAAAAATGGATAGAGAGTGGATCACTTAGTGGTCAGTGGCATCCGGAAACGCTGGATCGTCAGGGACGACGGGTTTGAGGGGCACCTCTTTGAGCTCATCTAACGACAGAATAGGTTCTGTTGCGGGTGGTAAGGCTTGAAGGGTTCGCCACTGGTTAAGTAAATCGATAGACTGATCCTCTCGTGAGAGATCAGAGACATAAAGGTGCGCAAGCGCATGAATCTGACAGTTTTTATTGCAGGGAGGGATAACAAATTTGGGATGATTCGTTCCTAAGGAAAGGCCGGTATTCGGGTCTGCATGCGTTGGAATGGGCACTGTTGGATGACTTGCTGAAAGATAGACAGGGAAGAAAAAATCATGTCCAACCTTGCTTGCAAAGAGAGGTTCGATACATTGTCCAACATTTGTTTTTTTGAAAAATTCTGCTTTAAAGGCTTCAAAGGTCTCCCTACTCCAGTTTGCTACTGGAGATTCAAGCTCTTGAACCCAAGCAGTTATTCCCTTAAGCTTGAATTCATTGTCAGTGATCATTTTAGCGACAGCCTTCTGGCCAGCTTCATCTTTTGGTTTAGCGTTATTTAATTACACTCCTGTTTGCGTCTTATTTAAACCTAATTTGCTTATAATGAATTATTTAAATTAATCCCGTAATCGACAATCATCAGTTATGGGATAAAAACAGCTTGCTTTCAATTATCCCATAATCGACAAGCGCAGAAAATGGGATGAAAAACGTTCATTGGAAGAAAAGAAGAGTTAAATCGGCTAAATCGCCTTAAAGCGTTACAGAAATCTACCCTTTCAGTTGTAAAGGGACGCAGAAGGGTAGGCAAAAGTACCCTTATTAAGGAGTTTGCCAAGGGAAAGAAGTTTATTTCGATATCCGGAAATCCCCCTGCACCAGGCATAACAGCTCAAAAACAGCGAGATGAATTTGCTGATCAATTATGTACTCAATTATACCTAACGTGATTCAAAAGTTGGGAATTTGGAAAGGAGGCCCCACGCAAATTTTTTGCCTGGAGCGAGCGTCCATTGTGCGAGCACAAGGCGCAAGTGAAGGCAAGAAATTTGCTGCAGAGCCAACGGAGCCAAAAATCAACTTTTGAATCATTTTAGGTATACACCTCCCGAAAGTCACCTTTCTTTCTTGGACAAATGCTTTTACGTTTCTGGGGGAACAAATTGATGATACTGAAATCATTATTCTTTTGGATGAGATTTCCTGGATGGGAGGAGAAGACCCTAATTTCTTAGGATCTTTAAAAACTTGGTGGGATCAATATGGAAGCCAAAAAATAACCTGATTCTGATTCTTTGTAGCACAGGATTCCTTGGTCGGATTGCGCGTTGCGCAAAATTAGGACAAGTCTATCTTGCAACCGTTAGGACATTTCTATTTTGCGTTGACAATACTTTTTAAGAAAAGGGCAGTTGAAAACTCGTTTTCGTTGAGAAAAAACTTTTTGATGGGTTAGGATGGAAGATACGTAAAAACAAAGTGCCTCGAGAGGCCGTTACCTCTCGAGGCGTGAAACTAAGGAACATCGTGTTTATGTATCCACACCTTAGCTTCGGGCTCCATCTTAATCGATTGACCCGAAAAAATCTAGTGTCTTCTCTATTCTTCGTTTGGGACATTCGTCCTTTTTGGGAGGCAATGGTTTGTGAGATTTTTGTGCATGTGTTCCTTATGATCCTGATGTGCTCCGGGTGGAGCATGTCGGGATCCTTTTGATAAGGAGAACAATTCATGGGACTATTTGAAGAGATTCGTGTGCTTGAGGGGAAGATTGAGAAGGCGGAGACGGTTGAGGAGCTCAGGGAGCTTTTGGAGGAGCGGGGGCTGAATCTGGTGGTCGTGATTTTTTCGAAGGGGTGTTATTGCATTGAGTGGGATCTTGCCCTCAAGCGTCTTGTAAAGGTGGTCGATCTTTGTTTGAGGGTCAGGATTTCTGATGCGATTCAGTCGGTGGAATCGCATCAGATGGTCCCTGTTCGGATCCGCGAAACGGCGTGGGAGGAGATAGAAGTCCTCTTCCAGACGTTAAAGCGGGGCATTGGAACGTGCGTTCAGAACATAAAGCCGTAGGTTACGGTGACGATGGGGCATCCTTTGCCCCCTTAAACCGAAAATAAAAATAATGTTTTTCATTAATACTTCCCCTGAAGTTGAATAAAAAGTAATTATAATTTCGGTTGTTTTATTTTTTTATATTTTTGTAAACGAGTAAAGTGTTTACAAAAAGAGGGGGATCGGATTTAGTGAGGGAAAGAGGTGATTCTATGGGCAGCGAGGTATGGTACTACAAGATTGGGGAGGAAAGGAGAGGTCCTCATTCCCACGAGGAACTCCAGCAGATGCTCGACCAGGGGAAGATCGATCCTTCGACGCGGATCTGGAAGGAGGATTTTGCTGAGTGGCTCCCGATCGCTGAGGTGGAGCATTTCAATATGGCAACCCTCGATGAAACTCCGACGATTACGATCGAAAAGAAGGTAGAGTATGCCCGGGAAACCGATCAGGATGGTGTTCGTCCCAGGCCGTGGATTCGCTTTTGGGCGCGGATGATTGACTATTCCCTCTTTATCTTTGTGATTGGGTTCGTGGTGGGCTATTTCAATTTAAGTTTAGGGCCTTTGAGTTCGTTTTCGGGAATGGTGGCGATTTTTGCGTGGTCGTTTGTTGAGGCGTTTCTGCTGGCAACTTGGGGGGCAACACCTGGGAAATGGCTGCTAAAGGTGACGGTGCGAGATGAGAATCACCATAAACTTTCGTTTTCAGAGAGTATGAACCGGAGTTTTTCGGTCTGGTGGCTTGGAATGGGAGCGGGGATTCCGATAGTCTCTTTGATTACGATGATTGTGGCTGCGGTGAAGCTCAATAGCAAGGGTTCGACAACATGGGATCAGCGAAGTAAACTCCGGGTGATGCATGGCAAGGTGGGGCTGATCCGAAGTCTCATTGTTCTTATCTATTTCCTTTGCTATATTTGGGTGATCGCCTGGGGACAACTTCAAATGATGAACCGTCCATGAGTATTGTTGAGAAAAAAGATTTAGGAGAGGGACGCGCCCTCTTTCAGATTCGGATTTTAGAGGATAACTATACCTATGTCCTCTCTTGGGACCACGAGGCTTTTGTGGTCGATCCAGGAGATGGGAAACCGGTGATGGCTCTTCTAAGTGAGGAGCAGCTGAAGTTGCAGAACATTTTGATTACCCACTATCATGAGGATCATACGGGGGGAGTCGAGTTTCTGAAGCGAAAAACGGAGGCTCATGTGATTGGTCCTGATGATCCTCGGATCCCAGGGTTGGAACAGACGGTGGACGATAAGGAAGAGCTCCTTTTTGGACCGTTTTCAATCGAGGTTCTTTCGACGCCAGGACATACAAAACCTCACATTGTTTACTTCTTTCGGGATCTTCATCTTCTGTTTAGTGGGGACCTTCTTTTCGGAGGAGGATGTGGTCGACTCTTTGAGGGTACGGCTGCAGAGATGTGGCACTCTCTTGAAAAGGTGGCAGCGCTTCCCGATGATACACTCATCTATTGTGGTCATGAGTATACCCTTTCTAACCTTCAATTTGCCCATACGATTGAACCTCAAAACCAGGCGGTGAAAAAACGTTTGGAAGAGGCGAAACAGTGTGTGAATGAGGGGAAACCAACGGTTCCTTCAACGCTTGGGCTGGAAAAAGAAACCAATCCTTTTCTTCGGGCTGCTGATCCCGCTCTTCAAAAAGCTCTTGGAACAAAAGAGACCGACCCTGTCGCAGTCTTTGCGCAGATTCGTGCGCTTAAGGACCAAGGCTTACTTTGATAACTTCGTGTTGCGAACGGCAAAAGGTTTCGCGGATAAAAAATGAAGAAAGGATCAAGCTGATCAAGTAAAAGCAGGGCATTAAGATGAGTCCTGTTTCATATTGCGCTGCTGTGTAATGGTGAGTTTTTCCCGTTGTTCCCATTTCAATCAGGAATCCTGCAATCGGGGGGAAAAGAGCGGCAAAGAAGGTAATCATCGAATTATTAAATCCAATGGCGGTTGCTTGAACAGATCCTTGAACATGTTCTGAAATACTTGCAAAGGCAACACTACATCCAGCACTCGCAAATCCCATGAGGAAGAAAAAGATCGCGAAGAGGAAAAATTCTTGTGTGGGAAAATAGAGGATGGAGAGGCTTCCGATGAGTCCTAAAACAGCGCAAAGAACAAGGACAGGTTTTCGACGTTTCATTTGATCAGAGATTTTCCCTGTCAGGGGGCCACCTACTGCAAATCCAATCCAAAGAAAGGAGGAAAGGGTGGCAGCAAGGGTTTGACTGAGTCCTCTTGAGACGAGATACCCTGTTCCCCAATAAGCTCCAAGAAGGGGAGTGGAGACGTAGACAAATCCGGAGTAGAGGACAACGGCCCAAGCTTGGGCATTTTTCCCCAAAAGTTTTAAACGGACGGAGAGCTTTTCTTTATAGGGATCAAGATGGATGATCGTCCCTTTTTTTCTTCCTGGGCTGTTGCGGACAAAAAAGCCGACGAGGACAGCGAGAACAAATCCGAGAATGCTGATGTAGACAAGAATCAGGCGCCAGTTATGGTCGAAGGCGTTCAAGAGCAGTGAGAGGGGACCTCCCGCTAAAAAGGGGCCGGTTGCTCCAAGAAAGTTTGCAAGTCCAACCATCAGCCCGAAGTGTTTTTTGGGAAACCAGTTGAGGGCAAGGACGAGAAGGCTGACGTAGGCGAAGGAAGACCCGAATCCCATAAAGAAGCGGCTGATAAAACCCATTTCGAAGGTTGAAATTTTGGAGAACCAAAAGACTCCTGTTGCTGCAGCGGCAATGGCGATGGTCAAGAGGCGTCTGGCTCCAAATCGGTCGACCAATATCCCAACAGGAATTTGCATGAGCGAGTAGGGGAGGAAGTAGCCGGCGTTCATAATGGAAAAGTTGGAGGCATCGAGGTGAAACTGCTCCATGATTTGTCCCGAAATCGTTGATAAGAAAACTTGGAGAAAGAATTCGTAGAGGTAAAAGAGGGAGGCGAGACCCCAAATAAATAATCCGACGAGAGAGATTTTCTTCATCTAATTTTCTACAATGTTCGGTTCAATCGGAGGAACGTCCAAGGGTGTGTCATGTTCTTCTTTGGTGATGGCTAGATCCATCAAGCGTTGTCCTTCGAAAACATGAGGGTAGGTGGTAATGGAAGAGATAATCCCTTCACGTGGAGCGGTGACTTCATATTGTTGAAGTGATCCAAAGGGATCGGTAATGATAGCTAAGGTTTCTCCAACGGTCACATGGGAACCGACATTTTTCTTCACTTGGAAGATTCCACTTCCAGGGGCATGGATCCACTTTGTTTTTTTTGCTAAGACGAAATCTTGTTCAGGGGGTTTTGATGTTTTGAGTTTAATCATCTCTAGATCTTTTAGGACGCGGACGATCCCCTTGAGACCGATTTTTACAGAGTAATCATCGGCGCGGTGTGCTTCTCCTCCTTCATAAATGAGGGTGGGACATTTTGGCGTCCCTTGCTCGGAGTAGAAAAAGCCTGTTTTTTCATCGGAGGGGCGGACAACGGGAGCTCCAAAGGTGTGGGCTAGATGGGTCGCTACAGGATCTTCGGGGTGGTAGTATACTTGAGGGAGTTTATAGATGTGAGAGGGACCGGAACGGATGTTGATGCAATGGGTCATCAGGTTAATGATTTCACTTGTAAAGAGGTGGGCAAGACGAGAGGCAAAGGATCCTTTCTCTGTTCCTGGAAAACTTTCGGCAAGGTCATGACCATCGGGGAGAAATCGGGTATGATTGATCAGTCCATAGACGTTCATCACAGGAATGCAGATAAGGGTGCCTGAAAGATTTTTGAGGAGGCGTGTTTCGAGAAGGCGGTGGACAATATCGATCCCATTCGCTTCATCTCCATAGAGGGTGGCGCAGATTAAGACACGCGGCCCCTCTTTTTTTCCATGGATGATGTGCATGGGGATATGGAGGGGAGCGCAGGTATAAATTTCAGGAGTCGGGAGAGCAAGAGTGAGTCGTTCCCCAGGTTGAACTTTAACGCCACAGATGTCTAAGGGTTGATTCTTCATGAATCCGACCATACCAGATTACTGAGTGGAGATCAATGTTTGATATAACCGTTATGGGCATGGTGCCAATTGTATTGGACGGGCCGTTTTGTTTCGCGGTCGTAGCGGACTTGGATAGAGAGATAGGGATAGGGATGATCGTTATCGAAGTCTCGTCCTTCTGTACTGTGAAAAAGGGTGATGGCGACTTCTTTGTTGTACCAGGATGGGGTGGATGCATCGGTCAGTGTAATGGTGCGGAGCATCGGCTCTGGATAGTAGGCGAAGAGGGTTTCTAGCACTGCTTGAGGATTCTTCTCGAGTCCTTCGACATAAAAATCGACTTCGGCTCCAATCATATGCTTTGAGGTCTGTCCTTTTTTTGAGGGATCAGCATAAAGGTTATGGACGGGACACCGGTGGCCGCAGGTGATGATCACTTTTCGGTCGAGGGTTTCTTGAACGTGGTTTAATAGGTCGATCAAAATGGGGTAGATAGACTCTTCTCCATTTCTTAGAGGGAGGCTGTGACGTTCAATCCCTCCACAGTCAAGGTGATAGATAAAGTCCCCTTTTCGATGGACTTGAATTGGAGGACTGAGGACATTTCCTCTGCAGCGGAAAAATTCTTTCGTAATGCGAAGATGAGAGCCGATCCGCCGCCTTTCCCAAGGGTAAGGAGCTCTTTTTTTTATTTCGGCAGCCGAAATGGGAAAAAGTGACTCATCCGACTGACGCTGAATCGGTGCAATCACTAAATTGCTGGTCCGCACCTTTTTTTCTTCGGATTTTTCTAAACCGGAGCATCCGACTAAGGTGCTAATAATAAGAGGTAAGAGTAAAATCGTTTTCTTCATCTAACTGAATGATAATGGAGTTTGCAAAAAAATTTCGACCTTTATATGGGAAAAGTATACCGGGAGTGCTTCAAAATTTGGGAATTTCCTAAAGTTTGTAACACTTGCGGTATAAAACCCACACGGGGAAAAAGAAGGTTGGGATGAAGAAGGTTCTCATTATTGAGAAGCAGCTCTCTTCGCGTGAGCTGCTCTTGAATCTATTAAAGGGAAAAGAGCTGCAGCTCTTCACCGTCGAAGACGGGATGGGTGCGCTTGATCTTCTTCAAAAACGATCATTTGATTTGATATTGAGTGACTTAAAAGGGATTCAGGTTCTGGATCGCTCTAATCGTCGTCCCCTCAGCACTCCTATTATTCAACTCTCTACGGAAGAAGATCCTCCACAAAAAGATGTTGAACATGTCTTAAAAAAGCCTTTTTTAGAATCTCAGGTGACATTGCTCCTTCGAGAGCTTTTGGAAAAAAAGACAAAGCGCATGGTGATAGCCGAAAGTCCTGTGATGAAAAAGGTTCTTCGAGAGGTGGAGATGATTGCAAAGAGCCACTCGAATGTCTTTATTTCTGGTGAGTCGGGGACGGGGAAAGAGGTGATTGCAGGACTGATTCATGCTCACTCTAAGCGCAAGGAGCATCCTTTTATCAGGGTCAACTGTGCGGCGCTTCCTGATTCTTTAATTGAGTCGGAATTTTTTGGTCACGAGAAAGGGGCTTTTACAGGAGCGCTTCAAAAACGATTAGGACGTTTTGAACGGGCGGACCAGGGAACCCTTCTCCTGGATGAGATTTCCGAGATTCCTCTTGCACTTCAAGCAAAGCTTCTCCGTGTTGTTCAAGAGCAAGAGTTTGAGCGGGTCGGAGGGTGCGAGCCCATCCATGTTGATGTACGTTTGGTTTCGACCTCAAATCGGGAGATGCAAGAGGCGATTGAGGACAAGACGTTTCGTACCGATCTCTACTACCGCCTTAATGTGATCCCCATTTACTTACCTCCACTCCGTGAAAGAAGGGAAGATATCCTCCCCCTTGCAAACCATTTTATTCAGGTTGTCTGTGAGAAAAATCAACTTCCTTTGAAAACCCTTTCAAAAGAAGCGGAGGAGAAACTACTCAACTACTCTTGGCCAGGGAATATCCGTGAGCTCCGCAATGCGATTGAGCATGGAGTCGTGATGGATTATTCTTCGATCATTGAAAAAGATCATCTAAAGATCTCTTCACAAGAAAAAAGGGAGGAGCTTCCTCCCATCACCATCAAAGAGCTAGAGAAAAAGCATATCCTTGCAACGCTCGCTCGTCTTGGTGGAAATCGAACACAAGCGGCATACGAACTGGGGATTAGCGTTCGCACCCTCCGCAATAAACTTAAAGAATACGGAGTCCAATAAGATGAAGCATTTTGATCAATTCCAAAGATTTGTTAAGATTAACTCAAGAAAGCATCGAGGAGAAAGAGGGGTAATAATGGATCGATTCTTGGGAGATCTCGGTCATCTGTGGGTGCTCCGGAGAACAGATAAGAACAGGAGTGATCGAAGCCTGTTCTAGAGCGCGAAAACCTCTGAGGGCATCTTCAAATCCAAGCATTTTTTCTGATTTCCCCAGAACCTCGATCGCTTTGAGATAGCCATCGGGAGCAGGCTTCGGGTTTTCATAATCCTCTCGTGTGATCCAGTGGGGAATATTGTTCAAGACAGGAATTTTTGCACGGATTTTTTCGACTTGCTCCCGCGTCGAGTTGGTCACGACAGCATGGGGAATTTTTGCCATTTGGACCGTTTCAAGAATCGTTTGGGCCCCTGGCATGAGATCGAGATCTCCCGCTTCAAGAAGTTTGGCATACTCATCTTTTTTTTGACTGTAGAGAGTATCCCAAGATTGTTTTTCAACAAGGGTTGGAGCGTGAGAGGTAATGAGTTCACGAAGTCCATGGGAGCTTTTGTGAGCAACCCCCGCAAAGGTGGGGAAGTCCCAAGGAAACGTGGAGCCATGACTTTCCATCATTCGCTGATAAGCTTGATAGTGGAGGTGCTCGGTATTCACTAGCAGACCATCGAAATCAAAAAAAATGGGGGAATACTCTAAAATCCAACTCATATTCTAGCCTTAAGGTTTGCCGATGACTGGACTCGAACCAGCACTATGTTGCCATAAGTAGATTTTGAATCTACCGCGTCTACCAATTCCACCACATCGGCGTAGGTACGACTATAACCGGAAGGGGAATTAATGGGAATATTTAACAGCATGGAGAAAGAGACCTTTAGCGGGAGCGGTAGCTCCTGCTTCTTTCCGATCTCGGGAGAGGAGAATACGGGAAATATCATCAGGAGAGCGTTTTCCAGCGCCAATTTCAAGGAGGGTTCCCGTGATGTTTCGGACCATTTTATAAAGAAAACCATCTCCTTCAAACTCGAAACGAAAGGCCCCTTTCTCCTCAATGAGATCGAGGCGGTAGAGGGTTTTAACAGGATCTTTCGATCCGCAGCCACTTGAGGCGAAGGCGGAAAAATCATGCGTTCCAAGAAGAAGGGGAATGGCTTTTCGTATAAGATCAAGGTCTAGGGGATGATGAAGAGGATGAGAATAACGGTAATTGAAAGGGTTGTGGGACTCTGTGCAATAGTAATGGTAGATCTTTTTCTCCACGCTAAAGCGTGCATGAAATGTTTCGGAAACGGAAGTTATAGAGGTGATCCGAATATCGCGAGGGAGAATCCCATTCAAAGAATAGGTCAGGGCGCGGAGATCAAGAGAGTCAGGGTGAGAAAAATGGGCCACTTGTTGGCGGGCATGGACACCAGCATCCGTTCGTCCTGAACCGGTAATAGGGGTTTTGTTTCTTAGAACTGTTCCAAGGGCTTTTTCAATCAGCTCTTGAATCGAGACGCGATTGGGTTGAAGGGCCCATCCTCCATACTCTGTTCCGTCATAGGAGAGATCGATCCGGTATTTCATAGGAGCTCGGCCAATTTGAGATCGATCGGGGTGGTTACCTTCATATTCCGACACGATCCAGTGACAATTTTCACAGGATGACCGAGAAGTTCTGCTAAGGCTACATCGTCAGTGAAGGTTTGGCCCTCTGCCTTTTGCAGCCCTTTTTCTAAGAGATCGCGGCGGAGAAGCTGGGGAGTGTACATCTCATAGAGAAGGGAGCGATCGAGTGTTTTTTCAACAAGCGAAGTAGGACCAACTTGTTTGATGGTGTTTTTGGTTGGAGCGCCAAGGGTTGCAGCGCCAACAGGGAGTCCTTCCCTTAAAAGTTTTTGTACCTCTTCTCGAGAGATAAAGGGGCGAGCTCCGTCGTGGATGAGAATAACCTCTCCAGAGCATTTTGAAAAACCATTTTGGACAGAATCTTGTCGTTCTTTCCCCGGAAGGGCAAAGAGGGTGTTTTCCGGAAAATAATGGCGAAATGCTTTTGGGCAAACGACGACGATCTCTTTGATTTCTCCCATGGAAGCAAAGAGATCATAGCTATGAAGGATCAGAGGTTTTTCCTTGAGGGGGAGAAAGACCTTCGGGGTGGAGGATTCCATCCGAGTCCCTTTGCCACCGGCAAGGAGGATTAATGATAGGTTCATAAAGGGAGATTATAGAAGAAAGGGGGATTTTCTGCACCCCAGAGGGGTGCAGAAACATAAACATTTTTTAAGAAAGGTGCTTGTTGACCTTCTTCGTCATGTCGAACATGTTGATGGCTCTTTTCCCACCGAATACTTTAGAAAGTTTTTCATCAGGAATGATGTTTCTTTTGTTCTCTGGATCTTGTCTTTTGTGCTTCTTGATGTAAGCCCAAAGTTTTTTTGTTACTTCAGTACGTGGCATAGGTCCTTTTCCGACAACTTCAGCGAGTTCCGCGCTGATTTTCATTGGCTTCATGAACTTTGAATTAGCAGCAGTTTTTTTTGCCATTTGGTTCTCCTTAAAAAATTATATTCCTTTCGAGAAAGGTTTTTGAAACTGTTAAACTTAAGTCCACTTGTATCCTTCTTGGGGATTTATAGTCAAAAAAAAAAGCAAAATTAGGTAGAAATTCCGGTAATCCTTGCCAAAACGGGAGAAACATGGCAACTTATGGGGATGACCAAGGTAAAGGAACGTCCTTTAAAACAGCAAAAAGAGAACCTCTCTGCTCTCCTGGAAATGATCAAGGGAGCAAATGGGGTCTATGAGAAATTAGAGATTCTCAATGCCCTTCCTCAGGTGGATACCTATTTTTCTTTTTCTTCCCCCTTGAAGACTTTTTTAAGTGGTCTCTCCCTCGAATGTGAATATGTGATTAAAGAGCTTTTTGCGATTGGACAAGGTAACCGTATTTTTGGTGAAATGCAAGAGGAGCACCTTCACCGTCTCCGTCCCCTTTTGGAAGATCTTTTGGCCCTAGAAACTTTTTATCAAGATTTTGGGGGAATTATTGGTTATCAACATCTTGTCCTCACCCTTCTCTGCGAATCTCGAGAAGAGGAGAGTGCAAAGTTCATGCCACCTAAAGGGGTAGATGTGAGCCTTCCGACTGTCGAAATTTGTGAAAGGATTTTGGAAGGACTCAAAAAGCAAGGGGAAATGGGAGAGCTTTATCCCGTGGGTGGAGCAGCGGACCGCCTTCAACTCAAGGATGAAAAGACGGAAGAAGGACTCCCTGCCGCCCGCCTGATCTTTTTAGGTAAACCTCTTCTCGAAGGGGTGATTGCAGATCTTCAGGCGCGCGAGTATTTGTCCTACCAGCTTTTTGGAAAACAGGTGACGACACCGATTGGGATGATGACCTCGAATGTCAACCGGAATCATGAGCATATTCGCTCGATCTGTATTCAAAATCGATGGTTTGGTCGTCCCAAAAGTGCTTTTAAATTTTTCAAGCAACCCTCTGTTCCAACGTTTACGAAAAATGGGGATTGGTGTTTGCAGAAGCCGCTCAAACTTCTTCTGAAGCCAGGGGGACATGGGATGCTTTGGAAACTTCTTAAGCAAGGAAAGGTGTTCGACTGGTTTAAAGAGAGGGGAGTTAAAAAGACCCTTGTTCGGCAAATCAATAATCCGATGGCAGCAATAGATCATGGCCTCCTTGCTTTTCTAGGAATTGGTCATCATCACGACAAAGCATTTGGTTTTGCCTCTTGCCCTCGCCTTGTGAATGCGCAGGAAGGGGTGAATGTGGTGAAAGAGATAGAGGGGAAAAAGGTTCTCACAAACATCGAATATTGCGACTTCGAAAAGTGCGGAATCGAAGATACTCCTGCAGAAGAAGGGGGGAAATATTCCCCGTTTCCATCGAATACCAATATCCTCTTCGCTGACGTGGAAGCAGTCGAGAAAGGGGTGGAAACTCTTCCTCATCCAGGGCTTCTCGTAAATTTTCGGAAAGGGCACCACTACCATGCGGGAGAAAGAAAAGAGGAGATCGCACGCTTAGAAACAACGATGCAAAACATTGCCGATGTCTTTGATGAAAAAGATGCTTACCTGACATTCAATGCAAGACGAAAAACGATTTCAACAACAAAACGAAAATTAAGCCTGAAGGGAAAGATGCTCGAAACACCTGAGGGGTGTTATTTCGATTATATGCTCAATGCGAAAGAGCTCCTCGAGGCGCACTGTCAAATGGAACTTCCCACCTTCCCGGATGAGAAAACCTTTCTCCAAGAAGGGCCGTCGTTTTTGTTTAGTTATCATCCCGCTCTTGGGCCGCTCTACCCGATCATTGGGCAAAAAGTGCGGGGAGGAAAACTTGCCGACGGGAGCGAGCTTCAACTCGAGATTGTCGACCTCGATTTAGAAAACCTCCAGCTAGAGGGGAGTTTGTTAATTCATGCAACAGATCCCATGGGACACATGGAGAAGGGGATTCTGAAGTATTCTCATCGAAGTGGACGATGCCACATGAAAAATGTGACGGTTCTTAATGAAGGGATTGATTGGGAAGAGGATCACCTCTTTTGGAAGCATGAAGTCAAGCGACAAGCGGCGCTAAAAATCGTCCTCCATGGACATTCAGAGTTCCATGCGGAGAATCTTACGATCAAAGGGGATCTCACTTTGGAAGTTCCTCATGGGATGCGTATGCATGCAGAAATGAAAAACGGCCGGGTGATCTTTATCACCGAGCCGTTTGAATCTACAGGTCCCTTCTGGATCTACACTGTAGGTACTCAAAAGAGAATCACGTTGACTAGGGCTTAGAGCCTTTCATCCAGCTAACAGCTGCACCTGTCAAGATCGTCACCGCAATTCCTGCCCCAAATTGTACAGAAGTAAGGGGGTTAAATCGAAGAGCATTTGGCCAGTAGCTCGCGCCATGTCTGATGTAAGGCATTGCGACTGCACCTGTTTTTTGCCAAAGAGGAGTGGTTGAGAATTTGCTGCAGGAAAGTGCCACTGTGTTCCAAGTTCCTACTGCAGTGCCTTGGATTCCAGTTAATAATGATGTCATGTTTTGACCTCCGTAAAAATATTTTTTAATAGGGGTTACCCAATTGTTAATGCTGCAAAGATTATAGAGGAAAAGTCTTTATTGTAAAGGGGGAAAGTTTTATGATGACCCTCTCGACCAGGAGAAGATATGAACGAAGAGATCAAAGGAAAACTGAAAGATATCGATAGCCGCCTCATTCACATGTGGAGGTATCTTTGACTTAGAGGTCAAAGAAAAAGAGGTTCAAGAGCTTGAAAAAAAGATGGAGGAGGGAGATTTTTGGTCCGATAACGAAGCGGCTCAAAAAATTATTAATGCGTGTAATACCCTGAAAGGGTGGACCCAGCCTTATGCCCAAATCAAGAAAAGATTTAATGCTGCAAAAGAACTTTTAGAAGAGATCGAAGAGGAAGACGATCCTCCCCTTTATCAAGAACTTTTGCAAGAGATCGAAGCGGTTGAAAAAGGGCTCGAAGATCTCGAAGTGAAAAAAATGCTCTCCGGAGAGCTCGATAATAAGAATTGTTATCTCACGGTCAATGCAGGAGCAGGAGGAACGGAGTCCTGTGACTGGGCTTCGATGCTTCTTAGGATGTATCAGAAGTGGGCCGCAAAGCGTGGATGGAAAGTTGATGTCATTGAAAAACTCGATGGAGAGGTCGCGGGGATCAAAAATGCAACGATCCAAATGACAGGTCCTTTTGCTTATGGCTATTGCAAAGCGGAAAAAGGGGTTCACCGTCTCGTCCGTATTTCTCCCTTCGATAGCAATGCTCGGCGTCATACAAGCTTTGTCTCTGTCGATGTGACCCCGCTCATTGAGGATGACATCCAAATCGAAATTAAACCGGAAGAGATTCGCATCGATACCTTTCGCGCTTCGGGCGCAGGGGGGCAGCATGTCAACACCACTGACTCTGCTGTTCGGATCACCCATGTTCCATCAGGGATTGTTGTCTCGTGTCAGGGAGAGCGCTCGCAGTTGCAGAATAAGGAAACATGTCTTAAGATGCTCCGTTCAAAGCTCTATGAAAAAGAGATTCTGGAGCGAGAAGAAGCCCTAGAGAAGATAGGGGGCGAGAAGAAAGAGATTGCATGGGGCTCACAGATCCGCAACTACGTCTTTCAACCCTACACCCTTGTCAAAGATACTCGAACAAAGTATGAAGAGGGAAATATTCAAGAGGTCATGGATGGATCCCTCGATGGGTTTGTCAATGCTTACCTAAAGGAATTTGGTTAGTGAAAATCAGCGAAGATAGCGCCTTTGACATTCGGTACTCGAAAGAGGAAGATCGTCCGTTTTTAGAAAAATGGCTTGGAGAGTGCCGCAGATGGTATCCCGTCTCTTCTGATAAAGATGTGGAAGCGATGGCGAAAAATTGGATTGGATTTTATCGCTATGGGGCAAGTTTAACCGCGACCTATCAAAATACCCCTGTGGGTGTGGCGACTCTTTTTCTGATGCCTTATCGGAAAGTGATTCACCATTGTTTGGTTTACCTGATTGTCGATCCGCAGCACGCGCGGCAAGGAGTAGGCTCTTCTTTGATCAAAAACATCAATCACCTAGGGAAAAGTTACTTCCGTTTCGAATGGATGAACATCGAACTTTTCGAAGGGTGCCCAGCGATCCCCCTCCTTGAAAAAGCGGGGTATACCGAGGTCTTTAAACAAGAAAAATTCGTGAAGCTCGATGGGGAATATTTGGGGCGTCATCTCTATCAAATCAACTTTAAGGAAAAAGATGGCAAGTAAGAAACCTCTTGTAACCTTTCGTCCGACTGTTGTCGAGGACTTGGAACATTATAAAGAATGGCTTCAACAGCCTGGTGTTTTAGAGGGTTTCCCAATGAGTGACAAACGGGAGATCGATGATGCGGTGAGGTTGTGGCATCAATATCTTGCGAAGGGAGCGTCAATTACAGCCCTTTATAAGAAAAAGCCGGTGGGGGCAGCCAATCTCTACATTCAAGATGTCGAAAAGTTGAAACATCAATCGCTCTTTGTCATCCTTGTCGATGAAAAATACCGGGGACAGGGCGTTGGAACCCTTCTTTTAAAAGAGGTGCAAAAGCTGGCGAAAAACAAGTTTGGAGTCGAAATTCTTCATTTAGAAGTCTACGATAAAAACCCTGCGATTCGTCTTTATGAGAGGGTAGGCTTCAAGAAATATGGACATCACCCCGACTATTTGAAAGATATTCACGGGAAATATTACGGAAAAATCCTCATGCAAATGGAGCTTTGAGTCATCAATTATGGCTGGACACAGTAAATGGGCAAACATCAAACATAAAAAAGAGCGGGCTGATGCAAAGAAGGGTAAAGTTATCTCGCGGTGTGCCAAGGAGATCATCTCTGCGGTAAAGCAGGGAGGACCTGACCCAAAATCGAACACAAAACTCCGCTTAGCTCTCCAAAAAGCGAAAGGGGCCAATGTCCCCTCTGATGTGATTGAACGGAACATCAAGAAGGCAGCAAGTGCCGATCAAGCAGACTTTACAGAGCTCACTTATGAGCTTTACGGTCATGGTGGGGTTGGAATCATTGTCGATGCGATGACCGATAATAAGAATCGGACCGCTTCAGATCTACGGATTGCAACCAATAAAAAAGGGGGGACGATCGCCTCTCCTGGATCTGTTGCTTTTAACTTTGACCGAAAGGGGATTCTCCAAATCAATCAAGATCAAGGGGACGAAGAGAGCCTCTTCATGCAAGCCTCAGAAGCGGGAGCAGAGGACTTTGATACGACTGAGGAAGGGTTCCTTGTCGTCACCTCTCCTGAGCTTCTCTACGAAGTGAAGGAAAAGCTCGAAGCCGCAGGGGTTGCTGTGCAGGATGAGAGTCTTGAGATGCTTCCCAAAACAACGGTTGCTTGCGACCAGGAAACAAAAGAGGCCAACTTGGGCCTCATTGACTTTTTAGAAAACCTTGATGATGTCGATGCTGTCTTCCATAACATGGAAGATTAACGATTATTCATGAAAGAATTTAAATGAGCTGAGCATCTTTCTCTGGTAATGGGTGTCTTCTGCAAATCCAGCGCGGTCTGTTTGATAGGTATGAATTTTTACCATGGTATGCATCGCATCCTCAGAGAAAAAGGCATACCAATTGACCCCGTTTTTAAATCCTTCTTCGCCACGCTCGATCATCGCCATTTTTGTTCGGCGGATCTCATCTAGAAGAGACTTTTCAGGATCGATGGCGTACTCGGGATAGGTCTCATTGAGGAGTGTGACATACGCTTCCACATCTTCGTTTGTAATAGATTCAGGGTGATCATAGAAAGGGGCAAGCTCTTTGCGGATCGCTGCCTCGTCCTCTTCTAACTGGGTGGGATTGGTGATGCGGAGTTGAAATCCAGGACTCAGTTTAACCATCACAAAGTCATCAACTGCATTTTCAAGGGATTGTTTCGCTCTTTGGAGCTCCTCAAGGAGGTTTTTCTCAGGATCAATCGGGCTTTGTGGATTCGCGCAGTTAAATTGCTTAATAAAGGCTTCGAGAGTCTCGGCATTGAGTTCTTTGGGGGCGAAGGGGAAGTCTTTGAGGGCTTCGATCAGGGCATCGCGATTTTCAAAAATAAACTTTACAGATTGGACGCGGGATCCATCGAGCGCAGTGGGCTGCGGGTAGACGAAACTTGCGAGCCAAGAGCCCCATCCTTGGGTTTCATTTTTAACTTGTTGATGGTCAGTTGATAAAGTATTGTTTGTGACTGTTGTTGCCATGCTTTCCCCTTCATTTTTGAATAAATAAAGTAATATTATACCATAGATTCAATTATATATTAATAATAATAAATATTTTAATGTATTGATATTATTGGAAGTTGTTGGTAAAACAGCTTGTCAAGGTTGGGGGTGAGGTGAGTCCGGATGAAAGTATGCTGCCGCTCCCCGACAGGATTGTATGTCACCACAAGCTTATCATTGGCATGCTTTTTGGGAATCGGATGGGCAAGTTTAAAGAAATAGCGCCAAGCGCGCCAGATGAGCTCTGATGTTTCCGCTAGGTTTAGGCTGATTCCTGTTTTTCTCCAGGCTTCGAGGCGTCTCCCTTTAAAACGGTAGCTCAATCCATAATCATCGTAGTCTTTAATCGATCGGAATTGACTGATAGAGATGTAGTCTTTTCCTTTTTCAAGGTGTTCAATGCGACGGAGGTGGACTTCCGTTTCATGGATTTGTTCATGGTCGGAAAACGGAATCACTTTAAAGACATGGAGTGAAACATCGATAGGAAAATCTCCACCGGTTCTTGCCTCTTGTTCAGCAGCCATCTGCAACCCTTTCCCTAAAAATGTTCCCTTGGTGGCAAGAGAGACGATATCATCGAGCTCTGTGACGTGGTGGAAGGAAAGATGGACGTCTAGTTGTTTTAAGAGTTCTTTTTGACAGAGGATGAAGTTGGTGAAGAGAGCATCATCTATATCATCGATTTTGAGGGTACTATGTGTATAGAGATCAAGGTTGGTGATTGGGATCCGATTTTCGGCAAAGGTTTGCCTCACGAGGTCGTTTTGTGCATCAAAGCCTCCTAGGCTATTCCCAATAGAGGCAAGAGGACGAGGAGGCTGCCCTTGAACAAGCTTGGTGAAGCGGTAAAAATCATCTGCGTCATAAGGAGCAAGGGTAAGAACTGTAGCGATATAGTGTTTTACAGCAAGGAGTTGATCTTGTCCTGAGAGTGTTTCGACACCTTGAAGATGGGCAGATAAGCTCTCGATCATGTGAGCTCCCTCTTCGCGCGTCATTTTTTTCTCATGGATCCGTTTACTGACCTCGACTTGAAGAGCAGCATGAACGTTTTTGAGATGGGGGATGAGGTCTTCGTAGGGGCCGTTTGCTTGAACGCGCTCAAGCGTTTTCATGGCCAGGGCAAAGTGTCCCATCCAGACAGGAAGTGTAAATTCTCTGAAGAGGGCTCGGTCTTCTTTGAGGGTGGTGCTGCTAAATTGCGCTCCAGCATCTTTTCCTAAATCGCGTGTGAGCGTTGGTCCTCCTCGCATAGCATAACGGTCAGGAGTTGTATCTCGTGGAGCACGAATGACCGGGTATTTGCTGTCATAGTCTTCACAAGCAGGGCGAAATACATACCACATCTTTCCATGCCCAGAGTCGACCCCTTGATCGACCCGGTAGTAAATCGTTTCTCCTTGATCATTTTTATAAGGAGAAGGGATCAGGGCGCCAACTTCCCAATTGTCGGGTTCAAGACTTCGCATCAGATGTTTTTTTACAACGATCTTCGTCAGGGCTTCGTAGAAATAATGGTCGACTTTTTTTCGTAGAGGAGTTTCGCCAGGAAAAGGATCTTTCATCTCTTGGAATACTTGAAGGAGCTCTTGTTGGTCTACCCATGGGCGGAAGGTGTTTCGATCGGTCACCTCTTCATTGTAGGCTCCTCTAATTATTTTCATAAATTTACGTCCGGTATAGAGAGATTCCCAATCTTTAGCAGGGGTCTCAAGAAGAGAAACAAGCTTTCCAAAGGTCTTTTCGGTGAAATATTCTGAAGGGAAAGGTTGTCCTTGAACGCCTCCAAGTGCGATATGGAGATCGGCAACGGTTGCCTCTTTTCCAAGCTTTTCGAGGATCGCGCGCGCTTCACGCATTGTAAAGGGATGGTCTCCTCCTCTCAGTAGGGGAAGGAGCTGGTCGCTATATCGATTCGATGCTAAAAAGAGAGAAACGCGACTTCCTAGTCTCGTCACATCATTCATCTCAATGTTATTCATCCCAATGTTGCAAAAGTAAATATGCTTTGGCTCAAGGGGAAGTCCTTTTTCTCGCATTTTTGCAAAATCGAAGCCGTAGATTTTTTGGATTTCAGAAAGCTTCGCGCGTCCCACTTCCCTCTCTAGGAAAGAGACGTAAGCATCCATCGCTTCTCGATTTTGCTCCTCCCATTCAGCCATCATCTTTGGCTGGAAAATGCGGCGGAAAATAGCTTCAATTTTGGAAAACCCTTTTGTTAGGTGGATCATCCCTTTCGTGACCACAAGGCGTGGACGAGAAGAAATCCAGCTTCCAAGGAGTTTTGATTCTTCGATTTGATGTGTCTCAAAAAAGTGGGTTGCAGCGCGGGTGTAGCCATCCTTGAATGTGGGGACGTCAACCCCTATCGATTCAGTGAATGCCCGTTGAACTTGACGGTTTGTTGAGAGATCAATTTCGTCTTGGAGATCTTGGTAGGGGATGTCGAGCTCGTGGACTCGGTCATCCTCAAGTAATAATTTGATAGTCCACTTTCCAGAAGCGTCATCTTGAGCGTAGTCTGTGATGGTAAAGGGATCCGAAATAACCTCCGCTGCGCGCGCATAAAAAGCGCTGAGAAGAGAAGTCATTGTCCCTTCAGACTGAACGGTATAGAGATCCCAAGGAGTCTCAATCTGACGAGCGTTTATGATATCCATTTTTATCCCACTTCTTACAAAGAGTTCTATTATTATAACATATTTAATATTAAAAATTTATATAACAAATTTTTTAAAAATGAGAATAATTATCCTCTCTTCATGTATACGGAGGGAATGAATGTAGAAAAAAAGCGGCTTCTCGAGAATAAAAAGCGGACCAAGTACTGGAAGCATTGGGGCCCTTTTTTAGCTGAGCGGCAATGGGGAACGGTTCGGGAAGATTATAGCCCCAATCAAAACACTTGGGACGCTTTCACCTATGAAGAGGCTATGGAGCGGGCCTACAGGTGGGGAGAAGATGGGATTGCTGGGATCTCAGATAGTCGCGCGCGCCTATGTTTTGCGCTGAGCTTTTGGAATGGGGAAGATCCTTTTTTGAAAGAGCGGATCTTTGGCCTTGCGAATCCTGAAGGGAATCATGGCGAGGATGTCAAAGAGTATTACTACTACCTCGATAATACCCCCACTCACTCTTACATGAAATACCTCTACAAATACCCTCAGGGACCTTTTCCATACGAAGAACTGCGGAAGATCAATGCACACCGTTCGCAAGAGGAAGGGGAGTTCGAGCTCATTGATACGGGGATTTTTGACCAGGATCGCTACTACGATATCTTTATCGAATATGGAAAGGAAACTCCCGATGACATTGCGATACGGATCACCATCGAGAATCGGGGAGATAGCGAGAAAATGCTCCACCTTCTTCCTACGTTTTGGGCGCGGAATCAGTGGTTCAAGGAAGGGGTGGAAAAGCCCGAATTTTCTGAGGCAGGAGAAGGGTGCATTACCGTAACCCATGCAAAATTGGGAAGCTGGTTTTTGAAAGGGGATCCAGCAAAAGAACTCCTCTTTACCGAGAATGAAACCAAAGGATCTGGCCCGTTTACGAAGGGGGCGTTTAATGCCTATGTCGTTCAGGGGAAGAAAGAGGCGGTATGCCCTGAAAAAAAGGGAAGTAAATCGGCTTTTCATTACGAGGTCAAGGTTCCTCCTCATGGAAAAGAGATCGTCCACTTGCGTCTTTCAAAGGACAAAGAAAAACCGGTGGAAGAGGTTCCCAAAATTTTAGAAGAGCGCTTGCAAGAGGCTGACACCTTTTATCAGGAGGTCATCCCTCCAGAACTTTGTGAGGATCACCGTAGTATTGCACGGCAGGCCTATGCGGGGATCTTATGGAACAAGATGTACTATAACCTTGTCATTCCTGATTGGCTTGCAGGAGATAAACGGTTTCATCCCTCTCTTCCCCCTCATGATCCTGAAAAAGCGCGGAATAGGGACTGGCTCCACCTCTATTCGGATGATATCGTCTCGACTCCCGATAAGTGGGAGTTTAACATGTTTTTTTCCTGGGATACGGCGTTTCATGCTCTTCCTCTTTCTGTTCTCGATGCTGACTATGCAAAACATCACCTCACCCTTTTGACCCAAGAGTGGTACATGCATCCTAATGGGATGTTTCCTGCTTATGAGTGGAACTTTAATGATGTGAATCCCCCTGTTCATGCATGGGCAGTTTGGCGGGTCTTTAAAATTGATGAGAAGCTCAATGAATTTTCTGACCGGATTTTTTTAGAAAAGAATTTCCAAAAACTCCTCCTCAATTTCACCTGGTGGGTGAATCGAAAAGATCATGCGGGAAAAAATATTTTTCAGGGGGGATTTTTAGGGCTCGATAACATTAGTGTTTTTAATCGTAGCGCAGAGCTTCCTCCAGGTGCGGAACTTTATCAATCTGACGCCACAAGTTGGATGGGGATGTTTACCCTGAATATGCTCACGATTGCCGTTGAACTAGCTCAGCAAGACCGAGCCTATGAAAACATGGCGAATAAGTTTTATAACCATTTTCTCTTTATTGCCGATGCGATCAATTACTCGGAGCGTCATTCGATCCCTCTCTGGAATGAAGAGGATGGCTTTTATTATGATGTCTTGAAAAAGCCTGATGGGACCATTCAGCCTTTGAAGGTCCGCTCTCTGGTTGGACTTATGCCACTTCTTGCTGTTGCAACGCTCGAGCCTGATGTTCTTGACCGCTTAAAAGTGTTGAAGCGGAAGATGGATTGGTTTTTAAACAACCGGAATGATCTCTGCGAGAAAGTAGCGTGTATGCAAACACCCGGTGTAGAGGGGCGGCGTCTCCTCTCTATTGTGAATAAAGAGAAGCTCATTAGACTCTTAAAGGTGATGCTCGATGAAAATGAATTTCTGAGCCCCTATGGGATCCGCTCCATTTCCAAAGTTCATAAAGAGCACCCATTTGAAATAAAGCTCGATGGAAAAACCTTTAGTGTTGACTACGAACCAGGGGAATCGACAAGTCGTCTTTTTGGGGGAAACTCCAACTGGAGGGGCCCTATCTGGTTTCCGATCAATCTCCTCCTCATCGAATCACTTCAGAAATACCATTACTACTACGGCGATGATCTAAAAGTCGAGTTTCCTACCGGATCGGGTCACTACAAGAATCTCTGGGATGTGGCCGCAGAACTTTCTAAGCGGCTCGTGTCGATCTTTGAAAAGAATGAAAAAGGGGAGCGCCCCGTCTTTGGCGATCGCCCCAAGTTCCAAACCGATCCCCATTTTAAGGATTACGTTCTCTTCCATGAATACTTCCACGGCTGCTCAGGAATGGGTCTTGGAGCCAACCACCAAATGGGGTGGACCGCAACGGTCGCCAAGTTGATCAAACAGCTCGGCGAATTTGGTCATCTTTAAGATTGAAGCGAGACCATGCCTAGTGGTCAGTCTACAAAGTTCTTCACTGCTATTCACCCATCTTTTGGCACTCTTTGCACCCCAAAAACCTCTCCTTGTCTCATGGACAATGTTATCGGTTTTTGGGCCGCAAATTGCGCTCAAATTCTGGGCCACTTCCGTTAAAAGATTTTTGGGACTAACCATCAGGGGAGGGTGATGGTGACGAGGAGGGGAAGGTGCTCTTCGCTGCGGGGATCGCCAAGTTGGGGGATCCCTTCGAGCTGGCTATAGACCCCGTTTCCCCCTTGGTGGTAGGTGGCACCAGTCGGGGAGTAGTGTTGGGGATCTGTTTGATAGACGTATTCTGGAGGGAGCTGGCAGGAAAGGGTTGCGGCCTGATTGATGAAGACGTTATCAAATGTTTTTTTGTGGGTGTAATAGCTATTGTTCGTTCCACATTGGATCAGGTTGGAGATGTTCGACCAGGGGGCGCCCAGTTTTTCAGAAAGGGCAGCGCAAAACGCGTCGCTATTTTCCTGGAAGGAGAGGTTTCCGATCCGGTAGTTGAAGTCTCCAGCCAGGATCACTCGAGAGGTGTCGCCCCCTAGATCTTGAATGGCGGCTCCGATTTGATCAATGAGAGCATCGTGTGAGTGATGAGGGGAATGAACACCGATAAAGATCACCGTTTGTCCTGTTGCAATCTCTTTGAGGGCAATGGCCATAAATCCTCGCCCTAATTCCTGGGCCGCGCAGCACCCCATATTGGGGGAGGTAGGTGCCCAGAGGGTTTGAAAGGTGTATTTATTTGTGTTGTAGAGAAGGGTGATCGCTTCGTGGAACTGGGAAGTGGTCCCAGGGCAGGTGTGACACTGGAAGGCGTAGCCGGGATAGGACCACTTGATGCAGCTCTTGTTATCGGAGGCAGACTGGCATTCGAGGAGGCAGGCAAGATCAACGCCATGTCCTGAGAGGACTGCTCCCACAAACTGTTTTTGGTTGTCTTGCGCCTGATGGCAGCAGATCTCTTTCGGTTTCCCATACTTCATGTTGTATTGCAAAACTTCGATGGTTGAGCTTGCTTGAGCGGAAAAGAATGGAATCATAAAAGCAAAGATTCCTTTGAATAGAGATCTATGAACCCATCCAGTATTAAAGGATTTATTTGATTTCTTCGATTTTTGAGCAGATTTTTTCTTTTCATTTTGATCACATTGTCCAGTTGACAAGGGGGCAAAATGAAAAGGGAAAAGATGGCAAAAAGCGTGGAATAAAAAAATATCTTTAATACTGGATGGGTTCATATGTCATTGCGTCCTCGCAAATAGGTTAAGGAAGGGAGATGTAGGTTCCTTCTGCCTTCAGGGTTTCTGCAGTCATGCCTTCATAGCGGAAGGCTTTTCCGTCGGGTTGTTTTCCTTCGAGCATCACCGCGATCCGTTTAGGGTTTTGGCGTGAGAGGAAGGAGACGGTATCGTCTCGGAAGTCATCATAGGAAAGCTCTTTAAGCGCTGAGATCAGTTTTTGTTTGCGGTCGAAATCTCCCTTATAGGTAAAGGCGAGGGTATGGAGCTCGCTTGCTTTTTGCCCTAGGTTGGTTGGAGGGGTTTCGAGAATCGTGATCACGTTGCTTTTGATCAGCTCAAACCGTCCTTCGGAAAGGATCGTTTCGAAGTCTTTGATGTAGGTTTCCAAAAAGAGTTCAAACCGGGCGATGAGTTCATCGGGCTGATGAGTGGTGGATTGAACGAGGAAGAGGCTATAGAGTTGCTCATCTTCCTCGGCACTTTTTGACTTGGCGATGTAACCGGTTTGTTGCTTTGTACGGAGGGTATCGAAAAAGTCTTCTTGGAGAGCTGTTCCTAAGACCATCTGAGAAGCTTTTTTGGGGAAGGTCATCTGTCCTTCTTGCACCATTAAGACTGCAGCGTTTCCAAGGCTTGCTGTCTGAGCGGGGATTTTGTAAGGCCCTTGGAAAGCAGAGAGAATAAGCATTTGCTTTTTCTCGTGGTTCTTTTTGGGGTAAGGATTAGCGTTAAGGGTTTGGTGGACAAGGGTCCAGGTTTGGTGCGCCTCTTGCTCGGTCATGTTCCCTGTAAGGGTGGCTTCGACGTAGCACTCATCGAGTAGGTGATCAGCAAAGTAGAGGTAATCATCGTAAGTGAGTGTTGCTAAAGCGGAAAGTTTTTCGGTGTGGAGGGGAGCGTTGCTATAGAGGAGGTTTTGGTAGATCTCAATCGCTTGCATCATGGGCATCCCCTTGCCAACGTTGGTGTAGCTACTTTTCAAGGAGGCGGTATAGAGCTCGAATTCCTCTTTCGTCATTTTGCAATGTTTCAGATGTTTGAGGGTTTCCTGAAGGAGGAGGGGTGCTTTTTCACTATATCCACCGAGGCTGAGGGTAAATTTCATGTCGTTTGCACTGCAGCCGACACTCAAAGAGGCGGCGCTGGCATAAGCAAGCGTTGGAGCGAGTTTCTCATCGAGAGTGTAGGTGAAGAGATCGAACAGGACAGCCTGTTTTGCTGAACCATCGATAGAAGGAGTATAGACGTGGAATAATTCGGCAACTTCGGGAACTTGGTACTCGGTATCTTCCCAGTAGTAGAGGACTCCTCGAGAATTATCGACAAGTTTTTGTGGGGCTTCACCACTTTCCCCTTCTTTGGCGACAAGTTGAAGGTGGGTGGGGATGAAGGTGTTTTGCTCAGGGAGAGTGATATTTGCATGCTCTGGAAGTTTATCAAGTGCTGCAAGGGCTTGTGGCTGGAGTTTCTTGACGGTGTATTCTGCTCCTGTCCATTTCTCTTTTTTATCGGGATAGAGACCGGTTAGATCGGGAGAGGCAATGACAAAATAGGCTGCTCGATCGGGAGAAAGTTCTTTTAAGAAGTGTTCTGTTTCTTCTGCATGGAACTCTGTAGGAAGAAGGGTCCGTTGAGGATAGGTTTCTAAGGGTTCGTCAATGAGGTTATGGGCATGGTTTTGAACAAAGGCGTAAGGGGTTGCCCGCGATTGGAATTCGTAGTCGATTTTTGCCATTGTCTTCATTTCATTGAAGATATAGGGAGGAATCCCTCGAGTTTTGACGCTATTGAGCGTTTGGAAACACCGCTCGATCACTGTCTCATATTTCTCAGCTCCTTGGGGGGTGAGATCAAAGCTAATCGAAAAGAGGCCGGAGGTTTTTCCTGCACGCATCATTCCTGAAGAGATATCTTCTACAAGCCCTTCTTCTTTGAGTTGGGAATAGAGACTCGAGGGGTGTCTTCCTCCAATGACATACCCAAGAAGTTCATGAGAATGGTTGTCGAGGTTAGAAACATAGTCTGGAGAAAGTTCCCATTCAATAGAAAGGGAGCGGAGATCTTTGAAGGGTTTGATGGCAATCAAGTTTCCTTCTTGTTGATCAGAAAGGAGTTTCTCTTTGATTTGCTTTGTAGGGGATACGCTTCGTTTCATTGCTGAGAAGAGCTCTACCGCTTGCGCCTTTAACTGTTCAAGAGGTTGAGTTGAATAGAGAACAAGGTGGGCGCGATCTGCACTGTAATTTTCATTGAACCACCTTTTAACCTCTTTTTGAGGGATGCCCCCAAGTGTCTCTGCATTGCCTGTGCTAAAGAGGGCGTTGGGATGGTGAGGATTCCCTGTTTCTTTGAGAATCATCCATAGGCGTGAACCATCGCTTTCGATGTTTTTATCATGCTCTTGATCGACAGCGTGAAGTTCCCGTTTGATCCCTGAAGGGTTGAAGAGGGGATCGGTGAACATATGGGAAAACATATCGAGGGTTGTCGAAAATGCATCGTTATTAACGGAGAAGATATAAACGGTACGGTCTGGAGCGGTGTAAGCATTAAGTGTCCCTCCATTATCCCAAATCTGTTTGTCGTAAGCATTTTCGTCCGGGTAGGTTTCAGATCCCATAAAGAGAAGGTGTTCTAAAAAGTGAGCAATCCCCGCATACTGGGGATCATCGTTCCATGATCCCACTTCCATCGATAAGGCGGCAGCAGATTGATCGGCTTTGGGATCAGAAATCAGATAGGCTTCGAGACCATTCTCGAGCCGTATTTTTGCTGTTTTTCGCTCGCTGAGTGAGGGGGTGAGAATCTCTAGCTCACATTGATCAGTAACCTCTTCATAGCTTTTTGGTGCTTCTGCCCAGACAAAAGCATTCACACACATCAATGTCAGGAGATATTTTCTCATACTCTACCCTCTTATTTTGGGAATTTCTCGTATTCTTTATTTACAACGTTCCAGAGATATTCTGCACGGATTCGTCGTTTATCTTTTTTATCGGTCGCATTTTCAGCCCCTGGAAAGTTTTCCATATCGACAGCTTCCCCAAAATGCATGTGGATGGCTCCTCCACGTGTGATCCGTTTTTCACCAAGCTCGACTTCCGTCGTTTCTGGTGGAGGGAGGAGGTGATAGGTGGACAAGGTCAGAGGGAAGAAATGAGTGGGAGAACTGGCTTTTTGCGCCATGAGATAGAACATTTCGATACTTTGAGGATCAAAAGGGGCGACTTGTACGGTCCCATTAGGGTTCGCGCGGTCTCTTCCTCCACTTGGAGCTACATAGATGGCATGTCCTCCTTCATTCAAAAGTTCTACCATCCGTTCCATTGTTCGCTTATTATGCATTTGCTTTTCGTGCTTTTCTTCTGGAGGATGATCGATGTATTTTTTTGAGTGGATACAAAGGAGGTTTCGTCCCATGCTAAAGGGAATGGCAAGGGGATCTGTGGTGACACGTGTTCCAGCAACGAAAATGAGCTCTTCCCCGAATTTTGGGTGGGTTTTCTCAAGTAAGATGCTAATGGCTTGCGGATCAGCTTCAATCTGGTGATTTGCTAGGAGAATGATGTTTTCCTTCTTTCTGAGAAGAGATTCCATGTAATCCAAATTTTCGATTCCCGAAACAGAGGAGCGAGGGAGATCGACAAGGGGACGGAGGAAATCGACACCAAATTTGTAATAATCGATCGGAGAGCGGATTTTTTCGTGATAAGGTTCGAATAGGAAAGGCTTTTTGAACTGTTCCTTAACAAGATCGATGAAGGTGTCGAAAATCCCAATGTAGCTTTCAGGGTCCTCACCATGCTCAAGGATCACCTGTTGATAGCTCTCAATGAACTCTCGGAACACCCGAGGAATCTTCTCAGGAATTGCATGAGAAGAGGCAAGGAGCTCGATCTTTTTTAGAAGCTGTCCGAATTTACCATTCAATTTTCTGTCCATCGCTCAAGGAGTAAAACTCAAAGCCATTCAAATGAAGTTCATCATTTTGTTTGAAGGTGATTTCTCCTTTCCATTTCTTTGCAAGGCGATCGAAAAGGTTTTTGTCTCCTTTTGAGAGATAGTCATCCATTTGAGGGTGAACGACCACTTCCAATCCTTCGTGGTTATGAAGGGTCATCAGTTTCTTCACTGCCCGTTCGATTTCAATCGAAATACTCTCAAAGTTTTTGATCATCCCTTTTCCTGAACAGTAAGGGCAGTGGACGAAGAGGGTTTGAATGAGAGATTCACGCGTTCGCTGCCGCGTCATCTCGACCAAGCCAAAATCACTCATTCCGAGGATGGTACATTTTGCAGAGTCTTCTTTCATCGCCTCTTTAAGGGTATCGAGAACGCGCCTCTGATTTCTTCGGTAGCGCATATCGATAAAGTCACAAATGACGAGTCCCCCAATGTTACGGATCCGCAGTTGACGGGCAATTTCTTCAGCTGCCTCCATGTTGATCCGCACGAGGGTCTCTTCCACATCGATGTTCTCATTGGAAGAGGTACTTCGTCCTGAGTTGACATCAATGGTGTACATTGCTTCGGTTTTATCGAAGAAGAGGTAGCCTCCGCTCTGGAGCCAGATCTTTCTTCTAAGACACCGTTCGATTTCATTTTCGACGGCAAAGCGGTCGAACATGGGGATTTTATCGCGATAACATTCGAGCTTGAGAACATGATCCCCTTTGTAGCGGTTGTAAATATTGCGGCAATATTGATAGGTCTTGAAGTCGTCGACGAGCATCCGAGCATATTTTTTGTTAATCGCCTTCATCACCGCTTTCTTCACGAGATCAGATTCACGGTAGAGGCAAGCAGGGCCATCTGTATTTTGAAAATCCTCTTGGATTTTTTGCCAGGTTTCAAGAAGCTCAGTTGCCTCAGCAATGAGCTCTTCGGTTGATGCGCTTGCGCTGGCCGTACGGCAAATAAGACCCATTTTTTGTGGCATCTCAAAAGCGCGGATGATCTTCTTCAATCGATCCCGTTCAGAACGGTCGGTAATCTTCCTTGAAACGCCGCGGTGGGGAGTATTCGGAAGGAGAACGAGATAACGTCCTGGGATGGTGATGTTCGAAGTGAGGCGGGCACCCTTCGATCCAATCGGTTCTTTAACGACTTGAACCAGTACAGGGTGGCCGATTTCCATAAACTTTGAGATATCAGCATCTTTGAGATCTCGTGTTTTAATCGAGCTCACGTCGCAGTCCCAGTCAAACTCCATATCGAACATCTCTTGAAACTTTTGGGTGTTTTCAACGATGTCGCTGATATGGATAAAGCCATTTTCCCCTTCATTGATGGCAATGAAGGCTGATTGTATATTGTGCAGGATGTTGATCACCTCACCGCGATAGATGTTTCCGGTGAGCTGTCTGTTGGACTTTCTTTCAACGATCAAATCTTGGAGTTTTCCAAACTTGAGTACTGCACATCTTTTTTCCTTTGAGGTCACATTGAGTAGAATTTCTTTCATCAGTTTTTCCAGTTGTCGATGTGTTCGTAAATTGCCAGTATAGCGGATTTCCCAAACTTTATCCAGAAAATTTTAACCCCGGAGTTTAATGGGAAATGGGCTACATTTTCTTTGAATCTCAGTGTAGCTCAGACTTGAGCTTGGTGAGGAAGTTGTTTTGGAGAAGGGAAAGAACGCTGTAAAAACCATGTTTGAGGGATTCTGGTGTGGAATCGCCATGGCACTTGAGGATGATTCCATCAACGCCGCAGAGAATCGCCCCCGGCGATTCAGCTGAGTAAAGTTCCTTTTCAACCCGTTTTAAGAGGGGTTTGGAAAAGGGAATTAAGCTTTTATTTTTTCGCAGGGTATCAAGGATGAACGAGGAAATTCCCTCAGCCGTTTTTAGAAAGACATTCCCTGTGAACCCATCGGTGACGAGGACATGGATTCCTCCGGTAAATACCTCTTTTCCTTCGACGTTTCCGACGAAAGGTGATTCATCTGGATTAAAGTCTTGAAGAAGTTGGTAGGTTTCTCGGAGTTCTCGTCGCCCTTTCTTCTCTTCAGTTCCAATGTTAAGAAGGCCGACGGTTGGCTTTTCAATCCCGCGACTCTTTTGGTAGGCGACTCCCATTTTTGCAAAGTGGACGAGATGCTCAGGAGTACATTCAATATTTGCCCCAACATCAATGACAGCAACAGGGTCCTGTTGCGTAGGAAGAAGGGTAATGAGAGCAGCTCTTGAAATACCTGTCAGCATTGGAAGGGTGGTTTTTGCGCTTGCAATCAGGGCTCCGGTATTTCCTGTTGAGACAAGGGCATTGATTTTTTTCTCTTTTAGGAGATGCATTCCAAGGCACATCGAGGAGTTTTTCTTTTTGCGAATGGCATGAAGAGGGTCATCGTCCATTTCGATGATCTCTTCTGTGATCATTGTTTGAAGTTGAGCTTCGGACAGGCCGTAGGCAATGCGGAAAGCTTCGACAGCCTCGGCCATCTCTGGTGTGATGAAAACAGTGAGATAAAAGGGATCGGTGCTCTCTATAAAGAGAGCATGAAGGGTTTCAAGCACATGAGTGGTATCATGATGATCTCCACCAAGAAGATCGATACCAATCGTGGGGGTGTTACTCCGCCGCTTCTTCTGAAATGACTGCGCGTCCTCCGTAGAACCCACAGAATTGACACATACGGTGGGGGAGGTGCATTTTTCCACAGTTTGAGCAAGTTGAGACATGTTTCTCTTTCTTTGCGTGGTGTGCACGCTTACTGTTTTTTCGCGCATTTGAGTGTCGGTTACGTGGTACTGCCACTGGTCTTTCTCCTAACTAAAGATCTGCAAAGGGGAAACGGGACTCCCCATTATCTAAATAACTTTTTAATTCACCCCTTGTGGGGCAGTTTCCCATGCATTCTACACTATAAGGGACTTCTAGTAAAATAGCTTCTCGCATAGGTTCTGTATAATCGTAAATATGTCCTTTAATATTTGCAACTTCTTCTGTGTGATAAAAGGCAGAAACGTGAATTTCCTTTTGAATCGAGGTGTTGCAAATCAGACACGGCATCGTCGCCTCGGTCTCAATCCTGAGTTGAATAATGAGATGATCTTCAGCAAGATAAGCTTTTCCACTCATGCGAATAGGCTTCACAAACTGTAGATCCTGCTCTTTGACCTCTAAAAGGTCTGGGGAGACAGTCTCTTCAATCACTTCTGTTTGACCGTCAATCAATCGGTCGACATAAATTTTAAGCATGAGACCATTCTAAAGAAAGGATGGATAAACTTCTATACCTAAAATAATTCAAAAATTTGTTTTTGGCTGCGCCCGCTCTGCAGCACATGTCTTGTCTTCACTCGCGCCTTGTGACAGCACAATGGTCACTCGCTCCAGACGAGAAATTTGCGCAGCCGCCTTGCCAAATTCCCAACTTTTGAATCCTTTTAGGTATACATCGTTTTTTTTAAAAAAAACTTTTGATTTTAATCGTTTCGCTGTTGTAAAGTTTTTCCTATAAAACCTTTCATTAACGGAGGAACGATAATGGAAAATGTGAAGTATTTAATCCCTCAGCCTTTCGTCGCAATGGCTGGTCAAGCATGGGCAGTCAAAAATGCAGCAGCTTGGAATCGAACTGATCCCGATGTTCAAGCAGCGGGGCGGGTGTTTGCCTATGCTCTTACGAGAATGGCAATGGCTGGAGCCTTCATGTACGCTTTGAACAAGTACAAGCCTGATACCAGAATTGCGTCAGTTGCGATGGGTGTCGTGTCTGCTCCTGCAACTCTGATGTACTGGGGAGGTAAACTGGTTGTTGATGGGCTGAAAGCTGTTAAACAGGGTCTGGCATCTCCGGCCTTCTCTAAAGACTTTGTGAAGTCGTTCTTTACAAAAGATGTTGCAGCAGGAATGGGAACCTACCTTGTAGGTGTTGCGGTTTTAAGCTCCCACAATGTTGTAAGCATCAATGGTTTTAGAGGTTTAGGTGAAAGCGTCATGGCGAGATTGATCTCTCCTGCGAGGTTCAAAGGTGATAGCTCAGGTAGTCCTGATCGCCCTTACTAATTGATCGAATCAAGAATGACGCGGGCAGCTTCTTTGCTCGCGTCTTTTTTTCCTAAAAGCGTTTTTAGTTTTTTGCATTTTTCAATGCACTCCGAGCGGATGTATTCGCTGTGCATGAAGTCCCATCCTTTTTTCAGGAGGGTTTTTTCGTTCAGATTTGGTCCAAACAGCTCGGGAAAGAGCTCACCTTGGTTCAGGATGTTCGGAAGGGCATAGTAAGGAAGGTGAATGCGGAAAACTGAGCGTGCTAAAAAGACATCGAACGGGTTAATGGCATAGGTCACAACGGTAGGGATTTGGTGGAGAGCAAGTTCAAGGGTGACGGTGCCAGAGGTGGCGATTGCAAAGTGGGAGGCGCGCATGAGTTCGTAGGAGTGTTTGGGGGAAATGATAGGAAACCCATTCCCCTCTTTTTCGAGAAAAGAGCGGAATTTTTCATCCGAACAGGAAAGAGCAATCACAAGCTCTGGGTTTTCTTGCTTGAGTTTTTTCGCAACACTAATCTGAAGGGGGAGGTTCCTCAGAAGTTCTTTCTCTCGACTTCCCGGAAAGAGGGAAAGGATTTGCTCTTCTTTCCCGATTCCGTACTCCTTGTTCCATTCGGGATCATATTCATGAGAGTGGATCCTTCCAATTAAAGGATGGCCAACATAGTTGGCGTGGAGTTTTCCTTTATGAAAAAGGGATGGTTCAAAGGGAAGAATTGTTAAGAGGTGATCGAGAGAGCGTTCCATTTTAGGGATTCGTCCTTTTCCCCATGCCCAAACGGTGGGGCAGATGTAATGGATCCGTTTTGTGGGAGCATTTTTCTTTGCTAAGGATTGAGCCAGGCGGAGATTAAACCCAGGGTAGTCAATTGTAACAACTCCCTTGGGCGAACTTTTTAAGATCTCATCTCGAATCCGGTAAAACTGCTTCCGTAACTTAGGAAGGGAGGAGAGGATGTCGATGAATCCCATCACTTGAAATTCTTCCATAGGGATCATGCACTCCATTCCGACGGCGCGCATCTTTGGACCTCCCACCCCTTTGACTTTGAGTTTGGGGTTTTGGGCGTAGAGTTCTTTGAGGAGTTTTTCACCATGAAGATCGCCGCTTATTTCTCCAGCAAAGATAAAGAGATCGTAACTCATAGAAGGACCTCTTTTATCCAATCGGCTCCTGCTTTGAAGACTTCGGGAGAGGTCCCATGTCCTTGGTAGCCAATGGAGGGACCCACGATGAGTTCAATAGGAGAGGAGCGAATCCGATGTTCGTGTGCTGTTTTGGCGAGCTTTTCGATAAACGAAAACGCGTGTGCTGTTCCGACTCGCGTGTCATGATTCCCGATATAAAAGCGAAGGGTTCGTTGATAGAGATGGGGAGTCAGTGTTTCGAGATGGAGACTTTTCTCGGCGCGAAAACGGGTCAGGGGAGCGAACCCTAAGATATGGGTGATCTCTGGGCACGCCGCTGCAAAATGACAGGCAACATAGGCACCTCGAGAGAGACCTGCTGCTACGAGGTTTCCCTCTTTGATGGTTGGTTTTAACTCTTGAAGGATTCCTTTGAGCTTTTCAATAAAAGGGGGAATCACAAGATCTCCTGCTTCCATTCGCTCTTCCCAAACGTTCATCGCATTTTCAGGGGGGAGGTTGTTTTCATGGGCGGGAAGGGTGACCGAAAAGATCCGTATCGGGGCATCTTTTAGAAACTGGACGGGTTGATTGAAAGGATCTTTCTCGAGACTTTCCTTTGCAGAAAGGGAGAAATAGAAAAGGGTTGGCATCGCCCCCTCTTCAAGAGGAGGTCCGACAAAGTGAACATCTTCAGAGTAAGGTGTGGAGGTCATGGACTTTTCTTATGTCTTCTAGGGCGGCGCGTTTGTTTGCGAGGTTCAGGGAGGGTCGATTCCATTTCTTTATAGACGGTGTGCCATTGGTCGTGGATTTCCTGGAGACCAGGTTCTAAACGGCAGCGGAGATTAAAGAACTGAAGGGCAAGGTGAAACTCTGGAGCGCGCGGAATGCGAATCCTGGAATTTTTCTTCTTTTGAAAAGGGGTGATCCGGTACTGCGAGATCAAAATGCTCATCGTTCGAATTTTTAAGCGGCGGGGGATTCTAAAGAACGTATGGAAAACGGTATCAAACAAGAGACCAGCTTCTCGGTAGATGTCTCCTAAGTGAGGAATTTTTTCTCGAGCGATAAACTGTGTTGCAAGGTGCCGTTCCATCAGGGGGAAGGTGAGACAGGCGAGAAGGACAGGGCGTTCGAGTTCAGGTTGATGTGGCTCTTGAAGGGTTCCATCTGCTTCTTGGAGAAAGGCGTATATTTCGTTCCCTTCTGGTGTTTCTAAATGCTCGGCAAGTGCGGGGAGAATTTGTTGCATGAGCCCATGGTTAGTCATAAGCTCAAAGAAATTTTTTGCTGCTCCTGATTCGAGCATCCGCAAAATTTCTTCAAGAACCCGCGCGTGGGCACTTTTTGTGATCTCTGCTTTACAATCAATGAGAGCCTGGCGGGCCTCTTCTTCAACCTCTAGTCCAAAACGGGCTTGAAACTTTAGGCATCGAATCATCCGTACGGGGTCTTGTTTAAACCGTTGAAAGGGCTGTCCAATTGCGCGGAGAAGCTTTTTCTCGATATCGGGATAGCCTCCAACATAGTCAATAACTTCTTCCTTTTCACTATCGTAGAAAAGGCCGTTGATCGTGAAGTCACGGCGAAGGACATCTTCTTCAGGGGTTCCCCAAATATTATCCTCGGTGATGAGCTCTTCAGTTTCAATATCGCCGGCGCGGAAGGTGGAAACTTCAATGACCTTACGCCCAAACCGGACGTGAGCTAAGCGGAACCGCTTTCCAATGAGGATGGCACTCGGAAAGAGTTTTTTGATCTCTTCAGGCTTGGCACTCGTAGAGATATCAAAATCTTTCGGCTTTTTATTCAGCAGGAGGTCGCGTACACTTCCCCCCACCAGGTAGGCCGTATAACCCGAGGCTCTGAGTTTTTCTAAGATATAGAGGGCCTTGGAGTCGATATGTCTAACATCGATTCCATGCGTTTCTTTTGGATAGGTTTTCGGTTGCACACATGTCCTTTTCTGTAGATTTCCAGGATACACGATAGATTTTTTTTTCAAAACAACAACTATTTCTTGAATCCAAAAATCACGTAAGAGCTGTAAAGATTTCCCTGGAATTAGGGAATGGGATTGAAAAATTATTGGGGTTTGTGTAGGATGGTAGGGAATTTTAAATAAAATGATTTGGTGTTATGAAACGGACCTACCAACCTAGTAAGCGAAGACGAAAGAAAACTCACGGTTTTCGTTCTAAAATGAAGACAGCAAGCGGAAGAAAACTCATCAACCGCAAACGCCGAAAAGGACGCAAGCGTTTAGCAGCAGCGTGAAATTAGGCTTTTCTCGTTTTCAAAGGCTCCTACATCGGCGTGACTTTCGCGCTGTCTATCAGGAGGGGAAACGCTTTGTCGGAAAGCGGGTGATCTTTTTTTATCTGACTGAAATGAGCTCTCTCCCTCGCTTAGGAATTACGATCACGAAAAAATGGGGAAAAGCTCATGATCGGAACCGTTTCAAGCGGGTAACACGCGAAGCCTTTCGCAACATCTACCCCACACTGCCCAAAGGACTCATTATTAACGTTCATCCCAAAGAGGGATATCGGGAGCTTTCTCCTGATGAGATAGAAACTGAACTAAAGAACCTCGCAAAACTTTGTGGCAAAGCTCAATCAGAATCAACAGCAAGCGGTAATCACCACTGACGGACGGGTCCTCATCCTGGCTGGTGCTGGGAGTGGTAAAACACGTGTCCTTGTTCACCGCATCGCCCACCTCATCCGCGACAAGGGGGCCGATCCCTCATCTATTCTTGGCCTGACCTTTACCAATAAAGCAGCTGCAGAAATGCGGGAGCGAGTGGCAAATCTCATCCCTAAGCAACAGGCCAAAGAGGTATTTCTATCGACGTTCCATAGTTTTTGCATGAAAATCCTAAGAAAGGAAATCCACCGTCTTGGTTTCACGCAGAAATTCACTCTCTATGATGAAAAAGATATGCGCCGTCTCATTCTGCAGGTTGCTTCGGAGCTTTATGAAGGGGAAGAGCTTTCTCTTGAGCCAATTGTTGTTGCGATCTCTTACCTGAAAAGTAAAGGGCTGAGCTCTGACGATCTTCCTAAGACGAGTGATCCCAAGCAAGATGCCTTTATCAAAGAGGTGTACGATGCGCTGCGGATCGCGATGCGCGCCTATAACGCCCTTGATTTCGATAGCTTGTTGACATTAACTGTCGAACTTTTCGAAACCTTTCCAGAGGTTCT
The DNA here is from genome assembly GCA_024233515.1 of Chlamydiales bacterium. Classification (GTDB taxonomy): domain Bacteria; phylum Chlamydiota; class Chlamydiia; order Chlamydiales; family Simkaniaceae; genus Neptunichlamydia. The sequence continues at coordinate 108,122 of JACKPO010000002.1, forward strand.
TGAGAAATACCAGGATCAATTTCGCTACATTATGATCGATGAGTATCAGGACACCAATCCAATTCAGTACCGCCTCGCTTCTCTTCTTTCTGAAAAATATGGGAACCTTTGTGTGGTCGGAGATGATGATCAATCGATCTATGCCTGGCGCGGAGCTGAAATTGAACACATTTTATGTTTCCCTGCCGAGACGACGATCAAACTCGAACAAAATTACCGCTCTACCTCGCACATTCTCAATGCTGCCAATGCAGTGATCCGCAATAATGTTCATCGCCATGACAAAGTGCTTCAAGCAAACGCCGGAGCGGGGGAAACCCTCGAGATCTTCAATGCCCCAACAGAACAAGAAGAGGTCGATGCTGTCATTGAACGCCTCTTAAAACTCAAAGAAGAAAAAAAATACCGGTGGAAAGATATGGCGATCCTCTACCGATCGAATAATCTTTCTCGCCCCTTCGAGCTGACCCTCATGCAAACCCCTTGGAAGAGTGACGAAGGGTGGATGCGGGGGATCCCTTATCAAGTCTTTGGGGGAATGGACTTCTTTGAGCGAAGTGAGATCAAAGATCTCATGGCTTATCTCCGCATCGTTTCAAATCCGAAAGATCAGGAAGCCCTCCTCCGTATTGTCAACTATCCCCGCCGCGGTATTTCCGACAAAACACTCGATACCATCACCCAATTCAACCGGCGCGAAAAACTCCCACTCCTCTCTGTCATGCGCAATATTAAAGAGGGGAAACACCCAGAGCTCTCCCTAACGCCTCGTGGCACCTCAGGAATCGAAGCCTTTATCCATCTCTACGATCAGATGACCGAAAAATTTGAGGGGAGCACCCTCTCTGAAAGTCTCAAATGGCTCGTCGAAACCGTCCACTACCAAGATGCCATTTTTGGAGAGGTGAAAAGTGATAAGATGCGGGAGCTCAAATGGGAAAACGTCCAAGCTTGCATCTCTGCCCTTCAAACCTATGAAAAGGGGGAAAACCCCTCTCTTCATGACTTCCTCTCTTCCACTCAACTCGACAATAACAAACAATTCCAAAAAGATCGCTTTGGAGAGGATAAGCTCAATCTCATGACCTTTCACAGCGCCAAAGGGCTCGAATTTCCCGCCGTCTTCCTTGTCGGGCTGGAAGATCACCTCATCCCTCACATGAAAAGTCAGACAAAAGAGGGAATCGAAGAGGAGCGTCGACTCCTCTACGTTGCTATCACCCGCGCCATGGAAACCCTCTGCCTCAGCATGTCCCGCAAGCGCCCCCATCATGGAAAACTCGTCAGTTGCAACCCTTCTCGCTTCCTCTTCGAAATTCCAAAAGATATTTTGAAGGTAACCTCTTGGAAATAAGACACTAAAAAACCCTTTTTCTAAAATCGAAAATTCTTTATACTCGTGGCAATATTTAAACGGGGGATAGATGCCAGCCACACCAGAGCCAATTCCTTTACTTTTATCTACTTTAGCCCTAAGCCAACCACCTGAATTGATCCATATGGTATGCGCTGAGGTGATGAGTCCGGAGAAACAAGAAGCCCTTCTTGATGTGATCAAAGAGGCAAATCCTTGTTTTGAATCTCATCCTGAAAAAAGAGCTTATTTCCAGGTAGAAAGGGACAAACCAGTTATGATTCATCTTCTTCAAGCGATAGAAGAGGGAACCATTATTGATGCTGTTAGATCCGTTATCATTCGAGGAGATGCTCGAGACATAGAGCATGCTCTTGAGATTGCTCTTAAAGATAACAACAGAGTGATTGGTCCAGAGGATCAAGCGTTTGCTGACTTCCTGGTAAAATTAAACAAGTGGAAGCTTAATGAAGAAAGAGGAAACTCTGAGATAGATTACAAAATTTCCAGTGAGTTTTTTTTCTACCTCAAACAACCAAACGGGCAGGCTATTGTAAAAGGGGTCTTCAAGCTATTTGGTTCTGATTGGGTTCATCAAGCAGTCTTTAAAGTGATCCAGCTCCATGAATGTTTCAATCGAAGAGAGCTTTCCAATGAGGAGAAAGATTTTCTCCTTGACCAATGCGATGCAAGTGCTAGGCCAGATCTTTTGGGGAAGCTTTTGGCCAGTTTTATCGACACGGAGTCAATTTCAGGTTGCAACTGGGTGCTAGGAAAAAAGAATTTCAATGTAAATTATGCCGATGAACGAGGGCGATCTCTTCTTTCGAAAGCGCTTTGGAAGAAAAACATGGATTTAGCCAATCGATTACTCGATCGAGGAGCAGACATATGGCAAAAAGACCAAGATGGCTACACTCCTGTAAACATTTCGGGTTATGTTTCACCGACACAATGGCGGCTTTACAAACATTTACTTCTGCAACGAACGCTCTATACGATCGCAGGGCTCATCGCGAGCATCGGGCTTACAATGATTTTTGCCAGCGTGCTCAATGGGTTAAATCCTCCTCAGTCTCGGACTTATCAGTGGATTCGGTAGGGATGAGCTTTTCAATGAGGGCGCCGATGGTTTCCTTCTCTTCGGATGGGGCGTAGCGGTAGGAAACTTGGGCATGCTCGAGGGCTTCTTCTCCTGTGAGATAGTCTGAGAGAATCCTATGGATTTTCCAGCAGTGGTCGCCTGTTTTTTCACCAAATTTAGCGAGATGTTCTTCTAAAAGCGTGGGATCTTCCTTTTCTTGAAAGGCAAGAAGGGTAAGGCGGGATTGAATCTCTGGGTCGTTGATTTTCATCAGCTGGGTTTTTAGGCTCTCTTTTTCAGGAGAGGCTTCAAGGGTAGCATATTTTTCGAGCATGAGAGAAGGAACCTCTTGGTAACCCTCTTCAAGAATCGTGTGGGCGAGTTGAATCGCTCCGAGCTTTGTTGCTTCTTCGTAACAGAGTTTGAGTTCTCCTTTCCCTTTTTCTTGTTTTGCTTTTTCGAACCGTTTTTGGAGGAGGAAGTAGCGGCGGCCGATCTGTTTAAGATGTTCGGCGTAGTTGGAGATATCTTGCAGGGGAAACCCCAGGCGGGCCATTTCATTTTCTTCACGGTCGATGAGAACGACGGTGGGGAAGTGATCGACGTTGTATTTTTCTTTCAGGGCATGGTTTTGAGAGAGGATGGCTTCCTCTTGTCGGTTGAGTTCGGGGAAATCGACTTGAACGATGACAATCTCAGAGGCAAGAGATTCATCCGTCAAGGCCTTCATGAGAGATTGCGTGGGCTCCGACCCTTCAGAGCCAGTAAACACAAGGGCGAGGGGGAGGGAGTGCCCCTTTGCGAGATCGATCCCTTTTGAATAATCATTTGTCACGTGGGAGGTGGCCAGGAGGGGAGAGAGTGCTAAAAGAAATGGGAGAAGAAATTTCATAACTGCCCTATAATGGTTAAAAAAATATACCCCCATGTATAAGAAATGAGTCGATTTCTGCCCACAATAATTCTTAGACACCGAAAGGAAAACCTAAAAAAGTGTAGTTTGCACGGCCTTGAAGAGCGTGAGGATGTGCACTTTTTAACTTATCCGACCGATGAGATCCCCTTTTTAGAAGAGGGACTCCTTTTAGATTTAGAGGCGCCTCCTCTCAGTCAAGACGATGCGGGGAAACAGCTTTTTCTCATTGATGGGACATGGAACTATGCAGCGGTGATGCACCGGCAGGTACCCTATCCCGAAAAATGGACCCGACGGAGTCTTCCTGCAGAGATTCGGACGGCCTATCCTCGCAAACAAACGGGGTGCATCGATCCTGAGCGGGGGCTCGCCTCTGTTGAGGCTCTTTATGTCGCCCATTTACTCCTAGGGTATGAAGTAGAGGGGCTCCTTGATCACTACTATTGGAAGGAAGAGTTTTTAAAGATTAACTCAGAATTCCTTTCGTGTAATACCATTTCCCATCGACCTTTTCAAACGAGCTGATCTCGTGCATGAAATGTTCCTCTCCTCCAAAACGGAAGGTAGCGATAAACTGCACTGTCCCTTTGTCGTCCTCTTCTTCACTGAAGAGAACGTCGAGTTTGAGCCATTCTGTATTTTTGATATTGCTTTCAGCTTCTTTTCGATTAAAACGTGCTAGCGCATCCCCACGCATGGTTTGTTCGATATAATCAAGGTTGCCAAGTGTGTAGGCGGTGTAGCGAGAGCGCATCAGCGCCTCAGGAGTGGGCGCTTTCTCTTTTCCCTTCAAATAAGGTTCGCAGCACTGAGCATAAGGTTGTTTGCTTCCGCAGGGGCAGTTCATTAGAGGAGTTCCTTTGTAAATTCGATCGTCAATTCAAAGACCACAAAAATAGCAAGCAATGTCAGAAGAATCCTTCCACCTGGCAATTGTTTGTGGATTGTTGGGTAGCCCTTGTAGTATCGACCGACCCAAACCATGAGGATGGGGAGCAGACCAAGGAGAAGGGCGCAGCCAATGCCTCCTGCATAACCCAAAGCGCGCAAGAAAATATTAGGGTTGATACTGGCAATAATAATGGGAGGGATGTAGACAATCAGAGCCAAAAGAACTTTTTTCCATCCCACTTTTGCAACTTGGAGGCCGTCAGACAGGAAATCGAGAAGGCCGAGGGTAACTCCTAGAAAAGAGGTGGTTAACGCAAAAAAGCTGAAGGATTGTCCAATCCGATAGATCGGAGAATTTGGCAAGGCATACTTCAAGGGTTCAACAGCAGAGTAGCCCATCGCCTCCGCTTGGAGAAGACCGTGGGGGCCGTCAGGGGAAACAATCCCTAGGATGAGGTATTCCCAAACGATATAGGCTAGGAAAGGAAGGGATGTTCCTACTAAGATCGCAAATCGGATCATCTTAGGGCGGCGTTCCATGTAGGTTGTTAAGCTTGGAACAATTCCCTGATAACTAAAGGAGGTAAACATGACAGGGAGGGCCATCACAGCAGGAAACCATTGGATCCTCTGAAGGAAGGAGAGTTTTACCTCACCCCAACCAAGGACCACAAAAAAGAGGTAGCTAAGCCCAAGTCCAATCATCAGGAGAAAGTTGACTCGGTCAACAGCGCGGGTGCCGATATAGACAAAGGTTCCAAAAATAGCTGTAAACAGAAAGACCCCCATAGAATGAGGAAGTTTTCCTCCAAAAAGTTCGGAAATAAAGGCTCCTCCACCGGCCGCGTAGGCGATGGTTAGGCAGTAAAAGAGGAAGAGATAGAGAACCCAGGCCGCCGCTTTACCAATGGGGCCGAGAAGATGGTGGGCCATTGAAATAATATTTGCATCATTGGGCATCCAAAGGCAAACCTCCAGTAGGAGAAGACCTGTGCAAGCGCTGAAGAGATAACAAATTAAAAAAATAACGATAGCAGGCAAAAAGCCTCCCATTCCAGTCACAACGGGAAGGGCAAGCATCCCGGCACCAATCGCCGTTCCCCCTACTAGGAGGGCGCCACCGATTGCTTTGCGGAGTGAAAAATCCATTGGTTATCCTAAAGTTTTTCGAACAGTCTACACGAATAATCTTTTTGAGAGCAATAGACCGTTCGGAAAAATTTAATTGATAGCATCGGGGAGTTGTCAAGAAATGACAGAGAGTGTATAGTGGTGGGTCACTGTTAAATATTAGGATGAACAATGAAAGTACGTGCATCAGTTAAAGCAGACCCTACAAAAGGGGACAAGATCGTCAGACGACGCGGGCGTCTCTATGTGATCAATAAGAGAGACCCTAACCGAAAACAACGACAAAAAGGACCTGCAAGGAAAAAGTAATATGGCTAGAAAAGCAATGATCGAAAAAGAAAAGCGAAGAAACCACCTCGTTAAGGTAAAGTGGGAAAAGCGCGAAGAACTGAAAAAAATCGTTCGCGATCTTACCACGACAGAAGAGGAAAAATTAGCCGCTCTTGAGAAACTTGGAAAAATGCCAAAGAATAGCTCAAAAATTCGTCTTCGCAATCGTTGCCGCTTAACTGGCCGCTCTCGCGGTTACCTCCGTAAATTCAATCTCTCCCGTCTCTGCTTCCGCGAGATGGCGAATGCAGGACTCATTCCAGGGGTGACGAAAGCTTCTTGGTAAGACAGGCTTGCAGATTTATACCCAAACAACTTCAAAACCTGGATTTTCGGCGGCGCCAAAGCACCGCAATTTTCCGATCATAAGTGACCTAATATTAAAAATATGAGGTCACTTATGATCGACGAATTTCGAAAGCTTTCGCGTTGCCCAAAACCAAGTTTTGAAGTTGTTTGGGTATAAGTCGCAAAACCACCGATTGATCGGTGGTTTTTTTTTAGGTGAGTTCTTCAAGAAGGTCGGGGAGAGAATCGAGTGTCTGCCAATCGTTCATTGTCTCATTCCAGAGATAGGTCTTGGTCGAAATTTTCTCTTCTTCCCAAGCTTCTCTAAGAGCATGAAAGCTCATGGGTCCATATTGTCTTTCTTCCTCATCCAAATAGTACCAAAGAGGCTTGGGGGGCGCTGTTGCCACATCTTCAGAAGGGATAAAGGAAGGAGCAGGGCGCTCTTTTTTTGGGGCCACATCGATTGAAGGGGCTGTGACTCTTTTGACAGGAAGGATAAAGAGGAGAATCACTGCGATAATTCCTAAAACTGCGCCCAGGAAAAACCATAGGTTAGGATTTCTCCCACGTCTGCTTGCTGTTTGCGCGCAGAAGTATCCGATCAAAGTCCACATGATGAAGCAAAAGAGAAGGTACATAGGCAACACCTCAAAATTTTCCTCGATGGTATCACATAGTGATAAAAAAGGCTCTTGAAAAAATTACTTACATCGTATTTACTACTCTCAGATTTTAACCAAAGCGATAAGCGAAAGAGGTCGATTATGGAGTGTGTTCTTTGTCATCATAAAGTGCTTAACCCAGTGGCAGTGACTGATAGAGGCGGGGTTTATCACTTGCGCGCCATTTGTTCTTATCTTGCTCAGCAGCTCCTTAAAGAAAAAGAGGAAGCGAATCCTGAGCTTATGGATATGGGACGGATCCCTGTGGAGAAGATCGTTCAAAGAGATGTAGAAGGGCGAGTAACGCGCTATTTCCCTGATCAGTTGGAGGATTGTGATGGTTGGCAATTCAATACCACACCACAGATCCAGGAACTTGCAGTTCGACTCATGACGGCTTTTGTTAAATCTGGCAATCCAGAAAGAGATCTTCATCAATTGTCAAAAGCTCGAATGGTTGAAATACGGAATGATCTCCTTCGCGCAGAAAACCTTGAAGATGAGTGTTGGCTTAAATCTGTTGGAGACATGTTTAGAGGGATGGGAACTGGGGGCTGGAGCGTCCTACTGGGGTGTGGATCGCTCGCAATCATTGGAGGTTATGAACTCGGAAGGAGCCTAGGGGTTTTTTCTTCTCCGAAAGAGGATGATAAGAGAAAGGCGCCAACGGTTACTGTGGATCCCGCTCTATTGGAAAGTCAGATAGCGACAAAGGTGTAAACTTTTCTTTGGAAATTTGTAACTGTTTCGTTAGAATAAGAGGAGCATAACAACCAAAGGAAAGGATCTTAAGATGGAAGATCAGTTTAAAGACCTCGACACAAAAGAACTGAAGTTTGCCGATACAGTGTTTGTTCGTGATATTGAAACACGCGTTTTTCAATCGATTGTGATTAAGTGTTTGGCAGAGATCGAGGGGGTCGCCCTTTTAGAGGGAAATCTTCTGGATAATTTGCTTGGCCGCGAGGGAAACGAACGGATCAAAGGGATCCATGTTGAGCAAGACTCCAAAAACCATTCGGTGAGCATTAAGGTCGAAGTCAACATTGCTCATGGCATTTCCATTCCTGAAAAGGCGGAAGAGATCCAGACAAAAATTGCTGCTGAAGTTTGTAAACTAACGGGACTTCATGTTGCCGTTGTCCACGTTGTTTTCAAAGCTTTGATCTCCGATACTCCTCTAGAAAAAATCATCGAAGAGGAGATGGAAAAAGAAGAAGAGGAATTTAGCACGGAAGAGTTCTGATGAATTCTAGAAATCTTCTCTTTTCCGCCGCCCATTTTTTTGTGATTTTCTTCATTTTCGGTGTGGGATCACTTATTTTCGCTCTTCCCTATGCTGAGACTTTTCGGATTCACGTGATCAATGGCCTTCTCAATCCAGGTGATCGTTTTCTCTATGTTGGAGGAGGGATTATTGCGTTTGGTTTGATTCTCTTCATTTGTTTATTCGCTCTGAATCGGAGGCGGTATTTGCAGATGGAATGCAAAGGGGCAACTGTTCAGGTTGAAGAACGGGTGATCCGTGATTGTGTCTCAACCTATTTCTCTGAAGTGTTTCCAGGGCAAGAAACGGTAACCGAAGTGGTGATACAGGGGAAATCGCTCATCGAACTCTTTGTCAACCTTCCGACCCCTCAAGAAGAGACCTTTTTTGAGCAGGTTGAGGAGGAGCTGGGGGGAATTTTAGCGCGAAAACTGGGCTATCAAGCGCCGTTTGCTCTTACCTTTGTTGAAACTTAAGAAGTTCTTCGATATCTCGTCGGGAAAGCCCTTCTACGTTTTCGAGAGCCTCTTTTGTTGCTTCTTTGATTTGTTTTACGCTTCCGAAATGTTTCAGAAGGAGGGTGCGCTTTTTAGGACCAATGCCAGGAATATCATCGAGCTCGGTTTGGATGAGTCGTTTTGAGCGCCGCTTTCGATGGTAAGAGATCGCAACACGGTGCGCTTCATCGCGAATCTGTTGTAAGATGAAGAGGGTTGAGGAGCGGGGAGAGAGGAAAATGGGATCTTTTTTATGGGGGACAAAGATCTTCTCGAAGTTGAGCCCTTTGTCGTGTCGTCCCTCTTCTTTAGCCAGAGAGATCACATCAACACTTGCAATATCTAGTTCCTTAAAGACCTCGAGAGCGACATTTAGTTGTCCTTTTCCTCCATCGACCATCGCAAGATCGGGGAGTTCATCTTTCTCTTTTGCCTTCGTGTAGTGGCGTGTCAGAACCTCTCGCATGGCTCCATAATCATCTGGTTTATCAACACCCTTGATCTTGAAGAGGCGTGTCCGTTCTTTATCCCGCTTCCCATCGGTAAAGCCAACCATACAAGCAACGAGATCGGTTCCCGAGATATTTGAGGTGTCAAAACACTCGATCCGGACAGGGCAGTGGGAGAGGTCGCACGTTTCTTGGAGATCGAGGAGGAGTTCCTCTTTCGATTGTTCTTCCGTGAAGAGGGCTTTGGCATTTTTTTCTGCGAGCTTTACGAGTTGATGTTTTTCTCCCTTCTTGGGTGCATAGAGGCGCACACCGATCAGTTCTTCGAGGGTTTCTTTGTGCTCGAGCTCTATAGGGAGAAGGACCTCTGGAGGCCCCTTATCTTGATAATGTTGCAGAAGAAACGTTTCCCAGATCCCTTGATCGGAAGAGGCAACCTCGACAAACTTATAGTGGTCCGCTCCAATGAGTCTTCCTTCTCGATACATCAGTTTGGCAATGATATGGCGACTTCCTTCATGGTAGAGAGCAAAAATATCGCAGTCTTTTCCTTTAGAGCGGATAATCGATTGACGACTCCGCGTCACATGCTCTACCTGCTCAAGTGTTTTCTGAAGCGCTCCCGCCCGTTCATACTCGAGGGCTTCGGAGGCAGCATCTCGTTCATCTTTGAGCGTTGAGATCACCTCTTTATCGTTTCCTTTCAAGAAGTCAATCGCCCGTCTCACCTCGGCGTCATAGGCCTCTTTTGTGCAATGGCCAGCGCAAGGAGCAAGGCACCGCTTAATCGAATAAAGGAGACACGGCCTTGATCGTGAAGTCAGTTCCCGGTCGCTACACTGTCTAAGTTTAAAGATTCGCATCATCAGATCAAGGGTCTGCCGCGCCGCATAAGCGCTGGTATAGGGACCGAAATGTAAGAGTCCCTCTTTTGGCTTCCCCCGATAACGGGCAATCTTAATCATGGGCCATTTGTGCTTGTGGTTGATGCTCAAACTAATAAAGGTTTTATCATCTTTGAGGAGGACATTATACTTAGGTTGGTGCTGTTTGATGAGGTTATTTTCTAGGAGAAGAGCTTCCTTTTCAGAAAAGGTGACAATTGTCTCAATCGATGCGACATGACAGGTAAGAAAGGGGACCATCATCCGCCCATCACGACCAGGGACAAAATATTGTTTGACCCGCTGCTTGAGCTGTTTGGCTTTCCCAATATATAAAATTTTTCCTAGCTTGTCTTTCATCAGATAGACGCCAGGCTCTCTAGGAAGGGTTTCTAATGTTTCCTTATCCATTACTCAGCATATTTCTCTTTCCAGGCGCTTAAGAGCTTGAGCGCCTCGAGGGGAGTTGTCTCATTAATGTTCACTTTTTTCAGTTCTTTAGCCAGGGATTCATAGGCCATCTCTTGTTTTGAGGGAACTGGAGCAATGAAAGAGAGTTGCTCTTGTGGCCGGCTTGTTTCCTGCGCGGGGCTATTGAGATCATTCTGCTCAAGCTTATGGAGCACTTCGTGTGCCCGTTTCAGAGCAGAAGAGGGGAGCCCTGCAAGTCGCGCCACATGGATTCCGTAACTCTTATCGGTGCTTCCCGAAACAATTTTCCTTAAGAAAACAATGCGATCGGCTGCTTCTTGCACAGCTACATGGACATTTTTCACGCCAGGATGGGTCTCTTCGAGTTCCGTGAGTTCCCAATAGTGGGTTGCAAAGAGGGTTTTGCACTCTTTTTTCAAAAGTTCTTCTGCAACCGCCCAAGCGATCGAAATTCCATCAAAGGTACTTGTTCCCCGTCCGATTTCATCAAGAATGACAAGAGAACGAGAGGTCGCATTGTTGAGGATGTTTGCCGTTTCAGTCATCTCGATCATAAAGGTCGATTGCCCACGAGAAAGATCGTCACTTGCCCCAATCCGGCTAAAGACCTTATCGACGATTCCTATGCGCCCTTTTTGCGCAGGAATAAAAGAGCCCATTTGCGCCATGATCACAAGGAGCGCTACCTGTCGAATATAGGTCGATTTTCCTGCCATGTTCGGTCCGGTAATGATGATGAGGTTTTCTTTCTTGTTGAGACGGGTATCATTTGGAATAAAGGAATGATCCCTAAGTGAGGCTTCGATGACAGGGTGGCGCCCCACATCAATGTCCACTTCGCCACTCTCATCAATGATGGGCATCGTGTATTGGTTTTTAGCAGCGACAAGGGCAAGAGAAAGGAGGGTGTCAAGCATTGCGATACTCTTCGAGAGGGTCCGAATGGTATCGCTATGAGTTGCAATCTCCTCTCGTAACTGCTCGAACAGGGCACTTTCAATCCCGTTAATTTTCTCCTCAGCGGTCAGGATTTTTTCTTCATACGCTTTGAGCTCTGGTGAAATAAACCGTTCGTTATTAACAAGGGTTTGTCTCCGCGCAAACGTTTCGGGAACCCGATCTGCTTGTCCACGGCTCACCTCGATACAGTACCCAAACGCTTTGCTGTAGATAATTTTAAGGTTTTTGATTCCGTAGGTTTCTCGGAGTTGCATCTGGTAGTTAGCTATCCATGTCTGACTGCTCGCTTTTAAATTGCGGAGCTCATCAAGCTCGCTATGGACCCCTTCTCGGATCACCTTTCCTTCTCCAAGTTTTACGGGAGGCTCTTCTACAAGCATTGCTTCGATCTTTTCTGTCAGCGGATGAACGGGAGGAAAGAGAAGCTCGTTTAAGATGGGCGCCTCAAGGTTTTCAAGACTTCGTGCCACCGTTGGCACCGCATGGAGAGAGGTTTTTAGCGCAACCAAATCGCGGGGAGAGGCGCTTCCTGTGGAGATCCGCATGAGGAGGCGTTCTAAATCGCGAACGGGGCGCAGATGATCACGGATCGCTAGCTGTTTCAAAAGCGCTTTGATCCCATTTTGTCGTTTTGTGATTTCATTCACAGAGAGAAGGGGATGGATAAGCCAAGATTTGAGGAGGCGCGCTCCCATCGGTGTGACCGTTTGATCGAGGAGTTTTAAGAGGGTAAAGTTTGCAGATCCTTTGTGGAGGGGTTCGGTGAGTTCTAAGTTCCGTTGCGTTGCTTGATCAATCGAAAGATAGGCCGAGATGTGATCGGGAGAGATCGCTTTAATATGGGTTGTCTTCAGACTCAGGTCGTCCTGAACATAGTGCAAAAGAGAGCCAGCTGCAGTCACCGCAGCCCCCATTCCTTTTAGCCCAAACCCATCGAGGGAGTGAACGCGAAAATGTTCGGTGAGCGTTCGAAAAGCGTTTTCAGGATCAAACCGCCAATTCTCTTTCTTTGTGATCCGGACACCGGTCCCTTTCTTGACCTCTTCAATGACCCGCGAAAGGGCCTCATGATCCCGCTCTGAAACGAGAAGTTCTGAAGGGGCGCGGCGGCAGAGTTCATCAAGAAGTTCCTTTTGCCGTGAAAACTCCACCACATGAAATTCTCCCGTTGAGAAATCGAGAAGAGCAAGGGCAACGGTTTGATTCAGGACCGAAAGAGCCCCGAAGAAGTTGTTCGCCTTTTCTGGCAATGACGAGAGGAGGGTGCCTGGTGATACGACGCGGACCACTTCACGTTTGACAATTCCTTTCACCTGTTTGGGGTCTTCCACTTGCTCAGCAATGGCAACAAGAAATCCTTTTTCCACCAGCTTTTCGATATATCCTTCGGCAGCATGGGCGGGAACCCCTGCCATCGGTGTCCCTTGCCGTTGGGTGAGCGTCACATCAACCCCTTCCGCTAAAAGCTTTGCATCATCGTAAAACGCCTCATAAAAATCTCCCAATCGGAAGAGAAGAATGGCATCCTTCGCTTTTTCCTTACACGCATGCCATTGCGCCATCATCGGAGTCACTTTATCGGTCATTGTGGTCATTTTTTCATTCTCCTAAGAAGTCGTTTTATCGGACTAGAGCGCTTTTCTCCAAAGGTTTCTTCCGCCTCTTCGAGCCCCTTTCCGATTTGAACAGTGACCCCTTCTGACCACCGTTGAATCTCCTCAATGTTGTGTTGAATCTCTTCAAGCTGGGCAATAATTTCATCGGGGGATTTTTCAACCGTTTCAAGAGCGCCTGATTTGTAATTATCGATCATTTGCCTTAGCTCAAACACCTCAATCAACAGGGGCAAAAAGGTCTTCTTAAACTTTTCCCGCAGTCCGACCTCTTCCGTCGAAGGGATGATTTTTTTTGGGGTACTTTGCGCAGAAAGAGACGCAGGAGAGATCGTACTTGACAGAGGAGAGGAGTCAAGCTTTCGGTAGACCTTCTTTTTGAATTTTCCTTCGTTCATCTTGGCTTTTAACATACACCTTCCCTGAAATAAGGTCTATCCGTTATCCCCCTTTCTCTTATCTTGTGCTGCGCTCAGAGAGATACTTGGAGTTATCAGGATGATGTGAAATTGGATTAGCTACCTAGTGATTAGTCTACAAAATTCATTGCAAAAATTTACTCTAGACAAAATATTTTTATAGTATTTATTCTTCAGGTGTTTTCACACAAAAGGGGTGTTTTATGAAAGCAATGTTGAAGGCAGCTTGTTATTCTCTGTTTGTGGTTATGCTCTTGTTTGAGACAAATTTGTGGGGGCAGGAAGATTTTTCTGAAACCAAAATTTTCGGGCAGCAAAAGGTTTACGTTAGCCCTGAGCAGATAGAGGTGACGGCAAACGGTATCCTATTTTACCCTGAGCTAGGAGAAAACCCTATTCTTGGCAACTCGTTGTCTTACGATGATCATGGTTTATTCGTCGAGATAAAGCAGTATTATTGTCCAATCTTATCCCACGGACCGAAATGTAAGAAATGCGGTGGTTGTGTTATGTCAAAATGTCCATGCCACTGTATTTGCTATGATTAGTAGTTTTATCAATATGAAAGCTGGTAAATGCTCTGAGCCTTCTCAAAGATTGTTGTTAAAGGAGGAAGAATGCTAGGGCGGTTTCTGGTTTTTGTTCAGGCTTTAGATCAGGTGGGTTGCTATCTAGCGGAGCGCTTGGTCCGCGCGCGCGCGCTTCTGTTGATTTCTGCATCGCTTTGCGGAAATGCTTCTCAAACAGTTTCTTCCGAAGCTGTATTAACCTCTTTTTTTAAGGACCTTATGGAAGAAACTTCTGCTGGCTATACTATTTATGGGGAAAAGCCCCTTTACTTGGGTGATTTTGCTCGTCCCGAGTGGGTCACCCCAGGATCTGAAAGACACAAAGATTTAAACCGGAGTTTTCTAGCTTTGACCCTTTTTCCAAAGAAGTTAAGGACGGGGAACTATACCGTAATAAACAACGGAGAAGATCTATCTAAATGTTACCGATTTATGGTCATCAACCGTAATGCGCTTCGAGGGGTCTTTGAAAAAAACCTGCCACTTTTTAAGTATAAACTTGGATGGGATATTTCTTTTGATGCCTTGATTGGACGGTTTGAAGATCTTAACCGCAGCCCATGGAAAAGCTCTAGTTGTAAACCTACAATTGACGGAATCGTACTTGGTTATGGAACGGATAACGCTATTTCATGGGAAAGATTAAGTACTTTTATGGATGTTGCTTTCTCGACAACTCCACAATGTCCTCCTAAAAAACTCCTTCCGTTGCCATCCTCTGAAAAAGAAGTCAATGATAGAATAGAATCGATTTTTAAAAACTCTGATTGGAAAAAGGTAAAGGAGGAAACAGAGGACTTCGATAATCATTATATCATTAATCCGGAAGGCAATTTGAAAGTATTTTTTGCGTTCCACAAGCGATCGAAAGAAACTGAACTTCTTTTAGAATCATACAGAGTAGCTCAGAGAACATTGGATCAAGCATTAGGTCAAAAAAACTTTCTCAAAGAGATAATGGCCAAGCTAGGAATAGATGCAGTGGAACTATCAGAACAGCTTGCTCTACCAAAAGTTAACCAACTCTCTGAGACTTTAGCAAAGTCGTTGCGGTATACTTTTTCAGAGAACATCTCGTCAGAATTTTTTACTGGAATGAGTGCTGCTGAGGCTATTGATACGAATCATTCCTTAGGGTCTGATGATAAAGAGGTAGAGTTTCTCACAATCCTGGCAGAAAAAACATTCTCTTCAGTGGTTAGAAGAGAAAAATTAACCGAAGCTCAATTGTTTTTCCAAAACCTTGAAATGGAAGAGGGGATATCCTGCCTTATTCCTCAAAAGCTTTATACTAAAACGATTAAAAATGGGCAGTCTAGGCAAGAGCTTACTCCAAGGACTGGAGATATTTCAGTCAATTTTCTGATAAAAAGCTTTGGCGGTACCCCTATTGGAGGAACCTATAAACTTGAAAAACCTTCGAAGCTAAATCTAAATGAATTAATTCCAGGACTAGCTCATGGCCTTATTGGGATGTTTGAAGGAGAAATTAGAGAAGTGTATATCCATCCCGATTTTGCTTATGGAGTTAATTCTGAATTCGGTCATGGGGGTCCGTTAGCCATTCAGGTGGAGCTAGTTAAAATCGAAGAAAATTTGGATGACTACAACCTGCCTTATCTTCAACCTATTGATGTTAGATTCCTAGCACCAGAGATTAAAAGTTGCAAAGAATATGTAGAGCTTGAAAAAAAGTATAATTATCTCTGTGGATTGAGAGCATGGCTTCACTACAAAAAAGCGAAGAACCTAATTGATTTGGATCAAGTGATTAGGCAAATACGGTCCCAGGCTACCCATAGCTCTTATACAGAGCAGGAAAGAGAAACTATGGCACTACTTAATTGGATCATTTACCAAGCAAGCTTAGCGGCCTGAGCACTCTTCCAGAAAGCTTCTATACCTAACGTGATTCAAAAGTTGGGAATTTGGCAAGGCGGCCCCACGCAAATTTTTTGCCTGGAGCGACCATTGTGCGAGCACAAGGCGGAGGGTGAAGGCAAGAAATTTGCTGCAGAGCAGGCGCTGCCAAAAACCAACTTTTGAATCATTTTAGGTATACTTGGAGTTATCAGGATGATGTGAAATTGGATTAGCTACCTAGAGATGCGTCGGGCTGGTGTTGTCCTTCGGCAATACCCCCCGAACAAGAGCATCATCAAAGTCATTCCGCCGTTTGTGAAAAGTTTCTTTCCCTCTGGAGGACTGTTCTCAACCTTCGCAAGCTTTAGAAAGCTTACTCCGGTCTCCGAACAAGCCCTCCAGAGCAAAATAACTCTTTTCAACAGCGAAAGCACTTTGCCGACGCTCTCTCCGCCCCCCGTTGAGCTCGATTCGCCATGCCAAATCGACCTTCAGTCGGGGGCCCGGGCCTAAGCCCTGTGCGGGCCCCTCCATCGCGGCCGATTTTTCAAAGACGACTCTGAGCCATCGGCTGCTCCTGCATTCGCTTTCCAAATTTTACAATTTGGAGCTCATGTCATCCACAGAACGAGATTTAGCATGTAAACCCTCAGTCTCGATCTACCGGAAGACACGGAGCCAAACGTTAGTTTGATCGTGCTGGAGGTAGCCCACTGATTTCATTCTTTAGGATGCTTTCAAACTCTTTTCATCAGTCTATTTTATGGTTTTGGAGATAAAGAGATGATCCGGTATGCTTGCCAGTATGGGTGTATATACGAAGAAAAGTCTGGAATTGCTGAGAGAAAGGATCGACCTCATCGAGGTCGTCTCTTCGTATGTAAACTTGAAGCCGGCGGGAAGTAGCTACAAAGGAGTCTGCCCCTTCCATGATGAGAAAACCCCTTCGTTTATGATTCAGAAAGGGGAGTCTCACTACCACTGTTTTGGGTGTGGCGCCCACGGTGATGCGATTGCTTTTTTAATGAGCTACATGAAGATGAGCTTCGTCGAGGCGGTCGACACCCTCGCGGAGCGGTTTCAGGTGCCGATGGAGGAGGTTGAGTACGAGCGGCGCGAAGGGGGACCCAGCAAAAAGGATCTCAAGGACGTTTTGCAGAAGACCTGCTCTTTTTATCACACCTATTTGCTCCATAGTGATGAAGGACACCTCGCCCTAAAATATCTCTATGATCGGGGAATCGATCTTGAGTTTATCCGTCTTTTTAAGATTGGATTTGCGCCCAAAAGGGGAGCCCTCTTCGGAAAATTTATGCAAAAGCATCGCTATACGGCCGAGCTTTTAGAAAAGGCGGGACTGATTAAAACGGGGCGCGATGGAAAAAAGAAAGCTTTTTTCACTAGTCGCATCACCTTCCCCATCCTCGATGTGGGAGGAAGTGTCATTGGATTTTCCGCCCGAAAGATCGACGAAGAGACCTTTGGCCCAAAATATGTGAATACTCCCGAAACGCCTCTCTTTAAAAAGTCACATACCCTCTACGGGCTTAGCTTTTCAAGACGGCGGATTGCCAAAGAGAAGCGGGCGATCGTAGTGGAAGGACAGATCGATGCTCTGAGGTTAATTCAGGAAGGGTTTAACATCACCGTTGCAGGGCAGGGAACTGCTTTTACCGAAGATCATGTGAAAGAGCTCCTAAATCTTGGGGTGACCAAGGTTTTTCTCGCACTCGATGGAGATGAAGCGGGGAGAACGGCTGCTTCCAAAATTGGAAACCTTTTCCAGAAAGAGGGAGTCGAAGTGTATGTTACTCCCATTCCTGTGGGGAAAGATCCCGATACCCTCCTCAAGGAAGAGGGGGCGATTGCCTTTGCAGAGCTCCTAGAGAAATCGGTCGACTATCTTTCCTTTCTGATCGATTACTTTTCCAAAGAGACCGATCTTTCTTCTCCTTCGCAAAAAAATCATCTTGTTCAAACCATTGTGCAACGGATTAGAAGTTGGGATCATCCTTTGATGGTCCATGAATCGCTTCGAAAACTTGCCCGTTTAACACAGGTTCCCGAAAAATTGGTCGGTGTTGGCCAAGAAGAGGTTCAGCGCTCAACCTATGTGAAACGAGAAGGATCCCTCTCAGAGGTTTCAATTGATCCTGATCGAGTGATCGAAACCGATCTCCTCCGTTGGCTCTATTTGCTCAGTGATACCTCTCCGAAGCTCTTCCAAATTATCAAAGAAAATCTTCGGCCAGAGCATTTCACGACAGCCATTTGTCGCCGTCTTTTCTCTCACTACATGAATAGTATTGAGGGAAAAAAAGAAATCGATCTCTTGAGCCTTGCCAACAACCTTGAGACCCCCGAAGAGCAACTCCTTTTCTCTGAGATTGTTCAAAAAAAGGTGAATACCGAACGGGCAGAAGAGGGGGTGATTGAGACGGTGACAAAGATGCTTCAGCGCCATTGGATGGAGGAGCGGGAACGTATCAAAATTCAAATTCAAAGTGGACGTTGTACAGAGGAAGAGATCCTAGAGCTCGCTAAGCGGTTTGATGCGATTAAAGGGGCTCCTCCTTTAATTAAAATCCCCGAAAGTCTATAATCTCTTCCATGAAAATTTCCCACTTATTGGCAAACCACATCCATCACGTTATGGTCGGGGCAGTTGTGACAACTGACCTCTGGACAGATGCAACGAACCAAAATTATTCGGATGGATTCCGGAAGATCAGAAATATTGCCATTCTATTGTTTGCGCAACATTACTTAAAAAAAATGATTCCCGCTCTCTCTCCTTCGAGCCGAGTGATGATGGGGATAGCCTGTTATGAACGGGTGCGTTGCCGGGAAAGCTCTCAGTATCAGGCCCTCCTTGTCTCAGCGATCACGGCCGCTGTTGCCCTCAGTTCTTTAGGTCTTCGGGAACATGGGATTTTAGATCTTCTTGTCGCAGGAGTTGCAGGTAAGGTTTTTGGAATCCTCTGGAACTATTCCTTCAGTTGACAATAGATCTCCATGATGTTTCAATAGAAGATTAAGCAGTTGGAGCTTACGTGATCTACTTTCTTATTACATTAGGGGTGGCATTTGTTATTCTCCTCCTCCTTCTGGTTTTTACCTGGAAGAATGGAGCATCGCCCATGCCAACCTCACATAAAATGCGGGAAGCCCTTTCAAAAAGTCTTCCCGCATTAACACATGCAAAGATTGTTGAACTCGGATCGGGTTGGGGAAATCTTGCCTTTCTCCTCTCTAAAAAATATCCCCATTGCACGATTACCGCTTACGAAAACTCTCCCGTTCCCTTCCTCTACTCCCAGCTTTTGAATTATCAGAAGAACCTCAAAATTGTGCAGGCTAACTTTTTTCGGAAAGATCTATCGAGCGCCGATTTAGTGGTTTGTTATCTCTTTCCAAAAATGATGGAAAGGGTGAGGGATAAACTTGAGAGAGAACTTGCGAAAGGGGCTCATGTCGTCACCCATACCTACCCGATTCCAGGGTGGGAACCAAAAGAGGTGATCGAGGTGAATGAAAGGCTCCAATCAACAATCTACATCTATGAGGTGGTATGAAGAAGCTTGCGATTTATTTTGCTGGAACCGTCCAAAAAGACCATGAAATCATGGAGTCCAAATGGACAGAAGAAGATTTTCGGATTCTTGAAGAGACCCTCAAACCCCAGCCCCTCGCTTTTCTTAATCCCGCTCAAAGAAACGATGATCTCTGCGATCAAACATCTGTTTTTGGTCGAGACATGTCTCAAGTCTTTATGGCTGATATCGTCTTTGTTGATGCTCGCCACAGGCGCGGACTGGGCGTTGGAGCAGAAATGATGTGGGCAAAGTTTCATACTAAGCCGGTCCTTGTCCTGGCTCCGAATGATACCCACTACCGAAAAGCCACCACTGAGATCCTAGGGACGACCATTAACGAATACGTCCACCCTTTTGTCCATAATCTCAGCGACAAAATCGTCTCCTCCGTTGAAGAGGGAGCTGAATGGATTCAGAGTTACTTGGAGGGGAATACAGGAGCAATTAAAGACCAAACCTCGATCTATGAGGCGATGCGCCATTACCAGCACACCCAATACAACCATGACCATCCAATGAAGAACCTTGTCGAAAGCTGCAACGGCCTCGAAAAAACTTTCAAAATGATCCCTTCTCTCCTTCGTCCCCTTTTTTAGTGATTGCTATCCAACATTTTTCCTCGTTTTAATAACGCAAATTCGGGATTAGACCTCTATGATAACACGCATCTTTTTGCAATCTTTTTAGGAAAGACTGCTTGAAGATAGCTCTGCGGCTATCTACTTCGCAGATTTTTCTAAAAATCTCCTCAAAAATCTAAGCGTTCTCATAGGGGCCTAATCCCGAATTCGCGTTTTAATAGCATTTTATGCTAGCATCTCCCGTAATCATTTGCACCCGAGGAAAAAAATGAGAAAGTTTATTCCACTCCTATTTGTCTTCATTTCTTCTATTTCATTTGGTCATGACATGAACCAAACAGAAAGGGGAATTGCAGAGCAGCAAAGCATACATGATAGTTACTTTTATCTTGGTGTTAACTTATCACCCGTCATTCAAACCTTCTACCCCGAATGTGGGTATCGCTTCCAAAGAGATTATCTTGGATACAGTGTAAGCTTTGGAGCGAATGGCAAAACCCACGATTATTTTTTTGCAGATCTAGGGATTAACATGCTTGTGTTTCCTAAGCCGAATGCATCCAGTCAATTTTATTTAGGTCTTGGGTTGAATCAAGGATATCACACTAAAAAATACACCTATTCTATCCCTAGAACAGTCTATTTATCTTATTACAGCTATACCTATAACAAATGGTATTCCCATCGTACACACACAGTTCTTTTGTATCCTACCCTTTTTGTGGGAAAGGATTTTTCTTTGTCGAATGGGCACAAAATTTTTGCAGAAGTCACATTTATTCCTGGGTTATATGAAACAAGGTACAGGGACTGGGATTGGCTCACCTCTGCTGGATTTAGGCTTGGATATGGGTTTTAGATACTCGTGTCTAGTGTCTAGTCCCAAAAATCCTCCCTCGTCATTATCCCATCTTTTGGCACCCTTTTCCCTCCAATAAAGGATTTTTGGGACTAGACACTGGTTCCATAAAAAAACTCCCGGAGGTGATCCGGGAGTTGGGTTTTTCTTATGTCAAATGCGTAATCTTGATTAATATTATACCATAGTTAAGGATTTATTTTAAATTAAATCTTAACTCATTGGCACTAAGTGTTTTGAATCTTCCCAAAATCAAGAAGAAGTGAGAAGTGAGAAAAGACCTCTTGGAGGAGGGCAATTCGATTCGTTCTCACCGAGGGTTCATCGGCCAAGATTTTCACCTCATCAAAAAGGGTGCTCAAAGGAGAGCGAAGCTCTGCAAGATGGGCGAAGGCCCCCTCGTAGTTCCCTTGGCTGATCACCTTCTTAAAGGGGGCTTCAAGGGTCGATAGAGAGGCATAGAGGTTTTTTTCAGCAGCCTCTTGGAGGAGATCTGGCTTGAGGGAGTGCTTTTTCTCGGTTCCGATCTGCCCCTTCGCCCGCTTATAGACCTCGTAGAGTCCTTCAAAGTGGTCACTTGTCCGGAAGAGGTTGAGCGCCTTTGTTTTGAGATATTGATCGTAAGGGTTATTGCAGCGCCCCTGGATAGATGCTTCAATCTCATCTTTTTGGAATCCATATTCTTCCAGGACCCCTTTTGCACGTGCGGTGATAAAGTCGAGGACTTCCTCATCTTGAATGATGAGACTAAGGTCGAGGTTGAGTTGGTGCTCGATGAGGATCTTGATCGCACCGATCGCTTGCCGTCTGAGGGCATAGGGATCACTCGATGAGGTGGGTTTGAGGCCAACCTTAAAGTAGGAGATGAGGTTGTCAAGTTTATCGGCAAGGCTGAGGATGATCCCTGTTGGCGTTTTGGGAAGGGGACCTTTTTCTCCTTTAGGGAGCCAATGCTCTTCAATTGCACTTGCTACCTCATCCTCCTCTTTTTGGTGGAGGGCGTAGTGTTTGCCGATCGTTCCTTGAAGATCAGGAAACTCTTGCACCAGTTCTGAGGCAATATCGGCTTTACAAAGAGTAGCTGCTCGTGCGATCTGTTTCTCACTTCCCAAGCTAAGCATTTGCGAAAGGGTAACAGCAAGACGTTTGAGACGGTCAACCTTCTCGGCCATCGTTCCGAGTTCCTTCTGAAAGATGATACTCTCGAGCTTCTTTGCAAAGGTATCGAGAGAAGTTTTAAGGTCATCCTCGTAAAGAAAGACTCCGTCAGCTAGGCGCGCAGAAAGAACGTTTTGATTTCCTTCAATAACGAGAGGACCAGGGGTATTATCCGCTGTAATCACAAAGAAGGGAGCAAGAGCTCCATTTTGCGCGAAAAGAGGAAAATACTTTTGGTGCTCGACCATCTCAGAAATAAGAACTTCATCGGGAACCTTTAGGAATGCTTCATCAAAGGACGCAACGCAAAGTTCTGGCCACTCCGTTAGGAATAGTACCTGCTTCATGACCTTTTCTCGCTCAGCAACCTGGAGAACCTTTTTATTTTCAATTTCATTGAGTTGTTCTTCGATCGATTGTCGCCTTTCGGTGGTTGAAACAAGGACCTGTTTTTCTTTTAGACGTGCAAGATACTCGGAAGGATCGTTTAGGTCCACCGTTCCAGGGTTTCGTTGTGGATGGCCATAGGTCGTTTTTCCAGAAATAACTCCTGCCACTTCAAAAGGAACCACAGTTTTTCCATGGAGAGCGACGATCCACTTTAGAGGACGAGCATAAGGGGTTTCGATTGTCGACCAACGCATTTTTTTCGGGAAAGGGAGATCGGAGATAAGTTTGGGGAGGGCCTCACTCAGCACCTTCGCTGCGGAAATTCCTTTCTCCTCGAGATCTGCCATCAGATAATCTTTATCTTTGATCTCTTGAACATAAAGGTAGGGATGTTTTTCGATTTCAGAAAGGGTTGGGGGAGTGTCGATCTGCAGAGATTTAAAAAAGCCCATTCCTTGAGGAGTGACCTCTCCTTTTTCATTGAAGACCATCTCTGTTGGAGGGCCCTTTCGTTTGATGACTTTCGTTTCTGTTCCCTCTGCAAGCCCTTTGACTAAGGCAGTGAGTCGACGAGGAGTTCCAAAGATTTCCACCGAATCAAAAGGGAGCGAAGACTCTTTGAGAAGTTTTTCGAGGGCGCTTTGCAGATTGCGCATGCCGATAGGAATGAACGTTGCAGGGAGCTCCTCAGAGCCAATTTCCAGGAGGAAGTCTTGTTTCTTTTTCGGATCGAAAGACTCAGAAAGGGGAGAAAGGGAAGGCTTTCCTTCCTCTTCTTTCATCCGCTTTAGAAGAGGGAATCCAAGTTTTTCGCGAGAGGCGAGATATTCTGCTGCGGCAAGTTTTGCTAAGTCGCGGACGCGGGTGATGTAACCTGTCCGTTCCGTGACTGAAAGGACTCCTCTTGCCTCCAACATATTGAACGCATGGGAGGCTTTCATCACAAAGTCATAGGCAGGGATGGGGAGATTCTCAACGACGAGTCGTTTTGCTTCCTTTTCATAATCTTCGAAGTGGCGAAACCACATCTCAGTCGATGCATGGTAGAAATTGTAGTGACTCCACTCTACTTCATTGCGATGGTAGATATCGCCATAGGTGAATTGCTCATTGTAGGCCATCTCGAAGAAATTATCCTTCTTTTGGACGATCATGGCGAGACGTTCTAAACCGTAGGTCAGCTCGACACTAATTGGGTGGAGGGTAATTCCTGCGACCGATTGGAAGTAGGTGAACTGTGTCACTTCCATTCCATCCATCCACACTTCCCAACCGAGTCCCCAAGCACCGAGGGTGGGGGATTCCCAATCGTCGTGGACGAAGCGGATATCGTGATCCTTTAAATTGAAGCCCAAACACTCGAGAGATTTGAGGTAAAGCTCCTGAATATCCAGGGGGGAGGGTTTCATGATCACTTGAAGTTGATGGAAGAGTTGGGTCCGGTTAGGATTTTCTCCAAAGCGACCATCTTGAGGGCGACGAGAAGGTTCAACGTAAACAGTATTGTATGGTTCTGGGCCCAAGGAGCGGAGGAAAGTGTGGGGATTAAAGGTTCCCGCTCCCACCTCCACATCATGTCCGTGTTGGATGAGACATCCGTTGTCTCCCCAAAATTTTGTTAGCGTATTAATAATCTCTTGAAAATTCATCGTCATGAGTAGTTTTTACCGTAGTGATCAATAGGCTTGTTATGCAATAATATTGCAGATCTAGGAGTTATTATGCGAGAACTATGTGGGCTTTACTCTAAAGAAGTGAAAAACTTCTTTGAAACGGAAGGGGAGAAAGGATTCCGTGCCAAGCAGCTTTTTGATTGGGTCTATCAAAAAGGAGTCATGGAATATGACCAGATGCTTAATCTTCCCTCCACTTTAAGGGAGATTCTAAAGGAGAAATTAGCTCTCGGGTTGATCCAACTTGAAAAGATTGAAGATTCAGAGGACAAGCAAACCGCTAAGTTTTTATGGAAGCTCAAATGTGGAGGATTTGTTGAGTCGGTCCTCATCATGAGTGGAGAGCGAAGAACGGTTTGTATTTCTTCTCAAGTGGGATGCCCAGCAAGATGTGCCTTTTGTGCTTCAGGCAAAGAGGGACTTCTCCGAAATCTAACATCCGCAGAAATTGTTGAGCAGGTCGCTTATATCAACGCCTTTCTCCTTAAAAAAGGAGAGAGAGTTTCCCATCTCGTCTTCATGGGAATGGGAGAACCTTTAGAGAATTATGATGCTGTAGTGCGCGCCCTGAAAGTACTCATCGATCCAGAGCTCTTTGATTTTTCACCTAGAAAGATCACCGTTTCCACAGTGGGGATGGTTCCTAACATGAGACGATTTATGGAAGAAGGGATCAAAGTCAATCTCGCTCTTTCCCTGCATGCACCCAATCAACAGATTCGAAAGAAAATTGTACCCTATGCAAGAAGATACCCCTTCGAAGAGGTCCATAAGGCTGCAAGAGACTATGCGAAGTTTACCAAGCGGGACATCACCTATGAATACGTCATGCTTGAAGGGATCAACGATCAGAAAGAAAATGCCGAAGAACTCGCGCAACTTTTGAAAGGGGAGCAATGTTGTGTCAATCTCATCCCCTTCAACCCTGTTCCAGGCATTCATCTTAAGAGACCTGAGGCGGGAGCGATTGAGGCTTTTAGAAATATTTTAACAGAGCGGGGGATCCGGAGTACGTGGCGCTACACCAAAGGAAAGGATATCGCCGCCGCCTGTGGGCAGCTTGCTCTGAAAAAAAATCCTTTAGAAATTGTGAAGAAATCAGTATAAGGGGCATAAAACACCCAATTATGCTATGATGAAAGCCGCAACAACAACAGCTAAAGGAAGTATACCCTTGAAACTCCCACTAATCTTAACGATTAGCCGGATTTTTATTAGTCCGATCTTTCTCATTTTTTATTTGAAATACCAGCAGCTGGGAATTTCACTCACAGCCCTTCCCTTCTTGCTGATCTTTTTGCTAGCGCTTTCAGAGCTATCGGACTTTTTTGATGGGTTTTTAGCGCGTAAATTCAACCTTGTGACCGAACTGGGAAAGATCTTGGATCCGATGGCCGACAGTATTACTCGCCTCACGATCCTCTTAACCTTTACCCAAGGGTTTATCCGCCTTCCGCTTCTGCTTGTCTTTGTCTTCGTCTATCGCGATGCGATGATCAGCACCCTTAGAACCGTCTGCGCCTTCAGGGGAGTCACCCTCGCTGCGCGGACAAGTGGAAAGGTCAAAGCGGTCCTTCAGGCCATTTCGATCTTTGCGATCCTCATCCTGATGATCCCTTATTCCTATGGAGCGCTCTCCCTCTTGCAGCTCCAAGATATCAGCCTCTATATCATTTCAGCTGCTGCGGTCTATACCGTTTTTGCTGGCGCAGAGTATATCTACGCCAACCGGACTTATATCAAGCAGGCTTGGAAGAATTAAGTTTTCTATAAAGTGTGAGGTACTCTTCTGCAGGGTTTTTCCAGCTCCAGTCCTTTTGGAAGCCGTTCTTTTGCATGAGGTGCCACTTCTCGCGGTGATTGCGGTGGTTTTCGAAAGCTCGGTCTATCGACCAGCGGAGGCTATCATTTGAGGGGAAATCAAAGGTATACCCATTCCGCCTCTCCTCAGGGATCTCTTCGTGGTCGATATCGAAGACCGTATCGCTCAAGCCCCCCACCTTATGGACAATAGGGATTGTTCCGTAACGGAGGGCGATCATTTGGGTGAGGCCGCACGGCTCGAAGAGAGAGGGGATAAGGATGCAGTCTGCAGCGGCATAGGTGAGATGGGCCAGCTCTTCGTCAAAGAGAAAATGGAAGTGAACATGGGGGTTATCTGCATAGGATTCTGCAAGGGAATAGAATTCCTTTTTCAGCTCGGGCTCAGGAGTCGATCCTAAGAGGACGAACTGCCCCCCTTTTGAAAGGACATACTCGATGGCAAAACAGATCATCTCAGGTCCTTTCTGTTTCGCTAAACGGGAGATGCAAGTGAAAAGCATGGCTGGGTCATAGTCGAGTTTCAGCTTATGATAGAGGGCCTTTCGATTCTCGATCTTTGCTTTTTCAATGCTTGACAGATCGTCATGAGGAGCGTAATTTTTTGCGAGAAAGGGATCGGTTTCAGGATTCCAGTAGGAGGTATCGATGCCATTTAAGATGCCAACCAGTTTCTCTTTCCGTTTCACGAGGACCGACTCTAATCCAAATCCCTCTTTCCCCTGAATTTCCTTGGCGTAGGTTGGTGACACCGTTGTGATGTAATCGGCGTAGGTGAGCCCTCCTTTCAGCATGTTGAGCTTATTCGGCTCTGAGTGGTCTTGCATCTTGTCTTGCGTCAGAAGGTGATCCATATGGAGGCCGATCCGTGCCAGCTTATCAGGACTGCAAATTCCTTGGTATTTCATGTTATGAATCGTTGTGACGATTCCTCCAATTTTTAAGCCAAGCGACTTATAGACCTCATGGTAAAGGGGCGCAGCAAGGCAGGAGAGCCAATCATGGACATTGAGCACATCGGGGTGTTTCCCCGACTTGAGGAGATACTCCATTGCCACCCTCGTAAAGTAGGAGAAACGAAAGAGATCGTCCTCCTCCCCGTAGATAACCCCCCGCTTGAAATAATTCGCCGGTTCATCCGGTTCAATCAGAATAAGGGAGATCCCATGAAACGTTGCCGAGTAAACTTTATTCGGATAAGGACTGCTCTCCTCATATGAAAGAAGCTCCTCCATTTCGACTTTGAGGCTTTCAAGCTTCGAGCGATCGAGATGATCATAGAAGGGGAGAATGACTTCTGTATTCTCTCCAGCTTCAGTCAGCGCTTTCGATAGTCCTGAGGTCACATCTCCCAGTCCTCCCACCTTTGCAATCGGTGCTAGCTCTGTTGTCAAATGAACAATATGCATGATTCTTTCGTGTATCACAAATCAAGAGTTTTTAGAAAATGGATTCCCTTTTGGATTTCAATTCCTTTGTCAAGACGTTCATTTTTTAGTTCTTTGACAAGTTGAATGGCAGGAATCTGATACTTCTCGTGGAAGTAGCGTAGCCCAGAGCTAACCGAATGATCTCGATGTTTCACCTCGATCATTTTTTCAATGGCCTCGTCATTGACAAGGGCAAAATCAACCTCATGGCGTTCCTTTGTTCTAAGATAACGGAGGGAATAGGGCTCACCATGGTAGTCAATGCGTGCGTGCGTATGTTTTAGAAGGCAGTTCGCAACGAAATTCTCAAACTTTATTCCGTCGTCACCCTTAACTAAACCTGTGTCAAAGAAATAAATCTTAGGTTCCTTCAGAAGGCTTCTTGCAATGTTTTTAGAATAAGGAGTGACTCTAAAAATCACATAGAGAGCTTCCAAGATTTGGATAAACTTTTTTACGGTATTAGGGGAAATTGCAACATCTTCTGCTATTGATGTGAAAGAGAGCGGCGAACCTACGCGAGAACGAAGAAGTTCAAAAACAAGGCGAATCGCATTCACATTTTGAATATTATCAAAATCTAAGACATCTGTGTGAAGGAGACTTTCAGTATATTGATGGCGCCAACGGGCAGCATCCGTTGCATCACTTGTTAAAAAAGGTTCAGGAAATCCCCCACGTTTTAAAAAGCGATCGATTGTATAGGGAACGTTAGCAAACTCACACTCAACAGGAGAGAGGGGAAAGAGACGATGGAGAAAATATCTTCCAGCTAATGAATCTCCCACCTCTGTAAAGATTTCTAAACGGGCACTTCCCGTTACCAAAATCTTCTGATCGGGGTGCTTTGTGTCGTAAACTCCTTTTAGATAATTTTTCCACTGATCCATCTTATGAATCTCATCCAAGATGATGAGTTCAGTTGAAGGGAGCCACCCTTCCTCAAGAATCACCTTACGATCTTCTAATCTGTCATAGGTCAGATAGAGATAAGAGGAAAATTCCTTTGCGATTTCTTTGGAAAGGGTTGTTTTCCCTGCCTGGCGTGGGCCAGCAAGAAAGACCATTTTTTTCTTTAAATCACGAAGGATTGGTTTTTTTTGTTTTCGTTCCATACTTGACTATTTTGCACGGTATTGCGGAAAAGTCAAGACTATTCCGCAATTACTTGCAGAATAGTCAGAGTTGATAAATTGAGAAGCGATTTAATCTAAGTAATTTAGATTAAAATTCGAAGCGTCCTCTGAGGACCAAGCCAGACATGGAGAGATCCCCATTCGCTGCAACCTGATCTGTGACTTGAGAGAAGTTATTCGTTCCTCTTAGAAATTGAACATGATCATAGAGATAATGATATTCATATCCTAGATCAAACAGAAGTCTAAAGGCATCGTTATAGAGAGTAGACTCAAACCGGAAGCCGAGCGCTAAGTCGAAAATAGGCTGCATGCGATAGAATTGATCGTGAAGGGTGTGACTAACAGGGCGGAACCGATTATCACCGGCATCTTCAGTTCCACTCATATGCTTGCTCGTTTTCAGATTTCCATAGGTGAGGGCGATATCTGCAGTTGCATAGACGCTGAAATAAGAGTAGAAATGCCAGACACTTTCAAGTCCTGCCAGTAGTCCTATGCCCCATGATTTTTGTTTCATCTTTGAGGCTTCGTTCACAAACGTTCCATCTTCCACCGTTTGAGACTCCAGGTCATTGCTTCCCTTGACGCTCATGTTGATGCGTGTCCAGTAGCCTCGAATACCATAAGAAGGGCGAAGAGAAAGGTTTTGACTGATCCAAAAATGACGCCCTTTCTCCAAGTCTACTTGGTTGAAATTGAGAGCAATATCGGCTCGGATACGGCTATAAGGGTTATCATGAGGATTTAGAAACCAGGGAGAAGTGCAAGTAATCGTTCCTACATTGATATCTTGGAAGGCATCAGTAAATGGAGCAACTTGTTTCCTTTCAGAAGCTCGACTGTGAAAATAGGTCCAATTGAGATAGGCATCCCAACCATCATGGCTTGTCACAACTCCAACACCAAAACGAAATCCAGGATCCCAGCTCCAGTTAAATTCCTCCTTATCCGTAGCGGGATTGATCACAGTTAAACTATCAGAATTCTGGAGAACTCCTTTTCTCTTAAGAGCATAGTCAGTGTTTGACATGTTTGGAAACCACCAGAGAAACTCTGCATCGGCGACAAAATCCGCACGATGACCCGGGAGAGGGCCGTAGTCGGGAGTAATCGAATGTGTCATCTCTCCCTTTGGTGGGGGAGGAGAAGTCTCGTTAACCCGTGGCGCTGAAAATAGCAACATAGGGGTGAGAAGGGATGTAAGTGCAATGAGAGCGGAATGTTTCATAATGATGTCCTAAAGTATCCTATCCTATGTTTTAAAATTCTAATCGACCTTTCACGACGAACCCTGAAAGGGATAAGTTTCCGTTTGTAGAGGGGTAATCACTTTTTGTCAGTGTATTGTCGTTTCCATTAAAACGTCCTCGCGTTCCACGGAAGAGTTGATTAAATTTAAGGAGAGAGTGGAACTCCCATCCGAGATCTAACATGGCCCGCACAGAGTCAAAAGTATTCTCAAAGCGAATTCCCATCCCGAGGTCGATGAAGGGTTGCATGTAATAACGATGATCGCGGAGGGTTGAACTATATTGGAGTTCTGGAGTTTCACTGGCAGTTAAAACATCAATCGAAGCATTCCGACGGATATCTTGTTTTCCATATGTCAAAGCGAGCTCTAAGTCTCCATAGATACTAAAAACCCTGGCAAAATGCCAGCTAGTGCTAAGTCCTGTAAGGAGCCCAACTCCCCAAGAATCTTGATCGAAATCAGATTTTTCGCTTCCAGGGCCAACTCCAGTTGTTAGTGGGCGCGACCCATGAACCTTGAAATCAAGATCTGTCCAGAATCCTCTAACTCCTGTCATGGGTCTCAATGAGAGCTCATCGCTGATCCAAAAGTTTCTTCCCAGTTCGAGATCGATGATGTTGATATCTAAACTCCAACGAGCACTGATATGGTTATATCTTTCACTATTGGGTTGTAGAAACCAAGGAGAATTGAAAAACTCAGTTCCTGCATTGGTAATAGATGTGGAGTCAAAAGTTGCGACATCCTTAGATTCATGCTCACTGGTGTGAAAATAGGTCCAATTTGCGTAGAGATCCCAACCATCCAGGCTGGAAATGACACCAAGTCCTAAGCGAACTCCAGGGTTCCAATTCCAATCGAACTCTTCCTTCTTAACGGGAGCAATACCAGTAGCTGTGGGAAGCGCTTCAAACCCTAAGGGGACAACTTCTCGTTTGATGGCATAAGATAGGTTGGAGATTTCTCCATACCACCAGAGGAATTCTGCATCAACAATGACAGCAGGTCTTTCCGCATTTCTGAATCCAACGGTGGGTGTAATCGATGCTCTTTCATGGGGAACTCCCATTTGAGAGTCTTGACTTGAGTCCATCGCTGCATGCGCTAGGATAGGGAGAAAAGTCAATGCAGAAAGTGCAATTTTTTTCATTTGGGTCTTAAGTCCTGATTGATGATTCTGTTTCATTCCAACATCTCTATTTCTTTATCTAAAAATCGAGCCTTCCTCGTAACACGAAGCCTGATAGGGTTAAGTTGCCATTTGCAGAAGGGAGATCTGTCGCTTCTGAACTAGGGTTTGTTCCTCTGAGAAGCTCATTATAATCGAAGAGGAAATGGGATTCCCAACCTGCGCTGAGGAGAATTCGATATTTGTTGTTGCTAAAGGTATCTTCAAAACGAAGCCCAGCGCCTAGGTCAACATGGGGCATAAGTTTGTAGTAAGCATCTCTTAATGTCACTTCAGTATTGATCGAGACTTCAGGGGTATCGGGATTTTGGAACGTTCTACGTTGTAAGATTTTATCTTTTTCCTTAATGTCTAAACGGCCATAGGTCAGAGCAACACTTGCATCTCCATAAATGCTCCATCTAGGAGTGAGCTGCCAGGTCGTGTTGACACCTGAAAGAAGTCCCACGCCCCAATTTTTTTGTTTCGCTTTGAGTTTTTCATCTTGTTCTTCTAAGAATTCTCCAAGGGGTCTGGATGCATGCAACTTAAGGTTTTGCTCTGAATGAAAACCGCGAATTCCAATGAATGGTCTTAAGAGGAGTTTTTGGCTAATCCAGAACTTTCTTCCTAGCTCGAGATCGATTTGGTAATGCTCAAGGTCCCAATGAGCACTGAAATGAGAGTAGGGGATAAAGGAAAAAGGGTTTCCAAAGCTTCCTGAATTAGGAGCGAGGAAAAACCATGGAGAGGAGTAATACTGAGCCCCTGGATCATTAACATCGAGAGCGCTTGCGATAGGATTTAGGTCTTTTGACTCTGATGTTGACACATCAAAGTAAAAGCCATTAGCATAGAGATCCCATCCGTCCTCTGATCCAATCACACCGAGACCTACACGGACCCCTGGCCCCCATTTGTTTTCGAAACGTTCCTTCTTCGCTGCAACTGTCGCATGGGAATCAACAATTGGATCGGGAATTTCAATCACTTCCCGTTTGATTGCATAATCGAGATCGGTCACATTGGCATACCAATAGAGAAACTCCACATCGATCGTAAAATCAACTTTTGAAGAAAGGGGACTATAGGGAGGAGTAATTTGACATGGCTTTTCGGGTTCTGGTGCATGGCCGAAAAGAAACGCTTGGGAAACAAGACCTGTAATAAAGAGTAGCTTTTTCATATTCTTCAATCATCGTGATAGGTAATAAAATTTTAGGTTAGGCCTTTTATAAATTTTTTGACAACGCCTTTTTTGAGGGTTGAAAAGAATTGGTTGAATTCGCTATGATGGCCTTTTGTTTTAGTTGCTGGGGTGTAGCCAAGCGGTAAGGCACCGGTTTTTGGTATCGGCATGCGGAGGTTCGAATCCTCCCACCCCAATTTTAGAAGAGTCACCCATGACAAATGACAACTTTATGCTTTTCTCGGGAACATCCCATCCGAAGTTTTCGGAAGAATTAGCTCAAAAGTTAGGCGTCAGTCTTGGGAAGGCTCAAATTGAATTATTCCCTGATGGTGAGATAGGCGCTCAAATTTTAGAGAATGTCCGTGGTCGGGATGTTTTTGTTGTGCAAAGCATTGCAAAAAAACCCAACTTCTATCTCATGGAGCTATTGATCTTAATCGATGCTCTTAAAAGGGCCTCTGCACGATCGATTGTCGCTGTTATTCCCTACTTTGGGTATGCAAGGCAAGATCGCAAGGATAAGGGACGGGTGCCCATCACCGCAAAACTTGTTGCCAACTTGCTGGAGACAGCTGGTGTGACGAGAGTTGTAACGATGGATCTTCACTCGGAGCAGATTCAAGGATTTTTCGATATCCCCGTCGATAATCTCTATGGGCAAAGTCTTTTTGCCAAAGCGATTCAGAAAACGGGATTGAAAGATCTTGTCGTTTGCGCCCCCGATGTTGGAAGTGCCAAATTAGCTCGTCTGATGGCGAGCGAACTCGGAGCTTCTTTTGCGATTGTTGATAAGCAAAGGACAAGTGCAAAGGATGTGGAAACACATGCGCTTGTTGGCGATGTGCAGGGAAAGGATGTGGTCCTTGTGGATGATATTTGTTCCACGGGATCGACGCTTGAAAAAGCGTCCGAGGCAGTCAGAAAAGCAGGTGCTGGTCGCGTCGTTGCGGCAGTGACCCACCCCCTCTTTTCAAGAGAGTGGGTTGAAAGATCGAAAATCGATCACTTTTTTGTTGCTAATACCATCCCATTGCCCCACGAGATACCTCCTTCTCTTGTTGAAACCCTCTCTGTAGCCGGGCTTTTTGGAAAAGCCATTGAGTGCATCGTTCATAACGAGTCGATCAGCTCACTTTTCCGCCCTCGCTCTTAACCTCACTTTCAGGACCCATTTATTAATATAAATCTGGAGTGATCTATGAAACTCGCAGTGTCCAAACGGGCAGGAGAAACAAAAAGTGAGCTAACAAAGCTCAGACATCAGGGTGATATCCCCGGAACGGTTTACTCTCAAGGTAAGCCAGGCGATAAAATCACCGTGAAAGGGGCCGAGTTTGAAGCCGTGCTACGGAAGCTTCCAAAAGGATATCTTCCGACAACGGTTTTTGAACTTGACGTCGATGGAAAAACAGTGAAAGCGATCGTGAAGGGGATTCAATATCACCCAACGACTTATAACGTTATCCATCTTGATTTTTTAATTTTGGAACCAAAGACCACTGTGGACGTGAAAGTCCCCATCAACTGCATCGGTGAAGCAGACTGTGTGGGTGTGAAGCTTGGGGGATTTGTTCGCCCAGTGAAGCGTCATGTGGAGGTCCGCTGTTTACCTGAAGATATCCCAGCAGACTTTAAGATCGATATCAAGAGTCTTGAAATCGGTCAGTCTAAGCGGGTCTCTGATATTGAGGCAGGAGAGGCGGTTCGCCTTCTAGCGAAACCAAAAGAAATCCTCGTTGTGATTGCAAAACGGTAATGGTCTGTGAATAGCGAAAGTGAAAAAGCTCTCATTGTTGGTCTAGGGAATCCCGGGAAAAAATATGAAATGACCCGGCATAACCTTGGGCAGATGGTCCTTTATGCTTTTGCTCAAAAGTGCGCGCTTTCGTTTAAGAATGAGCGTGATCTTGGCGGAGAGATTGCCAAGGGTGACTGGAAAGGGAAAAAACTTTTTCTCCTTTTCCCAACGACCTATATGAATCTCTCTGGACAGGCTGTCAGAAAAACAATGCAATTTTTCAAGATTCCCTGCGAGGATGTTCTGATTCTCTCCGATGATATTGCTCTTCCCTTTGGGATCCTTCGGTTCCGCGAAAAAGGGAGTGCAGGAGGTCACAACGGCCTCAAAGATATCGAAGAGCAATTAGGAACACAGGAGTATCAACGCCTGAAATTAGGCATTGATGAACCAACGATTGGTTATCTTGAAGACTATGTATTAGCCCCTTTTACTAAGGAAGAACAAGAAAAAATCCCCGAAATGACGACTCAAGCGATCAACTTTATTGAAGAGTGGTTATTTCAAGAACGCAAGGAACATGCATGAGCAAACAAGAGTTAAGACTCTATGAAGGGATGTATATTTTAAATGCATCACTCAGTGAAGATGCTCTGAAAAAAGCTTTAGAGCGCATCACAAAAACCATCGAGGAAAGTGGGGGTGAAATCCACAAAATCCATGAGATGGGACGAAAAAAACTTGCTTACGAAATCGATGGACATAAGCAAGGACAATATTTTCTTCTTTACTTCTCTGTGAATCCAACCCTTTTGGAAGAGATGTGGAAAGAGTACCACCTAAACGAAGACCTTATCCGCTACGTCACAATGCGTGCGGAAAAGGTGCTCGAGAAAATCGAACATAAACCCCTCGTAGAAGCTTAAAAGGAGCAATTTTATGGCGAAAAGACCGAGCTTCGGCTTTAAAAAACGGAAATCATGCCCCTTCAAAGCCTCTGGTTTGAAGGCAATTGATTACAAAGACGTCGAAACACTAGAAAAATTCATCACCGAGAGAGGGAAAATTCTTCCACGTCGGATCACTGGTGTTTCTCACCACTATCAGCAATTGCTGAAAAAAGCGATTAAACAAGCAAGACATATGGCGCTACTGCCATTCGTTGCAGAGGAGTAGGATTCATGAAACAGAGTAAAAGTTCTAAAACTGAGCTCCTCCTTCTTGAAGACGTCACTAACCTGGGACGTAAGGGAGAGCTTGCAAGTGCAAAACCAGGATTTGTCAGAAACTTTCTTCTTCCACTGAAGAAGGCTGTGATTGCTGACAAACGAACGATCCGTATGCAGGAAAAATTGCGCAAAGAGCGTGAAATTCAAGCCGCGGAAGATAAGAAAGATGCGGAAGCTTTAGCTGCACGTCTCAAAGATAAAACTCTTTCAATCACAGTGAAAAACGATACGCAGGGACACCTCTACGGTTCAGTTGCTGCAGTTGATATCGTAAAGATTCTTGATGAGCAGGAAGGTGTAACACTTGAGCGGAAGAATGTTGTATTACCTAAGCCGATCAAAACGCTTGGTGTGCATGAGATTCAACTGAAGCTTAAGGAAGATGTTCCTGCAACCTTCAAGCTCAAGGTCGATGGCGAGACAAAGGTCAGAGAACCTGAGAAGAATGTTGAAGTTGTGGAAGAAGGTGCAGAGGCTGTGGAAGATGCTAGTGCACAAGAAGAAGCAATCGAAGATCTTCCTATGCGCAGTGAACGTGTAAAAGAGATGAAAGAAGAGCTCGAAGAGCGCTCAAAAGAGTAGTGAAGTTATTTTCACCCGCAAAACTCAATCTCTTTTTTCGCGTTCTAAATAAACGCGATGATGGCTTTCATGAGATTGCAAGTCTGATGCAAGCCATCTCCCTTGGCGATACCCTCACGATTACGGAGGGTGCCAAGGACTCTCTTATCCTGACAGATCCCACAATCCCTACTGATGAGCGTAATTTTATCCATAAGGCGCGCTCCCTCTTCCGTGAAAAGACAGGGTACCAAACCCCTGTTGCCATTCATGT
Organism: Chlamydiales bacterium; assembly: GCA_024233515.1. Classification (GTDB taxonomy): domain Bacteria; phylum Chlamydiota; class Chlamydiia; order Chlamydiales; family Simkaniaceae; genus Neptunichlamydia. The sequence continues at coordinate 143,795 of JACKPO010000002.1, forward strand.
GGAGAAGCAGATTCCTGCTGAAGGAGGATTCGGTGGAGGAAGTGGAAATATCGCGACAACCCTCTGGGCGTTAAATGAACTCAGTGGTCAAAAAATAGAAGAAAAAGTCCTGCGAACGTGGGCAGGAGAGATTTCTTCCGACGCTCCTTTTTTCTTTTCAACGGGAACCGCCTATGCAACAGGAAGGGGGGAAGAAATTTTTTCCCTTCCACCCCTTGAAAAAGTGACCCTCTATTTAGCGAAACCCAAAGGAGGTCTTTCGACCCCTCTTGTCTACCGGCACTGCGAACCGAATGTGAATGATATCGACCCAAAACAACTCCTGGGGAGTGCGATTGCTGGGAAGTTGGAGGGGGTGAATGATCTTGAATACGCCGCTTTTGCTCTTCGGCCCGACCTTTTTGATCTGAAAGAGGGACTTTATAATCTTGGATTTGAAACGGTCGTGATGACAGGAAGCGGAACGGGGTTTTTCTGTATCGGCCCTGTTAATGAGCCTTCTCTTCCAGGCATCCAATTTTGGGAAACGTCATACCTTTCAAGGAATAAACAATGGTACGAGCCCTCTTAATTTTTCTCTGTTCAACCGCCTTTGCTGCGGGCCCCATGACCCACCTCTATCTCGGAGAGGAATATTGCCTCAAACGGAGATATGATGAAAAAGAGACAGGGGAGTTTCTTGTCGGGACTCTCTTTCCCGATATCCGCTATATCACCCATTTCCCCCGAGAAAAAACACATTTTCCAGTGGATAGCTTGCTAGAAATCTGGGAGTGTCCCTCGCCTTTTTTAGCGGGGATGAAGTTTCATAATTGGGTCGATGGGGTGCGCGAGGCCTTTGTTGTTCGCTCTGGGATATATGAAAAAGTGATTCCCTATGCAAATGGAAAAGAGGCGACTCTTCTAAAATTTATTGAAGAAGAGATTCTCGATTATGATGGACGAAAGTGGGGAGCTCTTTTTAGAGAGGCGCACGAAGAAGAAAAAAAATACACCACGGATGCGATGATCAACAAGTGGCACTGGATTGTTTGGGGATCGATGCAAGCCCGCCCTAACTGGCCATTATGGGGACTCTCATATCTCAAGGCTGAGGCCTTTGGTATCACAAGTCAAACTCTCTATGATTGGAGTTATCTTCTTCCCACATTTGCAAACGATCCCGCATTCCAAGGATATGTTGACGATCTTCTGTCTCATCTTTTTCAAAAGATGGAGGAAGTCCTTCCAAAATAGTCATCTCTCGAGTATGATTGGGGTGATGAAAACGAAGCTTTATGATGATCAACTGATTGTAATCACAGGCGCTGCTGGATTCATTGGATCGGGCGTTGTGCGGATGCTCAATGACAAGGGATATCGCAACCTCCTTCTCGTCGATGATTTTCGAGAAAGTGTGAAGTGGAAAAACCTCCGTCATAAGCGGTATGTCGACTTTATTTCTCGAGAGGAAATTTTTGATTTTCTCGAAGGGCGAGAGCAAGAAGTGGAAGCCTTTGTTCATTTAGGGGCCTGCTCGAGCACCGTAGAGACTGATGGCGACTATTTCATGAAGACTAACTACCGGTTTTCGGTTAAGCTTGCGGAATATGCCTTAGAGCACAATCATCGCTTTATCTACGCCTCATCGGCAGCGACCTATGGAGATGGAACGCTCGGATTTGAAGACGATGAATCAAAACTGGATGCCTTGGAACCCCTCAACATCTATGGTTTTTCAAAACAGATGTTCGATAAGTGGCTCCAAGAGCAAGGGGTACTGAATAAAGTTGTTGGCTTAAAATATTTTAATATCTTTGGGCCCAATGAGTATCACAAAGGGCGGATGGCCTCCATGGTGATGCACATGGTTGATCAGATTCAGAAAACGGGAAAAATTTCCCTTTTCAAATCTTCAGAGCCCGAAAAATTCGGGGATGGCGATCAGTGTCGCGACTTTTACTACGTCAAAGATGCTGTCAAACTAACAACCTTTTTCCTCGATAATGACCTTTGTGGACTCTTCAATGCGGGGAGTGGCGAAGCAAACACGTGGAACGCCATGGCAAAAAATGTGTTTAAAGCGCTAGGCAAAGAGGTTAATATCGACTATGTTCCCATGCCGAAAGATCTCATTGGCAAATATCAAAATTATACCTGCGCTGCTATGAAAAAATTCCAAAATGCGGCAAAAGAGAAGAAACTGACCTTTGAAAATGAGTACACCTTTGAGGGTGCAATCGAAGATTATGTTAAAAACTACCTTCTCAAGGACGAAAGATGGTAAAACTTCTTGGTTCTTTTAGTCGACTAAAGCCTGCCAAGGTTTTGGTTTTGGGCGATTTTATGCTCGATACCTACACAACAGGACGTGTACAACGCATCTCTCCTGAAGCTCCCGTGCCAATCCTCCATGTGCAGAAGTCTGAAGACCTTCCTGGTGGAACTGGAAACGTTGTCCTCAACCTTCTCGCTCTTGGTGCGGAAGTGTTCGCTGTTGGTCGCGTTGGAGACGATAAAGAAGGGCTCCGCCTGAAACAGCTCCTTGAAAAGGAGGGAGTCGATACCTCAGGAATTTTTGTTCAAGAAGGGGTAAGTACTCCACTAAAAAATCGGTTGATTGCTGACTCTCAACAGCTCATTCGGGTAGACCAAGAATGTGTGACCCCACTCTCCAAAGAGATCGAAGCTCAAGTAGTTGAATATATCCTGGCGATTTTCCCTCAGATTGAGGTGATCGCGATCTCTGATTATGCCAAAGGATTTTTAACGAAATCTCTTCTTCAAACAGTGATTCAACTCGCCAAGGAGCGAGGCATTCCTACGATCGTCGATCCTAAGGGAGATGATTTCTCGAAGTACCGGGGTGCGACAATGATTAAACCCAACTATAAAGAGGCTGTGGCTGCCTCACAACTCCCCAGCGATTCCTCTCTTGATGAAGTGGGATCTTCCCTCCTTACGCAAACGGCGACAGAGATGATCATGGTGACTCGTTCAGAGCATGGGATTTCTCTTTTTGAAAAATCTCAAGAGCGGTTTGATTTCCCCGTGAAGTCAAAAGAGGTGAAAGATGTCACGGGGGCGGGGGATACCGTTCTTGCGATGACAACCATGTCCTTTGCTTCAGGGCTGAATATTAAAGAGGGGCTCGAGCTTTGCAATATTGCAGCAGGGATTGCCATCGAACGGCTGGGTTGCGTTCGTGTCTCCTTATCTGAGCTAGCAGAGCGCCTCCTCGAGACGAACGTGAGCAATAAAATTTTTGACGAAAATCACCTCTTTGCCCTGGAACAAGCCCTCGAAGGAAAAAAGCTCACGATTCTGGGGATCGATACCCAATCGGGGGTTTCGAGTCGCCTTTTCTCCCACATTCAAAAACTTTCTAAACAATCTCCGACCGAAAGATTGATGATTTATCTCATCGATTCCGATCCTGATGAAGATTATCTTTCTCTTCTTTCTTCTCTTCATGAAATTGACTTCATTGTCATTCAGTCAGATAGCTTAGCCAGTCTGACAGAGCGAGTCCATCCAAATAAAGTCTTTACACTCAATGGGGATGGAACTCTAAATAATGTTTCCCATCCAAAGGCTCTTTTAATATAATCTCCAACGAAAATTTGGGGTATGATGACAGCTTTTGATTGCCGGTTAATTTCTGGGGCCTCTCCCTTCTATCCTCTCCTTATCGAACCTGCTCAGGAGGGGATCTATTCCCTGTTCCATGCTCAGGTCATCGACGGGGCCTGGACCGATCCCCAAGCTCTAAAAGAGCGGGTGGGCTACGCCGCCTTGGGGTTGGTTCTTCTCTGTCCCCTTATCGGGAAGATCGCTCTCCATATCCTTGTTTATATCACAACGAGCTATCAAGAAGCGCTCCGCGATGCGATTGAAAAGGGTGACGAGGAAAAGGTAACCCTCTATCTGAAGGTCGGGGTGAATCCCAATAATTTTGGAGATACAAAGCCGCTTATTTATCGAACACAGAATCCCAAGATCTTAAAAGCGCTCATTGATCATGGAGCAGATCTCCGTCGCTCCTATGATGAACAATCGTTTCTAGAATATCTTGTTGAAAATGGCTTTGAAGAGTTAGCCGTAGACTATTTCGATGCATCCTATCTTGAAAAAGAGGTCTATAAGAATGCGATTGCGAAAGATGACCACCGCTTTGCTGCCTTTTTGATCCGGATGGGAGCTCCCTTTGAAGAGGGGAGAAAGACACTTCATTTAGACAAGGTTAGAACAACAAATCCTCTTGAACCTCTGGTCTTAAAAATGGATCGAGAAGGAATTCACCTTTTATGTTGGTCGGTCGGAATTGACAAGATCCTTGAGCATGAAAAGGCATTGAAGAAAGCGTTTCCCAAGATACGAACTGAGTGGATGTGGCAACATCTTGTCCGTTTTCTTGTTTTGATGGAGAAGGAATCTGTTGCGCATGACCTTGTGAAGAATGGTACTTTTGAGGTTGGCCATTTTCTAACGAGAGACACCTTTTCCTCTTGTTTGGATCAATATAAGAGTTTCCTGATCCGTATGGGGTATGAAGGATCGAAAGATGAGGTTGCGAGCATCCAATATCAGCCCTACACTCATCATCCTTTAGAAACCATCATTGCAATGCAAAACGAAAAGCGGCTTCAAGCCTTCATCGAGAGTCGTTCTTTCGAAGAGGTTTATGAAGCCTACCTCGATCTTAAACGGGCTCTTCCAAGGATCAATACCCATTGGATTTGGAATGCGCTGTATCGAATCCCACCAAGTCATTTTACGAGCGCAAAAGAGCTGCAGAAGGAGGAGCAGTTAACAGAGGATCCTCCCGAGTTATCAAGTCTTAGTGAGCTCACAGGCCTATTTGAGCGGATTAATTTCGATCATCCAACTCGCCCCCATTATGTTGCTCCATTAGCCCTTCGAGATACCCTTGATGTGGTCAAGGACTACACCCCGACGGAGCTCAAGAGAGGATTCCGTAACATTATGGATGCGATTCAGAAAGGAAAAATGGTCTATTCTTTGACCCCAACGCAACAAGTGGGCTATCATCGGCAAGTTCAGTGGATCCTTTACTATTTAAAGCAAAGCGATGAGGGAGGAGCTCTTTCCCGCGATAAAGCCAATGTCCTCATTGAGATGGCGAAAACCTGCCTCCTTTGCCCTGGGCGGTATAATGAGGTCTTCGATGCAGCGATCAAACGGCTGAAAGGGGACCCCATTGACGTTCCCACTTTCGAAAAACAGGTGGATTGCCGCTTTGCAGATCTTCGTACAAGGACAATCACAGCCATTGCCTATAAAGAGGCAGGTGGATGTATTCATGCTCGAGAAAACCTAGTCTTCCACCTTTTTGACTCCATGGCCATTGTTGAAACAAAGCCTGAGAAGATCTTTTCTTTTCGTGGCCTAAATGGGACCGAACCCGAATACTATCAATTTACCGATCCCTTTGCTGCCGTTTCAGCGTTTCTAAAAGAGTACACTCCCAGAGCTCTCGCGGATGCCCTCCTAGAATGCGTCCGCGAAGGGAAGAAAAGAACCCAAAAAGAAAACGATTTCAATGAGCTTCTCTTTGACGCCATGATTGATGCGTATGCAAAACGGTTCCCCGAAATTCAAGCCTTAGAAGCAAAAATGAAGGAGAGAATCGGTCCTAAAAAGTGCTACGAGGATCAAAAGCTTTCTAAAGAGAGAGTTGAAGAGATCTTTCGACCCATCGATCCGGAATACTCTATTCCTCAAGAGGGACTGACCCTTGCAGACTATTTCACCCAGTTCAAAAAAAGCTTTTTAGCCCCTAAAATTCGCCCCCTTTCTGACGAGACCTATGGTTACCTTCTTCCTGAGGTGATCCATCCCTTTGTTCTAGTGCTCCTCCTTAAGGATATGGGGCATCTAGAATTCCGCCAGCCACCCACATCCTATTCAGCTAGATCCTTTTTTGCCATACCGGCCCTCGGGGCAAATTCAAGGATGTAATCGATTGTTTTAATCCTCCCCTCATGGTATTCTCTTTCCAAAATTCAAATGGTTTATGATGGTTGGGGCAATTTCAAAAATATCTCTTTACACGCATTCAAACCTCTCTCAAGGGGCGTACTCCCTTGTAAGAAGAATCGCAAAACCTGCTCTTGCCCTCCTCTTTACCGTTTCGATCATCGCGGTTGCTGTTTTCCGAGTCTTTAGACACATAGCGCAGTCCCCCCATTTTCTTGAGCAAGCCATCAGAGAGGGAAGAGAAGGGGACGTCGAGTATTACTTAAGGGCAAAGGTCCCTTTCGACCCAGTGCTCCTTTTTGAAGCAAAGAATCCCCGGGTGATCACCCTCCTTCTTGAAAACGGCGCCGATATGACCATGGTCCATGAGGGAAAATCTCTCCTTGAACATCTTTTTCATCACCTGACAAACCAACGGATCTTAAACAAAGGGGAAATAAAGAAAAAAGACAAGCCTTGGGCTGTTTTGATGTTAAGGCTCTATCAACCAAGCGACCTTGAGAAAGCTATCACTGAAGGGAAGTGGGCCTTTGCAGCCCTACTCATGCAGCTCGATCGCAAAGAAAACTTACCTCCGCTCCTTAGGGCAGAACATAGAGAGCTGGTCTCTGCTCTTTTAGACATGAGAATTGATCGAAAGGTTGAATATGAGGGAAAGGATTTTTTGTCTTATCTATTCGAGAAAGGGTGGGGAGATCTTGCAGAAAAAGCTTGGGATGATGAGTATTTGAAAGATCGCTATCTCCCTAACCTTCAAGAAACCCTCAAGGATGCCCACGCGAAGAAAATAAAGTTTCAAGACCATCCAAGGCACTTATTGCGTCAGTTTTTAGTGAAGAAGCGCCAGGACAACGTTTTAAAAACGGTAGCGGTCAATCATGGAGCTGATCCTGTAAAGTATTTTGAAGCTTATCAAGAGATCGGATTTGAGAAGTTTGACCATTGCCTCAATCAATTTACAGATAACCCAGAACGAAAAAAGGGGGTGTGGAGCTCGATTGCAGGGCAGTTTATCCTCTTTAAAATTTCTACCTCGACATACGACTGGGGCTTAGATGAAGAGCTTCTGAAATTTGGAGAGAAAGGGGTCGATTTTCACGAACTGGATGAGAAAATTCGAGAGCCGGTCCGAGAGAAAATTAAAGCGGGTTATCCTCCCTCTCTCCTTTTTGGTTTGTACCTATTGGGAAAGAAAGAGCTTCTAATGGACCTTGTGAATCGAGGATATTTGGATCCGACGCGATTCATCCATCAAGATGATGCTGCTGCAATCCAAGACTCCACAGATCCCATAGTTCAATCGTACGTGATGTTTATCAGAGCTCTTTTAACCGCTCGATTCTCTTCTCTAACGGCGGGTGTGTTGCCAGCAGTGAGAGAACCCCTCGCTCTGGAAGAGAGATCATCAACGCGTTAAGGGGGGATTTCTTTTTCTCTTTAGCGATGCGCTCTGTTTTAAGTTTTTCTAGGGCAGCAATCATAGACTCTTTTCGGGTGAGGATGGCGCCGCCTCGATCTGCTCGAAACTCGCGATAGCGAGAGAAGGTGCAGACGACCATCATTCCCAGTAACATAAAGACCACTTCAAAGAGAATCGTAAAGAGATAGTAACTCATGTAAGAAGAGCGTTGGTTATTCGAGCGTCCAAGAGAAGAGAGGGCATAGGCAAAAACACGCGCCAAGAACATCACAAAGGCATTAACGATTCCTTGGATAAGGGTCATCGTAACCATATCCCCATTGCTGATATGAGAAATTTCATGAGCGAGAACAGCTTCGAGTTCTGTTTTCTCCATTCGGCTTAGAAGACCTGTTGAAACTGCAACGAGAGAACGTCTTTTTGTCGGACCTGTTGCGAAGGCGTTCATTTGATGGGAGTCAAAGATTCCCACTTCAGGAACAGCTGGGAGATTCGCATCGCGCGCAAGGCGGGCCACGAGATGATAGAGATCGGCATGAGGACCGCTTGGAGTCACTTCTTGAATTCGCATCATCCACTTCGCCATTTTACGTGAGAGAGCAAGAGAGATCAGCGCACCGACCATTCCCCAGACCAAACAGAAAATCATGAGTGAAGTCAGATCAAGTCCGTAACGGGTGAGATACGGTTTAACATTTAGAAGCGATAACACGACAGAAATCGTGAAAACCACCAAACAATTAATCAGTAGAAAAAGGGCAATTCTTCTCAACATAACGTCCTCCTCAGATATGACCAATCATACCACTCTTTTGTCATTTTTATCCACCTTTATAATCGAAAGAATATTTTAATTAATTATCTTTGTCACTTTGATTGCATATAAATTGGCTATGTGCAAAAACTACGTTCGTTTTTTTGATAAAACCCAATGGTTAGTATGTCAAAAGTTGTTCGTCCAAACTTTGAACTCGGAAATATTTCGAAGTTAAAAGAAGCCCTAGCACGCGAAGGACTTTCTTTTCTTTTAATTACCTGTACTGAACCTTCGAAAGAAGGAAAGATGGATGTTGAAATGGATTATGAAGGGGATCGTGATCTCATTGCCTTCTTAATGAAAAGTGCAGAGAACTATTTCGTTTAAATCCTCATCTTTTGTACCCTAAAGGGAGCAAAAGGAAAAGCAATGATCGATCAATATGCTGCTTGGTTTGAAAAGAACCAAGAGGCTCTCTTGGGAGACTTTTTTTCTTACCTTAAGTTTCCCAGTGTGAGCACAGATCCCGCCCACAAACAAGATCTTCTTGCCTGCAAGGATTGGCTCATGAGTTATATGGAATCCTGCGGGTTAAAAACCGAGTGTTGGGAAACATCAGGTCACCCCACCGTTTTTGGTTCCTATCAAGGGGGAAAGGGACCGACGCTCCTTTTTTATGGTCATTATGATGTCCAACCCCAGGCGCCCCTCGATGAGTGGAAAAGCCCACCCTTTGAGCCAGAAGTGCGAGAAGGTGTCGTTTATGCCCGTGGGGCAATCGATAACAAAGGGCAAAGTTTTTATACTCTGATTGCCATTCGCGCTTTTTTAGAACTTGCTAAAGAAAAAAAACTCAACATCAAAGTCTTGATTGAGGGAGAGGAAGAGATTGGAAGTTCTGGTCTTGAAAAACTGCTCGATACAAAGAAAAAAGAGCTTCAAGCAGAGAGTGTTTTCATTGTTGATCTTGATATGTATGCCAAAGGGGTTCCTGCGGTGACCCTAGGGATCCGTGGTGTCATGAACCTCAACGTGACAGTGCGTAATACCAATGCAGATCTTCACTCAGGAGTTTTTGGGGGAGTGGTTCTCAATCCTGCGCGCGCCCTTGCGACTTGTCTTTCCAAAATGTGGAACGAAAAAGGAGAAGTTGCGGTTCCTGGATTTTATGAAGGGGTGAAAGAGCTCACAAAGGAAGAACATGCGGTGTTTGATTGGGACTCTGACCTAAAGGAAGAAGCAAAACCGTTTGAACCGCGCGCCTTTCAAGGAGAGGGAGATTATTCTCTTTTAGAGTCCAACTGGATTCGCCCCACGCTTGAGATCAATGGATTAGAAAGTGGGTATACTGGCGAAGGATTCAAAACGATTATCCCTTCCAAGGCAATGGTTAAACTCTCTTGTCGCCTCGTTCCCAACCAAGACCCCGCGCATGTGATGAGTACGCTTGAGACCTTTTTGAAAAAAAATCTCCCAGAAGGTATAGAGATAAAGTTAGAAAAAGGACATGGGACACCTGGAGTCATGACAGCGCCCGATTCCAAAACAGTGAAACTCACAGCTAAAGCTTATGAGACAATTTACCAGACAACCTGTCGCCGCAAGCTTTGTGGTGCAACGATTCCTATTGCAGGGATGCTTGCCAAAGCATGTGGAGGAGAGCTTGTCATGATGGGTGTGGGTCTCGGATCGGATAAAATGCATGCTCCCAACGAGTGTTTTGGGCTCGATCGCTTTAAGGAAGGGTTTTTATCGATCACGCAGGTCCTCGAGCTCTTTGCGCAAGGGGAAAACCATGGCTAAAATGAACGAAATTATCAAAAAGTGGGCAGATTTTTCTGCATCTGAAACAAAACCCCTCTTTTGGATGCTGCTAGGGCCTCTTCTTGTGATGCTCACACTGATCGTTGCGATCCCCAACTTTTCGAATCCCTACCTCCCTTTACTCACAGTCATGGGATTTGTCCTCTCTTGGAAATACCGCTTTAGCGGCCTCTCTCTGACCCTTATGGTGTTTGTCGTCTATTTTGCCTTTAACTACTTTTTAGGGCACCACGATGCGTTTCTTTGGAAACTTGGGTGGGGTTGTTCCCTTGCTTTAGGGCTGACCATCTCCTTCCTCTCCATGGAAGAACTCAAAAGCTACTACGCCAAGCAAAAAGAAGCGAAAGAAAAAGCTCTTCAAGAACTCCATATTTCTCTCAATAGTTTTGAAGAGAAAACAGCAACCGAAAAACGGTCCTATGAGAACGAAATCGATACTTTGAAAGATGAGCTCTCCTCTTCTCGTGATGAAGGGGAGGTTCTTCTCACTCTCGTTGATGCAAGCCGTTTAGAGAGCGATAAAGCGATGAAACAATCTGAAACCTTAACGCAGGAAGTTATCGATAGAGAGCATGAGCTCTCGCAGGCGCAAGATGATCTCGAAAAACTTGAAGAGAGGATGGCGCAGCTCACGGTTGAGCACCGCTCAATCGAAGAGATTGCAACAGAGCGTTTAAAAGAGCTCAATCAACTGCGCGTTGAGGTCTATCAAGCCAAGCTCCTTGCGGAGACCTACCAAAAACAAGTGGAAAAAGCGCGCGCTTACTTCAAAGCGCAGAAGAAAGAGGGGCAACCTCTCCAGCCCCCACCGCCGCCTGAGGACAAAACAAATATCCTAAAAACCCTTGAGCAGGATAAAGCGGTCATCAAAAAGGCTTACGATCAAATGCTTCACGATTACCAAGCGCTCAAAGGAGCTCCTGAAGCGGAGCTTAAAGAGAAAAAGGCGATGCTTGAGAGAACGAAGTCAGAACTTGTGGGAATTGAGAGGGAGATCTTTATCCTGAAAAAAGGACTGCAAGAGAAAGGATCCTATACTTCTTAAGGCGAATTCCCGTTTTTTAGAGATAGTCTCTTAGGGAAGGGTGAGGATTTCGTACCCTTCGTCAGTGATCAGAAGTGTATGCTCCCACTGCGCGCTGGCCTTCCCGTCGAGTGTTCGCGCCGTCCAATGATCCTTCGGGTCGATTTTTCCTTCACGCACACCGGCATTAATCATCGGCTCGATCGTAAACGTCATCCCTGCCGCAAGGGGAATATCTGTGCTATTATAGCAATGGGGAATTTGCGGGGCTTCATGAAAGTCAACGCCAACGCCATGAGCGACAAACTGATTGACAACGCTGCACCCCTCTCCGCTTGCATAATCTTCGATAACTTGGCCAATCTCTGAGACCAATACGCCAGGTTTCAAGATCTTAATCGCTCTCATTAGACACTCATACGAGACATCGACCACCTTTTGCTTCTCTTCAGAGATGTTGCCGATCGTTACCATTGCGCTGCAGTCGCCATAATACCCATTCAGAATTGAAGTCACATCGATATTCATGATGTCTCCCTCTTCAAGGGGAAGATCATTCGGAATACCATGGCAAATCACCTCATTGAGCGAAGTGCAGATCCCTTTAGGGAAGGGAGGATGACCATATCCGAGAGGGGCAGGTTTAGCGCCAGCTTCCTTGTGAAGCTCCATTGCATAAGCATTGAGCTCTTCCGTTGTGACACCCTTCTTTGCTTTGGCGCACACCTTTTTCAAAATGGTTGCAGCGAGGTTTCCAGCGGCGCGAATCCCCTCGATTTGCTCCGGGGTCTTGAGAATAATCTCATACCTTTTGAAGTACTCTGCCTTCGTCGTTTCAAAATTTTGAGGAGGGAGGAGGGGATGGTGACATTTTTTCCATTTCTTTCCACTTCCACACCAGCAGGGATCATTTCTTGCTATCATAGGAAAAAGTATAGGAAAAAATGCGCTCTCTCGCAACCTATTTTTTCTTCAGTATTTTGAGGAATTGGTGATTGATGAAAAGCTTCTCTCTTCCTCTTTTCACTTCCTCCAAAAAACCGATATCACATAATATTTTGAGGCGCTTTGAGGCTGTAAATCTCCCAATGTCACTTGATTCAATTAAATTCTGTATGCGTACATAAGGCTGTGTAAACAGTAACTCGATGAGTTCTTTGCTGTAGATGGAAGGCGCTTTCGATTTGATATTGACAGAGGACTCTTCCATTAATTCTTGGATTGTGAAAATTTTGGACATTGTCCATTTTGATGTTTCGTAAATTCCATCCAAAAAATAGAGAACCCACTCTGTCCAGGCTCCGTGGGTTGTTACTCTGAGAAGCTTTGTGTAATATTCGAGTTTATTTTGGATGATATAACCACTAAGGTAAAGAATAGGCGTGTCTAAAAGGCCCTTCTCAATTAGATATAATAAATTCACAATACGTCCTGTTCTTCCATTTCCATCAGCAAAAGGATGGATGGCCTCAAATTGATAGTGTTGTACTGCAAGTTTTATGAGAGGATCAATGCCGTCATCATCTTGATGGATGTAGTTTTGCCAATTTGTTAATAGCTCTTTTAGTGTTTCTTCTCCTTCAGGAGGAGTGTAAATTTTTTCTCCTGTTGAATCATTCACTAACGTTGTTCCTGGGATTTTTCTGACATCTGTTTCTATACGTCGAATTTCAGAGCAAATATCACAGATCATCGAAAGGCTAAGCGGGCGTTCTTTAAGAGATAAATATCCTTGGTGAAGAGCTTGTCTATACTGAAGGGTTTCCTTAGCTGCAGGAGACATAGAATGGGAAGAATCTTGAGCATGCTCAAATAACTCATCGGTTGTTGTCACAATATTTTCTATTGCAGAACTTGCCTGTGACTCTAGTAGGGGGATACAGTTGATTAACACGGTTTGGTTGGGGATTAGTCTCTCCGCAACTTTCAACTTAGCTAGCTCTCGATTTGCCCGAATACAGGATTTTAAAATGTTAGGGGTTTCTAACTCTATATTTGGGGGTAGCTTAGAGAGTTCGTTATAAGGTACTTTCGGATCAAAATGTTTCATATGTTGAAAAATCACTACTAAAATGAACATATTAGCTGAATAGGTTGAATTGATCAACATATTGATTAGGTTTTTACACTAAATAATTGATAGTAAGATAGATTCAGATTTTGAGTTTAGTAATTAACGTTGTAGAGGGTGAGGCCGTGTGCGGGAGCGGTGATCCCTGCAATCGTTCGATCGTGCTCCGTCAGAAGAGCGTTTGTTTGCTCTAGGGAGAGCTTCCCTAGGCCTAGGTAGACAAGGGTCCCAACAAGGTTCCGGACCATTTTATAGAGGAAGTTATCTCCCTCCACCTCGAAGCGGATAGAGGACCCTTCTTCAAAGAGATCAAGTCGTCTAAGGGTGCGGATTGTGTTGGTAGGGCGGGGGTCTTGGCGATTGGTGAAGGAGGCAAAATCATGTCTTCCTACAAGGCTCCGGGCTCCCTCCCGCATCAGATCGAGATCGAGGGGAGTGTGGATATGCCAGGAAAGGTGGCGGCTAAAAGGGGATTGGACCGCTCCTTGGTAGAGCTCGTAGTGGTAGATTTTCCCCTTTGCATCTAAGGTTGGATGGAACGTTTCTGGCGCCTCTTCGAGGGCAAGGACACGGATCGCTTTCGGAAGAAGCTGATTTAAGCTAATCAGAAGGCGATTCAAGTCGAGTCGTTTTTCTGTCCGGTAGTTCACCACTTGCCTGGCTGCGTGGACCCCACGATCCGTTCGCGATGCCGCTTGTAACATCATAGGGTGTTGATAAATCTGTTCCAAGACCGTTTGAACTGTCTCTTCAATTGTGGGCCCGTCGCTCGAACGTTGCCACCCTAAGAAGTCGGTCCCATCATAGGCAAGAATCATTTTGATATTCATGGTAAATAGAATAACAGAAATTCTATTTCTGGAGGTAGAGCGAGAGTCCTTCTAAAAACATTTGGACAGCCAGAAGGGTTAGAAGAAGCCCCATGAGGCGCTCGCAAGCAGTGATTCCCCGAATGCCAAGGATTTTCTTTAGATAAGGAGCGCAAAGGAGGATGAGGGTTGAGATGACCCAAGCAAGGACAATCGCTGTCATCAGAAGGGAAAGGGATTCTCGATGCGAATAGATCATTACAGCAGCGAGAACAGAGGGGCCCGCAACCAGAGGAATAGCGAGGGGAACGATAAACGGTTCTCCTTTCGTTGGACTTTCGTACGCCCCCTCTTTTCCACTGGGGAAAATCATTTTGAGCGCAATGATAAAAAGGATAATCCCTCCAGATAAGAGAATCGTTTCCTGCCCAACGCCAAGAATGTCTAACAGATGCTCCCCAACAAATGTAAAAACGATGATCACGGCAAGCGCAATCAAAAGTTCACGGATAATGATCTTCTTTTGCCGTTTTGCTTTCACATCTTTTAAGATCGCAAGATATACGGGGATATTCCCAATGGGATCCATTAAGAGGAAAAGAGAAAAACTGATTGCAAAGAGGGAATAGCTGTTCATGTCCTCCTTATAAAAGAAGGAAAATTATGGAGCTAGCTTTAAAACCCGAAGTGCTACTTATTTTTCTCTTTAGCGCTGCATAAGGCTTCTAGAATCAACGCATCTACTTCGCTTCGCCCCTTCGCTAAGGTGAACCACCTTAGCTCGGCGCTCATCTTATATCTACGTCAATTCTATTTGCCTCTGCAGCGAAATAAGTGGCACTCCGGGGTTAAACTTTGAATCGATGAACCTATTCAGAATTAAAGAAGTATCTTTAATTCTGGATAGGTTCATATCCTCTGCGTAGAGGAGGTTATACCTTTAAACGGACTGTTGGGCGCGTGTGATCATTTTTTCGCATAGCGTCCTCAGCGTTAAATTCTGAGTTAAAAAGCTGAAAGAACGTCGAAGCATAGATCACGGTACTGAGTGCTGCTTGAAACGTAATTGCAAGTTTTGTCGCTGAAAGAAAGACAAAAATCTGAGCTGCATACAAAAGGCAAGAAGCAACAGCTCCTACAACATCCACGACGGAAGCCTTCTCGTTTTCTGTTCCACGCGCTAACTGCCACTTTTCAATCAAGACGAGAAGCTCTCCAAACTTTAAATAGAGGCTCGCAAGAGGGAAAAGGACTCCATTGAAAGGGAGGTAGTCCTTGATCGACTCGTGTTGGATGGCTTCGTAGACCGACGCATAGGCTTGGAAGATCGTAATACTTTGCATTAAGACTTCTAAAGCGGCTGTGCCGCTGAATCCCTCAGCTTTGATTTTACTAAGGCCAACCTTAACCTGCGTCACGCGATCTCCTTCCAAGGGAGCTGGGCCGCCAGTGGAATAATCTGCAAAGTTCGCGCCAGTAGCCATAATCGTTGCTGTGTGAGAAAGTTCAGAATTAGAATTGATCACTGTTAAAACTTTTTTTGAATTATTGGCGAAAGCGGAATAATTGGTCCGTTGCGCACCAGTGTGGTCAGGGGGGACTCTTACTTTTATTACTTCCATATTATTCACCTTTTGCGAATATTATATCACAAAATTAGAATAAAGAAATTATATTAAATTATTTAATATTAATTATTAGTAGAAAGTCTTTGTTTTTCTGAAAGGCCGCCTTTGTCCAGTTAGCTGAGCCAATGAGGTGGGTGTGCCCATCGATGATCCCCCACTTGGTGTGGGAAAGCTCAAGTCCCCGACTTGCCCTTACGGGGACCCCTTCTTTTTCAAGAAATTCTTTGACTTTTCGACTGGCTCCACGGGCGGTCGTTCCATCGAGTGTTAAAGTAATCTTGATCCCCTTCTGGTGGAGCTCAGAGAGGACCTCCGCGAGTGCGGGATGGGTGAAGGTAAAGAGAGTGAGCTTGATCTCCCTTTTTGCATTCCGAAGGGTCTCAATCAGTGCTGAGAGCGCCTCAGGATGGGGGAGAGAAAAGTATTGCAATCCCTCTCTTAAAAACGTGCCGGGGCGCCCCTTAGAGAGCTCTTGGGCAAGCTCAGGGGCATAGAGTCCCACCATCATGTTGTCGTGCATCCGAAGAGACGAGGGGGTGAGATTGGTCGATCCTAAAAAAACCGTCTCTTCATCAAAAATCCAAATTTTTTCATGAAAGAGTCCTTTCCCTTTTTGAGGGTGGAGGTGGAATCTCTCTTCCTCTAGGTGGGCGAGCTTGGGGCTCGCTTTCTCATCGTAATAAAGATGGACCGAGAGTCCTTCCCGCGCCCGTTTTTTCAAGAGAGATAAAAGGGAACGGTCGGTGAGGGCATAGGTTTTGAGGGTGATTGTTTGGCGGGCATGAGATACGGCTCGAACAAGGGTCCGGTTTAAATCATTTCTTTGCTGGGAGCTATAGAGTTTGATAGGGGACTGAGATGTGGGGAGCGTTACAGAAAGGGAGAGATAAAGGATGAGGCTAAAAAGAAAAATCCCCGCAAGGGCGGGGATCCACTTAGATCTTCTGACCTTGCGCGCGAAGCTCACGGATAACTGCTTCGAGGCCGCGACGATCAATTGTTCGCATGGCACTCATCGAAAGCTTCAATGTGATAAAACGGTTTTCTTCCGCAAACCAAAATCTTTTCTTCACAAGATTAGGGAGGAAGCGGCGCTTGACCGTTCCTGTGACATTGAGTCCAATTCCCTTTTTCTTTTTCGCAATCCCGCGAATAGAATAACTTTTTCCTCGACCGGGTTTTTTCCCCGTCACTTGACATCGCTTCGCCATAATAAGTTCCTTTAGAGCTTCCTACAGAAGCGACTTCTGCAAGTAACTCTTTTAAAATCAATTTTTCGACCATCATAACACTCCCCCTATTTTCCCTCAAGAACGAAAAAGGGGCTGTAAGCGCAAAATGATAATGTCACCCTCGAGCAAAATAGAAATGTCACCTTTGATAGATTTGGAGGCCGTGGAGGTGCCCTATGAAGGAGACATTGAAAATGACGGTAAAAGAAGCCGAGCGCCTTAGTGTGATGAGACAAATAGATAAGAAAATTTTGACAATAAAAAAAGGAAGCGAAGAGCTAGGATTAAGCCTGAGGCAAGCTAAAAGACTAAGAAAAAAGTATAAAGAACGCGGAGAAGAAGGATTAATCTCTCTAAAAAGAGGAAAACCAAGCAACCGGAGAACGGAGCAAGGTATAAAAGATCAGGTCTTAGATGTGATTAAAAGCAAGTACCCAGATTTTGGTCCAACACTGGCAAGTGAAAAGCTAGAGAAGGATGAGGGAGTAAAAATATCGAGAGAGACTCTTAGGAACTGGTTAATAGAAGCAGGGATATGGGAAGTAAAAAGGAAAAAGGAGAAAAAGGTACACCAGAGAAGGGAAAGAAGGAGTCGTTTCGGAGAGTTACTCCAGGGAGATGGATCTCCACATGATTGGTTCGAAGGGAGAAGTGAAAAATGCACCCTACTGCAATTTGTAGATGATGCCACAAGCAAAACAACAGCGGCCCGATTTGCAAAAACAGAGACAACAGAAGGGTATTTAGAGCTGCTTAAAGAGCACATAGGGAAATATGGGAAGCCCCTGGGGCTGTACGTAGACAAGCATGCCATATTTCGAGTGAACAGAGAAGAGATCCAAAAAGGGGTAGGGATTACCCATTTTGGCCAAGTTGTGAAAGACCTTGATATCGAACTGATCTGCGCGCACAGCCCACAGGCTAAAGGGAGAGTAGAAAGGAAAAATGGAGTATTCCAGGACCGATTAATAAAAGAGATGAGGCTAAGGGGGATAAACACAATAGAAGAAGGGAATAAATATCTCCCTGAATTTCTAGAAGAAATAAATAAAAAATTCGGGAAAGAGGCAGCAAACCCAGAAGATGCGCATAGAAAGCTAAGAAAGGAAGACGATCTTCAGAGACTATTCAGGCGACAAGAAAAGAGGACGCTCTCGAAAAACCTGACAATGCAACACAAAGGGGTATTGTACCAGATAGAGACAAAGACCCCCAATCGTATGCAACATGCGAAAGTCACCGTATATGCAAAAGAAGGAGAGCCAATAGAAATAGAGTACAATGGAGTGAAATTGAAATATAAGAAATGGTCGGAAACAATCTATGAAAAGCCAGCCATTCTAGATCATAAGGAGCTAGAGAGCTGGAGAAACAAAAGAAGACAAAAACCCGGGAAACATCATCCATGGAGATAAGTAGAAAAAGAATCCGATCCCGATCCTGCGCCGAGCTATTGGGGAGCTGCTCGGCTCCGGATCGGATTGCGGGCTAGGCCCGCAGTCAAGGTGACATTTCTAACTTGCAGAATTGGGTGACATTTCTATTTTGCGTTGACAGAACGAAAAAGGGGCCTCTTCGGCCCCTTTTCAGAACATGACTATTTTTCAACCCTGGTATAGATCTTGACTGGATCCACCTTTATTTGTCCAGGTAGTGGTTGAGGGAGGGTATCCATGGCTCGTCGGTTGGTAACCTTCGGAGAAGTGTTGGCGAGGAATTGACTCTTCGAGCCCATCTAGTTTGTGTTCAAAACCATCGAGTCTATGAAAGAGACCATCGAGTCTATGAAAGAGCTCATCTTGAGAAGAGAGTGCTGTGAGGAGATCGGGTTGCCACCAGTGGACCACACCTTGGAGGAGTCCCATCGCGGCGCCAGCTTTGAAGCAGGCGTTGCGCGTTTCATCTTGGAAAAAGTAACCGATTCCTGCAAGAACTCCTGTAGAAAGCGCCGTCCATGCAAAATCAGCTTTTGAAGGAGAGAGGTCTCTTAACTGAGCAAGCTTCTCATTTAAGAAAGCTTTGCTAAAGTAGCTTTTGTAATGATCATAACTGCGTGGTGTATACTCCTCATCTTGCTCAATACGCATGGCGTGTTTGGGAGTGGTGGTGGCAGTGCTGCGGAGGACAAAGAGTCCGATGGCAGTTGAGAGTTGCGCGAGTGTGGCAGCTGTTGGAGCTGGCAAGATTTTCGGAAGATGAAAGATAGAAGTGGCAGCTGTCGCAGCGGCTAGGGTAGGGATGTAAGGACCCATAAAGTGTTTCTCCATGCGTTAATTTAAAATTAAAGTGGCACCATATTAGAACGAATCGGGAATTTTATTCCAGAAAAAAGGGGAGTGGGGTACAAGAAAAGTTTATGGAAGAGATTTATGCAGATTTTGTGGTGATTGGTTCAGGCCCGGCGGGGCAGAAGGCAGCGATACAAGCGGCGAAGCTGGGGAAATCGGTTGTGATGATCGAAAAGTATCCGAATCCGGGAGGGAGTTGTTTACATTCCGGAACGATCCCTTCAAAGTCGCTTAGAGAAGCGATTTTGAATCTCACCGACTTTCATAAGAAAAGTTATTATGCGCAGTATGAGGTGGGGGAGCACGAGATCTCGATTAATGATCTGAACTTTTGTTTAGCGCAGGTGACAGAGGAGCAAATCAAGCAACTGAGCAAGCAGTTTGAGCGGAATAAAATTCGTCTCATTCAAGGGATGGCTCATTTTGAAAACCCGCATCAGATCGCTGTTCTCGATGAAGAGAATCATCTCACACACATTGTCGCAGGGGAAAAGATACTGATTGCAACGGGATCGAAACCGCGCAATCCGAAAAATATTCCGTTTGATAAGGAGCGGGTCTTGGATTCGACCCGTTTGCTTTCGATCGATAAGGTTCCGAAAAAGATGATCGTTCTTGGGGGAGGGATTATTGGTTCGGAGTATGCGAGCTTTTTTGCAGCGCTTGGAACAGAGGTTATCGTTGTTGATAAAAAGGAGCAGATCCTTCCCTATCTCGATAAGGAAATTGGGATGCATTTGCAGTCGGCGCTTACAAAAATTGGGCTTAAATTTGTGGGGAATAAAGATTTCGAGGAGATCACCCGTCATAAAGATCATGTAGAGCTCAAGTTCAATGATGGAACATCGCTGAAAGGGGACATGCTCCTCTATGCTTTGGGGCGTGTGGCAAATGTCGACCATCTCCACATCGAGAATGTGGGGATCACAGTGGATAGTCGTGGACATATTCCGGTCAATGCACTATTTCAAACCATTGTTCCCAATATTTATGCAGTGGGAGATGTGATCGGAGGGCCCTCCCTTGCATCGACAAGTATGGAGCAAGGACGCCTCGCTGCCCGCCACGCCTTTGGCGCAGAGACGCATCACTTCCCTACATTTTATCCGATCGGGATCTACACGATTCCTGAAATTTCCTCCTGTGGCTACACGGAAGAACAGCTCGAAGCGCTCGGTTTTCGCTATGAAGTCGGACGGGCCTATTATTATGAGATTGCGAAAAATAACATCACGGGCAATGAACCGGGGATGTTTAAGATCCTTTTCCATACCGATACGTTAGAGATTTTGGGGATCCACATCATTGGACGAGATGCAACAGAGGTGATTCATATCGGCCAAGTTGCCATGACATTTAGCGCAAAGATTGACTATTTTATCGATCAAGTGTTTAACTATCCAACATATGCTGAAGGGTACCGCATCGCGGCTCTCAACGGCTTCAACAAGGTAAAACACAAGAGGTAGAGAGTGAGACCCTTCCTTGACTACAAGCGTCATTCTTTTTGGTCTTTTTCTCCAGAACGCTTGATTTTTGTACCAAGTAGAACATGCAATAAAATCAAACATTCTGCAAAAAAATCCTCAAAAATTCTAACGCTTCTAGCAAAGGAACGGTCTCACGATGCCAATTTATGACATCTTTGAACATGTCGAACGGCAAAAAGAAGGTGGGGATCATGAGGAGCTGTCGACCCATTTTTCAGACCTGACGCTCGGGCGCAAAGAGGCATCGCCTGATGAAAAAGGACACCTCTTTTCGACGATTGCAGCTCGTCTTTTTTTCTTCATCCTATTGTGTACCGATCTTGTTTGGGGGTGTTTGACAGTGGGGCTTTTAATTCTCTCTCTTTCCTTGAATGTTTTAACCGGTTTTAAAATTCACCGCCTCAAAACCTATTTTCTTCGTCGCTATCTGAATTTGAAGCGTGCGGGGATTTCTGCAGTCGCTCTTATCGTCGCTCTCTTTAGCCCAGCTCTTGGAACGATGATTGCGTGCAGTTATTTTCTAATGTATGACCGTAAAGGGGTCGAGGAGTTTGTCCCTTCGGTTCTTCAAGATCAGTTTCAAGAGTTTTTCACATTACCAGGGTAAGAGACTATCTCTGAATTAATTTTTTTATCTTTTTTTCCTTTTCTGATTAATTATCCTGCTCGAATTTAACAACTTTAAAAAGTTGCCTGCATTCTCCGCAGAACAATTCTTCCAGAAAATCCTAAAAAATCTAAATAAAATTAATTCAGAGATAGTCTCTAATTACATCCCTTTCTCCGTCCCAATCGATAAGGATGGTTTGCCCTCTCTGATAGTTTCCCCGGATGATGAGATGCCTTAAAGAGGTTTCGATCGAGCGGCGGATCCAACGGACCCCCTCTTTTTGGACCTTTTCCATATTGGTGAACGCCTCGACATAACCATCGGTCCAAGTGAGGGTGCAGGAGTGTCTCTCTTGTTCTTTTTGGAGGAGTTGATGGACGATCTGTTTCACAACATCTGGATTGGTGTGCGGGGTAAAATAATAGGTCTGAAAGCGGGCGATAAGTTCTTCTCGGAAATGTCTTTTCATCGCAGGTTCGATAAGCTTTTTGACCTCTTCTGGGTCAGAAAGGTCAGGTTTTGTCCACCAACTTTGGGAAGCGGTTAGGTTTGAGGCTCCCAAATTAGAGGTGAGGATAATAAGACACCCTTTTAGACTCACATCGGTTTGTGTTTTGGGATCGTAAAGGGTTCCTTCTTCAGCAACATGCTGGAGGAGGGTGGTGATCACATCGGGATGGGCTTTATCCGCTTCATCAAGAAGGAGGACAAACGGGCCCTCTTTTGCTTTTTCTGTGATCTGTCCTCCCATCTCAAAGCCGACAAAGCCAGGAGTTGTCCCAGTGAGGGCTGAAACCGCATGTTTTTCGCCATATTGCGAGAGTGAGACATGGAGAAAGCGCTTTTCTGACTCATAGAAAAATGCTCCGATCGCCTTGGCGAGTTCTGTTTTCCCAACGCCCGTTGGACCGGCAAAATGAAAAATCGGAACCCCACTTGGCCAATAGCCTCGCCCACAGTTTTCCAATACTTTGGCAATGTCTGAGATGACATGATCTTGCCCTAGAACTCTTCTTTTGAGGACCTCTTCGGCTGTTGCATAGTAGTTTTCCCGCTCTTCAGCGGTGCGGATGGGGCTGTTTGTTTTTACACTGAGCGCTTCTTTAACTCTTTCGAGGATCATGGCTTCCCTTCTTGCAACGATCCCATCGGTGAGATCAAACAAGAGTCCTGGTTGACACTGATTCGGAAAATAAAACCGGCAGAGCTCGAGCGTTTGGTCAAGAACCTCTTCAGAAACAGAAGGAAAACGACTCATGACAATCTTCTTCGTGATAGCATCAGAAGGCTCTTTCACCTCAATGGGTGTGCAATAGCGCATCACAAGGTCTTTATGAGGGATGGGCCCGCGCGTACACAGGACTAACTTCCCCTCATGGCTTTTCATCAGAGAAAGGAGTTGCCCCTGTTCCATTTTTTCAAAATGTTCAATCAGGACAACCGACCCAGGATAGGTTTTGGCAATCATCTTTTTCCCTACTCCTGGGGGACCCACCAGAATGACGTTTCTTTTTTCCTGCCGCCGAAAAATAGCGTCCATTTCTCTATGGTAGTCCTCCCGTTTGAAAACGGCTACACTGGGTTCATGTTCCTGCGGAGGATAAAGAGCGGTGGTGGCAACCTGCGTGATGAGGTAGCATCCATAGTTCAGAAGAGGAAGGTGATAAACAAATGTCGCAAAAAGATGGCAAGCACAACCCAAATAGGATTGATCATCCTTCAGAGCTTCCTCCAGGTGCCAGTGCCCCGCCGTCTCGACCCGTTGATTCCAAGATGTAATGTTTAGTGCAACCATAACATCGCAGGATTATCAAAAATTATTTGATAACCTGCAAGGGATTATGAGATTGCTTCCGGCTTTTTCGCTTGTTTCCGATAAAGGAGAGTTTCTTCTGCGAAGTGGAGCTGGATAAGGTCACCGTTTTCAATTTCTCCTTTCAGGATGGCGTTTGAGAGCATGTTAACCACCGTTTGTTGGATGAGTCGTTTGAGGGGGCGTGCACCAAAAGTCGGGTCGTAGCCTTGTTTTGCAAGATGGGCAAGAACTTCAGGAGTCCATTCGAGAAGAATCTCTCGATCTTCGAGCCGTTTTTTCACTTGCTCAAGTTGAATCAGAACAATCTTCTCCATGTCTTTTTCCTGAAGAGGAAGAAAGGGGAGGATTTCATCGAGACGGTTAATGAACTCGGGGCGGAAGTGAGCGCGAATCACAGGATCTACAATAGAGAGGACTGTTTCTTTTGAGAGTTCCTCTTTATGCTTTAAGAGTTCGCCACTGCCAAGGTTTGAGGTCATGATGAACAGAGCATTTTTACAGTTGACTGTTCGTCCCTTACTGTCGGTGATCCGTCCATCATCAAAAATTTGGAGGAGGATATTGAAGACATCAGGGTGAGCTTTTTCCACTTCATCTAAAAGGATGACGGAGTAGGGACGGCGACGGATCGCTTCTGTCAGTTGCCCTCCTTCCTCATGACCAACATACCCTGGAGGGGAGCCGATGAGTTTAGAGACGCTATGTTTCTCCATGTACTCTGACATATCGAGGCGGATCATCGCCTCTTCTTGATTGAAGAGTTGTTTGGCAAGTGCTTTAGCCAGTTCCGTTTTTCCAACACCTGTTGGACCCACAAAGAGGAAAGCTCCCATCGGGCGGTTGGGGTCGCTGAGCCCTGCGCGCGAGCGGCGGATCGCTTCAGAGACTGCTTCGACAGCGATCTCTTGACCGACAACACGTTTGTGGAGGGTCGTTTCCAGCGCCAGAAGTTTTTCCGCTTCGCCTTCGAGCATTTTGGAAACGGGAACACCTGTCCATTTTGCCACGATTTCTGCAATGAGGTTTTCATCGACCTCTTCTTTGAGAAGACGTCCCTCTTGCCCTTTGAGTTTTTCTGCTCCTTCTGCGATCTCTTTTTCGAGTGCAGGGATCACGCTATAACGGATTTCCGCGACTTTGTTAAAGTCTGCTTTTCGATCGGCTTCCTCTTCTTGAAAACGAAGTTCTTCGAGTTTTCCTTTTTTTGCATTGAGCGCTTCCAGGGCTTTTTTCTCTTGGCTCCACCGCTCTTTAAGAGTGGCGAGTTCTTCTTTTGCGGCAGCAATCTCTTTTTCCAGCTTGTCGTTTGGTGCTTGTTTTTCTCGTTTGAGCGCTTCTTGCTTTACAATGAGGGAACTCAGGGCCCGCTCTTTTGTGTCGATCGGAAGGGGACGAGAACCGATTTGCATCCGGATCATGGAGGCTGCTTCATCAATCAGGTCGATCGCTTTATCGGGAAGTTGTCGATCGGTGATGTAACGGTGAGAGAGGGTGACAGCGGCGTAGAGGGCATCTTCGGTAATGCGGACGCCGTGGTAGTTTTCATATTTCTCTTTCAGCCCTCGGAGGATGGTGATGGCATCTTCCACGGTGGGTTCTTCAACGCGAACAGGTTGGAAGCGGCGCTCTAACGCGGCATCTTTTTCGATGTACTTTTGGTACTCGGCGAGTGTTGTGGCACCAATACAGTGGAGAGTTCCTCGCGCAAGGGCCGGTTTCAAAAGGTTGGCAGCATCCATCGCTCCTTCACTGGCTCCAGCACCGACAAGGGTATGAACCTCATCGATAAAGAGAAGGAGGTGTCCTTCGGCTTTTTCAACCTCGTTGAGGATTGCCTTTAAACGCTCTTCAAACTCTCCGCGGTATTTGGCTCCTGCAATCAAGGAACCCATGTCTAGGGCATAGAGCTCTTTTCCCTTCAGGGAATCGGGAACATCTCCTTGAATGATCCGGTGGGCAAGTCCTTCCGCAATCGCAGTTTTCCCAACGCCTGGTTCTCCAATCAAAAGGGGATTGTTTTTGGTGCGGCGAGAGAGAACCTGTATCGTGCGGCGAATCTCTTCATCGCGTCCAATCACTGGGTCGAGCTTCCCTTGCTTGGCAAGGCTTGTAAGGTTTTTGCAGTACTTTTCAAGAGATTGAAGGGTTTGTTCGCCACTTGGACTGTCCATTGTTTGTCCTCCACGGATATCTTTGATTTTTGCTTCGACTTGGGCAAGGGAGATTCCCGACTCTTCCTTCCACTTTTTAAAGGGAACGTCGGCTCTGTCCCAGAAAACATAGAAGAAGTGATCACTGCTGATGTAGGTGTCTCCCCATTTTTTCATCAGGGCGTGGGCATCATTGATCTCTTGATGAAGCTTGGGGTTGATCTGCGCTTCTCCCTCCTCCGCAAAAGTAGGTAACGACTTCACCTTTGCTTCAAGCAAAGGAATCACCCCTTTTGGATTGAGGTTCAATGCCTGACATAGGGTATGAAAATACCCACTAGGATCTTCGAAAAACGCAAGAAGCACATGATGTTCTGTGACTTCGGTTTGATTGTCCGTTTTCGCCTGCTGAATAGCAGTATTCAGGGCAAGAGCTGCCGATTCTGTAAATTGAGGATTCATAGTTCACCTCCTACGTCTCCATCATATTCTTAAGCTGTCTAAGAGTCAATCTCTCTTCTTATTCTCTCATCACCGAAATCATTTGCAACTTTTTTGCATATCAAGTAAAAGCTTTCTTTTGTAATTACGAGGGGGCTAAATTGAGACTAGCCAGACTTTTCTTTCTTCTTGTTTTGCCTGCACTTATTTGGCATGCGCCACTTCTTTCAAGCCAGCCTCCCCCTTCTCCAAAAAAACTCTCTCCATGGGACCTTCTTCAATACGAAAACCTTACCTACGATAACCTATCGACCTTTGTCATGAACCTCATGTACGAAGAAACATCCCTCTTAGATTCTCTATGGTCAGTTGATGAGACTGCTCACTTCATCGCCTATCTTGCGAGACAAGGAGTCTCTAAGTGGGATACCGCCTCTCAAGAGGAACTCGAACATGATATTGCTTGGCTACTCGATGACAACGATCACTCCGATTTAGAAAACGAGCCCTATTGGCTCTTTTCCTCCCAAGTTGCACAAGCTCCCATCTACTTGACCCTTAACGATACCTCTAGACCAGAGATCCTCCTCTGCAAAAGTTGGGTGAGCAAAAAATGGCAAAAGACCAAAAAGTTCACTAAGAAACATGGAAAAGTCATTGCCATTGCCGCTGCAGTGATCGTTATTGCAGCTGTGGTCATTGTTGTAACTAACGGCGCAGCCACGCCTGCTGTTGCAGTCGCTGCCGCTGCAAGCCTCGACAACCAAAGGGATCCCATCAACAAAGCGGGAGAAGTCCGCTTCAAAGACGATCCATCCCCAGAGCACGAACCTGAACCAGAAGTCCGCCCCTCAAATCCTCCCATCACCTACCAGCCAACACCAGAGCCGATCCCAACCTTTACAAAAGAAGAGAAGCTAGCCCTTCGAGAGTCATTCCAGGAGAAAAAAGAAATTCTGAAAGAAACCCTCTCGGAAGAACTTCCTCCAGAACCTCTAAACATTCCTCCTCAAGATCAACCCGATTACTCTCAATCTCTTTTCGATAAGACGAGAGAAAAAGGAGCAGAATTCCTACATACCCTAACAGAAACTGCAACAAACATTTCAAAAGCGCTTCCCCTCACGCAGGGGATGGTTGGATATGTTATTCAAGAACATGAAGACCAAGTCCACGAAGCTCTTTACCACACGCATGAAAAAATCGATGAAGCCTTTGGAACAAACTTTGGATATTCCCATACCCAACAAGGGAAAGAGGAAATCGCACACGTCTACGATAAGCTAGGTGTCAATCTGGAGTCTGATCCTAATTCAGTTTTAGATCTCCAAGGCAAACTTTCTCCAGGAGGAGTGCTCGGAGCTGTAGAAAAAAACCTTCCAGCGCTTAGAAACGCGGGTGCAGTCGGGACTGTTGCAGGAGTTGCCGCCGTTGTTGGTTCTCAGATGAACCCCGTGATTCCTCTCAGCGTAGAGCAACCAACCACAGTCTATCGCTCCACTAATCTATCAACCGGCCAAAGAGAATACATTTCCATCTCGAAGGAACTCGAAGCAAAAACCATTGAACAAGCTAAACGGAAAAACATTACGATCGAACCCGTTGAAGGGCTAAAAAATCTTCCCAAAGCTGACGCCACAGATGCAGAACGTATCCTAACCAACCTAAAGGACCTCCCTCCTAATGATCCCTCTCGCGCCTCACAACTCAAAAAAATCTCAGCCGCTAACCCTCAATACTCTACACTCATTGAACAAGAGTTAGCAACGCCTCAACCACAGCCTTCTAAAGAAGGAGCGCAAACACCTGCAACCTCTGCTGTAACGATTGCACCCAACTCCTCTCCCTTCAACCGAACAAGCACATCAAGCAGTAATTTTTTCGATCATAAGTTACCCACTAATCCAGATTATTTGCTTAAAAATTCAAAGTGGGAGGAAACTAGTCATCCCTTAGCAAAAGAACGAGGGCATAGAATGTTTGAAAATAAAGAGACCGGTGAAAAACTAAGCTTTGATGAAGCAAAGCCGGGAGAACCAGGCCATAAAGGTAAGTCTCACTGGCATCGCTATAACCCAAATTCTACTGGAGATCATGACAAATATTTAGATGCTCAAGGTAATCCAGTTGCAAAAGGTAGCCATGAATCTCATTTGTATTCACCTGATAGTTAAGGAGTAGAAATTGAACATATCCAATTATACAGGATACTTTCATGATGGTTCAATATTGAACATTGAGACACATAAGAGCTCAATAGCCTTTACTCTTGAAAGTGCAGTATTAGATCCGTCAGAAATACCGAACCCAGAACTTTTGTCAAAATCAAAGACATTTATTGGAAAACTTCATCTAATGGATATAAAGCGAGTGGAGGTTGATAAAAAACCATTTTTAGAACCATTAAGCAAAACATATGATAGTGGTGAAATTCTTGACTTAGAGCTTGGGAATAAAACTGTTTTCTTTCTTATTGAGTGGATGAATTATCCCCCTAACAAAAGAGAATCAAACACTAACACTATCTGGATAGAAGCCGAAGAAATTGAATGGGAGAATCTTCCAAACTTTAAAACAAGAGATTAAGAAGAGTACTAGGATGAGCAAGGCAGCATGATTGGATTTTTAGAACTATAGGGATAAGTGATGAATAACTTTTCAATTACCTTATGTAGTGATTTAGATTACGAGGGAATGGTAGTAGATATTAAATACGGTAAAACACGTATCGCTCTAGCGCATTATGACAAAGGCATAGATGCAATTGAAATCATTTGGTTTTCGAATAATATTTCTGAAAATAAACAAAGCTACCCCCTTTCGGATTTAGTAGAAACCTTGAATAATGCGTATAACATGCTAAGGAAATGTGCCCTTGAAGACCAAAGTAGGTAATCAGGAATTTTTCATTCTAGGAATATGACTTCAAATCGTTTAAAAAAATGTGCAATGGAAGATCTTAGGTTTGAATGAGCAAGGCAACATGATTAGCTTTCAAGATAAAGAACTTACTGACCACTTTAATCGTGAATTCTTGAAAAGCTTAAAGTGTATTGCCAATGAAAAAATGCAAAATGAAGCATGGATTAATGAAAACTATGAAGGGTTCAATACTTACATAGAAGTGTTTGAGAGATTTACGTCTCCCTGTGAGTATGTAATGAAATGGCCTTCTCTCCCGAAAAAATACAGACTAGCATTGCAGGAGCTTTACCAAAAACTTATGAATTATAAAGACTATTACGAACTGGACGGGAGAAAAATTCCTAAGGCCGATAAAGAAATCGCACAAGATCCAGAGTGGCATCAAATCAGGGCCTTTGCAGAAAAAATCTACCATGAATTGACGACCTGAAAATAGCCAAAACAAGTATCTCTAATGTAAGATAATGGCCAGCACTTCCGATGAATCAATCTCTCTTCTTTTTTATTCTCCACCACGTTTCAAAACTTTGGCAAATTCCCAAGTTTTGAAACGTGGTGGAGATGCCAATAGATTTTTTTGACAAAAACAAGGGTTAGAAAGATAATCCCCCCTTTATACTTAACATGATTCAAAAGTTAGTTTTTGGCTGCGCCTACTTTGCAGCAAGCTTCTTGCCTTCACTCGCGCCTTGTGCTTGCAAAATGGTCCACGCGCTCCAGGAAAAAAATTTGCGCGGCCGCCTTGCTAAATTCCCAACTTTTGAATCATGTTAGGTATAGTGAAGCCGATTATTATTGGAGGTTTAATGTGAAAAAGCTGATGTTTGCTTTTATTGCTCTTTCTTTCTTCTCAACGACTCTTGTTGCATCGGAAGGGTATGAAAAAGTGTATCTGGAAGAGGAAGATATTTTCTTTGATCAAGGGAAAATATTTCTCCAAATCGAGGATGGATGTCTTGAAGTTCATACGCTTGCATCTGATCCAGTGGGGATTTATGCTTCTCTAAAAGAATTTAAGTGGCCATATACACCATTTTCTTGCAAGAAGTGCAACGCTTTAAATGGGCCTGGAGCCCGCTATTGCAAAAAGTGTGGAACACGTAGACCTGATTAATATCGGAGTATTGGATTGAACCGCAAATCTAGGCTTTTGATTGCAGTACTAGGAGTTTCGATTCTAATCCTTTCGCATTTCGTTTATCAATTGCGGAGCGTTGATATCTGCGTTACTTCTCCTAAGGGAGAGAAGTACATAGTGGCTATGCCAGAGAAAGATAAGAAGTGCTTGGAAAAATTCTTTCGATGTTTGATTTTGGAAGATGGGATGGGTTATACCCTTCTTGGGAAAAAGCCTGTCTCTCTCGGGGCATATCAGTATTTATCCACTGGCATCAACCTTGAAAACTTGTATGCAGTGCTTCTACCAGAGAACAGAAAATTGCAAAAAGGATGGAGAATATGGTCAAAATATAGACATCACTTCGAAAATCCTAATTTTTCTATTTGGGTTGAGCAAAGTCCTTGGATTGAAAATAGTAAGATTATTCTCTTAGTCAATAGAAAGAGTTTTAATCGGATAGTTCAAAAGCATGCGTCAGATTTTCGGGAGATAATAGAGGTTAGCAACCTTACAGGAATTTTGGACGAAAAAACCATGCGCCCCTTATTTAAGCTGGGGTTAAAAGGTCATGAAGGTTTGATCGGAACTCTTCTTGGGTATGGTAGGAATAACGCGTGGCTCTTCTATCAAAGAGACCAGGGAAAGGATGTTCATTTAAGCTCAGCTTGGGAGAATAATTTAGAGAATTATACGATCATGAGTATGATCAAGAACTATTTGTTTAGTAAGAGAAGAAATGACCTATCTATTCAACTAAATTATCCAAGTTTTGTTGCTAACTTAGATTCAGAGGAAACTGAATCACTTAAAAATGAGTATGAAGAGACACGCCAAAGAATTTTAGATCACTACAGGGGGAAGGACTTTTTAGAAACAACATTAAGCTTACTCAAGTATGGGGGCTAAATTGAGACTAGCCAGACTTTTCTTTCTTCTTGTTTTATACCTAAAATGATTCAAAAGTTGGTTTTTGGCTCCGTTGGCTTTGCAGCAAATTTCTTGCCTTCACTTGCGCCTTGTGCTCGCACAATGGTCGCTCGCTCCAGGCAAAAAATTTGCGAGAGCCGCCTTGCCAAATTCCCAACTTTTGAATCACTTTAGGTATACCTGCACTTATTTGGCATGCGCCACTTCTTTCAAGCCAGCCTCCCCCTTCTCCAAAAAAACTCTCTCCATGGGACCTTCTTCAATACGAAAACCTTACCTACGATAACCTATCGACCTTTGTCATGAACCTCATGTACGAAGAAACATCCCTCTTAGATTCTCTATGGTCAGTTGATGAGACTGCTCACTTCATCGCCTATCTTGCGAGACAAGGAGTCTCTAAGTGGGATACCGCCTCTCAAGAGGAACTCGAACATGATATTGCTTGGCTACTCGATGACAACGATCACTCCGATTTAGAAAACGAGCCCTATTGGCTCTTTTCCTCCCAAGTTGCACAAGCTCCCATCTACTTGACCCTTAACGATACCTCTAGACCAGAGATCCTCCTCTGCAAAAGTTGGGTGAGCAAAAAATGGCAAAAGACCAAAAAGTTCACTAAGAAACATGGAAAAGTCATTGCCATTGCCGCTGCAGTGATCGTTGTTGCAGCCGTCATCATCGTTGTAACTAACGGCGCAGCCACGCCTGCTGTTGCAGTCGCTGCCGCCGCAAGCCTCGACAACCAAAATGACCCCATCAACAAAGCGGGAGAAGTCCGCTTCAAAGATGATCCATCCCCAGAGCACGAACCTGAACCAGAAGTCCGCCCCTCAAATCCTCCCATCACCTACCAGCCAACACCAGAGCCGATCCCAACCTTTACAAAAGAAGAGAAGCTAGCCCTTCGAGAGTCATTCCAGGAGAAAAAAGAAATTCTGAAAGAAACCCTCTCGGAAGAACTTCCTCCAGAACCTCTAAACATTCCTCCTCAAGATCAACCCGATTACTCTCAATCTCTTTTCGATAAGACGAGAGAAAAAGGAGCTCAATTTGCACACCACCTTGTTGAGTTTTCAGAAAAGGCCAAAGACACGGTATCCGTTCTGACACACGAATCAGTTGAAGGTGCTCTAGAGTATTTTCCACAAAATACATCCGATACTTGTCATGAAAAAATCGATGAGTTTTTCGGAACAGACTTTGCTTCATGGTATACAGAAGAAGCAAGAGCAAAAAAGCCTAAAATCAATATGGGAGAACTCCCTCCTCCAAGTAAAGCCGTAACAGAAGTAGCTGAGGGTGTTACAAAAGTTGCTAAAAATATAGTTAAACCTCTTGCAAGATCTACAACTGCAGTTGGTACCGCAGTCACGACCTCTCAACTACTTCCTTCAGCCCCCCTCTATTCTCCCCAAGAGATTCAAATTCGTAATTCTCTTGTAGCCCAAGGGCATACTCCCCCTCCTCGTCCAGCAAATATTCCTAACGATTGGGTAGTGAAACCTTCAGATAAAAATGGTGGGATCAGATATAGGTTTGAGATTCCAAGGAAAACTGGAGAAGCAACGGTCAAAGCCGAAGTAAGAGTCATGCCTGGAAATCCTAATAGTCCTCAACCGAGCCACAGAAGTCCATATGTAGTACATAATGTGAATGGTAAGTATTATGATAAAAATGGAAATGAAGTTAGTCTTCAAACTGCTGAAGCACATATACCTTTAGAGGAATATGACTTTAACGAAATATCTAAACGGGTACCTCATGAATAACAAAAGATATGCCTCATCACAAGAAACAAATAGTTTCTTCAAAGGGTTTTTGAACGCTCTTTGCATTCTAATCGATGAGGAAAGTCAAAAAAAGGCATGGATAAATGATGATTATTCAAGCTATCATTTAGATTATTCAGATGTATATGAAGCTGTAATTTCTCCTCTTGAAACTATCATTACCTGGGAATCTCTTCCCGCAGATCACCTCAAGGAACTTAAGATATTGTACAACATGATTTACAACTACAATGACACTAAAACTGTCGAAGATAAAAGAGTACCAAAAACTAATAAAGAAATCGCACAAGATCCAGAGTGGCATCAAATTAGACTCATTGCAAAAAGAGTTTACGAAGCCATATCCAACTATATTCCGACTTAAGCATAATAGTTTTAAAAGGCAAAAATAAACCACATAATGATAAGGCACTCACAAAATTTAGGAAAAATCTTATGAAAGAATTACTCAATCCATGCTCTCTTGAAAATATTCTTTGGGGTCTAATCCCGAATTCGCGTTCAAGAGGGGATGGGGCGGGCGAGGACGCTTGAGTGAGAATTGATGTTGATGATTCGGTAAGGGTAGTATCCGCTGCCCGTTTTTTCAACTTTCATTGGAACGGGAAAAATCCAGGTTGATGAGATATTGAGATCTTGGGGAGCAATTTCCCACCTGGTTCCATCACTGAGATGAAGGACTTTCCCTCCATGGAGGTTTTCTTCCACAGTGAGCTCTTGGGGAACTTGCGTGGTTTCATGGGCAATGACCTCTTCGATCTTGAGGCCAGCGGTTGCGAGGAGTAGGGCTGTCATAGGTATCAACATACTTTTCCTTATAGTAAGGATGAAAAAGAATCACAAGGAAATTTCATCTTGAGGGTCGGGGTGGACGGTCCGTAGGGCATGGCGAAGCCCTTTAAGGCATTGGGGAGTGTGAGACCGTTTCCTTGAGAGGGTTTCAGCATTTTGAAGATAGGTCCAGGCATCTTTAAAGAGGAAGCGGTTCATCGCGACAATGGAGAGGTAGTATTCGACAACGGGACTTGTGGGGTCGAGTGTGTGATAGGTTTGGAGGACTTCGAGCGCTTCTCCTCCACGGCCTAGTTGGAGATAGGTCACGGCGAGTTGGAGCTGCCCATCCCGAAACTTTGGATACTTTTTGAGGATCTTTTTCAGCTTTTCTTGTTTTTCTAAGATTGAGCTTCGTGTTTCATCGACATGGAGGAAAATGGTTTTGATCCCTTCGGCATTGACTTTTCCAGAGAGAAAATCTTCAGGAGTTGTCTCTTTCCCCACAGCAAAGTCAAAGGTGAGATTTTTGATCTCTTTTAAGAGTTTGCGCCCCTCTTTTTCTTTTCCAATGAAGAGATAGTTGTATCCCAAAAACATCTTGAGGAGAGGATCGCCTGGAAGAAAGGGGAGCGCCTGTTCGTAGAGCTTTACTGTTGTCTCATGATCCTCTTTTTGCCACGCAACAGAGGCTTGGTTGATGAAGGCAAGACCGATCACCTCTTTCTTATTGCGTTCTTGGAGTTTGCGGGTGTTGATCCCTAAATACATTCGATCGGGAATATGGATCCCTCGAGCCGTTGTTTCAATGTTTAAGGTTTCCCCCTCTTCTCGATACCGGATGAAGATATGGCCAGGAGGAGTGATAATCTCTAAGGGGACATCGAGCCGTTCTGCAATGGAGAGATAGAGGATCGACACCCCTAAGCAGACCCCTAAATGACTGTCGAGGACGTTTGAAAGGAAGGTGTAGGTGTCGATATCTTTGGCGTAAAGAGAATGAGGAGGGAAGCGGAACCGTTTTTCATGAAAGATAAAGTGGCTGATGGCATCGATTTTTTCCCGCGCAGTTGCCTCTAAGGGGAGGCGCGCAAGAATTTGAAGGGCGATCAGATCAAGCATCGCTTCATACTGACGGACCTTTAAAGAGTCTTCCTCGAATTGATAGAGGAGTAGAGCGTGAGAAAGGTCGACTTCTTCAGCAGGGAGGAGAGTGAGCGCTTCTTTTTTCCACACATGGTGTCCCTTAAGCTTCCGGTTAGCTAGATGATCCGAGACGGTTTCAATGATCTGCAGCTGATCTTCACTGAGCGCAATGTCGGTTTCAAACGGCTCTTTATTGACAAGGGAGATGATCGAATCGATCTCCATTGCGGGTAAAACCATCTCTCCCTTCAGCAAACGACGCTCGCTGCGATGCTTATGCATCAGCTCCCAAGCGCTCGACAGGGCCGCTTCTCCCTGCGCCGTTTTCGGATACAAATGGTAGAACGCAAATAGCTCAGAAATCGACTCAGGATCTAAGCTTCGATACAATGTCTCAAGATGCGCTTCAGAAAGATTTCCGAATGAGATTCCGAGACATGAAAGAAAAATCAATAACCATTTCATGACTCGAGCCTAACATACTTTGTTTTATTCACGCCATTTGATACGGCAGCCATAGCTGGGGGATTGATTTTCGGGGACCTTTTTGTGGGAAAGGAGAGCGTCGAGTGCCTCTTTGAGGTGTTTTCCGGTCACGGGAAGGTTGTTTTCGGGACGGGAGTCGTCGAACTGTCCGCGGTAGACACATTTGAGATCGCGATCGAATACGAAAAAGTCAGGAGTGCAGACAGCGCCGAATCCTTTTGCAGCCACTTGTGTCGGATCATCAAGATAGGGGAAGGGAAAAGCATGTTTTTCGGCAAATTTTTTCATCTCTTCTGCTGTATCTGCGGGGTACATTGCAGGATCGTTTGAGTTAATGGCGATAAAGGAGATTCCTTTGGAAAGGTACTCTTCGGCAAGGTTTAGTAGCGGCTGCAAAATATGCTCCACGTAGGGACATTCTTTTCGGATGAAGACGACAACAGTTCCGACATTGGATTGGAGATCTTCGAGTGTTTTTGTCTGTCCTGAAACGGCGTCTCTCAGTTTAAAATCGAAGGCTTCTGTACCCAGAGGAACCATGTCTGATGAAATTGCAACCATTTTTTTCTCTTTTGATGTTTTCAAAAGGGAGCATTTTTGCAGGAAGTTGAAAAAAAATCAAAAGATATTATAGATTATTTGGTATAGAAACACGGGTTTGAATGAAAAGATCGATTTCTGCAGTAACATTACTCATTTTACTCCTATTGGGGGTGGCCTATATGCAACATGCAAAAAGAGAACAGGGGAAGCAAAAAAATATCGTTAGGGCTCCCCTTTATTTTGATATTTCAACCCTCCACTACTGCGCAAGCAATAAGGGGAGTTATGTCAATTCGATGCAAGTGATCCCCTATGTTTTTGAGGGGCTGATGCGGAAAGGGGAGGGTGATACTCCCATGCTTGCAATCGCAGAGAGGGTTGAGGTTTCTGAGGATGGAAAGATCTATACCTTTCATCTTCGGGATACATCGTGGAGTGATGGGAAGGGAGTGACTGCCTATGATTTTGAATATGCTTGGAAAATGCTCATCGATCCTCACTCGAAGGTCGTCACGGCCCTTCCGGAACTGTTTTACCCGATAAAAAATGCGGAAAAGTTTCTGAAAAACAAATGTAAGAGTGAAGAGGTGGGGATTTTTCCGTTGGATGACAAAACCCTGCGGGTTGAGTTAGAGTATCCTGCGTCTTATTTTTTAGAGATTGTTGCGAGTCCGTTCCTCTATCCCGCTCCTAAACACATTGTTCAAAATGACCCAAAGTGGTGCATGAAGCCAGGGTTTGTTTGCAATGGCCCTTTCAAGTTATCTCAGTGGAGACTTAACTCAGAGATCCAACTCGTCAAAAATCCTCGTTATTGGGACAAAGAGCACGTTTACTTAGATGGAATTGATCTCCTTGTCTGTGGTCATCACAAAACGGCGTTGGATCTTTTTGAAAAGGGAGATTTGGATTGGGTCGGGGACCCGTTTATGAGAATTTCCTATGATTGTTCCCACAAGACTTTGACGGAAAAAGCTCCTGATGGGATGGTCTATTTCTTTGTTTTCAACCATGATAAGTACCCATTCAACCAAAGTAAACTGCGTAAAGCGCTCTCGTATGCGATCGACCGAAAAGGAATTGTCGATAATGTCTTTCACGAAACGGCCCGGCCAGCTCATTCCGCTCTTCCTTATCCTTTGCGGCTCAAGGAGACTCCTTATTTCGAGGATAATCGCACCGATGACGCTAGACTTCTTTTTGAAGAGGCTCTCAAAGAGATGGGGGAAACACGGGAGTCAATGGGGGAGATTGAGCTCCTCTATATGCCAGAGGTGGAATTTGCGAAGAAAATTTGTTTGGCGATCCAAGATCAGTGGCGGCAAAATCTCGACTTTAAGGTCTCCTTAAGGGGGATTTTTGGATGGAATGAGTATATCGATTCGATTCAAAGTGGTGACTATATGATTGCGATCACTGGTGCCATTCCTCCCGTATCTGATCCTTCCTTTGTTCTCCAGATCTTCAAGAATAAAAAAGATCTCTGCAATCGGTGCAATTGGGAGAATAAGCGGTATAAACAATTGCTCCATCAAGCGAATCAGGTTTTAGATCAACAAGAGCGGGCAGAACTTTTAATGGAAGCCGAAGCGCTTCTTATGGATGAAATGCCCATTCTTCCCATTTGTTCCATGAATAAGAGCTTTGCGAAAAATCCCAAACTTAAGGGAGAGCAGCTTTCACAACTTCAGTTTGTCGATTTCAAGTCTGCCTATTTTGTTGACTAGGGCGTGTCATCAATAAAAAAGAGATTTTACCCAGATATTTGTCAGTGAGTTTTTATCAAGCCTCTGATTAAGCTCTTGAGCTCCGTCGATGCCGCAAGGGTATTGACGGAGTGCTTAAAACGATAGGTCCAATTGAAGGTTGATTCGGTCCCAGGAATATTAATCTGTTCATCTTCGGGATCTTCCCAAGTAAGATCGGGGAGACAACCAAGATATTCTTGGAGGGGATTGATATGAAAGAGACTCCCTGAGTGGTGATTGTCATAAAGAATCTCACGGAGTTTTTCCGGAGAGAGGAGGGGCTCATAGGTCCAGTTTTTAAAGGCAGCGTAGTCTTTGGCTTCTTCCGGATAGTTTTTCCACCAGAGAGAGACCGGTTCTAAGTCGTGGGTGGAAACTGAGGTGACGTCTATGGGGTGATACTCTTGATAAGGGATAAAGGAGCGGTCTGTTTTCCAGTTTCGTTTACGGCGAAAGATTAAAAGGCCTGGGATTTCAAGGGCGCGCATCACGGTACGAACAAAAGGGGGAGGATCACCGAGATCTTCTCCTAACGGAAGCATCGTCGAGAAGGAGAGGAGAGCTTCTAGAAGTTTTTGTCCTTGGAGTTCCATAAGAGAAGGATCACTGGGGACGAAATGTCCTTCATCAGGAGTTTTTCCCTTAGGGATAGCCCAAATGCGAAAGAAGCCGAGGATATGGTCGATCCGATAGAGATGGAAATACTCGGCTGCGGTTTGGATTTTTTTTCGCCACCAGTTGAAGTCTTCTTTTTCGAGAATGTCCCACCGGTAGAGAGGGAATTTCCAGAGTTGTCCTTTTGGATCGAAGGGCATTGGAGGGCTTCCTGCTTGGAGGGAAAGGTCGAAAAACTCGGGATGGGCCCAAACGTCAGCGGAGTCTGGGCTAAGGAGGATGGGAAGATCTCCAACAAGAAAGACCTTCTTTTTTTCTGCGTGGGCTTTCACCTGTTTCAATTGAGTATGGCAGAGGTATTGAAGAATCAGATGAAAGGTGGTCTCTGGGGACTCTTTAGGAAGGGGCGATTCGGGCCACGACTCCCAATGGTGACAGTGATGAAGAGTTTTCAAGGTTTTGAAATAGGCATAGTCATAGAGGTGGGGACTATTCTGAACAAAGGTTTGATATCCTTCGGTCGCGGTGATTCGGTTGCCCACTTCGTGAACATAGGATTTTAGAAAGTCGAGTTTTCGATCGAGGATTTCCCAGTAGGGGATCCGTTTTGATTCGATGGGAAAAGTGGGAGGGGGCCGATGGAGATGAGGGAGCGCATGGAGACTCAGATAAATCGGGTGGAGAGCTGTTGAGGAGAGGGCGTTATAGGGGCTCGCATCGGGACCAGAATCATTGAGGGGAAGGAGCTGAAGCATATCCATTCCCACCTCTGCTAAGAGGTCAATCAAGGGAATCAGATCGAGAAACTCTCCATTGCCAGCACTTTTCTCTGTCCAGAGAGAAAGAAGGGGGACCTGGATCCCATGGTGGTTTCTTTTTCCAACTTTTTCCCAAGGAGCTTTTATCATTTCATGAAGGGTGGGGGTTTACCGGTCACACTATGGTATTTTGTGGGGGCAGAGGAGCCGCTATTGATCGCTTGTTGCCACTCGATAGCTTCCTCGAGAAATTGTTCGAGAACCTGCGAAAGTTTTTCTCCGTTTAATTTTTCAACGGGAAGGTGCTGTTGAAGGATCAGGAGGTTTTTCTTTTCATAAAAGGCGAGTGTTCCAAAAGGGTGGTAGTCAGCGTTCACTTTCAACGCGTCTTTCATGACATTTTCACGGAAACGTCCTGGAGGAACATCGGCGAGGAAGGCGCAGATGAGTAGGTTCTCTTCATGCTGATCCATTTGCATTTGCACTTCGAGCTTCTCATCCAAAAGGAGGTTACAAGCATGGTTTTTATCGACATGGAGGGGGAGTTCGATGAGCTCGCCTAAATCCCAGAGGAGTTCTTGGAACTTATCCATTACTCTTCGTCCTCTTCGTTGAGTTCATCTTCTAAGTCGCTAAGGGTTTCCATGAGCGCCATGAGGACTTCTTGGCGGTGACGCTCTGACTTGAAGAGTTTCGGTGAGAGATGACGCATTGCATCGCGGTATTGAGTATAGATTATCACTTGGGCAGCGAGTTCTTCAGCAATTCCTAAGACAAAGGCCTGCTTAAGAATTTTATCAGGAGTCGGGTAACGCTCTTCGATCAGTTTCATAAGGAGGCGAGCAAGGACTTCAAAGTTAATGCGGCTGGGCATTGTTAGATCGTAGCGATCGAATTGTCCCTTGATCATTTTCATCCGGCTAAAAAAGAAGCGGAAGAGACCGAGGATGGCTTGCATCGTCCGCGCTTCTCCAAAAAGGCGTTGGAGTTCTGCCCGTGAAATGGAAGGCCCTTTAGCTTTCATATCGGTCCCCAAAGAATGGAGGATGAAGTCGATGATATTCTTCATATCGGAGAACTTGAATTTTTCAACAAGCTCTTCGAACAATTTGTGGGGGGTACGGGGATTTCCTGTGATTTCGCGGTAGAGATCTCGCAAGGCAGTGGGACTTCCCAGCCCTTTTTGTGAAAACTCTCGGGCCTGAGCCCCAATGTTGCGACCCGCTTGAATCTCCCGCCCAAACTGCGAGTTGAAGTCCTCTTTCGCTTGGATGAACTTTTGCTTGAGCTCTTCTTTAGTCTCTGCAGTTTCAATGAGGAAGTCAATCGCCTCATCGGCAAGAGCTTTGTCGGTGTAGGTCTTTTGAAGCTTTTCGAGGATTTTTTCGCGGCTATCGTCAGGCTTAATCTGCTGCTGAAGATTGGTGAGCGTTTTCTTATTCAGCTCAGGATTTCTGTCTTGATAAGACTGGGCGAGCTTATCGACAACAGCACTCTTTTTCCCTTCGAGTTTACGTTGCTCTTCTGACTTTTGCCCTTTTTCTGACTCGGACGGCCGTTCGTTTTTTTTCTTGAGTGTTTCGAACTTTTTCCGTTGTTCGTAGGGGCTAAAGATCATCAGCTCTGCAGCTTCTTGCATATTTGCTTGACTGCCAACCTGGCGCGCTTCCATCCGCGCTAAACGCGCTTTAGCTTCAGCTTTTTGTGCATCGTGAATGCGTGCATTGTGGGAGACCCCAGAAATCTTCTGTATTTCTTCATCACTCATATCTTCCCTTTATAGCAATCTTGGGAATTTATAACGATCATCATTCGATAGGTTTTGAGTTAACGGGAAGGGGGACTTCCTTCCCGATCGATTATTGAGTGGCTTGGCAGAGGATATGGTTATTCACAAAAAGGAGATTATTGAGCTCGCGCGCCCGACGTTGTTTTCTGTCATGGCTTTGAATAAATTCGATCGTTTGCTCCGTCTCTTCAATCGTCTGCTTTGCTTTCTTGACATCGCGTAGGGTTTCGAGTTCAAGGGCAACAAGGCGGATTAAGAGGCGAGAACGTTCATCAGGATTGACGATCGACCAAACGTCTGGATGGATCGCTTTGAGGAGTTTTTCAGATTCTCCTCTGTCGATGAAATGTTTCAAATCGGCCAGCTGAATTTGGGCAAACAGTTTGTCTTCTTTTGAGGCGATATCGGGGATATTGTCTTCCATTTTATCGGCGATTTTTTTGGCGCTGATTAGATCATTTTTCTCGACAATGAGAAAGTGGGCGATTTGTCCAAAGGTGGAGCACCGCTGAAAGGGAGCGGCAATTTGCGCTGCTTCAAGTTCTGCTCGATCGAGATCGCCATCACGAATGGCAGTGAGGGCGGCGTCCGTCCGGATTTCTGTTTCGGATTTGAAAAACTTTTCCTTTATCGATGAAAAGGCGTTCAGTGCAGTGTGATTGTTTTGGCATCCACTGAGCAGCAGCAGGGACGTTAAGATTAGGGTGGCCAATTTTTGCATGGAAATATGCTCCTCTGTTAGGTAAGGCGGGCACCATTCTCATCCCTTACATAATTCCCTGTCAAAGGAAAAGGGAGTTACGAACTCGACGAGAGAAAATGGTGGTAGTTTAAGACTTGAATTTCCCCATCATCAGGGAGGTCTTCCCCTTGATAGACGAGAATCCCTTTTTCATTTTTGACGCGAAGTTTCTCAAGGTGCTCGACCATTTTGGGTCTGAATGTTGCACTATTTTTTATCTCAATCAGTGTTCGATGCGGGTGGTCATCGATGACAAGATCCACTTCGGCTCCTCGTTGTTCTTTATAAAAATAAAGATGCTCGGGACGAGGAAGATTCACCCGGTTTTTTTGGATTTCCGCAACGATATAATTTTCGAAGAGTGCTCCTGCCATTGGACCTTGATCAAAGAGCTCTCTTGTTGTGATTCCACAAAGGTAAGAAACAAGACCATTATCATAAAAGTAGACCTT
Source organism: Chlamydiales bacterium (assembly GCA_024233515.1). Taxonomy (GTDB): domain Bacteria; phylum Chlamydiota; class Chlamydiia; order Chlamydiales; family Simkaniaceae; genus Neptunichlamydia. Next base: position 185,149 of record JACKPO010000002.1, read on the forward strand.
GGGGCTTTTAATGATGTTTTTTCGTTTGTTAGTGGTATAGGCAGGGAGAAGAAAGAGGATATAAGAAGCTTCTAAAACAGAGATCCATTTTTTTACTGTTGAAACGGCGACTCCTAAATCATTTGCAAAGCGGGAGAGGTTAAGAATGTTGCCGATATTGGCTGCTAAGAGTCTAATGAGCTTTCTAAAGTCCCTTATATTTCCAATATCGTAGACTTGGCGAACATCTTTTTCGATGTAGGTCTCGAGATAAGCCGCATACCATTCATTTTTAAGGGAAAAGTTTCGATTGATCAGCTCGGGGAATCCCCCCTCATAGAGACCGTCTTGCTTGGCTGAATCAGGGAGTTCTAAGTACTGGAAGGGGAGGAGGGTAAGGAGACCAATGCGTCCTGCAAGGGATTCTGTAATTTTCTGTATGAAAGAGAACTGACTTGATCCTGTCAGGATAAACTTTCCGTAGTTGCTTCGATCATTATCAACAGCAAGTTTGATGTAATGGAAGAGCTCAGGAACCTTTTGGACCTCATCAAAAATCACCTTATTGGAGTAGACCTGCATGAATTTTTTTGGATCTTGGGTAAAGAGCTCGACCATCATATAGTCATCAAACGTGACATAGGTATAGGAATCCTTGAGGAGATGCTTCAGGACGGTCGACTTTCCAGACTGCCTAGGGCCAGTAATTCCCACGACAGAAAAGTTGTCTAAGTACTTGGTAATGAGTGGCTCTATGAGCCTTTTGTGGTATTTTTGCATAAATTTACGATCTGAAACTAAATATATGCAAAACAGGGCAAAAAGTCAAGGTGTTAAAGGGTAAATCTAACTCTGACTCGCTGAAATAGAGCTATTTACCGATCTTCTTTCAAGGAGATGGAGGGCGCGGCAGGCGATTTCGCCATCGCCATCGTGACGGCGGATGCTGTCGATCCACGTTTTTGGAATCGCTTGGAGTCCGTAGAGGGCGCCAGCGAGTTGGGCGGTGATCGCTCCAACGGTATCGGCATCCCCGCCATGTTTTGTTGCTTTTAAGACGGCTTCTTCGAAGGTGGCGGTTGTGTAGATGCAATGGAGAGCCATGGCAAGCCCATCCATGACATAGCTTCCGATATACCCTGGTTGAGTTTGCAGTCTTCCTGGATGATAGGTGAAGCCTTCGTCTTTCCAATTCCAGTTTTCTGTTTTACCAAGGGCCGTAACCGCTTGTTCACTTCTGATAAGACCCAGGACAGATGTTTTAGACTCATCAACGATCCCTTGCTCCTCTTCAAGACGAGGGAAAGTGAACGTTTCAAGTCTTTCGAAGAACTGGGCTTTAAGGGTTGTGGGATTGGTTTCTTCAGAATGGATCATCCGATAGGAAAGATCGGCCATCACCATGCAGCAGAGGGCCGCTTCGATCCCTTGATGGGTGACACGACTTTGTTCCCAGGCGAGTTGCATCGCTTGATGAGGGCTGCTTGCAACAAGGGCGACAGGGGCATTTCGCATGGCGGAGCCATTTCCCGATGTTTTGGTATTGCCAGCTCTTGTCACATAGGGCCCAGAGGGTGGGTTAATCTTTGTTAATGCTGCGCTGATATTTCCACCTAGACCAACAGACTCTCTCGGATTATTTCTAAAAGCGTTGTTGTATCCATAATACCACCAATGGTAGAAGGTTGTCATGAGCAGCGCGCCATCAAGCTGGTCGTAGTTTTCTTGGAGAGAGAGAACATCTGCAAGGCAGAGCATCATCGAGGCATCATCGGTCCATTGTCCTTCTTCGAGTCTGAAACGATTGTATGCTGCAACTTCAATGTCTTTTTTCCAAGGTTTGAATTCAAAGGGGGCGCCAACGGCATCACCGACAACATTTCCGATCATGCACCCTAACGCTTTAGATTCAACGGGGGTAGAGGAAGAGGGAACATCTAGCAGTTCGCGGGCCTTGCTCAGTAGAGGGTGGTCTTTGAATAGAGTCACTCGGCAGAGGGAGCTTCTGTTTGTAGCGTTTCTTTCCAAGAAGGTTCTGAGAGGGATCTCTTTTTTCCAAACCTTGTCAGGTGTTGCCTCAGTAGGAGGGGCGGGGCTCCAAAAAAAGGAACAGAGTGACGAGAGGGGGGAGCGAAACAAATAAGCAGCAAAAAAGACGAGGGCAATCCCAGCCACTTTTGCGCGCGAAGGTATGGCCCACTCCGGACAATAGGTGTTCCATGATTTTGAAAAAAAAGCTTGAATATTTGAAGTGCTCATTGTTTTCCCTTTTAGAGCGCGTTATTATGTCGCATCATCAAAAAAAAATCAAGAGAGTTGGATGCGGCCTAGAGGCTGAATCCGGACCTCAGGGACGATCTCTTGGTAGGAGACGACGGGAAGGTCAGGGAAATCACCCTCGATGAGCTTACGTGCAAAGCGGCGGACATCGATCGCCGTCAGGAGGACAGGGGGTTGGCCACCTGGAGGGGTCGGAACAATTACTCCGCGCATCGCATGGAGAATGAGCTGGACCGAATCGGGATCGAGAGCAAGGTAGGATCCTGCAGAGGTTTGTTTAATCGCGCCGCGGATCATGTCTTCAATTTCAGGATCAAGGAGGTAGACGGAGAGGACAGTTTGTCCTAGGGAGTATTTATAGCTGATGTACCGTTTGAGGGAGGAGCGGACATACTCGGTAAGAAGAACGGTATCTTTTTCTGTTTGCGCCCATTCGCTGAGCGATTCCATAATGGTGCGGAGATCTTTGATCGAGACTTGTTCTTGGACCAAACGGCGGAAAATTTCTGTCAGTTTTTGGAGGGGAACCAGGCGGGTCACTTCTTTGACAAGGTCGGGGTACGATTTTTCAACAAATTCAAGGATGGCGCGCATTTCTTGGATCCCTAAGAAGTCGGCAGCATATTGTTTGTAGAATTGTGAGAGGTGGAGGATCATCACATCGAGAGGTTTCCAGTACTTGATCCCTGCTTTTTTAAGGACTTCCACATAACGATTCTCTACCCACAGTGCTGCGGTTCCAATGGAGTTTTTGGAGGTGGTAAAGGGGAGGTTATACCGTTTGAGCGTCTCTTCTGATTCGTTGGTGAGAACAGAGTTTTCAATCACCCGTCCTCTGACAATGGGAACTTCATTGAGAAAGATCGAGTATTCATTGGGCTCAAGAGTTGTGGAGTCGGTGCGGACATGGATTCCAGGGAAGCGGATCCCAAGATCCTGGTAAAGGGCATGACGCATTTTGGGAATCATTTCGTCGATGAAATTGGTACTCCCTTTTTCCTTCTTAATGAGTTGTGATAAGTTCTTCCCCGTCTCAAGGATAACGGGGAGCGTGAGGGCGTAGTCATTGATTCCACCACTGACGACAGAGTGTCCATCGACATCGGTTTCAACAGAAGAGGGGCCAGCGCCTCCCACACCTGCTTGGGCGGCCCGTTTTTTTTGCTTATAGTGGTTACGGATCCCAACAGTTCCAAAGAGAAGCGTAAGGAGGATAAAGATCCATGTGGGGAATCCTTTGAGCCATGACATTCCAAAGGTCACACACGCTGCAAGAATCAGTCCTTTTGAGTGGGAAAAAATCTGAGAAGAGATATCTTTTCCCAGGTTCGTATTTTTTTTCTCGCTCGAAACGCGCGTGGTTACAATCCCGGCAGTGAGGGAGATCATAAGGGAGGGGATTTGTGTGACGAGACCTTCCCCGATCGATAAAAGAGAGTAAATTCTTGCGGATTGCATCGCGGTCATGTTGTGGATCATCATCCCGATGATAAGACCTCCAACGATGTTAATCACCGCAATGACAATCCCGGCGATCACGTCCCCTTTTACGAACTTCATCGCACCATCCATCGCTCCATAAAGCTGCGACTCTTTCTGCAGGGCAAGACGCATTTCGCGCGCTTGGGTTGCATCGATGGTTCCGCTACGGAGATCAGCGTCGATACTCATTTGCTTACCAGGCATTGCATCTAAGGTAAAGCGGGCAGCAACCTCGGCGACACGTTCGGCACCCTTTGTCACAACGATAAATTGGACGATGGTGATAATCAGGAAGACAACCCCCCCGACAATGAAGTTACCTCCGACAACGAAATTCCCGAAGGCGTAGATGATGTGTCCGGCATCAGCATGGAGGAGAATTTGCCGTGTTGCGGCAATCTCAATCCCCAGACGGAAGAGGGTAGTGACCAGAAGAATGGAGGGGAAGATCGAGAGGTGAACCGCTTTTTGGATATAAAGAGCAACCATCAGAAGACAGATCGACACACTCATGTTCACCGCAATCATCATATCGATCACTGTCGGTGGAACAGGGATGATGATCATCCCAATAATGGTGATCACAAAAGCAGCAAGGATCACATCACTTGAACGACTTAAGAGATGTAAAAATTTACTGCTTGCAAAATAGCTAGAAATGTTCTTCATTACTTAAATAGCTCTACGTTGTATTCAGGTTCTGCTGTAGCTTCAAGTGTGTCAAGCCACTTCAAGACCTCTGCGATTGCTTCATAGGTCTCTTCTGGTATATATTGCCCCTCTTTCCCTTTATTGTACAGTTCTTGTGCTAATGCCACATTTCGCATTATTGGAACATTGTTTTCTTGCGCGACTTTAACAATGTTTTCTGCACTTACTCCACGTCCCATCACGAGAATGAAGGGGGCGGGATCGTCATCGGGATCGTACCGAAGAGCAACTGCAAGGTGAGTTGGGTTGGTAATAACGGCACGTGCTCTGCGAGCTGCTCGAGGACTTTCCTGATAGGCAATCTCTTGTGCTACCTGTCTTCGTTTTCCCTTGATCTCAGGGTTTCCTTCGGTATCTTTATGTTCCTGCTTCACCTCAAACTTTTCCATCTTCATCTCTTTGGCAAAGTTTCGCTTTTGGAAGACAAGGTCAAAAATCGCAATCGCTAGAAAAAAAACACCGACGCGGAAAGCCACTTTGATCAAAAAATCACTGAAAACGATGGCGGAGCCAAGGACTGGCATGGCAGCGGTGGCGATGATTTCAGGGAGGCTATTATAAACAACCGAATAGATCAAAAGGACAGCGCCAGTGATCTTGAAAATGGATTTGATCAGCTCGATAAAGGTTTTTAGTTTGAAAATTCCTTTCAAGTTTGTCACAGGATTGAGCTTTTTGATGTCGGGTTTCATAGCCTGCATCGAAAAGAGGGGGCCAATGATCAAGAAATTCACCAGAACCCCGATCAGTGAAATCAAGATCATGAAAGGCATGGAGGTATTAAAAATGACCTGAAAAGCGGCCCTCATAAAAGAAGGGATGTGGGCCGAGATTTGGGCTCCAGCTTTAATTCCTTCGAAGGCTTGAACCATAAATCCTGCGAGATTTTTAAAAAAATAGCCTGAAGTTGCCACAATCAAGGCAAACGAGGTTGCAAAGGTAAAGGCAGCAGGAAAATCTTTGGATTTAGCGACTTGCCCCTTCTTTCGCGCGTCGCGCAATTTCTTTGGGGTCGCTTTTTCGGTTTTTTCAGCCATACAATGAGGTTTATTTTAAAACCTTAAGCATAGAGAATCAGAATTAATTATGAAAGTGTTACTGACAGGTGCCAACGGATACATTGGAACAAGGCTTCTTCAAGTTCTTGCAGAAAAGGGGCATGAAATCATTGCCTTAGCGCGCGTTCCAGAAAGTGTTTTTGTTCCTGAAAAGATTCAGTCTCAGGTCAAAGTGATTCAAGGGGATCTTCTGGGGGAGTTTACCCTTCCCAAAGAGATTGACGCAGCGTATTATCTGATTCATTCGATGAGTCGACACCTTGAAGACTTTGATCAAAAAGATCGCAAAGCGGCCGAACGCTTCACTCAAGCTTTAGCAAAAACCAACGCTAAGCAACTCATCTATCTCACAGGGCTCATCTCGAGTGAAAATCTTTCGAAGCATCTTCAGTCCCGTTTAGAAGTGGAAAAAATTCTCAAGTCAGGATCTATTCCTGTGACCGTTTTTCGAGCGGGGATTATCATTGGATCGGGGAGCGCTTCTTTCGAAATTATCCGAGACCTGACAGAAAAGCTTCCGCTGATGATCGCTCCAAAGTGGGTGAAAAGTCGGTGCCAACCTCTAGCTGTCCGTGATGTTCTGTTCTATTTGAGCGAAGGGCTGGGAAACAAGGAGTGTTTGGGAAAGACCTTCGATATCGGAGGGCCTGATCTATTGTCTTATAAAGAGATGCTCTACGGCTATGCGAAAGTCCGCGGCCTCCATCGCCTGATTATTGATGTTCCCTTCTTCACTCCAAAACTCTCATCGTATTGGCTTATTTTTATCACGTCGACAAACTATTACCTGGCCCGCTCGCTTGTCGATAGTATGAAAGTCGATGCGATTTGCACCGAACGCCAGATCGAAAAAGTTCTTCCAAGGAAATGTCTTTCCTACTTGGAATCTGTGGAAAAAGCTCTGGCAAAAATTGAGGAGAATGCGGTCCTCTCGAGCTGGCACGATGCATGGACGACGAGTGGACGAGACCCTCGCTTTTATGACTCCCTTCAAATCCCAGAACATGGGGCCTACAAATACAAGGTGACCAAAAAGTTAGAGGGCGATCCCGATGAGGTTTTCAAGAGGATCTACGCCATCGGAGGGATCAAAGGATACTATTTTATGGATTGGGCCTGGCGTTTTCGTGGTCTGATCGATCGCCTCATCGGTGGGGTAGGCCTCCGCCGAGGACGAACTCGCCGCCAAGAACTCCGCCCGGGCGATACGATCGATTTCTGGCGCGTTCTTCAAATCGATAAAACACACCGGATCCTAAAACTTTATGCTGAAATGAAACTTCCTGGCGAAGCATGGCTCGAATTTCACGTGAACGAAGGGGAAGTGAAACAAGTTGCGACCTTTCGCCCAAAAGGACTCTTCGGCCGTCTCTACTGGTGGATTCTCTATCCGATCCACCTGATCCTCTTCCCCGGGATGCTTTCCAAAATCCTTTCGAAGAAAAACCATCATTGAGTCATTCGAAATTTTCCGATGAGAAACTCAGCAAAACGGTTCATCTCATCCTGAAAGGCTTTGAGATTTTCTTCTTGTTTTTCTTTAGAGAATCGTTTTTGACAAAGACCACCAATAGGAATCAGACGATCTTCATGGATGATCAAGGTTGTTTGATGAACAGAAATCTCATCTCCGTAGAACTCTTTGAGAAGAGTCCATATGTCATCGAACCGTTTTGATTCAGCTTGCTCAATTTCCTCCCAGGTTTTCCAAATGTCTTGCCTTTTTCGCGCAATCTTAATTGCCATTTCTTCGATGTCGTACATCGTGTGGGAATGGGTTTGGATCGCTGCTATTCTCTCATTTTCCATGACTGTTTCTTCAGCGCACAGGGCATCTTTTTTTTGATAGAGATTAATTGTCAGGGTCTCAATATTTTTGTCTGGTCGAAGAGAGATCCAGGGATAGGGGAGACCCCCATCTAAATGTCCTTCACAGGATTGAACAGTCTCAAAGTTTAGAGCATTCAGAGCGATGACCGGTTTTTTAATGCCCTCATCGACAGGCAGTCCACACCCATCTGTCGCTTCGTTGATCATTGTTTCAACATTTTCCCAATGAGTTGCTTGAGTTGGGCTCATTCCCGCGGGAACTTCACAAAATAGAAAAGCTTGAATTCCAAAAATACATGTAAGAATAAGATTTCTCATCATAACTCCAAAGTTAAAGGATTTTTGGGACTGGACACTAGCATATCCCAAAAAACTGACCGATGTCAATTTGCATGATTATGCAAATGATTAACGTAAACGTGCTGTTTAGTTATGGAAGAAGAGGATAACGTCGCCATCTTGGACGATGTATTCTTTCCCTTCTGAACGGGCCTTTCCGGCTTCCTTTGCACGAGCGCGGCCATTGAATTGGACCATGTCATCGAAAGAGACGACCTCAGCGCGGATAAAACCTTTTTGGATGTCAGAGTGTATTTTCCCCGCAGCTTCAGGGGCACTTGCACCCGCGGGAATGGTCCAAGCGCGGGTTTCTTGTTCCCCAGTGGTGAGGAAAGTGATGAGGTTAAGGGTTTGGAAGGAGGCTTTGATCAGGCGGTCGAGACCGGGTTCTTTCAACCCAAGCGTTTCGAGGTATTCTTTCGCCTCTTCTTCGGAGAGTTGAGCGAGTTCTTCTTCAAGCTTTGCACAGAAGGGGATCACTTCGCTGTTTTCTTTTTTGGCGTATTCCTGAACCACTTTGAGGTGGGGATTGTTGAGGGAGAGGATATCTTCTTCCGAAACGTTGGCAGCGTAGATGACTTTTTTCGCAGTGATAAAGTGATAGGGTTTGAGGACCTCTTTTTCATCGTCGGTGAGCTCAAGGGAGCGGACAGGATGATTTTCATTGAGGTGGGCGAGGACTTTCTTCAGCGCGTTGAGAGTGGGGATGAGATCTTTGTTCCCTTTGGCCTGCCTCTCAATTTTCTGCAGACTATTTTCAGTCATTTGAAGGTCGGCGAGGATGAGCTCAAGGTTAATGACTTCGATATCGTCAATCGGATCAACTTTTCCTTCGACGTGAATCACTTCATCGTTTTCAAAGCAACGGACGACGTGGACAATCGCATCGGTCTCACGGATGTTTGCGAGGAATTTGTTGCCAAGGCCTTCTCCTGTTGAGGCTCCTTTGACAAGTCCTGCGATGTCGACGAAGGTCATTGTAGCAGGGATGAGTTTGTGGCTTTTTGAGATGTTAGAGAGCGTTTGCAAACGTGGGTCAGGAACATCAACGATACCGACGTTAGGTTCGATGGTGCAAAAGGGGAAGTTCGCAGCGCCAGCTTGGACTTTTTTTAGAAGGGCGTTAAAGAGGGTTGATTTACCAACGTTGGGAAGTCCAACAATACCGCAAGAAAGGGTTGTGCTCATGAAAAGAAAAACTCAGGTTTTAAGGATTGTAATAAATTTGCTTTTGAAGAGAAAGGTTGCTCTTCAAGATCGTCATGAAGATAAGAAACAAAAATGATCTCAATCTCATTGGTCGGTGTGAGCTGTTTTTCAAAAATCAATGTCAGGGAGAGGGTTGTTTCTTTGTTGATGGTTTGCGATCCACGATAAAAGGCAATCGCAGAGACTTTTTTTTCTGCTGTTTCGAGATCAACGGCATAGACGCCAGAGGGAAGGAGGGCAATTTTTTCTGTTCCTGTGACCCATTTGTACTGCACTTCATCTTCACGAATGACATTCAGGGCGTCAAAAGGGAGACGAAGGCTGTAAGGACGGCCGAGCATTTTCTTGACTTTCTTTAGGTTCCCTTGTTCTAAATAGGAGCGGATTGTTCCACTTGAGATCGTTTCCTTTTGGTAGGTTTCTTTCTTCAGAAAGTGAGAGCGGAAAAGGTTTAAGGCTTCGAGTTCTTTAGGGCCCCCTAAACGATCTTTTCCAAAACGGGCATCATCACCAACGACAAGATGCTGAAAGGGAAGGGCTTCATGAAGTGTTTTGAAAAACTCTTCGTATGACTGATTTGCAAAGGTTTGGTTGAAGGGGAGAGCGATCACAAGGTCGATCCCAGCTTCTTCAAGGAGTCCGAGGCGCTGCTCAAAAGGGATAATGAAGGGGACAGGAGCGTTAGGGTGGAGGAAAGTTGAGGGGTGATTAGAGAAGGTAAGGGCAACGCGGGTTCCCCCTTTTTTGGTCTCTTTTTGGAGTTCTTTGAGGATTGTTTGGTGTCCTAGGTGCACACCATCGAAGACCCCGATTGTGAGGACAATGGATCCTTTAAGCTTAGGAATCTCAACTATTGAATTGACAACCTTCATACCATCTTCCTCAAGTGGGGGATATACGAGAAGGATGGGTCAGATAGGGATTTTGCGTCAATGCAATCTTTCAGAAGAAAGGAGCCACTTTGGGTCCGCGTCAGGGTGGTTAAATGACCGCCGCAGCTAAGTTTTTCTCCTATCTCACTTGCAATCGAGCGGATATAGGTTCCCTTAGAGCAAGCAACTTTTATTTTGAGCTCAGGGTAGGTGTAATCCAAAATTTCTGTTTCAACAAGAACTTTGACAGGTTTTCGCTCGATCTCGATCCCTTGTCTGGCGAGGAGATAGAGCTTCTGCCCCTGCACTTTTTTCGCAGAAAACATGGGAGGGACTTGATCAATGGTCCCTTGAAATTCTTGGACCACTGATTCGATCTCGCTAAGGGTTGGGATTTTATCGCTTGTTTGGGTGATCTCTCCATCACAGTCAAAGGTATTTGTGGCGACCCCGAGTCGAATTGTTGCGGTATATTCTTTGTGGTCATTGAGGAATTTGTCTGAAATTTTCGTATAGGGGCGCCCAATGAGCATCACCATCACCCCTGTTGCAAAGGGATCGAGGATCCCTGCATGTCCAATCTTTTGGATGCCAGTGATTTTACGGAGAACTTTAACGAGATAAAAAGCGGTTCTTCCTCTTTCTTTGTCGACGAGGAGAATTCCTTCACCTTTGCTCATTGTTTTTCCGAGACTCCTCTTCTGCGTGAATTTTTTTCAGCAGAGAATCGATTTTCATTTGTTTATCAACAGAGGTGTCTAGGCGGAATGTCAGGGTAGGGAAGTGGCGCATGGTGACTTTTTTGGAAGCTAACACGCCGATAAATCCAGAAGCAGATTCCAAAGCATTAATGGTCTCTGTTCGCTCTTTATCGGTCCCAATTACACTGATGTAGACCTTTGCGTGGTGGAGATCTTTGGAAATGTCAACTTCGGTGACCGTTGTAAATTCAGCGACATTGGGGTTGCGCACATCCTCGCGAATGACTTCACTCAGTACCTCTTTTAACAGTGAATTAAGACGTTCGGTTCTCTTGGTCATGAGCCTACTTCACCATTGGATGTGTTATAATTTTGCTCATAGATCCTGCGAGATGTAGGTGATTTCGAATCCCTTGATGAGATCCCCTTCTTGGTAATCGTTGAATTTGTGCACAAGGATCCCACATTCGATCCCTTTGTTAACCTCTTTCACATCTTCTTTGACCCGTTTAAGAGAGGAGATATCACCCTCATGGATCACCTCACCATCGCGGATGATTTTTGCGTAGTAGTCACGTTTGATTGTGCCATCTGTCATGAGACATCCTGCAATGGATCCAAGCTGTGAAGATTTGAAGACTTGTTTGACCTCTGCTGTCCCTTTTTCTGTCTCTTGTCGGACTTTATCAAGAGAGTCGAGCATGATTTGTTTTACATCATCGATGATTTGGTAAATGATGTCCCGTTTCTTGATCACAACTTTATTCCGTTTGATCAGATCTTCTGCGTGAGATTCGACTTGTGTGTGGAATCCGAGAATCACGGCATTGGATGCAGCGGCAAGCTCTACGTCAGACTCTGAAATTTCTCCCACCCCTTCACGGATGAAGTTGAGTTCGACTTTTTTCGATTTGATTGCAAGAAGGGAGTTTTTAATCGCTTCAACTGACCCTTGTACGTCTGCGCGTAGAATTAAGGGGACTACCTTTTTCACTTCGAGTTCTTGGTGGCGGGTCATATAACTTTCGAGTTCTCCACGGCCACGCTGTACCCTTTTGTGTTTTTCTCCAGAAGCTCTCTCTTCGGCAAGTTTTCGTGCTTCTTTTTCGCTGCCAACAACAATGAACTCACAACCTGCAGATGGGACGCCAGAGAGTCCTGTCATTTTAACCGGAGTTGCAGGTCCTGCAAAGCTGATACTTTTTCCGTGTTCATCATGCATGGTCTTAACGCGTGCATAGAGATCTTCAAAAACAAGAGCATCACCCAGTTTCAAGGTTCCGTTTTGAACAAGGACTGTGGCGACAGCTCCAAATCCTTTATGCATCTGAGATTCAATGACTGAACCTCGTGCACGTGTGTGGGGATTTGCTTTAAGTTCTAGAATTTCAGATTGAAGGGCTAGCATTTCAAGGAGGGTTGTGATCCCTTCTCCAGATTGTGCCGAACAGTTGACAGTAATGACCGTTCCTCCCCATGCTTCAGGGAGAAGTTCTCGGTCAGCCAGTTGTCGATAGATCTTATCTTGGTCGAATCCTTCTTTATCGCATTTATTGATTGCGACAACCATGGGGCTTCCTGCAGCTTTCGCGAGGTTAATCGCTTCGTCTGTTTGAGGCATAATCCCTTCATCACCTGCAACCACGAGAACAATCACATCGGTCACGGCGGTTCCCCTTTGTCGCATCAGCGTAAAGGCTTCGTGGCCTGGAGTGTCAAGAATTGTAATATCTCCGTGTTCACGATGACATTTGAAGGCGCCAATATGTTGGGTGATGGCTCCGGCTTCTCCACTCGCAATATTACTCTTGCGGATGGCGTCAATCAGACTTGTTTTACCATGGTCAACGTGTCCCATAAAGGCGACAACGGGAGCTCTTCCTTCGAGCTCACTAGGATCGGTTTTGCTGATCTCTTCTTGAATGCTCTCGTCAGTAATACGAAGACGCTCTTCCTGTGAAGTATCAATCGTGATTTCACATCCAAATTCATGGCCGAGAAGTTGAATTGTGGTTTCATCATCCAGATAATCGTTAATCGTAATGGCAACTCCCTGCATGAAGAGCTTAGAGATTAAGTCGGATGCCTTCAGCTTCATTCCATGGGCAAGATCTTTGACGGAAATCGGTAGGCGGACAGAGAGTTCTTTCGGGCGGATGATTTCTGATTCATCGCGTTTGGGTCTAAAGCGTCTTGGGCGGCGGCGGAAAACACGTTCTTCTCCAACGCGAAGACCTTGGCGATCTCTCGCATCAAAGCGTCCTTCTTGTTTGCGCTGTGTTTCTCGAGTGTTTCTCCCAAAGTTTGCTTTGAACCCTTTTTCTTCAGGTTGCTCCGGTTCATCTCGTTCTTTATGTCGCTTTTTGAGCGCGCCAAGAGACTTAGGTTCTGCTTCGTCCTTGATCTCTTTTTTAGGTTCAATCGTTTTAGATTTTGGAACGGGTTCCTTTTCGACTTTTTTGGGAGCTGCTCGCTTTACAACAAGCTTACGTGGGCTTGTCCCTAGCTTTTCTTCAGGGATCGTTCTTTTAGGGGTAGGTTGTGCTGAAGGAGGGGGAGTTTCGACCTCTTTTTGGGGAGTGGGCTCTACTTTCGGGGCAGGCGCCTTTGTCTCAGCAGCTTCTTTTGTGACTGCAGGCTCTTTCGGCTTGGCTGGAGCTTTCTTCTTAGAGGTTTTCTTTTCTTCGTCTTCCTCTTTCTTTGCTTTATTCAGCTTGATTGCTTCAGCAAGTTGGGCATTTTTAACTTTTAGTTTTAAGCTTTTAGCCAAAATTTAGGTCCTTATTTTACGCAGCTTCTCCATAAGTTCGTCTGCCATTTCCACGCTAATCCCAGTCTCTTTTGAGAGTTCCTTAGAGGATTTATTGAGAATTTTTCGTGGTGTATCGAACCCAGCTTCTTTTAGCGAGTCGATCACAAATTGGTTCATTCCCTCAATGGTGTCAATTTCCACATCGAGTTCTGGGCTTTCTTCGAGCTGGATTTGTTGTCTCTCGAAGTTAAGCTCATTTTGATATTCACTCATTTTCTTCACGTCTAGCTGTGCTCCAATGAGTTCAGCATTCAGACGGGCATTCATCCCACGCTTTCCAATGACAATAGGGTAATCTTCATCTTCAACAACAAGATGGATGGTGTTTGTTTCTTTGTCATAGTTGAGTTTTTTAGGCTCGATTGGATGAAGAAGAGCGTAAAGAAGTTGAACGGTATCTTCTGTGTAGATGACGATATCAATCTTCTCGTTGTTCAGTTCGCGGATAATGTTTTTCACACGGGTTCCACGCACCCCAACACATGCTCCAAGGGGATCAACCTTTGGATCATTTGAGTAGACGGCAATTTTTGTTCGGTAACCGGCTTCACGAACGATCTTTTTAATCCCAACGGTTTCATCGCTAAGCTCGGGAACTTCTTGCAAAAAGAGTTCTTCGACCATCTCAGGATGGCTACGGCTGAGCACGACTTCTGCTCCACCGTTTTCAGTATCGCGTACTTCCCATAGAAGCGCTTGAATGCGGTCTCCCACATGGTACTTTTCTGTTTTAGGATAGAAACGCTCCGGCAGGATGGCTTCAACCTTTCCAAGATCGACAATAAGAGTTGCTCCCTTCACCACACGCTTAACGGTTCCTGAAATAATTTCATGGAGGCGGTGACGGTATTCTTCATAGATCACATCCCGCTCTGCGCTTCGCAATTTTTGTGAGATCACTTGACGCGCTGTTTGTGCTGCGATGCGACCTAGATCAATCGGAGGGATTGGAACTTGAATAAAGTCGCCCATTTCGCAATCTGGATTGAGCTCTTGAGCTTCTTCAAGGAGGATTTCCTCTTCAGGATATTCAATGTGATCAACAACTTCTTTTTCGGCAGTGACATCAATCGTTCCATTCTTGGGGTCAACTGTGACAGAAACAAGGCCGACTCCCTTTAGGCTTTTACGCGCAGCCACTTGGAGAGATTCTTCGATCGCACTGATAATCGTTTCTCGCTTAATCCCTTTTTCTCTTTCAAGGTATTCAAAAATTGCGATTAGGTCTTTATTCATACTTATTCTTAATCTTTTAAGGTTAAAGAAGGGGCGTGTGCCCCTCCTTCTTATTCTTCTTCCTCGTCTTCCTCTTTCTGAGAAACAACGATGTCATCACGGTTTTCTTGGTTCTTCTCAACTAAGTAGTCCTTAATAGAGAGAGAAATCTTTTTGTGTTCTGGATCAAGTTTGATGACTTTTGCTGTGACTTCATCACCGACAGCAACAATCTCCTCAACTTTTCCAAAGGCTTGGTCAGAAAGTTCTGTGACGTGAACGAGTCCTTCAATGCCGTTTTCAAGTTCAATAAAGGCCCCGAAAGCGGTGATTTTTGTCACAATACCTTTCACAACCGTTCCGATAGGAAGGGTCTTTTCAATGGATTCCCAAGGATTGCTATCCAGTTGCTTCACACCAAGTGTGATTTTTTTGCTTTCTTGGTCAACGGAGAGGATGATCGCTTCAACAGAGTCACCTTTCTTCAGAACTTCTGAAGGATGAGACACTTTCTTAATCCAGCTCAGGTCAGAAATATGGATCAGACCGTCGATTCCTGGCTCGAGCTCTACGAAGGCGCCATAGTTAGTGAGGTTGCGGATTTCCGCTTTAACCGTGCTTCCAACAGGGTATTTCGCATCTACATCTTCCCAAGGATTTTTCTCTGTTTGCTTGATTCCGAGGGAAATTTTCCCTTCTTCTTTCTGAACTGAAAGGACGATGGCTTCAAGCTCGTCGCCTTTATTGACGATTTCACTTGGATCGGTCACATTCTTTACCCATGACATTTCAGAGACGTGGATCAGTCCCTCAATACCTGGCTCGATTTCAATAAAGGCTCCGTAAGGAACGAGGTTAACGATTTTTCCGCTAACTTTGGTTCCTGGAGGGTAGCGATCTTCGATCTCTTCCCATGGATTTGTTTCTTTTTGCTTCAGTCCAAGTGCCACTCGACCTTTTTCTCGGTCGATATGGAGGATCATCACTTCGAGTTCGTCATTGAGTTGAACCATTTCGGAAGGATGTTTGATCCTCTTCCAGGTCATATCGGTGATATGGAGGAGCCCATCAATTCCATCGAGGTCAAGGAAGACTCCGAAATCGGTGATGTTTTTAACAATCCCTTTTCGCACTTCTCCCTCTTGGATGTTCTCAAGGAGCTCTGCTTTTTTAGAGCTTCTTTCTTCTTCAAGAAGTTCGCGGCGAGAAACAACGATGTTCTTTCTTTCGATGTTAATTTTAAGGATTTTAAAGTCGTAGGTCTTGTCAACATACTCATCAAGATTTTTGATGCGCTTGTTGTCGATTTGTGATCCAGGAAGGAATGCTTCCATCCCGATATCAACCATCAGACCACCTTTAACTTTGCGCATGACTTTCCCTTCAACGATCGAGCCTTCTTCGCAATGTTCAAGGATGTGTTCCCACTGTCTTTGGCGACGTGCTTTTTCTCTAGAAAGGACGATCTGACCATCTTCACCCTCTGTTCGGTCAAGATAGACTTCGATCTCATTTCCGAGCTGAAGTTCGTTAGCGTCAGTAAATTCGTTTACAGGAATGAGTCCTTCTGACTTCAGCCCAACGTCTACAACGACGAAATCTGGGGTAAGTTCTACAATATTTCCCTTAAGGATTTGCCCTACTTCCATTGAGGAGATGGTGCCATCTTCTCCGGTATCTTCTTTATTGTTTAGTAGCTTCTGGAAAAGCTGTGCATCTTCGTCCTGGAAATCGACATCGTCGATAATCTTGCTTTCGTTCCAGTCGTACTCTAGTTCTTTTGACATTTGTAGGGTTTCTCCGTGGGTTAATAATAATGCATCAAGGTGCACGTTTGTTCGTTTCGCATTCTCCCAAATTATTTCATGGCAGAAGCGATCTGTTTAAGGTAGTAGGGTAACAAATAATTCCTAAAAAAAGCAACCTCATTATCTGATGCCTTGTGGAATGAATTTTTTATTGAGGTGTTTTGGATGCAGAAAAAAGATTTTTTTTGCGCTGGAATCGGCGATGGGGCATGATGATCTGCATGAAGACGTACGTGATGAAGTTTGGAGGAGCCGCAATGGAAACGCCCGGCAGAATTGCTGAGGTGGCCGCACTGATTTCTGAAAGGGAAGGACGTCTTGTGGTGGTTGTCAGTGCGATGGGAGGGGTTACTGATGAGCTGATTGGCCTGGCCCATCAGGTTGCAAAAGATCCCTCAAAGCGGGAGATGGATATGCTCCTTTCAGCGGGGGAGCGTATCAGTATGGCCCTTCTCGCGATGGCACTCGAAGAAAGGAGCGTTAAGGCGATCAGTCTAACGGGGAGTCAATCGGGAATTATCACTTCAACCCGCCATGGAGAGGCCTTTATCAAAGATGTTCGACCGATTCGAGTAGAAAAGCATCTCGATGAGGGGAAGGTTGTGATCGTTGGGGGATTTCAAGGTGTGAGTGATGAAAAAGAGGTGACAACGCTCGGACGTGGGGGAAGTGATACGACAGCTGTTGCGTTAGCGATTGCATTAAGGGCTGAAACGGTTGAGTACTATAAGGACGTGAAGGGGGTCTACTCAGCGAATCCAAAAAATAATCCTTCCGCAAGCTTTATGGAGGTCCTTTCTTTTGAGAAGGCCTTAACATTTCCTGAATTTGTTCTTCATAAACGAGCCATTTTACTTGCATCAAAAAACGGAATGCCTTTACACGTAAAGTCTTTTAAAAGGGATGAACGGGCCTCATGTCCAGGAACATGGATTCGAGGACCTTACCCTAAGACAGGACGCGTGTATGAAAGCCACGACTGAAACAATCGAAGTTCCAAGCTCCAAGCTTGAGACAGTTGATGGGTTGAAGTTATCACTCCTTTCTGAGGATCGACCTTATATTCGCAAGTTTATCCTCAGCATGGTGACGTCGATTCCCATTCGGGGGTGCGTTCCCACTCATTTTGCTCTTGATCGTGTCCATGGATCTCTCCTTCGGGCAACGGTTCATTATGAAGTGTCTACACCAGAACTCCAGGCTTACTTTGAAAGGATCCTTTATGAACTTGAACTCGGAGTACGCTCTCCCTATCATGCAGCCCGAATTTTGGAGATGAAAGCGCTTTCCATGGATGAAAAGCGGGGACTGATTCAAGATCGGATTTTAGGAATCATCCACCGGTTTCCAACTCACTTCGATTACGATCTTTTTTCTGAAATGCAACACTTTTTCTTGGCTCAATCTGATCAATATTTCCGGATGAGAAAGGTGAGAGAGGTGGCGCAAACACTGACTGCTCTTTATGTGGTGCAGAAGAAGATTGAAAAGGTTTCAGAAATAGCCCCTAAACAGCGCCATGTGGAAGTCAAGGTACTGCGTCGCAAATTAAATCTCCCGTTTGGAGAGGAAGAGGCGCTCGAAGTGGTGATTGGGATGAACGCTCTTCGGCAACACGAAGTGTTTAAACGAAGTCATCTCCTCAAAGCGATTCGAAATATCATTCCCGAAGCAAATGTGGTCTCGGGGAGCGACTATCATGATAAAGAGCGGGATGAAGCGGTTCACTTGATCACGCTAGAAGTGGAAAAGGAGGGTGGATTTGAGCCTGAGGAAATCTCCGATCTTAAGCGGTGGCTTCCCCGCGCTCTCAAAGGAAAAGTGGAGCATCTCCAGCGCTCTCTTTTCATGCCCCGAAATGAGGAGGAGATCTTAAAACATGTTCTAACTCTTGGAAAAGAGCTCCGTTTTGCTAAGGATCTCCCTCAAGTGATCCTGGCCTTCGAAAAGCAGACCGACGCAAAGCTCATCTTTACCGTGATTCTGGCCCGTCTTATCCACCCTCAAATGCCGCCCCTTGAAGATGTTCTTTTAGCCTCCTCCCTCCGCCCCAAAATCGACCGCATCAAGCAGTTAGGGATGCTTCGTAAAAAGTATCCGAAAGAGGCAGTTGTTTTCAAAGTGGAGCTCCCTTTAGGGGAGTTTTTAAGGGAGGATCATTCCATCGATCTCTATAAAGCTCGCCAAGGAATCCTTGAGAAGCTTCGCTCAATTTTTGGTGAGGTAAGGGACTATAATGGAGGGATGATCTCCAAGCAAGATGAGGTCTTCAAGACACTCGAAAAATCATTAGGTTCGATAGCAGAGGACCATCACCACCTTCTTGAAAATTTTTTTCATGCCCTCTTTCCTTTGGAGAAACGGAGTTTTCTCGATTCAAGTGTCCTCAAAAACTTTTTCCTCCTCCTTTTAGAAAAAATTCATTCTCCAGAAGACTATCTTACCAAAAAGGTAGGAGGGTATCACTTTTTGATTTCTCATGATCGATCCATCGGAAGTCTTTTGAATACGACGCAACCCATGATCCAGCTTGATTTAGATTATGATGAAAGATCCTTCTATGGAATGATCTCTTCCTTTGAAAATATTTGAAGGTTCGGTCTATAATCGGGGGATATGGCAACAGACGATCACATTTTCATTGAGCCTTCGATTTTTGCAGCCGATTTTGGCTACCTTGCCGATGAGGCAAAGCGGGCAGAAGATGCTGGAGCAGATGCAATTCATTACGACATCATGGATCACCATTTCGTCCCAAATTTAAGCCTAAGTCCAATAGGATTAGGAGCGATCAATCGGGCAACCGATCTTTATTTAGATGTCCATATCATGGTCTATAATCCCTTCGAATATATTGAGCAGCTGGTAGAAAATGGGGCGGACTGCATCACGTTTCATGTGGAAGCGACCGAAGATGTTGAAGACACGCTGAATTATATCCGGAAGTGCAATGTTCATGCAGGACTTGCTTTTTGTCCTGAAACAAGCGAGAGCTTGATCCCGAAATATCTTGATAAATGCGATAAAATGCTCCTGATGACGGTCCATCCAGGATTTGGGGGGCAAGCATTCATTCCAGAAGTTTTGCAGAAGATCGAGTTTACGAGAGATCTTTGCAACAAGTTAAACGTTCGCAAGGGTGGGAAGGTCCCGCAAGAGGGAGAAACTCTTCCTCCTTTTGATATTCAAGTCGATGGGGGAATCGATAACAAAACAGCCCCTCAAGTGATTAAAGCTGGGGCGAATCATTTAGTGGCTGGGACCTATCTTTTCAAAGGAGGAGAGATGAAGGAAAAGATTAAGGGGCTCCGCGGATGAAAAAGATCGTTGTGATGGGGGGAGGAACGGGAAATTTTACCGTTCTTCGTGGACTGAAAAAGCACAACGTTGATTTGACAGCCATTGTTTCAATGGCAGATGACGGAGGAAGCACGGGGATATTGCGCGATGAACTTGGTGTTCTTCCACCCGGTGACGTCCGTCAATGCTTAGTCGCCCTTTCCGATTCTTCCCGATTGATGCGCAGCGTCATGAACTACCGCTTCGAAAATGGGGGGCTTGGAGGGCATAGTTTAGGCAATCTTCTCCTCTCTGCCCTCGAGAAGGTGACAGGGAGTTTCGAGCGCGCCGTCGAAGAGATGGGGCGGATCCTTTACATCAAAGGGAAAGTGATTCCGGTGACGACTCATCAAGTTCGCTTGAAGATGATCTTAAAAAACCGGAAGATCTTAGAAGGGGAAAAAGAGATCTATCTCTCTCATGAAATTGATAAGGGATACAATAAGATTTTTCTCGAACCTTTCCCAGAATCGAATCCCCACGCCATACATGAGATACGGAATGCTGACCTGATCATTTTGGGACCCGGTGGACTTCATACTTCCATCATCCCAAATTTGCTTGTAGGTGGTGTCAGTGAGGCGCTCCGGAAGAGTCATGCGAAGAAGATCTATATTGCGAACTTAATGAACCGAAAAGGACAGACCTCTGGGTATAAAGTCAGCACCTATCTCAATGAAATCGTTGGTTTTTTAGGGGACGATATTTTTGATTACATCTTGGTTAACAATCAAATGCCAGAGCAAGAGCTGATTGAGAAGTATGCTGAAGAAGGGGAGTTGGTTGAGAACGATATGACGGGACCGAGAGTGATCTCTGCCCCTCTCTTAGGAGAGCTAACAGAAAATCGGAAAGGGGATACGCTCATCAAAAGGAGCCTCATCCGCCATAATTCAACGCAAGTAACAAAAGAGTTAATGAAAATTGTTGATCATCTTTGATTTAGACGACACCCTCATTGATACAAGTGGGTCGATCCTTCCTGGCGTATTAAAGAAGGCTCTCAAAGAGATGGAGGGGGTGGGGCTGACCCTTGCCAACTTCAATCGCTCTTATGAAGAGCTTCTTCGATTGAATACCTATCATGTGAACTCTGGGGAGGCGATTCGGGAATTTTTGGAGATCAATAAAGCGCCGATCCATTGCTTAGATGTTGCCTTAAATGCCGTTTATGAGAACCCCGTGTTTGAGGGGCCGATTCAACCAGTTGAAGATGCTGTTGACGTCCTCAAAGAGTTGAGCAGCTCTCATCCTCTTGTCCTTGTTACAAAAGGAAAGGAGTCAATTCAACGGGAAAAGATGGAGCGGGCAGGGATTTCAAGTCAATTTTTTACTAAGCTTCATTTCTGCACGGATGGGAATAAAAAAAAGATCTACAAAAAAGTCAGCGAAGAGATGGGGATCTCTCCATTAAATGCAATAGTTTGCGGAGACCGGATTTCTCTTGATCTAACTCCAGCTAAGGAGCTTGGGTACAAAACCGTCCAGATAAAATGGGGACGGGGATTAGGTAATACTGGATTTAAAAAGGACGTCGATTATACCATTTTATATCTAAAAGAGTTGATCGACCTTTTGGAAACATTTAAAATAGTTGGTTAACATGGCAGTAACAAGTAATCAGATTTCTCCGGGAACAACCCTTTCACTTGACGGGAAGATCTACCGCGTCGAAACAAGTGTAAAGGTGACCGTTGCGAAGGGAGTCCCCTTCATCAAGACGAAACTGAAGAACTTGATGTCTGACGAAGTGATTGAGAAGAATTTTAAGCTCGATCAAGCCATCGAAGAGGTAACACTCAGTGAGAGGCGACTCGAGTTTCTCTACTTAGAAGGAAAAGATTATCTCTTCCTCGACATCGATGAGCTCAACGAAGTCCTAGTTTCCTCCGATGTTGTTGGAGAAAAGGTTAACTTTTTGAAAGAAGGGATCCAAATTAAAGCCATGTTTTATGGAGTAGCGATCTTTTCAATTGAGCTTCCACAATTTTTGGAGCTCATGATTGTAAAGTTAGAAGATATGAAATCAAAGGTTTCTGTCTCATCAGCAAGTAAAATTGCTATTTTGGAGACAGGTGCAAAAGTTGAAGTTCCTTTGTTTATCGAAGTGGGAGATATCATCAAAGTTGATACCCACCTTGGTGAGTATGTACAAAGAATCTAAAGAGGATAATGTCGCGTGGATTTAGAGAAAATTAAAGAGCTCATGGCAGCAATGGAAGAGAAGGGGATGACGAAGGTCGCCCTGAAGGACAAAAGTGGTTTTGAGTTAGAGATTGAACGGTCA
The DNA here is from genome assembly GCA_024233515.1 of Chlamydiales bacterium. Taxonomy (GTDB): domain Bacteria; phylum Chlamydiota; class Chlamydiia; order Chlamydiales; family Simkaniaceae; genus Neptunichlamydia. The sequence goes on from JACKPO010000002.1 coordinate 207,071, forward strand.
AATGCTTTTGAAGTTGCATCTTACACCCAAGCACCGGTCATGCATCATATGCCGCGAGTTGCAGAGGCTCCCCAAGCCCCAAAAGAAGAGGCTGCAAAGCCGGCCTCTGCATCAAGTGGACAAGAGATCTCTTCTCCGATGGTGGGAACATTTTATGCTTCTCCATCACCCGATGCAGATCCCTTTGTAAAGGTAGGGGATACCGTTACGGAAGATACAGTGATTGGGATCATCGAAGCGATGAAGGTCATGAATGAGATCAAAGCTGGGAAAGCAGGGACGATTACAGAGATCCTTGTAGACAATGCCCACCCTGTAGAATTTGGAACAAAAATCCTAACGTTAGCGTAAGCCATGAAAAAAGTCTTAGTTGCCAATCGAGGAGAAATTGCGGTACGAATTATCAGGGCCTGCCACGATTTGGGGCTCCAAACCGTTGCCGTTTATTCAAAAGCAGATGCAGAATCGCTCCATGTCCTTCACGCGGATGAAGCGATCTGTATTGGAGAAGCTCCTTCTAATCAGTCCTACCTAAAAATTCCTAACATCCTTTCTGCTGCAGAGATTACTGGAGCGGATGCGATCCATCCTGGGTACGGCTTTTTGAGTGAAAACGCAAATTTCGCATCGATTTGCGAAAGTTGTGGAATTACCTTTATTGGTCCCTCTGCAAAAACGATTAGTCTTCTTGGTGACAAAGCTCAGGCAAAAAGTATTGCGAAAAGTGTGAAATGTCCTGTCATTCCCGGTTCCAATGGAATCGTTGAGACCGTCGATGAAGCCCTCAGTGAAGCGAAAAAGATCGGTTTCCCCGTCTTTATTAAAGCGACTGCTGGTGGAGGAGGAAAAGGGATTCGGATTGCTGAGAGCCCAGAAGATTTCGTCCGACAGTTTACTGCTGCACGGACCGAGGCAGAAGCTGCCTTTGGAAATCCCGATATTTATCTCGAAAAGATGATTGTGAATCCTCGCCACGTGGAAATCCAGATTCTTGGGGATAAGTATGGAAACTATGTCCACTTAGGAGAGCGCGACTGTACTGTTCAAAGACGGCGCCAAAAGCTGATTGAAGAGACGCCAAGCCCCCTTCTCACCCCTCATCTTCGAAAGAAAATGGGAGATGCAGCCGTCCATCTTGTGAAAGCTGCAAAGTACCATACGGTTGGAACTGTAGAATTCCTACTCGATGAAAAACGAAACTTCTACTTTATGGAAGTCAATACCCGTATTCAGGTCGAGCACACCGTTTCTGAAGAGCTAACCGGAATCGATCTCATTAAAGAACAGATCAAAATGTCCATGGGAGAAAAGCTACCTTACAAGCAAAAAAATATCCGTTTTGAAGGACATGTCTTTGAATTCCGGATTAATGCTGAAAATCCTGCACAGAACTTTATGCCTTCTCCAGGCCTTTTGGAATATTACATTCCGCCAGGTGGCCCGAATGTCCGTGTTGATAGCGCTTGCTATTCTGGCTATCGCATCCCTCCTTATTACGATTCGATGATCGCGAAGCTGATCGTGAAGGGAAAAGATCGTCAAGATGCCATTGAAATTTCTAAGCGCGCCTTGCGCGAATTTCACATCGGAGGGGTTCACACAACGATCCCTTTCCATCTCTATATGCTCCACAATCCAACGTTCTTAGGTGGAGAAGACTATAACCTTGCCTTCATCGATACACTCATCGAAGAGGGATGTAACTTTATACGTGAAGATGAATCAAAAACTTTTGCAGAAGAAGCAGCCACCGGGAAACGAACTCCAGCTGCAGCTACTCATTAGCTCCGATCAAATTGAAGAGCGTCTAGAGCGTATCGCAAGAAAGCTCGAAGAAGAATATGCTGGGAAAGAGGTCACTATTGTGATGGTCATGAAGGGCTCATTTATGATGATCTCTGACCTGATGCGCTACCTTCACCTCCCCGTTTGTCTTGAAACCATTCACTGTTCAAGTTATGGACATGGAATAAAAGGAGAGCTGACAGTAGAAGGGGTCGAGGATCTCGATGTGGAGGGAAAACATATCCTTGTGATCGATGATATCTTCGATACAGGAGAAACCTTAGCGGAAGTCGTGCGGCAAATTGAGAAAAAAAATCCAGAGTCGCTGAAATCCCTTGTCCTTCTTCAAAAAGATGTTCCTCATAACACCGATTATCGTCCAACCATTGCCCTTTTTGACATTGAAGATCGTTTCGTAGTAGGGTATGGATTAGATTACAAAGAATACTATCGGGGACTCCCCGATATTTACGCTATTGAGAATTGATGAAAGGGATTATTCTAGCAGGAGGTTTAGGAACGCGCCTCCATCCACTTACGCTTGTCACGAGTAAACAGCTCCTTCCGATTTATGACAAACCGATGATCTATTACCCGATGTCAACACTCATGCAAGCTGGCATCCGTGAAATCATGATCATTTCAACTCCTCATGATCTTCCCCGCTTTCAAGCGCTTTTTCAAGAGGGTGCAAAGCTTGGGCTCAGCCTTTCGTACGCTGCGCAAGAAGAACCTAATGGGATTGCGGAAGCCTTTATCATTGCCGAAAACTTCATTGGCAACGATCCTGTTGCCCTTGTTTTAGGAGACAATATCTTCTATGGAGATCAGCTCCCCTCAGTCCTTAAAAAATGTGGAACCATGCAAAAAGGTGGCATGATTTTCGGGTATCAAGTGAAAGATCCCGAAAGATATGGAGTGATTGCTTTTGATGAGGAAAGGCGGGTGACCGACATCATTGAGAAACCAAAGAATCCTCCCTCTCACTACGCCGTAACAGGCCTCTACTTTTATGATAACGATGTTGTCTCCATTGCGAAAGCGCTCAAACCCTCACCCCGCGGGGAGCTCGAAATCACCGATGTCAACCGTGCCTACCTCCAAAGAGGGGATTTAGGCGTCCACCTTTTCGATACAGGTTTCGCCTGGCTCGATACAGGGACCTTTGAGGCCCTCCATCAGGCCTCCAACTACGTCCAGATCATCCAGGAGAGGCAGGGAATCCAGATTGGGGCGATCGAAGACATTGCCATACAAAACGGCTGGATCGCTCCATTTTTGGAGAGATGACATCGCTTGCCCGATCTCTTAGAGATTAAGAGGAATTGTGTCGAGGTGATCCTTGAGATAAGTGAGGACATCGTGGGCAGACTTTTTCCCCAAGATGTTTTGGGACAGAAGGACCTGGTCGGGGCAAAGAAGTTGCCACCGCTCAATCAGCTTTTTAAGCTCGAGAGCCTCGCTCGTTGTAAAATGCCACCGCTTGATGATCTCATCGAGGAATGGGGTCTCTTCCGGGGCGATCTCTTCAATCAGCGTTCGCATCTCTTCCACCACCGTCTTGATGAGTCTCACATGATTAAAAATCAGCGACTGAACCTCCTTCTTTGTCACCTCTTTTGCAGGGTGAATAGGGCTATCTGAAATCACCTTAAACACATGGATCATCTCAAGAGGGGAAAGTTTCGATGCAATCGCATAAAAGCCGGCCGCCTCCATGTCATAGACGTGTCCTGTCATGTAGCCATGATCGGGATTCTCTACCGTGATGCACTCCTCCGTGCGGCATGGAGGATCAAACGCAAACGTCGGAAAATACTGCGCCCGCCTCGCCTCATCCGTAATCTTGTTCACTAAAAGGGGAGTTCCCACCTTCAGAGAACGGTGACCACCGACCCCAACATTCAGCCATCCATAGATGTCCTCATCGCGGTGAATCCCTGCCAAATAGGCGCACGCGGCTCCTGCCTTAATCTTCCCCACCCCTGATACAATGAGCTTCACCCCCTCATTCTCATAGATCGGAAAAAGGTGTGTTCCCGATAGTGGTTTCAGCTTCAGGGCTTCAATCAGTGGTTCAGCTTCCGCCCTCAGCGCCACCTCGATACAGATCGTCATAGAGTTTCCGTTTAGGTTGGTTTAACAGTTTAGCAGCTGCGGTGAGAGCTTCTTTTGTACTGATTTCAAACCGATGCTGCAAATCTTCCATTAATTCTTTGGGCTCCTGATCAAAAGGATTTTCATTGCCCTCAAAGATTAGGACATATTCTCCTAAAATTTTCTTTTTTTGAAAATGGGTAATCAGCTCTTGGGCTGTTCCCTCAAGCGTTTCTTCATGCATCTTTGTGAGTTCGCGGGCGATGAAGATCTTCTTTTCTGGCGCTACGTCATTCATCCACTCGAGTGTTTTCATCAAATGGTGAGGGGACTCATAAGCAACCGTCAATCCTGGATAATAGATGATATCAATCAGCTGCTTCTTTCCCTTCTTCTCTAAAAAGCCCACAAATTGGAAACGCTCCTCACTTCCATACAGGCTGAGCGCTGCCACTATGGCGCACGGACCTGGCACCACCTCTACGTTCACACCTGCTTCCCGACACCTCCGGATGAGTCCTGCGCCTGGATCGCAAATGCCCGGTGTTCCCGCATCGGAAATCAGCGCTACCCTCGTCCCGCTCTCCAATAAACCCACAACCTCATCCTCTCGTCCCTTCTCATTAAACTTGTGGAAGCTCTTCATCTCGGTCTCGATGCCATACTTTCGCATCAATACTCCACTGGTCCGCGTATCTTCTGCCAAAACCAAGTCGACCTCTTTCAGCACTTCCACAGCCCGAAACGTGATATCTTTCAAATTTCCAATCGGCGTCGCCACGACATAGAGCATAAGCTTATTTTCCTAGTTGTTATTATCCCCCCTCTCCGTGAAGGGGTGAGGTGATGTGGGCAATGAAGAGACTTCCCCTTTTTTCCTAAAAAAGTCGTTAGGATGTGGGGAGGAAAAGGAGAAAGATACGTAGTGCAGCTGGTGCAGATATCCTGTTTCGGAGGCGAAGTCAATAGCCTCAAGCTATTGATGAGCCGAGAAATAGGGTAGATGCCCCAGCTCCACAAGTAGATTTCCCTTTGCATTCCCACATCCTAACGACAGAAGGTGGCACCCAGATTCGAACTGGGGATAGAGGCTTTGCAGGCCCCTGCCTTACCACTTGGCCATGCCACCAAAAGGGGGTAATTATGTCGGATTGAGCCGTTCAAGTCAACTGCCCTTTAATATGGGTCTCAATTTTCACTAAATTTTCCTTCACGTTTGCGAGAGGAGTCCTTAGCGGATAGGAGAAGTAACTTAAAACTTTAATCGATTGTTGCATCCGTTCGATTTCTCGGATGGCGTCTCTGACGTGGGTCAGTGTTAGGGCAAGGCGAATATTGCCATCCCGTTCAGACATCGAAGGGATCTCTCCGTCGCGGAGAATAGGGTCATTATCTTGACCAATCACAAGGACAAAAATCCTCTTTAAATGGAAGGTCCCCTCCTCAATTGTGGAGAAATCATGGTACAACAGTCCAAGAAGAGCAATCGCAAAGCTATTCGCATACCAGACAACAACAAAGAACATCGATGTTGAGAGATTCACAAAAAAGAGAGTGGCAAAAAGAGGGACGGTCCCTAGCTTAGCATAGCTAGAAAGAGTATGGGTCAAATCGACAACATAGTAGATCTGGTCCAGGGCAGTTCTTGCTTCTGGAGAAAGGCGTGGTACAGGGTTTTTTGCTGGAGACCCCATGTGAGTCTGGATTGCTCGCCTTTGAACTTCATACTCTTTTCCTTCTGTTGTTAGAACTCTCCAACTTGGATTGGGAAAAAAATAGGCAATGGGATCCATAAGTGCAACTCCAAAAAATCTACGAATGCGATGGTAAACAAATTTTAGATTTAAGACAAAGAAACAATCGTTTGCGTCAAAACTTCGCGCTTGATATTTTTAAACTATGCATCAGTCAATCCAAGAAATCGCAGCGCTTCTTAGCGAAAAAAATAAAAGTCAAAAAATCCTCTCTCATGTGGCGTTTGATAGTCGCAAAGTGAAACCAGGAACCCTTTTTTTTGCCCTCAAAGGAGAAAAAGTTGATGGCCACTCCTTTTTAGAAGAGGTTGCAAGGCAAGGAGCTCTTGCTGCCGTTGTTTCTAGAACCTACCAAGGCCCCAATTTTGGGATGGAACTGATCCCCGCTGATGATGTGCGACAGGCTTTGCAACACCTTGCCCGCGTAGCGATTCAGAAAAAACCTCCTCTTGTGATTGGAGTGACGGGAACGGTGGGAAAAACAACAGCGAAAGAATTTATCGCTGGCATCTTAAGTGAAAGATTTCGCGTGGGAAAAAGCGTGGGGAGTCAAAACTCTCAGGTGAGTCTTCCTCTGACTGTTCTAAACTGGGAAGGGAAGGATGAGATCCTTGTTCTCGAGATGGGGATGAGTGAGAAAGGGGAACTTTCTCGACTCGTTACCATCTCTCCTCCCGATTTAGCGGTTTTGACGAAGGTCAGTTTAGCGCATTCCGAGTTTTTCGATGATCTAGAGGGAATTGCCGCAGCGAAGTGTGAGCTTTTTACCTCAAGCAAGTTAGGGCATGCTTTTATCAACCGCGATGCAAAAGAGTTTAAGGCGGTCAAGCAGGTAAAAGGACCGATCACTTGGTTTGAGGCGGCGACCATTCCAGCACCATTTCAAGAGCCGCAGCTTCTGGAAAATTTAGGGGCAGCGGTAGCCATTGCCCGTCATCTAGGGATGACTGAAGAGGAGATTGAAAGGGGAGCGCAAAAACTCAAACCGTTTACCCATCGGGGTGAAAGAATCGAAAAAAAGGGTGTTTTATTTATCGATGATGCATACAATGCCTCTCCGGTTGCGATGAAAGCAGCCCTGAGAAGTATGCCTAAAGGGAAAAAACAGATTGCCCTTTTAGGAGGGATGAAAGAGCTTGGCGCTTATGAAGAGGTTTCCCATCGGGAAGTTGCAGAGTGCGCCCTTCCTCTACTAGATGAGCTCCTCTGCGTGGGGAAAGAGTGCCAAGTGATGGTCGATCTCTTCAAAAAAGAGGGGAAACGAGCGACTCTTTTTGAGACAAAGGAGGAGGCAACGGCTCACTTGAAGGAAATGATGGAAGAAGGAGATGTCTGCTTGTTAAAAGGGTCAAATTCCTTCCAACTATGGACGGTTTTAAAGGACATCGATTAAATGCTATATCTTTTGCTGCAACACCTTGCTCATCACACTGCTGTGAAGGTGCCTTCCGTCTTTCTTTATACGTCAACGCGGATGATTCTTGCAGCGATGACAACGCTTCTTTTGACCATCTTTTTAGGTCCCCGCATGATCAACAAGCTTTATGCTCTGAAGACAGGGCAGTCGATCCGCGTGGAGGATTGTCCGATGCTTGCGGAGCTCCACCAAAAGAAAAAAGAGACCCCGACGATGGGGGGGATTTTGATTTTGGTATCGATGCTCATTGCACTCTTTCTGTGGATGGACCTCATGAGCGCATTCACCTTGCTTTTAGGAATCGCGACGGTTTGGTTAGGACTCCTCGGAGGGATGGATGACTATCTGAAGATGAAGCACAAGAACTCTAAAGGGCTTGCTGCACGTAAAAAGTTTCTCCTTCAGGTTTTGTTTTCTGGATTTTTGGGACTCTATTTACTTTGGCCTCCTTTGAGTGATGCTCTGAATGTCGGAAGTTGCTTCTCTCCTCCTATGGTTGACTATGGAGAGTATTTTTTTCCTTTTAAGAAAGGGGCTCTTTTCACTTTAGCGGGAGGGGGGCTGATTTTAGCTTTCATCCTTACCATTGTTGTTGTGACAGGGTCTTCAAATGCTGTTAATTTAACCGATGGACTCGATGGATTGGCCTCGGGGTGTATTCTTTTAGTGGCTGTTGTTCTTTCCATCTTTGCTTTCCTCTCAAATCATCGTGAAATGGCTCACTATCTCAACATTCCCTACATCGAAGGGTGTGCGGAGATCGGTGTTTACCTATGCGCAATGGCAGGAGCCTGTTTAGGGTTTCTTTGGTACAATGGGTACCCAGCGCAAGTTTTTATGGGCGATACCGGCTCTTTAGCTTTAGGGGGGATCTTAGGAACAGCGGCTGTTCTTATGCGGCGGGAGTTTCTTCTGGCCCTTATTGGAGGAATTTTTGTGATGGAGGCGGTTTCTGTAATATTGCAAGTTCTCAGCTATCGCTACCGCAACAAAAAGCGGATTTTTCGTTGCGCTCCTCTCCACCACCATTTTGAATTCAAGGGGTGGCCGGAGCAAAAAGTGGTGATCCGTTTTTGGATCATTGGTTTAATCTTAGCGCTCGTCGGTTTAGCCTCAATTAAGTTTCAATAATGAAAGCGCTTATCATCGGATTCGGAATCAGCGGAAAAGGGGCAGCAAAGCTCCTCTTAAAGCAAGGGTATGAAGTGGTGGCGGTCGACCGAAATAGCGAGCCATTTCCTGGGGTTCAGCTTCTTCCTGAAACGGCTGACATTGGTCCTGTCGATCTAACGATTCTTTCGCCTGGGATTCCTGCTAGTCATCCTCAAGCAAAGGGGAGGGAGGTGATTGGAGAGGCGGAGCTTGCAATGCGCTTTCTAACCAATCGGATGATTGGAATTACGGGAACCAATGGAAAGACAACGCTCACCCTCTTAATGGCGCACCTATTGAATGTTGCTGGGATGGAGGCCCGCGCACTTGGAAATGTGGGAAGTTCCCTTGCAGAGTATGCTTGCCATCCAAATCCTGAAGAGATCCTTGTGGTTGAACTGAGCTCGTTTCAACTTGAAACGATGACCACGAAAGGATTGGATTTTGGACTCATCACAAATATTGCTCCCGATCATTTAGATCGTTATGAAAGTTTCGAAGCCTATCAACAAACAAAATATCGTTTAGGGACTTTGTTAAAAAGTGGAGAGCTTCTGACGGAGGATTCTTATTTACAACTAACGGACGACGAGAGATACTGGGAAATACGAATGAATGCGCTTTACCGAGCAGCGCTCGCCCTCTCTTTAAACCTAGGAATCACCTGGGAAACTTTTAGAGAGGGGCTGAAGTCATTTCAGCGCCCGCCTCATCGGATGGAGAGGGTGAGAACTCTCAATGGAGTTCATTTTATCAATGATAGTAAAGCGACCAATGTTGCGGCTGTCATTTATGGCCTCACGCAGCTCGAGGGACCGATCCACCTCATTGCAGGTGGAAGGGGAAAAGGGGAAAGCCTGGAAAAGTGGAAAACACTCTTTCCAGGAAAAGTAAGACAGATCTATGCAATCGGAGAAATGGCTCCTCAACTTGAAAAAGAGTTCGAAGATGTGCAAAGATGTGAAAATTTAGAAGAGGCGATAAATAAAGCCTCTGCCTCCGCTAAGGAAGGTGAGACGGTTCTCCTCTCTCCAGGTGGAGCAAGTTTTGATCAGTTCCGCAACTATATGCAGCGGGGAGAAATGTTTAAAGAGATCGTGAACAACCTGAAGGAAAAACAATGAATCGAAGAGATATTATTATCGTCGCCGTTTTAATCAATGCGGGACTCCTTGTGACCCTCTTTGTTAGCTCATTAAAGAAAGAAACAGGGACTCCTCTTGTCTCTTCAGAGCCTCCTCCTCAGCAGGTTGAAATTGCGGCAAAGCTCACCCCTCCACCAAAAAAAGGGGGAGACCAAGTGGATCAAGTCATCCATCAGTACACGGCAAAAGTGCAAGCAGAAGAGAAAAAAGAAGAAGTGGTTCCTGCACCTTCTTTGACTCCAGTGAAGAAAGAAGAAGAGAAGCCAGTCGTGAAAGCGCCGATGAAAGCTCCTCTTCGTGTGGTGACCGTCGAGAAAGGGGATGTTCTTGAAAAGATTGCAAGAAGCCATAACGTCAGTGTTGATGAGATTATGAAACTGAACAACCTTTCCAACTCCAGACTGCAAATTGGTCAAGAGCTCAAACTTCCCGAAAAGAAAGCCCCTGTAAAAGAGGTGAAAAAAGAGGAAGAAGGGAAATACTATGTTGTGAAAGGGGGAGATAGTCCATGGACGATTGCCCAAAAACATCACATGCAAGTGGAAGAGCTTTTGAAGTTGAACAATATCGACGAGGAAAAGGCTAAGCGTCTTCGACCTGGTGACCGATTAAGAATTAAATGAGAAGCGTCTACTTTCTCCTCTCATTTACGGTGATCCTTTTTGCGATCGGAATTTTGATGGTCTTTGGGACAACATCAGCCGAGGTCCTCGATCGAAGTCTCAATATCAGCACCCATCATGCGATGATTCGACAACTGATTTATGGGTGTTGTGGGCTAGTGTTTGCCTTGCTTGTTTACTATTACGGCTATGAAAAACTCTTGAAGACCGCACCCTACCTCTTTTATGGATGTACCCTGTGTCTCCTTCTCGTTTTTGTTCCCGGTATTGGACGGGCGCTGAATGGGGCTCACCGGTGGATCTTTCTAGGGCCCCTCTCATTTCAGCCTTCAGAGTTCATGAAAATGATTGCCCCTCTCTACTTTATCCATCTCTATCTCTCGAAAGAGAAGATGACGCTAAAATCCTTTTATCTCATCATCCTCCGCTTAGCGGTCCCTCTCTTTTTAATCTTGATCGAACCTGATAATGGAGCCGTTGCGATCATCATGATGACGCTAATGGCCCTTTTTTTCATTTGCCGCATCAAACTTCTCTATTGGATGGTTCCTGCTTTTGCACTCGTTGCCATGGGAGGAATTGCAGCTTCACAGATGCCTCACGTTAAGCAGCGGATCAGAGTGTATCTCCATCCAGAGACAGATCTTCTAGGGAAAGGACACCAACCCTACCAAGCAAAGATTGCCACAGGATCTGGAAAGTTGTTTGGGAGAGGTGTGGGAGAAAGTCTACAAAAGTTGAACTATCTCCCGGAAGCGCGCAGTGACTATATTGCCGCCATCTATGCTGAAGAGTTAGGATTTGTAGGGATCTTGTTTTTGATCTTGATCTACCTGTCGATCGCCTTTAGTGGGTTTTACATTGCACTGAAAACAGAGACCAAAGGGGCTTTTTATATTGCCAGTGTCATGACTTTTCTGATCTGTTTTCAGGCCTTTTTAAACTTAGGCGTTGTCTCGGGCCTTTTGCCGAGCAAAGGGACGAATCTTCCCTTTTTTAGTCAGGGAGGATCATCTCTTCTTGCAAATTGTATTGCGATTGCTATGATTATGAGTACCCGTGTTTTGAAGGAACGGAAATGGAACATCGAGAAAGCCAATTAAACCTCCTGATCGCTGCGGGGGGAACAGGGGGGCATCTTTTCCCCGCACAAGCCTTAGCCTTAGAACTCCTCCAAAATCATCCCAACATCAGAGTCACCTTCGTAGGAGCAGGCCTAAAAAAAAATGTCTATTTTAAGAAAGAGGTCTTTCCCTTTTTAGACATTTCGAGTGGGACTCCCTTTTCCAAAGATCCCCTAAAAATGTTGCAAGCACTCTTGAAGCTCTCCAAAGGGGTGAAACAGTGTTTAAGGTACTTTCGGAAACAAAAGCCCGATCTGATTGTTGGGTTTGGCTCTTTCCATACCTTCCCGGCGATTTTTGCAGCAAAAATTCGGAGAGTTCCCATCCTTATTTTCGAGAGTAATGCGCTTCCTGGAAGAGTCAATCGGTTCTGCTCAAAATGGGCGCGTGTTTCTGCCATCCAGTTTTCTCATGCTTCTGAATACTTGAAGTCGAAAAGTATTTGTGTGCAAATGCCTCTTCTTAAGAAAAACGCCACGATTTCCAAAAAAGAGGCCCGTCGCTACTTTGGTCTGGATGAAAATCGTTTTACCCTCCTTATTTTTGGAGGATCGCAAGGGGCGCAGGCGATCAATCACCACTTCTGCAGTGCGCTCGATCTTTTACGAAAGAAAGAACTAGAATTTCAGGTGATCCATATCGTAGGAAATCCTGAAAGAGCTGAAAAATTAACCGCTGTCTATCAAGACAAGGGGATTTCCGCTTCTGTGAAAGCTTTTGAAGAGAAAATGGAAAATGCCTGGTCGGCTGCCGATCTCAGTATTTCTCGAGCAGGAGCTGCGACGCTTGCAGAGCTTATTGAATTTATCGTCCCGAGTATTTTGATTCCCTATCCTTATGGGGCCGAAAATCATCAAGTGAAAAACGCCCTCTTTGTTTCTGATGAAATTCATGGGGGAGTGACCATTGAAGAAAAGGACTTAACGCCCGATGGATTAGCGACGATGATCCTTGAGGTTCTTGGCAACGGTGAAGAAAAACTGAAAGCAATGAAAAGTGCATTAAGAAGTTTTAAAGAGGAAGAAAATAAAGAAGATCTTTGTTCTGTGGTACTCAAAACGATATGAAGCAGCACTACCATTTTTTAGGGGTCGGGGGCATCGGAATGAGCGCTCTTGCGCGCATTCTTATTGATCAAGGGCAATGTGTCACGGGAAGTGACCTTGCTGAGATTCCAGCTCTCGAGAAAATTGGGGTGCGAAAATTAGAGGAGCTCCCAAAACAAGGGGCTATTGTCTATAGTTCTGCGATCCAAGAAAGTCATCCTCTTCTCCTTCAAGCCAAAAATGAGGCAAGACCACTTTTTCACCGCTCTCTTCTTTTGAAAGAGTTAATGGGGAAACAAAAAGCCCTTCTTGTAACAGGGACGCATGGGAAAACAAGTACTTCATCCCTTTTGACATGGGTCCTTTCCTATGCCAAACAAGATCCTTCCTTTGCTGTGGGAGGGATCCTCCAGAATCTCCAAAAAAATGGGGGATGGGGAAAAGGGGAATATTTTGTTGCAGAAGCTGATGAAAGCGATGGCTCTTTTTTAAATTATCAAGGAGAAGGAGGGATTGTCACCAACCTTGAACAAGAACATCTTGCCTACTGGAAGACACAAGCCAATCTCTGCAAAGGATTTCAGACCTTTTTTCAACAGATCAAAAATCAGAAACTTTTCTTCTGGTGCAGTGATGACCCTCTTTTGAAATCGTTGAAACCTCCTGGGATCTCTTATGGGAAACAGGGGGAGTTAAAGCTTCTGAAATGCCAGCAAGAAGGGGGTCGTCTCATATTTTCAGCCTCATTTCGAGGGAAAATCTATGAAGCGATTGAGCTTCCGCTGATGGGAGAAAAACTGGCCTTGAATGGTCTTGCAGTTTTTGGTCTAGCCCTTCAGCTAGGGGTGAGTGAAAAAGAGATTCGTGAAGCTTTTTTATCTTTCAAAGGGGTCAAGAGGCGGCAAGAAATGGTGGGACAGGTCAATGGGATCCTAGTTTACGACGATTATGCTCACCACCCGACAGAGATCAAAGCTGTTCTTGAGGGGCTCAGAAAAAAAAATCCGAAAGGGCGACTGGTCGCTCTTTTTGAACCCCATCGTTTTTCTCGAACGGAAGAACAGATGGAGCAGTTTAGCGATGTCTTTCAAGAGGCAGATCTCGCAGTGATCACCTCAATTTATTCTGCTGGAGAATCTCCTATTCCTGGAGTGACAGGAAAAGCCTTAGCGAATAGAGTGGGGAGAGAGAAGGTCCTTTTCCTCGAAAAGGAAAAGTTGATGGCTTTCCTTCCGAAAATGCTCCTTCCTGGTGATCTTTTTGTGACAATGGGCGCTGGAGGCATTACAACTTTTGGCCCTAAATTGATTGAGGCGCTGTCATGAAAACGTTTCGCGTTGCCCTTCTTGTTTGCTTTTCCTTGTTTTGTGTGGCCCTTTTTTATTTTTCCCTCTCCACCTTCGAAAAAAGGGAAGTTCCTAAGACGACAATCAAAACCATTGCTCAAACAGGACCTTTGAAAGAAGGGCTTAAAACCGACTATCTTGCAGAGCTCTTAGATTTATCCTTAGACCATCCTCAATGTTTAGAGCTCAGCGTTGTTGAAAAACGCCTTCTCGAAAGTCCCATGATAAAAGCGGTTTCTGCCTCCTATCTCAACCCTGAAACACTCTATATAGACTATACTTTGCGAAGCCCGAAATTTCTTTTGATAGATCTTGAGAATCGGGCCCTTGATGAGGAGGGAGCTCTTTTCCCGTTAACTCCTCATTTTACTCCCAAACATCTTCCAGAAATTTATCTTGGTCTTAAAAGTCTTGAGGGACTTAAGGTCTCTTATGACGATGAGAAAAAAGAAATAGCACAGACATTGAGTCAGATGCTCGCTGATACGCTGCTCCGGATCGACCTGTCTCATGTCGAAGAGCCGTCACTTGGGAAGCGAGAGATTGTTGTAATTGTCCAATCGGGAGAGAAGAAACATTTTCTCCGCCTTCCAACCCACGAGTTTGAAGCCCAATTGAAGCGTTATCTAGCAATGAGAGAAAAAATTCAGGGACAAGAACTCATTATCGATTTGCGCGTCCCAGATTTGGCCTATTTGACAGTGATCTGATCTTGCGTAAAAATTACGAAACTGATAAAGTTTTTGTTTCTGTACCTAACATGATTCGCTAGTTGGGAATTTGGCAAGGCGGCCCCACGCAAATTTTTTGCCTGGAGCGAGTGACCATTGTGCGAGTACAAGGCGCGAGTGAAGGCAAGAAATTTGCCGCAGAGCAGGCGCAGCCAAAAACCAACTTTTGATTCATTTTAGGTATAAACGTTTAATTTACGGAAAGGTTCATGGAAGAATTTATTGCCTATATGATTCGCAATCTCGTCGACACCCCAGATGATGTGAAAATCGATATTTTTGACGGTTCAAAAAGCTCAGTGATTGAAATTCGAGTCAATAGTGATGATGTTGCAAAACTAGTGGGTAGACAGGGAAGAACGATCAAAGCTCTAAGACAAATTTCAATGACTGTTGCTGCTCGCCTTGGGAGAAAAGTCCGTTTAGAGATCGTGCAATAACACTTTAACCCCGGAGTGCCACTTATTTTTCCCTTTGTCGGCATCCCGACTTTTGATAGATGATGGGTATACAAAATAGTTGAATCCCGTTATGGTGAGGGATGAACAACTGTAAGGACGATAGGACACGATGTCTGCTGGAATCAACATCACAATCGAAGACGATCAGGGAGCCTCTCTCTTTCGCTTAGAAGGAAGAATGGATGCAACCTCTGCCCCCCTTCTTGAAAAGAAGCTGAGCGAGCAAATCTCTGCAGGAAGGACAAAACTTGTGTTAGATTTTGCCAAAGTCGATTACTTGAGTAGTGCAGGAATGCGCCTCCTTCTGTCAACGACGAAAAAGCTCAAAGAGGGTCCTGGTGGGCTCCATCTTTGTAGTGTCAGTGAGGAAGTCATGGAAATAATAAAAATGGCAGGGTTTGAGAGGATCATTCGGATCTTCCCAACAGAACAAGAAGCCCTTCAAGGATTTTCAAAGCAGTGAGTAGCGATCTCGCTCATGATCAAACGAGTCCCGCAAGAAAAAAAATTCCCCCTTCAACGCAAGCGAATCGGGTCATAGTTATTGCGGGTCCAACGGCAACAGGCAAGACACGTCTGTCGATTGAGCTTGCCCGTATTTTAGGAGGAGAAATCATCTCAGCCGATTCGGTTCAAGTCTATCGAGGGATGGATATTGGAACTGCAAAGGCAACTCCTGAAGAGCGGATGGAGATTCCTCATCATCTCATCGATGAGTGCGATCTTTCGGAATCATTTAATGTCGTTCAATTTTATGAAAGAGCCACCGAGCTGATTCGTCAGATCCATGCGAGGGGACACGTTCCCATTATCGTTGGTGGGACTGGATTTTATCTTCACTCTCTTCTTTATGGTCCTCCGCAAGGTCCTCCGGCTTCACAAGAGGTGCGCGCCAAACTCGAAGAAGATCTCGAGAAGTTTGGGGCCGAAGCTCTTTATGAAAAAGTGTGCAACTTAGATCCCGATTACGGACAAACCATCAACCACCGTGATCGTCATAAGATTATCCGGGCCCTTGAAATTATGACCCTCACAGGGAAAAGGGTGAGTGATTTCCCCAAAAACACCGTTCCCACGCGCGCTAAAGAGTTCGATTTTCGTTGCTGGTTCATCTATTTTCCGAAAGAGATCCTCTTCTCCCGGATTGAAATGCGTTGCGACGAAATGATGGCTCAAGGGTTTATCGAAGAAGTCGAAGAGCTTTTGGACCAAGGGTTAGAAGAGAACCTTTCTGCCTCTCAAGCCATCGGCTATAGACAGTGTATTGAATTCCTTAATTCCCCCAAAAGTGACGAGGACTGGGAGCACTTTGTGTGGGAGTTTAAAAAAGCATCGCGCCGCTACGCCAAACGGCAGTTTACCTGGTTTCGTCGGGAGCCCCTCTTCCGCTGGGTCGACCTTGACATCCATGGATACCAACGGGCCCTTGAGATGATCCTCCAGGACTACGAAAGCCGCTATTAGGCAGTTACTGATTATTTCTTCTTTTCATTAATTAGGGTTTATCTTAAAATTACCGGAGCGGTAATCCCTTATCAACCCTAGAAGTCATGGAATCAGAAGAGAAAAAAGAATCCCCAGAAAGCAAACCAAAATTTGAATCTGAACTATTCAAAACCTTCCGAGAAGCCTTTGATCAAGAAAAAGAGATCGAAGCAAAGATTGAAAAGGCGTTAGAGTTCATGAGAGAGATTCTCTCTGATCTGGAAAAGGGAACCCTCAAAGATTTTTGGGATGCTAAGAAGTTAATCGGCCCCCTTTTCAAAGAAAAAATCAATCCCATGAAGCGGAACCACCTCTGGAGCCAATACACTGAGCTAGGAGATGAAGCGCGCAAAATCAAAGAGATCAAAGATGAGCAGGCTGCTTTTTCGATTGAGCAGGTCGAAATTGCCATAGGCGCTTTAGAAGAAGAGCTAGCAAAGTACGATGCTCTTGTGGAGGGGATTCCTCATTTTAATTTCCCGAAAGGACTCAAAAAACTCTCTCTGAATGAGAGAGAATACCACAAGGTTCAACGTGAGCTTCAACTCCTTAAAACCCTTGTTTCACGTTTAGACGCCCTTCGAAAAGAGATTCTCTCGATTGATATGCGAATCAGTCATAAGAATAAAATTCTTAAACGTCTTTCAAAGTTAGGCGATGCTATTTTCCCTAAGCGAAAAGAGCTCATCAAGCTGGTGAGTGAGAATTTCATTAAAGATGTGGAAGCCTTTGCTGCTTCCCGGTTCCCTGAAGGTGGAGAGTCTAAAACTCCTTACTATGCGATTCGTGATGAGATCAAGAGCTTGCAAAGCTTAGCAAAGCATCTCACTCTCAACACCCAAAGTTTTACCAAAACGCGAAAAATTCTTGGGGAATGTTGGGAAAAGATCAAAGAGAAGGAAAAAGAGCACCGTGAAACCATGGGTGAGCGCCAAGAGGAGCAAAAGGGAAATTATGAAGCCCTTCTTCCAAAAGTGGAAGCCTTTGAAGCGTTTTGCGCTAAGCAAGAAAACCGTGTCCGATCAAATGTATTAGAAGCCTCAAATACCCTTCAAGACGAGATGAAAGGGGTGACCCTTTCACGTGATCACGTGAAGGAGCTGAAAGAGCGCATTCAAAAAGCCCGCGCTGGAGCTTTGGACCATATCGATGCTAAAGTCAAAGAGAAAAAAGCGGCGGCCCTCAAAGAGATCGATGACCTAAAAGAGAAGCTTGAAGCATTGGTTCATGACGAAGCAAAGACCTCTTTAGAAGACCTCGAGAAAGGGGCAGAAGAGGTACAAGCAGCTTACGAAAAACTCAATCTCTCTCAAATGGATATCCATCTGTTTGAACGGCAACTTGCCGATCTAAAAAGCTTTATTTTTAATAAAAAAGAGGGAGCCATTTCCTCTGAAGAGCTTGAGAATCTTTATGAAGAGAGAGCGGCTCATTTAGAAGTCATTAAAGGTCAGATGGAAGAGTACCGCAAAGAAATGGGCACCTCAAACCTTGACTTTGAAAAAGCCATCACCTATCGTGAGCTTTATGATAGTGCCAAGATCCACTACGATACAGAGGTGGAAGCGCTTGAAAATCTTGAAGAAAAATTGATCTAAACGAAATTGAAACACATTAGTGCTTTTGATCTAGACCATACCCTGGTCTCCTCTAACTCCGGCGTCCTTTTCTACCGCTACCTCATATCCAAAGGTTTTTACCGTCCCATCTCGATTTTGCGGACAGCGCTGTATTCCATGCGCCACCACTTCTTCAATTTGTCGCTGACAATGCTCCATGAAAAGGTTTTCGAACGGTTTCTAAAAGGAGCTCCGTTTAGTTTAGTTCAAGAAGAAGTGGCTCAGTTTTTGAAGAAAGATTTCTATCGGTTTCTCTATTTCCCCACCTTTGAACGGCTTCGGCGCGCCCAACATCAGGGGCATCATACTGTGATTCTTTCGAATGCTCCCTCCTTTATTGTTGGCCCTATTGCCGAATATTTAGAGGTCAATGAGTGGTATTCCTCCCACTATTCACTTGATGACGAGGGGAATTTCAATACGGTCGATTCGATTCTTCTAGGAGAGGGAAAAGCTGAGTATATTGCAAACCTTGCAAAAACAAATCAAATCGCTAGCCAAGAGATCACGGCTTACTCCGACAGTCACCTTGACCTCCCGTTCCTCGAAGCTGCAGGAAACCCCGTTGCGGTCAATCCCAACCCTCAGCTCCTTAAAGTCTCGAAACAAAAATCCTGGGAAATTATTTAATATAAATGACTTAGACTCGTATATTGCAAAATTACCCTAAAGATGCCAAAATGACAGTAAAAATGGCAACAAAAAGGAAAAATTGTGATACCCAGGCGTTTTCACCCTCCAAAAAAAGAAAGTTACTTTCTATTTGGTCCAAGAGGGACTGGGAAGACGACATGGCTAAAGAAACGTTATCCAAAAGCTCTATGGATAGACCTTCTTGATCCAGAAGAAGAGAGAAAATTTCTCATGCATCCTGAGCTCTTAAAAGAGCTCGTGTTGGCTGAGCCCAATCGAGACACAATCGTGATAGATGAAGTCCAAAAGGTTCCAGCAATTCTTGATGTTGTTCATGGACTGATTGAGGAGAAGAAAGGATGGCAATTTGTTCTGACAGGCTCAAGTGCTAGAAAGCTCCGTCGAAGCGGGGTAAACTTGATGGCTGGGCGCGCATTATGGAAACATTTTCACCCTTTTACCTTTCAAGAACTCGGTGAGAAAGGAGAACTGATTCATGCTTTAGAAACAGGGCTCATTCCTCTTGTTTGGGGCGCTCCCTCTCCTCAAGAGAAACTGAAGGCCTACGTGAATCTTTACCTTCAAGAGGAAGTGAAAGCAGAAGCTTTAGTCCGTAATATTGGAGAGTTTGCACGCTTTTTAGAAGCG
Source organism: Chlamydiales bacterium (assembly GCA_024233515.1). Classification (GTDB taxonomy): domain Bacteria; phylum Chlamydiota; class Chlamydiia; order Chlamydiales; family Simkaniaceae; genus Neptunichlamydia. Next base: position 226,137 of record JACKPO010000002.1, read on the forward strand.
ATGGCCTTTTCGCATGGGAGTACTCTGAATTTATCAAATATTTCCAGAGAGTGTGAAGTATCACGGAAAACAGTAGAGCTTCACTTGCAGGTCTTGATTGATCTTTTATTGGGATTTACGATCCCAGTTTTTGATCGTCGCGCGAAAAGGCAACTCACTGGGCATCCGAAGTTTTATTATTTTGATCCGGGAGTTTTCCGAGTACTCAGAAAGAAAGGATTTTTAGATCAATCGACAGAGATTGAGGGGGCTGCACTAGAGGGGATAGTGGCTGAACATCTTCGGTCGTGGATCGATGAACAAATTGAGGACTATGACCTTTCGTTCTGGAGAACCCGCTCTGGTCTCGAAGTGGACTTTGTTGTCTACGGCCCTGAATCTTTCACAGCAATTGAGGTGAAGAACAACGCGAAGATCAATCCAGCAGACCTAAAAGGGCTCCAGGCATTTCATCAAGATTATCCAGAAGCGAAATGTTTATTTCTTTATCGAGGTAAGGATAAAGTAAAAAAGGGGGAGATCTTATGTCTTCCCGTTGATGAATTTTTAAGAGAACAGGACATCTATCTATGAAAAAGATTGGTTTTTTTGGGGGAACATTTGATCCCATTCATATTGGACATATCAATGTAGGTGTCAGAATTCTTGAGGCGGGTCTTGTCGACCAGATTTTGTTTTCACCGGCAAGGGTTTCTCCAACAAAGGGAGAGGCCCCGCCGGTTGCTCCGTGCAATCATCGGCTAAACATGTTGCAGCTTGCACTGGAAGATGTGCCGGGGTGTGATCCCTATGATGAAGAGATCAAAACAGAGGGTCCCTCTTATACCATCGATGCGCTCAAAAGGATTAAAGGGGAGCTCCGCCTCATTGTTGCCGAAGATGCAGCCTATGATTTTATGGAGTGGAAAGAGATCGAAACCCTTCTCGAAATGGCCCCCCCAATTGTGGCAGTCCGCCATGGGTTTAATAGAGAAAAATTGAACCAGCTCTCTGATAAAATCAAATGGAAAGTTGAAGAGGGGAGGGTGAAAATTCCTGCGATGGATGTCTCAAGTACCGAGATTCGGGAGAGACTCAAAAAAAGGTTATACTGCGGCCATCTTCTCTCGGGAAAAGTTCTAGACTACATTCATCAAAATACTATATACTAAGCCCTCACAAAAACGGAAATTTTGATGACTGAAAATTGCGTTCAAGAAATCGCTAGGACCCTTTATAACAAAAAGGGATCAAACATTATCGCCTTAGATGTAAGAGGTATTTCATCGATTACTGACTTCGTTCTCATTGCAGATGGAAATGTCGATCGTCATGTGGTGGCTTTGGCAAAAGAGATCGAAGATCACATGCGTAAGGTAGGGGAAAAGCCAGTTCACGTCGAAGGGATGCAAAATGGAGACTGGGTTGTTTTAGACTATTTTCAGGTGGTCATTCACCTTCTCGTTCCTGAGATGCGTGAGAAGTACCAGCTCGAGCGATTGTGGCCAGAAGGAAAAATTTTGGATTTAAGCTTAGAAGAAAACAAGGTGGCTGAGTGAGTAAGAAAAGAAGAGTTGTTGTCACAGGAATGGGAATTGTCTCCTGTTTTGGATCAGACGTCGATCAGTTTTATCAAAGCCTACTCGAAGGGAAGAGTGGAATCAAACCGATCTCCCAGTTTCCTTGCGAAGAATATCCCACCCGTTTTGCAGGGTCTGTTCAAGACTTTGAAGTGGGCGATTACATGGAGAAAAAGCAGGCGCGTCGCGTGGATCCCTTCATCCGTTACGCCATGGTTGCAGGAAAGAAGGCGATGGAAAGCGCAGGTCTTTCAGGCGAGGCTCTAGACAAACTCGATAAATCTCGTTGTGGAGTCCTTGTTGGCTCTGGAATGGGAGGGATGAATACCTTTTCTGATGGAAATAAAACTCTCCTTGAAAAAGGATTTAACCGGATCACACCCTTCTTTGTCCCTTTTATCATTACTAATATGGCAGGAGGACTGCTTGCCATCGATCTCGGGTTTACCGGCCCGAACTATTCGATTTCTACAGCGTGTGCGACGGCGAATTATGCCATTGTTTCTGCTGCGAACCATATCGAGCGCGGCGATGCTGACCTGATGGTTTGTGGAGGAGCTGAAGCTCCTATTAGCCCGATTGGGGTCGCAGGGTTCGTTGTGATGAAAGCGCTCTCTGAGCGGAATGATGACATGGAAGGAGCTTCTCGCCCCTGGGACAAAACCCGCGACGGGTTTGTCATTGGAGAAGGAGCAGGAATCCTCATCTTAGAAGAATATGAGCATGCAAAGAAACGGGGCGCTCCGATTTTAGCGGAGTACCTTGGTGGAGCGGTCTCAACCGATGCCTATCACATCACAAGCCCAAGGGAAGATGGTTCAGGTGTTGCGGCATGTATTGAAACAGCCATTAAAGATGCGGGAATCGAAAAGAAACAAATCAACTATATCAATGCTCACGCGACTTCCACCTCTGTCGGAGATCTTTGTGAAGTGCGTGGGATTCGGACCGTTTTTGGCGATCAAGTCAAAACGATCAAAATGAACGGGACCAAGTCGATGACAGGACACTGTCTGGGAGCTGCCGGTGGTGTCGAAGCGATTGCGACCATCAAAGCGATTCAAACAGGAAAACTTCATCCAACGAAAAACCTCCACACTCCCGAAGAGGAGCTTGAAGGCTTCAACATCGTAGGGGACAAGGCTGAAGAGTTTCAGGTGACAGCGGGAATCTCTAACTCCTTTGGTTTTGGTGGACATAACTCTGTAGTGATTTTTGGCCCAGCCCCATAAGGATTATTCTTACGGGATCATTCCCTTGACCTTTCGCGAAAACTATTGGGAAGTCTTCCTTGTGAAGCACCTAAATGGTGACCATTGGGGATTTCCTAAGGGGCATGCGGAGAAAGGGGAATCTCCCAAAGAGGCGGCTGAACGGGAGCTCTATGAAGAGACGGGGATGAAGATCATCCGCTACCTCCCTGAGCCCTATCTCACTGAAACCTACCTCATCACCGGTGGCTCTCACCTCGTGGAGAAGACGGTCCGCTTCTATTTTGCCGAGGTAACAACTCCTTATATCCTTCAGAAAGAGGAGCTTATTGAAGGGAAATGGCTCCCCTTGAAGGATCTTCTCTCCTATGTCACCTTTCCTGAAGAGAAAGAACTGTATCTATCTGTTATTAAAAGACTTAATTAATCATCTTTATTATCTCTTAAAATAATCTTTATGTTGTAATGATATTAAGGGTTAATTAAGGTGGCGGTACTGTTATGTCCGAAATTCAAGGGCCAAGTTATGATGGAGTCTCTTCCACTGATTTCGAAGGGTGTTATCACGTTCCCGATCTCGATGAGCGGACAAGCAAACTTGCAGAAGATCAGCTGAGTCAATGTAGCTCTCAGTCCTCATCCAGTGCGCGAAGTTCATTTGAAGCAGTGCGCGACTTTTTTGTTTCGAGTCACCACCCTTCCAAAATGAAAAAGTATATCCACATCCTCAACCAGTATATCGACCATCTAGGTGGAGAAAAAGTGTTAAGAAACGCTTACGAAGAGCTCAAGGGATTTGAACAAACAAACTCTATGGTTGAAAATGCAACAAAGGCCTATGCCATCTTACTGGGCGAAGGAAAGTGGGCTGAGAAAAATGAGAGAGAGCGTTACCAGGCATTTGTCTCTGCGCTGAGAGATGCGATTGAGACACCTCAGTATCAAAGAGTGCGAGGAATTCGCTTTGCAGGTCCAAGTAAGCGGGGACTTTATGTCCCCTTGTCTCAAAGGCACAACAAGGAAGCATTTATCGAGCGTGCTATAAAATGTGTGACTCATCTTCAGAACCTTGTCGATGCAAGGTGGTTCCAATCAGAAATGTATACACACCTCAAGCAGGCAACCAATCGATTTACAAGTGATACAGAGAGTTCTGATGATGAAATTTCTCTCGATCACCTCACAGAAGAAGATTATCCCAGAACATTCAAAGCAATGAACGAGCGGATCAAAACAGCCTCGCCAGAGCTTAAGAAGCGCCCCGCCTCTCTTGGAATGCAAATGCTCAAAGGGGCAACAGGGATGAAAGACTTTTCGGGGACAGAAAATATCCCCTATATCCGCTGCCGTTATGACTATCAAGACGAGAGTGGGGAGACCGAAACCATCCACTATATGCGTCACTCAAGACCGACGGTTGGAGGGCGATTGATAGAGTTTGTGGGGAGTTTAGTAACCCGTCTTTTTTCAAAAATCTTTGGAAATCCAACGGCACATGATGGGGAAAAAATTGCAAGTGATTATGAAGAAGCCATCCGTCTTGCTGGAGATCGAAAGGAAGCGATCTTTTATGTCGTTCACCAAAGACGGTCTCAGGGGCTCTTTGAGAATGAAGCCGACAGCACTCACCTGATTGAGAATCTTGATGACAAACATCAAAACTTTCACACCTTAATTCAAAGCGTGGAAGGTCCCCTTTTTGAGCGTGGCGAAGGATATGAGTTTTTTCAGACGATGGGGGATCTAAAGCTTGCCCTCCTGCAATCATTTGAAAATAGTCCCAAGGCTCCCAACCGTTTGCCAAATGCCGTCAACACCAAAGAGTACCGCCAGGTCATGGGAGAGCTCTTTGATGATGTCCGATCAATCTTTTTTTCAGAGGTTCAAGATGGCCAATCTCTCACGCAAAGTCAGTGGGAAAAAATGATCCTCTACTTCTATGTATTCCAAAAAGACGACCTCAAGTTCCGCCTTTCTAATGGCGATCACACTGTCAAATACTATACCACACCCTGTAAAGACTTCCTCGATCGAGGGGGGAATATGGCGATGGTGGAAGACTTTGTCCACTACCACATGGCAGGGGCCGGCCCCTCTCGGGAAGACCTCGAGCACACTCTCTATACGACCCTCGGAGCGCCGATCCTCGTGAAGAAGAAGCAGGTGATCGAGGGCCGCGTTGAAAGAGGGCTAGAGATTGTCGAAGATCTCTCAAGGCTCTCCGCTGATCAGAGGGGAAAGCTCCAAGAGTACCGTTTCCAGGGGAGAAAGCTGGCGCGCGTTGACTATCCCACTCATTCCTAGTCATTAGTCAATTAAAATATTTATTTCCTTTCATTTTTAATCATCTCTATGTATACTCACCGTAAATTGACTCAGATTTGGGGTAAAAATGTCACATGTAGGACGTCCTGGCTCGCGGCCAGAGTTTCAGTTTAGTTATTGGGCGGTTGCTCAATCTTTCATGACCACAACAGCTCTTATGGGTGTGTCTATCCTCGCCATGCGCGCCATCGAGCGGTATGGAAAAAAAACCTTTACCCCTCTCCAAAAACAGGGGCTTGGGCTCCTTGCAACCACCGTTTACTTCACTGCTTCCACCTACGCTTTCCCCTGGCATCAAAAAGTCCCAACCAAAGATCCAAGCCCAAAGAAAGAGGATTCACCTCTTCCTCGTGAAATTTCTTACGCTGCCCTTACAGAGATGGATGAAGCTTTTTATCGCGCCATCATTGAGGAGTTAACAGAGATCGATCACCTCACGAAAGAGATGAAGCTGGGCGAAGAAACGGTTCACTTAAGAATCCTTCAGCAAGACAAAGGGGCCGCTCTCGCCTTTTTCCGCTCAAAGCTACCTCAGCCTAAGCTTCCAGATGGTCCACCTTCTCTTGAAGTGCTTGAGGAAGGGGTGGTTGTCAAAAGTCCGAGAAATAGAGAGAGAGTAGGTCTTTTACCTCCTGCAAAAGATGAGGATGACGATGGTTTCGAAGTGGTCACGGATCCGGCCCGTCCTGATCCCAACATGGCCGTTGTCCCGGCAACGTATGTTGCAGAGGTTCATGGCCTCAATGGAAGTTTGATGCGAGAACGGATGTTTAAGACGCTCATGGAGCAGTATCTTGCGATCCTGAAAGGGATGGGACTAGATCCGAAGGAAAAGCTTGGGCAATTAGCAGATTCTAAGCGCAAAACAGCTCAGCAAACAATGCTCAGGGATGTTCTTAACTATTTGATCACGCCAGGATCTGAAAATGAGTCTTGCTGGTCGTATGCAGGGTATACGGGTCATGAGGGGCGCTACCTCCTATTAATGGATGCCCACCGAAAGCTGATTCTAGATTACAGGGGAAAAGAGAATACCTACGATCGTGAGGCGCTGACCTATGGACGCGCCCTTTCTGAAGCGTGGATGAGACCGGAGATGCAGTCTTTTCAGGAGAGTTTGGTTAGAGCGCACTTTGCCGAGGAGGCGCCACCGATGACTTCTAAAACGGTTCACCAAGCTTTCTGTGAAAGAAATAAAGCAGTTGGAATTGCGCCTGCAGAGATGAAGATGTCGTTTGTTGGATCCACCATTGCAAAGGTTGGAGGAGCGATCAGTTTGTGTGATTATTTTGGGAAGAATCCTCCGAACTTACGGAAAGTTGAAACCTGGCGCAACGCTGACGGAAGAGAGAAGCAAATCTACTACTTACGCCACTCCACACCAAACCAGGGAACCTATGCACAACAAGCTCCCGTTGACCCGATCTATCGCGACTTCTTAAAGGGAGTCGAAGGGAGAGGTCAAGGAGTCCTTTACGCCGCTCATCAAAGGTTAGGGGACTATGGATGTAAGTTTGAGCAAGAGGGGTACCGCGCCCAGTCGATTGTTGATCTAGAAGCCAATCACCCTAATCTTCTTGTTCTCTTTCAGTCGGTGGAAAGTGACCTTTTCATGGATCGTACGATCAAAACGTTTGCCTACCTCAAAGAAAGGTTGATCGCTTCCTTTGCGCAGATGGATGGGAATAAACGGAATCGCCTGCCGAAGTATTTAATGAACGGGGCAACGATTCATCCTGCGTATGAAGCTGAGATAAAAGGGATCTTTAATTTTGTCCATCAGGTCTTTTTTGGAGGGCGAGCCGAGTTGGACCCTACTCTAATCGATTGTTATGGGGGACTCAGCGACCCCAAGAAAATGACGTGGGAATCCCAAACGGTGATCATGCTCTTCTACCACTTTCAACGGGAACATCTCAAACATGCCGATTTGAGCCAATATGGTTTTCCATACAATGTGTCCTATGTCAATACAGGGTGTAAAGATGACTTTGACCGTGGGTTCGGACAGAACATGACCTCGGATCGCGTTCATCAAACGAGTCTACCGCGTGAACAGATTCCAGCGGAAGATTTCGAAGCAATGATCTCAAGTGGTCAAGCGCCTCCCATTCAATCGAAAGGAATTCCAGTCATCCCTTACCGGGTGCAGCCAGCCCTTCAAGTGTCAAGAGTGCTTGCAGACCTTAAAGGTGATCAGCTTCAATTGCTACGCGAAAAAACGTGGAATGGCTTTAGACTCACAGGTTATGATGTCCGTCGCCATCCCGAGCAGTCAGCCACTATTGATCATCGGTCTTAATCGTTGTGAAAAAGGCGTCCGTTGATATTTGAGGGGTCAGTGAATCTGTCGTTTACACGCCCTTGGAGGGTTTCTCCTTGAAGAGAATCTCCTTGGAAATTCTTCTTGGCCTCTTTGACATGACGTGCTTCGATTTGGAAAGGTTGTTCATCCCCACTCCCAATTGAAAATTCTCCGGCTCCAGAGCCGCCAACTTTTCTAACCATAACGTTAACTCCTTCTTTAGGTGTTTTAGGTAGCTAATTAATTACCTGAAAAAGACCACTTTCGTCAAATTAATGTTCGGTAAAGAGTTGTATACCTAACATGATTCAAAAGTTGGTTTTTGGCTGCGCCTGCTTTGCAGCAAATTTCTTGCCTTCACTCGCGCCTTGTGCTCGCACAATGGTCGCTCGCTCCAGGCAAAAAATTTTCGCAGCCGTCTTGCCAAATTCCCAACTTTTGAATCATGTTAGGTATATTAAGAGCGCCGGTAATTATGTTTTTATGAGCGCTCAATTCCTTTTGCGTGGTCTATTTTAATTCTCTCATTCTACACTTAAATTGTCAATAAGTTTTTAATTAAATTATTTCTTAAGTCGCTATATATAAGCAACTTATGAAATAAGCTATCAAGAAATAATTTGAATGAGAAGCGATTGATGCGCTTATTTAAAAAAGGTGCTAAGATGGGGAACTTATGAGAGATTGGATCCTTTCTGTTGGCTCATGGCTGATCATCAAGATTTTTTCCCTGAGATACTCCTTTGACATCAAGGGGCTAGACACCCTTGACCTGAAGCAGAAGGGGGGAATCCTCTTTTTGCCCAATCACCCGGCGGAGATCGATCCGTTGACGATTTATAACTTACTTGCGCGGAAATTTAAGCCCCGTCCTTTAGTGATTGAGCATTTTTTCTACCTAAGTGGAGCCCGGTTTTTTATGAATCTTGTGCGCGCGCTCCCTATTCCTAATTTTGAACTCTCTTCTAACTCGTGGAAAATTCGGCAGATTGAAAAAGCTCTTAAAAAAGTCAGCGAAGAGATTCGAAAAGGGGAAAACTTTTTGATTTATCCTTCCGGACATTTGAAACGGGAAGGACATGAAAATATCGGTGGGAATTCCTTCATCCATTCGATTTTGGAAAATTGTCCTGAGACTCAAGTTGTCCTTGTCCGCAGTGATGGGCTCTGGGGAAGTTCCTTTTCCTGTGCGATTTCGGGAGATTCTCCCGATTTTTGGCGGACGATGGTCCGTGGGATCAAGAAAACGCTTGCAAGTGGGATCTTCTTCCTGCCACGAAGGAAAGTGACGATTGAGTTTCAAGCCAACCCGAAAGGCTTTCCTTTTAAGGGGACCCGTTTAGAACTGAATCATTACTTAGAAGAGTGGTATAACCGTTATGCTGGAGAAAATGGAGAGAGGGTAACCTCTGAACCTCTCCGTCTTGTTTCGTACAGCCGTTTTAAGGAAGATCTTCCTCACGTGACCCGTGTTGAAAAGAAAAAACAGAAGAAGAAAGAGATTGATGTCCCCGATCATATCCGAGAGGATATCTGTCGTGAGTTGACAAAACTCTCAGGGATGAAGGAGATCAAGGATGAGATGGATCTCTCCCGTGACTTAGGGCTCGATTCTCTTGATTTGGCAAGTGTACATGCCTTTTTAGATCAAAAATATGAGGTTGAAGCAAATCGCCCCCACGAACTGAAAACCGTTCATGATCTTTTTGAGCTGATTGTGGAGGGGAGTTTGGCTAGGCCCAAGCTTGATACGAAAAACCTTAAAGAACACCAGTGGCCGGAAGAAAAACGTCCCCCTCTCGTCTATCCTGATGGGAAAACGATTCCCGAAGCTTTTTTAGAAACGGCCGACCGGATGGGAGCAGCAATGGCTTGCGGCGATGAGATGACAAAGATCATCAACTACCGTGAGATGAAAGTTGCCATGCATGTTCTAGCAAAAAAGTTTCAGCAGTTAGAAGGGAAATACATTGCTGTGATGCTCCCTTCAACGGTTGGGTGTTATATCATTGTCCTTGCGATTCTCATAGCAGGAAAGATCCCTGTGATGCTCAATTGGACAGCGGGGCAGCGGAGTTTGTCCTTTGCTGTTGAGCTCTTAGGACTCAAAGAGATTTTAAGTTCCCGCCGCTTTTTAGAGCGAGTTCAAGCCTTAGATATTGGGGATCTTGAAGAGAAGATTGTTCTGATGGAAGATTTTCGTGCAGGAATCTCAATCGGGGACAAATTGATTGGCCTCTTATTATCGAAAGGGAAAAAGAAGAAATGGATGAAACGGTTCTCTCTCGATCAGATGAAAGAGGACGATCCTGCCGTGATTTTATTTACGAGTGGAACAGAAAATTATCCCAAAGCGGTCCCCCTTTCCCATAAAAATATTCTCAGTAGCCATCGAAATACCTTCTCTTGTATCGATGTGAATCAAAATGACATCTTATATGGAGCGCTCCCTCCCTTTCACTCCTTTGGATTTTCGCTGACCGGCCTTTTTCCTCTCCTTGTGGGGATGCGGGTCTTTTATTCTCCTGACCCCACCGACACTCATGCGATTGCGCGCGACACCTTTTACCGGAAGATTACGATCCACTGTTTGGCGCCGAGTTTTTATAAAAACCTATTCCGGATTGCAACGCCGCGTCAATTGAAGAGTGTTCGTCTCTTTGTTGCAGGAGCAGAAAAAGCGCCTGAAATGCTCTTTGAGCATGTTAAGCGGCTCGGAGGGAACAAAGAGATGATCGAAGGGTATGGAATTACCGAATGTTCTCCTATTGTCACACTCAATCGTCAGGGGAACCCTCCTCGCGGTGTCGGACAACCCATTACTGAAGTGGAGCTGTGCGTGATCCATCTAGAAACGGGGGAGAAAGTTCCTAATGATCAGCAAGGGGAGATCTGCATCCGTGGCCCCAATGTCTTCTCGGGCTATCTTGGCAAAGATGCTCCCAATCCATTTATTGATTTAGAGGGAAAAAAATGGTATCGTAGTGGCGATATTGGTCACATCGATCCAGATGGAGCTCTCATTTTGGGAGGGCGTCTCAAACGCTTTGTCAAGATTGGAGGAGAGATGGTGAGTTTGGTTGCCTTAGAAGAAGAGCTCTATGCCTACGCAAAAGGAAAAGGGCTGATCAAGGGGACCGAAGAAGAGCCACAACTCGCGGTTGGGGTGAAAGAGGGAGACAAGCCAAGTCTCATTCTCTTCACTGTCTTCCCTCTCTCAAAGGAAGAAGCGAATGAAGCGCTGAAAACGAGTGGGTTTGCCCGTATCATGAAGCTAGCAGCTTCCCATCAAATCGATGAAATCCCGATGACCGGAACCGGAAAGGTCCAACTCCGCCGCATTCAAGAACTGATTAAGGAAAAAGATGCTTAAAGTCTACGATACCGAAACGCGCGAAAAGAAACCGATCCATCTTGCAGAAGGGGAAACCGAACTGAAAATGTACACATGTGGTCCCACGGTGTACAATTACGCCCATATCGGAAACTTTCGCACCTATGTCTTTGAAGATCTTTTGCGCCGCACCCTAAAATATTTTGGCTTTAGGCTAACACAAGCGATGAACCTTACCGATGTCGAAGATAAAACGATCATGGGGGCCATCGAAAAAAAGGTTCCTCTCGAAGAGTACACCAAGGTCTACAAAGAGGCCTTTTTTGAAGATCTCAAAACGTTGGGCGCCGAGCCTGTTGAAATCATCTGCCCTGCGACCGACTACATCCATGAAATGATCAAGATGATCGAAACGTTAATCGAGAAGGGGATCGCCTATCAGGGGAAAGATGGCGGCGTTTACTACAGCATCAAACATTTCCCTTCGTATGGGCGCCTCTCCCATCTCAAGCTGGAAGATCTAAAAGAGGGAGCTTCTGAACGAGTCTCCGATGATGAATACGATAAAGAATCAGCGACCGACTTTGTGCTGTGGAAACCTTACAATGCGGAGCGCGATGGCGATGTTTTTTGGGAGAGTCCTTTTGGGAAAGGGCGCCCTGGTTGGCATGTTGAATGTTCCGCTATGGCCACCCACCTCCTGGGTGAAACGATCGATATCCACGTTGGGGGAGTCGATAACATCTTTCCCCATCACGAAAATGAAATCGCTCAGTCTGAAGGATGCACCGGTAAACACTTTGTTCGCCACTGGATTCATGCTGAGCACCTCATCGTAAACGGAAAAAAGATGTCGAAAAGTCTCGGTAACTTTTTTACCCTCCGCGATCTACTTGAAAAAGGATACACCGGCCCAGAGATCCGTTACCTCCTCCTTTCGACCCATTACCGAACACAACTCAACTTCACCCTCGACGGTCTTAAAGCTGCCCGCGAAACCCTCCGCCGCTTTAGAGATTTTATCGACCGCCTCCACACCGCCTCCGGTTCTGGAACCTCCCTTTCTTCTTCTATTGAGGAAACCCGCACCGCTTTCAAAGAGGCCCTTGCCGATGACCTCAACATCTCCGTGGCCCTCGCTGCTCTCTTCGACTTTGTCAAAAAGACCAACGCTCTGATCGACGGGGAAAAAATCTCCCAAGAAGAGGCTCAAAAAGCCCTTGCCTTTCTTGAGGAGCTCAACACCGTTCTCGGTGTCCTTCCTCTTAAGCAAGAATCTCTCGAAATCCCCCAAGAGATCCAAGAAGCATTTGAGAAGCGGCAAGCGGCACGCGCCGCAAAAGATTGGGGCGAAGCCGATAAACAGCGCGACTTCATTCATGCCCAAGGCTTCCTCATCGAAGACAGCCCCACCGGCTCCCGCGTCAAAAAACAGTAAGAAGATTTAAGGTTGTTTCCAGAAAATCTTTCCCTTCGTAAGTTTGAAGAATCACCTTTCTTGCTTTTTTATACTTTTCCTTGAGACGTCTTGTTTCCATGGAATCTACATCAGCAATAAATTGCGGGTACCCTAATTTTTCAGCGAGTGTTTTCCCTTGGAACTGCTTCAGGAGCTGCTTTTCAATTTCGTCTTCCCAAAGAGCTTCTGACATTGAGTATCCTTTACGGGAAGCGTAAAGCCATGCGTTATCCCGTCCATACCCCAAAATTGTTCCAATTAAGCCTTCGTGAGACCGAAGTTGCTCTTTGAGTAAAGGTTCTATTGTGACCCTCTTTAGGTCAATTCCCTTCCCAAATCTCTGAAAGTCTTCCTTGAACATTTCGTAGGTTTGATTCACCTTCTCTTGATTGGCCAGAACAATCACAACCCCATTATGAATCCAGGGGCTTTCTTCTTCCCACAAAGCAAAATGTTTCAGGTTAAAGTGGTGCGCATGTTTTTTCCACGTTTTCCATCCCAGCCCCATCCGAATATTATGGGGCAGTAAAACAGAGTAATTGTTCATGACATCTGATGAAAAAGAGATTTTTCGATAGGCGCAGAGGGAAACAGGCTTATCCCCGAGAAGCGTGTAGCCATAATCATTATGGAGGATTGCATGCTTAAAGAAATACTCTAAGCGCTTCTTATCTCTTCGTGGCATCCTAACAACCATAGCTGTTCCGTCGTTTCTTGATACACTGAGCTTCACCGGAAGCAGATCAATAACGTTGAAACCCACCACTAGAGTTAACAAGCCCAACAAGAGAATTCTCGTAAATAATCTAATCAATCGGGCCGAGGAGTTCCGCAATATTCACAGACAGCGTTTGTCGCTTTATTTACCCTTTTATACTTATGAAAAAAGTAACGTCTTCTTCATGCCTTCTCCTTTGCTTGTAAAGCATGTTACATAAAACAGGTCCCATCATTTTCTTCCTAATCTTTTTTTTCAACATCTTTTCAACATCTTTTATGTCTGACTTCATCTACACCCAAGGGTACCTCATCGAAGACAGCTCCACCGGCTCCCGCGTCAAAAAAACAATGAAACCATAAGCTATACGTAATTAACCATATACATAAATTTCTAATTTATTTTACCTTGATTTTTTTAGAACAGGCAGCAAAAATAACCCCTAATTTTATAGACTTAATCTCAAAATAAGGGCATAATAAAGAGAAAACGGTGATGTAATGAAACGGGATCGCACAGCATTTCTCACTTCTTGGCTTAAATCCAAGGGACGTAAGCCTTTGGTGATTCGCGGGGCACGCCAAACAGGAAAGACTTGGCTTGTCCGTGATTTTGCTCGGTCTGCCAAGAAAGAACTGATTGAGCTGAATTTTGAGAAGAGGCCTCAATATGAGTCTCTTTTTACCTCTAATGATCCCCATGAGATCCTCTTAAATATTGAAGCCTCACTGGGAAAAAAAGTAGATCCTAAAAAAGGGTTGCTTTTCCTCGATGAAATTCAAATGGCTCCAAAGCTTTTAGGTAAACTAAGATGGTTTGCTGAGGAGATGCCGGAACTTCCTGTGATTGCGGCCGGTTCCCTCTTAGATTTTGCGTTAGCAGATCATGAGTTTAGTATGCCTGTCGGCAGGATCAGTTATATGTACCTCGAGCCCCTTTCCTTCGAAGAGTTTTTGGAGGCTATTGGAAAAACTGAGCTCAAGAGCTTCTTAAGTCGCTATGAGTGGAACAAAAAAATTCCCGAAGCGATTCATCAAGAACTCATCAAAAAAATGAAGGAATATCTGATCGTGGGGGGAATGCCAGCGGTGGTTTCCACTTGGGCAAACGAGAAGGACCTTGGCCTTGTGAATCAAGTCCAATTTGATTTATACCATTTATCAAAAATAAAGTTTAGTGTATGATCTTTGGTTTTCAACCCCATGGAGAGTCAAATGAATACACCAGAAGACATACAATTAAAAAGTTCAGAAGTAGATTTTTTCTACCTTGCAAAGCGCGAACCTAATCCCAGAACACGCATACGACTCCTCGCTTTGGGCCATCTAAAAGCAGGCAAATCCAAGCAGGAAGTCACTGAAATGTTCCGGATTGTTCTCATTACATTGCGTCGATGGGTACTACGATTTGCTGCTAAAGGGGTGCCAGGGTTAAAGGAGCAGCCTGGTAAAGGCCGCAAAAGAAAGCTAGCTGAAGAACAAGAGGAAGCATTTCGGCAACAAGTAGAAAAACTGCAGACTCTTCGTGAGGGTGGAAGGGTTCGGGGACAAGATATTCAGGTTTTGCTTAAAGAAAAATTCTGTGTTGATCATGCGCTACCAAGTGTTTACCACGTACTTGAACGGTGTGGGCTCTCGTGGATTTCAGCACGATCAAAACATCCAAAATCTGATCCTTTGATTCAAGAAGACTTTAAAAAAAATTTCAAGAAAAAGTAGCAGGAGTATTGCCAGAAGGCATTGCTTCTGAAAATGTTGAAATTTGGTTTCAAGACGAAGCAAGGGTTGGGCAAAGAGGGACGGTCACTCGGTTATGGGCAAGACGGGGTACTCGTCCCCGAGTGATCCGACAACAGCAGTTTGAGTATGCCTATATTTTTGGTGCTGTCTGTCCAAAAAAAGACCGAGCAGTAGGATTGGTTTTGCCAACAATTGGGATGGGATGTATGCAAAAACACTTAGAGGAGATTTCTAAGGAAATTGAGCCTGGTAATCATGCAGTTATTGTATTCGATCGAGCTGCTTGGCATACAACGAAAAAGCTGTGCATACCAAACAATATATCGCTACTACCGTTGCCTGCAAGTTCTCCTGAGTTAAATCCGACTGAACAAGTATGGCAAGTGCTTAGAGATCGATATTTAGGAAACCGTTGTTTTGATTCCTATGAGCATATTTTGGGCAGTTGCTGCGATGCTTGGAATGCATTTACCTCACAAGTTGGAGCTGTGCGTCAACTGTGTTCAAGAGAGTGGGCTCAGACTAAACTTTATTTTTGATAAATGGTATTAATCTCCACTTATCGCGATGACTTTGGAAAGTATCGTGGAAGACTCTCCGTTGATCGTTTAGAAGAGGTGATGACCTCTGTTCCTCATCAATTAGGGCGGAAATTTGTCTACAAAACGGTGAATGCAGACGTTAACAGTCCTTCGCTCAAACAAGCTTTATCTCTTCTGACAAAAGCACGGGTTTGCCATCAAGTGTTAGCAACCGCAGGAAATAGTCTTCCCCTTGCTGCAGAAGAAAAAGACAAGTTTTTCAAAGTTATCTTTCTCGACTGTGGTTTGTGCGGAGCCTCTTTAGGACTGACCCTTCACCAAGTCAACTCTATCCAAGATATTTCAATCATTAACAATGGTGGGATGGCCGAGCAACTTGCAGGGCAACTCCTTCGAACTCTTTCCCCTCCTTATCTTTCTCCTTCTCTGCATTATTGGATGCGTGAGGCAAGGGGAAGTTCTGCAGAGATTGATTATTTGATTCAGCATGAAAATCAAGTAGTTCCTGTCGAAATTAAGGCGGGAAAGACGGGGAAACTCAGATCCCTTCATCTCTTTATGGAAAGTAAAAAGAGGTCGTTTGCGATTCGTATTAACTCAGACTATCCCTGTAAGGGTCAAGTTAAATTAAGTAGAGGGCAATACGAACTTTTCTCCATTCCATTTTACCTGATCGGTCAACTTCCTCGCTTAATCACGAGCTGAATGTTGTCTACGATATGTTCAACCCCGGAGTGCTACTTATTTTTCTCTTTAGCGCTGCATAAATAGGTGAGATTTTTTGCACGCGAAGCGCATGGGCAGCTCCTTAGAGCTGGTCAAGCTTCGATGAAAAAAAGATTGCCTATTTATGTGGATGATAAAGGGAACATCGCGTTCAATGGCTTCTTTTATTTTCTAGGAGAACCGATGGAAGAAGAAGTCAAAAAAGTTAATCGTTGACAGCTTTCCTGTTGCAGCGTGCCAAAATAACAAAATTTTCCGATGTAAGCTTTTCACAGGGAAGGCTTTTCATGGATATACAGCATCCAAAAAAAGCTATTTTTTTGGAATCAAGGTTCACATGATCGTAACCTCTGACGGGATTCCGATTCAGTTTCTATTTACCCCAGGAAGTGCTGCAGACATCTCTACGTTTAGGCTCAAGGTGCTATTTTTCATTCTTGCGGTAACAATAAGGTATACACTAAAGAAGCTTTTGCCATAGCGCCGCATAAGGCTTCTAGAATCAACGCATCTACTTCGCTTCGCCCGAACGCTCACGGTGAACCACCTTAGCTCGGCGCTCATCTTGTATCTACGTCAATTCTATTTGCCTCTGCAGCGAAATAAGTGGCACTCCGGGGTTCAACTGATAAAGGAGAGGTAATTCTCTTGGTTAATACACTCGAAATTGGATTTGGGATAGGTTTTCGTCCAAAGCTTTGGAGCAGGGACGATTGCATTTCCTGATTTAAACTCATAGCCGAAGAGGTTCCCCTCGCGCTCTTCAATCCAGTCGATTTCCTTTTGATCGTACGTTCGCCAGAAATAGTTGTTACTCCAGAGGCGGGTGTATTCTTGCTTTTTAAGTCGTTCCATGACGAGGTAGTTTTCCCAAAGCAGTCCCAAGTCGTCTCGTCTAGAAAGAGGGTTAAAGTTATTGATCAGAGCGTTCCGTATTCCGTTATCACAAAAATAGTATTTTGAGGTTTTTGTGACTTCGTTGCGCAGGTTACGACTAAAACCCCGAATATTGACAATCACAAAGACCTGTTCAAGAAGATCAAGGTATCTTTCGATCGTTTTTTTGTTCATTCCCAATTTTGTTGCTAGCTCACTGTGAGAAACCTCCTTGCCGATTTGAAACGCTAAGAGGATGAGAAGATCGATAAGCTTTTTGGATTTTGTGATTCCCTCGTAAGCTAAGATATCCTTTAGAAGATAAGAAGAAACAAGCTCATGGAGATATTCCCGATTAAGGTCATCTCCTTTCATTGTAACAATTTCAGGGTAGCTTCCATAGATCAGACGAGAGTCTAAATGAGCTTTTGTTTTATCGAGGGTTTCGATTTGATTCAGCTCAATTTGGGAAAGGGGATACATCTTTAATGTGTATTTCCGTCCTGTTAAGGGTTCTCCAACTTGTTTTGTAAGGTCAAATGTGGAAGAGCCTGTTGCAATCACGCGGACATGGGGGAGATGGTCAACAATGAGCTTTAAATTTTGTCCGATATTAGGAACATGTTGAGCTTCATCGATAATGAGAAGATCATAATCCCCAATAAAGGCTTCCAGTTGATCTATAGAGGAGCTTGAGAGTTCTTTTTGGGTGAAGATGTCCTCTCCGGATACCAAAAGAGCTCGCTTCTCATTTTCAAGAAATCTCTTGATAAGAGTTGTTTTACCCACTCTTCGAGCTCCATAGATCACAACGACTTTTCCAGGAGCTAGGATTGATTTAAGCCTTTCTAATTGATTCTGAGGGATATATGTCATATTACTACCCAAATTCTTATAAATTCAGTATAGCAGAATGCCCATATTTTGCCAAATACGGGCATTACGCTGCCCGTATTTAATTATTCTTCGGGGCGCATCATCGGGAAGTAGACAACGTCGCGAATGGAGAAGGCGTCGGTGAAGAGCATCGTGAGGCGATCGATTCCAATGCCTAGCCCGCCTGTGGGAGGCATCCCTTGGCAGATCGCTTCGATAAACTCTTCATCCATCGGATTGGCTTCATCGTCGCCCCCTTCGCGCATTTTGTTTTGCTGCTCTAGGAGTTGCCGCTGAAGCTCAGGGTCGTTGAGTTCCGAGTAGGCGTTGCAAAACTCGTAGCCGAGGATAAAGGTTTCGAACCGCTCGACAAACTTCTCTTCGCGAAGTTTAGGATCGCGATGGAGTTTGCAGAGGGGAGTCGTCTCGATCGGATGATCGATGATGTGGTGGGGTTGAATGAGTGAGGCTTCCGCAAACTCTTCAAAAAGATATGCTATGAGCTTTCCACGAGGAGCTGTTTTCAGTTTGTCGGGATCGATTTTCCCTTTCAGTTTTTCTCGCATGGCATCGTCTGAGAGTTTGTCGGGATCGATTTTGCCATATTCCCGGATCGCATCTTTCATCGAGAGGCGCTTCCAGGGAGTTTTCAAATCGATCAGATGTTCGTTTCCTTGTTTGTCCTTACGCATCCCAATTTCAGTTGAACCATAGAGCTCTTTTGCTAAGTGTGCAAAGAGATTTTCGGTAAAGGTCATCACGTCGTTGTAGTCCCAGAAAGCGGCATACGATTCAAGCATCGTGAACTCAGGATTATGGGTCCGATCAAGCCCTTCGTTGCGGAAGACCTTTCCAATTTCAAAAACACGGGTCAAACCTCCCACAATGAGTTTTTTGAGGGAAATTTCGATTGCAATTCGAAGGTACATCGTTTGGTGGAGAGCATTGAGTTCGGTAATGAAGGGGCTTGCTTCAGCTCCACCGTAGATGTTTTGTAGTACTGGCGTTTCCACTTCCATAAAGTCTGCTGCTTCGAAATACTTTCGGATCTTGGAGACGAGGAAGCTGCGTGTTTTGAGTCTTTCGACTGATTCGGGATTGGTGATGAGATCAAGCCACCGCTTTCGGTAGCGGGTTCCTTTGTCGGTCAAACCACTGTGTTTATCAGGGAGGGGAAGAAGTGTTTTACAAAGAAGGGTTACTTCCTTTGCAAAAATGGTGAGTTCTCCCTTTTGTGTCCTGAAAAGGTGTCCTTCCACCCCGACGATATCGCCTAGATCGATCTTCTTTTCGATAAATTTGATCGGGCGGACTTCTGCTTCTTCGGAGAGCCCTCTGACCTTCGTGAGGTCTCGGTTGAACATGATCTGAATACGTCCTGTCTCATCCTGGATGTGACTAAAAGCGTTTTTCCCCATCGCGCGGAAAAGGACCAAACGCCCAGCAATCCGAACGAGGTCGGTCTTTCCCTCTCCTGCCTCTTCACTTCCCCCAATCGCAGATCCTTCAAATTTATCATGCAAAGCGCGCATCTGGTGTGTCGGTTCATATTTATGGGGGTAGGGCTCGACCCCAAGCTCCCGGATCTCCTTCAGCTTTGCGCTTCGGTTCTGGAATTCTTCGTAGCCATGATACTCAGGGGCCTGGATCTCTTTCACTTCGGTCATTAGGGGTCTCCAATGGTTAATCCCCTATCATATCGCAAAGGAGAAATAATGAAAATGGTAGAGCCTAATCTGATGGACCCCTTCTCTTACGAAGGGGTCGGATGAATCCAAGAAGGTATACCTAACATGATTCAAAAGTTGGTTTTTGGCTGCGTTGGCTTCGCAGCAAATTTCTTGCCTTCACCCTCCGCCTTGTGCTCGCACAATGGTCGCTCGCTCCAGGCAAAAAATCTGCGCGGCCGCCTTGCCAAATTCCCAACTTTTAAATCATGTTAGGTATAGTTGTCTTTATCGATTTTTTACGACTGCCGCCATCTGGAGTAAAGCTCCCACTTTTTGGATTGGTTCGGAAATCATTTGAACGACTTTTTTCCCTTCAAAGATATTTTGACGTGCCACATCTACAGCAATTGCGACATATTCAGGATCTCTATCGAGTGGATCGTCTAAAGCGGCTGCTTTATTTAGTCTAGCCTCCAGGGGCTCTACATCCTTATGGATCAGTGGAGTTGGGCTTCCAGATTTTTCTCTTTCGGAATGGATTTTTCTTAATGCAAAAGATTGCTCAGTAGGTGATAGAATGTTTTTTGCTTCTTTCTCTGCATCATTATAAAGATCGTTCAGAGATTTTTTTTGCAGTAATTTTGTTTCTGAAACGACTCCGTTTAATTCGTGGTTCACAGCCGAACAAGCTGCGCTATCTGCTGACGGTACCCAAGATAGGATATGCTCTAAATTGTCGGGACCTAAATCATCCCAAGTTGCAGGTATTTCTCCAATACCAATTGTTCTATTGATAGTAGCCATTGTTTCCCCCATTTTGTTTGAAAACTTTTGTTTTACAATAGATATTATAACAAATTTTTTAATTTTATTAAATATTAAAAATTAACAAGTTGAGGTTAAGTTAGTTAGAAATGGAATATCAAATTACTAGATTATAAGTAGCTTATATTAAGGAACTTCAGGTTATACGAGCTCACCTGAAATCACCTTAAGGAGGGAGAGGTGGAGGTCTGTTTCAACCCCTTCTGGGATTTGGGCGGATAGGTGTCCAGAAGGATCTTTTTTGAAAATATATTCGAACTCAAGGTGGAAGACTTTTAAATAGAGGGTGAGTTGCTTTTCTTCCCCTTGAGGCTTTTGCATTGTTTTATATTCTGTCCATAAAGAATAGGTGCGGCCTAAAAAGTTTATTGTGATCCCTGTGTTTTCAAGAAAGGAGAGGTTGCTTTTTTTTAAGAGGTTAGCAAGCGTTGGATAGTCACTTTCTAAAAGTGTGTGGTCTCTAATTCCAGGTGAGAGAATTGAGCGAAGAACTTTGAGGTGGAGATCTTCTTCTGCTCCCACAGGCACCAGAGTTGATCGTTTTCCAGCAGAGTCTTCAGAGAAAATATATTTGTACTCCATGAAATTTTCCCTCAAAGTGAGTACAAGCTGCTTTAGATTTCCGTTTTCTAGAGGGATCATATGAAACTCTGTCCAAACAGTATAATGGTACTTCTGATTATGGACCTCAACGCCCCGTTTTCCAAATTGAGAAAGGTTGGTTTCCTTGAGTAGCATAGCGAGGCCAGGATGGGTATTTTTTAAGAATTGGTAATCTCTGAAATTGGGGGGGAGTAAGATGTTTTGGTGGTTCCATTGAGCAATAGCATCTTCTTCGAAAGGGCCCTCGTACTTTAGTGGGATCCAGGAATCAGTTGGATAAGCATTTTCGATGAAGTTGAATAAAAACGAGTAAAATACTGCATTGCTTGGAGATCGCTTTGTACAACTTGTGAATGCTTCGTGCCCTTTTGAATCACTGGTTATAGAATAAATGTAACAGTTTTCCTGGTTCATAATCCGAAAGTAAAGGGTATGAATTTCGTGGGAACCGTAAGAGGGGATCTTTTCAGGGTGTGCTGTCACATTGTAAATCCGCCCTCTGTAGGAAAAGCAGCCCCCATGAACACCATAACTTATGATGGAGTGTTTTCCAAGCCACTCGTTGACTTGATAAAAACAAGAAAGGGATTGTTGAAAATTAGTTGGTGTCGTTTCCATTGGTTAATCCTTCTCGATATGTGAATAGGGAGTCTTTTTCCCAAAAATTGACAAGAAGGATAGCATAACTTTTCTTTTTAGGCAAAGGTAGAGATGGGATCGATGTCGATAAGCAAGCGGATTGAGCGGGGGAGGTTTTGCTCTTGGCGTGTTTGATCAAGTAGTGAGGAGAGGAGAAGAATGTTTTTTCCTTTGATAAGGAGCTTAAAGCGGAAGTTGTCTTTGATTTTAGCGTAGCCGGAGGGAATGACGGGATAGAGGGTAAAAGAGGGAGGCAGTTTTTTAAGAAGGGCGACGTAGAAAGAGTCAGCGACATGTTTCACATGGGATTCATTTTTTCCAGAGAAAATCAATTTAGCAAGGCGAGAGAAGGGGGGAAACTCAAACATTTCCCGAGCTTCTAGTTCTTCGTTAAAGAAGGTGAGATAATCTTCTGTTGAGGCGTGGTGGAAGATAGGATGTCCTTTGAGGGAAGTTTGGATGATCACTTCTCCTTTTAGATCGCCACGTCCTGAACGTCCTGAGACTTGGGTAAGGAGTTGAAAGACATTTTCTGAGGCGCGGAAGTCGGGGAGATTTAGGGCCCCATCTGAGTTAAGGACCCCAACAAGGGTGACGGCGGGGAAGTGGAGTCCTTTGGCGATCATTTGTGTTCCGATCAGAACATCGGCTTTTCCCGATTTGAATTGTTTGAAGAGGAGGTCGTGAGATCCTTTATGGCGGGTGGTATCGGCATCCATCCGGAGGGTGCGGATGTCGGGGAATAGAGCGTGGAGGGTTCGCTCCACCTGTTCTGTTCCTACGCCTTTAAAGTTGAGGGTAGCGACCCCTTTGCAGGTGGGGCAGACCGTAGGGGGAGGGGCGATGACATAGTTGCAGAGGTGGCAAGCGAGGTGGTTGGTTTTTTTGTGGAAAGTGAGACTGACCGAGCAGTGAGGACACTTCACACTTTCGCCGCACCCGGCGCACATTTGGAACGTGTGGTATCCCCGCCTGTTAAGAAAGAGGAGAACTTGTTCTCCCTTACTTAGGCGATCTTTGATGCCGTCGATGAGATCGGAGCAGAAGAGGGTAAATCCTTCTGACTTTTGATATTCAGTTTTCATGTCGATAATCTTGACTTTTGGAAGAGAGGCATCGGTAGCGCGCGCTTTCAAAGTACTTAGCAGATACTTTCCACTTTTAGCATTCGCATAACTTTCGAGGGCAGGAGTTGCACTTCCCAGCACGACAGTGGCATTCGACATTTTTCCCCGCATGATTGCGACATCACGCGCATGATAACAAGGCTCCTCTTCCGTTTGTTTGTAAGAAGATTCCTGTTCTTCATCGACAATGATCAATCCCAAGTTTTTCACGGGGCTGAAAATGGCCGAGCGGGCTCCGACGACGATTTTAATCTCTCCTTTGCGGATCCCATGCCAAATATCGAACCGCTCTCCATCGCTGAGACGGTGATGGAGGATCCCCATCTTTTCGGTAAAGCGCGATTTGAGTCGTTCGATCGTTTGAGAGGTGAGGGCAATTTCAGGAACGAGGAGAATGACACCTAATCCCTGCTCCCTTGCTTCAGCAATTGCTTGCATGTAGACCTCAGTTTTTCCACTTCCTGTCACTCCATGAATCAAATGGGTTGTAAACGTATTCAAATGAGAGGTGATTTTCTCAAGAGCCTCTTGCTGCTCTTGATTGAGTTTTTTAGGTTTTGTCGGAAAAAACTCCATCTCTTCTAAAGGAGAGCGGTCAATCTGCAACGGCTCGACAGAAAGGACCTTTTCTTTTTCTAAAGAGGTCACGGGACTTTTTGAGGTTCCTGCAAATTCCAAAAGTTCGGTGAGTAAAATCCCTTTCGGTTTTTTAAGGAGGACATCAAGGATTTTGGCTTGAGAAGGGTGTTTATCGCGAAGGGAAATAGCAAGTTCTGAGGTTTGTTTGGGGGGCATCAGGCGGCGGACAAAAAGCTGCGTTTTTTCTTGGACCTCTTTACGGATGGTGGCGGGCAAAAGAACTTTCAAAACGCGGCGGAAAGAGGTGCAATAGTAACGGGACATCCATTCGGCAAGTGCAAAAAGATCAGGACCAATCAGCGCCTCTTCAGAGAGAACCTCTCGAATAGATTGGACTTTGCTGACTGACGGTTTTTCCTTTAATGCAACGACTGTCCCTTTTCTCAGAGAGTTTTGGACAGGAACCAGGACGCGAGAACCGACATGAACGGGAGCATCCAATGCATAATCGAGGGGTTGATCAAGTCCTTTATCTAAGATAACGGCAGCATACAAGTGTTTATTCATGACTGACCTCTTCAAAGGTCACGCGAAGCCAGATCGCAAATAAAGGATCATCGAAAATAACAGTGCCTTTACCGGTCCCTTCCTCATCTAAAATCCCTTTTGATTTAAGGGCTTTGATAGAAGAATATAGAGCGGGGGCATTGGGGATTTCAAACCGATCTAAGAGTTCTTTTGAAAAGATTTGTTTTTGTTTGATTGCAGCAAGGCGTAGCACCCTTTGTTGAAGCTGAGAAAGGGTATTAAGAAGAGTTTGGTATGCGTAAGCATTTTGTTGGACAACGTTTCGGAGTGTTTCTTCAACGCTTTTTTTATTTACGATCTTAACCCCTGAAGCAACGAGATGGAAGCAAATCATTTGAACATAGTTTGGTGTTTCTTGAACTATTTTTTTTAAGTACTCAATTGCAGTGCGATCAGCCTTGACGCCAGTTTGCTTGAATCGATCGATAATCCATGTGACGAACTCCTCTCCAAAGGCAGGGAAATCGATCATTTGGCACGAGCGATAAAGAGGTCGTGCAGGGTTGTTAAGCATGTCTGAAATAATTCCCTTGCGAGAGCCTGTGAATAAGAATGAAGTGTTTCGGAGTTGTTGCATATGTGTGCGTAGCGTGGCTTCGAGCCAGCCATCATCGTTAAGGTCGGTGATCTTTTGAAATTCATCAATCACAAGGAGGACATGCTTACCCAAGTTTTTTATCTCAGAAAGGACATCTTGAATCATTTCCTTAACATCTTTATCTGTAGCTTTACTTAAAGAGAGTCCAAAAGATGTTTGACCAGAAAGGTGATCAATATCTGCAGAAAGTTTGGGGCGGTGGTCAGCAAGCCACTCTTTTCCTGCCTTCAACCAATGTTTTTTTGCCTTTAAAGCTCTTAAGAATTGTTGAAGAAAGTCTCTGTGCGATGTGATGTTAAATATATCAACGAAAAGAACTGTATAACCACTTTTTTCCATTTTCCGATTGAGGTTGAAAACAAAAGAGGTTTTTCCAAATCGCCTGGGACCAATCAAAACGACATGGATTCGATTCGTAATAAACTGCATGACAGTAGAATCTAAGTCTACGTGCTCTAAGTAAAATTCTCCTTCGACAGGATCGCCAAATTTAAAAGGGTTCATATCGCATCCTCCGCTCTCTAATTTTTAACAAAACACTTAAATATTGGCAACCGGAAAAAGTGGACCGCATCACTACGTAATTTAAAGGAAGAATTGCATTCTATTTATATATAAACTGTTTATAATGAATTAATTGTGTTGCATATGACGTTCCAGAGGGACCGTTTAAGGTAAGGGTCTTTAAAGTAGAGGGAGAGATCGGGAAGGAGAAGGAGGGGGATATTCCCGAGCTTCCGGATCTTTTGCTGCGGCGTTTCTTGATAAAAGGGGAGGAGCTCTTTGTTTCCAAAAATGAAAAGGTCGGGAGCGATGATCAGTTTGAGCCCATCAGACTCCAAAAAGTCGTCCCATTTTTTCCCTGTGGTGATCTCGACGAGGCGGCACGATCCATAGACAGTGTCAATCGCCTTGGCAATTTTTTCGACAAACTTTCGGTATTGCGATCCCTGAAACAAGATCGGAATCGCGGGGGTACCCCGTTTTTCCTTCCACGCTTCTTTGATCCGCTTCGCTTTATAATCGCTGAGGGGTTTGTCATGCAAATAAAGTTCTGGTGCAATCTCGCGGAGGATTTTCCGGACTCCTTCAGTGGATTCAGGAGGCGGAGATTTGGGAATCTCCACATCGAACACCCCTTTCTTTAAGGCAGGTTTGGAAGAAGGAGGAGGAGGTGTTATGACCGGAGCAGGTTTTGGTGGAGGAGGCGATGCTTTAGGTTGTAGCTTCGGAGGAGAAGGAAGAATCACTTTTGGCACAGTCACTTCTTCCCTTTTGGGAAGAAGGTCTCTAATGTGAGTCAACGTGTCATTGACAAGAGAAAGGTAAGTTTCGTGGTTCATCCCCTCATTAAAGCACAACTTCCTATATTGGAAAAGAGCTCATCGCGCCATGGTCGCCCCGCTCCAGGCAAAAAATTTGCGTGGGGCCACCTTGCCAAATTCCCAACTTTTGAATCGTGTTAGCCATTGGGCGTTAGAGATGAAAACCCTTTGAACCCCGGAGTGCTACTTATTTTTCTCTTTAGCGCTGCATAAATAGGTGAGATTTTTTGCATGCGAAGCGCATGGGCAGCTCTTCAGAGCTGTTCAAGCTTCGATGTAAAGAAGATTGCCTATTTATGCAGATGATAAAGAGAACATCGGTTTTAAAAACCAAAAAATCTAAAAAGTTAACCGTTAATAGCTTCCCTGTTAAGGTGCTATTTTTTATTCTTGCGATAACAGTGAGATATGCACTAGAGGGTGTCGTCAAAAGATGGTCAATAAAGAAGGCCTTCTCTGTGAGGAAAGTTCAAGGCGTCCGATGCAGAGAGCCCAAGTGGGCTCTTGAAGGAGGACAACGATGAAATTTTCCACAGGGAGGACTTAAGGATTGACCATCTTTTGACGACACCCTCTAAAGAAAGCCTAACTTAGCACTACATAGGTAAATAGAATTAACGCATCTACTTCGCTTCGCCCCAACGCTCACGGTGAAATCACCTTAGCTCGGCGCTCATCTTGTATCTACGTCAATTCTATTTGCCTATGCAGCGAAATAAGAAGCACTCCGGGGTTGAAGTTGTTTGTGTAAGGCTTTTCCAACTTAAGACTGTTCCGCTTGACCGTTTCTGGTTATCGTCTCCTCCATAGAAAAGGTAGCTATTATCTGGAGAAGAGCCCGAAAGCTCATTGAAAAAATTTAAGTTCGAAAAGAAATCTTGGTTGATCGTTTTTCCAGATTTAATCTCGATGGGAATCAGATTTTGCCCTTGTTCAATCAAGCAATCGATTTCGTGCCCATGTTTATCGCGCCAGAAGTAGAGGGAAGGGCGCTCTCCAATATTATAATGAGATTTTATGATCTCTGAAATGATAAAAGATTCAAAAATTCCTCCACGGAGGTAATGGGTCGAAAGTTGGGTAGGAGATTTAATACCTAAGAGGTGACATAGGAGTCCGGTATCGTAAAAGTAAAGCTTAGAAGACTTAACTAACCGTTTATTGAAATTTTTGTAATGAGGAGGGAGTTGAAAAGCGATAAAGCTTGCCTCAAGGATATTAATCCAAGCTTTAACGGTATTATGGGATATGCCACAGTCGTTTCCGATTGATGTTAGGTCAAGGAGCTGTCCACATCGAGCTGCACACATTTTCATAAAGTTTTGAAATGTCCCCAGGTCATGAACATTTGTGATAGCGCGAAGATCTCTTTCGACATAGGTTTGAACGTAGTTTGTATACCAGTCATTCGGAGATATTTCTCTAGTATATAAGGAGGGGTAACACCCTTTGAAGAGGAGTTCTTCTAAAGGAGGAATTTTTTCTATTTCTCCAAGACTAAGAGGGAGAAGGTGGAGCATTCCTACTCTCCCTGCAAGAGACTGGGTAATTTTTTCCAGAAGGAGAAAGTGCTGAGACCCTGATAAGATAAACTGCCCAGGGATTTGATCCTCATCGACAACTCCTTGCAAGTAGGAGAAAAGCTCTGGCACTTGTTGAACCTCATCGAGGATGACCTTTTGACGGTACTCTTTCAGAAAACCTCTTGGATCTTCGCGCGCATAACTTCGCATGTCAAGGTCTTCCAAAGAGACGTAAGCATAGTCTTTTCCGAAAAGGTCTTTAATGAGGGTGCTTTTTCCCGATTGTCTAGGTCCGGTGATGGCAACGATCGGAAAACCTTTTGCGAGCTTAAGGATGATCTTTGCAATTTTTCTTGGGATCATAGGTTTTTTCCTTTCCTTCATTTTATCTCAGAATGGACAATTTGTAAATTGAATTTCCAAATTGTCCAAAACGCTCGAGAGAAATATTTATAATCTGCTTAATATTAGCCTATTAAGAGAAAAGAGCATCGATATAGGGCTCTGGGGAGAAGGGGAGGAAGTCGTCCGATCCTTCGCCGATCCCGATGTAGCGGATGGGAATTCCCATCTGGTGATAGATGGAGAGGATGATCCCTCCTTTGGCAGAGCCATCGAGTTTGGTGAGGATGAGACCGGTAAGGGGGGTGAACTCGTTAAAGATTTTTGCTTGGTCGAGGGCGTTTTGTCCAGTCGTTGCATCGAGAACGAGGTAGATCTCATGCGGCGCCTCGGGAACGACCTTTTCAGTGACCCGTTTGATTTTTTCCAGTTCACCCATCAAGTCGGTTTTCGATTGAAGGCGGCCAGCGGTATCGGCGATGACAACGTCATGGCCGCGCGCTTTGGCAGCCGAGAGGGCATCGAAGATGACTGCAGAAGGATCGCCGCCTGGTTTTCCCTTGATGCAGTCGAGCTTAAGCCTTTCGGACCAGGTCACCAGTTGATCGATCGCAGCGGCGCGGAAGGTATCGCCAGCAGCGAGCATCACTTTTTTCCCATCCTGCTTATAAAGACTGGCGAGTTTTGCACATGAGGTGGTCTTTCCACTTCCGTTGACACCGACAACAAGGATCACTTTGGGGGAGGTGGTCGGTTTTTTTCCTTCAACATGGGGTGGCTTATGTAAGATGTCTTCAGCGTGGGCTTTCATCGCATCGATCGGATGGTTATATTTTTTCCCGTACGAGCGAACATACTCCACAAACTCAGTGGCTAACGTGGAGCCGAGGTCGGCCTCATAAAGGATCTGCTCCAGTTGATCGAGGGTTTCTTCATCAAGAGGACCTTTAAAGAGGGTCCGGATCTTATCGCCAAGCATCGAGCGGGTCTTCGAAAATGCTTTTCGAATTTTGTTAAACCCTGACTTTAAAAGACCAAACATCATTGCCTCAGATTTTCTATTGATCGGAAATGGATCGTACCACATATAGGAATTATGGACACTCATGAGTATCAAGCGAAAGAAATTTTGAAAAAGTATGGAATGCCAATCCCAGAATTTGGAGTGGCGTCAACACCTCAAGAGGCGGAGCATGTTATCCAAGAGCTGAAGCTTCAAGAGGCAGTTGTCAAGATTCAAGTCCATGCGGGCGGCCGGGGTAAAGCCGGAGGGGTGAAGTTTGCCAAGTCGAAAGAAGAGATTTTAGAGACCGCAAAAAAACTCATTGGGATGAAAATGGTGAATAACCAAACAGGACCGCAGGGGATCGTTGCCCAGAAAGTTCTGATTACACGTCCTGTCGATATTGCCAAAGAGTATTACTTGGGAGCGATCATCGACCGAGAACATGCCACAGCGATTCTTATTGCCTCACCTGAGGGGGGAATGGAGATTGAAGAGGTGGCAGAGAAAACACCCGAAAAAATCTTAAAACTTCCCATCGGACTCGACGGAAGTGTCAAACCCTACCATCTACTGCGTCTCGCAAACTTCATGGGATGGAAAGGGGAGACAGCAAAGCAGGGGATGAAAACCTCTGCAGCTCTTGCCAAAGCCTTTATCGAAACTGATGCCTCTCTTTTAGAGATCAATCCTCTTGTGGAAACCGATAAGGGAGAGATCTGGGCGATCGATGCAAAGCTTAGCGTTGATGATAATGCTCTCTTTCGGCAAAAAGAGATCGCAGCGTTCTATGACCCAAGCCAAATCCCCCCTAACGAAGTCGCCGCACAAAAGCACGACCTCGCCTATATTTCTCTTACTGGAAACATTGGGTGTATGGTCAACGGAGCGGGTCTTGCGATGTCCACAATGGACATTATCCACCACTATGGGGGTGAGCCGGCCAACTTCCTCGATGTGGGAGGAGGGGCAAGCAAAGAGAAGGTGACGGAAGGGTTTAAGATTATCCTCTCCGATGAAAATGTGAAAGCGATCCTTGTTAACATTTTTGGAGGGATCATGAACTGCGCAACGATTGCCGAAGGGGTCATTGCCGCTTCGAAAGAACTTTCAATCAAAATCCCTCTCGTGGTCCGTCTAGAAGGGACCAATGTTGAAGAGGGGCGGCGCCTCCTCAAAGAATCGGGCCTTGCGATTATTTCTGCAGAAGGGATGGCCGATGCTGCAGAAAAAGCAGTCAAAGCACTCAAAGGGGGAAAGTAAGTGGCAATCCTTGTGAATAAAGAGACCAAAGTCATTACTCAAGGGATCACCGGGAAATCAGGGGAATTTCATACCGAGCAGTGTCTGGAGTACGGTTCGAAGTTTGTGGGGGGAGTGACACCAGGAAAAGGGGGGCAAGAGATCTTCGATCTTCCCATTTTTGATACTGTCTACGAAGCAAAACAAAAAGTCGATCCTGACGCTACTATGATTTTTGTGCCACCACCTTTTGCAGCCAATTCAATTTTGGAAGCAGAAGATGCTGGCATCCCACTTATCATCTGTATTACAGAAGGGATTCCGATCCGGGATATGCTTGAGGTGTCACGCGTGATGCAAGCCTCAAAAACCTCGCGGCTCATTGGTCCGAACTGTCCAGGGGTGATCACTCCTGATGAGTGCAAGATTGGAATCATGCCAGGGTATATTCATAAAAAGGGAAAAATAGGGATCGTGTCCCGTTCGGGAACACTTACCTACGAAGCTGTTTGGCAAACCACGCAAAATGGCCTCGGTCAGTCGAGTTGTGTCGGGATTGGAGGAGATCCGCTCAACGGGACAAACTTTATCGATGTTTTAGAACTATTCGAAAAAGACCCCGACACACACGGCATCTTACTTCTTGGGGAAATTGGGGGAAATGCAGAAGAGGAAGCTGCCGATTGGATAAAAGCCAACTGTAGTAAACCTGTTGGTGGTTTTATCGCAGGTGTGACCGCTCCTCCAGGAAGACGGATGGGGCATGCTGGTGCGATAGTTTCTGGAGGGAAAGGGACCGCTGAGGGGAAGATGGAAGCACTTCGAAATGCAGGCGTTCACGTGGCTGAAACCCCTGCCGAAATCGGAGATGTGATTTTTAAAGCTATGTCATGAAGATTCCAGTCAAAATCTCACCCTTTTTTTTCTTAACTGCAGCTCTGATTGGATGGATCAATAGTGCAGGGACGAAGCATACCCTAGCGCTCA
This sequence comes from Chlamydiales bacterium, assembly GCA_024233515.1. Lineage (GTDB taxonomy): Bacteria > Chlamydiota > Chlamydiia > Chlamydiales > Simkaniaceae > Neptunichlamydia. The sequence continues at coordinate 256,858 of JACKPO010000002.1, forward strand.
CACTCATTTGGGTTGGTGTGATCTTTGTTTCAATCTTAGTCCATGAATATGGTCACGCACTCACCTCACGTTACTTCGGACAAAAGCCTCGCATTCATCTGATTGCCTTTGGAGGACTCACCTACCCGGAAGGAAAACGGCTCCGTGGATGGCGGGAATTTCTTGTCGTACTGAATGGTCCTCTCTTCGGGTTTTGCCTCTTTCTCATCGCTCTTTTTATCCTCTCTACCGGTTACTTTGAAAATCCCTTTGTTGTGATCACCTTTAAGATCATGGCGTGGGTGAACCTCTTTTGGACCCTCGTTAATCTCCTTCCTGTCATGCCACTCGATGGAGGGCAACTCCTCCGCGTAATCTTTGAATCGATTTGGGGAGCCAAAGGGCTCAAGTACGCCGTCTTTACCAGCCTCCTCCTTGCAGGAGTCCTTGGCGCTGCCGCCTTTTTCATCGGTTACTTTCTCATTGGAGTGATCTTCTTCCTCTTTGCCTTCCAAAATGCGACCGCTTGGAAACAATCACGCGTCATGACCGAAAGCGATCGAAGTGAAGAGATCACTAGAGAGATGAAAGAAGTCGAAGACCTGATCAATAGTGGACAAAAAGAAGTCGCGGTTCCCAAACTTGAAGAGATCCGAAAAAAAGCGAAAGAGGGGATGATCTTTAACCTTACCTCTCAATATCTCGCCTCTCTTAAAGCTGAAAAAGGGGACTACCAAGAGGTTTATAACCTTTTGAAGCCGATCCGCAAACACCTTAATCCCGAAGGAGAGCTTCACCTCCACCGCGCCGCCTACGAAGTTGAAGACTACCCCCTTGTCATCGATCTCGCTGGCCCTGCCTTCCAGCTCCTTCCCGATCCTCAAATCGCTCTCAACTCGGCCCGCGCCTCCGCAGCCCTCTCCCACTCCGAAGCCGCCATCGGCTGGCTCAAAGCCGCCAAACATGCAGGGCTAGATCTCAAACCTTACCTTGAGGAGAAACTCTTCGATTCCTTGAGAGGAACCGAAGAGTTTAAAAAGCTTAATTCGCCTTAAGTGTGTAGAACTTCATCATGTCTCCTTGGCGGACCAGAAGAAGGACCCGTTGTCCTGCCTTAACCCCTTTAAGGGCATCGTTGAAGTCGGTCACGTTGGTCACTTTCTTATGATTCACAGCCATCACAAGGAAACCAGGCTTCATTCCTGCGCTGTCAGCAGGAGAACCCGGTTCGACAGAGACAATCACCACCCCTTTGTCATCTTGACTAAAGCGGTAGCTTTGAATGTTCTCGTTCGTGAGGTTATCGACAGAGAGACCAAGATGTCTGGAAGCTGTTGTCGAGGAGACTAAAGTGTTAGCTCCAAACTCTCCGAGGATGACAGGAATACTCATGATCTTTCCATTTCGGTTGATGGTGAGGTCGACCTTAGTTCCTGGAGGAAGAAGGACAACATCATTGCGGAGTTGACCAGGATTCTTAATCGGATACCCATTCATTTTGGTGACGATATCTCCTTGCTTGATTCCTGCTTGTTCTGCAGGAGAGCCTTCGACGACATCGACAATGAGCGCTCCTTGCGTGCTATCTGAACCGAACGCTTCTGCAAGGTCTGGATCGATGGGCTGCAATGAAACACCGAGGAAGCCACGGGTGACAACCCCATTATTCACCAGTTGATCTTTGATATTCACTAGAATGTTACTTGGGATTGCAAAACCGATTCCCATGTAACCGCCCGATTGAGAGACAATTGCCGTGTTCATCCCGATCACTTTCATATCAAGATCGATCAATGGCCCCCCAGAGTTTCCTGGGTTAATGGCCGCATCGGTTTGGATAAAATCTTCGTAGTCGGTGATCTGGAGTCCTTGGCGTCCTTTTGCACTGATGATCCCTGCAGAGACACTTGCCTCAAGAGAGAAAGGGTTTCCAATGGCAACAACCCACTCGCCCACTTCTACACCGTCTGAATCACCAAGCTCCAAATAGGGAAAGTTGTTCCCATAGGTGTCGTCTAACTTGATCACTGCGATATCGGTCCGTGGATCTCCACCAATGTAGGTCGCTCCGATCTGTCGGTTTGAACCATCTTGCATATGAACAGTGAGTTTTTTTGCGCCCCGCACCACGTGAAGGTTGGTCATAATATGACCATCTTTTGAAACGAGAAAACCCGATCCTTGGCTCACCTGGGGTCCTGGGGGTCTTCTGGGGCCACCGAAAAAGTGGCGGAAGAACTCATCATTGAACATGTCATTGGGATTATAGCCACGATCAGAGCCCCCCTCAGCGCGAATAAAAACGACCGCCGGGGTACACTTTTTTGCAAGATCAATAAACGGCCTAGAAAATGCCTTACCCGGAGTATTATTATACTGCGTTGGGTAGCGCTTCCCATAAGCTAAATCATCACCGGTGATTTCTTTTGCTCCAAGCCCTACCGATAGTAATACAAACAATCCAAGTGCCAAACGTTTCATAGATACTCCTTTGATTTAGAATTCCCATACTAACCAAAGAAAGATTTTATTCCAAAGGAATTGAAAGGCCTAAGGTTTCTTTGTTGGCGCAGTTCAGCCCGATCACTTTGCCATCAAGGCTGAGGAGGGGGCCGCCGATTTCGGTGGGATTGAGGGGAGTGTCGAGAAGGAGAAGCTCCGAGAGATGGCCACTCACCATGGTCCGTCGAAGGTAGGCCCGGCGGAAGGCGTAGCCACCAATGAGCCCCCACTCGCCACGTGTAGGAGCATTTCCGATCTCTAAGAAGGGGAAGTCGTGTCCAGGAATTTCTAGATGGGCGATATCGTGATCGTGGGAACGGAGGGTTGCGAGATAGAAGTGGTTTTGATGCTCAATGGTGATCACACTTTCCTCTTTGATCGGGTGGTAGAGAGTCAAAAGATCACCGTCGGATGAGATAAAAAAGCCTGCTTGCTTGACGGTTCCTGCAAGAACTTGGACGATTGCTTCTACATTCGCTACGAGAGCGCTAAAGGGGAGTAATAGTAAAACCAGGATTTTCATTATTCATCAAGCTTTCCCCGCCAAAGGTCACTTTTCGTCCCTCTTTTCCTTGAAGGTGCGATTTCACTGCTTTCATCACCTCTTCTTTCGTTGTATTCATGAGATGATCGCGAAACTCTTGCCGGTCTTCTTTCGTTTGTCCTTCGCGGAATTGGTTATAGGCAACATTAGCCCGTGAGCCTGGAGAAACAGGGGAGTCAAGCCCCTGAAGAACGCCAAGCTTTGCCTCTTCAAGATCGCGGTCGGTAAACTTTCCGCTGGCAATTCGGTTGATCCCTTCCTCGAACGCTTCAAAGGTGAGCCCTACATGGGGATCGCGGTAAGAATAGAAGTAATAATTCCCCGTGGTAGAGTTGTAATTCGCGCGGCATCCGTAAGCGCCCCCCTGCTCTCTAACCTTTTTATGAAGGAAGGTATTTTCCATTAGATCGGTTGAGACAGCCAGCGCAGGAGATGTAGGATCATTGATATTTGGAGCTTTAAGACCATAGGCCGAAAAAGCAACAGGTGTCGAAAGGATTTTCCCCTCAGAAGGTGAGGTGTTTGGCAGCGGAAGATTTTCCCATGGCGTAAATGTTTTGGAAGGGAGCTCATTCAAAGCAAAGAAATTTTCCTTTGTTAAGATCCGGTATTGTTTTTCATCACAAGACAAGATGAGGTGGGGAGAGGTGAGATGGAATAGACGGTCACTTAGCATTTCAAACTTGGCAACGATTGTATCAAGCTCTTGATCAAGATTTGCCGATAACTTTCGGATGAACTCAAAATAGGGGAGACCACTCATGTTCTCTCCAAGAAAAGAGCCTTGTGTATTGTTTGCCACCGAGCGTTGAATCGCGTAAGAAATGGCACTTCGATTCAGTCGATTTTCCAAAGAGGTATGAATTTGTAAGATGAGTTCTTTAATGCGCCCTCTATCTGTGAGATCGACGCCGCGGCACACATCGGTGAAAAGTTCAAAGAGCTTTCCGAGGTTCCGTGTTAACACCTTCCCCTTCAGCCCAAAGGCAGGGTTAATTGTTTGGGGATCGCCAATTTGAGGATAGAGACTGAGCGAAGTCCCAAAATCCCCCAAATGGGCGTTGATGTAGTCGAGGTTGTCCTTGTAGTCACGTCCCCCTGTTCCCAGCTCTGGCAAAATCGAGCTAAAAAGCTGCAGGTAGGGGAGCTCTTCCACAGAAAGTTTAGGGAGATCAAAAAGGACTTTTGCGTAGGCAATATGGTTTGTAAAACATTCATGATGGAAGATCGTTAATTGTCCATCTTGCTCATGACTCAGGCGGTATTCAGGTGCCTCTTTAGGAACATCGGAGAGATGAATTTTTGGGAGGCACTCGAGCGATTGATTTTCGGTCTTCTCCTGGTAAGCCGCTAACTTCTTTGTTTGCTCCCGGATCTTCTTCTTTTCATCCTCTCTTAAGGAAGCTTCAATCGTTTTAAGCCTTTTCTTTTCCCTTTCTTGCTCTTTATGTTCAAGCGCAGGGTCGGGTGAAAAGATATGAGTGAGAAAATGGGGGTTCTCTAGGAAATATTTTCGGATTAGCCCCGGGAAATAGTTGGGATTAGAGGCAAGGAGTCGGAGCTTTTTAAACTGCGAGTAAACGGTCAATGCATCCTCAGGAAGAGAGCCATGTTGCATAGGAAGAACCGAGCGGAAAAAGAGGGTCAATCCAAAAGGTCCCTCATCTCCTGTAATCTCTAGTCTTGAAAACTCGAGTTGATGGATGGCCGCTTCGATTTTTTCTTCAGAGATCTCCTCAGAGCAGATCTTTTCAAGTGTATTAAATAAGACCGCTTTGAGCTCCTCGACCTTTTCCTTCTCCGCGCCGCGGCAGATAATGGCATAGGGAAACTCAGACATTTCAGTATCGAGATACCCATCTGCTTGTGTGCAGAGACCCGACTTTAAAAGAGCAAGCTTTAGGGGCGAAGCATCGGTCTCCATCAGGATCGAATCAAGTGCGGCAAGAGCAAGACTCTCTTCTTGGTCCTCGATCGTCGCCGTTAGCCACGCAAAAGTGATAAAATCTTTCCCCTCCGCTGCTGGATAATGTCCCTCTTTCATTACAGGGGCTGCAAACCGTTTTTGCTTCGGAATGCGTGGAAGGGGAGGGAGTTTTTCTGAGTCCTTGAGCGCATGTTTGTAGATAAAATCGAGGTGCTTTTCAAGAGGGAGGTCGCCGTAGAAGAAAAAGATGCAACGGCTTGGATGATAGTAGGTCGCATGAAACGCTTTGAGCCCTTCATAAGTGAGGTGAGGAATCTCCACAGGATCTCCCCCTGAATTAAACGCATATGTTAAATCAGGAGTTAGGTATTTCGATACCTCATGCCACAGCCGTGTTTCAGGACTTGAAAGGGACCCTTTCATTTCATTATAGACAACCCCCTTATACACGAGATGGGGATCGAACTCGAAACGGTGCCCCTCCTGCAAAAAACTCATTTCCTTCAGCTCAGGAAAAAAGACTGCATCGAGATAAACCTCAAGGAGATTATAAAAATCTTTCTCCACCTGTGAAGCGGCTGGATAACACGTAAAATCAGCTCCCGTCATGGCATTCATAAAGGTATTGAGACTCCGCCGCGTCATCGAAAAGAAAGGATCTTTCACTGGAAACTTTTTCGAACCGCAGAGGACCGTATGCTCGAGAATATGAGCCACCCCCGTCGAATCACTCGGCAAGGTCTGCAATGATAAACAAAACAGGTTCTCAGGATCGTCGGCATCCAGGTGAACCACTCGCGCTCCTGTTGGTCCATGCTCAAGTTCATATAAAACCATTTGCAGCTCTTCGATCGGAAGGGCTTTCGTGAAGGTAAATTCCTTGTGCTTGTCACCAACCTGGTGCTGAACCTCTAAAGTCATAGGTTTGATTTTAACACCCTTTACGATAAATTGCTAGTAGGATATATTCTCCGGGATCAATCATTTTCAGTGGATAAATTATGACCTATGTCAGTTTGACTTTGCAATAGCCTATCCAGAATTAGCTGACGAGAAAAATCCTAATTGGCGAGGTATTCTTTATAGTTCTGGATCTGGACGTTTTCAAGATAGGGTCTTGTTTTCCCCTGGTAGAGGAGAATGCCTTTGTCATTGGGCTGAATGATCCCTTCTATGGGTTTGGTCATTTTAGAATGGAACGTCTCTGACGTTTTGATTTCGATGAGCTCCCTATACTGTCGATGATCGATAATCAAGTCGACCTCTACTCCATGACTGGTTCGATAAAAGTAAAGCTTGCTATGGAGCTTCTGGTGGACAAGCAGCTTGAGACACTCTGCGACTAGATAATTTTCAAAAAGGGCTCCATGCATAGGTCCTTTTTCATAGAGATCTCGATTGGAGATTCCGCATAGATGAGAAACAAGTCCCACGTCGTAGAAATAGACTTTGGGTCGTTTTACAATCCGTTTTCCCAGGTTTTTATAATAAGGAGGAACAAGGAAGATAATATAACTGGCTTCCAGGATAGAGATCCATCTGGTAATGGTTTTTACATCGACACCTAGAGCGTTGGAAAACATTGAATAGTTGAGAATTTGCGAGGTATTAGCTGCTAAAAGCTGAATCAGTCTTTGGAAGTCTCGAAGATCACCAACATTTGCGAGAGTTCTTAGGTCTTTTTCGATGTAGGTTTCGATATAGGATGCATACCAGTCATCGAAGAGTTTGTAATCTTTATGAACAAGTTCTGGATAAGCCCCGAAAAAGAGGGAGTCTTCCAAGTGTTTTTTTGGCATTTCGCTGTAGCTGTAGGGGAGGAGAGTGAGGAGGCCAATACGTCCAGCAAGAGATTCTGAGATCTCTTTAGAAAGGGAAAATTGGCTCGATCCTGTTAGGATAAACTTTCCCGCCGTTTCCCGATCTTCATCGACGGCAAGTTTGAGATAATCAAAAATTTCAGGGACCTTTTGAACCTCGTCGAAAATCACCTTGTGATGGTGGATTCGCATAAACTTTTCTGGATCGTTATAGAAGAGGGTTACATTGGCTCCTTCGTCAAAGGAGACATAAGTATAGTCTTTGAGATGTTGTTTGATCAGGGTGGACTTACCAGATTGCCTTGGGCCTGTCACTGCCACGACAGAGAAAAAGTCGACATATTCCTTAAGTTTCTGTTCTAGAGTTCTTTGGCGATATTTCATAGTTTGTTTTTCGTGTAATTTTGGAATCTGATTCCAATTTTGCACAAAAAAACCTTCCTGTCAAATAAAAAAAGGGCGCCGATGGGCGCCCTTATGACTACCAGGTCAGGGAGGCTGACGACTGGTATTCGGTGACCCGCGTTTCGAAGAAGTTCTTCTCTTTCCCGAGGTCGATGGTTTCACTCATCCAAGGGAAGGGGTTTTTTGAACCATATTGAGTTTTGAGACCAATCCGCTCGAGGCGGCGATCGGCGATGTACTGAGCGTACTCACGGAACATCGGCGCTGTGAGGCCAAGGATCCCTTTCGGGAGGCAATCTTCCGCATATCTAATCTCGAGTTCGACCGCTTCACGGATCTTTTCGACAATGTAGTTTTGGAAGGAGGGAGACCATAGGTCGGGGTTTTCCTCTTTAATACCGTTGATCAGATCGATCCCGAAATTCAGGTGGATCGTTTCATCGCGGAGGATGTACTGGAACTGCTCACCGATCCCTGTCATCTTGTTTTGGCGATGGAGAGAGAGGATCATCGCAAACCCACTGTAGAAGAAGATCCCTTCCATAATGATGTAGAAGCCGATGAGGTTCTCTAGGAACTTTTGGGCTCCTTCTTGCGTAGAGGTTGTGAAATCTTCCCGCAGAACATCTTCGGTTAGCTTCATCTCGAACTTATCTTTGTCGTGGATTGAAGCGATCTCGTTATACATGTTGAAGACTTGTCCCTCATTCAGGCTAAGCGATTCAACCACGTAGTGGAACGTGTGAGTGTGGATCGCCTCTTCAAAGGCTTGTCGTAGGAGGTACTGGCGACACTCAGGGTTGGTCACATACTTGTAGATCGCAAGAGTGATGTTGTTCGCGACAAGGCTTTCTGCGGTGCTAAAGAAGCCGAGGTTCCGCATGATGACGAGGCGCTCTGCTTCTGTCAATTTGTTCGACTTCCAGATCTCGATATCTTTGGCCATCGGCACTTCTGTTGGCATCCAATGGTTGGCACATCCGTTGAGGTAGTGCTCCCACGCCCACTTGTATTTTAGGGGCATAAGTTGGTTAACATCAACGGTGGTACAGTTAATGAGGCGTTTTTCTGCCGCTTTGGCTCTTTTTTCAGTTTCTTGCATAGTATTTCTCCTTATTATTGGCAGCTTTCACAGCCCTCTTCGAGGTTACAGACCGGAACGGAAGGCTCGGCGTCGCGATTCACTTGAACGCGGGCTGAGGGGGATTCGTTTTTCATCCAGCGAGGCTGCAGGCTCCGTTTATTAATATCGAGGGTTGACTTCTCAATTTGTGTGGCACCGAGGGTACGACAATAGTAGGTTGTCTTGATCCCTTTCGTCCAAGCAAAGAGGTACATGTTATGAAGCTTTTTACCGCTTGGCTCTGCGAGGTAGAGGTTGAGCGACTGCGCTTGGTCAATCCACTTTTGCCGCCGCGCGCCGCACTCAATGATCCACTCGGAATCGATCTCAAAGCAGGTGAGGAACTGCTTTTTAAGCTCATCGGGAATCCGATCGATTTCAAGGACCGAACCATCAAAGTACTTGAGGTCATCGATCATTTGATCATCCCACAATTTCAATTCCTTCAATTTTTTGACGAGGAAAGGGTTGCAGAAGGTGAATTCTCCAGAGAGGTTAGATTTCGCATAGAGGTTCTTGTAGTTCGGCTCAATCGAAGGGGTAATTCCCGCAATGTTGGCAATGGTTGCTGTGGGGGCAATCGCCATCACGTTGCTATGACGCATTCCATGCTTTTGAATCGATGCACGGACTTTGCTCCAATCCATTGAAGTGGAGCGGTCCATTTCGACCTTTTCGCCCCGCTCTTTCTCAAGCAAATCAATCGAATCGATCGGAAGGATTCCTCGCTCCCACTTCGATCCTTTATAACTCGGATAAGGATTCCGCTCTTTGGCCAGTTCACTGGAGTAGAGAATCGCATAGTAGGAGATCATCTCCATACTCTTGTCAGCAAATTCAACCGCTTCATGGCTAGCATAGCTAAGGCCTAAGATGTTTAGAGCATCTTGAAAGCCCATGAGCCCCAGACCGATGGCCCGGTGTGCCATGTTGGCATTTTTTGTTTCTGGAATCGGGTAGAAGTTGACATCGATCACGTTGTCAAGCATTCGGATTGCTGTATGGATCGTTTTCGCTAGTTTCTTCTCATCGACTCCCTTTTCTGTCACGTGTTCAGCAAGGTTAATCGATCCAAGGTTACACACCGCTGTCTCTTCTTTCGAAGTATTGAGGAGAATCTCGGTACAAAGGTTCGAGCTATGAACAACTCCCGTATGGTCTTGAGGGGAGCGGATATTTGCTGGGTCTTTGAAGGTGATCCAAGGATGTCCTGTTTCAAAAAGCATGCTGAGCATCTTTCTCCACAGTTGCATCGCTTCAACCCGTTTCCAAAGACCGATTTTTCCTTCGTCAGCCATTTTTTCGTATTCAACGTAACGTTTTTCAAACGCTTTTCCATAAAGGTCGTGAAGATCAGGAACTTCGTTTGGAGTAAAGAGGGTCCACGTTCCATTTTCCTTCACCCGCTTCATGAAGAGATCGGGGATCCAGTTAGCGGTGTTCATATCGTGGGTGCGGCGCCGTTCATCTCCCGTGTTTTTACGGAGCTCGATAAAGTCTTCGATGTCGATGTGCCACGTCTCTAGGTAAGCGCACATCGCCCCTTTCCGTTTTCCCCCTTGGTTAACGGCAACAGCGGTATCATTGGCGACCTTAAGGAAGGGGACAATCCCTTGGCTTTGTCCATTCGTCCCTTTAATTTTTGCCCCTGTTCCGCGAACATTTGTCCAGTCGTTTCCAAGTCCTCCTGCCCACTTCGAAAGCTGAGCATCATCAGAGATCGTTTTGAAGATGTGTTCGAGATCATCCATCACCGTTGAGAGGTAACAAGAGCTAAGTTGAGAATGGGTCGTTCCTGAATTAAAGAGAGTCGGTGTGGCTGAGAGGTAATCATGTTTGGACAGGGTTTCATAGAACTCTAAGGTATGGGTCGTTTTATCTTCTTCATTGACCGCAAGTCCCATCGCGACACGCATCCAGAAGATCTGGGGCGTTTCTAATCTCCGGCCATCTTCATGAATAAAGTAGCGATCATAAAGGGTTTGGAGGCCAAGGTACTGAAACTTGTCATCCCTTTCAAGCTTCATTGCTTTCCCAAGGGTATCGAGATCAAACTTCGCCAGTTCTGGTGAGACCCGCTCGATTTCAATCCCATGAGCGATATACTCTTTAAAGTAGGCTTGGTGTTTGTTCTCTAAGTCGTGGTCGAGAGTATCGACATCGATGGCTTCTCGGTAGAGGGAGTCTAGAAGAAGACGGGCCGCAATCTTTGCAAAGATCGGATCTTTTTCGATCTTGGCTTTCGTTGCCATGATGAGCGCTTGGTCGACCTCCTCTTCTTTGATCCCTTCATAGAAGTTCAGGAGGGCACTTTCAAGCAATTTCTCGGGGCTGGCCATCTTTTCAAAGCCGCGACAAGCATGGTCTAGGCGATCCAGAAGTTGTGATTCGGTGACTGTGTTCTTTACACCCTTTGCATTTTCAACTTCGAACTTTCGCTCTCCATCTTTTGCTTTGCGTCGCTTCTTCTTCACCGGTTCGCGTACAGCCGCTGTTTGTTGCCCTTTTTCTGCTCGGTAAAGGATGTATTCCTTCGCTGCTTGGAAATAGCCAGCGCGCATGAGCGATTCTTCAATCAAGTTTTGAAGGTGATAGACATGAAGCTCTTCGGTTTTAGCCAGATGAACAGCATCCCCAACCACTTGCTGAGAAAGAGTGTTGACGATCGAAATAATATCATCAGGAGTTGCTCCTTCAATCTGATTGACGCGGCGGAAGATCTTTTCAATAGAGGTGGCAATCTTAATCGGATTAAAACGGACGGGAGTTTCGCTGTCTTTTCGGAATATTTTAAGATTCCGAGGGTCATCGGAACGCATCTCTTTATGGTGATCTCGGTAGATAATGTAGTCGCGAGCCACATCATGATGACCATTTTTCATCAGAGTCACTTCCACAAGATCTTGAATTCCTTCCACAGTGAGTGAGACGTTTTTCGACGCGAGATGAAAAAGCTCTTGAACGACTTGGGTTGTCACTTCATTCGCAATCTTAATCAGCTCATCAGTAAGGGGAGTTTCTTTATCTAGTTTCTTTGTGTCCTTAAAAGCTGCTTCAATCGCTTTAAAGATCCGCTCTTTTCGGAAAGGGACAATGGTTCCATTTCGCTTCATCACGGTGAATGTTTTTTCACCTGCTGCGATGCTGCCTTCAAAAATTTCTTTTTTGACGGAAGAGAGCATATCTTTAGAATTATTGGCCGCTTTAGACTCTGATTTTACCATATTAATACCTCATAAATGGAACTAAATTCCTAATAATTTTGATTTTCAATAAATTATCCCCTTCTACTACATCTAGTACGCTTCTTCCCACTTTACCCACTATATATTGTAGGCCGAAATCAAAAGTCTACAAAAAAGTGTCACAAAAAGCAAAAAAAATTTCAGAAATTTTTCATTCCTAAGAAAACGAGCCGATTAAGAAAATTCTGTGTTAGAAAAAGATTAAGAAAAATGATTTTTCGCCAAAAACTTTCCGTTTTGGTATGATAAAATATAAAATCCTATTAGCGGTATAGTCTCATGAAACAATTTTACCTTTTGCCAAACATCATTACTGCGTTCGGTCTTTCATGTGGACTCTTTGTGATCTTTAAAGTCAACATGACAGAACCTGGAGTCGGAACCTACGAACTTCTCTATTCTTCGGCCCTTTTACTTCTTTTAGCGGCCTTTGCAGACCTACTCGATGGTGCGGTAGCAAGGGTCATTCGCGCGGAAAGTGAATTTGGCCTCATGTTTGATTCGCTTGCTGATGCGGTTTCGTTTGGGGTAGCTCCTTCCGTTCTCTTTCTAAAGAGTCTTTCTCTGCAACCAGCAACAGGGCTTTCCTTTTTTGCTGTAGTGGGAGCGATGCTTTATACGATTAGTGGAGTTCTTCGCCTTGTTCGTTTTAATGTCCGCGCCCATGAAATCAAAACCGATAAAGAAGCGCTCAATTCCTACAAAAAGAACTTCACCGGCCTTCCGATCCCAGCTTCAGCAGCAGGAGCGATCTCAGTCAACCTCTTCCTTAATTCTGCTTTTGGAAAAGATTGGATCCCTCTCTCCTTCACTGCAAAAGCGGTCACCCTAACCTGTTTTATGATCCTTCTGGGCTATCTGATGATTAGTAAATGGAAGTTTCCTTCTCTTAAAACCCTCCACTTCAAAGTTCCCTCGTTCCACCTCATCCTCTTCACCGTCCTCCTTGCCATTTTTATCCTTTATGGGATCTTCTATTACCTTCCACTCGTCCTTGTGATTTGCTCTTTGGGG
>JACKPO010000003.1 GCA_024233515.1 Chlamydiales bacterium
AAAATAGTGATTTTTGCGCATCTATTACCCATTTTACGTATTTTTCTGAGTTTGTCAATCCCATTTATTGGAAGTTGGAAGTTTTTCTTTCATGGAATCGGTGGGGGTGATATGGAAAAGAGAAGGGGGAGGACCTATGATGGACGGCCGGGGAGACTTTGCAAATCTTGCGAACATAACCTACATTGAACAGCTTTACGCTCAGTATCTAAGTGATCCTGAAAGTGTCGAGAAGAGTTGGCAACATTTCTTCGAAGGGATGGCGCTGGGCGCTGCTCTTAAAGGACCTATGGCAGAAGGGAAGGGAAGTCCCGATATGCGGGTCATGCGTCTCATCAATGCCTACCGGGCTCATGGTCACAAAGGAGCCACGTTCAATCCGCTTACTAAACAGGTGGCAAGTGCCATTCAGGTCAAAGAGCTTCAGCTCGAAACCCTAGGATTTAAACAAGAGGAGCTTGGGCAGGCTTTCCCCACGTGCGGCTTTCTTAAAGAAGATAAGGCCCCTCTTTCGACCCTAATCGACGCCCTCCAAAAGACCTACTGCGGCAACGTCGGATTCGAATTTATGGGATCGAAGGCTCGCCCCTTTTTGCAAGAGACGATCGAGCCTTATTTTCAGTTTCCGTTAAGTCGCGAAGATAAAATCGACATCCTCCATAACCTGAATAAAGCAGAGACGATGGAATCGTTTATCCAAATGAAATACCCTGGACAGAAGCGGTTTTCATTGGAAGGAGGGGAGACGCTCATCCCAATGATGATGGAGATCATCCACGAAGGTTCCCTGCAAGGCGCTCGGCAAATGGTTTTGGGGATGGCCCACCGGGGACGTCTTAATGTCCTCGCTAACATCCTCGGAAAAGCCTACGGAGAAATTTTCGCAGAGTTTGAAGGGACTTATGTTCCCGATTCCTTTGAGGGATCGGGCGATGTCAAGTACCATAAAGGATACGTGGGAGATATCCCCACCAAAGAGGGGAAAAGTGTCCATGTTTCTCTCTGCGCAAACCCCTCCCACCTCGAAGCGGTCGATCCCGTTGTCGAGGGGAAGACCCGCGCCAAACAAGAACTCAATTTTGGAGGGAAAACCGAGGAGGTCGTCCCCATCTTGATCCATGGAGATGCAGCAATTGCAGGTCAAGGTGTTGTCTATGAAACCCTCCAACTCTCCAAACTCTCTGGCTACGCTACCGGAGGAACAATCCACATTGTGATCAATAACCATGTGGGTTTCACTGCCTCTCCTAAAGAGACGAAATCAACCCGCTACTGTACCGATATCGCCAAAGGGTTTGGGGCGCCAGTCTTTCATGTGAATGGAGAAGATCCCGAAACCGCTGTAGCAGCAGCCAAACTTGCTGTCAGTGTCCGCCAACAATTTGGATGTGACGTCTTCCTAGAACTGAACTGCTACCGAAAATATGGGCACAACGAATCGGATGAACCCGCCTTCACACAACCGCAAGAATACAAACGGATCAAACAAAAAGAGAATGTCCGTGTCCTCTACCGAAATAGCCTCATTAAAGAGGGCGCTTTATCGCAAGAGGAAGCCGATAAAATCGAAGGGGATTTTAAGGCGTGTCTCGAAAAGGCGCTCAATGATAAGGACACGAAAAAACCGGCCGAGCGGAAAGCTAAGGGCTCTCTTCTCGATCCGATCGAGACGAAAGTTCCCAAAGAGCGGCTCATTGAACTGACAAAAAAATTCACCACCGTTCCAGAAGGGTTTCACATCAACCCCAAACTCAAACGGCTCCTAGAAGATCGACTCAAAATGATCGAAGGAGAAGAAAAAGCGATTGATTGGGGGATGGCCGAACACCTCGCCTACGCTACCCTCTTAACAGAAAACATTCACGTCCGCCTTTCCGGTCAAGATTGTGGACGGGGAACCTTTTCTCATCGCCATGCCGCGCTGACCGACCAAGAAACGGGAGAGCGCTACTATCCACTCGCCCATCTTAGCGATGCGCAAGCTCCTTTCGATGTCTACAACTCACCCCTTTCAGAGTATGCCGTCATGGGGTTTGAATATGGGTATAGCCTGGCCTATCAAGAGGCCCTCATCCTTTGGGAAGGGCAGTTTGGAGACTTTGCAAATGGGGCCCAAATCATCATCGACCAATTTATCGTCTCTGCCGAGCAAAAATGGAACCGCCTCTCACCCCTCACCCTCCTCCTCCCTCACGGATACGAAGGACAAGGACCCGAACACTCCTCAGCGCGGATCGAACGGTTTTTGCAACTCGCCGGAAACGATAGCCTCACCATCGTCACACCTTCGACAGCTGCGCAACATTTCCATCTCCTCCGCCGTCAAGGGATCACCCCAACAAAAAAACCTCTTATTGTCTTCACTCCTAAAGCGCTCCTTCGCTACCCACCCTCCATGAGCACTCCCGATGATATCGCAAACGGCGCCTTTCAAGAGATCATCGATGATTCTCTCGACCCCAAAAAAGTGAGCCGCCTCCTCATTTGCAGCGGAAAGGTCTACTACGATCTCATTGAAAATCGAAAAGATGATCAGACAGCCATCCTGCGGATCGAGCAGCTCTATCCTCTCGCCGAAGAGAAACTCAAAACAATCCTCGCCCGCTACGCCCACGTCACCGACATCCGTTGGGTTCAAGAAGAACATGAGAACATGGGCGCCTACTGGTATATCCGTCCCCATCTCGAAAACGCCTTGTCTGAAAACCAGCCCTTGCGCTATGTCGGAAGAAAGATTAGCGCATCGCCAGCTGCAGGATCTGGCGCGCTCCATAAAAAAGAACTCGCCGAGCTATTAAAAGAGGCCTTCGAATGAAAGTAGAGATAAAAGTTCCACCCGCTGGAGAATCGGTTACCGAAGCAACCGTTGCCGTCATCATGAAAGAAAGTGGTTCTTTTGTGAATAAAGAGGAAGAGATCCTCGAGCTCGAAACCGATAAAGTCAACCAAGTCATGTACGCGCCCGCTGCAGGGGTTTTAACCCTGACCGTCTCAGTCGACGATAAAGTGAAACCCGATCAGGTGATTGGAACGATCGACACCGAAGGGAAAGGGGCGTCAGCTCAAGCGCCGCCAAAACAAGAAGAGAAAGCGCCTCAAACGCCGTCGCCACAGCAACCCTCCACTGGAGAAGGGGCCCGCCGCTCCGTTGACTCCTACGTAGCATCGATTGGTCAAACGCCCGAGAAAAAAGAAACGCCACCGCCTCCTCCTCAAAAATCCAAACCTCAAGCTGGCCAAAACCGGAAGCGGATGTCTGGCCTCCGACGGACCATTGCCAAACGCCTCGTCGAAGCAAAAAACACCACCGCCATGCTCACCACCTTCAACGAAGTCGATATGTCCGCTGTCATGGAGATCCGTTCCCGCGAAAAAGATGCCTTTCAGAAAAAACATGGCGTGAAACTCGGCTTCATGTCCTTTTTTGTGAAAGCATGCTGCGCCGCCCTGAAAGAACTTCCCGATGTCAACGCCTTCATCGATGGTGACGAAATCGTCTACAACGAAGGGATCCACATCAGCATCTCCGTTTCCACCCCCAAAGGGCTCATGGTTCCCGTTCTCAGGAGCGCAGAAAAGCTCACCTTTGCCGGTGTGGAAAAAGGGATCCAAACCTTTGCAGAAAAAGCGCGTGATGGATCGATCTCCATCGACGATCTCCAGGGGGGAACCTTCACCATCACCAATGGGGGAGTCTTTGGTTCGATGCTCTCGACACCGATCCTTAATCCTCCACAAAGTGCCATCCTCGGCATGCACAATATTGTGCAACGCCCCGTTGTGATCGATGGGAAAGTTGAAATCCGCCCCATCATGTACCTCGCCCTTAGCTACGACCACCGGATCATCGACGGAAAAGAAGCGGTCACCTTCCTTGTCCGCGTGAAGGAGATGCTCGAAAAACCAGAAAGACTCCTCCTAGGTGAGACCGATGGCGGATGAGTTTGATGTCGTTGTCATTGGATCGGGTCCTGGCGGGTACGTTGCCGCTATCCGCGCCGCGCAGCTCGGCCTAAAAACCGCCTGCATCGAAAAAGACAAAGCGCTTGGGGGAACCTGTTTAAACGTAGGGTGTATTCCCTCCAAATGTCTCCTCCAATCCTCAGAACTCTATGCCGAGATTAAACATAACGGAAAAATGCACGGGATTGATGCCGATCCAAAAGTCAATTTTCCCCAAATGATGAAACGGAAAGGGGAAGTGATCCAAGGATTCAACATGGGGATCCAAGGACTCTTTAAGAAAAATAAAGTGACCCACATCCCAGGAACCGCGACCTTCAAAGATCCTCAGACGGTTACCGTCGATGGGAAAGAGATCAAAGGGAAACACTTCATCCTCGCCACAGGCTCCGAGCCAACACCCCTCCCCTTCCTCAAGTTTGATGAAGAAAAAGTCCTCTCCTCAACAGGGGCTCTTGCTCTCAAAGAGATCCCCAAAAAGATGATTGTTGTCGGCGCCGGAATTATCGGTGTTGAGCTAGGCTCTGTCTACTCCCGTCTCGGCGCAGAGGTGCAGTTCGTTGAGTTTCTCGATCGGATTTGTCCAACACTCGATGCAGCCGTTTCAAAAGCCCTCGAGCAAACCCTCACTGCCCAAGGCCTCACCTTTAAGCTCTCCTCAAAAGTCGCCGGAGCAGAGGTCAAAAAAGAGGGCGTTCACCTTCAGATCGAAGGGGGAGAGACCCTTTCTGCCGATGTGGTCCTTCTCGCCATCGGTCGCCGCCCCTATACCCAAAACCTCGGTCTCGACAAGGTTGGCATCACCCCCAATGAACGGGGCTTCCTTCAAATCGATGCCAACTTCCGCACCTCCCAGCCCCATATCTACGCTATCGGGGATATCGTGGATGGTCCTATGCTTGCCCATAAAGCCTCAGATGAAGGATACGCCGCTGCAGAAATCATCGCCGGCAAAGTTCCCACCATCGAATATATTGCGATCCCAAGCGTTGTCTATACCCACCCAGAAGTGGGGGCCGTTGGCCTCACCGAAGAAGAGGCAAAAGAAAAAAAGATCCCCATTAAAACGGCTCAGTTTCCCTTCAAAGCGAACTCCCGCGCCCGCTGCGCCGGTGATGATTTTGGCTTCGTGAAACTTATCGCCCACAAAGAGACCCTCACCCTCCTCGGGGCCCATATCATCGGTCCCCACGCCGGCGAACTCATCACCGAAATGACCCTCGCCCTCGAAAAACGGGCCACCGCCCATACCCTCGCCCACCTCTGCTATCCCCATCCCACCCTCTCCGAAGCCATCAAAGAGGCGGCGCTTGCCCTCATCGACAGACCCATTCACCTTTGAAGAGGGGGTCACTAGAAGCTTTCAAATGCCTTGCCCCTTTCTAGGGGAAATTTCGGCGTTGTCTTCCTTCGAAAGCCCCATTGAGGGGCTTCCTGCATCAGACGCCTTGAAATTTCCTCCTAGAAAGTGTCCTTTCATTTGAAACTTTCTAGTGACCCCCTCTTCTTTTTCAGAAGAAGCAAAAGCCCTCCTCCTCCGACCCTATCTCTGTCAGATCAGCAAAAGCTAATGAGGATAAAAAAAAGTCCCTGCGGCCATGGGCCACAAGGACTTTTCTTACCATTGCTTTAGGCTCACAAGCCTAGCTAGCAATCACTTACCATCTTAGGATTTTTTAGGCTCAAAAAATTTGTCTTCGTCGTCGTCCTCTCCTCCGTCAATAACAAGTGTGTTTGCACCATTGATAGTAGTAACCTTCGTTTCTCCGCGAGGGGTGGTGGCTGGAGTAGTAGTAGTAGACCCCAGTCTCGATAAATCAAGGGATGGGATGACTACTGGCTCGCGTGGGGTGGTTGGAGGACTTTCAGCCCACTCAGCATCAAATTTATCTACTAGTCGATCCTGATCAACTTTTAGTCGATCAGCATGAGTTGGAACAGCGGGTACTAATCCAGGCTCTGGTTGCGTTCTCCAGACAGAAGTACGGGCATTTGCAGCACCACCAACGATGCTTTGAATTCCACGTCCGATTGCGCTGAAGATGCGTCTCGCAAGACCAGGTTGTGCTTCCGGGGTGCCTTCAGAGACTCTATCTGTTTCTAGTTCACGAGGAGACGCAGGATCTACAGTTAGAACTTCTGCAGCAACCTCAGCTGTGATGGTTCCAACAAGTGAAGCTTTCCTTTCGGCTTCTTCAGCTTCTCTTGCTTCCTTGACAGCTTTGATTTGCGCTCTTAACGCATCGATTCCTTTTGGCGCGTCTGGTGTAGAATCATCATGCTGTAGGAACGTCAGTAGTTGAACACCTTGATGTTGAATCTTGAACTCTTGACCAGCAAAGTCAACCGATTGGTTAGCAAAAATTGTCTGTAAATCAACCTCTTTTCTAAGAACGACTGAGAGAGCTGATACTGTGTGTGTTCCGGATTCATCCGTTACCGTTAGTTTTTGTGATTGTAAAGCTCTTAGAACAGCTTCAAGTTGCGTTGGAGAAGGTGCGTGAGTTTCATTTCCGTTCGCTAGAGTATCAATCATCTCAAGAAGTTCCCCGGTTAGCTCGTGTGCTACGTGGAAAGGAGCTGCTCCTTTTTGATAAGTGATGGGTTGATTGACTTTTTTAGTATCAACAGCGAGCTCATCCTGTTTAGCAGGTCCCACGAGCTGGTTCATCAGACGAAGTTTATTAAGAGCAAATCCAGCTTCACCTTGCGCTTCAGCGACAGCAGTTTTATTTCCCTCAAGAAGAGTTGCAATTGCTTGGTTCGTCTCTCCAAAGACTTTTACTGCATCATCTGCTGTGAGTGTAAGATTTGGTCCTTGATCTTGTTTCCCAACAGCAGCTGTTAAGTCGTTTCCTACTCCAGGAGATAGAGTTGCTTCGAATGCAGCACGGATTGCATCTTCACCTTTGAGTGTGCTTCCAGAAATTTTCTTTCCAGCATTTTGGATTTCTTGCTGTTGACTTGTGATCAGAGCGATTTGAGGCGCACTGACTTTTGCAAGGTCTTGTCTATCTGCAACAAGTTCAAGAAGTTCTCCTTGGGCTTTTTTTAAGTTCGCTTCAAACCCTTCCACACGGTTAAGTTGGTTGAGAAGGTCATTACGAATCTCTGTGTGATTGGGGATGTTTAGAACAGCCGCAATCTTTCGAGCTCGGGAATCAATCTTTGTGAAGAGAGCATCAACTTTGATTCCAGAGTTATCTTCAGAATCGATTCCTTCGATAGCAGCGGCAAACTCATCAGCAACTTCTTTTAAGAATTGCCCTTGACCACTTTTTGCCCATAGTTCTGCTGTATTTTCTTGAACAAAGGTTTGACCAGCTGTATGGTTCGCTACTCTATCATGTGCCTGAACGTTTGCAGTCGCTGCTGCAACAACCGCTCTGAACAATGTGTCAGTTGTCATTGCTTGCATAGACATGAGAGCATTATCCCATTGAACTAGGTCATTCATTGCAGGAGTTAAAAGTTCACGTAGGTTTCCAGCGACTCTCTCGCCATGTTTATCACATTTCATAGAGTAATTACCAACAAGCAGCTGAATACTGAGATTGAAAAGCGAAATCCGTGTTGCATCTAGTCCAGCTTTGCCTAATTCTGTAGCGAGTGAGCCACTTTCTAAAGCTACTAGGAATTGCTCATAGTTGGTTTCGTTAACAAGCTGAAGCTGGAATTTTTTTTCAGGCGCATCTTCAAATATATCGAAAGCATGTCGTGTCTCTCGAATATCTTTGTTCAGATCTTTAATAAGGTTGTTCAGATCAGCAATCACACGGACCGAACGAGACACTTCGTGGGTTGGTTTCGCTAGAAGGTTCTTGGCTGCATTGATTTTTGCTTGGTTTGAAGAAAATAATCCTTTGATACGGTCAAAAATTCCGACCTCTAGAAACTTTCTTGCCTCAGGGAGCTGAGAAGCTTCCTCAGGTGTGATCACTGAAAATCTTTGCTGTGCGATTTCAGCGCCTTGTCCTGTTGGAGGTTGTGTAGAAGCTGCTGAGAAGCCATCATTTCTGATTTTTAATGTTTCCATGTTTTAATCCCCTTATTATAGGTTATTTATGTTTTTGTTTGGTTTGTTTGTTTAATTTTTTTAAATTCATTACAAATATTATAACATATTTTCTATTTAAATTCTTTAATTAACTACTCTAGAACTCTCTTAAGTATCACGATATCAGGTATTTAAAATATTAATTATCTAAGTGATTTAAAATTAACAAGTTGCAAATAATAATTATATATTAAAATATTTATTATAAGTATTTGATATAAAATAGTTTGAGATATAGGGTTGGAGCGACTATAATAGAGGTATATTCATAATAACTTAATAGGCACAGGAGGCTTTAAAATGGATCATAACCTCAATGAAGAGGCGCTGAAGGCGCGTGTCGCGAAGCTAGAGAGTCAGATCGACCATCTAGAATCTGAGCTCACTTATATGAATGGGCTCTTGATCGAGGTGGGGTTCCCTGAGGGGATCACCACCTTGAAAGCAACGGCCGAGGAGCTTCTGGCTGATGGACTCCATCAGAAGCATGTAGAAGGGTATTAGTCTTTATTTTAGAGATGACTCGACGTAAAGGGAGAGGGCCGGATGGCCCTCTCCCTTTCTTTATCCCCAAAACTTGGGAATCTCTTGATTTTAACCCCTCAGATGCGATTTAATGTCCCCTTAAACGAAGGACGGTTTATGGCCAAGCTCATATTGAATGATGATGAAGTAGAACTGGAAGATGGCGCCCCTCTAAAGGAGCCTTGTGAGGAGGCGGGGGTCCCTTTTGCCTGTACGGAAGGGGTCTGTGGCACCTGTGTGATCGAGGTGAAAGAGGGGATGGAGAACCTGTCGGAGATGACCCAGGAGGAGCTCGATTTCTTAGGGGAGACCGACGATGAGCGGCTAGCTTGCCAGTGCAAAATAAACCAAGGGACGGTGAAAATTGACTACTAAGGATCAGATTACAAGAGAGATGACGATCGATGCGATCTTGGGGACCTACCCTGAAAGAAGCCAACGGATCGCCCAAGAGCTGACGAATGCTGGCCTCCACTGTGTGGGGTGTCAGGCTGCGACTTGGGAAACCCTTGAAGTGGGGATGATGGGGCATGGCTTTGGTGAAGAGGAGATCGAGACGCTCCTGACCAAGCTGAATGCGATTCTGGAGGAAGAGATCGATGTGACGACCATCTCCCTAACAGAGACTGCTGCTGAGCGGTTTAAAGCGATCCTGAAAAATGACAAGAAGGAAGGGTGGGGACTCCGCTTTGCTGACAAGCCTGGAGGGTGTGGAGGCTATGAGTACATCCTCGATTTTGCTGAGACTCAGAAAGAGGACGATGAGCGATTTGATTCCCATGGCGTACCGATCTTCGTGAACCGGAAAATGCTCCCACGTCTGATGGGATGCCAGATCGATTATCTCGAGGGGCTCATGGGCTCAGGATTCAAAGTGACGAACCCCAATGTCAAGGGGTCCTGCTCTTGCGGGAATTCTCAGAGCTATTAGAAGCCTTTTCCTTGGTATCTTTTTAGGTCTTCGAGGACAGTCGTGTATCTTTGCCCGTTTGGTAAGAGGTCAAATCCACCGGCACTTTTTCTTTGTTCGATCATTTGGCGCACAACGCTCAATTCCTTCTCTGTAAGATCGATAGAATCAGCTGCAAGCTTTTGCTCTGCTGTTACCAATAGAGCTTGGTACTCTTGTTGGTCATCCCACTGTTCTTTATCTGCATTCATTGCCTTTAGCTCGAGACCGCGATAAAGCTCATGCCTGCGTTGATAGTCTGGCCCCTCGAAGACAGAGCGATACATCTCGTTTTCAGAGGACATTGTTCCATAGCTGCCTGTAACATCACGATCTGCTTTCCATGTCTTACTCGAGTCGATTCTTGGGTGTGGTCTGGTGTCAGATCCTCCTGGCATCTCGACGAAATGGATTCCAGACTTGTAAGGGAATTCGCTTATTGGGCTTACTGGAGGTGCTTTAAGGACTGGAGATGGGCTTCTTGATGAGCTGCGCGAGCGTCTTCTCGATTTTCCATCATCACTTCTTGTGAGACTTCTTCCGCGCTGTTGTGAACCAGTATCTTTTGCATATAAATCGTCGTCCCGTCTTATGAACGGAGGAGCTGAGTTGCTTCTCGATTTTCCATCATCACTTCTTGTGGGACTTCTACCGCGCCGTTGTGAACGAGAACCTTCTGCAGAGAAATCATCGTCTAGGATTATGAAATCATCGTCTTGTGTTATGTGTGGAGGAGCTGAGTGGCTTGCCTTGAGTGTGGATGATTTTGAATCAAGTGATCCCTCTTCATCATCAGAGTCGATAATGAGGTCGTCTCCGGGTCCAGGGCGGACAAAGAGCTCTGTTTCTTCCTCTTCTCCTGAGTCATTGGTAGTGCTTGCGGTCGATAAGGTGTCGATGTCATCTCTTTGAAACGGGGGATTGTAGAGTGGAGGTTCGTGCCCGTCTAGGGTATTCACAAACGTTTGCCAGACATGCTGGACGGTATATTGATTTTCTATGTATTGGTTAGACAGTTGGATCAATGCTGATGGTGACTCTTCTCCTAATACGAAGTCATAGCGATCTACTTCAGTGCGCCCCCCAATCTGATCGTCTACATGCTGGGTAGAGCAAATTTTTTCTCTGGTGTAGTCAAGAAGCATGGTATTGATGCTTACAACTGGATAAGTATTTGCGGTACAGCCATTTTGAGTTAGATAGGTTTTGAAATCTGTGGGGAGTCGGTTGACGTCCACATCATCATCATCGTCCATGACATTTAGAGCCCCTTGTAGATTGATCACCTCTTGTTGCCAGTCTAGATCTTGTGTGGTGGTGAGGTAGGGCACGTGATGACCGAGATGGACGGTATTATGTTCTACTACGGCACCTGTTTCAAAGCGGGCGCCGCTATCGGTGATGTGGGTGATTTCTTTACCCCTGAGAGAGGGGTTTGTTTGGGCGGCAGCTTTGTGGGTGTCGATGACGAGTTTTGCTAGTTTTTTCACTTTTTCAAGATCGACACCTTCGGTCATCGGATTGTCTGCGAGCTCGCCATCTTCGACCTTGAAGACAAGGTAGATCTTCCCATTGATCTCCATTTGGGAGACTTTTCCCTCGCTTAGTCCTTGACTAAGAGCGGGATGGAGTGATGGTCTGCTACTTCCTTCGGTTCTTGAAGCCATGATTTCCCCATTCTTTTCGGTTATTCTTCCCTTAATTATACCATATTTTTGAATTAATTTCATGTGATTGCAATTAGATAGTGTCGTCAAATTCTTCACTCTACCTTAGGTTTTTCTATGGAAAATTTCTACGTTGGCTTCCTTCAAGAGCCCACTTGGGGCTCTTTGCATCAGCCGCCTTGAACTTTCCTCATAGAAAAACCTCTTTCAGAGCGAATCATTTGACGACACTATCTAGCTTAAGGTAAGTGAGCTATAATGGGTGCTGGACTAATATGAGAGATCTGGTATGGTGAAAATGAGAGAAAATATACATTTTATTGATTATAAGTGGTTTATGGAAGAGCGTGTTACGTTCCAGATAGAAGAAAAGTTTCAGTCGATCTTGATCTTTGGTCCTCCGGGATCGGGAAAGGGGACGCAGGGGAAGTTTTTGAGTAGTGCGGGGAATCACTACCATCTCTCCTCGGGCGATGTTTTTCGGGGGCTTTCCCCAGAGTCGCCAGCGGGGAAGCTCTACCACAGCTATGCGGGGCAGGGAAAACTTCTTCCCGATGACGTCACGATTGAGATTTGGCACCACTATGTGATGGGGCTCATCGCGACCAATCAATACTTCCCCAAGGAGCAGCTCCTTCTCCTTGACGGGATTCCGCGGACAGCGCCGCAAGCCAAGATCTTGGATCGCTACATCGAGGTGAAGAAAATCATCCTCCTCGAGGCGAGTGATAACGACCTCCTCATCCAGCGGCTAAAGCGAAGAGCGCTAATCGAAAAACGGCAAGACGACCGCGATGAAAAGGTTCTCCAAAAGCGGATGGAAATCTACGAAAATGAGACCCTTCCTGTCTTAGCCCACTACGGCGAAGAGAAGATTGCCCGCTTCAAAGCGGAGCAGCGCCCTCTCGAGGTCCTTCGCGACATCCTCGTCTCCCTTTGCGACACCCTCTCTTAGAGGGATCATTGGATCAGCTTAATCTTAGATTGAGGCCAAGCGCAATGATCAGTGAAACAAGGGTGTGCCACTTGGGATTTCCCTTTTCGGATAGTGTTTTATAGAGGCTCTCTCTCCCAAGATGAGCTTTTTTTGCAAGCTCTGACACCCCTCCTTGAGCTTCAGCAACATTTCTAACAGCTAAAAGAAATAGGTGTTGAGATTCTTCATCTCCTCTAAGACTTTCCTCTAGGGCTGCGTTTAGATACGCGACGGCCTCATCATGATTCTTAAGTTTTTCAATTAACCAATCTTGGTAATTTTTACTTTTCGCCATACTTAATCCTTTCGAGTCTTATATTCATCAAGAAACGCTTGGGCATTGTTAATGTCCTTTTTCTGAGAACTTTTATCTCCTCCACAAAGAAGTAGCACCACCTTCATTCCTATTTTAGAATAGTAAATCCTTATCCCTGGGCCGCAATGAATACGAAGTTCATAAATTCCGTTCCCTATCGATTTGCAATCACCAAAATTTCCCATTTTGAGTCGATCAAGCCGTGTAAAGACTCTTGCACGTGTATGAATCTCTTTTAATCCATCCACCCATTCTATAAAAGGAGATTTACCAGAGCACGTTTCGTAGATTTCAATCTCGATTTCCATGACTTTATTGTATCCATTAGGATACAATAAAGTCAAGATTTCTCATAAGAATTTTATTATAAATGATTTCTGTTAGAGAATATCTATAGAATGATGAGGAGAGAGGCTTTTTAAGAATTCTTCAACGGGAAGGCAGAGGATATTTCCTTTTTTAAGGCGCTCTTTTCCACGATAGAGTAGGAGGGGAGTTGCCTCTGGGTAGTCTTCGTGGAATTGTTCGAGGCCGTTTAGATCTTTAGGGTGAATCACTGTTCCATTTTTCACTTCGACCGCCAAGAAGAGCTTGGGTCCTGTCAAGATAAAATCAACTTCCACTTTGGAGGTTGTTCTCCAGAAATAGAGGCTGTGTTTTTCTGTTTGAGCTTGGGCCCAGTTTTTGAGGTGTTGAGCGACAAGTCCCTCAAGAGCTGCTCCCTCAATCTCGGATTGTACATCGTAAAGGTTGGTGGGACGGAGGGACGTGAAGACTCCTGTATCGAAGTAATAGAATTTCGCGTGTGAGGATAGGGCACGTTTTGCCTTTAGGCGAAATACTGGAAGTTGAAAGGAGAGGAGAAGGTCCTCTAAGATGAGAAGGAAACTATCAACGGTTTTTCGTGCAATTTGGCACTCTCTAGCAATATTCGAAGCGTTGGTCACAGAACCATGGGAAAAACTCATCGTTTCTAAAAAACGGGCAAAATCTCCGACATTTCTTACGATCCCTTCTGCTTGCACCTCTTCTTTGAGGTAAATCCCTGCATAAGCATTCAGGACGTTTTGAGGTTCTTCCGCATCTAATACAATGGGGAGCATTCCAAATTTCAGGTGTTTTTGTAGCTCAAAGGACTCGCCAATTTCTGCAGCGAAGAAGGGAGGCATAAATTTTAAGCTGGCTCGTCCACCTAGAAGATTAACACCGTGTTTTTTTAGCTTTCTGGAACTTGAACCGGTCATGATGAATTGGTATCCCTTTTTTGCTTCAATCAGGCTATGGATAACATCTAAAAGTTCCGGGATTTTTTGGACTTCATCAATCACGACAACTTTTTTCTCAGGGTGCGCAGCGAGCGTTTCTTGTAAACGCTCTGCGCCTGCAGAGTAGAGGCGAAAAAGTTTGGGTTCTAAAAGATCGATCCAAAGGGCGTTTGGGTATTGGCTTTTAAGCCAAGTTGACTTTCCTGTTCCTCTTGGGCCGAATAGAAAATAACTCCCTTTAGGAGGGGTGAAAAATCTTTGATACATGGGGCTCTCCGATGCTTTTTACTTCTGCTACCTATTATGCAAAAAATGGTCCAAAAATTGCAACGATGGTTGCAATTTTCATAAGTCGCTTATGATAAATGAGAATAAACTTTGTGGTGTCAAATAATAATTTTAATTTCTTGACATTCAATAAGTTATTATATATACTTATTGTGCGGTTTACCGCGTAGAAGGAGGAAGACCCAATGCCTGCTGCAGCAATTTTGGGGAGAGGTAGTGGACTTGATTACGATCCCACGGGGATCGGCGATCCCTCGATCTCTGATCAAGTTCCTCTTTTAGCAAAGTCTGAACGGGTTGCGAAAGAAGCCTTGGAGAATTCCAACACGATCATCCCTGAAATCATTTACTGTGGAACCGATCTGTTTCTTGTTCCTAGGATGATAGGGGGTCTACAGGATGCGATCGCGGGGACGCCGAATCCTCCTGGGATGTCTGGTCTTGGACTCACCTCTATCTTCAGTGTTTATACAGGTGTTGTAGCAACCCAAAGAGGGTATGAAAGTTACAAAAAAGCGAGTGAGGTGAAGGACTCGGTTGGGGAAGTTGTAGGGAAAGTGAATATGTCCCGTGGTCCTTTCGAGGTTCTTGGTGGATTGACCTTTACCCCGTTCCGGGCTCTTTCAATTGCGGCGATGTATTCGAGCTCCAAAGCGGTTGCTTTGGCGCAGGTCATTTTTGGAACGATTGGATCGGCTTTTTTTGCTGTGACCTACGCCCTACTTGCAATTCCAAGTATGATTAGTTTGCATCAGAACCGGAAGTTTGATGCGAAACTTACCGATGCGATCGACAAGCATGAGACGCGTTATGCAAAAGCAAAGATGGGGATCAAAACCCTGATGGAGGAGATGACTGGAACGGTAGAAGAAAAGCGGGCTTTTTTGGAAAAGTTTGCAGAGGATCCGAAGCAGTGGAAAGGAAAAGATGCGGAAGAGGTGGATCCTTCTCTTTTAACCGACAAAGAAAGAAGATTTCTTTTCGAAGAAGCAACGCGCCTAGGGGCTCCTGATTATACCCATGTTAATGAACTCTATGATCATTTCCAAGTGGAGTTTGTGAAATTTAAGGAGAAGAAAGAGGCGCAGTTTGGGCGTAAAACAGGGCCAGAAACGGTTGCTTGGGTGAAAAGAGAACTTGCAAAACCTCCTCAAGAACAGCTCCTTCATCAACTGGAATGGGGAAAGGGGCTTGATGAAGCCGAAGAGATCTTAGGACAGGTGAAGAATGAGATGTTTAAAAACCGTCTTCTCCATCTTGGAATCATTGTAGCGAGTCTTATTGGAGTTGCAGCCTTAATTGCAGGAACCATTGCGACAGGAGGAGGGCTAGGAATTGCGATTGCTGTTGCTTGGGTGATCTCTGCTGTTGGAATGCTTGCGATTGATGGATACTTCCTCTACAAAGCGTTGCAGCAAGGGGAAATGAATCAGAAAGATAAAGTGGCCTTCTTTGTGATGAATGTTTTGATGATCGCCATTGCAGGAGCTGGGATCTTCTTTTCAGGAGGACTTGCTCCTCTGATCATTGGAGCTGTGATGCTTGTTTTATGGATCGGTGTTGCAGGCTACGCTTATTATCAATCGCTTCAGCCGATTGAGGAAGAGGTGACACAACCCGTTCCCCATCGCGGCGAAGCGTTTATACCATTCAATAATAAGACCGATTAAGTTATACTAAGGGGATGAACTGGGCTCTCCATATCGAAGATTTTCTGTCCTATATTGGCTCTGAAAAGGGACTCTCGGTCAATACCATTGAAGCGTATGGTCGCGACATCCGTCGGTTTTGCGATGGAGTAAAGAGTGTGGAAGAAAAAGAGATCATTGCCCATCTCAGCACTCTTAAGGAAAAAGGGTATGCGAGTAGTTCGATTTATCGCACACTGATGGCTCTTCGCGTTTTTTTTCGCTTTCTCAAGCGAGAAGGGTCGATCGAAAAAGATCCGACAGAACTTTTAGAATCCCCAAAGATGTGGCAACTGATCCCAGAAGTGTTAACCAGTCAGGAAGTCGAAGTCCTTTTAGAAGCTCCCGATCTAGAGAGTGAAGAGGGGATGCGCGATAAAGCGATGCTCGAAACGCTCTATGCGACAGGAATCCGCGCAAGTGAGCTATGTGGGCTCAATCTCC
This sequence comes from Chlamydiales bacterium, assembly GCA_024233515.1. Lineage (GTDB taxonomy): Bacteria > Chlamydiota > Chlamydiia > Chlamydiales > Simkaniaceae > Neptunichlamydia. The sequence goes on from JACKPO010000003.1 coordinate 16,139, forward strand.
ATGACGTCGGAGAAAACACTGTCCGCGTTATAGGGAAAGGGGGAAAGGAGCGGATTGTTCCAATCGGAGAAGAAGCTCTCCATGCCATTGATACCTATTTAGCCAAGTGGCGCGACGATCAAGGAGAAGGGCGCCCTCTCTTTGTCACTAAGAAGGGGAAACGGATGAACCGGACGACTCTTTGGGAGCGGGTGAAGTATTATGCCACAAAGGTGGGGATCCAAAAGGGGATCTCCCCCCATACGCTGCGCCACTCCTTTGCGACCCATCTTCTCGATCATGGGGCCGATCTTAGAGTGATCCAAGAAATGCTCGGCCATGCCGACATTGGAACAACCGATCGCTATACCCATCTTTCCAAAAAGCGTCTCTTCGATGCTTTCGACACCTTTCACCCCCGCAGTTAATACGAAGGGTATAGAATAAAAAAAAACTTTGCTCTATCGTTGAGGGGAAACAAAGGATTCCTCTATGAAACGTTACCTCCTTCTTTTGATTGTTCCTCTTTTATGTTTTGCCCATGAAGGAGAAAAAGCTCCTTCTTTTCCAAGGCCACCTGAAAAAGAAATCACGGTTGAGGCGCAGCCGTGGGTGAAAAATTGTATCGCCGAGCCCTATGTCGAGGCTGATTTCTTGTACTGGAAAGTTGCCGAGGAGGGATTAGCTTATGCAGCAACTGGTTTCGGGGATCCAAATGCTCCTCTTCAATATCGTGGAAAGGTGTATGACTTAGATTTCGAAGGGGCTTTGGGTTTACGCGTTGGACTGGGATTGAATTTGGCACATGATGGGTGGGATCTTTTCTTGCGCTATACCTGGATGTATTCGAATGCCTCGGATAGTGTGACTGCGGATCCGAATAAAGACCCGTTGAGACCGATATGGTTTACAGGGCCCGATTTCCTGTTTAGTGGGGGGCTTGAAAGTGCCAGTGCCCGTTGGGACATTCATTTCAATGTGGTTGATTTGGAATGGGGACGGAACTTTTATATCAGCCGCTTTTTGACGCTGAGACCTTTTTTTGGACTTAAGGGATATTGGATGGATCAGACCTATAAGGTCCGCCAAGTGGGACCTGTTCAAGGGCTTGTGGCTACCCATCGGATAAAGTCTGAAAAGGACAACTGGGGGCTAGGGATCCGTTTTGGGATGGATACTTGCTGGTATTTCGTCAAGAATTGGAGTGTGTTTGCTGATTTTGCTCTAACAAATAGCTGGTCTCGATACGATCACCAACGCAAAGATCACCTCGATTACCACGTTTCAGGGGAAACCAATACACAGATTCATCTCATCCATGATGCTTATGATATGATCCCAATTCTCGAGCTGGGAACAGGGGTCCGTTGGGAGATGTGGTTTGCGGAGGATCAGATGCATGCACTCATCCAAGCTGGGTGGGAAGAGCAGGTTTGGTGGGGAGACAATCACTTTCTTGTCGCGGCGGTCAACGATTATGGAAAAGGAAACCTCATGACGCAAGGGTTAACGTTGCGCTTCCGGTTTGACTTCTGATTGCTCTTTTCGTTTGTAGTGATGTGATGAACAATTTTGGAAGAGAGTGAATGGATGCCAAAGATTTCTGAATTCTACGGCCTCCTGATCTATATGTATTTTAGTGATCATGCGCCCCCTCATTTTCATGTTCTTTATAATGAATTCGAGGCATTGATTGAAATCTCAGAAAGGCCTAAAATTATTGCAGGCTTCTTGCCAACAAGAGCGAAGAAAATGGCTGTTGAATGGACAAAGATCAATTTACAAGAACTTAAGAGGAATTGGGATCATGCATCTAACAACAAAAAACTTTCCAAAATTGCGCCGCTTGATTAGATATGAGAGCATGGAGTTTAAAAGAGCAATCATTGTTGAATGTGAACCTAAGTCGGGCTACCAAGTTTGGATAAAATTTGATGATGGACTCTCTGGAGTGGTAGACCTTAAAGAGTTTGTAGGAAAAGGAGTCTTTGCTGAGGCTTGGAGCTCTGAAGACAAATTCCAAAGTGTCAGAATCGATCCTGTTACTAAGACGTTAACTTGGGGAGCGGGCGATAATGAAGTCGATCTTGATCCTTACGTCCTTCGCATGAAAATTTCTTAGAAATTTTCTCCGGAAATCGTATCCGTATTTTTTGTCTGTTTTCGTTTGTGGATACGCTCGCGGAGTCCCTCGAGGTAGGTGAAGATAATGGGTGTGAAGTAGAGGGTGAGGATTTGCGAGACGATGAGGCCGCCGACAATGACAAGACCAAGAGGACGGCGCGATTGCGCAGTCGAGCCGCCGATGCCAAGGGCGATAGGGACCGCCCCCATCATTGCTGAGAAGGTGGTCATCAGGATGGGACGGAATCGGGCGCAGCACGCTTCATAGATCGCAGTGCTTAGATCTTTCCCTTCGCGGATTCCTTCGTTTGCAAAGTCAACCAGCATGATTCCATTTTTCAGAACGATTCCAAGAAGCATAATCATTCCGACAAAGGCGTAGAGGGAGAGGGGCTCCCCAAAGACCATGAGGGTGAGGACACCACCGAGGGCTGCAGGAGGAAGGGCCGACATCACCGTGAGGGGATGAACAAAGTTTTCGTAGAGAATTCCCAGGATGACATAGATCGCAAAGATCGTAATGAGAAAGAGGAACTGCATACTCGCAAACGACTGCTGAAAGATCTGAGTGGAACCGATCTGGATCGCGTGGATATCGGGGGAGAGATTCTCTTCAGAGAGGGTATCGAGGTTGGCAAGGGCCGTTCCAAGGGGAACGCCGGCACCAAGATCGTAGGAGATGGTGACTGCGGGAAGGGTATTAATGTGGGTGACACTTAAGGGGCCCGTCTTTTCTACCCAAGAGGCGAGAGAGCGCAAAGGAACTTGCGTGTAGTAGGTTTGATTCGTATCGTTATTTTTATCGGTGGTGGGGATGGCTGTTTTCGTGCTTGCAGAGACGTAGAGTTGATCAAGAACAGCGGGATTTTTATAGGCGCTGGGGATCGTTTCGATAATGACGTCATATTGGTCGGCGGCCCCGTTGATTTGAGAGAGTTTTCCCCCAGAGTAGGCATACATGAGCGCTTGTTCAATCGCTTGCGCGGAGATATTGAGATCATAAGCATGGTCGCGGTTGATCGAAATATCGAGATAAGGGGCGGTGTTATGGAGATCACTTGTCACTTGATGGAATGAGGGATCTTGTCTCATTTTCCCCATCAGCTTTTCTGCATCGTCGTAAAGAGTGGTGCTATCGAGTCCTTGAAGGGTGTACTGGTAATTCCCCATACTCATTGAGGTTCCCACATCGAGGTTAATGAGGGGAAGGGGGCGGAGGAAGACGGCGACTCCAGGCACAGAGTTAAGTTTAGGGTAGAGCTCATTCACAACGCTTTGCATCGAGCCCCGCTCTTTAAACGGTTTGAGGCGGATGAACATCAGTGATTGGTTATCAGCAGGAATGGCGCCAACGGCAACATGTTCTTCAACATTTGGATCGTTCCGAATGATTTCGGAGAGTTGTTTTTGGTAATCCATCATCTGATAGGGAGAGGTTGCGTCGGAGGCCATCGCAAACCCATTGACAAAACCAAGATCATCGCCAGGGATAAAGTCGGTTGGAAGAGACATCCCAAGATAGACCGTGGCAACAAAAGAGCCTGCCCCCACAAGGACTGTGATCAAGCGGTGCTTGAAGACAATACTTAGCCCCTTTTTATAGAGGCTTAAGAGTCCATTGTTCAGTTTATTGGAGACCCACTGGATGAAGTTTTCCTTTTTTTCACCATCGTTGCCGACAAGGAAACGGCTACAGAGCATCGGAGTGAGCGAAAGAGAGATAAATCCTGAGATCAAGACGGCAATGACGATTGTGATGGCAAACTCTCGGAAAATCCGCCCAATGATCCCTGCCATAAAGACCATAGGGATGAATACGCAGGCGAGAGAGAGGGTCATCGAAAGGATCGTGAAGCTAATCTGCTTCGAACCATTGAGAGAAGCCTCCCACTTTGTTTTTCCCATCTCAGCATGGCGGTGGATGTTTTCAAGAACGACAATCGCATCATCGACAAGAAACCCGATCGAGAGGGTAATCGCAAGAAGAGAAAGGATATCGAGGCTAAACCCAATCAGATACATGACGGCGAAGGTTCCCACCACCGACATAGGAAGAGCAAGAAGAGGGATAATGGTATCGCGCGCTTTTCCGAGATAGAAAAGAACGACAAGGACAACAAGGAGGAAGGCGATCACGAGGGTCATTTCCACATCATCGATCGATTCATTGATATAAACCGACTGGTCGAAAATCGTTTCGACTTTGACCGATCCTGGAAGTTCCCACTTCATACTATCGAGCTCTTCTTTCACCCCATCGATCACCTTAATCGTATTCGAACCCGCTTGCTTGATTACTGCAAAGACCACGCATGGAGTAGAGTTATCTTTTGTAATGAAGTTGAGGGAGTATTTATCGTTTTGAAGAGAATCGAGCGCTCTACCGAGGTCCTTTACTTTGAGAAGGGCGTGATTGTTGTTGCGGATGATGAGCTCGTTATACTGTTCGGCTCGATCCATCTGCCCATCAACGGTCAGGGTATATTCTTTATCGGGGCCGTAGAGATTTCCCACGGGAAGTTCGGGGTTACTGTTCTGGATGGCTGTGGCTACCTCGTCGATCCCTATTTGGTGGGAGGAGAGGTAATCGGGATCCACTTGGACACGGACCGCGAAAGGGGCGCCATACACATTGATATCCGAAACTCCATCGACCATCCCCAGGCGGCGACCGATGAGTGAGTAGGCATAGTCATAGAGTTCTCCCAAAGGAATCAGATCGGAGGTGATCGAAAAGAAGAGGACAGGGGTTTGCGAAGGGTTTGTTTTTTTATAGGTCGGGTAGTTGGGGAGGTCGCTGGGGAGATAGGGCTGCGCTTGGTTGATTGCGGCCTGGACATCGGTTGCAGCTGAATCGATATTTCGATTCAGATCAAACTGGAGAACAATGGTTGAGCTTCCATTTGAGCTTGAAGAGGCAATTGTTTGGATCCCATCGACTGCTGCAAACTGCCGCTCTAACGGAGAGGTGACAGTATCGGCCATCGTTTGCGGGCTTGCTCCTGGATAACTCGTCGAGACCTGAATCGTTGGGTATTCCACGTCAGGAAGATCACTCACAGGAAGAGCCTGATAAGCCAAGATCCCAAAAAAGAGGATCGAGATCATGACAAGGGTTGTCATGACAGGGCGGCGGATAAAAGGCTCAGAAAAGTTCATTCCTCATCCTCTGCTTGTACCACGCTCACCTTTGCTCCGGGATAAAGATTGATCTGGCCGACAGTGATCACCTTTTCTCCCGCTTTAAGTCCCTCTTCCACCACAATGGTGTTGTCCTCTTGCATCTGTCCCGTTTTCACGTTCCGTTTTTCGACCGTTTTGTTCCCTTTCATCACATAGACATATTTCCCCTTGGGGCTATTTTGAATCGCAGCGAAAGGGACGACGATCGCTTGATCAAGGGTATCTAGGACTAGCTTGACCTTCACAAATTGATTGGGCCAGAGGAATTTATTTTCGTTGGGATGGGTTCCTTTGAGTTTGATCATCCCTGTCGAGATATCGATTCCATTATCAATAAAGGAGAGGGTCCCCTCGTAGCTGATGGGGGGCGTATCATCAACGGTGACGGTGACCTTCAGCTCCCCATTTTGCATCTGACACCGCTTCACTTTAGGGAGGTCTTTTTCATTGATATAGAAGACGGAATAGATCGGTGTGATCTGATTCAGGGTGACGAGCGTTGTCTCAGCAGATTCGAGAACAATGTTCCCATCGCGCACCTGACTTTCCCCAGCACGGGCACTCAAGGGGGCATGGATCATCGTATAGCCGAGATTGATTTTTGCATTATCGACATCGGCCCGACTTTGTTTCACCGCGGCGTCACTCGTAATCACTGTTGTGATCAGGTTGTCGTAGTCATTTTGTGAAATGTATTCATCCTTCACAAGTTTAGAGTTTCGCTCAGCGTTTCGCTCCGAATAGCCAAGATTTGCAAGGTTTTGTTCGAGTTCTCCTTCGGCTTTTTCGAGATTGGCGATGTAGGTCCGCTGATCGATGAGGTAGAGAAGATCTCCCTCGTTCACATCAGCCCCATCGGGGAAATAGGTTTTCATCAGCTGCCCATCGACTTGTGCCATGATGTTGACAACTTGGAAGGCCTCCATATGTCCTACTGTTGAAATATAGTAGGGGACATTTTTAGCTTCTGCCTTTCCAACATGGACAGGAATCGGTCTTGCCTCTTTCGGCGGCACTTTTTTTGAGCAACCCAAACAAAGAAGGGCCAGTAAAAGGCTACATCCGAGTTTTTTCATCTATCGATTCCTTTTCTTCAATCATTTCGACGTAAGGGACTTTATGATCCTCTTCAGGTGGAAAGAGGATCCCTGTTGCATAGGCAAGATTTGCAACAGAGGTGTACCAATTGTTTTGCGACTGTGCGAGCTGCGCTCTGGCGTCAGCCACAGCTGTTTGCGCATTGATCAGATCAACGATCGTCCCTGTTCCAACCTTATATTTTTTGAGGTTCACCTTAAAATCTTCTTCCGCAGAGGCGAGATACTCACCCGCATATTCAAGGGACTCTTTTGCATACGCTACATCACTGCGGTAGTTCGATACATCTTGAACCACATCAAGTTGCACCTGCTCAAGGGAGGCGCGCGCTTGCTCAAGGGAGGCGCGCGCTTTTTTAATCGAGTTCTCGATGAAAAATCCTTGGAAGAGAGGGAACGTCAGATTCACTTGCGCTGTGAAATCGTAGGTGTCACTCACGCCGTGTTGATAATATTTCCGTCCGATATCAAACTCGCCGGTGATGGTCGGAAATTTTTGCCGTTTTGATGCTGTGACACTGGCTTCCATCGACTTCACCTCCGCTTCTGCAGCGAGAAGGTCGGGACGCATTTGGTTTGCTTTGACAATCAGCTTATCAAGTGTTTCGAGTTTGAAGGGGACAATCTTTCCTGGGTAATCTTGGAAATAGAAGATCTGATCGGAAGGGAGCCCCATCTCTGCCACAAGAGAGGTGTAGGCATTATGGAGGCTTTGCTTTTGATTCACGACCGCTAGTTTTTGTGAAAGATAACTGGTTTTTGCCTGCACAATATCGGAGACGTCAGCAAGCCCCTGCCGAAATTTTTCCTCTGTGGCATCGAGAGAGACCTTTGCATTGATGACATCTTGCTCACTCGAAAAAAGGAGCTCTTTTTGATAGAGGTAGTTGTAATAGCTTGTCATCAGCGTTTGAATCGTCTGTTGGATCTGACTATTATGGGACCAGTCGGCATTGTAGAGCGATTGGAGAGCGGCTTCACTCGTATAGCGCGTTTGCCCAAAATCTAAAATCGTGTAAGTTAAATCGAGCTCGCCCCCATACTGCGTTTCATAAATGATCATTCGTTCAGGGCCGGTGAATTGCGCATAGCGTGTGCGCATGTAGCTTCCATCGATATCGGCTAAAATGAAATAATTCTGAAGGGACTGACCATACTCTGCGGCGCTGACTCTTGCTGCTGCCCAACTTTGTTTCGTATTTGGGTTTCTCGCAAGGGCAATATCGATCATTTCAGCAAGGGAAAGGGGAGCTTCTTTCGAGAAGAGATGATAATCTTCAGCTTCCCGCTCTAAAGCGCTCATATCAGGAAGACGACGGGTTGCTTCTTGAGGTGGTGACCAAATCGAATCACTCCGTTTGGGAGCGTAGGCATAAGGATCATTTGCACCTTTAACATCACACCCCTCAAATAAAACAAAACAAACACACAAACCTAAAGCGATTCGCATCATTAGAAACACCATTTTATTTCTTCTTTATTTTATTAACTTATTTAAATCAACGGTGTTGTTTTTAATTCCCAAACAATAGATAATCCAAAAGCATGGAACATGCAAAAGACTTTACACTGAAAGATCACGAAGGAAAAAACGTTCGCTTAAGCGACTTCAAAGGGAAATGGGTCATTCTCTATTTTTATCCAAAAGATGATACACCCGGCTGCACAACAGAGGCGTGCGATTTTACAACGCTTCGCACCAAGCATTCGGATATTGTAATTATTGGAGTGAGCCCAGACTCGAGTGAAAGTCATGCTAAGTTTATCGCGAAGCACAACCTTCATTTGATCCTCTTAGCTGATCCCGATAAAGAGGTCCACCGTCTCTATGGCACGTGGGGAACCAAAAAGAATTATGGGAAAGAGTACGAAGGGGTGATTCGTTCAACCTTCCTGATCAACCCAGAAGGGGAGATTGCAAAGGAGTGGAGAAACGTCAAAGCCACAGGACATGCTGAGCGGGTCTTCAAATCCCTCGCTGAGTCCAATCCCACACATCTGTAAAAAGAGCCGCTTGCCGCTCATCGGCGCTCGGGTGGGAAGACCATAGCCCTTGGAGTTTCTGATACCAGGTCGGGAGATAATCGTAGAGACCATGCGACTCCGATTTTAGGATCTCTTGTAAGAGAAGGGCCCCTGCGGGGTTATATCCCGCTTCTTTTGCAAGACGTGTGCCATATTTATCAGCTTCGAGTTCATGGTGGCGGCTCCCCATGAGGAAGTAGAGTTCGACGCCAATTTTTACCAGCCAGTTAAACGCAAAGTTGTGGATTGTCTGATAACTTTTGAGAGTCTTTTCTTCTTCTTCAAGATCTTTTCTTTTTTCGGCGGATAAATAAAGCTCTTGAGCACGCCCCTTAAGATCTTCTCTCCAGTTATCAAGTTTGACTTGGGTATAAGCGCTGATAGAAAAGATCAGTGCTTGGACAATAAAGCTCCACTCTAACTTGCGAGCACTATGGCGGGCATCTGCATGGGTCATTTCATGCCCTAATAGCGCTGCCACCACATCTTCTTTCGTCACCCCATTATAACTGATGAACTCACCTGTTTCAGGGTGGGTATAACCTTTGAGTCCCATCGCTTCTTTGTTATGGACGTAGTAGTCGATCCGTTCGAGGATTCGTCTGTAAATCGCCATTTTTCCACCAGGGAGGCACCAAGCATTGACGACATCTTTATTGATGATTTGAACTTCATAAGGGAGATCCCGTCGGGCATGAGCTTTGAGATTTCCCATAATCTCCTGAACCTTAGGGAGCTCAAAATGCCTGGGCATCTTTCCCCCTTGAGTAAAGACCATTCCTGGGTACATTGCCGTTCCCATTGCTTTCTCGATCCAAGTCGGGAGGTAGCCGAATTCTCTCCGTCCGAGAACAGGATTGACCCCATAAAAGTAGTTGAATAGAGCAAAAAACGGGCTCGCAATTGTTTTGACTAGCGTGCTCTCTCCCGGAAGAGAGACCTTTTCAGTACTGTCAAATCTTTCTTCTAAATGTTCACTTCCGACAGGTTCCATGAGATCCTCCAATGATTTCTTGCAAAAACTATACAAGAAGAGTGGATTTATTCAGACATTTTTTTGGTGAGGAGCTCCTTCACCACATCGGGGGAGGCTTTCCCCTTGGAGAGCTTCATCACCTGTCCCACGAGGAAGTTAAAAGCCTTATCTTTTCCATTCCGGAAGTCTTCGACCGATTGGGCATTGGCCGAGAGGACCTCATCGACGAAAGGCTCGATCGCTGAGGTGTCGTGGACAGCTTGGAAATTGGGGTTTTCTTTGATAATAATTTCAGGGTCTTTCCCAGGTTTTTGGACCATGATATCGGCGACCTCTTTTGCAATCCGTCCTGTGATCTTCTTTTCATCAATGAAGGTGACAAGCTTGGCGATATGTTCTGGGAGAATTCCTGAAGTGGTCAAATGAGTTCCTGAATCTTTGAAACGACCGACAAACTCAACCGTGACCCAGTTACAAAGAGCTGTCGCGTGATCAGAAAATTTGAGCGTTTGTTCGAAGTAGTCGGAAAGAGCCTTATCATTCACTAGGATCGAGGCGTTATACTCAGAGAGCTTTAGCATTTCTGTGTACCGCTCGTACCGCTGGTGAGGAAGTTCTGGGAGGTCCTTACGGATTTTCTCAATATAGTCAGCGGTTAAGATGATCGGAGGGAGATCGGGTTCAGGGAAGTAGCGGTAATCTTTTGCTTCTTCCTTAGAACGCATCAGGACCGTTTCCTTCTTGTCGAGATCGAGACGGACGGTGCTACTCGGAACGACAATATTAGGATCTTCATTTGGGCGTTCACAGTAAGCACGGACTTGGCGGCGAATTTCAGCTTCAATCCCGATTTCCATATGGGTGAACGAGTTGAGATTTTTGATCTCAACCTTATTGCGGAGCGTTTTGTCTCCTTTAGGGCGGACCGAAATGTTGGTATCTATCCGCATCGATCCCTCTTCCATATTACAGTCGGAGACATCGAGATATTCCAAAATCGCACGGAGCGTTGTCGCGTAGGCGATCGCATCTTTCGGTGAGCACATACAGGGCTCTGAAACGATCTCTAAGAGAGGAACACCAGCCCGGTTATAATCGACTCCTGCAAAGTCTGAAAAGTGTTTGAGCATCCCTGCGTCGTCTTCTAGATGGGCGTGATGGAGTTGAAACGTCTTTGTCTTCCCGTCAACATCGGCTACAACCTCTCCCCCAATGATAATAGGCATATCAAACTGGGTGATTTGAAAGTTGCGTGGAGAATCGGGGTAGAAATAAGACTTACGATCAAACTTACTAAATTTCGCTACCTCAGCGTGGATGGCGCAACCAAAACGAATGGCAAGATCGACCGCCTCTTTATTGAGAACAGGGAGAGCTCCGGGTTGTCCCGTGTCGTTGATCTCGATATTGGTATTGGGTTCATCTCCAAACCGGTTAGGGGAACGAGCAAAAATCTTCGAACGGGTTTTCAGTTGGGCGTGAACCTCTAAACCGATCACCGGTTCCCAATCTTCATAAGAGACTGTCATAGGGAAACCTCCTGATCAAAGAGAGGAGGGATAAATCCCGAAAGTTTCAATGCTTTTTCGAATTGATACGCAAAGTGAAGTACTTTTCCATCATCCATTTGGGGACCTAACAGTTGAAGAGCATGGGGAAGATCGTTTTTATCCTTTCCTGTCGGAATGCTGATCGCAGGAAGTCCCGCAAGGTTTGCGCTGACAGTGTAGAGATCCTGAAGATACATCTCGAGAGGATCCTGAATGCCACCGATTTCAAACGCAGGAGAAGGGGTGGTTGGCATGGCGACGACATCGCACACCTCGAAAGCCTTCTTGTAAGCTTCGATAATGAGTGAACGGACCTTTTGAGCCTTTTTATAGTAGGCATCTTGATAACCAGAGGAGAGGACAAAGGTCCCTAAAAGGATCCGTTGTTTCACTTCTGCACCAAATCCCTCTTCTCTTGACATGTCATAGATTTCGTTTAAGCTGCGCGCTTTTTCAGAGCGCTTTCCATAGCGGATCCCATCAAAACGGGCTAAGTTTGTGGAAGCTTCAGCGGTGGACAAGATATAATAGACTGGGATCGAGTGTTTCAACAAACTGAGATCGATCTCGACAATCTCTGCTCCAGCACTTTTTAATACATTGATGTTTGTCTCAAAGAGCTCTTTTGCAGCACTTGAAAGTCCTTCCAAAAAGGCCCAGGGAACGCCGACTTTCCGTCCTTGAATCGATGCGCCCAAATGGTCTAAGAAGGGTTCGCCCGGCAGCTTAATATTTGTTGCATCGTGGTTACAGGGTTTTCCCATCACTTCCATCATCAGAGCTACATCTTTCACGGAGTTGGCAAAAGGACCAATTTGATCTAGAGAGGAACCGAAAGCAACGAGTCCATATCTTGAAATCCGCCCATAGGTTGGCTTGAATCCAACGGTTCCTGTAAATGCTGCTGGTTGACGGATCGATCCACCCGTATCACTCCCCAAAGAGATGGGGGAGAGGCGCGCACTGACGCAGGCCGCAGATCCTCCAGACGATCCACCCGGCGCATGCGAGAGGTTCCAGGGGTTTTTCGTCATCTGAAAAGCCGAGTGTTCTGTTGAAGAGCCCATCGCGAACTCATCGAGATTCGTCTTTCCGATAATGAGTCCATCTTGCTCTTCAATCAGGCGAACGGCCGTCGCATCGTAAGGAGCGGTGTAATTAGAGAGAAACTTTGAGGCGCACGTTGTCGTCTCACCTCTGACTTGAATGTTGTCTTTGATGGCAATGGGGATACCTGCAAGTTTTCCAAGAGGGGCACCAGTCGCACGTTTTCCATCGAGTTTTTCCGCCTTTTCCATGACCCGATCTGCAAAAACATTGAGAAAGGATTTGACCTCCTCATCAAACGCTTGGATGCGTGCTAAATAGCCGGCGGCAATTTCCGATGCGGTTAACTTTCCTTCAAGGAAGGCTTGGTGAAGGGCTGTCGCAGAATTCTTATACATGAGTCCTCAGAACTTAATGACCGTTGGGACGCGAACCATTCCACCAACATGGGACGGGCTATTTTTTAAGAAGGTTTCACGATCTAGAGTGGTGTCAGCTTCATCCTCGCGCGTAAACGTTTCGACAAAATCGCTGACGTGATTGCAGATCGGAGCATTCTCCGTATCGATCTCTTTAAGCTGATCGATGTACCCTAAAATCGATTGCAAATTCTTCAATAACACTTGCAGCTCTTCATCTGTACAGTTGATCCTGCAAAGTTTTGCCAGGTGAACGAGAGTTTCTTTATCAAATTCAGCCATCATGATTCCTTTGAAAAGACCACAGTTTACTCAAAAGATCTCTATTCGTCAAAGACAAAAAAAAGGCCCCTACATTAAGGGGCCTTTTTCCTACTTACTTGTGGGTTTTATTTCCCAGCTCCCAGTCACATTCCGGATAGGGGTACCCATTCGGAATGGTTGTGAAATCATAGATCACAAGGTTCTTTCCAGGGATGATAGGCCCTTCAAATCCTGTGAGAAGGGGGTTATTGATAAATCCAGAGTAGTGTGCTTCAGGAGATTTTACAATTCGCCCATTTTGATCCTGTTCAGCAGGAACGATTTCTAACTTGTAAAGGAAATGATAGAAGTTATTTGCTTCCCAGTTTCCAAAAAACCTTGAATTAGGTGGAGTGAACTCGGTACTGAAAACGTAATAGATTTTCGAAGCTAAGTGATTTGATAGGCGAACTGTATCCCAGCGAGTGGGGGTTGGACACATGAAATAATCAGCGTCCTCAATGTTTTCCACGGTGCTATAGGCAGAGGTGATTTTAAGGTCCTTGTTAGAAGAGGGCTGTTCTGAAATACGCTTTTGTGTTGCCGTTGCAACAAAGGGAGGGCGCACTTCGAGAATACCATTTTTAACGAACTTTCCAATCGAGTATTTTTGGGTTCCCGTTCTAAAAAAGGTATATTTCCCCTTAACAGTGTTTGTCCCTTTATCAATTGAGATTTTTCCTGGTCCTTGAATGAAAGGGACTCCTTTAACAGCCATAGAGAGGTAGTTAGCAAGGGAATTGGCACTAATTTCATTGTTTACTGTAGGATCAGCTAGAACAGCAGTGTTTTGATAAATAGAATCCACAAGGCGGTGGTCCGCTAGATTTAGGTACGCAGTATCTAAAAGAGGGGAGTTGTTCTCTGATCTCCATTCAGGTGCGAATCCCTCACCATCTTGGCTTGGGTAGTAGGTATTGCAGATGATTTCGCTCTCTTCAGGCAAAACAGGACGAATGTCAGTCGAAATAGGGAAACGAGCGAGATTTGATAGAGCAAGATTTCTTTGATCAAGATTAAAAATCATCCCAGTCCTTAGCGAAGAGAAATGGTTTGTAGGAAGGCGATCAGAGACGTTGTATTTATATTGGTCGAGCTCATTGATCACAATTTGAATGGTATCCTCGCTTAGTCCTTTAGGATCAATAGTGATTCCCTGAATCAGGGGCGAGGTAGAAAAACTTGGATCGAATAGATCGTTTGTCATTGAGACCCAGAGAAGTTTATTCACTAAAGAGGGGAAGGCCTCTATGTATCCTTCGACTCTGAAGAACCGTTTTGTGTAGTCAAAAAGATGATCTGAGACACCAAGGGGCTGGAGATGAAAGGGGCTTGCATCGAAGACAACCTCAACTTCAGAGGTCTCTGCGAGTCTTGAGGCCCAATAGAGAAAGTTATCGTCACGCTCACGATTGAAGTGATTCACATTGAAGAAGGCAAAGGAACCTGGATCGAGAATGCGAATAATAGCTCTTCTAACATTATGATTTCTGCAGAATTCTACTTGATCTGCAAAAAGGGTTTGTAGTTTGTGAGTTTTTTCTTCTTGAGAAAGTTGATCAAAGCTCATGTTTGTGTAATTCGTCCAAACACTTGGACTAAAATCTTTAAAGGAAACCGCATACCCACTCATGCTAGTGATCAGTGCGATCAAGCCTAAGAAAAGAATAGATTTGAAACGTGTCATAGCCCTCTTTTGCTCCTGTTTTTAAGGTTTTTAAAAAAAGTTTATAACCTATCTCATTTGTCGTCAAAACTTTTTTCTAAAATTTCTCAATGAAGGGGTGACAATATTAAAGGGATTCCTTTACACTCAAGGTGAGTATTAGAGGAGGTTAGACCTATGAAAGTAATTAACGTTATCGCATTGATACTGATCCTTGTAGGTGCACTTAATTGGGGACTTTGGGGATTTTTCCATTTTGACTTTGTCGCGTGGCTATTTGGCGGCGACTCAACCTGGCTAGCACGTCTTGTCTATGCCATTGTAGGACTTGCAGGGGTTTGGGGCCTCAGCTTCCTTGGGAAGTGTAAAGCGCTCTGCTGCGGTTCTTGCAAAAAGGGTCAATAACACTTAAGGCGCAAATTATGAATAGTTTGCGCCTTTATCTTATTTGATTGTAATAAACAACAATTTCTATTTTATACTAGAGTTTTTCAGGTTGCCATACAAAAGACGTCGATTTTCGAGCCAGCTGCTCGCGCATTTGGTCTTGTGAAATAGAACACGTTTCAGATGCGCTGCGTCTTTTTGCAGCGCGTTTTTCTTTGCAAAAAATTCTTTCGATCTTTCATAATGCGCACGTGGAATACGACTTGCAATGATGAGTGTATGAGTTCGAAGAGTAAGTTTCAGTTTCGTTCCCTTGTAAATCATCCCTCCAAAGAGGTGTTTGAGTGGCACCTCCGTCCCCGCATGCTTGAAAGGATCAATCCTCCATGGGAAACAATGAAGATCGTTGAATCGGAGGGGCGTCCTGATCAAGAGGGATCTCAGATTAAAGTGTCGGTGAGGTTATTTGGGTTGCATAAGGTTTCTGTTGCGATGACTTATCACAACTATGTTCCCGGGGAAAGGTTCACTGTTTCTGCTGAAGATGGACTCCTAAAAAACTACCGATATGAAACCGTGATCACCCCTCAAAGTGCTCACACTTCTGAAGTGACCGACCGGTTTCAATTTACGTTGAGTCTCCCTTCTTTTTTAGAGTCCTTCTTAGACAGGCAGTTTAAAAGAAGGATCCATCGGATCCTCAAGTACAAGCACGATATGATGGATCATGATTTAGCGATGCTCGAAAAGTACCGCTTCGAAAAACCTTTGAAAATCCTCATTAGTGGAGCGAGTGGTCTTATTGGAAAAAATCTGGGGTATTTTCTCGAATTTATGGGGCATGATGTTTGGCATTTGAGCCGAAAAGATGGAGATGAAGAAAAAACGCTCTATTGGGATCCCAAAACAGGGGAGTGTGATCCTAGAAGTTTTGAGGGATTCGATTGTGTTGTTCATCTAGCAGGGGAAAGCCTTGTTGACGGCCGCTGGACAAAGAGAAAAAAAGAGCGGGTTTTAAAAAGTCGGGCAAAAGGGACCGAACGTCTTGCTGAACTGTTAAAGGGGCTCTCAAATCCTCCGAAAGCATTTATTGCTGCTTCCGCAATTGGTTACTACGGTAATCAAGGGAGTAAAGTGGTGGATGAAAGCTCGGGCCCTGGTCAAGGGCTTTTTATTGCTGAGGTCTGTCAGCAATGGGAGCGCGCTACAAAAGATCTTTCAGAAAAAGGGATTCGTGTTGTGAATGCCCGGTTTGGGATGGTCTTAACAGCTGAAGGGGGTGCCCTTAAGAAAATGCTCACCCCGTTTAAGTGGGGACTAGGGGGACGCCTTGGCAAAGGGCAACAATATGTCAGCTGGATTGCAATGGATGATGTCGTGGGTGCGATTTATCATGTCATGATGACCCCTAAAATAGAGGGGCCGGTTAATGTTGTTTCACCCAATCCCGTTCCTAATGATATCTTGGCAAAAAAACTGTCCAAACGGCTGAATCGATGGCTTGGCCCTCCCGTCCCAGAGTTTTTGGTTCATTTCATCCTCGGTCAAAAGGGAGAAGAACTCCTTTTAACAAGTACTCGGGTCGAACCTGCCTGCCTCTCTAAAACGGGGTACCATTTTCAATATCCAAAGCTTTCCCTCGCTCTAGAGCATGTGATTTAACCTTGCATAAAAAATCCCTTTAGACCATAATCGGGAACCGTTATGGAAAATATAAATTTTTTAATCTCAGTTTCCATTCAAGTCAATATTGTGCGCCTATAGGCGCAGATAATCCCCCACCCATCATAATTTTTTTATTAATCACGAAATAAACAAGGAAAAAAAGTGAAAACGTTAAAAAGTAAATCATTATCGACTGGGCTGGCCATGTTCTCCATGTTTTTTGGAGCGGGAAATATTACATTTCCCTTAGTGATTGGCCAAACAGTGGAAGGGGGATTGATATGGGCATTATTAGGACTGATTTTAACGGCTGTTGTCGTTCCTTTCAGCGGCCTCTATGCGATTACCCTTTATGAAGGGGACTATGAGAGTTTCTTCGACAGGGTCGGGCGGATGCCAGGACTGATTGTGATAGTCCTTCTCTTAAGTATGATTGGACCTTTTGGGGGGATTCCCCGTTGCATTACGCTGACTTATTCTACGCTTAAGGTTTATTTCTCATCGATGCACCTTCTCACCTTTAGCCTGATTTCGTCGGCAATTATCTTCCTTTGCTCTTGGAAGAGGAATCGAATCCTAGACATTATTGGATATATCCTTTCTCCCGTGCTCGTTCTCTTCCTCGTTGTGATCATTGTAAAAGGGGTTTTCTTTTCCACAAGCGATCCTATTGGTTCTTCCCATGTGAGTCATCCGTTCTTTTATGGCCTCAAAGAGGGGTATAATACGATGGATCTTTTGGCAGCATTTTTCTTCTCCTCCTTGGTTTATACGAAGTTAAAAAAGGACCAAGAAGGGAAGGGGACGCATGGTCTTCTCCTAGCGGTTCTTAAAGCAAGCCTAATCGGAGCATCTCTTTTAAGCTTTATCTATATTGGATTTAGCTATGTTGCAGCTCATCACAGCCTCTCCCTTGATGGAATAGGGGTTGATCAGCTTCTTGGTCGGGTTGGACAACTTGTCCTTGGCCACCATGCTGGGCTTGTTGTTTGTATGTCTATTGCGCTCACCTGCTTAACAACAGCAATAGCCCTAACGGTTGTCTCTGCAGAGTTTTTGCAAAGGCGTCTATTAAAGGAGAAAATCTCCTATGAGTGGTCATTGGTTGCCATCCTCCTGATGACGGTACTCATTTCAACCCTCGAATTTTCGGGAATTGTCAAGCTCTTAGCCCCTGTATTGCAGGTGTTATATCCCTCTTTGTTAGTCTTATGTCTCTTTAATGTTTTTCATAAGACACTTGAATATAAAACGGTTAAATTCCCGGTGTTTGCAACATTGACCTTAATGGTCTATTTCCAATACTTTGCCTAATGAATAGCGGCCAGAACGGCCGCTATTTTTTTTTCTTTTCTCAGTGAATGGGTTAAGATCATCATAAAAAAAACTCCTTGCGTCATTTATTTTTTCGTTCTAACCTAAGCATAGGGGGCGTTATGAAAGAGAAACTCGGCTTCAATCCATGGCTTAATATCTGGATTCATCCACGGAAAACAATTCGTGCGATTGTGGAGAGCAATCCAAATTACCGACTTGTTTTACTTTCAGCTATTTATGGTTTTCAATATCTCCTCCAATCCTCCCAATACTTTTCATTGGGACAGGGGACTTCCCTTGCACTGATCCTTATCTTTGCAGTGATTTTTGCGATTCCAGCAGGGTACATCACTTTCAATGTGATGAGCCTCTTTTACTATTGGCTAGGGAAACTGATTAAAGGAAAGGGAAGTTTTAAAGAGATTCGAGCTGCCACGGTTTGGTCAAGTGTGCCGATGGTGGTGACGTGTTTGATTTGGATTATCTTAATGATCTTTCATGGCAATAATCTATTTGTTGCGGGGTATGAGACGCAGCTCACTGGTGGGGCTGCGGCTCTGAGTATGACGCTGGGATTTGTCCAGCTTGCCATTGGAATTTGGGGACTAGTGATCTTTTTGCATGCTTTAGGGGAAGTACAAGGGTTTTCTGCCTGGATGGCGCTGCTAAACGCAGTGCTTGCTGGGATTGTGGTGTTTATCCTTCTATTTCTCGTGTTTTGGGGTGTATCAGCATTGATGCACGTATCATAGAAATTAGAGGGGGAAACCTATGATCAATTTTGTAAAAAAACGGGCGCTACTTGCAATGAGCGCTCTCTTTCTGACAACAGCCAGTATCGGTGGAGCGCCGGTTAAACTTGCTGATAAAACGCAAACGCCAAAAGTTGAATCGGTGTCTAACTGGAAAAAGTTTCATTCCGTTCATGGCAAATGTATGGTTTCTCTTCCAGAATCTCCTGAGCATGTAAAACAAATGATGCCTTTCCCTGAACAAGGATATAACCTTCGGTATGATGTTTATGTCTCTGCTCATGAAAAGAAAGCGGTCTACATGATGCTCATTGCGCAGTATCCTCCATTTATTAATGAATCACATGCTGAGATGTCACTGGAAAGTTTCCTCAACGGCCTCGTGACGCAAAATCATGAAAACGAGCTAATCTTTGCGGATCTTGTGAATGTTCAAGGACATAAAGCGCTCGATTTCTTCATCAAGTCGAAAGGGGTCTATTTTAAAGGTCGCGCGATTATGGCAGAGAACAACCTCTACCTTCTAGCGATGGAATGTGAACAAAATAACTACCTAGAAGGGAACTTCACACACTTTATCGAATCATTTGAATTGGTGAAATAATGTCCGGGATTTTAGAGCTGATCTATTTGACCATTACACAACTTGCGGCGACCTGGATTCTCGTTGGAATCATGTGGTTTTCGCAAGTTGTCCACTATCCTCTCTACAAAAAGATCAAAGAGGGGTTTGTAGACTACGAGCGGGCTCATATTAAGCGCTCTGCTTTTCTCCTTGGGCCGCTGATGGTGATCGAGGCGGTGACCGCCTTTATGCTGATTGGCGAGGCTCCCGGAGGAGCTCTTACCACTCTAGCGGGTCTTAACCTGATCCTTCTGATCCTTATCTGGCTCTCCACCTTCCTCTTCCAAGTCTCCTTTCACCAAAAACTGTCCATCCACTTCTCGCCCAAGATCCTCCGTAACCTTATCACCTCGAACTGGGTTCGCACCGCGCTCTGGACCCTCAAAGGGCTTCTGATGATCTGCATCACCTATCATCTCTTCAAGCTCACCACTCTCGGTAAAAAGTTCCTCGGCCTATAAATACTCAGAGTGTATCGAAATAAGGATGAGTTAAGACACTCGCTCCATCGAGTCGGTCACTTTCTTTTTGAGTAAGCTTTGTTAAAAGATCATGTAACTTTTGATCCTCTAGGATCTTCGGATGATTGAGATTGATTTCCCCTTCTAGACCAGTAACCATCGTGTATAGGGTCATCCCAAATGAATACCAATCGGACTTTTGAGTCTTTATTCTTTCTGGAGCTTCATAGAATAGTGTCCCATTTTGCGTCTTACCACTAGGACTACTATGCCCGAAATCCCCAAGCTTTACTTCATATTCCCCATTTTTTTCTTTGATCAAAACGTTAGCAGGCTTAACATCGTTGTGTACAGTCCCAGGTTTCTGAGTGTGGAACGCATGAATTGCAGTTGCTAGCTGGAAAGCGAGATGCTTAGTAGTCACAGGGGTGAGTCTATTTATTCCAAACGATTGGCCCACGAGATCAAGAAGAGTTCCTTCAGATCTTAATCGAGAAACTGTCCCAACTAAAAAAAGCACTGCCCCGGCACGTATAAGAGTCTCCAGTGATTTTGGATTTTGAATAAAATGATAGCGCTCCTGTGCATCTCTAACAATGACCCCTCTAGAACGTTGGAGGTGAGAGTTCTTTTGAAGACCTAAACCATTGATTTCATTATAGCCTAAAAAAATCTGATCGGGTTTTTTTTCCAGCTTAATCGCCCACCCCTTCTCTCCTTGACCACACGCAAAATAGATCTCTCCCATTCCCCCCTTTGCGACTTTTCGTTGGGTAATATGGGTTATTTCGGGAATGTGAGCGGTCACCACTTTGGCAACCTCTGGATGAATCACAGGTTTTTTCTGAATATCAACAAATGTGTAAAGTTTTCCAAACCAACGTTGAATAAACGGTTTAACCGGTGGAGGTGTCTTTGGGACTTCCGAAACACGAACCTCGGGCTCCTCTTTTTCATACCTTACCTCTTCCTTCATTCCTTTAAAATAGGGGTGGTTTAAGATCTGTTCACTAGAAAGACGTTTTGTAGGATCTTCCTCAAGAAGCTTTTCTAGTAAATCTTTAAGAAAGGGAGTATTTGTTATAGGAGAGAGATTTAGGTTAGGATTCTTGGGATTTTTTCCCGTTGCTATCGTGTACAGGGTTTTTCCAAAGGAGTACCAATCAGATGCTTCAGAGCAAGTATTTTCAGGAGCTCGATAAGCAGGAGATCCTCCAAAGCTACTTCCCATGTTTTGGCTTAATCCATGATCTCCAAGTCTGATTTCTGTTTTTTTCCCCTGGAAACTGTTTTTATGTTTTAATAGAATGTTTTCGGGTTTGATGTCGTTGTGTGCTTTCCCTGTAACTCTATGAAAAGTTGTAATGGCATTGGCAAGTTGCCACGCAAACTCTCTGGTTTGATCAGAAGATAGCCCAGTGGAAAGGGTTCTTTTAGCAATGATCCAATCAGCAAGGTTTTTCGAATCACGAGCACGAGAAAGTGATCCAACCTCTTTGACATCTTCTCTACCATGATAGTGTGATAATTCATCTTTACTCTTTACATAGAGAGTTTCTTCTCCTACTTGTAGAAGCACCCCTTCTGTTACCTGAAGATAATGTTTTTTCGGAAGACCTAATCCACTCCCTTCTCCATGCGTTGAATCATACGAATACCCCTCACGTTTTCCTCTCTCTTTTTCCAGCTTTACAGCTTTCGTTTTCCCATTTACTTCGGTTGAATATACTTTGCCAAAACTTCCTTCTCCAAGCTTTGCGTCAAAGTGATCAATCCCTTGCTCTCTTAATAGACGAGCAATCCTTGGGTCAACCTCTCGGTTGTCTGGGGTCAACATCAGAGGCTCAACCTCTTTACTTTCAAATAATTGACCAAAATCTGCAACGAAACGCTTCACTTGTTCGATAAGAGCTAATAGGAGATCTCCTAGCCCTAAGATCGTTGATCCAAAAGGAATAGGTGAGAATTGATTTGGATGTATTGATTCCATTTGATCTTCCCCCGAAGACGATTTAAATACTATTATATCATAAAATTTACTTTAATTAAACTAAATTTTATCATGTTTACTATAAGGTATTTATGGTTTTCTCAGAAAGAAGAGGGATTCTGATACACTTTTTCCATGATCGGCTCCCCAAATTTATTAGAACATATCGTAATTGCTCGTAGCTAGAGGCTCATCTAGCCAGAGTCAAGAAAAAGGTTGTCTCCTTTAACCCGGAAGAACCAAACTGGTTTTCCACAAAACAAACGGCCTCGCAGGCCAAACAAAGGAGACAACCATGAAACATTATATTGGATTAGATATTTCAAAGAAAGAGACAGCTGTTTGTATGATTGATGAACAAGGAAAAGTGCTTCATGAAAAAATGGTAATAACAGATCCCGACACTATTTACGATACAATCAAAGGATTTGGAAATTACGAGATTGATACCGTGGGGCTAGAAAGTGGATCGTGGAGCTACTGGATGGAAGAAGAGCTCATTAGTAGAGGACTACCAGCACTAACTTGTGATGCAAGAAAAATAGCAACATTTTTAAGTCTGAAAATAAATAAGACAGACAAGAATGATGCAAGAGGAATTGCCGAGTGCTTAAGAGTGGGGTGTATTTCAACAATAGCTCCTAAATCCAAAAGACACCTGGGGTTAAGTGTATTACTTAAAAGCCGAAAGCAACTTGTCATGGGAAAAGTAGACCTGCAAATGGCAATCAGAGGATTAATCAAGCCTTTTGGAAAAATGATGAACCCACACCAGGGAAAAGCATTTATCGAAAGTGTTCTCAAGAATATCAAAGAGCTCCCTGAGACAGCTCGGGAAGGAATTGAAGCAATGATAGAATGCTTTAAAAAACTGACAGAAGAAATCAAAAGGCTCGATAAACAGATTACTAAACTAGCAGGAGAAATCCCCGAAACAAAACGGCTAATGTCAATCCCCGGTATCGGTATGGTTACAGCATTAACATATTATACAGAGATCGGAAACCCCAAAAGATTTAAAAAATCAAAGGACGTTGGAGCCTACATAGGGCTTACACCAAGACAATATTCATCTGGAGAAACAGAAAGGCTAGGGAGGATCTCGAAAAAAGGACCACCAATGATAAGGTCACTTCTAGTGGAAGCAGGGATAGTAATCTTAACGCGAAGCTCAAAGTGGAGTAAGTTAAAGGCTTGGGGGCATAAAATAGAAAAGAAGCATGGGAGAAAGAAAGCTGCAGTAGCATTAGGCCGAAAGCTTGCAGTTATTATGCACCAGCTGCTGGTGAAAGAAGATGAACAGTTTAAGTATAAGACTTTAGATCTTGTTGCATAAGTAAAGGAAAAGAAAAAAACACATGACATAAAACCGAAGGTAGAGGCACTGACGTACACCGGGATGGTCTTCAAGACCGCTTATAACAGTGTCATGCCTCTCCTTTTCGAACCGTATGTTGGAGCTAGGATGAAAAATTCCTTTAAAAAAGACTCCGTAGAGAACCCTGGATGCGTGTCATGATGTTAATGAAGGAAACGACTAAAATGATTTGACAAAAACCGAGCAATTAGAGAACCCGGGGTAGAACCCCGGAGTGCTACTTATTTTTCTCTTTAGCGTTGCGCGTTCAATAGATCTCCATCCTCACACACCATAGAGGTAGAATAGAGACGACATTTAGTGAAATCATATCGTTGATGCCAAGGAGTATCCAGGCAAGAACCCCTAAGGGGTTCTTGCTCAAGGTGTTATTTTCATTCTTGCGGTAACAATAAGGTATACACTAAAGAAGCTTTTGCCATAGCGCCGCATAAGGCTTCTAGAATCAACGCATCTACTTCGCTTCGCCCCAACGCTCACGGTGAACCACCTTAGCTCGGCGCTCATCTTGTATCTACGTCAATTCTTTTTGCCTCTGCAGCGAAATAAGTGACATTCCGGGGTGGAAGCTAATGGATTGATTTTTTATAGAGGATTTTTGTTGTATGTGGCGGGGGAGCATGCTATGTGGGAAGTATGCATAACCCATCGCTCCCAGATGTGAAAACAGTGAATGTGAATCATAGGGATTCATGGCAGGGGGCGCTTTCGCGTCATTTTCGGAGCTGCTTTAAGGCTCACTCTTTCAAGAATATGGCCTTATCGATTTTAACCTTCGGGGTGTACCCTTATAAGAAGTATAAGTTAGCGAAGCGGAGCATTGCCCAGGCCCTTGCTGCGCGGAAGCTTTTTTATTTTCGGGCCCTGCAGGATCACATTGAAGCGGCGCGCCAAGAACAGACCCATACCGATCCTCGGCAATCACTTAATGCGATTTTCATGAAAGTTCAGTCGGAGAAGGTTGACGAGAGTGAAGAGGCTCTCGAGTTTAAGGCGATCTATTATCCTAGCGAGCTTCTCCTTTTTATTACGAACCCGACGCGGGATAATAAAAGCATTCGCTTGCGCCGAGTAAAATCACATAAGCATCTCGACTATCTCCGGATGTGGCATGAGCTCAAGAAAAAGGCACGGATCAACCAGTATCGGCAAATTCAGAATATCAACTTCTTCAATAAGACGCTTAAAGAGGAGCATTGCCTGACGCCGCAGGGGATCCATGATCGACTGCAACGGACCTCTGTCTGTCGCAAGAGCATCTGGCAGATCACCAAATTTCGAGAGCTTGCGAAGGCGTTTCAAGAGGTTGTCCTTGCCTATCAGGATTTTGAGGAGATTAGCGACACCAAGCCCGAGCTTTACCACTTGATCGAGACTTTAGCAAAGACCTCAGAGAAGGATATCGATACGTTGCAGACCTATTTAGCGAGTCGCTACCTCCCTCGCGATCTCCCTCTCGAAAACCGGCGACAGCTCGTCCAGCTTGCTAATCAGCAAGAGGTCTTGTTCCATATGAGTGAAGATGAGCAGTTTAACATTTGTGCGCTCATTCTCAACAAATATCAGTGGGACTTTCTCCTCTCCAGCCAAGAGGTCTCGAATGTGACGCTCGGTCTTCTGGACTGGGCCTTTGAAGAGTGTTCGGCTGAGATGGAGAAGGAACTTTCCTTTATCGAAAAGATCTATGCGGGGATCGATCAAAAGGTAAAGGATGACCCGGAAAACTTTCCAACAATTAATGAAAAAATTTCAGAAGATGAAAGTTTACGTTTCATGACGGTTGACTTTGCAAAAGAGTTGAACCGGGAGTGGCCCTCTCTTAACCTCTATGAGGACGAAAAACTGATCTATCATACCGCTAAGACCGATTCGTTTGCTCTTGAAAAACTTCTGGAAGTCTACAAAGAGCTCCGTAAATTAACGCCCATCGATGATCCTCTCTTTAGTTTGATTCAAGAGGCGCTGTCTCAATCGGGAAAAATGGCCTTTCAGTCAGCGATTGAAGAGGGGGTGATGAAGCTTTTAGGGACAAAGTCGGAGTATTTTCTCCCGATCCTTTCGAATACAGAGGTGTCGGTGATCAAACATCACCACAACCATCTCGAAATCAGGTATACCTTTGAGCAGCTCATCACACGGAAAGGGGAGGTTCAGCACCCTTTTGAAAAGGAGAAATATATGGTGATCACTCAACCCCTTGAAAAGGTGGAGGGGAAGTGGGTGTCGCCAGAGGCTAAAGTGAAAATTGCAACGAAGAAGAGAGCAGAATGAAACGGGTGTTTCGCGGAGTGATTCCTCCACTTCTCAGTTTGATTACGGTGATGCTCGGAAACGGTTTTTTTACAACCTACACGAGTCTTCGCTTTTCAACGGAAGGGTATCCCAACTATGTCATTGGGATATTGGGGGCGGCCTACTATCTGGGAATGATGCTTGGAGCGATTTATGTTGAACGGTTGATCAGTCGCATTGGCCATATCCGGAGCTTTGCGATGATGGCGTCGATCAACTCTGTGATTATCGTCATTCAGGCCTTTTATATTGACCCCTTTTCATGGACTATTTACCGAACGCTCACCGGGTTTTGTACCTCTGGTTTTTTTATTGCGATCGAAAGCTGGCTCCTCCTTTCTTCAGGAGTCAAGAGTCGTGGACGTCTCCTTTCTCTTTATATGCTTACTCTCTACCTCGCTCAAGGATTTGGTCAGTTTATCCTCAACGCCTCGCCGATCCAAAGTTTGATTCCCTTTGCGATTACGGTGATCTTAAGTTCCCTTTCTGTCGTCCCTGTTTCGATGATGAAAAGTAGTGGGCCGGTGATGATGGATCATTCGATTACAAATGTCTTTCATATCATCAAGCGCTCTCCTTTGGGACCGATCGGATGTTTTGTTTCGGGACTGATTCTCAGCTCGTTTTATGGCCTGGCCCCCATTTATGCAAAAGAGATTAACCTTAGCCTCCTTCAGATCTCGCAGATCATGGGCTTTACGATTATGGGAGGACTTCTCTTGCAATGGCCTCTGGGACATTTATCGGATATTTTCAACCGGAGAAAAGTGATCATAGGAGTAACGATTAGCCTCATGATCGTGACCTATGCCCTCTATTATAGTCCCCATTTCCACTATTACGTTCTCTTGATCTTGATGGTGCTATTCGGAGGAATTTCGTTCACTCTCTATCCTCTCTCAATTACCTATACGTGTGACCACTTTTCGGAGAAAAAAGTGATTGGAATTACCTGCGCCCTCCTCCTAATTTATGGAGTAGGGTGTATTATCAGTCCGCTTATCTCACCCTTCTTTATGAGCTATTTTGGTCCTTCAGGACTCTTCCTCTACATGAGTATCCTCTGCGCAGCGTTTGTTCTGATCTGTATGTGGCGGGTCCTTCACTCAAAACCTCTTTCTGAAGATGAGCAAAGTGATTATCTTCCTCTCCCTCGCGCCACCTCAATGGCCCTCTATCTCGATCCCAAAAGTGACTTCGATGAGGAAGACGAGCTTGACGAGGACGAGGAAGATCTCTATCCCTTTTCCGAAGAGTACGAAGACGAAGATGAGGATTAATACCATGTCTCAAAAATAAGTTGGTGAATGTAGCTTGTTCTTTTCGGTTAAAATTTGGTTTTCGATTTCGCTAACCATCGAGTGGTTAGGCTCATCTCCAAACTAAATTTTTCCTCGAAAATCTCAGCGCTAATTCTGCACCTTATTTTTTAGAAATGGTATAAGCTTTTGCCTCGGCTTCTGCCAATCGACAAAGCGCCTCAACTCTCCAATAGAGATTGAGATCTATTTTTCGAGTTTCCAATCGAGCTTCTTGAAGCTCGCCCCTCCTTAAATGCACTTCAAACCGCGTGAAGGGAGAAGGAGAGGTTTCATTCAATTTGGCATTTTGATTTGGAAACGGTTGCTTTAAACCATCAGGGATCCAATGATTAACTTCATCTGATTCTTTCGAACAGTGCTTAAGATACAGATTGATATCCACACTTGGATTTATCTCACGGTGCGCGCGCACTAGCGCAACCATCACCGCGCCCTTACCCTTGTCATCTTCAAGGTCTATCCAAGCGTTGAATACATCATTAAGGATCTTCGGTTCATTAAGCAATTTTGCTGCTTCACAATGGTAATGGACAAATTGAAGAGTTGTGGATGGCATCAATTGTATATGAGAATGATACGTTTCTTGTCGATTCTGAGCCTGTCGAAGGACCGTGATATAATAAAGCGTCGTTGCTTTGTGTTTGAGTGGTCCATCCTTCATGGCAGTAATGATTTGATAAGCTTCGTCGATACTTTTCTCATAAGGTCTAGGGATGGTTATCTTATATAGCTCCTCGTCCTTACGAGGATGAATAGCTAAGTCTATAAGAGCTTCTGTGAATGAGAAGAAGAGAGCTGAGAGGAGAGCGGTTTTGCGTGGCGTTTTTGCGAGGTGCGCGCCTGCGCCGATGAAGACAAAGGTTGCAAGGTGGGTAATGATTTCGAGTCCGGTATCTGTGTGTTCCGTCAAAGATTTTCTTTCACTCATCCGTCTACCAGAATGGATGAGTGCGGAAAGGGCAATACCTCCAACAAGCTTATAAAACCCTTGGGGTGCTAGGACCCTGTGTCTTCCAAACAAGGCGTAAGAACTTGTGAGCGCCGCTTGAGCAATGATAGGAATAATTTGACTCATTTTCTCCTCCATTTTTAATGAGTTCGCGAGGAGTTTAGAGAAAATTAAAATTCTAGGCAAGCCTTTGTTCCGGCGTAGCCGGCATAGTCGAAATGGTAGTAGATCGGCTTCGCGCCGTGGCGGTTACGAATGAGAATCCAGCCGCCGAAATTGCAGCCTCCAAAGAGGCCGATGGAGAAGTGGCGAGAGTCGAAATAGACCCCTAGATCGAGTCCATTGGCATGGACCGAGAACATCGAGTCGGGATTGTTTTCATGGTGACCCACGCGGTGAAAAGAGCGGTACCACCCCCCAAAACTTCGGTAGCTGAGGGCCGAGGACCAGTTCTTTGCGAAATAGTAGTGGAGAGAAAAATCTAAAGGGAAGATGGCATTGATCTTCCACTGCTGATGGAACTGCCAGTCAAACCCTAAAATAGGGAAAAGGTAGGTGCTTTTCACCCCCGCTTGCCCGACAACACCGATGTGGATCCCAAGAGGGCGGCTATAGGCAAGACGTCCCCAGACCATTCCTGTATAGAAGGCGTTTTTACCCATGTTGAAATGGTCGAGGTTCGCATGAAACCCTAGATTAAAGACCCACCGCCAGTTCTCAATGGCTGTCGTAATGTACCCGACGGAGAAAATAGCGTCATGGAAGTGCTTCTGTTTAAAGGCGGGGTTTTGATCGAAGTCGAGCTTCATGTACCCATACCCAAACTCGAAGGAGAGAAAGTGATCCTCCGCAGGATAGGCGTTGATAAAAAGGGCCCCTGCTCCTTCAGAATAGTGGAGGTCGGCTCCCTTAAAGCCATGCTTATTAATGTCTGCAGCCGTATTACTTGCAAAATACCCATCGACAAAAACCCGATCCTTCTTATGGACAAAGCAGTAATCGGTTGCCAAGGTATAGTCGAGCGCAAACCCTAAAGCCGGCACAATCAATACAATACATGCAATGAGTAATTTCTTCATGAATCCCCCTCATCCGCATGATACGGATCAGGGGGAAATTATCAACTGTTTTAGGTAGTTGCTTGAGTTAGGGCTGTATAAGCCTCTTGATGAACCGTTTCGAGTTGATCAAAGAGAGCGTTTAATGCAGTTTTTTTGTAAGCCCATGCTCCAATTCTAGCAACATTGGCGACGCGGTCTACCTTTTGGTTCTGCTTTTCTTGCTCTTTGCTTTGTCTTTCTCCTGGGGTACTTGGCCTTTCTTTTGCGACCTCTCTTCCAATTTCGATCAGGGTGTCCATCCCGCATTTATTTTCTACGACTTGACGGTATTGATCCCTTAGCTCTACAAATCTCAGAGAGAATGGATGTAGAGTTTCTTGTTGTTCTGGAGTTAAAGAGGCCATAGTTAGAGCTTCTCCTTGTAAGGGGCTCATGAGACAAAAATCTTCGGCTGTTGAGCTCTTGCTTGTCAACCAAGATTGGCGGTTATCATTGAATTGCTGAACAGTGTTCTCAAAGTACTGAAGGTACAGGCGCTTTCTCTCAGGGTTTGTTAAGATGTGTGAGTAGGGGTACTTAGTATCGGTGTGGGTAAGAAGAGTGCGAAATCCTTTATCCAGAGCTTGCGATCGAAGAGAGGCGACTTTTTCATAAGGATCATGACCCCAATTGCTGTACTGGGACCACCCTTGCCAAAAGCGGAAAAAAGCGCAGATGCTAACCACGTAGGTGATGGCATGAGAAAAGATGATGAAAGCGCTCTCTTTGGATTTACTAGCATAGGTGATGGCCAAGGTCGTTGAGAGTAATCCGAAGCTCGTTGCAAGCATCGTGAGTGTTTTGGCCTTCCAGAACGACTGCGTTCTATCAACTGTATGTTCGGATGGTTTAATGACCAAAACCGATTGATCAATAAGGTCCCCTTGAATGCGATTTTGATCAATATGAACAACTTCGCGCGCTCCAAGTGGAGGGTTCTCCCTATTTTGAAATTCGAGTTTATAGCTTAGACGATAGTCTTGCATTGTGTAGGCCGATGGCCCGTTAAAAAAATAATTAATTGAATCCATTGTTTCCCTCCTTTTGGATTTTAGTAAAAGAATATCAAATCAATTATAAAAAAAGAATAATAATTATTTTTTTTAATTTGAAGAGAGGGAAGAGCCTCCAAGCATGCGGAGGAGCTCTTGGTCTTTCTCCGTGGAGGTGAGGGGGGAGATCTCGGTGAGGGTCCTTTCGCCCTGCTCCTTTTTAGCGATATGGAGGTGGTGGTCCGCAAAGCGGGCTACTTGAGGGAAGTGGGTGATGGCAAGCACTTGGGTTGTTTTTCCAAGGGTTTTAAGCTTTTGGCCAACGAGGGTGGCCGTTTCGCCACCAACATTGGCGTCGATCTCATCGAAGATGAGGGTCGGGAGACCAGCCCTAGTGGCAAGAAGGATTTTAAGAGCAAAGAGGTAGCGAGCAACCTCTCCACCACTACTTTGATCTTTGAGAGAGGCGGGGGCCTCTCCTTTGTTGGCTGCAAGAAGGAAGGTGATGGAGTCGATGCCATGGGGGCCGAGCGGTTTTTCTGCGAAGTGGATGGGGGCCTTAGCATTGGGGAAGTTAAGAGTATGGAGCTCCTTTTCGAGCTCTTGCGCAAGGGCATTTGCGGCCGTTTTGCGTTTTTCGGAGAGGGTTTTTGCAAGGGCTAAATTCTCGCTTTCTTTTTGCCGCAACTTCCTGTTTATGGTTTCGAGTTTGTCATCGAGGTTTTCTAAGCGTTCGAGTCGGTGTTTAAGAGCCTCTAGATGGGAGGGGATTTCAGAGGCAGTGAGACGGTATTTTTTCATCAAACGGTTAAGAGTGGAAAGGCGCGTTTCGAGTTCTTGAAACCGCTCGGGGGAGCCTTCGATGGCGTCGAGTTTTTTAGAGACATAGAAGGAAGCTTCTTGGAGGTGGACGATTGCACTTTCTAGATGTTCAGAGAGAGTCGCATCGATGGAGAGCTTTTGCATCTCTCTTAAGGAAGCAAGAAGGGCGGAATCATCGAGGCCATTTTGAAGAGCGGAGAGTTTTTCGAGGCTCTCTTTAGAGCTTGCGAGCGCCCTGTATTCTTCAAAGAGGGTGGTTTCTTCTCCTTCTTGATAGTCGAACTGGTTCCATTCATCCCACTCCCACTTGAGCTTTTCTTTGCTTTCTTTTTGGGTCTCTTCGATAAGCGTTTGGAGTTCGGATTGGAGCGCTTGTCTTTCCGCATAGGAGGTTTGGAAGGGAGCAAGATCAATCTGCCCAAAGAGATCAAGAAGGTCTCGTTGCGCATCAGATTGGCGGATCGACTGCGAGGTGTTTTGCCCCACGAGTTCAATGAGATGAGGCCCTAAATCAGAGAGGAGAGAAAGGGGCGCCATCTGGGCATTCACAAAAATTCTATTTTTCGCGTTTTTGTGGACCTCGCGGCGGAGAATCAGAAGCTCATCGGGATCATAATCGATGCCACTCAAGGTGAGGATCTCTTGGACTTTGGGGAGATGATCAATCTGAAAGGTTGCTTCAATGACTGCTTTGTCCTCTCCTTTACGGATAAGATCAGCAGAGACTTTTTTCCCTGTTAAAAGATGAATCGCTTGAATCAGAAGGGTTTTTCCAGCGCCGGTTTCACCGGTCAAGACATGAAATCCTCGATCGAAGGTGATCGAGAGGTGATCGATAAGGATAAAGGCATGAAGCGAAAGGGCATGTAACATACTCTTTCACTATAGCTGAATTAGTTTAAAATAGGAATAATTGGACAGAAGATTTTCATTGAAAATGAAGCGCGGAGAGCGAAGCTGGCTTCGTATAAGCCAGCAAGATCGAGCGTAAAATTATCGGTGAAAAGATCTGGATGAATTGTTACTATTTTGAACTATTTTAGCTATATATTAACTTTAAGAATTTTGAGCTAATACTGATTGATCGTACTGATCCATGGCATTTGAAAATGCGTTCATTCCGCCCAGCATGGTTCCTAGGTAGGCGCCACCAAAGAGTCCAACGGGTGTGAAGAAGCCAAGAAGAGCTCCAAAGAGCATCCCTTTATAAGATCCTTCAGCCGTTTTATCGACGACCTGAAATGCTGCTTGAGCACGTGATCCGAAGGCGCGGATTTGGTCCATTTTTTGAGCACCATATTCGTAGGCGCTCGTGCCATAGCCTTGAAGTGTCTCGACTTGGCGGTTCAAATAATTTTTTGCTGTAGAAGGAAGTTGTTGTGCAGAAGTATAGTATGACTGAAGTGTATCTTGATAAGAAACAGGTTTAGACATTATTACCTCGTGGGTTACCTTTCATAGTTAATATGGTAACATGGGTAATTAATTATAACAAACTAAAACAATTTTATTACATTATTCATAATAATAAAATTTATATTATTATGTTTTGTATCGTTTTAAAATGAAGTTTAGCTACTTCTCCTAGGGGGGCCTGTCCATGCATTTGGATAAAACGGCGCCCTGCCTCCACAACAAGAGAGGAAGCTCCTTTAGGGAGGGTGAGATTGAACTGGGAGGAGAGCTTATCGATCCCCTGAACAAAGGCGGCCCGAGCTAGGATCGAGGCTCCGGCAACGACGATGTCCTCTTCTCCTCGGTGGCGCTGGGTGAGGTCGATCTGGAGCCCTTTTTTCCGAAGGGCAGTTTCGACAACGTGTTCGCTTGCAAACTGGTCGATGATGACCTTCCTGCACCCACTCTTTTCTGCGAGCTCCTGGATTGCCGTGGCATGTCCCCAAGCAAGGAGAGAGTTGAGGTTCTTAAATTGGGCGTAGAGCTCGTTGTACTTTTTGGGGTAGATAGCGACTGAGGAATAAGGACACAGTTTGCGGATGGTTTCAGCGTGTTTGAGGATGACGTTATCGTTCATCCGCTTACTATCGCGGATGCCCAGTTTAATCAGTTCGGTGATCAGCGTTTCGTCAGCGTAAAGAGCGGCAACGCAGAGGGGACCAAAGAGATCTCCTTTACCCGCTTCATCGACTCCAATGTGGGGAGTGGTGTCGACTGTTGTTTCGGGGTAGGTATAGGAAAGGTTGCCGAGGATTTCGGGTTCAAGGTAGTAACTGATAAAGTCATCTTTTGCTTTCCCTTGAACCATTAATTTTCCGGACTCGTAGAGGGTGCAGGTGATCCCCTCTTTTTTTGCCTGAAAGATGGTGTATTGGGGAGATGCGAGGGTAAACCCTTGCGACTGCAAATCGGCTTTTAGCTTCGGGGCCAGAGAGGTGTCGATTTCTGTAATAAAATTTGATGGTCCTTTCATAGGATTGACTTTAGCAAATCCTTTAATAAAAATCACTCATCGGTTACGTTGGTGATAAAACCCTTAAAGGGAGCCTATGAGTGAAGATGTAAAAAAGTTAGGAGATCTTTTCAAAACGAAGCGAAAAGAGCTAAATCTCTCCTTAAAAGAAGTTGAAAATGCCACTTCGATCCGAGTGTCACATCTCGAATCGATTGAAGAAGGAAAGAACGATGCGTTTCTTTCTCCTGTCTATATGTTAGGTTTCATGCGGCAGTACGCAAGCTTTTTGGGGATGGATGGTGAAAAGATCGCTCGGGAGCATCCCGAGGCCCAGAGGCTGGGTAAAAGGTCCCATGACTTTGCCTATGGCATTGGAACCCTTGAAAAGAGGGGGAGCATGGGTGGCGGCGTGAGGTGGCTTCCAAATCTTTTGTGGGCAGGCATTTCGGTGATGGTGATTGTGGGCGCCTATCTCTTTGCCAAATACCTTGGAGTTTTATAAGACACGTTCATGCCTGAGAATCGGTTAAGTAAAGAGAAATCTCCTTATTTGTTGCAGCATGCTCATCATCCTGTCGATTGGTATCCCTGGGGTGATGAAGCGTTTGAGAAAGCAAGGATGGAGGAAAAGCCGATTTTCCTTTCGATTGGGTATGCAACGTGCCACTGGTGTCATGTGATGTCAAGGGAGTCGTTTAACGATCCCAAGATTGCGGCGCGGATGAATGAGGTCTTTGTTTCGATCAAAGTAGACCGTGAAGAGCTTCCTGAGATCGATAGTCTTTATATGGAGTTTGCGCAGGCGCTTATGGCATCAGGGACAGGGTGGCCGCTAAATGTGATCCTCACCCCTGAACTCAAACCCTTTTATGCGGTAACATATCTCCCTCCCGATCCTAGGCAAGGGATGATGGGGCTAAGTGAGCTGATTAACCACATTGATGAGCTGTGGAAGAGTGAAGAAAAAGAGCTTCTATTCGATCAAGCGAATAAACTTGTCGATCTCTTTGAGAAGTCTGTCACGACGCGGGGCGATGAAATTCCAACCGATGGGACGCTTGTCGATGCGTTGGAAGGACTTTTTGAGTGTGCTGATCCTGTTTTTGGAGGGATGAAGGGAGCCCCAAAGTTCCCCATGAGTTATCTCTCAGATTTCTTTTTGACTTATACAAAACTCAATCAAGATCCTCGTCCTCTTTTTCTTGTTGATAAAACCCTAGAGAAAATGTCTCATGGTGGGATCTATGACCACGTAGGTGGGGGTTTTTCTCGCTATAGTGTCGATGAAAAATGGCAAGTTCCCCACTTTGAGAAGATGCTCTATGACAATGCTCTTTTAGCGGGGAGTTATTTAGACGCTTGGCGGTATACGAAACATGAGGAGTACAAGAGGATTTGTCAAGAGATCCTTGAGTATGTGCTCCGCGAGATGCACCATCCGGAAGGAGGGTTCTATTCTGCAGAGGATGCTGAAATTGATGGAGTGGAAGGGGCGTTTTACCTTTGGACCAAGCAAGAAATCGAAGCGGTTCTTTCCCAAGAACAGTTTGATCTGTTTTGCCCTTATTTCGATGTGTCGGAAGAGGGGAACTTTGAAGGGAAAAATATTCTCCGTCGCACTGTTTCGATGGAAGATTTTTGTGATGCGCGTTGTCTCAATGTGATAGAGACAAAGGGGCTTTTGCAAAGTAGTTTAGGTCTTCTCCATAGCGCGCGGAAAATGAGAAAACGTCCGTTCAAAGACGATAAGATTCTCGTTTCATGGAATGCTCTGATGATCCACTCTTTAGTGATGGCGGGGATGGCTTTTGAAGAAGAGGCCTATGTGGAAGCAGGAGAGCGGGCAGCTCAGTTCATTCGGAAAAACCTTTGGAAAGAGGGAATCCTTCTCAGGCGCTACCGCGACGGAGCGGCCGACTATGAAGGCTCTTTAGATGATTATGCTTCTCTAATCCGCGCAATGATCACTCTCTATGAAGCGGGAAGAGGGGAGTTCTATCTGGAGTGGGCTCTTGAAATGGCAAAGCATTTGGAAGAGACCTACAAAGCAGAAGAAGGGGCCTTTTATTTAACAGGGCCCGAGCATTCAGTCTTGATGCGCCGGTGCGAGCTCTACGATAGTGCGCAGCCGTCGGGGAATGCCCTTCATGCTGAAAATTTACTCCGCTTATATGCAATCACCCACGAGCGCGATTTCTGGATTCAAGCAGAAGATATCTTGAAAGTGGCAAAAAGCTTTATCGAAGCTTATCCCCAAGGAGCCTGTTATCATCTAATTGCATTGCAGCGCTATCTCGATAAAGAGGCGCTCACTCTTATCATTGTGCTAGATAAGGAGAAAAGAGGGGAGAAAGAGTTAAAGAGAGAGCTTTTCAAAGAGTATCACCCTCATGTTTCAATCGTTTGGAAAACGGATAGCGAGGAGTATCCCCTTGTCGAAGGGAAAACAACGGTTTACCCTTGTAAATGGGGCAAGTGTGGGACGCCGATTACCTCTATAGAGAGTCTGGACATTTAATCGCAAAGTTGCGAACATCGAATTAAATCAACTAGGACTCACGCAATGGATAAAAAAACACTCGGCGATTATTCAATCATTAAGCAAATTGGACAGGGAACCTTAGGGAATGTCTATCTCGCAGAGCACCGTTTTGTCAAAGAGCAATATGTTTTAAAGGTTCTGCCAGAGGAACTTTCTACTGATCGAAACTTTATCCAACGGTTTGAAAAGGATGTCATAGCCCTTGCTAAGCTTGACCATCCCCATATTGTTAAGGTGCATAATGTTTCGTTCGCCGAAGGGTATTACTTCCTCGTCAACGACTGCATCGTTGATTGCTTTGGAGAGACAACAACACTCACGCAGTACCTAAGTGTGAATAAGCAGAGCTTGAATGAGAATGAGATTTTCGAGCTATTAACGCAGGTCGCTTCCGCATTGACCTATGCCCATCAGACCAAGTTTGGTGGAGAGACGTTGGTTCACCGCGGTCTCAAGATGAATAACATCTTGGTAGGAAAGGGTGAGCGGGGACTCCATGTCTATCTTTCGGACTTTGGTCTCTCTCATATTGTAGGGGAAGGGGCAATCTTAACGCGGATGTATAAGGTCCTTGCCGATGTTCTTTCTCTTGATATCGGAAAAGCGGGAGAGGAGAAGTACATGACGGGACCGTTTGAGTCGAACAAGCTTTCTCGTCTCCATGCCTCCTTTTTGCAAACCTATCACTTTTTAGCTCCAGAGCAGCGCATTTACCGCGAAAAACCTGTGGGACCTGCTGCCGACACCTATGCCTTTGGGGTGCTTACCTATTTCTTACTGATGCATTCTTTCCCAGAAGGAAATTTCCCCCGCCCTAGCCAGGTTAATCCCGACTTTAGACTGAATTGGGATCACCTCATCAATGAGTGTCTGAAACCTGATCCGACAAAACGTCCTGAATCTCTGTTGAAACTTCTCGATAGCTTAGCTCTTCCGCAGACGAGAAAAGTAGCACCGGCGCCTATTGAAGATGAAGCGATTTTAGATTGGGAAGATGAGGGGGGAGAGAGTCCACCTGAAGAGGTAGGCGGCGTTGCGACTCTTGTGGAGCAGGGAGAAATCACTCCTGCGCAGACAAAGCTTCTGAAAGAGGTGAGCCAAATGATCAAAGCCGATGCGAAGCCAGACTTAAAACCGCAAGAGATCAAGCGCCCAGAATATGATCCCGATCCCGCTGCGGCATTCCAAGTGGACAGCACCGTGGCCCGCTATGTTCCAAAGGAAAAAGAGATCAAAGACATTGAGCCGATCCAAACCGAGATGGTGGCGATCAAGGCTGGTGACTATTACCAT
Organism: Chlamydiales bacterium; assembly: GCA_024233515.1. Classification (GTDB taxonomy): domain Bacteria; phylum Chlamydiota; class Chlamydiia; order Chlamydiales; family Simkaniaceae; genus Neptunichlamydia. Next base: position 52,805 of record JACKPO010000003.1, read on the forward strand.
GGAAGTGATGAGGGCGGGCGGGACGAGAGACCTCGCCACATGGTGAGTCTCGAGAGCTATGCTCTAGATATCCACCCCGTCACAAACGAGCAATTTGTCCGCTTTCTAGAAATGATGGGAGGGGAGAAAGATGCCAACAATAACGATATCATTAACCTCCGAGAATCACGGATCCGCCGCCATGGAGGTAAACTGAGTATTGAATCGGGGTATGGAAAACACCCTGTCATCGGTGTGACCTGGTATGGAGCGATTGCGTATGCGAAGTGGGTCGGGAAACGTCTCCCTACAGAAGCGGAATGGGAAGTGGCTGCTTCTTGCTGCGAAGAGCTGATGTATACGACGGGGAATAGCATTGAGAGAACGCAAGCAAACTTCTTTAGCTCAGATACCATTGCGGTGAAGAGTTATCCCCCCAATAAACTTGGTCTCTTTGATATGGCAGGGAATGTCTATGAGTGGTGCCAAGATTGGTATGACTACAACTACTACGAAGTGGCGATGCAACGTCCTGATAATCCAAAAGGACCTCTCCAAGGAGTCTACCGGGTCCTTCGCGGCGGATGTTGGAAGAGTTTGAAGGATGACCTTCGCTGCTCTCATCGCCATCGGAATAACCCTGGAATCGTTAACCGCACTTACGGCTTCCGCTGCGCTGCTGATGTCAAAGAAGACGATTAGTGTGCTCTTTGTGTGCGTTGGCAACATCTGCCGCTCGCCAGCTTTAAAAGGGATGATGGAACACCTTCTGAAAGAGAGGGGAATTCACGCAGATATTGAAAGCTGTGGGCTTCATGCCACCTTTTTAGGGAATCCTCCTGATCGAAGGATGGTCGAAGGGGCAAGCAAGCGGGGGATCACCCTGGAGAATCGCGCTAAAATGTTCGAGGCCTCTTATTTCGATCGGTTTGATGCGATCTTTTGCGTGACCCATGATGTTCAAAAAGCGATTCAAGCCATGGCGCATACGCCTGCTCATCAAAAAAAGATCTATCTCGCGACCGCCTTTTCTGAAAAATTTAAGGGGGAGGAAATCCCAGACCCTTATTTTGGCGGAGAGAAAGGATTCGATCATGCTTGGGAGATGATCGAAGAGTCTTGCCAAGGAATTCTAAAAGCTTTAGACTCGCTCACATGAAATTATTACTTTCCAAGCCTCGAGGCTTCTGCGCGGGCGTTGTTCGCGCCATTGAAACAGTTGAAAAGGCGCTCCAAATTTGGGGAGCCCCGATCTATGTGAAACATCAGATTGTTCACAATCGCCATGTCGTCGAAGACCTCGAGAAAAAGGGAGCGATCTTTATCGAAGACCTATCTGAAGTTCCTGAAGGATCCCGGATTATTTATTCTGCTCATGGCATCCCCCCTTCTGTTCGAGAAGAGGCGAAGAGGCGGAGCCTTATTGAAATCGATGCCTCATGTGGTCTTGTGATTCGCGTTCATTCGGCCGCAAAGCGGTATGCAAAGAAGGGGTATCATATTCTCCTGATTGGACACCGAAACCATGTCGAAGTGATTGGAACCGCTGGAGAGGCCCCAGAAGAGACAACGATTATCGAATCGGTTGCCGATGTTGAAAAACTGACGTTTCCGAAGGAGCAGCGCCTCTTCTACACGACACAAACGACCCTCAGCTTAGATGATGTTAAAGAGATCACCGATGCGCTGAAGGAGAAATTTCCTTTCATCGAAACCCTTCCGAGCTCCTCAATCTGCTATGCGACGACCAATCGGCAGCTTGCCCTTCGCGAAATTACCCACTCCGTAGACCTTGTCCTTGTTGTGGGAGATCCCACCAGTTCGAACTCAAATCGGCTCGTTGAAGTGGCACGTAAACGGGGCGTTCCAGGCTATCTCATCAACAGTCCCGATGAGATCGATCCCTCTTGGCTAAATGAAGTCAATGCCATTGGCCTAACAGCTGGCGCATCCACTCCTGAGTCGGTGGTGCAGCAGTGCATCGAGACCCTCCGCATTCTCGGTGTGACCTCGACTGAAGAGGTTGAGTACACCGAAGAAAACGTCTTCTTCGAACTCCCCAAAGAGGTCCTTTCTACTTCTTCTTCGTAACTTCTTCGAACTTTTTTACAATGAGATATTTGCCATCGGAATCTAAAGTATAAGCTTTCGCAGGCATTTCAGCGAGTGGTGTTCCCTCAGCTATAATATGAGGAAGGAGGGCCTGAACGAATTCTCGGAATGCATCGACTTCTCGATCGTCTCTAATCCGTTTCTTAAAGCTTTCAGAAGCGTTTAAGTCGTTTAACATGGCAGTTGTCAGTTGTGAAGCTGTGAAGTCCTTACAACTCGGCATGTTAAGGACCCGATAAAGCATTCCAAACCGATTTGCAAAACTCTTCCAATCGACATCCTTTTTGCCAATAATGTCTTTAGATTCTGTCTTGACTGGAGTTTGCTTACTGGAAGAGGTGGTAGATGTAACGCCGGAGCCTTTGTGTTGGGATGAATCGTCATCATCTTTAGTGGAAGGGGATTGCCGAGTGAGGAAAGACCAGAGGGCATAGACGAGCCCAAGGAGGAGGGCACCAATGGCGAGGGGCTTAGCATTTTTTTTAGCAAAATCACTCATGCTGGAGAGGGTATCGGGGCGAGGCGTGTAGGAGCCACCGGTATAGTCGAAGCTGGGGGTGAATTGTGGCCCTGTAGGAGGGTTCACACTGGGAGGGGGAATAATATCTACCATAAATAAATTCCTTTCATTGGATCCGCTCTCTTCGTAGAGACAAGGGATCGGAGATTTTTGCCATGAGTATAGCAAAGAACCTATTGAGTATGAAAGAATTTCTTCGCCTTTTAGGTAGATTTTTTCTTTGATCGCAATCCCCTTTTCTTTTTAAGATTCATTTGATACACTCTTCGGAAATTTATGGAGGAAAGGCAGTGCTGAATCAAAAAATTTATTTTCACCCTATAGAGATTGACTATGCTCTTGCAGAGTTTTGTCTCTATTTGCAAAGGAGGTCCTAATGCTTTACGGTTCAGAACTACCGTTTAAATCAATTGCCCCTGCTTTAGCTACAGCTCCTCTTTTCTATATGGGCGCTCGCTATGGCAAAATAGAGGGAGCTGCAAAGGGAACTCTCTTTGTTGCCCTAGCAGCCCTAGCGCGAGGAATCCATGAAAAAGGATGTTATATAACGGGGAGAACTTTTTGTAAGGACTACGACATTTACTACGATGGAGCCTCGGTAGGACTCATTGCACTTGGAATGGTTGCAATCAAAACCTCATTCAAAACCCGCCTTGTGATCGGGGCCCTTCTATTTGGAACTCAAAAATATTTGGAGATCGTTAACCGAAATCCAAATATGGTTTCCTTGATCAAAAATGCAACGAAAGACAATATCGACGAAACAATAACACGTATCGAAACCTCTTTTGGAGAAGGGTTTTCCCGAGACAATCCGCTCATTTCCTACGTTAGGTATAAGTATTTTAAACGAATGAAGAAGCTTTTTACAAAGGAAGAACTTAAGAACTTTTACAATAATCCTACATCTACTTATTCTACCTATTCTCAAGAACATGAAAAATACAAATATGCATGTCATAAACATTCGAATATTAAAGATTGTATCGATATTCTTAATTATTTAGACCTTTTTAATTTGGCCCTATTTCAAAATTTAGAGGTTGGAGATGAACGGGATCGAGCAAAGATTGCTGAGTACATGGAAAAGGAAGGAAACCTCATTAAAGCATGGTGGAAGGGATTGGGTGCGCTCAAAAATGCCACCAAAGCAACCTGCGATACTGTGATGAATCAGGCTTCAAAGAGTGTTGAACAATTCCTTAAACCAGGCAATACACATCTTTGCCATCTTAGATGGAATTATTTTGAGAAAATGGAAGAGCTCTTTACAAAGGAAGAGCTTAAAGAGCGTATGATAAATCCTGAGTCTACCCTCAGTGAGCAGTACACGGCTTATCGGAAATCTGCAAACACACTTCTCCTCATTAAAAATTGTATCTATCTTCTTGATAGGTTAGATCTAGCGGACCTTTCTTTGTTTAAAGCTTTAGAAGAAGTAGATGAAAAGGATCAAGCAGAGGTGGCTAAGTACATGCAAGAGAAAGGAAATCTTATCAAAGCAAGGTGGGAGAAATAGGTTCCGTGTTATGATCTCTAACATGAATCAAAAGTTGGTTTTTGGCTACGCCTTTTTTGCAGCAAATTTCTTGCCTTCACCTTCCGCCCTGTGCTCGCACAAGGGTCGCCCCGCTCCAGGCAAAAAATTTGCGCGAGCCGCCTTGGAGAACATCATAAATTTTTAAACATCCTCAACTGCTCGATAGGTTCAAGGATTGAATTAAATCCGAGAACGGAGGATAAAGAAATTTTATGAAAGAAAAACAACCAACCATCAGTCAAATTGATAAGGGGTCGATGCGGCGGATCCTCGGGGTCGGGGACCTGTTTGCGGTCGGCTATGGCGACCTGGGATCGTCGATCTATTATGCTCTGGGGATTACCGCATTTTATGCGCTGGGTGCGGCGCCGATCAGCTTAGCAATCGCAGGGCTTGTCTTTGCTTGTACAGCCCTTTCGTATGCTGAGCTTTCATCGATGCTCAAAGACAGTGGGGGATCGGCAAGTTTTGCCCGCCATGCGTTTAATGATTTAATCTCGTTTATCGCGGGGTGGGGCCTTCTTCTCGATTTTATTGTAACGATTGCGATCTCTTCTTATTCGATTTCACCTTATCTGGCGTTTTTCTTAGCGCCGCTTAAGGTGACCTCTTTTAAGATTGGGTTCACCCTCTGCGTGATTGCGATTCTCTTTATGATTAACTTTTTTGGGGCGAAGAACTCTGCCAAGATGAGTTGGTTTTTAACGACGTTGACTCTCTCTACCCAAGTGCTTATTGTCATTGTGGGGGTGATTTGGTTTATCCATTTTCCTGATGTGTGGGAGCATCTGAAAATTGGAATCAAAGGGTCTGTTTGGTCTCCTTCATGGCCCGATTTTTGGAAAGGGACCGCGATGGCGATGGTTGCCTATACGGGGATCGAGTCAATGGCGCAGCTCAGTGGAGAGGCAAAACATCCTGCGAAGACTGTGCCGAAGGCGATGATGCTTGCAATGGGAATGCTCCTCTTTGTCTATATTGGAATCGCGGTGGTGGCTTTGAATGCTTTGACGCCGCAAGAACTCAGCACCAAGTTTTTTGAAGATCCGATTGCAGGGATTGTTTCGAAGCTTCCCCTTGGAGCGAATATCTTAGGGGGATGGGTTGGTCTTCTTGCTGCAGTCATCCTTTTTGTAGCAGCCAATGCAGGACTCATGGGCGCCTCAAGGCTCTCCTTTAATATGGGAGAAAACTACCAACTGCCGCGGACTGTCTATAAACTTCATAAAAAGCATAAGACCCCTTATGTCAGTTTAGGAATTTTTGCTGTTTTAGCGATGATCATTGTGATCGCTGCAAGAGGAAAGCTGACTTTCCTTGCGAACCTCTACAACTTCGGGGCGATGCTTGCGTTCTTCATGACCCATCTGTCGCTCATCTATTTGCGGATTAAACGGCCCGATATGAAACGTCCTTTTAAGGTTCCGTTCAATATCAAGGTCGGAAAATATTCCCTTCCGATCACCGGGATTTTAGGGGGGCTCGCAACGGCTGCGACCTGGTGTTTGGTGGTGATTACAAAACCAGATGGCCGCTATCTTGGATTCACATGGATTATTCTTGGTCTAGCGATGTATTTTTTCTATCGTAAGCGTCATGCGATTGCGCCAGCAGCAAAGGTTGAGATCCAAAAAATCAAGGTTCCAGAATTTGAAGCGAAAAAATACAAAAAGATCCTCGTTCCAACTCGAGGAGGACGGGAAACACAAACGGTTCAAATGGCTTGTGAAATGGGAAAACTCCATGGCGCAGAAGTAACAGCTGTCCACGTGGTCGAAGTTCCCTTTTCTCTTCCCCTCGAAATTCCACTCCCTCATCGCTCCCTTGTTGCAGAATCGATCCTTAAGCGGGCAGAAGCGATCGGGCGGGAGTTCAATATGCGGGTGAACCTGCGGATCGTTCAAGCTCGAACAATTGACGCAGCAATCCTCGAGCTGATCGAAAATGAGAAGTATGACCTTCTTGTCATGGGGGCGATTGTGTCCGCTGGAGGTTCGAAAGGTTACGGTCCCATCGTCGAACGGGTCCTGAAAGAGTCTGCTTGTCCCGTCTGGATCAGCTGCATGTCGATTTGACAGAAATCTCAATTTTGGATAATCTGAAGTAAAACTGCAGATTGTCCATATGACTAATTATAAGAGATTTATAGAGAAAGAACTCAGGGAACTCGCTAAGGGTTACCCGGTTGTGACCGTGATCGGCCCTCGCCAATCGGGTAAAACGACCTTAACGACACACGTCTTTAAGGACAAGCCGTACGTCAACCTTGAGCAAATTGATGTTCAGGAAATGGCTAACGATGATCCCAGAGGATTTTTAGAAAAATATCCTCATGGGGCCATTCTAGACGAAATTCAAAGAACTCCCAAGCTCCTCTCTTATATTCAAGTTGTCGTAGACCAAAAAGATCAAAAGGGGATGTTTATCTTAACGGGAAGTCATCAGATGGCGCTTCATGAAGCGATCTCTCAATCGTTAGCTGGTCGAACAGCTTTGCTCACACTCCTTCCCTTGAGCTTAGCAGAATTAGAAGCAAGCGGTGTTCATCAAGACCTTGATACGAGTATATTTTATGGGGGATATCCTAGAATTTACAAAGATAAGTTAGATCCTACAAGAGCTTATCGGAGTTATTTTCAAACCTATGTCGAAAGAGACCTAAGACAACTGATTCACATCCGAGATTTAAGCCAGTTTCAGCGATTCATCAAAGTCTGTGTTGGAAGGATTGGACAGATTCTCAATCTTGAAGGGATTGCAGGTGATGTCGGGATTTCCTCAAATACGGTTAAAGAATGGCTCTCGATCTTAGAGGCGTCGTTTATTATTTTTCGGTTGCAGCCCTATTTTGAAAACTTTGGGAAAAGAGCGATCAAAGCTCCGAAGCTTTATTTTTCTGATGTCGGTCTTGCAACCTATCTTTTAGGGATTGAAAACTTAGAGCAACTTTCTCGTGATCCTTTGAGAGGAAATTTGGTTGAAAACTTGGTTGTTTTAGAATTGATGAAGGGGAGGCAGAATCAAGGATTAGATCCCCAATTGTATTTTTATCGGGACGCTCATCAAAATGAGGTGGATGTCATTTACCAAAAAGGGCGACAACTTGTCCCGATTGAAGTCAAAGCAGGGAGAACCTTTCATCGTGAATTTTTGAAAAACTTAGAGTTTTTTAAGGAGCTTGTCGGAGAAAGATGTGAGGGGGGCTACCTTATCTATTCCGGTGATGAAGAGCAAAAAATCCAAGCCCATCGCGTGATTAATTACCGGTCTGCATCAGACGTCACGAAGTGACAAGCAGCAAAGTGGTTGGGTGCGACCTCTTTGAGGGGTGGGCGACTTTTGAAGCAAACCTCTTTGGCAAGGGGGCACCGTGTGCAGAAGACACATCCTTTGGGAGGGTGGATCGGGCTGGGCACCTCTCCTGTCAAAAGAATCCGTGTCCGTTTTTTTTCAACAACAGGATCAGGAATGGGAATGGCGGAGAGGAGTCCTTGGGTATAGGGATGGAGGGGATGATCGTAGAGGGTTTCACTGGGGGCGAGTTCCATCAGGTGGCCAAGGTACATCACGGCAACTCGTGTTGAAAGGTATTTGACCATCGCAAGATCATGAGAAATAAAGAGGTAGGTGAGTCCCATTTCATCTTGCAAATATTTCAGAAGATTGACGATTTGCGCTTGAATGGAAACGTCGAGTGCGGCAATTGGTTCATCACACACAATCAGACGGGGATTGAGAGCCAAGGCCCGCGCAATTCCGATCCGTTGTCTCTGCCCACCGCTAAACTCATGGGGAAAGCGGCGAGTATACTCAGGGCGAAGGCCGACAAGCTCGAGAAGTTCTTGAACCCGTTTCGACCTGTCAGAGGGTTTTAGAACGTTGTGGATGTTCAGAGGTTCAGCAATAATTTCTCCCGCTGTCATCCGAGGATTTAAGGAGGCGTAAGGGTCTTGGAAAATATACTGCATGTTATGGCGGAGCGATTTGATCGCTTTCCCTTTATAGTGGAGGATACTTTCGCCATCGAAGAGGATATCGCCACTCGTTGGTTCATGGACCCGCATGAGAGTACGCGCTAAGGCGGTTTTTCCACACCCTGATTCTCCGACCAGTCCCAAAGTTTCCTGAGGAAAAACAGAAAGGGTCACGTCATCGACGGCACGCAGGGTCTGCCCTTTGTAAGAGAAGTACTTCTTGAGATTTTTGATCTCTATGAGGGGCTGAGACATGTCTTTTCCTCCTCTTTCTCTTGTTTAACCCGTGGATCAAAGAGCCAACATGAGGCTTTATGGGTATCAGACATCGCATAACACTTCGGCTTAGAGTCATGGCAGAGGTGCATTGCATGGGGGCACCGTTTGGCAAATGCGCACCCCTTCACCTTCTTCGAAAGATCAGGAGGTGAGCCGTGAATCGAATAGAGTTTCCGCTTAATGGGGAGGTCTAAACGGGGAATCGAATTGAGGAGTCTCCGCGTGTAGGGATGTTTTGGTGCCGAAAAGAGTTCTTGGGTCGTAGCACTTTCAACGATTTCTCCCGCGTACATCACGAGAATCCGATCACAAAAGCCTGCGACAATGCTGAAGTCATGGGTGATCAAAAGGATACTCATTCCCTCTTTTTCTTGGATTTCTTTGAGAAGCTCAAGGATCTGCGCTTGGATAGTGACGTCAAGAGCGGTTGTTGGCTCATCGGCAATCAAGATGTTCGGGGAAGAGATCATCGCGATCGCGATCATCACCCGTTGCCTCATTCCGCCACTCAGTTCATGAGGATATTGACGCATCCGGGATGAGGCTTCTGAAACCCCCACCCGTTTGAGGAGATGAGTGGCGTGTCCTTCCATTTCTTCCTTGCTCGCTGTTGGGTGATGGAGGGCATATCCTTCGATAATTTGATCACCAATGCGCATCGTAGGGTTGAGAGAGGTCATCGGATCTTGGAAAATCATCCCGATCTCTTTTCCCCGAATTTTTCGGAGCTCTTTTTCTTTTAGCTGGAGAAGATCGTCTCCTTTATAAAGAATCTTTCCCTCGTCGATCCGCGCAGAAATGGAGGGGAGAAGGCGGGTGAGACTTCGTGCCATCACCGATTTACCTGATCCCGACTCTCCAACGACCCCAAGTGTCTCTCCTTTCTCCAGCTCAAAACTCACCCCTCTAACCGCCGCGACTTTTTTCGAGAGCGTTGAAAAGGAGGTGTGGAGGTTTTCCACCTTTAAGAGAGGGGTATCTGTATCCGTCATGTGCGAAGCCTAGGGTCAAAGGCGTCACGAATACCATCTCCCAAAAGGTTGAAGGCTAGCATGGTAACACTAATAAACGTTGCAGGGAAAAAGAGGCGCCAAGGATAGTAGCGAAGGGCCGAGAGGCCATCACTTGCCATGGTTCCCCAACTTGCAATTGGCGCTTGCACACCAAGTCCTAGAAAACTCAAGAAAGCTTCGGTAAAAATTGCGGCAGGAATGGTCAGCGTCATCGTGGTAATGATGGAACCAATCGCATTCGGAATGAGGTGACGGAAAAGGATTCTCCATTGACTCGCGCCAAGCATTCTGGCAGCAACGACATAGTCGTTCTGCTTAATCTGTAAAATTTGTCCTCGCACAATCCGTGCCATATTGATCCATCCGGTGATCGTGAGGGCAATGATAATCGTTGTGACCCCAGGCTTCATAATCACCATCAAGAGGATAACAATCAGAAGGTGGGGCAAAGAATAGAGGATGTCTGAAAGACGCATCATGACTTCTTCGGTCTTTCCCCCAGAGAGCCCTGCAAAAGCGCCATAAAAGACCCCAATCACCATATCAATGAGAGCAGCTGTTACCCCAACAAAAAGGGAAATGCGGGCTCCCCACCAGATCCTTGTAAATAAATCTCGTCCGAGCTCATCCGTTCCAAACCAAAACTCACTGCAGGGAGCTTTGTTTTTCAAAGCAAGGTGGGTTTCATAGTAGGTGTGGCCACTCACAAAGGGGACAATGATCGCAGAAAGGGCCAAAATGGTAAGGATAATGAGACCGAAGAGCGCTGGACGGTTGGCTCTAAGACGGATCCAGGCATCTTTCCAATAGGAAAGACCTTCTTCAGCAATTTCCTCAAGAACAGGAGGGGAGTTTTCAATAAGAAATTTTGGTTCACTCATCCTTAATCACCTTCGCTTTCGTCATCTGAATCCTCGGATCGAGAAGAGAATAGAGAATATCAACGAGTAACACAGTCAACATAAGGAGGGCACTATAAAAGACGGTCACTCCCATGATAACGGTATAGTCACGATTGGTAATACTGGTGACGAACCACCCACCGAGGCCCGGAATCCCAAAGATCTTTTCCACGATAAAGCTTCCAGTGAGGATCGCACTTGAAAGAGGACCAATATAGGTAATCACTGGAAGGAGACTATTTTTAAGGACATGTTTCATCACAACTTGGAAGGTTGAAAGACCTTTCGAACGGGCCGTCTGCACATAGTCTTGTTCAAGAACTTCAACCATATTTGCCCGCGTAAGGCGCGCAATAAACGCTGTGGGAAGAGCCGATAAGCTAATTGCTGGAAGAATTGTATGGGAAAAGGTGCCCCAACGGGCCACTGGAAACAGATCGAGTTTCATGGCAAACAGATACTGGAGAAAGGTTGCCATGATAAAGTTAGGAACCGAAATCCCAATCACCGCTAAAATCATCGCAGCATGATCTTGCCAACGAGAACGACGGACAGCGGCAATCGTTCCCAATACGATCCCCATGAAAAGAGAGATACAGATCGCTTCAAGCCCCAGAACAAGAGAAACAGGAAACCCCTCATTAATGATATCATTGACCGTCCTCCCTTCATACTTGAAGGAGGGACCCAGATTCCAAGTGATCAGCCCTTTTAGATATTTCACATATTGGACATACCACGGCTGGTCGAGCCCAAAGTGAGCATACATACTCTTCATGATCTCTTCTGGGACCGCTTGCTCTTGCATCAGGGGATCTCCCGGAGCGGCTTGCATCAGAAAAAAAGTAAGGGTCGCGACGAGGAAAAGAGAGAGAAAAAGGATGAGAACTTTCCGGACGAGATACCGTTTTTTCATTCAGACCAAAATCATGGTTAACTATGCCTATAAAAATAAGGTGTTGAGGAAATTTTGTCAAAATTTCGACGATGTTGTACAATCATAAAATGATTTAAATGTTGGAGCATGTCATGGATCACGCTAAGATTGAATCCCTTTTAGGGGCAAAAGCTAAAGATTTACTCGGTCACACCTGCAAAACGATCTCTAAAGACCGTTTACACCTTCCCGGTAGCGACTGGGTCGATCGGATTTTCGCGGGGTCAGACCGCCCGACGCGCGTTCTCCAAAGCATGCAAGAGATCCTGAGCGCCGGACGACTTGGGAGATCAGGCTACCTCTCCATTCTCCCTGTTGATCAAGGGATCGAGCACACCGCTGGGGCCTCTTTTGCTCCCAATCCTGACTACTTCGATCCCGAAAATATTGTGAAGCTCGCGATTGAAGGGGGATGCAATGCTGTAGCGTCTACCCTTGGCGTTTTGGGATCAGTGGCACGGAAGTATGCCCACAAGATCCCCTTCATTTTAAAATTTAACCATAACGAACTTCTCACCTACCCCAATACCTTCGATCAAATTCACTTCGGCTCGATTGAGCAAGCCTACGAGATGGGGTGCAAAGCGGTGGGGGCGACGATCTACTTTGGCTCTGAAGAAAGCGATCGACAAATCGTTGAGGTTGCCCAGGCTTTTGAACGGGCGCACGAACTCGGGATGGTGACAATCCTCTGGTGCTACCTCCGGAATCCCAAGTTCAAGACCGACAAAAAAGACTACCACACCGCTGCAGACCTCACAGGACAAGCAAACCACCTTGGCGTCACGATCCAAGCCGATATCATCAAACAAAAGCTTCCCGAATGCAACGGTGGGTTCAAAGATCTGAAGTTCGGCAAACAGACCGAAAAAATGTATACCGAGCTTTGTTCTGATCATCCCATCGATCTCACCCGCTACCAAGTCGCGAATAACTACATGGGGCGGATGGGGCTGATTAACTCCGGCGGCCCTTCAGGAGAGAATGACCTTGCCCAAGCTGTAGAAACCGCTGTCATCAATAAGCGGGCAGGAGGGATGGGGCTCATTTCTGGACGAAAAGCGTTCCAAAAGCCTCTCAAAGAGGGGGTTGAGCTCCTTAACGCGATCCAATCTGTCTACCTAGACAAAAAGATCACGGTTGCTTAACAGTCAGCCTTCAATTCCTGTGTAAAATTTCTTTGAATGAAGATTTTTCTAATAGCGTGACTTTTATTGAGAGAGGGGTTACAATCTCCTCTCAAGTGAATGACCACATAGGGGAAAAAAGTGAAAAATGTAGGAGAAAATTTACTAGGAGCAGGGCTCGTTGGGTGTATGCTAGGAGCAGCCGCAGCGACAACGATCTGGGGTGGAAGATTCATTACAAAAATACCTCAGCAACCTTACACCAATGCGTTAGGAACGGCAGGGGGTTTTTTCGTGAGTAGCTTCCTAGTCCAACAGTTACAAACAAATGAAATGATTTCTGGGAACGGGAGGCTCTTTCTGTTCGTAGTTGGTGGAATAGGATTATCAACAGCCGCTAACAAATATTGGGGCGGGAAAGAGCTTTCAGTCCTATCTAGTGCTGCAACGCCCTCCATTACCCTAATAATGCTTATTTTAGTGGCTATCTTTTCGAAGAGTGAGCATGGGAATAAGCGGCGGTAGAGTTTCCGATAAATATGTCAAAAATTAGCGAAAACTTATTAGTTGCAGGAATTGTTGGCGGATTGGCCGGAGCGTTTGCATGCGCAGCGACTTGCCAAGGAAGATTGTTCAGTAAAATGCCTCAACTTCCCCATACCAATGCATTTGGAACAGCTGGGGGGGTTTTTGTAAGTACTTTTTTAGTCATGAGTTTGATATCTGAAAAAAAGATTTCTGATAATAGCTTTATTCCCCTATCTACACTGGGTGGAATAGCATTATCGACCGCTGCTAACAAATATTGGGGTGGGAAAGAGCTTTCAGTCCTCTCTAATGCTGTCACACCAACGATTTCTGGAGTGGTGATTGCTTCAATTTTTGTTTCAATAGTCATTTAGACCTAAAATGAGTCAAAAGTTAGTTTTTGGCTACATGCCCACGTCCGCAAAATATGTCACACTCAGGAGTATAAGGTTCTTTAATAGTGCACCAAATGTGAGAAAGATGCTATACTTTGGCCACCGAAAATTATCATAAGGAAGAAGGAATGGAAGAAGTAAGTGGACTACGGCGTCGGATGCCTACAGAAGCGATTGGGGAGAATCCCCCACAACAATCAAGCTGGACCTTGACATCTAGAGAAGGATGGAAGTTGCAGCTGATCGAGCAAGGCCCTGCTGTCATTTTTAAGCTTTTTAATCCAAAAGGAGAGGAAGTAGACTACCGCGCACAGTTTTTTAAAGCTCCTACCTTCTTCAAAGATCCCATTGTTGATGTAACGGTTGTTTTACAGGAAATCAAACAGCTTGCAAATACCCCCAATCAAGGGTGGGGCTTTTGGGTCAGTGTTACCGAGGATACAAAGACTAAAGAAAAAAAACACTACGTGGTATTTGGCGACAGATGGGCGGTAACGGTCGAAAGAGTTCAAGGTTATGCTGGTGGAACTTTAGCTTTGGCTGTAGCGGGCGCTTGTGCTTTTCGAAACGATCCTAAATGGTTGGTGGGAGGACTTTTAGGTCTAGGAGGGGGGCTCCTTGGATATCTTCGGTCGACGCCAGGGGAAAGTTATCATCGAGGTTCAGCATTAAAAGAAACTGCCATTTCTAGTGTAGGATCGATACTAGGAGGACATGTTGCCCAGGCAATTCCTGTAAAGTCTTTGTGGGCGACAACCATCCGAAATTTAGGATCCTCTTTGTCAATTCAGTGTGCAGGATCGCTCGTTCGCGAAGGGAAAATGCCTCTCTTGAATGACCTAAAAGTGAGTGTCATTACGGGGATGGGTGGCTCATTTTTTGAGCAGGCGGTATCACACTCACTTAACCAGTCCGTTAAAACCGTTTCTCAAAGGATCTTAGCGAGTGTTCTTGCAGGAATGGGAGGTTCTGCATTTTCAACGACCACATCGAATCTATGGCGGGAAAAGAATTGGAGTGAAAATATGATCTTTTCTGTGCTACTCGGGGGGTATTCCTCAGGGGTCCACGATGTCCATAAAATGATGGAAGATCAGGCAAAAATTGCTCAGAGTGAACAAGCTGTCACGACTAGAGAAAAAACGCTGATTGAAAAAGCAGAGAAAGAGTTTGGGAAGATTGTTGATGAAAAACTCGCTGAAGGACTGCTTCCAGATGATCCAACTCTCAAAGATCGGGAGACGATCCTACGAGCCCTCTCACAAGGGAAAGAGGTGACCTTCATGAAAAATGTAGAGAAAGAATTTGGAAAGATCGTTGATGAAAAACTCGCTGGAGGACTGCTTCCAGATGATCCAACTCTCAAAGATCGAGAGGCGATCCTAAAAGCCCTTGAACAAGGGAAAAAGGTGACCTTCAAGAAAGATATAGAGAAAGAATTTGGAAAGATTGTCGATGAAAAACTCGCCGAAGGACTGCTTCCAGATGATCCAGCTCTCCAAAATCGGGAGGCGATCTTACGGGCCCTCGAGCAAGGGAAAAAGGTGACCTTCAAAAGTGATATAGAGAAAGAATTTGGAAAGATTGTCGATGAAAAACTCGCCGAAGGACTGCTTCCAGATGATCCAGCTCTTAAAGATCGGGGGGCGATCCTACGAGCCCTCGAGCAAGGAGAAGAGGTGACCTTCAAGAGTAATCAAGATCGGAAGGCGATCCTAAAAGCCCTTGAACAAGGGGAGGAGGTGACCTTCAAGAGAGGTGATGTGAAGCTTTCTAGCGCCGCTTTTGGCAAAGAGTGGGAGGAAATTCATCAGGCCCGCAGCGATCTTGAAAATCAAAAAATTGCACTTGATGCTGCTCTTCAACAAGAAGAAAATACTGTGGATGCTCTCCGTCTAAATAGAGACGAATTGACCAAAAAATGGAAAGATTATGTAGAGAAACTTTGGGGCACTTCAATAGATAATATGATTAAGGATGGATGGAAATTGAAAAAACATCCCATGGATCGAGAATGGATCTTACACCAGATTGCCCAAGGGCAAGCCCTTACATTTCATCTGGGAAAAAAGAAAGCAATGATTCATGATCCTACGGTGCAGAATACATATCACGCGGCAAATTGTGCTGCGACTACGTATGATGCAGCCCATCAAATCTACGTGTCGCATAAAACTAAATTCGAGGGGATCGATGCAGCGCTGAAACCTTCTTACGATCGCATTAAAGAGAGGGAAGAAACTCTTCGAAAAGAGGTTGAAAATAGGTTCGGCGCTAAGGTGGATGAATTGATTAAGACCCATTCTTTAAAAGATAAAAATATCGATAGAAATCGAAATGCAATCATAGGCGAGCTAATGAAAGGAGAAGCGCTTCACTTTCATGGTATTGGAAGCAAGGATGTTATACTCCAGCACCTTCGTTTTAAAGAGGAATTTTGGGCTATTCAAAGGGAAAAAGAAAAAATAGAGCTTTTAAAGGCATATGTTCTATTTGAGGATAAGGTTTGTAATCTCACTCCAGAGCAAGCTGAAAAGATCCGACAAGATATCCAAGCAACTGAGCAAGAAAGAACTCGTTCCATCGAGGAAGCAGAAAAGAAATATGGAAACGAAATTGATCAATACCTCTCAAATCCAAAGGTACTCCTTTCAGCGGGAGATGCTGCTTACTTAGATGGGGATTCCCGATGCTTTCTACCAAAAGACAAAAACTCTGCTCGAGAAATATTGCTGAAAATCCTTGCTCAGGGCAAATCATTAAGACTCGTAGGGGGAGGTATTCGCGACACAATCATTTTTAGTGGTGTGAAAAGTTGGGGATGGACACCTGAAACCAGTGAGCGTTTAACTGAAAACTATGCCCTTATTGTGGCATATGATCGAATGTTTGCTCATAATAGCTCTGAAATGCTCAATGGAATTCATTGGCGTGACTTTTCTCCTGAAGGATTAAAAGAGATGCTGAGCCGCATATGGAGGGGCCATCTTGAAAAGGAAGAAAAACTCAGGAGTGCTATAAAAGAAAAATATCAAGGATCAATCGAGTCCTTGTTTCAGAAAGGGTATACAAACGGTTATAAACAGCCTTCCGTATATCTGGTCATAGGCTCTCTTATCAATAATGGAAGTATCGAACTCTATAAATTGGGAGCAGATGGAAAAAGGGATCCAACTGTCCCCTCAATCATTCTTGAAATCCCAGAATTTTCTGACCAAAGGCAATCTCTTCAAATCGACCGAGAGCTATATAACACTTTTAATCATACAGCAAGACTTCCCAGATCATCGAATCAAGGAGATCGTTTAGTCAATCTCCACCAACAGAGTTTTGATCTGCAGCGTGCGACAGACCCTAAAGACATTGTGGTTCTTGCCGCCACCTTTGAATTAGGAAAAAAGATGTATGAACATGACTTTGGACTAGCAAATAATCCGAATTGAAAGGATTCAGTCTACAAGATTCATTGCCCATGAGACAAGGGGAGGTTTTGGGGGGCGCTCTCTAGCTTCCTTGCCACGGGAAAGGGGGTCTTGGGGGAGGAACATCGGATTGGTCGTCGGCAAGGTCGATAGCGGCGCCGAGGACCTGGCCAAAGATTCCCGTTTGGGGGGCGAGGTGTTTCCGCGCCAGAAGAAAGGCGATCTTCGAGGCGCCAGCCCCTTTATCGATCTTCACATTTCCGAAAGGACCTCTCACGGGCACTTTGAGGACATAGTTGTCGTCGATCCCTTGTATACCCAGGGCGGCGCGCAGAGCCTGGGCCGTGAGCCCAAGGGTCATATCGACTTTACGAGAGGGGAATTTCACCTGTCCCCAGAGGCAGACCTGGTAGGCTTTGTTATAGAGGATTTCGGTTCGGTCGACGTACATTTTCCCTCCCTTCATGTTAAAGATGGCAGGGGCAAACCAGATCGACTTATTTCCACTTTCATTCATTTTAAAGAGGCTACTCACATCTTCAGCGCTTCCAACATCTTTCACGATGATTTGCCCAAGATCGAGCTGTCCAAAATTAAAGTTCATATTCCGGATATGGAGATTTTTCAATGGGACTTGGAATCCTTCATCATGGATGTCAAGGGTGATCGGTTTTTCCATCGCAACGACGATAAGATCAGCGGCTTTATCGAGAGCCTCATTGAGCTGAGGGGTGATAGTAAAAATCGCCTTGAGAGGTTCATTGAGATAGAGGACGCCATTTGAGAGAAATCCATTGAAGCTAGCTTTGCAAGCAGAGGCATCGAGATGCATCGCGACTTTTCCTTGGCTCTGCTTGATCTCTGCATCAAAGGAAGCATTGAGTTGGTCGCCTAGAACAGCAGAGGGGGGAAAGATCGAAGAGGTATCTAGCTTGGAGAGGGCATCGGCAAAGACGCTGGGAAGGTTTTTAATTTGCGCATGGATTTCTGTTGTCACATTTGAGGGATCAAACGTTCCAGCTGGTGAGAGGAAGTCTTGGAGTTTTCCTGTCCCTTGGACTTTTCCTTGTCCAACTCGTCCTTGAGGAATGACATTGCCGTTAAATTTAAAGGCAAGGGGAGTATTCCCGACCGAAGGTTTGGCAAGGTCGAAGTCAAAGCTGCGAAGTTCTGTGATGGCGCCGCTCCGTGTTTCTCTAAGCTTCAGGTCATCGATTCGCAAACTGGCATCGAAGCGACTTCCATAGAGGTTAAAATCAGGTTTTGGGAATCCCTCTCCTCGTTCTTTAAGAGGAACAGAAAAGGGAGCCACGCTAATATTCAACTTTCCAGTTCCCATGATGGTAAAGAGAGCATTGTTCGATTCTAAGGGTTTCCCTGCTCCTCGCCAGCGGCGGTAAGCATCGTATCCTTGCTCGGTCAGATCCCAATGGATTTTGAGGGGTTTTCGGGGACTTCTAAGTTCGAGAGTCTCAGCAGCGATAAAGGAACCATCGAGTGTTAGATGGGGACTTTTAAGGCTTAGATCAATCGTTTGTTTCTCTCCCGATTTTTCCATGATGTAACTGAGGTTGACCATCTCTCCAACCATGTCGGGGAGTTGTCCTCGTGTTTTGAAAAAGACGTCGGCAATCTGAGAAGAAAAATCAGAAAGTTCTCCCCTAATGAGACTTGGGCTTTTGATCAGGTCTCCTATCTTCCCTGTTCCTTGAAGGAGAAGGGAAAGTTTTCCTGCCGCTGCCTGGTCTTCTAAAGCTTGCCCCTCAAAACGGATGGTATGATGTTTCTTTTTTCCGTCGACATCGAAGTCAAGTTCAACCTCTTTGAACTCAAAAGGATACCGGTTTGATGGATTGACCATCGAAAGGGTGGCAATGGTTCCCTTCCCTTGAATAGAAAGGGCAGAAAGGTCGGCCCCTTTCAGTGGAATTTGACTGGGTTTGATCTCTAGCGTCAGTGGGGTTGGGTTGGTTAAGAGGGGATATTCCTGATCTTTTGCTAGGATCGGGTTGATTTGATCGGGCTCGAGAAGGAGGGTCGCACTCAGCGCTTTTTTTAAAAGAAAGAGGTTCTTTTCAATCGCTGCTTCGATCCTCCCTTTGAACTTGGCTCCATCAAGGGTGAGATTCAGCGGAGAAATTTCAAACTCCTTTCTCACTTTTGCGACTGCGTCAAGGTTTAAAGAGAGGGAGCGACCAAAGATCGATTCTCCCAGTGTCTTTTCTTGAAATTGTAGAGGTGAGGACCCCTTAAACTCTACATCCTCTAGAGAAGTTCCCTTAAGCGTGGCTCTTAAATTTGGGAGGGTGGCTCCTCCTAACGAAAGGAGATCTTTGAAGGAGATAGCTCCAGCATTCACCGATAGATCAAAGGAAGCGTCTTTGAGCGCTAAGGCTTCCCTTTCAAGGGGAACCCTGAGTTGATTGAGGGTTCCCTTTATTGGAAAGTCACGTGCAAGACCTTCATAAAGAGCAGGAGTGACAAGATATTCAAACGAAGAGGGGGATGTCAGCGTTGCATCTCCATTCATGGAGAGAGAAATCGGTGAAAGCTGGAGAAGGGGGGTCTGGCCAGAAAGGCTTAAAGCTTTGTCACTTTTTTGGATTTTGCCACTGAAGGTCTTTCCTAGATAGGTGGAGGTTGACTGTTTTGTGAGGCTATCGAGAAGGGAAAGGGGAAAGTCATCGATATTTAGATTGATCGAGGGGAACGATCGCTCTTCATCAAGAGGAGCTCCTATCGACACTGATCCTTGAAGGGCAGCATTGCTAAGTGTTCCACGAAGAGAAAGGGCAATGCCCTTTTCTAGGTGATCTGTTGAAAAGGTGGTGGTGAAGCTTTGCACCGCAATCCTCTCATTCACTTTTTTCGAAAGGAAAACCCCATCTGAAAAGCTAAACGTCCCCTCTAGCGCTGCGGATTTAGGGCTTTCTAAAGAGAGCGTTGCTGATTCAATTTCGAGTTCATTTTGGGCTGCGGTTTCTAAAAGGAGCTCTTGGGAAAAAGTATTGAAGACTTCTGGCTTGATCGTCCACGCGCACCGTCCACCACTTCCGAAGACAAAGGTCTTGCTTTTGTAGGTAGGCGAAAGATCGACAAAAAGGCGAGGGGTGCGGACGGATAAAGTGATCATTCCCTCTTTTGTTGAAGAGAACGAACCGTTTAACGTGTTTCCTAGCGCTGCCAGGACCAGCTTTTCATATTTAGGTTTAAAAAGAGCAATAAAATAATCGAGAACAGAAACAGGAAAGTTATTAAAACTCCCGTTTCCAACAAAGATGTCATCGTACGTTCCGTTTGCTGAAAAAGAGCCTCCCGTGGAGGTGCCGCTTAAGGATAACGACGAGATTTTATTTTTTGATGGAAGAATAACATCCAGCTCGATTCCTTGAAGCATTTGGATCGATCCATTATTGACGATCAGGTGACCACTCAAGCGATCCCAAAAGGGGACTTTTTCCTTTTGAGGGGTTTCCTTCTTTTCTTTTTCAGAAGGGGTTTTCACCTGAGTGTCAGAAGGAATCGTCATCTTCGGATTTTGAATTCGTGTCGTTCCAATACTTCCACTGCGGAAGATGAGGTTCCAAAAGGAGACAGAACTTGTAAGGTGATCAAACTGAAGGGATCCGCCCCCTTTTTCAATAAAATGGAGCTCCTCAATCTCTTGATCTGAAAACCATCCAAGAGAAAGGTCTTTGACAAAGAGTTGCCCCCCTGTTTTATTTTCAACCATCCTGACAATAAAGCGGGTTCCCGCATCACTCGAAATGAGGGTAGGAATTGAGAGGAAAAAGAGGAGAAGAAGGACTAAGACCGCAATAAGGGCTCCAAGGAGGAGCCGGTTTTTAGGGGGAGAGGACGTATTCATCGTTTCATTCCTTCAACATAAGGGGAAACTTTCCCCTGCCCACTGATTTTGTCATTGATCTTGGGAGTTCCCACATAGTGAACGTGTCCATACCCAATGATTAAGGCGTTAAGGATCTCTGTTGCATTCACAAAGGCGGTCCCTGCCCCTTGAATATGGATCATCGATTTTTTTGTGACAAAATTTTCACCAGCATAGGCTCCAGCCCCCGTAATAAAGACCGATTGCTCCTCAGCATTTCCGCGTAAGACGGCCTCTGCGCTTCCAACAATACTTAGAGAGAGTTTTTCGAGTTCTAACGCCCCTTCGATGAGGGAAGATCCTTCGGCCAAAAGCTCAATTGTCAAGTCTTCCCCTTTGAGATGATCGATATCAGCACTGACACTTCCATTCAGCTCGATTTTCCGAAGCTCTTTAACTTCAAGAACACCCTTCATGATTCCTGGAAACCGTCCTGTAAAAAAGGGATCCTTTGGGGCAAGAGACAATATCCCGCGCTGATCCGCTAAGAGGGTATTATCCATTAAAGCCTCTTCAGCTGTCAATGTCAAGCGGTTGCGCTCCCCTTGTTTAATCTCGATTTTTCCTGCACCGATATAGATAAATTCTCGGATGTAATTAAAATCGTAACTCCTTGTCACTTCTTGACAAAAGAGAGAAATGGGTAAAAGAAAAAGGAGGAATAATCTCATACCTCCACACCTTATGCCTCCCCTCGATTATTTTCAATATATTGAAGTAAATTTATCATCCATCTATGAAGAGAGGTAGGAGCGGGGGAGATTTCACGTGAAATTTCGGACAAAACTATTTTATTCCTTTATTGCCTTAGGGCTTATGAGTACATTGCTGGCTCTCTTTATTATTTATGGAGAGGCTTCCCGCTTAATTTTTGAGGAAATTCGGAGTAAAATTCTCTCCCTTGTCATTAACTCCGAGCAACTTGTTGATGCCAATGAAGTGCAACGCTTCATTGAAAGTCATGGAGATAAAACCACTTCTGACTACAAAAAACTTAGCGATAGACTGCTCGAAATTAGAGATTTGAACCGCCGCTCTGATATCTATGTTCAGTATGTCTATCTCATCAAAAAGTATCCCGATTCCGATCACTATTTCTTTATTATGGACGTCGCCTCTGAAAGTAACAAGGATGAGAGCAACTTTGGGGAGCTCTATCCCTCTCGTTTCGCAATTCCCACTGGCCTATCATCTCCCTATGTCACCACTCATATCTATTCTGATCAATGGGGGACATGGCTCACAGGGTATGCTCCGATCTATGATAGCCAGGGGAACCAGATTGCGATCTTAGGGATTGATGTTCGGACGCGAGAGATATACTTAGAGCTTGAAAGGCTCCTCTTTTATGACCTTATCGCCTTTGCGATCTCTATCTTTGTCGCGATTATTTTTGCCTACTTCCTCTCAAAGCTTGTATCGACCTCGCTGAGCCAGCTTTGCATCACAGTCAAAAGTATTGGAAAGGGAGATTTCTCGACGCGGAGCACCCTCGATACCCGCGACGAATTCAGTGAGCTTTCGAATGCGATTAACGTGATGGCAAAAGGGCTCGAAGAGCGGGAGCGATTAAAGTTGGGCTTTGCCCGCTACGTCTCACAATACGCTCTAGAAGAACTCTTGAAACTCGATAAACCGATCTCCCTTGAAGGGGAACGGAAAAAGGTTACTCTTCTGTTTTCTGATATCCGCCATTTCACGAGCCTTGCAGAAGAGCTTCCTCCGGAAGAGGTCCTCAAACTCCTCAATGAATACTTCACGGAAATGATTGAAGTGATCTTCAACTATGGAGGAACACTCGATAAATTCATCGGTGATGGAATGATGGTTGAATTTGGAGCACCCCTCGATGATAAACTTCAAGAACTTCACGCTGTGCTTGCCGCCATTCATATGCAGCTCCATCTTGATAAACTCTCCGATAAATGGGAAAAAGAGGGGAGAAAACGGCTTAGCATGGGAATCGGGATTCACACAGGTCTTGCCGTCATCGGAAACATTGGATCCGAGCTGCGGATGGAATATACCGCTATCGGTGATACCGTCAATGTTGCCTCTCGGTTAGAGCGCTACACCAAAAAGATTGAAAAGGCCATTATTATCTCCAAACCGGTCTATGAAAAAGTCAAAGACCACTTCACCTTCGAAGATCTTAAAGAGATTGAAATCCCGGGACGGAAAGGGATTATCCAAGCCTATTCGATCGATCCATATGCGCAAAAAGATCTTCACCACTTAGAAAAGCTTCATCAGGAACAAAAAGATAAATAACGCGAATTCGGGATTAGGCCCCTATGAGAACGCTTAGATTTTTGAGGAGATTTTTAGAAAAATCTGCGAAGTAGATAGCCGCAGAGCTATCTTCAAGCAGTCTTTCCTAAAAAGATTGCAAAAAGATGAGTGTTATCATAGAGGTCTAATCCCGAATTCGCGTTAAATAAATTCTCTTGCCTTTTCGATCTGTATTTCATATCTATAGAGTGATGAAGCAAAATACAGTGAAAACCATCGTTACCCTTTCTAACTTCGGGTATATTGCAGCGTGCATCGTTCTTTATTTGATCGCCCTTTGCATTCTGGTTTCTGCTGTCTATGGAATCATTTCTGATATGACAACAGGAAATTATACCGTTTATAAGCTCCTTGATGAAGTGGGACTGATCGTCTTCTCTATGGCTGTGATTGATGTTGGCAAGTACCTGATGCTTGAGGAAGTGATTCGCAAAGGTCAAACAGAAAAACCGCTGAAAGAAACGCGAAAAACGCTCACGAAATTTGGAATCATTATTGCCACCGCGCTCTCTTTAGAAGGGCTCGTCCTTACGATCGAAGTCGCGAAACAAGACGTCACAAAGATCCTCTATCCTGTCTCTGTCCTACTGATCGCGACGATCTTTATTGTGGGGATTGGGTTTTATCAGTATCTGAGCTCGAAGGCTGAGAAACTGTAACCTTTTCCGGCTTGAAATTCTCAATAAAGTTCGCTACATGATCTTGCAATTGATGATGGAGCTCTAGAGGATAAGAGATTTCGATCTTGTAAAGGACATTCCCGACAAGAACCAAGGTCCCTGCGCTTTCTCTTTGCCCATCTTTGGCAACGGTATAGTGCTCGTAATCAAGGGCTGGGAATGATTTGAAATCAATTGTATTCTTTCCGACAAGCTCCGTTTTTCCAAGCTCTTGCATCATCACTTTAAGGGCACCCCCAAGAACTAGGCTATTTCCATATTTTAGCCAGTCATCAGGGAGGATCGTGTAGCTGACAGAGTAGCGGACGTCTCCGTCCAGCTCACAAAAATATTCATGATAATCTAAAGAGTCACTACTTCCTGGAATCGGAAGCTTCCGATCATCAGACTGAGGCTTTTTAGGGAACGAAGCTTCGAAATGCTTCTCTTTAGGGTTGAATGTTACCCATTTCTTGAACTGTGCTGCTTGTTTTACAACATGGTGAAGATTCAGTGACTTTGGTGTAGGATGTTTCTTGTGATCATAAAGGAAATATCCTCCAAAACCAATCATCGTACCAACTAAAATTAAAAGTAGCTTTTTCATAACCTCTACCTTAATAAAAAGTTTTAGGATAGTATAGCATATGATATCTTACACTACAATTGTAACAATCTTTTTATTTCTACTATTTATACATATTTTTGTTTTTACACTTGGTCTTCAGGGCGCTCAGGGATGATAACGATCCCCACGACGTAGGTGATGAAGATAGGGAAGAATCCTGTGGGGATAAGGGCGATAATCGCCACGAGGCGGACGATAATCGGGTCGATTTTGAGGGCTTCGGCAACCCCTGCGCAGATCCCCGCAATTTTCCGGTCGCGGACCGAGCGGTAAAGGCGTCGGCAATCATATTGGATATAGGTTGGAGGGCCAAGAGGCATGAGCATCCAGGCGATGATATAGGCAACGACCATGGGGAGAAAGGCAGTAATGATACAGATAAAAACAGCCAGCAAGCGGACAACGGTCGGGTCCATTTTCAGAAACTGCCCAATTCCACCACAGACCCCGGCAATTTTTCTATCCCAACGCTCTCGATATAACTTTCTCATAACCTCAGTATGTGGAAAAATCCTTTAAAAGGGAACAGGACAGCGGAAAGACATTTTCTTTTTCGTTGTCGGGTGGATGAAATCGAGACCATAGGCATGAAGATGAAGGCGATGGCTCGAGCTATCTCCATACTTCTGGTCACCCAAAATTGGGTAGCCAGCAGCCAAACATTGGGCGCGGATTTGGTTTTTCTTTCCCGTCTCCAAGATACATTGAATCGCACTTGTTTTTCCGCGCGTTTCCAAAACGGTGTAGTGAGTGATCGCCACATCCCCTTTGGGGTGAGGTCTTACGAAGTAGTTTTGATCTTCTAACAGGCGACATTTCCAGGTTCCAGACCCCTCCAGTTTCCCGCGAACAATGGCGCGATATTCGCGGTAAATCGTGTGGAGTTTGAATTGATCTTTAAGCCCTTCGCGCCCCTCTTCTGTTAAGGCAAAGGCCATCACGCCAGAGGTTTCTCGATCGAGGCGATGGACAGGGAAAACGCGGCGGTATTCTTTTTTCAAAACGCCATGGACCGTCTCTTCAGATTGGAACACCGTTGCAACGCTAAGAACCCCTTCAGGTTTATTCACCACAACAATCTCCCGATCTTCATAGAGGACTTCGATATCAAGATCGAGAAACTTTTGTTTCTCTTTGAGCTCAATCCTCGCTTCCTCTGTCACAGCGGTATGGGGTTCAGTCACTTTCATCCCGTCTACCTGAATGCGCCCTGCCTTAAGCCACTTCTTGAGCGTCGACTTCGAGCTATCGGGAAATTCAAGTTCAAGACGTTCTAAGAGGTTGGGCATGCAAGGACTCCTCGGTACTGCGTGACTCTTTGTAAAAGAGCTTCGCCTTGAAGGCGGCTATTCATTAGTGGGATCATGTTAAAGAGAATGTTTTTAGCGACTTTTAGCCGTCCCCAGATTCCTTCCGTTTTGTCCGTTTCAATCATCAGGTGGAGGTGAAAATGGGGGACCGTTTGGCCAGCGTCGAAACCTGTTTTGCACAGGTAGACCTTTTTCCCTTCGAAGAGGTTCCCGACCCGCTTAGCGAGGGCCATGACCTCTACAAACTCTTCCTTAGTCATATCCTTAAAAGAGTCTCGGTGGGCTTTGGTTGCAAAAAGAAAGTGGCGTTCCACAATGGGGTTATCAGGATAAAGGACCTGAACTCGCTCGCTGTCCAGAAGAACTTGATCGTTTCCTCGGCAGAAAAAATCAGCCCCATTTCCTTCTGTTTGGGCGACCTCTTTCGCGGAGAAAGGGGTTGAACCGTTTGAGGTGTAAGTGGGGGAATAAAAAGAGTGTCTAAAAAGGAGGAAAAGTTGCCTTCCATATCGGATCAATGGATTCCCTGCCTCTTGAAAAGGGACAAAGTCAAGGTAGGATCCATTCCCCATAAAGAGGAACTGCTTTCCACCAATCGACTGAAAAAACTCGTAAATCTTCTCTGCAGGCTCCTTCTCATGATTGACAGCCAGGGCGCCAACTGCAGAACTAAAAGTTTCAATTTCCATAGCCCAGAAGGATAACAAAAATCGGAGTTTAAAGCGAAAGTTTTGACAAGAATCTCAAGTAAAAAATAGACTGTATAGGTTAGGAGGTATTACGATGCTCAAGAAAAAATTTCCTATGGACTCCTACTGGGAGAACTTTCCATTCCATTTTGATGATGATGCGGTCTCGATGGCCTCACACTCCTCAGGAATTAGTGTCTACGAACAAGGGGAGACGGTCGTGATCGAAGCGGCACTTCCTGGAGTGACTGCCGAGGATATTGAAGTCTCCCATACCCACGGCTTTGTCCTGATTGAAGGGGAGAAAAAAGAAGAAGAAACAGAGCGAAAATATTATCGACAAGCGATCCGCTCATTTTCCTACCGGATCCCTCTCCCTGCAAATGCAGATATGGGACAAGATCCCAAAGCAACCTTTAAAGATGGAGTGATGAAAATCGTCTTTAGAAAAGGGACGCCCAAAGAGGGGAAAAACATTCCGGTGAAAGAGGAGAAATAAAACCGTATGAAAGTCGTTGCCCTTGTCCATGATACCTACGAAGATTTGGAACTCATGTACCCTGTGATTCGAATGAAAGAGGCAGGCATTGAGGTCGTCTTTGCAGGACTTGAAGATGACACCACTTACGTGGGTAAAAATGGCTATCCATGCAAAAGTGACATCTCCTTTCGAGAACTTCAAAGTGGAGATTTTGATGGCGTCTTGATTCCTGGGGGATTTGCTCCTGACAAATTCCGCAGAGTTCCTGAAATCCTTCAGCTCCTTCAAGACATGAATAAAGAAAAGAAAATGATTGCTTTCATATGTCATGGAGGATGGGTGCCGATCTCTGCAAAAATCCTTAAAGGAAAAAAAGCAACAGGGACTACAGCGATTAAAGATGACTTAGAAAATGCGGGCGCCATTTGGGTTGATGAAGCCGTGGTGATTGATGGAAACCTCATTAGCGCACGAACCCCTGCAGATTTAGCCCCTTTCGGGAAAGCTCTTGTGGAGGCTCTCTCATGAAAAAAGCAGTGTTTCTCCTTCTGTTTCCACTTATTTTGTTTGCGGCAGAAAAACCACCAATTGAAGAACCGAAACTCCTCAATATTGGAGCAGGGGTGTTTAATATCGTTCGAAACAAAAAGTCTGTCAATTTTCAGGTCGAATACCGCTCTGATTTTCCTTTTTATCGCAATTCCATGCTTTTTTTCCGTCCTCTTATTGGAGTGATGGGGACTTCAAGTGGATCGGGGTACATCTATACAGGGATTGCCTTTGATATCTTCTTGACTGACTTCCTTGTTTTTACTCCCAGCTTTGCTCCTGGAATCTATATAAAAGGAGGAGGGATGGAACTCGGCTTCCCATTAGAGTACCGCTCCTCTGCAGAGCTCTCCTACCGCTTTAAGAATAAATCAAGATTCGGGGGGATGTTTTATCACATCTCAAATGCGAGTCTCGGCTTTAGAAACCCTGGAACTGAGTGTCTTGTGTTTTTCTATTCCATTCCGCTGCCATAAATGATTCAGCATAAGCTGCACAAAAAAAGTTTTAAAAACCCTTTTTCTAAAAATTTCCCCTTTGTAAAATAAATATAGGGGACCGACCAATGGGTCTAGACCCCGCGAATTACCAAACAGTTTATACCTAACATGATTCAAAAGTTGGTTTTTGGCTGCGCCTCCTTTGCAGCAAATTCCCAGCTTTTGAACAACGTTAGGTATAGTATTGATTGTCAGTGAGATAAATATTTCACTTACGATACTTTAGTGCATCGAAAAATCTGGGGGGAGTCTTTGATGTCAGAGCGGCCTGTTTTTAAACCATTTCCACTTTGGACAGGTTGCCATTCACAAACCATTGCTGCCTCTTTTCTTGTTTTTGGAAACAGTAGCCTCTCTTCCTTAAAACGTTTTGTCTATCTTAAAGACGGTGAGAAGCTTGTCATGGAGATCACCACACCTAAGGGATGGAAAGAGAGTGATCGGACTGCCTTACTCCTTCATGGCCTTTGTGGCTCGCATCAATCAAGTTACATCGTACGGATGGCTAAAAAATTGCACAAGAAAGGGATACGAACCGTCCGCGTAAATCTCCGCGGGTGTGGCAGTGGAAGAGGTCACGCGAAGAAGATGTATCACTCAGAGGCGAGCGAGGATATCTGGGAAGCGGTCAAAGAGATCAAACGAGATGCACCCCATTCCCCCTTAACCGTGATCGGTTATTCCCTTGGGGGAAACATTGTCCTTAAAATGGGGGGAGAACGAGGAGAAGAAGCAAAAGGGATGATTGAGAAGATCATTTCAATCAATCCTCCCGTTCACGTCCAGTCAACTATTGAACACCTCTCGAAAAACTCCTTCTACGAGCGTTACTTTATGGCTGCTCTTCGAGAAGATGTTGCTTTCCGCCATGAAGTCTTTGAAGAGCTTCCACCGATACGTATTCCAGTAGAGATGTCTCTCCTCGACTTCAACGAGTTTTATATTGCGCCACAATCAGGGTATGAAGACGTTTCCGAGTATTACCAAGCTTGCAGCTCAGGACGCCTTGTCCATTCGATTGCTGTGCCATGTCATATCCTTTTTTCCCTTGATGATCCGATTGTCGACTGTAACCTCCTTGATCAAGAGGGGTTGCCAGACAACGTCGACGTGCTGATCACCGAGCGAGGAGGGCATTTAGGTTATTTAGGGATTCCAGGTCAGAAAGGGGGATTTCACTGGATGGACTCTGTCATCCTCCAATGGTTTTTTGAGGGTCGGGAATAGGGATCATGCTCCCCCTATTCCCGTCTACTCTTAGATAGTGTCGTCAAATTCTTCACTCTACCTTAGGTTTTTTTATGGAAAATTTCTACGTTGGCTTCCTTCAAGAGCCCATTTGGGGCTCTTTGTATCAGCCGCCTTGAACTTTTCTCATAGAAAAACCTCTTTCAGAGCGAATCATTTGACGACACTATCTAGTATTTGTTTTTATTCGCCTTTAACCAGTTGAGAATATCATTCGATTCATACATCGCTTTCCCATTAATCATAAGACAGGGGACTTGACGTTTCCCTCCCTTTTCGATGAGCTCATTTAGCGCTGTTTGATCCCGAATATCTTTTTTCTGAAAGGAGTCCCACTTCTTCTCTTGTTTCAAGTACTGCTCGATCTTCTTGCAGTAGGGACATGTCGGGCGATAATAGAGGACAAGGTGTGGCTTTTCTTGAGCATAGGTTTCCGTCTCCATACAGGCCACGAGACCCTCATAAAGAGTGAGGAGGGGAGCGACGGCTTTCACATCACCATCCACCAAGACTTCATCATAATAAGGGGCTTCTAAAATTGCGGGATCGATATCCATTGACATTCTCCTAGTTGGGAAATAG
Source organism: Chlamydiales bacterium (assembly GCA_024233515.1). Lineage (GTDB taxonomy): Bacteria > Chlamydiota > Chlamydiia > Chlamydiales > Simkaniaceae > Neptunichlamydia. The sequence continues at coordinate 82,360 of JACKPO010000003.1, forward strand.
GAACTTTAACCCAAACTCATATATTACGGAAGAAGTTTGTTTTTGAAGTTTTGAATAAAATGCCCGAGAATCGGAACCATTTTCCACCGTAACATCCACCTCTTGCAAATATCCACGTGGCTCTGAAAAGAGGAGCATTTCATGCGCACGCACAGGAGAAAGAGGTTTTTCTAAGGAGAGTTCCATCACCTTTCCAAAAAGAGTTCCTAATTTTGAGACAAGATCACCCCGACAGACAAAGCCCGTAAACGCCGGTCGATCTTCGAGTTTTTCCCACACCTCAGCAAGTTCTGGAGTGACTCCAGGAAAGTTAAACGCATAAGAGGATTCATAAGACTCCAAACTCATCCAATCGGCCTCATGAATCAACGTGTAGGCGGCAACAACTCCTCCTAAACTATGTCCTACAACGCGCGCGGGACGGTTTTCCTTCCGTAGCCACTCCTGAATCCCTTTTTGCCCCTTCTCAAAGAGTGTCCATCCTGGTCCGCGAGGATCTAAATCGCTGATGATCGAAGCGCGCCCCCCCTCCGTTAAAAAGGAAAAATCGGTTCCACGAAATAAAAGAATCGGAGCTCCGATCCCATCGCTTCGAACGAGTCCAAACGCCCGGATCTTGTTCCATAAATCAAAGACCCGATCGACAACATAAGTCGTCATCCCCATGCACCCATCTTTTCCCATAACGGCAAGGGGGATGGTATGTCCCTGTTTCAAGTTCCGGTAGGCCATTACTTTCGATAAGATCTCCATCGATGCCCATTCACATAGCTGAGGATCTTCGATCGCCTCATAGACCTGCTTGAGGATCGACCCTCCTTTCTCAATATCTTTGAAATCGGGTGTGACGCGGCAGATGATCCCTTTAGAGGCTTGCCGCTCCCGATACGACCTTGCAAATCGGTGAAGCCCCTCTGCAGGATTCTCATAGACATGGCGAGATTGATCTCCCTTTAGCTCATAGCACCGGCTTGGATACTTAAAGAGCCACGACAGGAAAATCTCCCAATATTTAAAGCTTTGCGCCGAAAACGAAAAATCCTCATCCATAATCCTTATTTATGTTGAGGGACCATTCTGGTCAATCCCTAACCGCGCTAGTCATCTGTTTCTTCGAAAGTTCCTTTTCCTCCAACTCCACCTGTTGCAGGAGGTCTATGGCGAATTGAGCTATCTTGTCTCTCGAAGCTTCCTCCTTGATCAGATCCACCAAACGACCACCATCCACCTGTAGAGGGGAAGGAGGGATAATAGGTTGTTTCTCCTCCTTCTCCACCTAGAGTGCATCCGTCAAAACCATTCGTCGCTCTCTTGAATGTTTTTTGCAAGCAGCGACAATTGACGCCAAAGGCATAGGCAGTGCCAGCGGAAAAGATTGTGATCGAGACCCCTTTTTGCCAAAATCCTGGACTCATACTCCGATACGCAATGATCGCGGAGATCGTTGAGAAGAGGACGATCATCATTCGATCAAAGGGTTTCATCGGCTCTGGGTGAGGACTTGGTGTGGGGCTAGGAGGTGGGGTAATTGATGGTGTTTTATCCATGTTTTTTGTGACTCCTTATTGTGTTAGAGGGGAATGGGGGTTGCATGAACGTAGAGATTGTGACGCTTGGCGCGATAGCAGACGAGAACATGGGTGTCACTTGAAAACCACCTTGAGACGAAACCTCCATTATTTTTCCCTACGATGACAGAGGCGCCAAGTTTCCACCACTCTTGGATCTTAGAGAAATCATCCCTTTGAATCTTCCAACGAGATTTCACTCCATCGCTATTCGAAAGAACAATCTCCTCGCGCAGTTCATCCACCTTCAGAAGACGAGAGGTCCGAGGATTATCGAGGTTAGGACCCCGCCAGAGGTTTACCTTCAACGATTCATTTTTTGTGAGATTGACCATATAAAATTCACTCCCTCCGAAAAAGTGATTGTTTGGGGTAAAGGTGACACGGTCGTTTAGGTCCCAGTATTGAAGGGCGTAAGCATACCCATCCGCTGCTTTGAATTGGCACTCATTTTCGAGTTCAATCACCCCATCGGGGCTCATCCCTAAGATGAAGTGCTCTCCTCTTGCAAGAATGAAGTTTGGCCTCAAAGATTCTTGCTGTGGAGGGTCATCGAAAGGACGCTCGGCAAATAACACCGAGGTGAGTAGAAGGAAAAATAGGGTAAACTTCTTCATTGTTTTCTCTCCAAGAGGATTTTTTAGTAAGAGATTTTAGAAGATTCGAGAAATTTTTTGAAAGAAAAAAGGCCCCACAACACCTTGTGGGGCAAAAAAACTAGTTTTTAGAGGGGCGAATCCGGACGTGTGTTGTCCGTTGATGTTTATCGCAGTTCACGAGAATGTATTTGCAATCAGAGGAAAAGCGGGCAAACCAGTTGCTGTTCATCCCGATGATCACACGATCTCCATTTTCCCATTCCACTAAATGTTCGAGGTCTTTCTTTTCAATTTCCCATGTTTGCTCGACCCCTTTACGAGTGCGAAGGATCACTTCTCCATCGTAAGAATCGATATGGAAGATCCGCTGAGTGTAGTCGTTATCAGGGTTGGGCATTGAATAAAGATTGGCATGGATGAACTCTCCACGGTCAGTATTCAAAACGTAAAACTCCGAACCTCCAGCTGGGTATGGATTCGGAGAAAAGACCACATGTTCATGGTAGTCCCAATCTTCGTAAACCGTTGCCGCTTCAGTCGATGTGACTGCTTTGAATATAGCCCCATCTTCAATTTGCACTTTTCCATCACGACTTTTCCCGACAAGGAGATGTTCTCCACCATTTAAGATAACAGGAACTTGTCGTCCTTTAGCATACAGCCCTTCATCGGCTGCAAGATTGATTCCTAAAAGTACTAGGAACACTGAGAGAAGGGTTTTCATCATAACTCCTCTGATTGGTTAATCACATTGCCAGGGAGTATAGTCTATAAAGATTATTTTAAGAAATATTATTTTACATTTTGTCCCTTGAAAGGGATAATGGGACGTATGCTCCATCCAACTCTGAAAGAAATGATTGCAGTGACACGGGAGGCAAAAAATCCTCCGCTCAGTCGCCTTTCTCTCGCAGAAATTCGGCGAGGCCCGACAAAAATGAAACCCTTAGCGGGTGAGCCGAAACCTCTTGCCAAAGTAATGAATCATATCATTCATACCTCTGAAGGGAATCTCCTGATCCGTCTCTACTATCCCCAAGAGAATAAACCTCTCCCATGTGTTCTCTATTTTCATCCGGGTGGATTTGTAAAAGGGGATATCGATACCCATGACTCTGTTTGTCGCCATTTAGCGGAAGCAAGTGGGTGTCTCATCGCTTCGATCAATTATCCTAAGGCCCCCGAACACCCTTTTCCCCATGCCCTTCACGCTGCAAAAGAGGCTTTCCTCTGGTTAGTGACCCACTACAAAGAAATCAACGGTGATGGAAGAATCGCTGTGGCAGGAGAAAATGCGGGAGGGAACCTTGCAGCCGTTTTGACTCATCTGATGCGAGGGCGTTCTCCTGTGCCGATCTCTTTCCAAGCTCTTGTCTATCCCCAAACCGATCTGACCTTCTCATCCCTTTCGCACCAAGAGTACGGTTCAGGCTATCTATTAGAACGAGACTCTCTGGAGTGGTACAAAAAACAATACGTTCCGCAAAATACGGGGCCCGAACATCCTCAGATCTCGCCCCTTTTTGCAGAGGACTTTTCCTCTCTTCCTCCAGCCCTTATCATCACGGCAGAATATGATCCCATGCGTGATGAAGGGGAAACCTATGCACAAAAACTCCAATCGGCCGGTGTCCCCACGACCCTAAAACGGTACTCAGGGATGGTTCACGGCTTTTTCCAGATGGGGGGACTCATCGATGAGGCCCGCCTTGCTATTGAAGAGGTTGGAACAACCCTTAAAACCCATTTTTCGTTATGACAGATCAGCGCTATACGGCGAGTAATTGCTCTTTATTAGGAATTGGCTATTTTATTGCGCGCCCTTATCTCTGGCTTGCACCCCTTTTAGCAGCCCTCCTCTCATTTTTCATTCTGACCCTAGCCTTTTTTTTCACAGCTTATGCCAGTTGGCCCGCGTCCACTTTGACTTGGTTTAGCTACACCTGGGGGATTTTTAAATCGCTTGGGCTAGCTTCTCTCACCCTGATTGCCCTTTGGGTCTCGGTCTTTCCGATGATCTTAAACTTTGCATTCGAAAATATGATCGGGAAGATCTTGCATGACAAACGTGTTCCGATCCAAGGGGAAGGAGCTTTTAAAGCGATGACCTCAAGTGTCCATGTTATTCTTCGGACTATCGGATGGCGCCTCTTTTGGCCCCTCGTGACATTGATTTCCCTTTTTTTCTTTGGTCCCTTAGCGATGATTCTTGCGCAAGTTGGGATGGGACACATTGCGATCATCGATGCGACCGATCTCTCCCTAACCCTCCAAGGACAAACCGCCAAACAGCGGGTCCATGCTCTCAAGTCCAGACTCATGCCCATCTTAACAGCCGGTTTTGTTGCGGGCGTTCTCAGCATGATCCTCACGACAACGATTATCGGTTGGCTCTTCTGGCTCCCAGGCATCTACGCCGGCTGCACTCTCTGGACCCTTACCTGGCCCAAAGATTGAATCTTACTTTAATGGAGATTCAGGTTCTCCAGTGGCTCCACGTTCAGCCTGGTACCCCCCATAATTCGTTGGAGTTCCTCCAGGAGAATCGGCGCGCACACGTGTAGTCGGAGGGGTCCTTGATCCAGAATGTCCATTAATCGGCTCTCTTTCGGGATCATCGTTGCTTCCACAACAACAACACCAACTCCACCAGCTCGATCCACCGCCTTCAACTCTTCCTGACATATTTTACCTCAAGTTAGATGTTAATGATTAGAATTGAACAAGAATGGTAATGATCCGATAAAAAGTATGCAAGAAATAAAAACTTCCTTCCCAATAATACCCTTATCGTTCTATTGTTTTTGTCCGAAACGATGGAAACTTGAGGTTAATTTAATGACTACACCCGCCTATGGTTCAACAACCCCATTTAATACGACTTTCAATCATTGGATCCCCCGTCAATACAAGTACGAAGGGCTCAAAAACTCCTACTTGATTGATTGCATCCAAACGATTAGTCATCACACGAATCGTGATGGATCTTATTCGATGGTAATGGCAAGAGTATGGGCTGCAGTTCTTCCTATTGCTGCCGGAGCTTCACTCATTCAAAATATGGGGGTTACCTTTGCGCATCTCCTCTCTTCCAATTTCGGCGCCAATGACCACTGCCATTCAGTGAATAGCGCGATGGAAAAAGAAACACAGCAACTTTCATTTACCCAGGATCTGATCGATCTAGCTTATCATGTTGCTGCAACTGTCAGCAGTGTGATTCTCTATGTTCCTTTGGTCTTTGCCCCAGGGCTCATTCAAATGACCCGTCTGAACGCGCTCCCGAAATCACATAATGAAAAAGAGCTTGAGAGGCTAAAGAACATCGCAAGTCAATCGAGTGAGGCAATAGCTAAGGCTGGCCGTGTGGATGAAGCAGAAAAACTTGCGCTGAGATTAACAGAGGAAAATGAAAGACTGAGCAAAATAAACGAAGATGTCGCTTGTGATCTCGAAGCAGAAAGAAAAAAAACAGCTGGACAAGAAAAAACAATTGGTCAATTAGAAGAAAGCCTAAGAAAAGAAGCCACATCTAAAGAAGAGGCAATCACAACAGAATTTTTCCGCGGCCTTCTTCCTGTAACTCCTGAAACTGTTTCAAAACTTCCTAACCCAGTAGAGTGTCTACACCTTGCAGGAATGACTTTTAAACGATATTCAGGAGGCGTTTACAAAGACTATTCACAGCCTACATGGGGACTATCTGAGGGCTATGTGCAAAAAGGGACTCATTTCAAAGATACTCCTATTTCGAATAATGATCTTTTTCTCATTCCCTCAGGGCTGGTCGAACTCTCTATTGACATGACCGCGTTGTGCAAAAGTATGACTCCAGAAGCGCTCGATGCTTTTCTAGCAAAACCCCACCATGTGCACCGATTAAAACTCAAAGGGGTCACTCCAGAGGAACTTAAAAATCCTAAATATAAAACTCTTTTAGCGCATGTCCATACCCTTGTTCTAGAATCACCTTCTGAACAAATCTATTCTTCAACCGAGCTTGTTCAATTAAGCGCTGAGTATCCAAGAATTGCATGCTTTGACCTTTCAGCGTGTCAGTTTGATAAACAGGAGGATCTAAAACCCCTCATGGAAGTTCCCGATGAATATGTAGGAGGGACGGAACGGATGGTCCTGTATCCAAAATTTGTCGAACGTAGTGTAAGTTTTGGGGCTCAGAAAGATAATCTCCAAAAAATGATGACTTCACTGAATCACTACCTTCATAAAATCGTAACGGAGTATGATTCTAGCCGTCCTGATGAGTTTGGACGCTATTTTCCTTTACCTGATGATAATAAATTGTTTCATCCGGCAGCGCCATTTATGACGAAAATGTCGTTCCTTTCCGGCTCTGAGATTCGTACGACTCACTTGATTTCTCTTTTGGAGAAAATCCCGAGAATTTTCCCCCACTTAGAGGTCTTGGATTTCCAAAGATGCTTCCTCCTTGAGAGCGACGTGCTAAATTATTTGGGAGACTTGGTAGATCAGCTCAAAATTGAGCACCTCTATTTACATGGGTGTGACTTAATCTATTACCGCACTCCGATCTCCACAGATAATATTTCCCAAAAAAATCCAGCAGACCATACATTAACAGGTAAAGATTTAGAAACTAAATTTGGTGTTACAGAGACAAAAGATCGTCAATATTTGTTGAATCTCTTCACTGTAACACAGACGCTTTCTTCATTGTTTGATAAAGGAATCAAACGTATACGCCTTGATAAAGCTGCCGTGGGCCATAAGAAAGAAAAGGAGATATTTCATGCATTGGAGTCGGGAGTTAATCCCACCATCGCGCGTGTCAACAAACCTCCTAGATCTTCAGATGCAAAAATCTATTTCGGAACGGATGCTCACTATCCCTAGAGTTTGGAGGAGCGGGCGGCTAGTAGGCGATCTGGCATAAAACTTGACGATATGGCGCATATATATTAATATGCGCCATATCAGGGGTATGCCTCCCTTTTTATGCGCCAAATAAGAGGTTTTGTGCCAAAAAAAAGTAAAAATGAATGGTTTCAAAGCTTGTTAGACATTGTTGCTCAGTATCCTGAGGGAGCGACAATCGGCCAGATTATGGATCAACTTGGTAGGGTCATTCCTCGAAGGACAGTTCAGCGGTATCTGAGTCTCTTAATAGATGAGGGGTCTCTCATCTCAGAAGGGAAGCTTAAAGGGAGAAAGTATCGATTAAGAAGCAACAGCCTGGGTAGCGACCAGCCCGTTAAGAGAGATGATGGCATGATTCCTCTCTCAAGCGAGGGGCGCCTTATTTTAGAGGCCATAGCGCAGCCAATTCAATTAAGGTCTCATGTGAACTACAATAAGGAATTCCTCGATAGCTACCGTCCTAATGTGACCTATTATTTACCAACATCTATCAGGAAGAATCTGTATGCTCTTGGAGATTCTGGTGAGCATGGACTCCCAGCCGGAACTTACGCGCGGAAAATCTATCAACGATTACTGATCGATTTGTCCTGGAATTCAAGTCGTTTAGAAGGAAATACCTATTCTTTACTCGAAACAGAGCGTCTCCTTGAGTTTAATGAACCTTCTCTAGGTAAAAATCTAGAAGAGACGCAAATGATTTTGAACCATAAAGCTGCGATTGAGTTTCTCATTGAATCACCCACTGAGATAGATCGGTTTACGATGATGAATTTGCATGCTCTCCTCTCAAATAACCTTTTGGGAGATCCTGCTGCATGTGGCCGCTTAAGATCGATTCCAGTAGGAATTTCATCGACAGTGTATTTACCTACGGCTATTCCTCAGCTTATTGAGGAATGTTTTGATCTTGCTTTAAGTAAAGCGAAAGAAATTACTGATCCTTTCGAACAAGCTTTTTTTCTTATGGTTCATCTTCCCTATCTTCAACCTTTTGAGGATGTGAATAAGCGAGTCTCAAGGCTCGCTGCGAATATTCCACTCGTACAGAAAAACTTGTGCCCTCTTTCCTTTGTTGATGTTCCTGAATCTGTTTATGTCAGTGGATTGCTGGGTATTTATGAACTCAATCAAGTAGAGCTTTTAAGAGATGTTTTTGTCTGGGCTTATGAGCGCTCTTGTTCTCTTTATGCAGCAACAAGGAAAACGATTGGTGAGCCAGATCCTTTCAGAATGCGTTACCGCAATGAAATCACACAAATTGTCAAGGCTGTTGTTCACCTGTGTATCAAAAGGAAAGATGCAACAAAATATATCCAGCAGCAAGTCGAAAAGACCTCCTGTGCCGATAAGAGAAAGTTGGCTGAAGTCGTTGAAAGAGAGTTAATGGGACTTCATGAAGGAAATATAGCTCGATACAAAATTAGTTTGGAAGAGTACCGCAATTGGGCTGTTTAGAGTTTGGAGGAGCGGGCGGCGAGGAGGGCGTCGGCTAGTGCGCAGGCGGCCATTGCTTCGACGATGGGGACTGCGCGGAGGGTCACGCACGGGTCGTGGCGTGAGCCTTCGGGAAGCTTAAAGGTTTGAGGGTTGCCTTGGGTATCGACAGTTTTTTGCGTTTTGTTGATGCTAGAGGTGGGCTTGAAGGCAACGCGAAAGATGAGCGGCTGGCCTGTTGTAATACCGCCAAGGGTGCCACCGGCATGGTTAGAGGCGGGAACGATGTTGCCTGACGAGTCGGTGGTGAAACCGTCGTTATGCTCAGAGCCGCGAAGGCGGGCAGCATGGAATCCTTCCCCAATTTCAAACCCTTTGCTAGCGGGGATCGAGAGCATCCCTTTTGCAAGATTCGCTTCGAGTTTTTCATAGACAGGATCGCCGAGTCCAATGGGAAGATTTTCCGTTGTACATTCAATAATTCCTCCAAGGGAGTCGTGGTCGGCTTTTGCTGCATCGAGGGCTTTGATCATCTCTTCCTCTGCTTTCGCATCGGGGCAGGAGAGGGAGCTGTTGGGAAGGTGGGAGAGATCGACGGAGGAAATGGTAACGGGGCCGATTGCGTAGATGTAAGCGGTGGTCTTAATATTGAAGTGGGCGAGGAGTTTTTTTGCAATGGCTCCTGCAGCAACGCGGCAGGCGGTCTCGCGCGCAGAGGAGCGTCCTCCTCCACGGTAGTCAAAGATCCCATATTTTTCTAGATAGGTAAAGTTCGCGTGACCAGGACGCATAAGCTCTTTAATCGGTTCGTATTTCGAGGAGTCGGCATCTTGATTATAGATGATGATTGAGATAGGGGCGCCTGTTGTTTGCCCTTCAAAAGTGCCGGAGAGGATCTCGGCTTGATCTTTTTCGCCGCGAGGAGTGGTGTAGGGGGATTTTCCACCAGCGCGACGGGAAAGCTCTTGGTTGACCTCATCAATAGTGATCGGAAGTCCTGCAGGACATCCATCGATAACAACACCTATCGCTTTTCCATGGGATTCTCCCCAGGTGGTGATCCGAAAGAGGTTTCCAAAGGTGTTACTTCCCACTTTTAATACTCTCGCAAATTTTGTCGATGACCTCTTTGTCTTTCATCGTTGTCACATTAATCTGGGTAGCTGTGATCTTCTTGTAGTAGTGATCCCGCTCATCGTACATTTTATCGAAGGAGGATTCAGGATCATTAGGATCGAGAAAGGCGGGGAGGGGATCGTGCGCAAGGACCCGCTTTTTTAGGGCTTCTCGATCAAACACAAGATAGAAGAGGTGACTGTTTTTCTTCAGCGCTTCAACGTTTTCATGGAGGAGCATGACGCCACCCCCCACAGCAATGATGGAACTTTGCACATCCTGGAGCGATTGGATCACTTCATATTCAAGAGCGCGGAAAGTCACAGGGCCTACTTCTTGATAGATTTGGCAGGTGGTGAGCTTTTTTTGTCGACTGGCTTGGTAGGTCTCTTCAATCAAACGATCGGTGTCGATAAAAGCTTTGCCAAGTTTTTCGGCAAGTTGCTTTCCAAAGGTCGTTTTACCTGAGCTTTTCAGCCCAAAGAGGACGATATTCATGTGATCTTGGCTCCTAGCGCTTTCATATGCTCTTTAAAGTTCGGATAGGTCTTGGCAACACATTCCACCCCTTCGATCGTAGAAGGGCCTTCTGCGCCCATCGCTGCGACGCTGAGTGACATGACCATCCGGTGGTCATGGTAAGTCGAAAGAGTAGCCCCTCGAAGAACAGAGCGTCTAATCACCAACCCATCCTCTTTTTCCTCTATATCAGCTCCCATCTTTTTTAGCTCGGTTGCAATCGCATGGATCCGATCACACTCTTTCTTGCGCGCAATGGCTCCATTGGTGAGGATGGTTTCTCCTTCAGCATAACACCCAAGGACGGCAAGGATGGTGATCGCATCAATTGTATCGTTGATATCAAAAGTTTTTCCCTGAAGCGGCCCCCCTTTTTTGACATGGAGAGTACGGCCAGAAAACTCAAGGACTCCTCCCATCTCTTGAACAAAATCTAGGAACTTTTTGTCTCCTTGCACATCATCGCGGTCAACATTTTCAATGGTGATCTCACTTTTGGTGATGAGTGCTGCGCTCACAGGAAAAGCAAGAGAACTAAAGTCTCCGGGAACCGTATATTCAAAGGGAGAGAGGGTCGCGCCCCCCGGAATTTTGTAGTGGGTATAGTCGTTGTTTTCATAGGGGAGTTTCAAAAAGTCAAGCCAGGAGAGGGTCAGGTCGATCCACGGCTTTTCCCCAGGATTAGTCACATGAATTTCAGAAGCTCCATGTGCAAAGGACGTTGCAATCAAAAGTGCAGATACCGGTTGGGAGTCTGCTCCATCAAGGGTGCAACTGCCAGATGTGAGGGGCCCTTTGATAATAATGGGAGCATACCCATCACCCGCCATACTTTCTGCTAATACGCCGAGTTGTTTTAGCGCATCAAGGAGCGGTTTCACGGGGCGTCGGGTGCGGATCGAATGGTCACCGGTAATAACAGTGTAGCCTGGAATGAGAGCAGAAAGGGCGCCAATGAACCGGAGGACGATCCCTGAATTTTGCGCGTTAATCACATCATCAGAAGGATGCAGATCGTTTCCCACCCCTTCGATGGTGAGAGTATCAGCCTCTTTCTCCACTTTGGCTCCGAGTTGCTGAATGGTTTTGAGCATCGCAGCGCTATCAGGGGAGTCGAGATATTTGTGAATTTTGGAAACCCCATTTGCCACAAGGGAGAAGAGAAGAGCCCGATGGGTATGAGACTTCGAAGGGGGAATCTCAATCGTCCCTTTGAGCCTGCTTTTTTCAATGGTATAGTTCACGTCCCAAACTCCGCGATCATCCACCCCAAAGCTTCCTCAAGCAGGGTCTCATCAATCGAGGTGCAGTAGTCCCCTTTGTACGACTGAACTTTTCCGATCCCATCAAGAATCACGAATCGGGGCTTTTGACCCGCTGCTTTTTTATCGCGGAGGATCACTTCTTGCATGGCAGGCGTTGTCACCTTTTTAGAAAGCTTAAGCGCAAATCCCATCTTCTTGATAAGGGAAGTGATCGCATCAAAATCGGTCTCTTTGAGATGTCCCATTTTATAAGCAATCAACGCTTCCACAATCATCCCTAGTGCAACCGCCTCTCCATGGGGCATTTGATATTCTTCCAGGGTTTCGATGCCATGAGCAATGGTATGTCCAAAGTTGAGAACCCGCCGCTCTCCACCCTCTTTTTCATCCCGTTCGACGACTTTCTGTTTGATCTTAATACTTTCGGTGATCACTTTCTTGAGAAATGCCTGATCACGGACGTTCCAAAGGTCTGCGTGCTCCTCTAAATAGTCATAAAATGGGGAGTCTGAAATCAAGGCTGCTTTCAAAACCTCTGCACTCCCGTAAAGAATATCGCGATCGGGAAGGGTTGAAAGCATCGAAAGGTCTATAAAAAGGGCGCTTGGAGGATAGAACGCGCCAATCACATTTTTTGCCTCCTTCACATTGACCCCTGTCTTCCCTCCAATACTTGCATCAACCATCGCAAGGAGTGACGTCGGAATTGAGAGATAGGGGATCCCCCGAAGATAGGTTGCCGCAACAAACCCCCCGAGATCGGTCACAACGCCTCCACCCATTGTGATCAGAAGGGTATCGCGGCCAAACTTTTTCGCTAAAAGTTCATCTTCGATTCTCTCTTTCGTCTCACGTGTTTTCGAAGATTCACCCGCAGGAAAGGTGACATGTGCACATTCGAGTTCATGGTCATTCATAAAATTTAAAAAGGGCTTGCTGTAGAGAGCCCCGACGTTCTCATCGGTGAGTAAGACAAACCGCCCCTGATGCCTTTTCAGGGTCTTCAAAAATGTTTCATCTTCCAGGAGATCTCCTGTTAGATGAAGGGGATGTTTTTTCATAAAGGATAGGATCCTAGATGCTTAATCAGGTATTTATTGCTTAAGGACTCAAAGAAGGTCCGCATGGGACGGTCTTCGATGTGTCCTTCTACTTCCATGAAATATAATGGAGTATGCCCTTCTTGTAAAAGAAGATTTTTGAGTTTGAGAAGGGGAATCTTGAGTTCCCGCGCCTGATCAGCGATTTGTTTCCCAATGGATGCCATCGGTTCACTAAAGATTAAAAAGGCAGAACCACTCGGCGATTTTTTCTTTGGAGGGTGTTTTCCGATCGCAAAAAAAGTGGCATGAAGCTCCTCTTCATCTTCGATCCGTTCTGCAAGAATGGGAAGATCGTAAAACTTAGCAGCGAAAGGAGTAACAATCGCTCCTGCCCCCTCCCGATTGGCTTGGTACTGCAAGGCAGCATGCCCAACAGTGGGAGCAATCATCCGCTTTGCAGCAGGGAAAAGGGTGTGAAGCGCAGTCCGACACCCTTCGAAAGCCACTTGGTGCCCGTACAAATGAGTCAAACTTTCTCCCTCTCCAACAAGGTGATAGTGAAGTGGAAAGGTGACTTTCCGTGTGATCGAAAAATCATACTTCATCAAATGGGAAATCGAATCTTCAATAAACTCACCGCCTACTTCGATGGAAATCACTCCTTCGGTGATCTCCTTGTCTGCTAAACGGAAGAAGAGCTCGTCGATCGAGCTTGCAAACTGAACCTTTTTTCGTGGGGAAAGAAGGGTTGCTGCTTCATGAGCAAGAGAGCCATTTGGCCCGAGTGTCAATAGTGCCATATCCCTTCCGTTATACCACATCATAAGAGGGATTTGCAAGAATAGACAAGATCAAAGTATAAGTAGGGTATGTTAACGGTGAGCATTCAAGGAAAGTTTAACGAGGCAAGGGAAGCGATTCGCGCTGCCAATAAGCGAGCAGAGTGTTTGGAATTTCGGATCGATCTCATGGAGAAACAAGATCTCCAGCACCTTTCAAAATTACGAAACGAAGCCAAACTTCCTGTCATTTTTACCCTCAGAAACAAGGCGCATGGGGGAGCTTTTCCAGGGAATGAGCGAGAAAGGGAAGAAAAATTTTTAGAGCTTCTGAGCCTAAATCCTGATTATATCGATCTTGAATGGGATGCACCGTTTTTTCTTGACTATCCAACGATCGTCTCTTACCACAATTTTGAAGAAACGCCTGAGAATCTAGAAGAAATTTTAAAGAAGATGGAGGAAAGGCGGGGAGCTTTTTATAAGCTTGCAACCTACGCGAACCTGTCTACAGATGCCCTTAGAATGCTCTCTCTCGTCCGCAAAAAGGAAAATGTTGCTGGGATGTGTCTCGGAGAAAAAGGGGAGATCACCCGGATTTTGGCACCGATTGTGGATGCCCCATTCACCTATTGTTATTGGGATAAAGAGTCGGCTCCAGGTCAGCTAAGTCTTGATACCCTCCAATCCCTCTACCGGTTTGATACCCTGAATCGATCGACTAAGATCTATGCTTTAATCGGCGACCCCGTATGTCATAGCATTGGGCATCTTGTCCATAATCGTCACTATCAGAAGGAAGCATTCGATGGGGTCTACGTAAAAATCCCTCTCCAAGAAGAAGAGCTCCCTTGTTTCTTTAACCTCATAAAGGACCTTCCGTTTAGAGGGATTAGCGTTACAATGCCCCTTAAAGAAAAGGTCGCTCCCTTTCTTGATGCGATCGATCCCGAGACGAGAAAGATCGGAGCCATCAATACTTTGATTCGGCAAGGGGATGAGTGGCATGGACTAAACACCGATGGAAAAGGAGCCCTAGATGCCCTAGAGAAAAAGGGAACCATTGCCGGGAAAGTTGTCCTACTTCTTGGCGCAGGAGGGGCCGCGAAAGCGATTGCGTACGAAGTGAAACAACGAGGCGGGAAGGTCGTTATTGCAAATCGAAGCCAGGAAAAAGGAAAACGCCTGGCCACACAGGTCGAGGGGAGCGCCATCTCTTTAGAAGAGGTGGATACCTGTCCTTACGAAGTGATCATCAATACAACCTCTGTTGGGATGGGGGAGAAAATAGGAAACACGCCGATCACAAAGGGGCGAATCAGAGAGAATTGCTTGGCACTCGACGTAATTATTTCCCCTCAAAAAACCTTGTTTTTAAATCTTGTGCAGGAAAAAGGGGGGAAAGTCGCCTATGGAATCGACATGTTTGGAGAGCAAGCTCTCAGACAACTTAAGGCATGGTCCATCCCCATCTCCCATGAAGAGACTTTTATCTCAAGTGTCAAAGCTCATTCCCTCTGCTAAAATCCTTTCGTGAATCTCTTCCCACACAGCTTCTGAAATTTCAGCACCAATCCGTTTCACCACATAGGACGATGTCAAGGCCCCAATCCAGGCACATTTTTTCAACGGATATCCCTTTAAGTACCCATGGAGAAATCCAGCAGCATAGAGATCTCCTGCCCCCGTTGTATCGATAACTCCAGTTGTAGAAAGGGCTTCCATAAAGATGCGATCGTCTCCTTTCTGTACCCAGGAGCCACGCTCACTCATTGTGACAACAGCAATTTCGCACCACTCTGCGAGCAGATGACACGATTCGCGAGCAGAAGAGTCGGTCAGGATTTGCGCCTCTCTCTCATTACAGAATACGATATCGACATACTTTTTCAGAATATCTTCGACAAACTCTTTATTCCGCCGCACAATTTCAATATTTGCAAGGTCAAGAGAGATCTTCACATTCCGATTTTTTGCATATTTAAGAACGCGAACGATCAGATCTCGATCTAATAGTTGGTATCCCTCAACATGAAATAGTTTTAAATGTTTAGGCCAAATCTCTTCTCCTAAACAAAGACTCGATAAGCTATGGGAAGCACCTAGATAGGTGCGAAACGTCCGCTCTCCATCAGGAGTGATCAAACAGATCGCTTGCCCTGTTGGAAGAGACCCTTTCTCAAATAGGGGAGTAATCCCCAAGTCTTTCAGCTTTTTTGCGTAATATTTCCCCTTTTCATCGTCTCCAACTTTCCCAACAATGCCACATTTATCTCCCAGTTGAGCCATCCCTTTAATGACATTTGCGCCACTTCCCCCCGTAACCATCTTTGAAACATTGATCCCTTGCTCCATAATCGCTTTTAAAGTGGAATAGTCGATAGGAGCCCATCCCCCCTTTTCAGTGGATACCGCTTTCAGTTCATTCTCACTAATGAAGAAGTAATGATCAACGATCGCTGCACTAAGGGTCAAAACTTCATAATCATAAGGCTCATTGGGAGTGCATTGATTAGAACATAAGGAAAAGGGAAAGAAGAGACAAAGCATCAGCAAGAATGCTCTATTCAAAAGTTGGACTTTGGCTGCGCTTGCTCTGCAGCATATAGTGTTAGATATATACATAAAAACATACCCTCTAATTTTTGAGAGAGGATAGGCCTTCTAAGATTTTTGTGCTATGATTTTCTTGAAAAAAGAGCCCCAAATCAATGGGGCCCTTCCTTGGATTCCTCTACTGAGAGGAGATACTTTGGATATATATCAGCTATATTTTCCCTCTTGCTCCAGCAAGACTTTTTTGGAACGTTATCGGTTTTTTTCGATCCAGTTATTATCTCTTAATAATTATAGATAGAATTATTGCGAGATAATGTAAATTATACCTGAAAATAATATGAAAGTCAACGGCGGAACAGCTTTAAAATTAATCTTTTGCAGAAAGGGATATAATAAAGTTTTTTCTCTAGGTTTTGCGTACTCGGATGATGGGGATCAACGCGGGCGGCAAGATAGTGATAACCTTCTGCAGCAGAGCGGTTTCCAATGGAAAGATGATAGTGACCCATTAGTGTCATAAACCCCCGAAACTCAGAAATATGAAACATTTTTTTAAGGGGATAAAGTTCGGGTAAACTTAATTTTTGATGAAAGATTTCAGGAATTTTTTGAGGATTTCCCTTGCGAAGACAGAGATCTGCATAGTTAATTTTTGCAAAGAGGTAGTCAGGATTGTGGGTGTAGTTTTCTTCGATCAGTCGTTCTGCTTTCTTTACTTTGCGAAGAGAGAGATGAAGATAGGTAAAGAGGTTTAGGATTTCAGGGTGATGGGGATGTTTTTCAAGAAAGAGCGCCACCTCTTTTTTGGCTCGCTTCGGGCTATTTGATGCCAACTCGTAAAGAGAAAGGAAGGTTTCTAGATCTTCTTTCGAAAAGCTTTTCTTAAGATGGGATAGATCTTGCTCCCATGTAATGGTATGGGGTGGAAGAGAAAACTCAGAGGTTTTTTGTGGTGGAATCTTTAAAGTATGATTTTTCATTTGCGTAAAAATTATCCGACTTCTAACATTTGGCTCTCTTAAAATTTTACATGAGCCGAAACTGCATGTCCAGAGTCTTTAATAAAAAGGTCCTTTCTTTTGCACTCAGTGTGATTATCGGAGGGTTGATATGGAATCTCACCCCACCTGAAGGTGTGACAACACAAGCAATGCATATGTTTGCCATCTTCATCTTCACAGTGATTGGAATTATTCTCCGTCCCGTTCCTATCGGGACTTTTGCATTTCTAGGGCTGGTTTTAACAGCCGCAACCCATACCCTCACCTTTGACCAAGCCTTCAGTGGATTTGTCCATCCCATTGTTTGGCTTATTGTGATCGCTTTTTTCATTTCCCGAGGATTCATCAAAACGGGGCTTGGTGAGCGAATTGCCTATCTCGTCATAAAGTATCTCGGGAAGAGTACGCTTGGGATGGGCTACGGAATGGTGCTTACTGATCTTCTTTTAGCCCCAGCTATTCCTAGCGTAACAGCGCGTGTTGGGGGGATTATTTATCCCATCGTGAATTCTCTTGCTCACGCCTTTGGGAGTGAGCCCTATAGCCACCCAAGGCGGCTCGGCGCTTATTTGATGAAAGTGACCTTCCAAGGATCTATTATCACAAGTAGTATGTTTTTAACCTCGATGGCTGGAAATCCTCTTGTTGCCGATTTAGCAAAGAGCGTTGGTGTTGAAATCACTTGGGCTTCTTGGGCGATTGCAGCATCGGTTCCTGGTCTTGTCTGCCTCCTTTTGATCCCACTCTTTCTCTATAAGGTTTTCCCTCCTGAGGTCAAAGAAACTCCAGATGCAAAATCGTTTGCAACAAAAAAGCTTAAGGAGATGGGAAAAGTCAGACTCCAAGAGTGGATTATGATCTTTTCATTCCTCTTTCTGATTACATTATGGATTCTCGGCCCCCATATTGGGATGGCGGCTGTCACTGCAGCGTTAATTGGGCTCGTTATTCTCCTCTTAACTTCAGTCCTCTCGTGGGATGATGTGACAAAGGAAAAGGGGGCGTGGAACACCTTAATGTGGTTTGCAACCTTGATTATGATGGCAACTTATTTAAACAAATTAGGTCTTACAGACTGGTTCAGCGAGTTCGTCCGAGGACATGTCGCCCATTTCCCATGGTTCACAGCCTTTATTATCCTTTCCCTTGTTTACTTCTATAGCCACTACTTCTTTGCAAGTTTGGTAGCCCACATTGGCTCGATGTACTCAGCCTTCCTTGTCTTGATGGTTGCCCTTGGAGCCCCTCCTGTGATTTCAGCCCTTACCCTTGGTTTCTTTAGTAACCTGATGGGAGGAATCACTCATTATGGATGTGGACCCGCTCCTATTTATTTTGGATCTGGGTACTTGAAGATTACCGAATGGTGGAAGTTTGGACTCTATGCGAGTATCATCAACATTCTCATCTACTTTACCATTGGAAGTGGATGGTGGAGACTCCTTGGACACTTCTAAGGAAGCGTTTCCTCTTCACCAGGCGGTTATTCATCATCAGGCGGAAGAGGTGGAGAAACTCCTAAAGAGGGGAATCAAGGATCACCCAAATCAGTGGGGGATGTCGGCAACGAATCTATCGAAATGGCTCGACCGACAAAACCCCCTAAATTTGCCGGAGGAAAAGTCGATTCTCATTTATCGAAATAGTGATGATAAGATTCACTCGATCCCGATTTCAGAGTTTGAAAAACGGCTCAACCTTTCCTATACAGACTCTCTCATTTTTGATTCCTATGATACGATCCAGAAAGTGGCCAAGAAATGCGCCCGCAAAATGAAAAAAACCGATCTCTATCAGATGAACACCTGGACCCTTGCTCTCCATAAAAAGGAACTCGAAACGCCGCGCGAGCATCTTTTTTATATCAAGTGGATCAATCGGTATCTTGGATATGGGGTCTTTGCAGCAACGGACATTCCCTCTCTAACCTATTTGGGGGAATATACCGGTGTTGTAAAAAGGCGTAACAACCGGAAAAACCGATTCAACGACTATGTGTTTAGCTACGATCTCTGTGGCAAGTCAACAAAGTGGTGCATTGATGCGCGCGAAAGGGGGAATTTCACCCGTTTTCTCAATCATAGTGATCATCCGAATCTCACCTCTCGTTGGATTATCAAAGAGGGGATTACCCACATCATTCTCTACACTAACCAACGGATCAAAAAAGGGACGCAGCTGACCTACTGCTATGGGCCTTGGTATTGGCGAAGCCGCTCCTGCCCAGCCCCACTGTGAATCAGTGGTTTACACAACAACCCTTGACTTTCTCCATTCTATTGGCTAAAATTAGGGGGATAAAAATGCCAATTGGATGGAGATAATGTTTAGAAGCCTTGAGAATGAGCTATTTAAGTGGAAGTCACGAGCAACCAGATACCCTCTGGTTCTACGCGGAGCACGCCAAGTGGGAAAGACTTATCTGATTGAGCAGTTCGGAAAGGCCCATTTTTCCTCATTTGTTTCGGTCAATTTTGAGGCTCAATCAGAGGTCATTGCTTGTTTTGAGTCACTAAGCCCAGATGAGATCATAACCCGACTACAAAAAATCCTAAAAGTGAACATCATCCCAGGTGAAACACTCTTATTTCTAGATGAAATTCAATCTTGTCCAAAAGCGCTTCAGGCGCTTCGCTATTTTAAAGAGAAAATGCCTAAGCTCCACCTGATTGCTGCTGGATCTCTTTTGGAGTTTACTTTGATAGAAGGGAAGTTTTCATTTCCTGTTGGACGCGTTCAGTTTCTTTATCTCCACCCACTATCTTTGGATGAATATCTCCATGCGCGTGGCCAAGCGCTCCCAAATTTCAACCTTAATCGTCCTCCACCTATGGATGTTCATACTCATCTAAACAGATTGGTCAAAGAATATCTCCTTGTTGGTGGAATGCCTGCTGCCGTTTCCTCTTTCATTAGCACTCTTTCACTTGATGAAATATCGATGATTCATGAAATTCTTTTGTCTACTTACAAAGCTGATTTCTCAAAGTATGCAACACCTGCTGGTCAACGTTATCTTAAAATCTTATTTGGTGGAGTTTTTCCTAATATTGCCAAACAATTTAAATATTCCAAAATTGATCCTGATATTCGTTCGCGCGATCTAAAAGAGGCTCTTAATCACTTAGAATGGGCAGGGCTTTTCAAACCTGTCCAATGTACCTCTGCCAGTGGAATCCCGCTCCCTGTTCAAGTTAAAAATAAACGCTTTAAACTCCTATTTCTGGATGTTGGACTTGCTCAACATGCCCTGAAAATTCATCCTGAAGATGTCTACGAAAATGAAATCATCCAAATCAATCGAGGAGCAATTGCTGAACAGTTTGTGGGGCAGGAGCTGATTGCTTATGAAAGACCTGACCAACTTGGTTCTCTATTTTACTGGGAAAAGGAAAAGGTTGGCAGTAGCGCAGAAGTCGATTATGTCATAAGTTGGAAAAACAGAATTATTCCTATTGAGGTAAAAGCGGGTCCAACAGGAAGGCTAAAATCTCTCCATCAGTTTATCGATGAGAAAAAGGCTCCTATGGGAATTTATATCTCTGAATCGCCACTCTCTTTTAAAGATGGGCTCCTATCTTTACCGTTTTATCTCATTTCTAGGCTTCCTCAAATTCTAGAAGAAATTCTTCTTTAGACTAAAACCATTATTTGATATTTTCCGGACTAAGGAGAAAATTGTATGGGAATGAATGTTACACAGAAATTGATCAAGAGTCATCTTGTGGAAGGGGAAATGAAAATTGGGGAAGAAATTGGAATTAAGATCGACCACACCCTGACCCAGGATGCGACCGGAACAATGGTCATGCTTGAGCTTGAAGCAATGGGGCTAAAAGAAGCCAAAACAGAAGTTTCTTGCCAGTATGTCGATCACAACATCATTCAAAACGACTATAAAAATCCTGATGATCATCTTTTTTTATGGAGCGCAACACGAAAGTTTGGATTGTGGTTTAGTAAAGCAGGAAATGGGGTCAGTCATCCTGTCCATATGGAAAAGCTAGGGGTTCCTGGAAAAACCATGGTTGGTTCCGATAGCCATACCCCTGCAGCTGGTAGTCTAGGAATGCTCGCCATTGGAACAGGGGGACTTGAAGTCGCTTTGGCCATTGCAGGGGAACCTTTCTATTTCAAGATGCCCAAAGTGATGGGAGTCAAGCTCACGGGCAAACTTCCCGACTGGGTCAGCGCAAAAGATGTCATCCTCGAAATGCTCCGTCGCCATGATGTGGCAGGGGGAGTGGGAAGAATCATTGAATATTATGGTCCCGGACTAGAGCACCTCTCTGCGATGGATCGCCACGTCATAACCAACATGGGAGCAGAACTCGGTGCGACCACAAGTGTCTTTCCTTCCGATGAAGAGACGAAACGGTTTATGGAGCTCCATGGACGGGGAAAAGACTGGAAAGAACTAAAAGCAGATCCTGACGCAACCTACGATGAACACGATGAAATCGATCTCTCCAAGTTAGAGCCCCTCATTGCTTGCCCGAGCAGCCCAGGGAACGTCGTTCCTGTTCGCGAAGTAGCTGGCAAACCCATTTTCCAATCCATGATTGGCTCCTCTGCCAATCCTGGCATGAGAGACTTTGCGATTGCAGCAATGATCATCGACGGAAAAAAATCACAAGATCAGGTCTCCTTCGATATTAACCCGACTTCTAGGCAAATCCTCGAAAATTTAACGACAGGAGGATATCTCAATCCTCTCATCCGCGCTGGTGCCCGTATTCACCAAGCGGGATGCAACGGATGCATTGGGATGGGACAAGCTCCAGCTTCTGGAAAAATCAGCCTCCGCACCAACCCGCGGAACTTTCCAGGACGGTCTGGAACCAAAGAAGACCAAGTCTATTTATGCAGCCCTGAAACAGCCGTCGCTTCTGCAATCACAGGAAAAATCACCGACCCTCGCGATCTTGGGATTCCCTATCCAAAATACAAAGAGCCCAAAAAGATTGAGCTGGTCGATGAGCTTTCTCCTCCAGGAGAAAAAATTGAGCTCATTATGGGGCCAAATATTAAACCTCTCCCTAAATTTGAACCCCTAGCAGATCACATTGAAGGACCCGTCCTTTTGAAAATGGGCGACAACATTTCAACCGACGAAATCCTTCCCGCGGGGACCAAAGTTCTCCCTTTTAGAAGTAATATCCCTGAAATCAGTAAATTCACCTTTGGACAGGTCGATGAATCGTACTACGATCGAGCCATGAAGCACCAACAAACCGGCTCTCTTGTGATTGGAGGGAATAACTACGGGCAGGGGTCGAGTCGTGAACACGCGGCGATTTCCCCACGATTTCTTGGAGTGAAAGCGGTTATCGCCAAAAGCTATGCACGGATCCACCGAAAAAACCTCTGCAATTTTGGAATTCTTCCCCTTGTCTTTGTCAATCCTGCCGATCATGATAAAATTAGCCAAGAAGATGTCATTGAAATCAAAGATGTGAAAAAGCATATCGAAGAAGACGGGGAGTTTGAAGTCTTTAACAAAACAAAAAATCAAAGCTACAAAGTGGCTCACAACCTCTCTCAGCGGGAGAAAAACTCCATTATTGCTGGAAGTTTGATTAATATTGCCTTGGAGAAACACAAATGATCCTTTTTATTGTCCGTGTGATTCTGACCACCATCGTCGTCCTAATCTGCGCCCATTTCCTCCCAGGACTCATTGTAAAAGATAATTTTGACGCCGTCATGTTCGGCATCATTCTGGCGGTCATCAACTCGGTGGTCCGCCCCATTTTAACCCTCCTCACCCTACCTATTACCATTTTCACCTTGGGGCTCTTCCTCCTGGTCATCAACGGGTTCACTTTCTGGCTTGCCAGTGAGATCTCCTATGGGGTCCATATTGCGACCTTCTGGGGGGCCTTCTGGGGAGGGTTGATTATCTGGGCGACAGGAATCTTCACAAACCGCCTTATTTGGACATCCAAAACATACTGAAAACCAAAAGGTTATAGATTAGTATAATTAAATCATTAATTATGGTATAATTATATATCATTATAACAACAATAGGTTTATGTTATGGAAGGGGTTCCAAGCATTTTAAAGGAACTGTCAACAACTCGGCTGCATGTTGAAGAGATCCAAGGATCTCACGAAAGCGATAAAATTCGTGCTGTCGATTTGGAACTTAAAGCTCTCTACTCGAGAATTGTGCAAGAAGATGCGTTTCAGTATTTAGATGACTATAGCAGAATCCAAGAGCTCTTCCAGCAGCGATCAGTAGCACCGCCATCCAGAATTGTGGGACGAGCCGCGACAACCAGCCCGAGTGAAACATCTTTGGTCTCCAGACAGAAAGCAAGCCCTGAAAAATTACCTGGCAAACTCATTTTAGGACATGTCAATCAATATGACGATGGAAGACATCCCGTTGGAACATTTAGTAGCACCTACCGCGTTGCTTGTCCCAGTACAACTGTTGCCTTTATGTCACACTTTTTGAACCACGGGAGCGCAGGTCTTGATGGAGATAAAATAGATCAGCTCATTCGGG
Organism: Chlamydiales bacterium; assembly: GCA_024233515.1. Taxonomy (GTDB): domain Bacteria; phylum Chlamydiota; class Chlamydiia; order Chlamydiales; family Simkaniaceae; genus Neptunichlamydia. The sequence goes on from JACKPO010000003.1 coordinate 105,662, forward strand.
TTGGGCAAGATCGTTTCCTCCCTATGATCAAGGAAAGAGAAAGCTCTATCCAAGGAATTCTCGAAGCAAAGGTCCCAGAAAAAAGAAAACTTAGAGAAGCTCTCCCTGCGTTCTTGGAAGGACATTTGAAAGGGGTCACAAAATGGGATGGCCCGAAATCGATCCAAGCCTATGGTGGGTTCTTCGAAATAGACCTTCTAAGCCCAGCGCCAAATTATAAACTGCGTCTCCGTGATAAACGGGAGGTGGTTGCAACATTCGAAGGAACCGACCTTCGTGATGCTTCTAACCTTTTTGCAGACCGCATCCTTGCATACACACGAGAAAAGGTCAAACAATCGACTCCTGAATTAAGAGGAAAGCTTATGGCCCCGGTGGATATGGAACCGGCCTATCAAGACCATCTTGGAGCTAAGCCAGTGGCCCCTGAGGCCTTCTTTTTAGATCGCGCTGCGCCGCGCCAAGGAGAGGCTCATCGACTGCAAATCCGCGCAATGCTCGCAAGGCTTGAAAACTTAGCAGAAAGGAGCCCCCATCAAAGAATCGCTGCAACCGTTACCATCAACGGGCAAATCCTAGGAGTTGGAATTGAGAAGAAAGGAGCCAAAACAGAGGTTGTCCTTTTCGACTCCCACGGTAAAACGCGCCTGCATGAGCGGAGCGAGGGATATGCGTATACCACCGAGTCACTCGATGATGCTGCAGCAATCTTGATCCAAATGATGTCAGTCAAAGACTTCGAGATCGAAGCAAAGGGACTCACAAGAGAAGAAATTGCAATGATCGCTAGCGATCAAAAGGACTTGAATGAAGTGGGACTGTGGGTCGTGGCCCCTAAGGAAGTGACTGTTCCTTTCTCTTGAGCCTAAAAAAACTTTTATGTTAGTGTGAAGCTCTTTTAAACAGCGGAGCTAAAGAGCTAATGAAAGGTCTCATTTTTCTTGGAGTTACCACCACACTATTGTTTACAGGATGTCAGGTGTCTAGCCGCACATCGATGTATGGAAGTGGGGGAAGAACCTCCTACAATGTCGCAGCGCAAAACACAACCAACCAAGAGCTTCTCCTTAACCTTGTCCGCCTTCGCTATTCCGATACTCCCTATTTTTTAGAGATTAGTGGGATTACAACGCAGTTCAATTTCCATACTAAAATTGTCCCTACAATCAAGATTCCCGGGTTTGATGAAGAGAACCCTGCAACGCTGGGAGGGGAGATGGGATGGTCCAATCAACCCACCATTCAGTATTCCCCTCTAGAAGGAAAAGAGTTTGCCGTTCAAATGATGCAGCCTCTCGATCTAAGGATGATCCAAGGGCTCATTTTTATGGGATGGGATGTCGACCGCGTCTTTCGTATGCTGATTCAAAACATGGCAGATATTCCCAACGCGATTTCTGCTTCAGGTCCTGTCCCAGATGCTCCCCCTCATTACCAGAAATTTGCCGAGTGTTTAGAACTTCTTCGCTATTTTCAAGAGAGGGGAGAGTTACAGATTGGAATCCGCTATATTCCTAATGGAGATGCCCACCTCTCAGATGAAGATGCCTGTAAACATGAACCCAATGCTATCCAGATTTCGTTTCCCGTGAATGGTCCCGAATCAGACCGCCTTGCAGAGCTCCTCGAAGGGGTGAAAAAAAGCAAGGGGCGCTACGTCCTCAATATGCGCCAGGCTTTCAATGAAGAGGCCTCTCTGGGGCTGATGACCCGCTCTCTTCTGAGTGCGATGTATTACTTGAGTCTAGGAGTTAATGTCCCTCCGAAAGATGTTGCAGCAGGAACGGTTGCCATGACCCATAATAAAGATGGGAGCCTTTTTAATTGGCACAACGTGATTGGAGATCTTCTTACGGTCAACTGGAGCTACCGGAAGCCAGACTACGCCTACCTTGCCGTTCCTTACCGTGGCTACTGGTTCTATATCGACGATGCAGACGTCAGCTCGAAGCGGACCTTTGTCCTCCTGCAACAGATCTATAATCTCCAAGCCAAACAACAAGAGAAAGAGGGGCCGATCTTAACGATCCCGCTGATAAGTGGCCGCTAGTGTTTGGTCTACAAAATTCATTACTGAAATTGGCTCAAATTTTGAGCGCAATTTGCGGCCCCAAAACCAATAACATTGTCCACGAGTTTCTATGCGGCCTGCGAAAAGACCACCGACAAGCTGGGTATTTCCATTGTATTTATCCTTCTAATATCTCTAAGCCTGGGAAAAAGATGCGCATCTGTTCCATCTCGAGCCGTTGTCCTTCAACCTTCAACACCATTAGTTTCTCATGTCGCGTCAATTGGTTCTCGGTAATCTGAGTTTCAAAGGGATCCAATGATAGCCATCTTAGATTTGGGCAGGTACTAAGTAAGCGGGTAAGCTGACCCTCGCTTAAAAGAGTGGGCGGAATCTCTAAAACCGTAAGATATTGCTCAGCTCCCTTTAAAATATTGAGAAGCGGTGTGATCAGGTCTTTCCTCGTCTCCCTGTCATTATCATACAGATGGCACACAAACTCGTTGATCACTTGGTTGACATGATAATAGGGCATGGGGAGTTTAATCGCTTTTTCAAGCATCGTTCGTGCATAGGTGGTCGCCTCTTCATCGGTTTGCGTTTCGAAGTTTAGCTGAGGCCTAAATTGACTTGGGAGAAAATCTAACTGATAGGAACCTCCTTTTACAACTGGAGGCTCTAGGGGGCAGTGACTTGGCAGGGCAGCGTAATCCTTTTCCAGGATGATGCGTTGCATCTTTCCAAGTTTTGCCACGTGGGAAGCTTCTTCTCTTCTCATTCCAACACATAAGAAGTCATACTTCTTCTCAATCTTCCAACCCCTTGCATCACAGGAACCTAACTTAGTTTTCAAAGCCATTAAATCCTCATGGGTATAGGGAAAGTCCGCAGTTAGATAAATGCGATTTTCTACGACATCTCGCATCCCAGAAGAAAGGAGGCACTGAAAGAAGGGGAGTTGACTCAGAAAGGAAAGAGGATAATTCTTCACCCCTATCCCAATCGTCACTTCATAAGTCGGATCAACTTCAGGAGCAGCTTTTGGAATCACCACCGTTTCATCCATTCCCATTGCAAAAAGGTAAAACATGGCGTCACACCACCACTTTTGCACCCATTTTTGACAGTTTGCTTCCTTTTGCTCCTGCGTGAGCTCTCTTGCTAGTTCAGGGCGAGCGGATGGGCCTTGAGGCCCTACACCTTCTGCAGGAGGATAGCAACTCTCCTTGGAGCGAATCAGAACCTTGACAGCCAAGGCTGCGACGAGGAAAGTGATCGTTGCACGTCGATAGAGGATCAGTCCAGCAATAACACCCACCACTCTTAAGAGCTGGTACTTTCGAGGAATGAGGGATACACTAGATGTAGTGAAAATCCAAGGATTATCCCTTTGTTGATGTAATTTACGGCGAGATGGGTAAAACGGCGAGGTGTAAAGGGGATCAATGACAAGATCAAACACTGCTGCAGCAATAGTCTGAACCGGACCTGCTAGATTCCGCTCACGATAGACCGGCCGCCAAAAAGAAATTTGAATTCGAGCTCCCTGTGCGCCTTCCATAATGCCTCATTATTTTCGGCGATAGGATAGCATACGTTCAAAGAAATTTTCAAGTTCTAAAGCTAACCTGTAAGCGCAAAATGATAATGTCACCCTCGAGCAAAATAGAAATGTCACCTTTGATAGATTTGGAGGCCGTGGAGGTGCCCTATGAAGGAGACATTGAAAATGACGGTAAAAGAAGCCGAGCGCCTTAGTGTGATGAGACAAATAGATAAGAAAATTTTGACAATAAAAAAAGGAAGCGAAGAGCTAGGATTAAGCCTGAGGCAAGCTAAAAGACTAAGAAAAAAGTATAAAGAACGCGGAGAAGAAGGATTAATCTCTCTAAAAAGAGGAAAAACAAGCAACCGGAGAACGGAGCAAGGTATAAAAGAACAGGTCTTAGATGTGATTAAAAGCAAGTACCCAGATTTTGGTCCAACACTGGCAAGTGAAAAGCTAGAGAAGGATGAGGGAGTAAAAATATCGAGAGAGACTCTTAGGAACTGGTTAATAGAAGCAGGGATATGGGAAGTAAAAAGGAAAAAGGAGAAAAAGGTACACCAGAGAAGGGAAAGAAGGAGTCGTTTCGGAGAGTTACTCCAGGGAGATGGATCTCCACATGATTGGTTCGAAGGGAGAAGTGAAAAATGCACCCTACTGCAATTTGTAGATGATGCCACAAGCAAAACAACAGCGGCCCGATTTGCAAAAACAGAGACAACAGAAGGGTATTTAGAGCTGCTTAAAGAGCACATAGGGAAATATGGGAAGCCCCTGGGGCTGTACGTAGACAAGCATGCCATATTTCGAGTGAACAGAGAAGAGATCCAAAAAGGGGTAGGGATTACCCATTTTGGCCAAGTTGTGAAAGACCTTGATATCGAACTGATCTGCGCGCACAGCCCACAGGCTAAAGGGAGAGTAGAAAGGAAAAATGGAGTATTCCAGGACCGATTAATAAAAGAGATGAGGCTAAGGGGGATAAACACAATAGAAGAAGGGAATAAATATCTTCCTGAATTTCTAGAGGAAATAAATAAAAAATTCGGGAAAGAGGCAGCAAACCCAGAAGATGCACATAGAAAGCTAAGAAAGGAAGACGATCTTCAGAGACTATTCAGGCGACAAGAAAAGAGGACGCTCTCGAAAAACCTGACAATGCAACACAAAGGGGTATTGTACCAGATAGAGACAAAGACCCCCAATCGTATGCAACATGCGAAAGTCACCGTATATGCAAAAGAAGGAGAGCCAATAGAAATAGAGTACAATGGAGTGAAATTGAAATATAAGAAATGGTCGGAAACAATCTATGAAAAGCCAGCCATTCTAGATCATAAGAAGCTAGAGAGCTGGAGAAACAAAAGAAGACAAAAACCCGGGAAACATCATCCATGGAGATAAGTAGAAAAAGAATCCGATCCCGATCCTGCGCCGAGCTATTGGGGAGCTGCTCGGCTCCGGATCGGATTGCGGGCTAGGCCCGCAGTCAAGGTGACATTTCTAACTTGCAGAATTGGGCGACATTTCTATTTTGCGTTGACAGTTCTAAAGCTAACCTCCTCTACTCCAACCCCTTGTTTTAAACATAACATTAATTATCAGACGTTACTATAGAGTCTATCCCTCCTTGACGGAAAGGACCCCTTCCCCGATAATCTTCCCCAATTTTAACCCTCAAATAAGAGTAGACAATGTCCGTTTCCTGGCTTTTTTCTTGCATTCCACAGACTCAGATCACTGTCTCAAAACTTCTTTTTGATGCCTACGCAAGGTCTCAAAATGACAGCGCTACCTTATCGATTCTCGATACTGTAAGGGCTGGAATTATCGAAGACGAGAAGAGCGCTGAGGCTCTGAACCTAAAAGCCATGAATGGAGAAAGGGTCAACGGCCTCCACTTCAAGGGAACAGAAGACAAGGCAATCATCTGGCTTCATGGGAATGGCTGCTTCTATGAAACCTCACTCGGCAGGCCCCTTCTGTGGCGAGAAGGGCTGAAACGGGAGGGTCAGATCCCCCACCTGGTTGTCTTCAACCCTCGGGGAACGGGGCGAAGTGAAGGGAGAACCCAGCTGAGCACTGTGATCGAAGATCTCTCCCTTTTCTTTGACTATGTGAGACCAAAGAGCGTGGTCATCGGTGGTCATTCAATGGGAGGATATTTTACCCTCTTTGGCGCAGCAGAGCTGCAAAAGAGATATCCAGATATCGACATAAACTTTGTGAGTGATCGCTCCCTCTGGGATCTTCGAAGTCGCGTATCACCCTCCCTTGAAAGGGCTGGCTGCACCGGTTCCTCCAAAAAGATGATGACGCTCTATGTCCAATCGGTTCTCAACTCCCCTGACTGGACCCGCGACTCTCTTGCAGCCCTTGAAAGCCTAAAAGGGCGCGTTTTGATCATTTTTCATCGAAAGGATGGGGTTGTGATTTTGGAAGAATCAACCTATCAAGGTCTTCTGAAAGCTCACCGGACGAAAGAGTATCGTCTCCTTGAATTGGAAGATCCATCGATGACTGAAGTCAGCGCTACCCCCCATAACAGAGAATTTACAGGCCAAGAGAACCAGGTGATCATTGCTGAGCTCGGGCGGATGTTAGGGATTCATGAGAAACCAACTTCCACTATCCTGATGACGCCGGAGACGAAAGTCTAGCCTGCAGCTTTTCCATATACTGTCTAGCGATATCATAATCCCCTTTACCAATTGCGTCACATAAAGGGCCGTAATCCTCTAAAAGTTCTCGATAGTAGAGATCTTTTTCTCGATCATATTCGTCTGTAATCGATGGTCGCGCCTCGCTCATCATCTTTCCAATCTTTTGAAGCGCTTCATAGTTTTCTCGAATAAAAGGAATCGGCTCCATAAATAGCTCTTCTAAAAGCCTTGGAGCCAATTTTGCAAGTTCTATGAGTCCCTCTTCCATATCAGGAGGAATGGTAAACTCCCCTGCTGCTTTCGCAAGGATCCCTCTGAGCGCTTCGCGATGCGTCATTTCGATCGGTTTCCCGTTGAGATAGTAAATCCCCTTCTCATCGGGTCGACTTAGAGAAGTTAAAGGAATTGAGACAAATCCGTTTTGATCTGTTGGAACATCTTCGAGTTTAGAAGACCATCCCCGATTCATATAGACGTTTCCTCTTAGGAAATCGATCCCTAAAATCGTATTTTCGTCTTTGATCATCACCGCTTTATAACTTCCTTTCAGGAAGGCTTTGGTAACCGTGCTATAGTCACGTCCTTGATTCAAAGGATATGCGTCATATCCCTGATTCATCATTTTATAGTGAGAGATCGAAACATAGTCTGTGACTTCATTTGGATGATCCTTCTCAAGAGAACAAGCAAATTTGATCGCGCGCTCTGCTCCCGTCTCATCCCGATAAAATACAACACCATCTGTATGATCAAAGCCTCTTAATTCTTGGCTGAACCTGTTCCATTTAAGCGGGGTATCAGAGGATCCCGGAATCGGAAGAACGGTCCAGAAATTCTCAGTAAAATGAGAGACCGTCAAAACATCGATTCCAAGCTCTCGATGAGCTCTTTCAGCAAAGCTATCAGCAAGAATCCCACACTTCCCCGAACGGTATTTTTCTATTAAGGAACTTAAGTTAGGGTGAAATTCCTCATAAACGTTTCCAAGCGCCACTTCCTCTCTCTTTGAACGGACGGCATGGGCATATTCCAGAAGTATCCCAAGATTGTTAAAATATAATGGCTTTGACATCTGTTCATAGAGCGCTTTTAGCTGTCTAATTTGTTCTGAACTAAGAGTTTGGTAGGGCGTGGAATCCATCATCATCGCTGGTCCATCCATCAGGACTAAGTTTCCATGTGGACCAAACTCAACAGTCACCTCTCTTTCGATTCCATACGCATCGTTCTCATGACGAAATCTTGCTACAACCTCACCTGCGCGGTGTTTTTGAGGAAGCTCTGCTTGGTTATATTCCATAAGCGCACTTGCTATGGTATCGCGCGCAGCAACCTTTCCCTCAAGCTTGCTTTTAAGCATCTCAAGATGGGGAGTCTCCACCTGGCAATCGAGAAGGGCCTGCGAAATCCCTGCAAGTTCTCTTTGTGATAGAGATGTCTTTGATCGAAGCATGCGAAGAAGCTCACTCACTGATTGAACCTTTGTTCCCCCCAAAATCTGACCTCTCAAACGATGAATCTTCTCAACAGAAGGTTGATCCTCAGGGGTCATAACAAAGGAACTGAGCCATGATTTCGTTGACTGCTGCGCTTTTGAAGCCTCAGCTAAAAAGACCTTCTCTTGGACAGCTAACCGCTCTCCGCCGAGTAACTTCCCTGCTATCTGCTGCAGTTTCTCGACAGATGACGAGCTCTCCCATGCAATGTCCATTTCCATCGCTACAGGCATTCCCGCTGATGAATAACTTTCAACTGAATCCATGATAGATCAACCCCCTATAATCTTAGCTCCATTATACCATGCTGATTCAAAAAAATCCTTGTTTTATTCGTGTTTTCAAGAGACTGTAGGACAATGAGTTACAAAACTGGAGGCGACTTATTACTCACTGAAAACAAGCAACTTACATAAACGGTTCATCCCTAGCAGCTTATTACGTATGTTTGACAATGAAATCACCGGAAATTCTGAATGGAATGGAACAACTTTCAGGTCTTTTACATATCGTAATTGCTCGTAGCTAGAGGCTCATCTAGCCAGAGTCAAGAAAAAGGTTGTCTCCTTTAACCCGGAAGAACCAAACTGGTTTTCCACAAAACAAACGGCCTCGCAGGCCAAACAAAGGAGACAACCATGAAACATTATATTGGATTAGAGGGTGTCGTCAAAAGATGGTCAATCCTTAAGTCCTCCCTGTGGAAAATTTCATCGTTGTCCTCCTTCAAGAGCCCACTTGGGCTCTCTGCATCGGACGCCTTGAACTTTCCTCACAGAGAAGGCCTTCTTTATTGACCATCTTTTGACGACACCCTCTAGATATTTCAAAGAAAGAGACAGCTGTTTGTATGATTGATGAACAAGGAAAAGTGCTTCATGAAAAAATGGTAATAACAGATCCCGACACTATTTACGATACAATCAAAGGATTTGGAAATTACGAGATTGATACCGTGGGGCTAGAAAGTGGATCGTGGAGCTACTGGATGGAAGAAGAGCTCATTAGTAGAGGACTACCAGCACTAACTTGTGATGCAAGAAAAATAGCAACATTTTTAAGTCTGAAAATAAATAAGACAGACAAGAATGATGCAAGAGGAATTGCCGAGTGCTTAAGAGTGGGGTGTATTTCAACAATAGCTCCTAAATCCAAAAGACACCTGGGGTTAAGTGTATTACTTAAAAGCCGAAAAGCAACTTGTCATGGGAAAAGTAGACCTGCAAATGGCAATCAGAGGATTAATCAAGCCTTTTGGAAAAATGATGAACCCACACCAGGGAAAAGCATTTATCGAAAGTGTTCTCAAGAATATCAAAGAGCTCCCTGAGACAGCTCGGGAAGGAATTGAAGCAATGATAGAATGCTTTAAAAAACTGACAGAAGAAATCAAAAGGCTCGATAAACAGATTACTAAACTAGCAGGAGAAATCCCCGAAACAAAACGGCTAATGTCAATCCCCGGTATCGGTATGGTTACAGCATTAACATATTATACAGAGATCGGAAACCCCAAAAGATTTAAAAAATCAAAGGACGTTGGAGCCTACATAGGGCTTATACTAATTAAAAATATTAAAATTACACATAATACTAATTAAAAATATTAAAATTACACATGAGCCCAATCTCTCGAACATAAAGAAGTAACCAATTCAGAGTCATCGATAAAATCGTTCCAGGCTTCACTGCACGCTGTCAGTAAGTCTTCATCATCTTGAAAGCATCTATTGGAAAGGTGCTTTCTTCTTAGATGTTTCCAAATTTGCTCACAGGGATTAAGTTCAGGAGAAGCTGGTGGAAGGGGCAACAATGTGAGATTCGGAAACACTTGCAGTTTCTTGGTTGTATGCCATCCGGCTTTATCCAATACAATGACTGCATGTTTGTCTTTGGGCACACGTGACGCGATGTGCTCTAAATGGATTTTCATTGTTTCAGTATTCGCATAGGGGGAGAAGGAGCCCCACCCTTCTCCCCCTAAAAGGGCACACCGCTCCAAAGAGATATGTGTACTTAAACTGTTGCTGCCTTACTGCTCGAGGACGTGTTCCTTTTATAGCCCACATTCTGCTAAGGCTTCCTTGTTGTCCAAAACGAGCCTCATCTTGAAACCAGATTTCAAACGTCTTTAATGTCTACGGTTTCAGGAAGCACAGCAGTTACTTGCTCTTGGAATTTTTTTTAAATTCTTCTTGTTTTTTAGATCTGATTTTGGATGGCGAGAGTTTATAGCACTTATCCAAACAAGAGAGGCTTTTTTAACTGATTATACGCGCTTTTTAATGAGCATTTGATCCCATACTTCTCTTCCATTAAGCGAAGAACATCTTTTCCCGTTATACTTCCTCCATCTCTTCCAGCTTGTAGCTCTAAAACAGCACAACGAAAAGCTTCTCTTCTTCGGGGATAAGAGGTTTTTTCCTCTACCTCCCTGTTCTCTTAATCCTTCAAGTCCTTTCTCTCGAAAGCGTCGAAGCCAATGGTAAAGGCTATTGCGTGCTACTCTAACTATATCTGCTACTTCACTTGGTTTTTTGCCATCTTTTAGGTGACTAAAAGCTAAGAATCTAATCTTTTCCCTGGGGTGAGATGCAGATTTGGCTAGTCGAACAAAATCATGATCGTAAATTGTTTGGGGAATAGCTTGATTAGGTGCTGTCATAAAATACCTCCTTCATGAATGGTAGGAGATACTTTAGTTGATTCAAGTAAAATATTCAATTAGTATAAAGTACCAGAAGTCGATTGTCTTGATCGAGCGTGGAACAAATCATGCAATCAGCGCCCGTAAGATTTCTTCTCAAAATGGAGTTGATTATGTGTATATCTATGCAGAACATGGGCACTTTGAGCGTTGCACTCCCGTCGAGTAATTTTCTTCCTTTGAATCAAAAAGGCCACCCTGTTGGGTGGCTTTTTTTTATGTAGAAGTGGTCGCGAAGCGGAAGCAAAGCTCTTCGGTTCGCTTGCCGATCCCTTTTTCGATGCGGTGATCTGCAAGAGAGACCGCTGCTTGATGAGTCGAGATATTGTTCTGTTGAGCTATTTCATAGATCTGAAGGAGTTGGTGGTAGACCTGATTGATCATATCGCGTGCACGAGTCGCATTGTACCCTTCTAACGAGAGCTCATTCATCACGTTAATTAGCCCCCCTGCGTTGATCACAAAATCGGGAGCATAGAGAATCCCTCTTTCGCGCAAGTGATCCGCATCAGTCGGCTTTAATAGCTGGTTATTCGCTGCTCCAGCAATCGCGCGACACTTGAGATGGGGAATGGTCTGTTGATTAATAATTCCACCGAGCGCGCAAGGGGCTAGGACATCACATTCGACTTGAAGGATTTCATCGGGGCTCACTCTTTCTGCGTCAAATTCATGTGCGAAATGCTCGATCACATCGATATCGACATCACTGATGATGAGCTTAGCACCGGCCCAGAAGAGACGTTCAACAAGGCGTTTTCCCACACTTCCCACTCCCTGGATCGCAACAGTCTTTCCAATAAGAGAGTCAGAACCGTCTAGTTCTTGAAGGACCGATTGGATTCCTAAGAAAGTTCCATGCGCCGTAAAGGAAGATGGGTTTCCACTTCCACGTAGGTTATGGACTCCACACGCATATTTTGTGGCACTTAAGATCGTTTCGATATCGTCGGGCGTACATCCCACATCTTCAGCACAAATGTACTTCCCCTCTAATCGGTTAACCGCCTCACCAAAAGCCCTCAAAAGCTCCGGGGTCTTTTGCGTTTTCGGGTCAGCAATGATCACACTCTTTGCGCCTCCAAGACCTACTTGAGCAATCGCTGCTTTGTAGGTCATCCCTTTAGAGAGGCGAAGGGCATCGGTCAGCGCATCATCGAAACTTTGATAAGGATAAATCCGAGTTCCTCCAAGGCCTGGCCCGAGGGTAGTGTTATGAATGGCAATAATTCCCGTTAGTCCCGAATCTCCATCTGTCACTTTTACGACTTTTTCAAAACCTGAAACATCTAAAATTTCTTCTTGCACATTCATCTCTCAAGATCTCCCAATAGATAATTTTTCAAAACCTAAAGCTTAACATGAGTTGATGTCACAAAGCAAGAAGTTAAAATAAAGAAGACCGCCCCGAAAGGCGGTCCTCTTCATGGATTGAGGTATGGACTTTTGCGGCCGGCTTCTTGATGCCAGCTTAAGAAAAACTTTACACGAACTTTAAACAGGGAGCGTAATTTATGCAAGAATTATTTTGATTCGTTGTGATTTTTTGAACCCCTCCCACTAAAATTTTTCGTCGAGTTTTTGGATTATTTTGGCCGAGCTTTCGAATCAATTTATGGGGGCTATATAATAAATTGATTCGAAAATCGGTGCAAAAGAACCGAAAAATCGACTGAAACCTTTTAGTGGGAGGGGTTCTTGAAATTCCCCTTCCGATTGAGTGCTTCAAGGAAGATCGAATAGAAGGCTTTAGCATCAATATTGGTTGCTACTTGAACATTTGCTCCTATCTTTGTCATCATCACCCGTCCATACTCTGGACCTTTTTTCAAGTTAATGGTGAGCTTTAGATCGCGATAAGTAGCGACCTCAGGGTGAGCCACAAGAACGGCTGCTAAGGGATCCCAAAAGGTACTACGTGTCCGATTCGATAGGTTCGAATAAGGCTTGATCACTTCATAGACAAAGTTTGCGCACGGAGTCTCCCGATTGTCTGAAAGTTCCTGGAAAAACTCTTTTGTAATGGGAACATGCTCCGCAGTATCTAAAGGAATAAACGTGATAGGAACCCCAGAGGATAAAACCTGGTCAGCAGCTTTGGCGTCGATATGGATATTGTATTCGGCAACTTGGTTCCGAAATCCTTGGGGTCTTCCCACAAGATTACCCGAAGTGAGGATCGCCCCTCCTAAAATAAAAATCCGCTCGATATGGTCTTTCAGTTGCGGGGTTTGATCAAGGGCCATCGCAAGATCGGTTAAGGGGCCAAGACAGAGGAGGGTTGTCTTAATGGGATTCTTCATGATCAGGTCGGTCAGATAGCCCACTCCCTCTTCCCTGACTGGACGAACCGGGTTTTGTGGAAGTTTAATTCCCCCAACGGTATCGGCTTCTTGCCTCCATTCGTTAGGGTAACCCCCAACAGGACTCAAGGAACGTCTTGAGCCAAATGCAACGGGAACATGGGAGCGCCCTGCAAGTTCTAAGAGATTTGAAATATTCACTCCCCCATTTTCGATATGGGAAATCCCTGTCCCTGTGGTGATAATCGCATTGAGATCGATCCGGGGTGTTTTTAAAAGGTAAAGAATCGCCATCATGTCATCAAGAGAAGCATCGGTATCGACAATCAAGTTCACAGGATGGGAACCATCAACACTGACTTTTCCTTCTGCCTGAGCCAGGGAGAAACACACTGCTAAAAAGATTAGGAATTTTCGTATCAACAACATGCTCTATTGATAAACGATAAAGCGCTCTTTTGCAACAAAAAAAAGATTACGATATTCTGAAAATATGACCTTTGAAATCATCAGCTTTGCATTTGTCGGGATTCTCGCAGGCCTTCTTTCAGGACTACTGGGGATCGGTGGAGGCGTTGTCACGATTCCCCTCCTCCTTGTGATCTTCAAGTTTTTAGGCCTTCCTGCCTCATCGATGATGCACCTGGCGATTGGAACCTCACTTGCCGCGATGGTCTTTAATACCCTCTCTTCGAGCACTGCGCATTATCGAAAAGGAGCCGTCCTCTTTTCTATTGTGAAACCGATGGCACTTGGTGTTGTCGTTGGAGCTCTTCTGGGGGCAACGATTGCTCGTTTCGCCTCCTCCAGTTTCCTTCAGATCTTCTTTGGCTGTTTTGAGCTTCTCCTTGGGATTCGCTTTCTTTTACCTGAGCCAAAAATCATTCGAGATAAAAAGCTTCCCTCTTTCTGGGGACTTTCTTCTATTTCTCTAGGTGTCACGACCCTCTCGACTATGCTGGGCATTGGAGGAGGAATCGTCAATGTTCCCATCCTTACCCATTTTAATGTTCCGGTAAAACAAGCGATCGGGACCTCATCAGCCCTTAGTTTTTTGATTTCCCTTTTTGGAGCCCTTTTCTTTCTCATGATGGGGATGCACACCTCTCATGTTCATGAATCGGTTGGCTATCTCTATCTTCCAGCTTTCGTCGTCATCAGTATTGTCTCTTTTTTCATCGCACCCTACGGAGCAAAACTCGCCCACCGCCTCCACACCAAAGTCCTCAAACGGATCTTTGGTCTAGCCCTTCTGGCAGCAGGGGCTACAATGATTTTTAATTAAACCATCCTTCTATGGGATCGGGAAGAACGAGCTTCATTGCTTGCTCTACTAGTTCAGGAAGGGCTTCACAGGTGTAAGCTCTGGAATAAGGTGACACTTTTTAAGTCCCCAAGTGATTCCCTTTTGCCCCTTTTAGATTTTTGCAATCTCTACAAAAGCTAGCGATTGATAGTATCTGCTTTGGATCGTGCTCGCTTGGGTGATTGCTTGACTGACTGAGTCTGTCTTTGCAATCTCAATGACTGCTTTTAAGTTCACGTCATATTCTTTGATATCCATCGAAAAATAGTCACCTCGTCCTTGATGAAATGACTCGATAGCTCCTTCTTTAGGGTTTCCTTTTTTCATCTCAATGAGCAAAATCTCTTCCTTAAATTCAGGCATATCCTTCGTTAACTCTTTGATCTCTTCTGCTACATTGTTATCAACTCCAAGTGCATTATTGAAAACATAGAGAAGAGCAATACTTTTGTAAGCTTCGTCCTGAATCATCAGAGCTGTTTCCTTAGCCCCTTTTAAATCAACTTTTGCTTGAGCTCCAGCGATTAAACTCAGGGCTTTATTTCTCAAATCTCCCTCGATATCTTGAGCAAGCTCTTTTCCCTTTTGGGGGCTGTTTAAAGAAATCACAACCGCTGTCAGGGCTAGTTTTTCATTGTTAGAAAATTTAGGGCAGTTTTTGATTAACTGGATTGTTTTTTCTGGGCTTAATTGAGCGAGTCGTATGAGGATCGAGTCATCAGCAACCATTAGACCTATTTCAGAACCTTCATCGTATCCGTGTAGAACAAATAAAAATTCTTCATGGATATCAACCTTTAGGGTTTCAAGATGACTGAAGGTATCTTGTATATGCCTATAGTCCTGAACCCTTTCACTATTCGGCCCTTCTTGAGCAAGTGAATGAAAGCCTTTGGAAGCTTCCGAGACATTTAGAATATCAGGAACTGATAGCTGACTTACAATATTCATCCATGGAACAAAAGGTAGTTCTTTCCACGATGGTTGTTCTGAATTTGTTACCGTTTCAACAGTCATTTGTTTTCCCCTTTTTAATGTGTTAGGTATAAGAGCCAGCCTTCTTGAAGCTGGCTTCTTTGTCTGATGGTTGTTTACTGCCTAGGAACGAAGTGATTGACTAAAATATTCATGAGGCGGAGGTTTTTCTCCCCTCTTTCTCCGCTAACCCTGAGGGTTTGTGTTGCCTCGTCTCCAGTTGGGCGTTTATATTCTTCTTTTCCACTGCGAATGCGCGCACCTGTTGCCACATCGATGTGGTCAGTCGGTAAAAGAAGTGTAGGCCCTAGGCTAGTATTCAAGTTCGATAGGGACATTTTGTTCTCGTCAGAATGGCTTAAGACTTCTCCAACAACTTCGATCACTTTTCCTAATCTCATGAGATTTTCAGGAGAGGTCGTAGTAGTGATGTAGTTGATCGTTGCTTTTGCAACAGCCTCTTCAATTTCTTTCCTTTCCTGTTCACTTGTATTTGGATCTATACGCTTACTCGTATCCATCAAGCGATCTAAGTGCTCAAGCTGCTCTTCAGTAAAGATAGGTTCTTCTTTGATTTGCTTCTTGAGGATTCCAGAAACGTCATGGATTGAAATAATATGATTTCTGAGTGAGTGAGGTATCCCATTATTATAAGCTACGCCTTCAAGGGAGCTAAAAGCTTGAATATTCTTGTCATTTCCTCTCAAGCGGAAAATCCCTCCTTCCTTGGCATTGTTTCTTAAAACATGACAGAGTGTCATTGTTTTTTGCATCTCTTCTTGAGCCTTACTTGGAATCATGACAAAGTCATTCTCAAGTGGTTGATTATGAGTGTGATTAGGAATATGTGTTTGTGTATTGACTGTTGTAGCCATACTTCCCCCATTTTGTTTAAAAAATTTAATAAATACTTAAATATTATAACATTTTATTGAATTAATTTAAACTATCTTGCAAGTTATTGATTATAATGGGGATATGGAATTAGGGCCCGAGGGACCATGGTGCCAGAAGTTGTATTGCTCCTCAAGGCGCTTTGCTTCCTGGTCGATCTCTTGGGAGGAGAGCTCCTCGTCCTTAAGAAGGGTAATGAGATGGCGTTTGAAGGCCTCAGGAGAGGACCGTTTCATCTTGGAGAGAAGCTCCATCGCCTCCTCTTTCGATTTGATGTATTTTGAGAATTTCCACTGGACTGCGCGGCGAAGGGCAAAGTGGTTTTCTGAATAAAACGCTTTGTAGGAAAAAAGCTCTAGATCTTGCTTAGAACAGATCTTCTCTGCTTGTTGAATGAGCGCCTCGAAATGTTTATTCTGTGAGTTGATAATTTTTGTCGTGAAAAGAGAAAGGGGTTTATTCGGTAGCCCTTTTTGGATTTTCTTAAACGCAGCACTGAGCAAAAAGAAATTCAGATGAACAACAGGAGTTCGCAACTCTTTTTCTTCTTGAGCAGGCTCCCGTTTTCCTTTAAAGATCGAGGTGATCTTTTCAAGTGACTGTTTCAATTTCGATTCTTTTCCCATGCCAAATACGCATTTGTGCAAACTGGGCGAAATCTTAACTCGATCTTAATATTGCTTACAAGGAAAAAGTTTACTTTTTCATTTTTTTCATGCGTGCGTACTTAGGCTCCCACATTGCGTCCTCAACAGCCTTCTCAATATCTTGCGGTGGATTTGTACAAATCCCCTCTTTGATCGCTTCTTTTGCGACTGCAATCGCAACATCGCGTGAGATGGCCCGTAGCTCTGTTAAGCGTGGAAAGAGAGAAGCGTAAGGATTGTTAAGGATCGGTGCATACTTGCTGAGAACCTCTGCCGCCTCTAAGAACATCCGATCAGTGACACGTGTAGCACCAGAGGCAAGGACACCCAAACCTACACCAGGGAAGATGAAAACGTTATTACACTGTCCAATGACATAATTCTTCCCTTCGTACTCAATAAGAGGATAAGGACTTCCAGTCGCAATAAGGGCTTGCCCGCGAGTCCATTTCAGAAGATCTTCCGGGTGAGCTTCTGACTTAGAGGTTGGATTCGAGAGAGGAAAAATAATCGGTCGAGCAACATGTTTTTTCATTTCGGTAATTACTTCTTCTGTAAAGGTACTCGGTTGCGTTGAAGTTCCAATCAGAATGGTGGGCTTGACATGTTTTACTGTCTCAAGAAGTGGAATGTTTTGTGGATCAGCGACTCCCCACTCTTTAACCACCTCAAATTTTTGGGCAAAACGGGCTTTGAGATCATCGAGATCTTGGGTATGGGTATGCGCGAAGGCCATTGCGCCCCATGACAAAAATCCGTTCTTTTGCTTCTTCGCGGCTCATCCCCTGTTCCATCATCGCCTGCGTAATGAGTTCAGCAATTCCAATCCCTGCAGAACCGGCGCCAAAAAGGACAATCCGTTGATCTTTGACGTCTCCATCAATCCCTTTGATCGCAGCTAAAATCCTGCAACCACAACTCCTGCTGTCCTTGAATGTCATCGTTAAAACAGCAGACTTTATCGCGGTAACGGTCGAGAAGAGGCTGAGCATTTTGCTTGGAAAAATCTTCCCATTGAATCAGAACATTAGGATACCGTTTGGTAATCGCCTTCACAAAAGCATCCACGAAATCGTCATACTCTTTCCCCTCTAAACGTTCATGCTGCCATCCTAAGTAGAGAGGATCGTTGAGAAGGTTCTTGTTATTTGTTCCCACATCGAGGGTGATCGGCAACGTGCGCGCGGATGAACCCCTCCAAAAAGAGAGTAGAGGGAGAGCTTCCCAACAGGAATGGCCATTCCCCCATCCCTAGATCTCCAAGCCCTAGAATGCGGGCTCCATCGGTGACCACAATCACATCGACTTGGTCGCGGGGAATGTTGTTAATGATCTCTTCCATCCGGTCCTTGTGAGGATAAGAGAGGTAAACGCCTCGATTTTGCACATAGAGGTAGCTGAAATTTAACGAAGCGTCGCCCACAGTCGGCGTATAGATATAAGGGAGCATCTCTTCAGGGTGTTTGCTGCAAAGCGCATAGAAAAGGGTTTCATTGCGGTCCTGTAGAGCAGCAAGAAACTTGTACTTGTCAATCCCCTTCTCAATCGTGCAGAAATTAGCGTAGCGCCGCTCAACCTGCCCCTCGATCGAAGAAACATGGAAAGGGATGAGTCCATGAAGGCCAAGCTCATCTCGCTCCTCTTCTGTGAAGCCTGTCCCTTTATTAAGCAATGGATCATGAAAGATATCGTAGGGATCAAGATCCACTTCTACCGTTTCTTCGCCATTCTTAAAAGTTCGCTTCACATGGTTCATAAAAACTCCTAGGTTGAGGAGCCATCATAATCCCTTCCCGATCAAGCTTCAAGGAGTTTTTCATCTCTTTGAGGCCTTCACAAGAGGAGAATCTTATTAGAGTCCCTTTATTACTTCATCATATGCGCTCAATCATGAACTATGCGGAAATAAGAAAACCTTGGTTATCTCAAGAAGCGCTTTAACTTGGTAGAATGGATCCTCAATTGAACGCGCTGTTTTCTTTGCAGTTTCGAGGTTTGTCTGAGCTCTAATTTTGAATTTCGCGCTCTAGCTTTAGGATGGATTCTTAATTGAATGCAGTTTCGAGGTTTGTCTGAGCCTCTACTTTTGCGATTTCAACAAGCGCTCTAGCTTGGTAGGATGGATTCTTAATTGAATGCACTGTTTTCTTTGCAGTTTCGAGGTTTGTCTGAGCCTCTACTTTTACGATTTCAACAAGCGCTTGAGTTTGATAGGTTGGAGACTCAATTGAATACGCTGGCAGTTTCGAGGTTTGTCTGAGCCTCTACTTTTTACGATTTCCAATAAGCGCTAGAGCGTGGCCGTATGGATCCCAATTTCTTGAACGCGCTGCTTTGCGTTTTCGAGGTCTGTCTTAGCCTCTACTTTTACGATTTCGAAAGCGCATGCGCTTGGGAGGTTGGATCCTTAATTGAACGCGCTATTTCCTTTGCGTTTTCGAGGTCTGTCTTAGCCTCTAAAATTACGATTTCGACAAGCGCATATGCTTGGTAGGATGGATGCTTAATTGAATACGCTGTTTTCTTTGCGGTTTCGAGGTCTGTCTGAGCCTCTACTCTAAAGATTTCAATAAACGCTTGTGCTTGATAGAATGGAACCTTAATTGAATACGCTGTTTTCTTTGCAGTTTCGAGGTCTGTCTTAGCCTCTACTTTTACGATTTCAACAAGCGCTTTAGCTTGGTAGGATGGATCCTTAATTGAACGCGCTGTTTCCTTTGCGTTTTTGAGGGTTGCCTGGGCTTCTACTCTTACTATAAGCACCCCTTGTAGATCTGTCCGCATCTTTTTTTTTGCCTCTGCTATGAGAAAACTAATCTGGAAACCCTTGTTATTTTGAATGACGAAGGAGAATTGTCTATTGCAACGTTGTACAGATGCAAGGTCTTTAACCGATAGAAATGAAAAATTTTATCCAAAATCTCACAGGGAAAAGGGTGTGTTTCTGTAGGGGGTATAAAGGTTTTTTCGCCCTCGGGATATAGCTGTGCTTCTGTTTTGACATCTGAATCGGAGCAGTCCTTGTTATTTTCACCTAGATTTGCTTTAAACAGCTGCTCCTCTTTGCTTTCCTCCCTCACTCATAGCACCTTGGCTATGAGATTCGTCTTTCAAGAAAATCTGATTTTGCCTCGTTTGCTTCTCGCTTTCCAAAAAATGTCCTGTACTAAGCAGCTGCTCAACAAGGCGATCAATCATTGCAACTATCTTTCCAAGAAGTGGCATGGTTTCTATCCATCCTATTGTCCATGATACCCAACTTACAGAAGATTTTGCTGAGCGCTCATAAGATCGATCGATCCCAGAAATCATTTGATAATAAGGATAAATTGAACTCATGCCTTTCCCCGGTATGATTTATGCAAGGCATTATGGTATGCTAAGAAATTAAATTCTAGTGGTTTTTTCTTGTCTTTTTCTTGGAGGAAGGCTTCTCTTCGAGGGTTATTTCCTGGATGCACCGGTCTACGTTCTTTTTCATACGTCGGAGCAACCAGTCATTTCCTGAGCTCTTTCGACTGCTTTCCAATCAAAGGACGATCTTGTGCACGGGTTAAGTCCATTGTTGATAAAAGCGGCTCGGAGGATTTTATAATCATAAAACTGCATACCTAAAATGACTGGTTGCTTTGGCGTTTCTAAAGAAATAACGCACTCTTCTATTGCAGCAACAGTTTTTACCTGCAGGTTTTCATAGGAAGGAACTTGCTGGCGACGGGTAAATTTTTGCCAGGGGCCCCATGCGGCTAAATAGGCATTAAAGCTCTCTTCAGTCAATTCTTTTTTAATGGCTTGTTTATAGATTTCGATTTGCTCCTCTTTAAGCTGTGCACAATTTTCAAAGAGCATGCTACGATTATAGAAAAAGGAAGCTTAAAGTGATCAACAAGAGAGAGTCTCAATGCAAGTTGTACTTCTATTTCATCCACCCAAGTGAGGGTTTTCATGTGCTCTTTTGCCTTGGCATCTACTCTTTCAAGGAAGAAAAAGCTCTTTCCGATCTCTTTTAGAGATTCTTCGGTGATTTCTTCATCTTCTGCTTTTTGAAGGATTTGCATGGTTTCAAGATCATCTAATGCCAGGATGATTCGATCATCACATGTTGAGAGCCCATTATGGATAATTGTTGCCGCTTTTTCTTTTAGCGCTGGTTTGTTTTCAAGTAGAATAAAGATCTCTCGAACTCTAAGGACTAATGAGCTTCCCTTCTGATTTTTTATATTCTGCTGTGGCTGTTAATCTTTCGAAAAAGCTTTTAATATCAACAAGTTCATCCTCTCTAAAACCTGTGATGTTAGGGAAGTTTCTATCGTCTTCAGGAAGAAGGTTTGTCCAAAAGTCGATCCCTTCTTCAAGTGTATTGAATAATTGATCTGTTAGGCTTCGTTGCATACTAAACTGAAATGTAGTTCCAGGAGCATCTGTGGATAATAGCCTCTCAATAAGTCTGTTTGAGAACCTTGTGTTTGCGAGGTTTATTTGTCTTGCATGGCCATCTGCACAAGGTCCAAGCTGGGTTATCCAATTTGGGAAAGATGTTAGTCTTGTGCAACCTTCTAGATTAAGATCTCCTCCTACTTGGAGGTTTTCTGGTAGGGATTCTAAGTTTCTGCAGTGACTTAGATCAAGACTTCCTCCTACTTGGAAGTTTTCTGGTAGGGATTCTAAGTTTCTGCAGTCATTTAGAGAAAGATTTCCTCCTACTTTGAGGTTTTCTGGTAGGGATTTTAAGCTGCTGCAGCCACCTAGATAAAGATTTCGATTTTCTCCTACTTGGAAGTTATCTGGTAGGGATTCTAAGTTTCTGCAGCCAGTTAGATCAAGACTTCCTCCTACTTGGAGGTTTTCTGGTAGGGATTCTAATTTTCTGCAGTGTCTTAGACAAAGATCTCTTCCTACTTGGAGTTTTTTTGGTAGGGATTCTAAGTCTCTGCAGCCACTTAGATCTCTATCTACTTGAAGGTTTTCTGGTAGGGATTTTTAAGCTGCTGCAACCTTCTAGATTAAGATCTCCTCCTACTTTGAGGTTTTCTGTAGGGATTTTAAGCTGCTGCAGTCTCTTAGATAAAGATCTCCTCCTACTTTTGAGGTTTTCTGGTAGGGATTTTAAGCTGCTGCAGCCACTTAGATAAAGATTTTCTCTTACTTGGTTTTCTGGTAGGGATTTTTAAGCTGCTGCAGCCACTTAGATAAAGATTTTCTCTTACTTGGAGGTTTTCTGGTAGGGATTTTAAGCTGCTGCAGTCAGTTAGAGAAAGATCTCTTCCTACTTGGAGGTTTCTTGGGAGACTTGTTAAATTCAGGTGCTTAGGTAGAACAAGACTTCCTCCTACTTTGAGGTTTTCTGGTAGGGATTTTGCTGCTGCAGTGACTTAGATCAAGATTTCCTCCTACTTTGAGGTTTTCTGGTAGGGATTTTAAGCTGCTGCAGTCTCTTAGGCAAAGATTTCCTCCTACTTTGAGGTTTCCTACTAATTTCCTGCATTTTATTAGCTTAAGATTTCCACATATTCGTAGGTTTTCTGGAAGGACTGTTTCTTCACTGCCAGAACATAATAGTTTAAGCTTTCCTTCTAATATATGGAGCTCTTCTGGCAGGTGTTTTAGCATTGGGCCAGAAGTTAGATCAAGATCTCCGAGAACGATAACTGAATTTGGGAGTTTATAACCTTTATCCATTGCCTTCAGGAACTCGTCTGAAGTAAATATCCTGGAGGCAAAGTGATTTGTTAGAGTTTTTGTAAGCCATGAAAAAGAGCGTTGGAACTCAGGAATTTCTTGGTTTTTAATAAGCACTTGTTCTGCATAACGATCGATAAGTTCAACAATCTTTCCTAGAAGCGGTAATGTCTCTAGCCAGCCGATCGACCAAGAGATCCACCTAATACTAGACTTAGCCGAGCGCTCATAGGATCGATCGATCCCAGAAATCATTTGATAATAAGGATAAATTGAACTCATGCCTTTCCCCGGTATGATTTATGCGAGGCATTATGGCATGCTAAGAAATTAAATTCTAGGTGGCTTTTTCTTGGAGGGAGGCTTCTCTTCGAGGTTTATAGCTAAAGTAGTTTAAAATAGTAACAATTCATCCAGATCTTTTCTCCGAAAATTTTACGCTCGATCTTGCTGGCTTACACGAAGCCAGCTTCGCTCTCCGCGCTTCATTTTCAATGAAAATCTTCTGTCCAATGATTACTATTTTAAACTAATTCAGCTATATTTCCTGGATGCACCGGTCTACGTTCTTTTTCATACGTCGGAGCAACCAGTCATTTCCTGAGCTCTTTCGACTGCTTTTCCAATCAAAGGACGATCTTGTGCACGGGTTAAGTCCATTGTTGATAAAAGCGGCTCGGAGGATTTTATAATCATAAAACTGCATACCTAAAATGACTGGTTGCTTTGGCGTTTCTAAAGAAATAACGCACCTTCTATTGCAGCAACAGTTTTACCTGCAGGTTTTCATAGGAAGGAACTTGCTGGCGACGGGTAAATTTTTGCCAGGGCCCCATGCGGCTAAATAGGCATTAAAGCTGTCAACAGTCAATTCTTTTAATGGCTTGTTTATAGATTTCGATTTGCTCCTCTTTGCTGTGCACAATTTTCAAAGAGCATGCTACGAGTAGAAAAAGGAAGCTTAAAGTGATCAACAAGAGAGAGTCCTCAATGCAAGTTGTACTTCTATTTCATCCACCCAAGTGAGGGTTTTCATGTGCTCTTTGCCTTGGCATCTACTCTTCAAGGAAGAAAAGCTCTTCCGATCTCTTTAGAGATTCTTCGGTGATTTCTTCATCTTCTGCTTTTTGAAGGATTTGCATGGTTTCAAGATCATCTAATGCCAGGATGATTCGATCATCACATGTTGAGAGCCCATTATGGATAATTGTTGCCGCTTTTTTCTTTTAGCGCTGGTTTGTTTTCAAGTAGAATAAAGATCTCTCGAACTCTAAGGACTAATGAGCTTCTCCCTTCTGATTTTTATATTCTGCTGTGGCTGTTAATCTTTCTGAAAAAGCTTTTTAATATCAACAAGTTCATCCCTCTAAAACCTGTGATGTTAGGAAGTTTCTATCGTCTTCAGGAAGAAGGTTTGTCCAAAAATTGATCCTGTCTTCAAGTGTATTGAATAATTGATCTGTTAGGCTTCGTTGTATTACTAAACTGAAATGTGGTTCCAGGAGCATCTGTGGATAATAGCCTCTCAATAAGTCTGCTTGAGAACCCTGTGTTTGCGAGGTTTATTTGTCTTGCATGGCCATCTACACAAGGTCCAAGCTGGGTTATCCAATGTGGTAAAGATGTTAGTCTTGTGCAACCTTCTAGATTAAGATCTCCTCCTACTTGGAGGTTTTCTGGTAGGATTCTAAGTTTCTGCAGTGACTTAGATCAAGACTTCCTCCTACTTGGAGGTTTCTCTGGTAGGATTCTAAGTTTCTGCAGTGACTTAGATCAAGACTCCTCCTACTTGGAGGTTTTCTGGTAGGGATTCTAAGTTTCTGCAGTGACTTAGATCAAGACTTCCTCCTACTTGGAGGTTTTCTGGTAGGGATTCTAAGTTTCTGCAGTGACTTAGATCAAGACTTCCTCCTACTTGGAGGTTTTCTGGTAGGGATTCTAAGTTTCTGCAGTGACTTAGATCAAGACTTCCTCCTACTTGGAAGTTTTCTGGTAGGGATTCTAAGTTTCTGCAGTCATTTAGAGAAAGATTTCCTCCTACTTTGAGGTTTTCTGGTAGGGATTTTAAGCTGCTGCAGCCACCTAGATAAAGATTTCGATTTTCTCCTACTTGGAAGTTATCTGGTAGGGATTCTAAGTTTCTGCAGCCAGTTAGATCAAGACTTCCTCCTACTTGGAGGTTTTCTGGTAGGGATTTTAAGCTGCTGCAACCTTCTAGATTAAGATCTCCTCCTACTTGGAGGTTTTCTGGTAGGGATTTTAAGCTGCTGCAGTCTCTTAGGCAAAGATTTCCTCCTACTTTGAGGTTTCCTACTAATTTCCTGCATTTTATTAGCTTAAGATTTCCACATATTCGTAGGTTTTCTGGAAGGACTGTTTCTTCACTGCCAGAACATAATAGTTTAAGCTTTCCTTCTTCTAATATATGGAGCTCTTCTGGCAGGTGTGTTTTAGCATTGGGCCAGAAGTTAGATCAAGATCTCCGAGAACGATAACTGAATTTGGGAGTTTATAACCTTTATCCATTGCCTTCAGGAACTCGTCTGAAGTAAATATCCTGGAGGCAAAGTGATTTGTTAGAGTTTTTGTAAGCCATGAAAAAGAGCGTTGGCACTCAGGAATTTCTTGGTTTTTAATAAGCACTTGTTCTGCATAACGATCGATAAGTTCAACAATCTTTCCTAGAAGCGGTAATGTCTCTAGCCAGCCGATCGACCAAGAGATCCACCTAATACTAGACTTAGCCGAGCGCTCATAAGATCGATCGATCCCAGAAATCATTTGATAATAAGGATAAATTGAACTCATGCCTTTCCCCGGTATGATTTATGCGGGGCATTATGGCATGCTAAGAAATTAAATTCTAGGTGGCTTTTTCTTGGAGGGAGGCTTCTCTTCTGGGGCTGAAGTGGATCAGGACAGCGCCGATCCAGATGGCGAAGAGGGCGAAGGGGCCCCAGGAATAGGCATAAGGGAGCTTCTCAGGAGAAAAGAAACCGAGGGCGATGACGAAGAGGGAGGCGAAGGCCTTGGCGCTTCGGTAAGCGAAGACATCGATGACCGCTTTGGCTTTGAACTTTTCGTCGGTTTTTAGGGGGACGTAGAGCATCTCTTTGAGGATATTAAAGATGGAGTAGTCGAAGGATTTGACGACGCTGAAGCTGTAGGTGATAACGGCAAAGGTGGGATTAAGAAGGGTAAGGGCAGCATTGCCAAGAAGAATCCCGGGAACCACGAAGTGATTTTTTCCGGAGTCCCATAAACTGGACGAGGAGAAAAGTCGCAAAGAACTGGAGGCAGAGTTTACAAGTGTTGATCATCCCCCATAGACGACCATAAAACTCGGTCCGAAGATCTTGCACAGGGTAGCGCGTTTGGAGGAAGGTGTTGAACTGGAAGTCCATGATTGTTGTCGAAAGCTGCATGAGGATCACAATGGCGAGGATAAACTTAAGGCCCGGTTGGAGCGGATGAGCTTAAAGCCCCCTTTTCGCTTGTTTAATTTCGAGGTGATCGCTGCTCTCCATTCCAGAACGCTTAAGCATTTGGTGGTAGGCGGCAATAAAGAAAAGGTAGAGAGGGATGGTTAAATAGAGAAGGTGCTCTGAGCCCAGTTTCACGGCAAAGAAACTGGGAACTAAACTTCCAAAAATCGCCCCGATCCCTGAAACTCCGAAAAGGATCCCGTAGAGGTACTTTGCTTTTGACATCTCGGTTTTGGTGTGGATTACCGACCAAAGCTGCTGGAACATGAGTAGAACATAGATGTCTTTTCCACACATAGAGAAGAAACGCCAGCGGTGGAACTGATTCACATATAGGCCCCAGAGAGAGCATTGATCCCCATGGTTGCAAAGATGGTGCAGAGGAACATCCGAAAGCACCCGAGCTTCGAAAGAAACCGATTATAGAGGGTAACCACCACAAAATTCAGCGGAACGGTTAGGAGCCACGCGTAAGGATAAAGTTTAACACTATAGTGGGCTAAAAAGATCGAGTTGCTTGTCGGCTTCGTGATCGCATATTCAGCGGTAATAAAAACCGCAGAGCATCGCGAAGAAGAGGAAGAACCGCTGCCCACTCGAGTACTTCTGGAACTCCCCTTGGATCTGTCTATAAACTTTTTGGATCATCATGGGAGGGAGTATACCATACTACTCCGTAGGATCCTCATTAAAAAATTTTCCGTACTTCAGGGGCTCACCGTGGCAGTAAGGGGCGTAGGTGTTGAAGTAAGTGATCCGCTGCCCGATTGAAGGGTGAGAGGCGCGGAAGAGCATATAAATTTTTCCAGGCCAGGGATAGCCAAGGTTACTACTCTGCATCTTCACAAAGCCGGTGGCGGCAGAGTGGTTAAAGTGAGTGAGCTCCAGACCAAATGTATCAGCGTTATGCTCAAGCTTCTGGGAGAAAAGGTTCGCCGCTGGTGCCAAAAGGATGGAGAAAAAATCCGTAGAGGAAAAAAATCAGAGGAAGGGAGGCAATATTGGCCATTTGACTAAAACCGAACTGCTTTTCAAACTTTCGAAGGCACCACCGTCCACTGAGGTGAATCAGGTAGAGGGTGACGATCGATAAAAGGGTGTAGAACCCAAGGCCCCACCACATATGGTGAAGGACATAGTGTCCCATCTCATGTCCCATCACAAAGAGGAGTTGATCTTCAGAGAGGTTTTTAATCGCGGTATCCCAAATCACAATGCGCTTAGTGGGACCAACCCCCGTAACATAAGCGTTGATCTGGTTGGTGTCAGCGGCCTTGTCAACTTCATAGATGTGACTCCCTTGAATCCCAGCGCGGGAAGCGAGGTTAAGGATCTTTTGCTCGAGCACTTTATCTTGCATAGGCCCAAACTTGTTAAAGAGAGGGCGACCCAAATCGGTTGGACAATGACTAAAAAGACAATCAAGGGAAGGTTAAGATTCCAAAGTAGAGCCACCATCTCGTGGGACTTTTACGGATCACGGCATACAGGATCCAAACAATGATCAGCCCCATGAATGTTGAGATCCCTGTCCCGATCAGGTAGTGATTGAGCCAACGACCAATGGGTTGGTTCGAAAGACCATATTGGTGGGGACGGATATATCCCGCATAGTAGTCGAGAGGAAGGGTGAGGATGGCGGTAATGATAAGATAGAGAAGAGCAAAGAGCATGGTATGTAGAAACCATCGCTGAGTCACCCCATCGCAAAAACGTCTAAGTCTTGCAGCAAATCCTGAAAACAAAATGAGCGCTGGAATTGCAAGGCCCCAGAGGTTTTGTACAACCCAGAGGATGTTCCCACTCTTGTAAAACGAAATCGCCTTTTCGGTGGGGGCAGGAACGGGAACGGGTGGCATATCGCATTGATTCGCGTAACTAGCACTTGCAACGAGTAGAAAGAGTCCAAATAGTATCCACTTTTTCATGCTAGAACATCCACTTCGGTTAATTGTTTTCTAAGCTCCATTTCATAGGGTGGAGCCACATAGACCCAGCTCCGCTCTTTTGGCGGAACGGAGACCTCGCTAAAGTCATCTCCAATCCCCACACTTCCATCGAGTTTTAGGACGGGAAAATCCATCTCTGTCTTCTTCCGCTTCTTCTTTGAAATTTCCCAATGAATCTGATCCTCTGGAATTCCAAAATCGTGGCTCGGATCAGGGGGTGAGGTAAGCGCGATTGCGCGGAAGCGGGTATCTCTCACATAAAGGCAACGGGCATCGAAATGACCAGGATGGGTTTCATCACGAGAAGCGCGGTTAAGCTCTGAGAGGACTTCGTTATCGGTCATCGAAACATAGCGATCGAGATCACTTCCCAGATCGTAATAGATCGTCTCCATAAAGCGGGCGAGATGGAACGCGTACGACTTCACACTTGAATATTGATAGAGACGCTTGTGCATATAGTGACGAGCAAGGAGAAGGGCCTCACACGACTCAATCCCGTTTTCCTCGACACCGAGGGCGAGATTTCCATTAGGGGTAACAATGATCTTGAGCATTTCAATGAGCTGATGGTAATCGAAGAGGCCATAGGCAAGACCAGTGCACTGAGAATCTCTCAGCAGATAATCGATCCGATCGGCGCCAAAAAAGTCTCCCGTGACAATCTCTGTGACCACCCGCTCCCAAGGGGTAAACTCCCCTTCGAACTTCTTTTCACCAAGAGCAATCTTCATCACATCGAGGCGAACATCGCGGCTAATTCCATCTTTAAGAGAGTCAGCTGAAAATGCCTCCCAAACCGGATCAAGATAAGAGCTTTCCATGATCTTCTGCGTCCACACTTCATGTCCTCCCTTTCCGAGGAGGCGATGTTCAGCAACGTGGCTAAAGGGGAGGTGTCCTAGATCGTGGCAAAGGGCTCCGAGTCGGAGGACCCGGCGCCAATACCGGTACTCATGACTCCCAAAACGGGGCATCATCTCTTGCAATTTTTTCGGAAGGTCTCCAGAAGTAATCTCATCATAGATCCGCGTGGCAAGTTCCATCACACCGAGCGAATGTTCAAACCGCCGATGGGTTCCTCCAGGATAAACAAAGTAGGTTACCCCTAACTGATGGATATAGTGAAGGCGTTGAAACGGCGCGGTATTGATGAGGAGGCTCTCTACTTCATCGACGTGGATAAAGCGGTGGACCGAATCATAGATTTTCTTAATTTGCCCCATAGAATTCCTTCCGGTATTTTTGCCATTCCATCCATCCGTAAATCGGGATGCTCGTGAACATCAGGAGGGCGCCATAGAAGACAATCTCTTGTCCTGCGCTAACCGTTGCCCAGAAGGTATAGAGGAAGGCAAGTCCTGAAATGGTCAGGGTTTTCACAATGGTTTTCTTATCGGCTTTATCGGGATGTTTTATATAAATCACAAACTCCGCCACCGAGGTATAGAGGTAAGCCATAATCGCTGCCAAGGTGGCAAGCGAAATGATGAAAGTGAATTGATCAACGAGATCCTTGCTGAAGTTCATGAAGAGGATGATGGTAATCAGCACCGAGGAAATCAAAATTCCAAAGACCGGCGAGCGAGATTTCGAAACGGTCCCAAAACGTTTTGGGAAGAGTTTATCCTTTGCGGCTGCCATAGGAATTTGTCCCTGCAAAAGAATCCACCCATTGAGCGCTCCGGCGCATGAGATCACTGCTGCAGCTCCCATCACATACATCCCCCAGGGGCCAAAAATCTTCCCCGCAAGCTCCGCAAAGGGTGCCGTCGACTCCTGCAGCTGCGGCATCGGGATGACTCCCATGATCGCTACAGTGCTCAAAATATAGACGATGGCCGTCAGTCCTGTTCCTAAAATCGTTGCTCTTGGAATCGTCTTTTTCGGATCTTTCACATCATCGGCAGGGATCGATGCGGACTCCATCCCTAAAAAGGCCCACAACGTGAGCATCGCTCCACCAGAGAGCGCAGAGAAGTTCGACTTCCCAGAGACATTAAAATACTGCAAATTCTGCGTATCGACAAAGAAGATCCCGATCACAGCGATCAAGATCAGCGGAACAAATTTCAAGATCGTTAAGATGAGTTGAAAACTCCCCGCTAAATGGACCCCAACGATATTAACGAGGGTAAAGAACCAAACAACTCCTGCCGTTACAAAAAACGCCATCAGGTCATTCTGAGCAAGCTCAGGGAAAAACGTCGCTAAATACCCCGTGAAGGCCACCGCAATCGCGGCATTTCCGACCCACATGTAGATCCAGTAGTTATAGGCCACCTGAAAGCCCACAAAGCTTCCAAATCCCTCCTTACAATAGATGTAAGGCCCCCCTGTTTTGGGGAACATTGTGCTCAATTTCGCAAAAACCATCGCGAGAAGCATCGCACCCACCGCAGTGGCGCACCAACTGAAAACGGTGATACTTCCAAAACTCGCCAGTGATGCAGGGAGCAAAAAGACCCCTGATCCAATCATATTTCCCACGACAAGGGCCGTGAGCATCCAAACTCCTAACTTTTTATTCATGAATCCATCCGTAAACGATATTATTAATAATTTTCAGAATTTTCCCACAGATTTTTGCAGTTCTATTTGATGACATTGTCCAAGAAGACAAGGCATTCAAATAGAACTGCAAAAAGATGTAGAAAAAATGGAAAGGATAAATGACAGCGTTTGCGGATGGGTTCATAAAGGCCTTGGCTTACTCTCCGTTACGTAATTCCCTGTCACTTCTACAAATTCAGCTTTTCGCTGGAGTTCTTTAATACTGCGTGCTCCGCCATAGGTTAATCCGCTGCGAAGTCCCCCTAAGAGTTGATCGATTACATCGACTGCGGATCCTGAGACAGGGGCCCAAAAATCGGCACCCTCTGCTACGGTTTTCTCTTTCAGTCCACCATAGAAATCTGTTTGGAAATCTTCACTTGCTTGCCCGCGGTATTTCGCTTTACCGTCTTTTTTTTCAGCCGCACTTTCTTCTGTCAGTGCGAAGAGTTTTCCCATCATCACGCTGCTCGCACCTGCAGCGAGCGCTAAAACAACATCCTTACTCGTCCGGATGCCCCCATCGGCAATCAACGGAACGCGTAGTTTTTCAGCCACCTGAGCGCATTCAAAAATCGCCGTAAACTGGGGCACCCCAAATCCGGTAATCATCCGCGTTGTACACGCTGCGCCTGGTCCGATTCCTACCTTCACAGCATCGGCGCCCGCATTCACTAAATCTTGGTAGGCCATCGCCGTACAAACATTACCGGCAATCACTTCTTTGTCGGGATGAGAACGTTTGAGCTCCTCAATAAATCCAAGCATCTGCATCGAATGGCCATGAGCGACATCAACACAGACTCCTCCTGCACCTAGATCGAAGAGCTTCTGCGCCTCTTTCAGCTTTTCCTTCCCAATGCCGCAGCTGATGAAGGTCTTGTCCCCATATTTCTTCACCCACCTTTCCTGCACGCTAAAATCAGCCGTAAAACGGTGGAAGATCGGGACCGAACCCTTCTCGATCAAAATGTCAGCAAGCTTCTCAGAAATGGTTGTGTCCATATTGGAACACAGCAAGGGGATCCCAAGCTTCCGCTTCGTC
Source organism: Chlamydiales bacterium (assembly GCA_024233515.1). Taxonomy (GTDB): domain Bacteria; phylum Chlamydiota; class Chlamydiia; order Chlamydiales; family Simkaniaceae; genus Neptunichlamydia. The sequence continues at coordinate 136,921 of JACKPO010000003.1, forward strand.
GTGAGCCAGGAGTCCAGCTCCGGCTCGGTCCGTGATGGGACATTATTGAACTGAGGGACGAGGGCCACATCGTCGAATGTATACCCCTTTTCAAACTGATAACTCTTAGCCACTTGATTAATCTCCTAAAAACTCTCACTATAGAAGAAAGAAGAGAAAAAAGGAAAAGAAAATTTGATTTCCGTTCCAATTAAGCATATGTTATGATGGGACCTATGATTAGTGTCACGATTTTAACGAAGAATAATGAGGAGACCCTTGGCTCGGTCCTTGAGTCGGTCAAGGAATTCGATGAGGTGGTGATCCTCGATACAGGCTCGACCGATACGACCCTTGAGATTGCAGAGATCTATCCCAATGTAAAGATCTTTCACTCTCCCTTTACCGGTTTTGGTCCTCTCCATAATTTGGCGGCGTATCATGCGAGCCATGATTGGATCCTTTCCCTCGATAGCGATGAGGTGATGACTTCTGAGCTCGCTGAGGAAATTTTGGCGCTCCAGCTCGATCCAAAACGGGTCTATTCGTTCCCCTTCAACAACTACTTCAATGGAAAGCATATCAAGTGGTGCGGCTGGTATCCTGACCGCCACGTCCGCCTCTACAACAAGCGAACTACCTCGTTCACCGATGATAAGGTCCATGAGCGGATCCAAACGACCAACTTAAGCGAAGTGAAACTTAAGTTCCCTGTAAAACACTACTCATATCGGACCGTCTCTGATTTTCTCAGGAAGATGGAGATCTATTCGAACCTCTTTGCGCAGCAAAACGCTCACAAAAAAACATCCTCCTTCCCCAAAGCTCTCCTCCATGGGGGATTTGCCTTTTTTAAGTCCTATGTTCTAAAACGGGGATTTATGGGAGGGAAAGAGGGATATCTCATCTCTCTCTATAACGGACAAACCGCCTTTTATAAGTATTTAAAGTTGGCTTATGCTTCTCGCGCTCCTTTATCACAAGATCGGTAACACAAAATATGGCAACTCAATAGAGATGCTTGAAGCGCATTTCCAAGAGATTGCTAAGCGTTACACCACGGTCCTCCCTGGAGAGCCCCTTCCTAAAGGGCTTTCTGTTTGCCTTACCTTTGATGACGCGTTTTTCGATTTCTACCACTTGATCTTCCCCCTCTTGAAAAAGTACCACCTTAAAGCTCTCCTCGCCGTCCCCACAGCTTTTATTCCAGATAAGACCACCCTCTCTCCCATGGAGCGCCTCGAAAAGATCCGTACCTTTTCCGATCATGCCCCTCCGATTCCTTCTCCTGCTTTTTGCACATGGTCTGAACTGAAAGAACTTTCCCTTTTGCCCCTGATCCAAATCGCTTCCCATTCGATTCATCACCGCCCCTTGACCGCTCCACGCATCGACCCTGAACATGAATACCTCGAGTCTAAAAAAATGCTCGAAGCTAAGCTCGGCATCCCCATTACCTCTTTTGTCTACCCTTACGGCAAAATGAACCCTTCAGCTCACGACCTTGCCAAAAAGCACTATCTGCACATCTTTCGGATCGGTAATGCTCTTAATAAAAATTGGCATAACACCAACTCTCTTCTCTACCGGGTCAACGCCGATCAGCTCCCTCATCCGCGTACCCCTTTTCGCCCTCTCGCACACTTGAAACACCATACTCGCTATCTCCTTAACACCGTACGGGGAAAATAATACGCACTCCCTGGATCCACAGCTACCGTTTCAAAACAAACGGGACACTCGAGCGCTTGAATATTTTGTATTTCCATTATCATTTCCTCCGTAAAACCCGCATAGCTTAACACCTTAAAAACTTTTTTGTAAAAAATTCTTGGCAGAATTATGCAAAACAGCATAGGTTGGGAATTAACAACGACCTCTGGAGGTACGCGATGCTCTATGATCAACTCATCGAAGAGATCAATGAAGAAGGAATTTCTGACAGCACCCGCGCTGAAAGAATCGAAAAGCTAAAAGAGTACATCAAAGCAGAGGCCCACCTGCACGATGATCATGGCTCCGCTATCATCGGCTCGCGCGCCGGCCCTCCCCACTTCGAAGACTAATCGCCTGAGCTTTCCCTATAGAAATTTGCAAGTTGTTTGAATGACTTTCTCATACCTGATACAGAATATTCAACAGGTAACTTCAGCGGCGTTCCTCGATGTCTAAAGACTGAAGTACGGAACGAATCAAAGCTTTAAAGGAATGATAGTTCATTCCAACAAAGATAAGACATAGGGAGATATATTGACCCGAAGTTTTTTTGAGTAATCTTTGAGTTTTCGAAGATCAGGCTTGATCTTCTTTTCATGAAGATAGGATTTTAAGGCCTTAATGGCTATTTCAAGACTCAAATAACGAAATGCATCAATAACACATCGTTCCCGATTAAAAATAGAGAGTTCAAGTCCTCCTATCTCAACCTTTGTAACACCGATAGAAATTGTTCGCATTCTAATAATCCGCGTATGTGGACGTTTGGGAGCTCGCTTTGCGTGGGGAAGCGCAATCCAACACTCTCTTGGAATTTCGTCAGTAAGCCCATAGTAGCTAAGTGCAGAGATCAAACAAATCACACTTTCAGGAATACTCAATGCAACACGCGCTAATTCCTCTAGTTGGGGCTCAATATGACTTATAGATTCCGCACAGGAATAGATCCCTTTTCCAAGCTTTTTCAATAAGCCTATTTGCTCATAATAAGCCAGGGCATGACGTGGAACCCCTAGCCCCATGGCTTCTTTAACAGTGAATGCAGGCTTCAGAAGGAGCCTATTTAATGCACGATCATATTTTGTTCTCATACCTGTATTCTACAAAAAGCACCCAATTAAGTCAATTGGGTGCTTTTTGTAGAATTTGCCCAAATAGAGCGTAAGTGACTATTCACTTGCATTTTGAAGAAAACAGTGGCGAGATTTTTGCATGAGTTTTTCATTCGAACTTGACGGCTACCCCTCAATGGGGTAGTCGAAAGATGGAAGGGAAAAATCAGGTTAAAAGATGGGTGCTGGATCTACAAAAGGGAAGATATTTCTAATACACATAGCGGCACTCGGACTCGAACCAAGGACCTGCGGATTATGATTCCGTTGCTCTACCAACTGAGCTATGCCGCCCCGGAAAAAAATAGCGGGGGCAGGACTCGAACCTGCGGCCTTCGGGTTATGAGCCCGACGAGCTAACCACTGCTCCACCCCGCGACAATTAATGGGTAATGGTACCAACTACGCTATTTCTTCTCAAGAGAATTTATGCAATTCCATGTGCGGAAGGAGGCTCCCATCACTTTTTGAGCGTAGTGTTTCCCCTTTTCCCCCATGGAAGTGTGGGCGTTGGTGTCATTTAAAAGTTTTTCCACCACTTCTGTCAAATGGGACGATTCAAGTTTTACACCGGCACCAGAATCGGTCAGACCTTTATCGAGATCGACCTGCCCAAACATATGAGGGCCATAGAGAGTCGGAACACCAAGTTTTGCGGGTTCGAAGATATCATGTCCCCCAATGTGTTTCACAAAGCTTCCCCCCACAATAGCTAGGGTGGAGATTTTGTAACATGCGGGAAGGACACCCATCTCATCGACAATCCGGATTTGTGGATGATGAATAAGTTGTTTCACGCGGGCAAATCGTTCGGGATGACGAGGGACGATCAAGACTTTAAGGTTGGGGTCCATCGTGAGCGCTGGAATCAAGGCCTTATAAAGTAGCTCCTCTTCCCCTTCATGGGTTGAACCCAGTGTAATAACACGATCTTTAGGAGAAATGCGGTACCGCTTTTTTAGGGCTTCGAGATCCTCAGTCGGTGGGGGTGGGATGTCAAATTTCAAGTTCCCTGTCACGGTTAGTTTATCAGGTTGAATCCCTAGTTTTAAAAACCGTTCGAGATAACTCTCTCCTTGGAGACAAAAGTGATCGATCGAATAAAAAATAGGGCGGCTAAAAAAGCGGACGGCAAGGTACCGCTTTAGGGATTTTTCAGAAAGCTTTCCGTTGACAACGATGATCTTGGCCCCAATCTTTTTCACCTCTTTCATGAGGTTAAACCAAAAGTCCCCTTCGACAAGAATCAAAAGATCAGGCTGAAGCTTTTGCACAAACCCTCGGATGATCCATGAAAAATCAAGGGGAAGAAACCCAATCGCATCAGCGTCAGGGATCCGTTTCTTTGCTTCTTCTTGAGCCGTCTCTGTAATCGTTGTGACATAAATAAAGGCATCCGGGTGAGCTTTCCTCACGTGGGGAACAAGGGTCGAAAGGGCTTTTGTCTCTCCCATAGAAACAGCATGGAGCCAAATCAAAGGCTTTTTGATCCCTTTAGGAACGTCGGGAACAATCCGTGCAAAGAGACTCTTCCGGTACTTTTTCTTAAAGAGATAGTCAAACAACAGCTTCGGGAAAGAGAGGATAAACAAAAGGTAGAGGGTGAGGTCGTAAAGGAAGGTCATTTCACCACAATATTCAAAAGCTTTTCAGGAACATAGATCACCTTCGCAATCTCTCCCACAAGATGTTTTTTCATCGTTTCATCGGTTTGAACCGCTTCCAAAAGAGATTCTTTTGTTTGTCCTTTTGGGAGATCCCACTTCCCACGAAACTTTCCATTCACTTGGATGACGTAGGTAGCGTTCTCTTCTGTCAGATACTGGGGATCAGCCTCCGGATAAGGAGCGTACATGAGCGAATCTTTATGACCAAGATGCTCCCAGCACTCTTCTGCCATGTGGGGAGCAAACGAAGAGAGAGCAATCGTTGCCATCTCTAGGGCCTTTTTGGGGTATCGCTCTAACTTGATGAATTGATTCACAAACTCCATCATTTTGGAGATCGCCGTATTGAAAAACATCTCTTCGATATCTTTTTGGACGCCATTGACAAGCTTGTGTGCCAGTTTCATTCCCTCTGCTCCCTCTTCATCAGTCACCTTATCAGAGTAAACAAGGGCATAGAAGCGGTCGAGGAAACGACGGCAACCACTGATGGCTTCGCTGTTCCAGAGTTTCTCTTTATCGAACGGCCCCATAAACATTTCGTAGAGACGGAGGGAATCTGCCCCATATTCATCGATGATTTCATCAGGAGGAACGCCATTGAGTTTCGATTTGGACATCTTTTCAACCATCTCGATGAGCCCCTCTTCCCCTCCGGCTTCTTCAGGATCAACATAGCCTCCACCAGGCTTCTTGAAAGACTTTGCTGTCACGAGTCCCTGGTTGCGAAGCGTCTGAAAAGGTTCTGGAGTGGAGACGTAACCACAATCAAAGAGCACTTTATGCCAAAATCGGGAATAGAGAAGGTGAAGAACAGCATGTTCAACCCCTCCGACATACATATCGACAGGCATCCAGTACTTCTCTTCCTCTTCTCCCCATGCTTTGCTTTCGTTATGAGGATCGCAAAAGCGGAGATAGTACCAACACGATCCTGCCCATTGTGGCATGGTGTTTGTTTCGCGGATTGCTTGCTTCCCTGTTTTCGGATCGGTGATGTGAACCCACTCTGGAACGTTATCGAGAGGGGTTTTCCCTTCTCCTTGAGGTTTATATTCGGTTAAATCGGGAAGTGTCAAGGGGAGCTCGTCAAGGTCAAGAAGACGCTTCGTTCCATCTTCAAAATGGAGGATGGGAAAGGGCTCACCCCAGTAACGCTGCCTTGAAAAGAGCCAATCGCGCAGCTTATAGGTGATGCACTTTTCGCCGCATCCCTCTTTTTCTAGCCAGTTGGCAACGGCCTCTTTGGCCGCTTCCATTTCGAGACCATTGATATCGAGTTTGTCTGATTTTCCATTGATGATGATCCCCCCCGTATTCCAGCACCGTTTTCCCGCTAGAACCTCCACGCGGATATCTTCCTTAGTCATCCCTTCAGGAACGTCATCGATCACTGGATCATAAGGAGGGATGACTGGAAGGTTATACTTCTGCGTGAAGTCAAAATCTCGCTCATCGCCGCCAGGAACACCCATGACAGCTCCTGTTCCATAACCCATAAGCACGTAATCAGCGACCCAAATCGGGATAAGAGCGCCGCTGACTGGATTGATCGCATACGACCCTGTCCAGACTCCCGTTTTCTCTTTCGCCAGTTCGGTCCGCTCAAAATCACTTTTCTTTGCGGTTTCTGCAAGGTAAGCATCGACCTCTTTTTGCTGACCAGAAGTGGTAATCTCGCCCACAATCGGATGTTCGGGAGAAACCACTAAGAAGGTCGTCCCAAATAAGGTGTCATGACGCGTTGTGAAAACAGTAATCGGTTGCTTGGTTTCGTTCTCCAAGAAGGTGATCTTGGCTCCCTCGCTCCGCCCAATCCAATTCCGCTGCAAGGTTTTTAAATAATCGGGCCAATCGAGAAGATCGAGATCTTTGAGAAGCCGCTCTGCATATTCCGTGATTTTCAGAACCCACTGACGTAGAGGGCGCCGCTCAATTGGATAGCCTCCCTCCTTCGCCTTCCCATCTTCCACCTCTTCATTCGCAAGAACGGTGCCTAGAGCCGGACAATAGTTCACAAGGATCTCTGCTTCATAAGCAAGTCCCTTTTCATAGAGCTTGGTGAAGATCCACTGCGTCCACTTATAGTACTTCGGATCACTCGTCGCCAGCTCACGATTCCAATCATAGCTAAATCCAAGCGACTGCAACTGCCTACGATACGTACTGCAATTCTTCTCCGTTGTCTCCTTCGGATGAGTTCCTGTACGGATAGCATATTGCTCGGCCTGCAACCCAAAGCTGTCCCATCCCATCGGATGGAGGACATTAAATCCCTTCTGTCGCTTATAGCGCGCTAGAATATCGGTCGCTGTATACCCCGTGACATGTCCTACATGGAGCCCCGCTCCACTCGGATAGGGAAACATATCTAAGATGTAGTATTTCGGCTTGCTATGGTCGACTTCAGCTTTAAAAAGATTCTTATCCTTCCAATACTTCTGCCACTTCTTCTCAATTTCTAAATGGTTGTATTTCATCGCGTCGCTTAAATTGTTTTCAATCGATTCTACCAGATCGATCAAAAAAAAGATAGGCGCTACCCATTTTTATTGTGAGCCAGTCTGTTAGCAATTTGCTGATAGTGCTGCATTTCATGCCTATTCCCACACCTCTCATGAACAAGGGAGAGCATGGAATATACCTAAAATGAATCAAAAGTTGGTTTTTGGCTACGTTGGCTCTGCAGCTTATTTCTTGCCTTCACTCGCGCCTTGTGCTCGCACAATGGTCGCTCGCTCCAGACAAAAAATTTGCGCGAGCCGCCTTGCCAAATTCTCAACTTTTGAATCATATTAGGTATAGACGTGGGGAAGATCTATCTCATAAAGAAACTTATCATTGTTATTAGAATGATTTGTATAAATATTCAGAAACTTTACAAAATGGTGGATCGCTCCAGAATTATTTCGAATCTTCAATAGATAATACCCCATCTTTTGACACCCTTTTCCCTCAACACTTCCTTTAAAAGATTTTTGAGACTATCCACTAGTAGTTTGTTGAATCTTAGGATGCTGCGGAGGAATAAAATTAAATTAATTTTTTATACTCCTTGCAATAAATAATGTTCTTTCCTATTATATTGGTTGAATGGGAATTCAAAACGTAATTTAACAAAAAACTGGGTAATTATGGTCGAGACAAACGTCTTCAGAAAAAACAAGATCAACCTCGAGGACTATGATTATCAACAGGATATTCAGAACCGAGTTCTTCTCTCACATTTTTCGACAGAAGATCTAGAGGTCTTGGAGGAAATCGTTTATGGCTCTCAAAAGATCCCGCTGAGCCGCCTCATTGACCAACTCGACAAGAATCTCGACCAACTCTCTCAGATTTTGGACAAACTATCTGCTACTCAACTCTTTAAGATAGAAGAGGATACGGTTGTTGTTGATAAGGAGATGCGGAAGTATTTTGAAACCCAAATTCAAAAGTTCGAAGAAGATTTCACTCCTGGGATGGAATTCCTTCAGGCCCTCCTGAAAAAGGTCCCGATTCATGTCCTACCGAATTGGTACCCGATCCCAAGAACATCAAATAATATTTTTAATTCTCTGATTGAGAAGTATCTTCAAACTCCACAAACCTTCCAACGATATCTCCAAGAACTCAACTTGGGCGATCCGGTGCTGAATGGGATTGTGAGCGACCTTTTTGGGGCTCCAGAGCACAAGATGTACTCCGCAGAGATCCGCAAGAAGTATGCCCTTTCTGAAGAGGTGTTTGAAGAACACCTCCTCTACTTGGAGTTTAACCTCGTTTGCTGCCTTGTTTATGAGAAAAAAGAGGGCGAATGGGTCGAGGTTGTTACGCTCTTCAAAGAGTGGAAAGATTACCTGAATTTCTTAAAAGAGAGTCAACCGAAAGAAATTGCAAATCATGAGTCGGTCACAAGAACCCGCCCTCACGATTTCTCGTTTGCTGAGGATCTTTCAACCTTGCTTGCTTTTTCGATGACCAAGCCTCTCTTTGTCCGCTTGAATGAAGAAGAGAAGTGGGAGTTTGAGAAAGCTTCTGCGAATCAGGTGGCAAAGCAGTGCAAAGGATTCGATCTGAAAACCGAAGAGGGACAAGCCCACTTCAGTACCTATATGGAAAGAGCGATTGCAAAACTCCTTTTCCTGAGACTAGCAACGGTTGAAGGGAATCAACTTGTTCCTCTGGAAGAAGCCGAAGAGTGGCTCGCCCTCCCGATTGAGAAACGGGCTCTTAATACCTATAAGGTAACTCTGACCACTTATCCTTTCTCAGAATTTCCGAAGGAAATCTGCACAGAAAGAAATATCCATGAAATTGAAAAGAGTATCAGCCGAATTATTGGATGTGGCTGGGTTCTTTTCGATGACTTCCTAAAAGGGATTATCGCACCAATCAGTGAGAACAGTAAGATGTCCCTCACCAAACAAGGGCGATACTGGAAATACTCTCTCCCCGATTACTCGGAAGAGGAGCTTGCCCTAATCCGCCTGATTATCTTCAACTGGCTTTTTGAAGGGGGCATCGTCGCCACCGGATCATACCAGGGGAAAGAGGCCATCCGGATCACTCCCCTAGGCCAATCAATGTTCGGTTGACATTTATTCTTTTTACGGACATAATCCTTCTCGGGTGAAATTTAAGCAAGGAAGGCACAATGTCAACAATATCAGGTATTACTCCACTCAGCGCGATGCAATCGTTCAATCATTATGTAGGAACCGCAAGATCTTTTACTAAGTGGACTGCCGGAATATCCCTAGTTGCTTATCTTGTTATCGCGAGTATGCCTAGAGGTGTGGCGGGTCGTTTCACTGCTGAAGATAAGACTAACCCTGCTTCAGAGAAAGCGGAATATCAAACGAACCTCCTTCGACTAACAAGTATAATTTCTGTGATTTCCTTCTTTATCTACTTAGTGACAATTCCAACGCAGTGGGCCAGTCACCGGATCATCACCTATCTTGAAGGATAACCATTATCCCTGAAGGGTTTAAAAAGCGATTCGGACCGCTCGATTGATGTTAATCTGGTCTTTTTGTATCCTCTATCCGAGCTCATTAAAAAATGGAGGAAACAATGAGTCTAATTTCAAGGATTACCCCTGCCCAGACGCAAAATATTCTTACTGGGGCAAACTTTTGCCATAGAGCCCTCGGCATTTCGCGGACTATTACCAAATGGATCGCTCCCCTATCCCTTCTCTCTTTTGGCTATCACGTTTACCAATACAAGGCTCTGCATGATTCCCATACAAAGGAAAGGCATCGAAAAAGGATTGAGTACTGCACAGAATGCTCAGAGTCCCTGAATAGTCATGGCAAACGGGCTGCAATATTTGTGGGCTGTTTTCTGTTCACCTCTTTTCTCTATCTCACATCAGTTGGAATGCAGTTTTTGAATGGAAAGCTCATTGAACACTTGGAGGCTAGAGGGCAATGACCGGAGTTAAACCAGCCCTCTATAGGTTCGCTTGGAACCCATCTCCTGAAACAGCTGCTTGTGCAAAAAAAGCGGTTCAAGTTCACATCGAGCTCTTAAAGGTGATGCAAGTCTATGCATCGGTCACTGCTGGCCTTAGCCTTGTGACGAGTTTTACGCTAATTTTTGTCGTCAATAAAGAAGAGGAAAAAGATAAAGGACTCACCTCTGTGATAGGGAGCATTGCTTTTATGGTTTTTACGTTCTCCTCTGTGCTTCTATTCTACGCGAGTTTCTCTCGTTTGGTCTATTGGGGTTGGATGAAAAAGTTGGAAACATTTGAAACTCATTAGGACTTCTGATAGAAGGAGGGGATGCTTGAACAAACCTTTTCGCTTGTTGATATCCCCCGCCTTCTGACCCTCATCTTTTTGGAAGGGGTCCTTTCTGTCGATAATGCTCTAGCGATTGCGCTGATTGTCCGGGGACTCCCTCAGGCTCTCCGGCAAAAGGCTCTCTTCATTGGTCTTGTTTCAGCCGTTGTCTTGCGCGCGCTGGGTGTTTTGAGCGCAGCCTATTTGATTCAGCTTTACTGGGTACAGATTGTAGGGGGCGCCTATCTCCTCTACTTGTCCCTCACTCATTTGATTACAAGCCGGAGGGCCGAGGTAAAAACCCCTCGACGGCGGAGCTTTTGGGGAACGGTCTTTCTTGTGGAGATGACCGACTTCATCTTTGCGATCGACTCGATTCTGGCAGGACTGGCCCTTGTCGGCGTTTCATTTGCTCATCACAGTTTTCCTCCTAAGATTTGGATCGTCTACGTGGGAGGACTGACGGGACTCGTGATGATGCGCTTTGCTGCAAAGCTTTTCACCGACGTCATGGAGCGGTTTCCCCGTTTAGAAACAGGGGCCCACCTGATTGTCGGTTGGATTGGACTCAAGCTACTCTTGGATGTTTCCCTCAAAGGGCTGCCGACATGGACTGAGCCCATTTTTTGGATGGGAATCGTTCTTTTCTTTGCGTATGGGTTTTTCAAACAGAAGCATTAGCGTTGTAAGCTAAGAATTGATAAGCGTCGATATGCCCCTCTTGCTTCGGCTGCTTGGTATAGCAACGGATGGTGAGCTCAATCGCGTAGTTTTTCTTCTCTGTCACTTTCTCAGTCACATTTTTCACCGGCTTTAAGGAATCGGTCCAAAAGTCATCGACAAGGGAGATCTCTTCATTCTTAGACTTCACGAGAGTGCTCTTGGTAAGATCTCTTTCAGTCTCTACTGTGAAGTAGCGGTAGCCATAGTTTGAGGTCACCTCTGCGGCTCTCTTGAGAGCATACTTCCGCACATCTTCAGGGTCGGTGTAGCGATCTCCACGGTAGGTCACCGCAAACATATCGGAACTCGTCCGGTACTCAGAGTAACCATTCCCCTCGTAATCCTTTGCATGGTACTGGCTAAATGCGCACCCAGTCACCAAAGCTCCAAGAAGTGTAAAAAGTAACAAATTTTTCTTCATAACGGAGAAATTATACGATTTTCCCCCGCTCTTTGTCAAGACCGATAGAAAAACCTTGAAGGCAATCGTTTTAGGTGGGAGAATGGTCCATTATGGCGAAGAAAAGTGAATCAGAGCTCGTCTCCAACCGGCGAGCCCGACATGACTACGAAATTCTTGAAACCTATGAGGCAGGAATCGCCCTCCAAGGAACCGAGATCAAGTCGCTCCGGAATCACGGAGGATCGCTCCAAGATGCCTTTGTTTTCATCACACGGGGCGAGGCCTGGCTTAAAAACTGCTCGATTGCCCCCTACACGTTCGGAAATATCCATAATCATGAAGAGCGGCGGGACCGAAAACTCCTCCTCCATAAAAAAGAGATCGAAAAACTGAAGCGGTCTACCGACCAAAAAGGGCTCACCATCGTTCCCCTAACGATGTACCTGAGCAAAGGTCGCGCCAAAGTGAAGATCGGCGTCGCCCGCGGAAAAAAACAACACGACAAACGCTCTTCCATTAAGGAGCGGGAACAAAAGCGGGCAATCGATCGCGCTCTTAAAAGCTAGTGGAGACTCTGTTTCTGTTGGATTAAGGGTGAATGTTGAGATTGTAGACTACCATTAACTAAGAGAGGTAAACAATGAGTAACAAAATGCGTCCCATTCATCCGGGAGAAATACTAGCGGATGAGCTTGAAGAACTAGAAATATCTGCTAACGCTCTTGCTAGATACCTTGCTGTACCACCAAATAGAGTCACATATATCCTTAATGGGAAAAGAGCCATTACTGCCGATACTGCGCTTAGACTTGCAAAATTCTTTGGCACAACTCCAGAGTTCTGGCTCAATCTTCAAGCGGACTATGATCTTAAAATTGCCATTAAGAAAAGTGGAAAAAAGATCGAAAAAGAAGTCCTGACTTCCTCTGAAGCTGCGTAGTACCCCGGTGTGCTACTTATTTCGCTGCAGAAGCAAATAGAATTGACGTAGATACAAGATGAGCGCCGAGCTAAGGTGGTTCACCGTGAGCGTTCGGGCGAAGCGATGTAGATGCGTTGATTCTAGAAGCTTTATGCAGCGCTAAAGAGAAAAATAGGTCGCACTCCCGGGTAGTAGTTGACACACTTTGGTTATTTCTCTATTCTAAGGGGAAAATTTTAGAGGTGTTATGAAGGCAATTTTATCTCGGCCAGACTTGGCAAATGTCATCGGAAATATTCAGAGCGTTGTCTCGAGCAAGCCGGCGATCCCTATCCTTGCGAACGTATTGATTGAAGCGAAAGAGGGAATGGTGACGGTAAGCGCCACCGATTTAACGGTGAGCATGCGCGCACAAATGGAGGCCAACGTGGTCGAAGAAGGAGCGATTACCCTCCCGGCGCGGCGATTTTTTCAACTGATCCGCGAGTTAACAGTCCCTGAAATTGAGCTAAGAACAACAACGGATGAGATTGCCTATGTGCAGGCAGGAACGTCTGAGTTTCGCCTCAATGGCATTAATCGGGCTGAATTCCCTTCCCTCCCAGATTTAACGCAGGGCGAACATTTTGTCATGCGCGTCGACGCATTTAAAGAGATGCTCTCCAAGTCGGTCTTTGCTGCAGCTAAAGAAGATAGCCGCCACGTTCTCAATGGCGTCCTCATGCAAATCGAAAACAGCAATGCCACCTTCATCGGGACTGACGGGAAGCGCCTCGCAAAAGTTGACATGCCGATCGATGTCAATCCTGAGCATAAGCACCACTATCTCATTCCCCTCAAAGCAGTCGAAGAGATCATCAAATCACTCGATGGCGATGAAGCGGTGAAAGTAAGCCTCATGAACGATAAGATCGGAATTGAGTGTGGCTCGACAGTTTTAATTACAAAACTTCTTTCGGGAGATTATCCTGATGTTGAACGGGTGATTCCAAAGGATAGCACCTTTGATCTAACGCTCCATCGTGAAGAGCTGATGGCTCTCCTTAAGCAGGTAGCCCTCTTCACGACCGATAAGAGCCACTCGGTTCACTTTACCCTTTCGAATGGAGAGCTCACCCTCACTGCAAACGCTAGTGAAATTGGCGATGGTAAAGTCTCGATGCCGGTTGACTATGCGGGCGAGCCATTTGAGATTGCCTTCAACCCTTTCTTCTTTCATGACATCCTCCGTCACTGCAAAGATGAAACGGTGAACTTCTCGATCACAACACCTCACAATCCGGGACTGATCACCGATTCGACAACAGCTCACTTTGTGATCATGCCCATGCGCCTCACAACGGTATGATGCACGTTTCCCGCCTCGTTCTACGTTCTTTTCGATGTTACGATGAGGCGGAAGTCCCTTTTGAGACAGGAGTCAACCTCATCCACGGAAAGAATGGGGCGGGAAAAACCACCCTGTTAGAGGCGCTCACGCTCCTAACAACGGGGCGCTCATTTTTAACTCCCCATCTCACCGATTGCATCCAGAAGGACCGCTCCCACTTCTATATTGAGGCCCACTTCGTAAGAGATGGTGTCGAGCAGCTCCTCAGCATTGGGTTTGATGGGAAGCAAAAGCGGATCCATTATAACACCACGCAGTTTCAAAACTTCTCCCACGTCCTTGGGATTCTTCCCTCTGTTCTCTACTGTCCGAAGGATAGTAGTTTAATCATGGGAGCTCCTCAAGAGCGCCGCCGCTTCTTAAATATTCAACTCGCGCAAACCGATCCCCTCTATGTCCACCACCTGATGCGCTACCATAAAGCGATGAAACATCGAAATGCTCTTCTCAAAGTCAGATCGGAAAGCTCCATTGAAAGTTGGGAAAAAATGATGGGAGAAAGTGCCCGCTACCTGATGGAAAAGCGTGCGACTCTGATCGAGGCGCTCCGCCCCAAGGTGCAAGCATTCGCCCATGAGCTCTCTTTTGGAGAAGACACCTTTGATCTCCGCTACGAACCCTCCATCTCCCTCAAAAAAAGTGATCAGATCGAAGAACTTCTCAAAAAACAACGTCCCAAAGAGCTCATCATCGGGAGTACCCTCATCGGCCCTCACCGAGACGATCTCCATATCACCTATAAGGAAAGGGAAGCGAAAACTTTTGCAAGCGAAGGTCAAAAACGGACCTGCATCGCCGCCCTTAAAATGGCCGAGTGGGAAAAATTGAAAGAGGAAACTGAAACCACTCCCCTCTTCGCCATCGACGACTTCGGCGTCCACCTCGATCCGAAACGGACCGAAGTCCTCCGCGAAAAACTCTCCTCCCTTGGTCAAGTTCTCCTGACTTCACCCACAGGTGAAGGAGGAATCGATATCTTACAGGTTCGAGAGCTGGTCGATGTAAACGGCCCCTAGAGGGAACTCTTCGTGGAAGTCCTCGTCTTTGGACTTTTTGGCAAACTGATCGATGATCTTATTCGCAAGGACCTTTCCGAGCTGGACCCCCTCTTGATCAAAGGAATTGATGTCCCAGATGAATCCTTGGAAGGCGACCTTATTCTCAAAATAAGAGAGGATGGCCCCCACAGTATAGGGATCACACTTTTTCGCCAGGAGGACCCGATTCGGGCGGTTTCCAGGGAAAAATTTGTTCGGGTTATCAGACTCTTGCCCAGTAGCGAGGCCGATGGACTGAGCGAAGAGATTTGAGAGGAGCTTTTCTTGAGAGGAGGTCCCTTTAAAGTTCCCATCCTCATGGTATTGGTTTTCAGCAAAACCGATAAACTCGATCGGAACAATGATCGTTCCTTGATGGATGAGCTGGTAGAACGAGTGTTGTCCATTCGTTCCCGGCTCGCCCCAAATAATGGGTCCTGTCCAAAAGTCAACGGGGTTTCCCTGTTTATCGATCCTTTTTCCGTTCGATTCCATGTCACACTGTTGAAGATGAGCAGGGAAACGGGAAAGGGCTTGAGAGTAGGGAATGATGGCTGTTGTCGGACACCCCAAAAAATTATGGTTCCAAATCCCCAAGAGAGCAGAAAGAAGAGGGAGATTTTTGAGGGGATCTTTTTCAAGGGCGACTTTATCCATGCAGGAGGCGCCTCGAAGAAACTCCAGGAGCTTTTCCATCCCGAGAGCAAATCCTAAACTCACGCACCCAACCATGGAGGTTGCGGAGTAGCGTCCACCGACGTAGTCCCAAATGAAAAACGATTTTCGGTACCGTTCAGGATCATCCATCGGCGATCCTTTCCCAGTCACAGCAAGGAAGTGATTGTTTGGTGAGAGACCCGCATCGAGAAATTTTTTGCGAATGAGCTCTTCGTTTGTTAGGGTTTCCAAAGTGGTTCCCGATTTTGAAACGATCACCACAAGGGTTTTACTGAGGTCGAGGGACTCCATCACATGAGCGGCATCATCTGGGTCGACATTCGAAATAAAGTGGACCCGCTTCCCTTCTCTTTGGAAGGCTTCTAGGGCAAGGTAGATCGCTTTAGGACCAAGTTCAGATCCTCCAATCCCCACTTGCACAAGATCGGTAAACCCCTCTTTCTCGATCGAATCGAGAAAGCTTTTAAGTTTTTCAAGTTCTGCATAAGCGAGAGTTGCGGCATGCTTCGCCTCTTCCGCTTCCCCACGACAATCAAAAAAGTCACGCATCGCCGTGTGGAGAACCATCCGGTTTTCACTTTCGTGCCCTTCGATCTTATTGATCACCACTCCACTTTGCATCGCTTCCATTTTCTCATGGACCTTTGCCTCTTCAGCAAGTTCGAAAAGAGCCTCGAGCGTTTTGTCATTGACCCGCTCGGTTCCATAGAGAAGTTTTAAATTCAAGCATTGGACGCTCATTTCTGAGACGCGCTTTGGAGAGAGATTTCCTCTCTTGGCAAGATCAAACGGTTTTTCAGCAAGCTTCTTAAGCTTCTCCGTAGCGGGATATGTATTAAATGCAGACATAACCCAATACATACAACAATTAATACGATCTACGCAAGTGTCTTGATAAAAAACATCGGTTTGTCAGAGAGAGCTTCATCGATTTTCTGATCATGATGCATGGGGACAATGTCAGCTTCCCCTTTCGTGCCCCGCATAAAAATTCCCTCATTTGCATTTTCCTCAAGAGGCGTGCCATAGAGGTGAGCTGCAGGTGCGTTGGTTTCTTTGACAGCAATGGATGTAAATCCACGCTCCTTTAAGAAAGCACACTCAGCGCTTGTTTTTTCAAAGGTCGTATCCATGAGGAAAACGACCTTCTTCCCCTCTTTGACTTTTTCGCTCATCTCCTCCATATCTTGAAGAGTGGGACTTGCTGTGCAAAAGTAATGGGTCTGATTTGCTTCAAAATGGAAAAATCCCCTTTCTGTCACAAGTCCTTGATTTGAAAACCGCACATACTCCGGTTTTGACTCAAGCTTTCCTCGAAAAGCAATAAAGAAAGAGGCTTCAAATCCGAGGGTGCACCGCCCCATACTAGAGAAGAAATAATGGTAGCGATCGTCGAGCTCTTTTCGTAGAGCATTCCGGGCTGAGGCGTTCATCTCTGGCAAGAAAAGGATATCAGGGTTGTTGTCACGAACAGTCCTGACAAGTTGGTCGTGCCGTTCTTTCCAGGGCATCACCCCACAGTGGTCACTCAGAGGGAAAGAGCGGTACATCCTTGGATTGAGGGTCATGAGCGTCGTATGCTTATTCATCTCGCCAGAAAACATTCCCCGATCCATCCGATAGACCATTCGATTCATCAGGTTAGAAATCCCATGACAGAAGAGGCCAACAGCAGCGAAAGGGAGGGCAACACCATAAGCAGGGAGTTGAAACGCTCCCCAAAGAACGCGCCGCACCACTTCTAACTGCTTCGAATTCTTCTGCCCATACTCTCCAGGGTGGAGAGGGAGAAAACTGTAATGGAGAGATTCACTTAAACGGAAAAAGGGGGCAGAGCAAAGGTGAGCAAACTTCGAAACGAGCGAAACACTTGCACTAGGTTGAATTTCCTCATCTTTAAAGGAGATCTCGCCTCCCCTTTCACTACTTCCAACAATTTCCATACTTTCTCCTGTGTTAGGGAAAGTAGTGTGCCTTTAGTCTGTTTTTTTCGCAAGTGTGACGGTCGATGTTAATGTAGCATGATCGGACAAAGTGAGATCAAGATCAATTTTTGGCACAGGAAGAGTTAACCGTGTCTCTCCATTCAAGGTAAGGATATAATCTACCGATTCTGTTTCCTCTCCTTCCTGACAGGTGATTGTTTTATCATTTAAGTCAGTGAAGTGCTTTTGGATGAGTTGATATTCCTCTTTATTGCGGTCGATATTCAAGTCTCCAATCAGAAGAGCGGGTTTATCACCTTTCATCAGCTGAAGGACTTCATCGACAATCTGGCGCCTTCTCACCTCTTGAGCTTCCTTAGAATCTTTAGGATGCAGATGGGTATAAATCATCTTCACCTCTTTTGTTTCTATAACAAGATAGCCTCGATTCATCAGCTTTTGATCGCCAATGCGAGGGATCTGACTTTGAACAAATTGAACAGTTTTAATGTCTATCTTAGATGCAAAGCAGAGATCGGTACTTCCCCCGACATTCACCACAAATAGATGGTAGTTATCTTTCAGCCGGTTGTAGAGATCTATTGAAAACTGTTGTCCCATTTCACATAAGAAGAAAAGATGTGGGTCTTCTGATTGAATCTTTTTCCCTAATTTTTCTAGACGCTCTGTTGCTGGAACTTGTTTTCCAAAGTGGTAAGGGAGACTTCCCGGAAACATACAAGCATTGAGGTGCATCACCTTAATCTGAGCAGATTCAACCACCTTTCCCTCACCTTTCCATAAAGTCCACTCCCTGGAGTGGAGAAGCTGAGCAACTTGATGGAGCCCAATTCCTGCAAGCATGAAGGTGACACCAAGGGGAAGAGCCCCAAAACCATAAAAGAGAGGATGTGAAACACCACAGGCTTTACCCAGAGCATAGATCAAGAAGGGAAGATTGAGAACGAGTCCATGGATTCGATCTGCAACCGTTTGGGGATCACTTGATTTACAAAAGCCAAGTGTAATGAGAAGCTTTTGCTCTCCCAACCAAAATGTCCCTTTGAGGGTATTGGCTCCCGTCATTAACGCTCCCGCAACACGATCTGTCGTTGAAATCTCTTCCATGATATTCTCCATTTTTGGAAGCGAGTATATCTGAACAGACAGAAAAAAATCGAGTGTTTATTTCAGTTGCAGGAAATCAAAAGATTCGTTAGGATAGATTATCCTTTTCGGGGTATAGCGCAGCTTGGCTAGCGCGTCTGCTTTGGGAGCAGAAGGCCGGGGGTTCGAATCCCTCTACCCCGAACTCTTTTATTTGTCCCCCTGCAGCCTCAAATCCCTGAAGCATCCTTCTTCCCCATTGTGAAATTAAATCTTTAAAAATAATGATTTCATCAAGATCGTCCCACTCTTCTGTCAAATAAGGTTCATTGATCAACCGATACGATCCCCCTTTTAAACAGGCATCGACCCGATCGAACTGAAGCCCCTTTTCTCTAAGAGGTAGGGCCACCCCGATCCGCTGATCGTACCGTTTTGGGATCAACTTTTCTCCCCATGTAAGCGCCCCGATCGGCCCTGAGCGAAACCCTAAATGGATATGGGGGAAAATCTCTTTCGAAAATAGAAGAGGATCTCCTACGCAGTCAAAGAGGGCAAAGGATGGGAGATCTTCAGGAAGCTCTGCAGCAATGTGGTGCAAAAAATCAGCAAAGTCTTCAAGAGGCCAGGGAGGAACGGGACCCTGATAAAGGATGACACCCTTTGTTTCTTCGTTGTAAATCGTCTCATTGAAGTGGCGTACGGCGTGCAGATAAGTGGCGAGATGGGCAGGCAGAAGACCTTTGATCTGAAAATCTAAATGGTAAAATCCCTTACCTTCTCCATTCCAATCGTACACAGACTCCAAAGAGGCATCGAGAAGAGTGGGAGTAAACGGCTTAATAAGGGGATCAAAGCCCCGGTGATCAACGGTTAGCATAGCACAGGTGGTGAATGGTTAGCCCATGAGAGCGCCAAAGCCGCTCAAAAAAGGAGGAACCATAGTTATCATGTCCCTCTTCAACCTTAGGCCACTCTTGCATTTCATATTCCATTTGCTCTTTATAAGGGATATCATCGGTGACGAGCGTCACTGTCCCCTCAGGCTTCACCGTCCTCTTGAGCTCCTCAACAAAGGAGCGCTGAATGATCCGATGCTTTGCATGACGATCCTTGGGCCATGGGTCAGGAAAGTTCACATAAACTTTATCTAGACAATGATCCTGGAGATACTCCTTCGAAAAGGTCAGCCCCTCTCCAGAAATGATCAAAAGGTTATCGACTCCATAGTTGACCGTTTTCGAGTAGATCTTGCGGACCCGCTCGAACCAAATCTCCACAGCAATCCAGTTGATCTCAGGGTGCTTTTGCGCTCTTTCCAAAATCCACTCTCCATTTCCACTACAATACTCAAGATGGATCGGACGGTCATTTCCAAAATACTCTTGCAAAGGAGGAAAAACTTCTTTTTTGTGCTCAAAATAGTACTCAGGCACGTAGAAAATGTTGTCTTTTAGAAGAGGCCTTCGCTCTTCCCACTTATAAGGATAAGGCAAATCTTTTGGTTTCATAGCCTGCCATTCTACCCCATTTAAGAATAATCTGCTACATTGGGGTTATGAATCCATTGAAAAAACATTTAGCTATTCTGCGGAATCGCGAGACTCCCATGGTCGAGTTTAAAAAGTCTGCTCATGCCCTCGCAAAGCACATTGCGCAAGAGGTTAAACAAGAGATCCAAGCTGAAGAGATCGTCCTCGTACCGATCCTCCGCGCAGGAATGGCCCTCCTCCCTCCATTTATGGAAACCTTCCCCAAAGCGCGCGTTGCCTTTATCGGTATCCACCGCGATGAAAATGCGCAGCCCCACCTCTACTACGAAAAGTTTCCTCCCTTTTCTGAAAACGATCACTTCATTATCCTCGACCCCATGATTGCCACCGGCGGCAGCACCCTCCTCACCCTCAAAAAGCTCCTCTCCCTCGGCGCCCACCCTTCACGCATCTCTATCGTCTCCATGATCGGCGCTCCCGAAGGAAAAGAGGCGATCCTCGCTCCCTACCCGAAGATCCATCTCCACATCGCCATCCTCGACACCAAGCTCGACGCTAAAAAATACATCGTCCCTGGCCTCGGCGACTTCGGTGACCGCTTCTTCGGCACCCTATAAATATGAAGAAAGAGTTCCCCTCAATAGAAAGTTCGTATTGAAGGAGCTCATACGATGAGAGGACTCGAACCTCCACACCTTGCCTTCGATCCCTATCTTCCAGCTATTTCTTTTTCCTCGCACATCTTTTCAACTGGCTCATCCTTGCTCGACCTCACCATGTCTACGGACATGGCTCGGATCTTGGCGCAAGGCAATCCAGCTGAAAATATGTACGACTAAAAAGGAAATATTTGGAGCGATAGGGACCTGACCAGAACCTAAATCTGTGATCTTTTTCTTATAAAATCCCTAGTGGTCAGTCTACAAAATTCATTTCTGCTATTCACCCATCTTTTGGCACTCTTTGCATCCCAAAAACCTCCCCTTGTCTCATAGACAATGTTATCGGTTTTGGGGCCGCAAATTGCACTCAAAATTTGGGCCAATTTCAGTAATGAATTTTGTAGACTAACCACTAAAAACTTTGCCCAGGAGAGGACTCGAACCTCCACACCTTACGGCACCAGAACCTAAATCTGGCGTGTCTACCAATTCCACCACCTGGGCAGGTGATAAGAGGATCATCTTAGTTGTTTTTACCCCTTTTCGTCAATAAAAAACCCCTACATTTGCAGGGGTTTTTGTATTCTTTTGGAAAAAAAGTTTCCTTAGAACTCAAAGCGACCACCAACAGTGAACCCGTTCACGCCAAGATCTCCCCGTTGCTCAAGAGGCTCTGGAGTCGTCGTGACAAAGGATTCGTTGGCTACTTCATCACGGTAGCGGTAGAGTTCGTTTTGGTTAAACCAAACGAGGTACTCATATCCAATATGTAGATTGAGTCTCATAGAGTTGCTGCTGAAAAACCGTTCCCACTCGAGACCCAGTTTCATGTGAAGGTTCGGCCGTACTCTCCAATAGCTGTCATGTTCATTCATTGAAAAGTTGCGATCAGTAGAGGTTGTATCTGTCGTCTGGTCGATCGAAAGCTTTCCATAAAGAATCGAAGCAAGGAGATCGGAATAAATCTGGAATCCCATCCCTAAGAACATTTTGGTTTGGAGGCCACCAACAGTGCCAATCGCATTGTAGTGATTTTTATTGTGAATTGTTCTGACACGCGTATCGGTCTGACTGGCAAGAGAGGTTTGAACAACTGTGTAATCCCAATCGATCCACCCTCCACGAAGCCCTGTGACAGGGCGGAAAGCAAACTGTCGATAACGGAAATATCCTGGTGAAGCGAGAAGATCGAGCGTATCATAATCTAAGCTCCACTTCCCTTCCATTTGCTTATCGATAAGATCAGAGTTAACCCCAAGGCGTCCCCAAAGGGAATAAATTTTACTATCCTCAGTCGGCCGCACTGTTTTATTCGTATCTGTGCGCAGACGGGTCCATTCCAAAGCAAGAGACCAATCCATGCAATCAATATAATACCCTAATCCAACGCGGAAAGCTGGATCCCAGTTGAAATCTAAACGCTCGATTTTTCGTGACCCTGTCGAAACTTCTTGCGTAGGATCTTTGACCCTAACAGCAAGATCTGTTCCATCAACTTGAGCGGTCCAATAGAGAAAATCTCCATAAACAAAGGCACCATACCCATCGGTATACATGGAACCTTCGCGGTTTTTTCCGTAGTTAGGACAAAGCTTTTGTTCTTTTTCGTAGCCTGTGTCTGCAAACACAGCTGAAGTTGCAAATGTCGCAGCTAAGAGAAAGGATTTTATGCGCATCTTTTTTCCTTTTTTTAGAAATGCAAGAAAACCAATGTATTTTTTTCTTACCGTTTTCGTCAATAAAAAACCCCTACATTTGCAGGGGTTTTTTAGAGGGTGTCGTCAAAAGATGGTCAATAAAGAAGGCCTTCTCTGTGAGGAAAGTTCAAGGCGTCCGATGCAGAGAGCCCAAGTGGGCTCTTGAAGGAGGACAACGATGAAATTTTCCACAGGGAGGACTTAAGGATTGACCATCTTTTGACGACACCCTCTAAGGAAGAAAAACCTTTTTCGTTTAGAATTCGAGGCCAGCCCCTACGGTTAGCCCAGAAATGCTAAGGTCATCTCTTTCAATAGAAGGATAAACCTCTCCTGAAGAAGGGTTATCATTTCCTGTGCTAAATGTAATGACTCTTAGACGTTGAAGCTGGTTCTGATTAAACCAATTGAGGAATTCATATCCCGCATGAATATTCAGCCTCATACCATGATTCATGAAAAATCGCTCCCACTCGAGTCCAATCGCAAAATGGACATTTGAACGAACGCGCCAGTAACAATCGTGGTAGCTTTGTGACAGATGAGTGGTATTATAGAGAGTTTCAGATGGCATTGCGATATCAAATCGTCCATAAAGGGCTGAAGCAAGTGCGTTTGCATAAATATGAAATCCATATCCCATGAACCATTTCATGTTTGCTCTTGCAAAAAGTCCAACCGCATGAAAGTCATTTTTAAGGTTTTGTTTAACCACTAGGGTACTTTCTTGATCAGCGTAATAGCTATTCACATCATATTTCCAATCAACCCAAGCTCCACGAAGACCAATTTCGGGTTGAATCGCAAAATAGCGGTAGCGGAAATACCCTGGGCGAAGAGCCAAATCAAGCGTATCATAAGAAAGCTCCCATTTAGTACTCATGCTCTGAAGATCCAATGTGGAACTTAAGCTTGGGCGTCCCCAAAGGCTATTCATCTTATAGCCATCCGCTTTTGTTTTTGAGCTCTGGGTATCACTGCGAAGACGGGTCCACTCAAGTTCAACGGCCCAATCCATCCAGTCAAAATAATAGCCAAGACCTACCCGTAGTGCTGGATCCCATTCAAAGTCAGGGCGTGATATCTCCGACCGACTAGAAAGATTTTCTGATTTCCCCGAGTACTGTTCGATAGAAAAAGCATAATCCAACCCATCCATTTGTGAAGTCCAGTAGAGAAACTCTCCTGTAACAAAGGGACCATACCCATCAGTGTACATAGAACCGATCCGGTTTTTTCCATAATTTGGGCAAAGCTTTCCCTGGCTATTTTGTGTTTGATCCATTCCTTGTCCATCATCTGCAAAAAGTGCAGAGAAACCCATTGTCGAGGCAAGAAGTAGTGATTTTATACGCATGATTCTATTCCTTTTGGCCAGAGGGTATCGTCAAAAGATGATCAATCCTTAAGTCTTCTTTATTGATCATCTTTCGATGATACCCTCTGATGTTTTGTTCAAAAAAAAAGCTTACTTTAAATGATCTTCCCATTTTTTTTCCAATCCTTTAGAAGGAAGTTATGGCAAAAAGAGAATATACCGAGAAGTTATGGCGAAGGATGAAATACTGATTGTTGGGGCAGGTCCTGTTGGGCTCACAATGGCCTGCGAACTCAAGCGGCATGGTGCAAAGGTACGCATCATCGACAAGAGTCCTGTCTATGCGCATGATTCTCGCGCTGTCGGCGTTCACGCACGGACACTCGAAGTCTTCGAAGAGATGGGGGTTCTTCCTGAGTTTTTAAAGACCGGCGTGAAAGTCACTGGCATGAATCTATACTCTGGAAACCACCGACTCGTGCATGCGCAGTATCAGGGACTGGATACTCCTTATTGTTTCATCATCGACCTCCCGCAAACCGATACGGAACTCCTCCTGATCCATCATCTCGAAAAACTTGGAGTGAAGGTTGAAAGAAACACCGAACTCAATAACTTAGAGCAAAAAGAAGATGGCGTGGAAGTGATGATTAAATCGGGAGAACGAAGCCTCGTCCCCGATGAATTTGCTTATGTCGTCGGATGTGATGGAGCCCGTAGTACCTGTCGCCATCTCACCAATATCGCTTTTCCAGGTTCAGAGTATCCGAGCAATTGGATTGTCTTCGATGCAAAAATTGATTGGTCCTATGACTCTCAAGAATTGCAACTCTTTCTCCATGAGGATGGAGTGGTTGGATTTTTCCCCCTTCCCAAGGAGCGGATGCGTGTGACCTGCGAGCTAAATCCTCACAAAAAAGGAGAAGAACCTCCCCCTGTCACTTATGATCTTGCACTCTCTCTTCTTCAAAAGCGGGTGGAGCCCTCCTTCAAGTTTAGTCAGCCGCAAGATCTCAGTCGATTTATCATCCACCATCGGCAAGTTACCGATTACAGAAAAGGGAGAGTCTTTTTGGCAGGAGATGCGGCCCACCTCCATAGTCCAGCAGGAGGTCAAGGGATGAATACGGGAATCCAAGATGCTTTTAATCTTGCTTGGAAACTCGCTCTTGTCATGAGCGGGAAGGGAAAAAGTGCCCTTCTTGACACCTACCATCAAGAGCGTCACCCAATTGCAAAAGATGTCCTTAGTATGACCGATAAGATGACAAAGATCGCAACAACAAAAATTGCAGCCTTTTCCTTTATGCGGGACGCGGTGATGAGCTTTGCAGGATCTTTCGAAAAAATCACCCACCAGCTTCCTAAGCGACTTTCGCAGCTCTACTATACTTATGAACCTAACGACTTTCTCGTCAATGAAGCCAAAGACCATCCTCCCGAACATATCGAAGTGGGTGGAAGAGCACCCGACCATCTCTTAATGCAAGAGGGGAAAGAGGTCCGCCTCTTTGACCTGTTTAAGGGCCCTCACTATACCCTCCTCCTTTTTGCAGGAAAAAAACCGACAGAAAAGGAGCTTGAATCGCTGATTAACTTCCGCCACCCCCATCTAAAAACCTATTATCTCTACCGCAACGAGTCCGATCTGAAGTGTTGCCCAGAAAAAGGGGTGTGCCTTCTCGACCGTGAACCCTCCTGCCATACTCATTATGGGATTACAAAAACGACTCTCGTTCTCATACGCCCTGATAATGTCATCGGTCTGATTCAGCAGCCACCTAACCTAAAACACTTTGAAAACTATCTCAAAAAGGTCTTTGTATGATCCCTTCTGATTCCAACTATGACTTTCCTTTCTCTCCCTCGATGAGTGAAAATGTCGATACGATTGCGCAGATGCTCGTCGGCAACTCCCTCTCTTATGAGCTGGAAGGAGCCCGTTTTCTCCTTGAAAAGATTCGAGAAAAAATCAAAGGGAACTCCCACCTCGAAGAGGCCCTCGAAAAACTTTCTGATATTGTTGAAAATCCCGATGGTTTCGACCCGTTAACCATTCAGCAAACGCTAGGGACACTTCGTTCTATAGATTAGAGTCTTTGGCGGTGAAGCATTTCAGCGAAGAGGCCTGGCTCCTTTGCCAGCTCTTCGAATGATCCCATCTGGGTGATCTTCCCTTTTTCAAGGACATAGATCCGATCGGCATTTCTAATTGTGCTAAGGCGGTGGGCAATGACAACACGGGTGATATCGAGGGCATCGATATTTTGAGTAATCTCTTCCTGCGAGCGGTTATCAAGAGCGCTTGTCGCTTCATCAAAGATGAGAATTTTTGGATTGGGGAGAAGGGCGCGTGCAATCAAAAGGCGCTGCTTCTGCCCTCCTGAAAGGGTCTCACCATTTTGGGGAAGAACGGTATGAAGTCCCATTGGAAAGTTTTCGAGATCGCGTTTAAAGCTTGCCAGAGTAATCGCCCGGTCAATTTCTTCTTCTGTATAGCGCCCACCGGCAACAATGTTTTGGTAGAGAGTCCCCGCAACGATTCCTCCTCCTTGCAGAACCACTCCCATTTGCTTTCGCACTTCATTGATGTTGAGATGAGAGAGATCTTTTCCATTGAAATAGACAGCACCAGACAAAGGTTTTTCAAACCCCAAAAGCATCCGAATCAGGGTGGATTTTCCACTCCCAGAAGGGCCAACAATTCCGATCATTTCGCAGGGATTCACCCGAATCGAAACATCATCAAGGATAAGGTTCTCATCATCCTCATAGTTAAACGAGATGTGATCGATACGGATATCCCCTGTAAGTTTTCCAGGGCTTGTTTTTTTCTGGAGAATCTCCTGAGGCTCTTCCACAATCACATTTGTCCGCCGCCAAAGAGGAATAATCGGTGCTGCTTGCATCACAATATTACTTAGAGCGAAAACCGCCATGGAAAGGGTCATAAATGCTGAGTTAAAGGCTAAAAAGTCCCCAATCGATAGGCTCTCCGTCTCTTCAAGTCGCATCACAGTTCCAAAAATCAAGAGAAGCGCAAGCAGTGGAAAAGCTCCCATGATCGTTGCGATGACATTTTGGATATTTTGCGCCATCATCTCCAATGATTTTGATCTTGAAAACTGTTTAGCCCAATAGGAAAAGGCATTATTCTCAGCCCCTGCAACCCTCAGTTTCGAAACCCCTGAAAGGATTTGAACAAGAGCCCCATTGATCGTCCCTTGCATTTCGAACACCTTCTTTTGGACTCGAATTTTCCATTTTGCAAACAAGTAGGTGACCGCTGCAGCAATGAGAAGGAGAATCACCCCAATCACCGTTAGGCGAATAGAGTAAATCGCCATGGTCATCAAGTAAAGAAGGGCAAAAATCCCCGTTAAGATCGTTTGGGCAATGTTACTCGAAAGGAGGGGTCTCATCTGCTCCATCGCCATCACCCTTTGGAGCAAATCTCCCGCTGTAAACCGGCGGAAGAAATTAGCAGGAAGTTTGAGAAGACGGTCCCAGAGAGCAGGTTGAATCCCCGCGCTCAGTTTTCCATCGATTCTCCCTAAGATAAGTGAGCGAAAGTAAATGAAGAGTGAGCTGCTAAGTGCTGAGGCAATCAATCCAAGCGAGATTTGGAAAAGGAGAGGAAAGTTCGCATTGGGAATCGCTAAGTTAAATAAGAGAGCTGTTGCCACGGGAGGAAAGAGAGAAAAAAGGGCGCCAATCAGCCCATAAAGGCCAAGTTTCCAAAGCTCCCGTTTATTTTCTCTAAGGAAAAACGCAAGGGTCTCTTTCCCCGAATGAATCTCATCAGGGATCGCCCGATAAAACGTGTAGCCGTCTTTTGCCAAAAGGCGCGTAAGACTGGGCGTTATTTTTTTTTTGGTCCCCTTCACCGGATCGATCATGAGATACTCTCCAAATCGATTTTGAAGGAGGGCGACAGGGTGGTGTTCTTTTCCATAAAAAGCTAGAAGAGATCCAGAGTCTCTCTTCCACCAAAGGGGGCCGAGCTGAATCGCTCGAACGCGCGCCCCAGATCTCTCAGCGATTTTCGCCACTTTGTCTTTCAGCTCTTTTTCATGCACTTGTTTGACAGCTTCAAACTTCATCCCTCTCGATTTGAAAATGATTTCCATTGCTTGATTCAGGGGAACAGTTGAAAGGGTCCCTTCTTCAACTTCCCTCTCCTCTAAAACAGAGACCATTTCAGTCAGGGTTTCATGAAGCGTTTCCTCTTGCAGGGTTTCCTTCTCCTCAAAACGCTTGAGCTCTTCCTGATCAAGAAATTCCCTCTTTTGAATCAGATAGTGTCCTAGAAAGCGGTGAAAAAGAGAAAGGCCCTCGATCCACTTGTGAGTTTGGATTGCTTCCTTTGTTGTCTGAACCTCGTAATTCCCTGCCTCCATTGATAAAAAATAAAGGTGAGGAAGAACTGGAAAAAAACGGTGATGATCCGTGAATTTGTACTCGTGGGGACCAAGAAGTTTATAGACTCCTTCTTTAGGGGTAACCCAAAACACTCGCTCTTTCTCTTCTGGATGCTCACTGATTTTTAGAGTAAAGACCTCCCCTTCCTTCATAGGAATCGCTCCACTTTTTAGGAGCCAATGTTTGGGAGCAACATCCATCGGGGCATAGAGAAAGTGAGAAAATTGATTGAGCCAATGTTCTAAGTGATCAGAAAAGGCCTTTTGATTCTCCTCTGAGCGTTTCATCGCCTCCGTCAGTTGACGTTTATCGACTTCCCAAAGAATGCAGGTCTCTTCAGTAAACGCAAAGAGTTCATAAGGAATCTCTGGATCTTTTTCGATCTCAAACAAAAGTCGTCCCGAAGAGATCATTGAAAGGAGGGTCCGCCTCCCCTCTTTTTCACTCGCAAAAAGGAGCATCGACCCTTTTTCTAGAAAATAGACCTTTTCCTCTTCTTCTAAAGAGAGGCGAAAATTTGGAGGGGTTTCGATCCTTTTTCCGATCTTCTGAAAAAGCTCAAACATCGCCCGCCTCACTTCGGATCAATTCACGGTAGATCCCTTCACGACTCTTCAGTTCTTCATGGGTTCCCCGATCGACCACTTTTCCGTGGTTAAGAACAATGATTTCATCGCAATCTTGGATCGTACTGAGTCGATGGGCCACCATAATGGCGGAACATCCTCTGCGGCGCACAGCATTCATCACTAACTTCTCTGTATTTGAATCGAGTGCGCTTGTCGCTTCATCCATGATCATCAAGGTTGGAGAGACCATAAATGCGCGGGCAATCTCTAGCCGTTGACGTTGTCCCCCACTTAAGTTTCTTCCCCCCTCAATCAAATCGGTCTCATATCCTTCGGGCCTCTTTAGAATGTCATCGTGAATACAAGCATCTTGCGCCGCTTGAATGATCAGATCATCTGTCGCTGTTGTATCCCAAAGCGTGATATTATCCCGAATCGTCCCACTGAAGAGGAAAATTTCTTGGTCGACACTTGTGAGTGACCGCTGCATCATCTCTCTTGGATGGTTCAGATATGGCTTTCCATCATAGAGAATCTCCCCTTCCCAAGGCTCCAAAAGACCGGTCGATAGTTTTGAGATGGTTGATTTACCGCACCCAGAAGGTCCCACTAGGGCAACCCTCTGACCTGGTTTAATCTTAATGCTGAGCTTCTCAATGAGCGGCGGAGCTTTTTTATTGTATCCGAAGGTCACATCCTTAAACTCAAGGTACCCATCGAGTTTGACCCCATCCGTTTTCTGTTTCGCATGGGTATAAATGCGATCGATCGGGTTTTTAAGGACATCGTTAAGACGAAGCAGCTCCACTTTCAGAAACTGCAATGTTTGCCCAAAGTTAACGAATTGAACAACCGGCCCCAGAAAGCTAAGAAGGAGCATCTGAAGAGCCATGAGCGTTCCAATCGATAGGCTCCCTTGCATCGTTCTCCATCCGCCAAAACCAAGA
Organism: Chlamydiales bacterium; assembly: GCA_024233515.1. GTDB lineage: Bacteria > Chlamydiota > Chlamydiia > Chlamydiales > Simkaniaceae > Neptunichlamydia. The sequence continues at coordinate 166,465 of JACKPO010000003.1, forward strand.
AGCGCTGCCACAGCAATCCCTTGGAAAAAGATGGGCGCGGTTGTCAGGATCGCGTCTTTACGACTGATCTCTTGGAGAGAGTTGATCTTGTTTGTATCAAATCCTGCATAAGCTGCAAATGCATCACTTTCTGTCCCTGTTGCTTTCACCGTTTCGATCTGCTGAATGGCTCCTACAGAATTTGCCCAAAGGATCGACTGCTCCTTTTGCAGCCGCGCATAGGTATCAGTGCGCGAGCGTTGAATCAGTCCCATCACAAGGAGACTTCCCAGCCCCGCTAAAATTCCCACCGAGGCAACGGTGAAGTCATACATAAACATCACCACCCCATAAAAAATCACAAGGAGGAGTTGAATCGATGTTGTGGCAAGAGCTCCCGTCATCATTTGAGCAACAAGGTTATTCTGACCAACACGATTTGCGATTTCTGCAGGGAACCGTTGATAATAAAACGAAATCGGGAGACGGAGGATATGCCACAAAAAATCGCTCGAAAATTTGATCGCCAGCTTCGCATTTAAGCGATTGAGAAAATATTGTTGGAGCCACGTTAATATCCCACCCAAAACCATCGCTCCCCCCATTGCTAAGAGAAACGACCCCTTCCAAGGAAGGACATTCGTCACAAGAATATTATCGATAAAAATTCGGGTAAAAACAGGGACAGAAAGCCCCGGAATTAAGAGGCACACTCCCGCTATCAGAAGGTAAAGAAGGGGGCCCTTCACCTCACTGAGGCGCTTTTTCATATCGCTTGCCACACTTGGGGGAGTTCCCCCTTTCTGAAAGGTTTCACCGACTTCGAAGAGGAGGACCACTCCGGTATAAAACTCATCGAGCTCCTCATAAGTCACAGTGCGAGGACCAAACGCAGGATCGTTTAAATACACTTCCGTTTTTCCAAACCCTTCCAAAACAACAAAGTGGTTATAGTCCCAAAAAAGGACAGCAGGCGCGCGGAGTTCGTAGAGTTCTGATAACCCTCTTCGCTCCCCCTTTCCCTTGAGCCCATATTTTTTTGCCGCTTCAATCAAATGGAGCGCGGAACTTCCATCGCGCGAGACGCCACACTCTACGCGAAGTTCCTCAAGAGGGAGATGTTTTCCATAATGACTCAAAAGAATTGAAAGACAAGCCGCGCCACACTCCACGTTCTCCATCTGGATCACCGTTGGGGTTTTCACCCTCCAAAAATCGGTTGGTGTTGGAATCCTCCCGTCCACTTACGCTCCTGGAATCAGATAAGAAATCGGCTTTTTATTTTCGAGAGTCACGCGGACAGTCCCTGTCCCTCCAAGCCCAAGGACGTTCGGAGGTCCTTTCCCAAATGTCCAAACGACCCCAGATGGATTTTTTGGATCAAGCTCCGGCTCCACAATGATGAGCTCCATCGCCCCCCCTTTTGTGAGATCTTCACGAACCTGCTCAGAAGGGATCACTTTCAGTTGCGCTGATGTGGCTGAAACAGCATAAGGGGCCACCTGCTTCACCTTACCAACAAGCTGCCCATACTTTTGCGTATCGATCGAATTGAGATCCATGGTGACATGCATCCCCTCCTCAATCCGTTCTCCCACCCCCGTCGAGATGAATCCATAAACCCGAAGTTGACTGGGTTTAACCGCCGTTTGAAACCAAAAAAGAGACTGTCCGACTTTTACCGGCTGTCCTTTATCCACATCGATCTGAAACACCATCCCTGCATAAGGAATCGAAATCACCGCTCCCGAAGAGAGCCGCATAATCGGAGTCCCTGCGCGGAGCTCTTGATTCGTATTCACCAAAATCTCATCGACCACACTATCGACAGGGCTGTAATAGGCAAACTGCGCATCAGGCGCTAAAAGGATCCCATGACCACTCGTAATAATCGGAATCTGCCCTGCAACCGACCAGACAAGGACCGCGCAGATAATCGCGCTCAAAGTTGCTAAAACAATCCATCCCCTTAAACGGACAACAACAAGAAGCTGACTCAGCTGAGAGGGAGAAGAGAGTTTTTGGGCAGCACTATGACGGAAAATCTTTTGGTCCATGTTATCCTCCATACCAATTGCAAATAATCATTGCAAGGTTTAGGAAAAGGGGTATGGACGATCCAGCAAAAACAGCAAAACTTTGGGGGACCCTCATCCGGAGAATCTGGGACAATCCTGCCCTCAAAGAGGAGCTCAAGCGGGATCCTCATAAATTCCTAAAAGAAAGCGGCCTAGAGCTATCCACATCTCAAGCCATTGAAATCCATGAAAATACACCCCAAACTCTCCATCTCATTCTCCCAGAAAAGCCCAAACGGGAGCTCTCAGACGAAATCCTCGCCCACATTATCACTGGCTAGCCTGATTTCCTCGAAATTAAAGCAATTTTTTGATATAATGGATGCCATAAAACAATAAAAAAGGCAGACAAATGATCGAATTTCCAGTCCAGTCACTGATGACCCTCGAGCTCGTGAAGCTCCTCCTCCAGGAGAGGACCAAAGGGGGAGGGATCATCTCCTTCAACTTTTCTCCCCTCCTAGGGACCTTCAAGCTCTCTTGGTAGTTTGAGAATGCTCACTTGTGGTTAGTTTCAAAAAAACCTAGGTAATCCCTTACATCCATTATTTTCCCTGGAAACCCGAGTTCTTTCTTTGCCGCATCTAAGGCTCTCAGTTCTCTTTCATATGCATGAGCATCTTCCTTATCCCAAACAACTTGAAGAATTTCATACTCCCCGTTAACAGCACGTGTGACAAAATCGATCTCATACCCTTCTTTTGTCATGTAATAGAAGATCTCTTTTTTTCTTCTTCTAAGATCCAGATACACTTGGTTTTCCAGAAGCTTCCCATAATTACCTGAAAGGTTAAAGCTGCTCGCTTCCATCAGACCATTATCAATCCCATAGATCTTTTTAGGGGTTGTTTGTAACTTTCTTAGAGATTCAGTAAAAATTGGAACAGTAAAAATCAAGAAGACATCCTCGAGGTAGCTCAAATAAGTGTGCAAGGTATCTTTCCCCACCTTGTATCCCTGACTCTTAATATCATTATAAAACTTGTTGATTGAAAAAGAAGAAGAGACGTTTTTTAACAAAAACTGAATGAAATATTTTAATAAAGCAACATTTTTTATCTGGTGCCTTTCCACTATATCTCTGAAAATAACAGTCTCTATGTAACTCTGAAGTGCTTCCAATCGCTCACTTGCAATCATGTGCTGAACGCCAGGAAATCCTCCAACTTTGAAGTACTCTAGGAGGATTTTTTTATAGATGTCAAAACTTTGCTGACCCATAGGATAATCTGGGAGCTTCAAGTGATGAGCTTTAAGATATTCGCAAAAATCAAAAGGGAGAATTTCCATTGAAAGAGAGCGCCCTCTAAGAGAGGTTGAAATTTCTTTACTTAGAAGCTTTGCAGAAGATCCTGTCACATAGATCTGCAGCTTTTTCGTATCGAAAAGTCTACGTAAAACCAACGGCCACCCTTCGACATTTTGGACTTCATCGAGAAAGAGATAACAGGTCTTCGCATGGTTTTCAGGAAAAAGAGAATACCAAGCATCAATGAGCTTTCCCATCTCTTTTGCTTTCATCGGAAACATACGATCATCTTCGAAATTGAGAAACAAAATCTGATCTAAACCTACCCCCTTCTTCAAAAGAGCACGCATTGTTTGATAAAGAAAATAGGTCTTTCCAGATCGCCTCATCCCTACGGCTACTTTGATCATCGTATCTGCTTCTGGAAAGAGATAATCCCGATGGGTACTTTTTTCTGTATTTTTTATCGTCTCTCTAAATTCCTCAATCAGAGTCTTTAATAGATCTTCTGCCATAACTATCCTTGGTTATAAGGATAATAATAGCTAATTCTATCCTTACACGCAAGGATATAATACAACCTATTAACAGTAAGCTACTTAATATTATGTTTCTTTGCTGAGCACTTTATCCCCGACGGATCGCTTTTAAGGTAAACGCTTGGGAAGAAAGGCGCGCAGTCACCTCGCTCCAGGAAAGGGGCACGGCGTAGGGAGCCACCACTGTTTGCGCATATCCATTCCTTAGATAATCGATAAAAAGCTTCGTTTTCCGCCCCGATTTCCGGGGATTTAGTGTATAGAGAGAGGGCTCCTCTTCGACCATAATTTCCCCCACCTCCTTTGCAAAGGCTCTCACCACTTCAAAGGGATGGACAGGTATTTAGAGGGACCACCACGTGGAGCCCTTTCGAGCCCGTCGTCATCACAAATGAATCAAGAAAACTGTAAATGTTTAAACTGCTCAGGAAGGTAAAGATGGAACTGAGAAAACCGCTCCTTGTCCCCTTTCAATTGACACTGAAGACACGCAAGAAGAACCGCTTTCTCTTGCTTGCTGAGAGATGAAATGGAGCCGTGATATTCAAGATGAGGAAAATTCTCTTTAGCAATGCGCTCAGAGTGACCTTGCAGCTGTTGATACAAATAATGGTGCTCGAAAGAATCAAATTGGGGAAACCGCCTGCTCCCTAAAATTCGGGTGGCTTCTAAGGAAGAAGCATATTCAACCCGTTCAACAGCCTCCACAAAATCCTCCACATTCGTCGCTTTGATTGCCTTGAACTCACTTGTACGCGCTGCATTACAGAGCTCAAACAAGAGAAAAAAGAGGAGCTTTTCTGGATCCTTTTCGAGGGTTGGATGGAGTTTAATCTCCTTCGTATCCCAAGACCAGTTGGCAGGGGATGCCCCCTCATCCCAAACGATCGATGAGGTCTCAGCAATTTGAAGCAGATCCTCTCTCTCTGGAAAAAGCTTCTTTGCTTGATCTAAGCACAACTCACTTACTACTAATGGCATAAGAAATGAAGTCTCTTGATTTTTTTCAATATTGAGGGGGATTATAATGAGAGATTATTAATTATTCAATTCCAATATATTAAAAAATTTGTTATAATTAAATAATCATTCGGAAAGAGGGGAGATCTTATGAGTGAAACAAGCTTAGAATTCAATACAGCATCCGTTCATGCTGTAGCAACATATGATACTATAGATCAGGGACTTGAAGATGAAAGACTTGATGGACTTCTAGAGAGACTGTCAATTCAAGAGCCTGCAGAGAAAAAGCAGCCAAAAGAGCGCTCTTATGAGCAAATTCAAGCTCTGCATCAATCAGACCGCCTTCTAGTCCGGGGAATGCCATCGAATGAGTATTTAGATCCGATATTTTCGGGTGAAAGACCCTCACTTGGTGCCTATCGCAAAGAAACGGAATTAATGCGTTCTCAAGAGGGGCTAAAAAACACTTCTTGTACTTTGCTCATTCCACGCGAAGAAGGAGCCAAGCAGGTCGGGACCTACACGTCCAGCGGCTTTCTCCTGAATGCAAATACCGCCACCATTCAACACATCAGCACCCAAGACTCGAATAGCGCAACAACTGAGAATGGGGAATTATCCGCAGGAAATGCTCATCGAAGAGAGACACTAGATGCGCTCGTTCACGATACTAGAAACAATAACGTTCTTGATCATTCCTCCTATAACGAAGTGAAGGGCATTTTCCATATCGATGATGTTGAAGGACTCTACTATACGACAAAAATACACAACGATCCAGCGCAACTACAATGTCATAATCGAACACAAATGCGGGCGATTCAAGCTCTCTACAAAGAGAAATATCAATTGGATCTCCCCTTTGTAGAATATAACTTAAACACAGGGAAAATCACCCCTGTTCCCACAGATAAACTTTCAATTCAGATGGACGTCTTAGGAACGGTTAGCACCTTTCCTAACAACTGTAGGAAGATTGCAAAAGATACTCTATTTAGCGAGTTGAAGGTCAATTAGTTCCTAAGAATCTTGGGTGGCGGAAAGGCCCGCCACTTACTTTTTCCCTTCACAGGTCATTGATCTTCCGTCCCGATTTCACCGAGTACGGCTCTGACATCGTGATGTTTTTCTTAAGGTTCGCATGCTCATCTTTCATCTTGATGAGGAGCCAGTTTTTCCCTTGCATCCGGACTAAGGCAAAAGCGCCACGCAGTTTTTTCCCACGGAGGAAAATTTCAATCGTCCCTTTACGAAACGCCCCCGCCATCGTCATCGGTTTACCCGCTTTGCTCGTCTTGATGTTTTTGTACTTGCCTCGATCCCAAACAATCACCCTGCCGGCGCCATATTCTCCCTCCGGGATAACCCCTTCGAAGTTCTTATAAGAAAGAGGATGATCATCGGTTAAGACCGCCAAACGGCGCTGGCTTGGGTTGAGGGAAGGGCCCTTAGGAATGGCCCACGATTTCATCACCCCACCTACTTCAAGCCTCAGGTCATAATGCATTGCCCGCGCCGCGTGCTGCTGCACCACAAAAGCAGTACCCTCTCTCGAGCTTGCCACCTTCGCCTGGGGCTCTTTCGAGCGCTTCACATTGCGCCGCTTCGCATAGGTTGCTAATTTCTTTGCCATCCTTCACGCCATAGCACACGAAATAAAGAAAAGGCAACTTTTGATTCATGTTAGGTATAAGCGCTCTACGCCGTATGAACAGTCCATGAGGGGATGAACTGGAGCAGGTGATCAAGGCGGATCACTTCAGCATGGATCTTTTGGGGAGAGTCAGCCGCGGAAAGGTAAGGTATTTTCTGAGCTTGCTCTTGATAGACCTGCGGAATCGTAGCGGTCTCTGCCATTGCAATCGCATACGAAACTCCTTGGTACTCCCCAAGGGTTCTGCCGATCTTGAAGGCTAGCGCCGCGTGGATAACCCCTGCCACACCCATGAGATAGGCCTTCTGCCGATAGGCATAGAGTGCCAACACTCCCCCTCCGACCATTGAGGTGTAGACGCCCCATTTGATCTTGCCCGTTAACTTCCCAAGGTCCTCGAAAAAGGCTTGCACCTGCTGAGGATTAAAGTCTCCTTTAACAACGAGCGTGCCGCGAATTGCTTTGGAAATCTCAGAAAACTTCTGTAGAAGCGGATCGATGAGACCTTTTTCTTGTTCCTGCGCCTTGATATATCGACTTAAAAAGAGCCCTGAAGCTTTCATCTCTTGAAAGACTTTCTCTCCCTTTTCTCTTAGTCCTTGTAAAGGGGTCGATGCATCAATAGCCGATAAATTTTTAAGCGCATGCTCGATCACGTTGAGATCACGGACCACTCCATAAAAGACCGCAGCGGCAATCCCACTCACCAATCCAAGAATCCGCTGATGGCGAGCATAATAGAGGGCCATGGCTCCTGACAATACTAGCCCTCCTCGAACATAAGGGCGCTGCTTCACAATCCAGCTGAGATCAGACACATCGACAAACCAACTTTGTAGACGCCCTTTTTCCTTTTCCTCTTTGACTAGATCAGGTAGCTGAGTCCAGTAGGTATAGTACTCTCCATCCTTTTCCTTAAGCTGACGGTTGATCTCCTCATCAGTTGCACTTGGAAACTTTTTCTTTAGCCGATCCAGAAGAGCGACTTTTTCTGCCTTGAGCTGAGCTTGATAACCTACAACATTCTCCTCTTTGCTGTGCTCTACAAATTCTGAAAGAGATGGGAACCCAAAGTGAGTTTGGGTTTCATTGATGATCTGTTGTTTGAGGACTGCTGGCAATGACATCGGGTCTTTCCTACTTTCCTAGGCGAGCACGGTAGTGCTCTTTCAAGGTCTCAATTAAGAACTGATAATAACGCTCTTTGTTAGCTCCTAACCTTTCATCAAGAAGCTTATGGAAACCTTCTCGCATCGCAGATTGAGCCGCTTGTAAGTTACCTATTTCTCCTGTAGAAGTAAGAGAAGAAAAGTCTAACTGATCCAGTGCTGTTAAAACATCAGTGGCAATCGAGACATCTTTTACGCAAACACCAATCTCTGCAAGTTCTATCTCAGTACCAAGGTTAGGATCTTTTGAAAGGACCTCATAAAGCTCATCGTTCTCAGAAATTTCCAGGAGTGCAAGGGGCTTGATATTTTCATTGAGCGGTGTTTCGCTGAGATTTAATTGATTCATGAGAGTCACTTGTTCCCTAAGCTCATTGCGACTCAACGGAACAATCAATGATTGAAGTTCCATACCAAGTGACATGACTGAAAAACTCATTCCATCCTTTTCAAGGACTTCGGATAATTGTACGAAGATTTGCTGAAGTCTCTCCATATCTTTGAAACGCACAAATCCCGATTCACTGGAGATAGGAAGACCAAAATTCTGTAGATTGATCAGCGCTCCTGTCTTTTCTCCCTCTTTTTGCGCTCGAAGGAGCTTGAGATCTTTCTGATAAAGCTCGATATCCAGCAATTTCAGCTTACTTAGTGGCACTTTAAGAATCCCTTCTAGTAGGTTGGAGGAAGGAGGAGCTAACTTTTTTACTTCCCGTCCTTGGTACTGGCTGACCAAAAGATCTCGCCGCTGAAGGAAAAATCTTCCCCAGGCAAGCTCCTCATCTAAGAATTTCCTAAGCTCTAGCTCTACCCTTTGGTTGAATTTTTCATGAAGTTCTTTTTGTTCTGCTGCGGAAGAAGTCTCTATAATATCAGCAAAACTAGCAAAGGATTGCTCTGCGGCCTTTCTTGCCCCTTTTTCAAAGGTCTTATCTCTAGAATAGAGCGTGAATGTCGCAACATCAATCTCTAGTAGCAAATGGGGATCATGAAGCATGAGTTGATATTCAGGACTCCCCTCTGGAACCCCAAAACCCTCTAACCGTTTCTTGTTAGCAGGAATGAGAGAGGATTCTTGCATAATGGGAAACGGCTCTTGTACAAGGTCGGCTCCTTCTTGGAGAGCCACTTCCTTGATCGCTTGTTGATCTATAAGTTGCTGTAGGGCAGCCGTGATCGCTTGGTCTACAGCAGGTAAGAGTTGTTCTTCAGGAAGCGTCTGCAATTTAGGAAGTGTCGTTTGGTGAAATAACCCTCTCACCACTTCAACGGCTGCATCATTTTCTACTTGAAAAAGTCGAGAAGCAATACTCGAAGAAAGAGGCATTCCAAAAATCTTATGAATATTTACAATTGAGACTTTTCCTTCTAGCCCCATAACAGATCGGACAAGATTTGGAGAAATGCGGATAAAGCTCATCATGATTTCGTTAGAGCTCCAAGCAAGCGATGCAAGATCTATTCCACTTTTCACTTTTGCCGACTCTTCTGGTTTCATTTTAGCTGAAGGTGTCGGAGAGACTTCAACATTGTCCAATTCTTCCATCAAGAGCCGCATGGCCTCTTCATCGCTCAATGGTACGTTAGATTGTGGTGGTGTGTGACTTCTTAGGCCGATTGGTTCTGCCATTTGTTCCCTTTCCATTAGTTTTGATTAATAATCCGGAAAGATGATAAGAGATAGCTAGTTTTAGATCAAGGGTTTGATTGTCTTTTTTCTTCCAGCCAAGAGCGGCTGATGTTGATGAGACGGAGGTTAAGGTCTGGTTTTTTTGGCGACATATGTTCTGTTTCGAGATTCATAATCGTCTTCGGTTCGGGAACAAGATCTTGCAATCGATGGGCACACTCCATTGGAATCTGCGCATCGTAGATCCCGTTGAGGATCAGGAAATCTCCTTTCATATGAGGAGCATAGAGGATTGGGTCGATCGGTTTGAAGGTTGCTGCTGCCATCGTTGCAATAGGATCCTTAAGAAACTTTGGAAGAGGAAGATTGGCTTTGAAGAGGCAATAGATCCCAGCGCCGCCGTAGGCCATGACTCCTGGACCAAGTTTCATCCCCTCTTTTTCTGCTGTCACATAAGTCACCGGCATGAAGGTCGCCCCAAAACTATACCCCATGAGACTAATCGGCTCAGGGCTGACCCACGACTGCTGTTGAAGATACTGCAGGATATCGATCAGTTCGATCGGAACTTCGAGAGCAGCTTTTCGGACGGTGTAGAGATGCCAAAGAACATTGATCTTGTGGAGGGTTTTGAGCCGCTTCGGATATTCATAGGCGACGAGAGCATACTCCCCATGGTCGGGAATAAACTGCAAACTTTCCCGTCCTGTTTTGAGCCCTCCCACAATCAGTATCGTTGGAAGCCCTCCCAGCGGAACTTTTTCAGGGAGACTCACAGTAAAATTTGCTTCTCCCGCCTCATCGCAATCAAGAACCACATCGATGTAGGTTCGCATCTCTTGCTTATCGGGCACTTGATACTCTTTCTCGGAGACAAGAGTAAAGGCCTCTTTACCAAATAAAGAGAGCAGCGGAAAAATAAAGAGAGAGAGGCAATACTTTATCATTTGTTTTCCTTGTATGAAATTCGCAAAATTTCAACAAGGAAAACAATCAGCTAAAAGAGCTCTTTTTTGATGTAGTCGATATCGCTGAGGACCCGTTTGAGGTCAACCTCCGCGCGCATAGACTGCGTCATATAGTCCCACATTTTTTTGTAATCGTGGGCGATCTCCTTCCCAATCCTTTGCGAAAGATCGCTCCCCTTCATCAGAATCTCGTTAAGCTCCTCCATCAAAAGATCGCTCTTCTCCTCATACTCCCGATTAAGAGCAGCAATGATCTTGTTTAGCTCATCATAGTCTTCCGGGTTGGAAAGCCCTTTGCGTTTTTTTTCGATCTCTTTTTCAAGAGCCTCATAGTAATCGTGACACTGCGAGACATGTTTTTGCTTATCTGCTAAATCATCGAGGAGGCGAGAAAGTTTTTGTCGGTCGCTCATGCACGGTCCTTATAGCACATTTCAGCAAAATCCCAGTGAATTACATCGCGGAACTGCTCAATAAAACGGGGACGCTCATTCCGGTAATCAATGTAGTAGGCATGTTCCCAGACATCTAGCGTTAAAACAGGTGTTTTTCCATGTCTTAGGGGCGTGTCAGCATTGCTGAGGGGCATAATTTCGAGCTTCCCAGCGCTATCGGAAGCAAGCCACGCCCACCCCGAACCAAAAAGAGTTGCAGCGCTATCAGAAAACTTCTTCATGAAGTCATCAAGCCCTCCAAAATCTCTCTCAATCGCCGCTAAAAGTTCTCCTTTCGGCTTTCCCCCGCCATCTGGTGACATACAGTCCCAAAAAAAGGTATGGTTCCAAGCTTGCGCTGCATTATTAAACACACCACCCGATGATTCTTTCACAACCATATCAAGATCTTTTTGCTCTTCAGGCTTTCCCTCGACCAAACTATTCAACTTCTTAAAGTAGGCAGCATGATGCTTATTGTAGTGATAATCCATCTGCTCTTCTGAAACAAAGGGAGCAAGCGCTTTGAGATCGTATGGGAGATCGGGTTGTTTGAAAGCCATTGTTTACCTACCTATTTGCGGCTAAAAGCTAGAGTTTAAGAGATTGAATACTTTTATTGAAGGATTTTCAGTCGAGCATCAGAAAGTTTATCTTCGACCTCTACCTCGTACGGAGGATCAGAGGTATAGCCGCACCCTTTGAGCACCTTGGGATATCCAAAATGTTCGATCACGGGCCACTGGCGACAAATCAGAGGACGCAAGTGATAGTCGCCACACGATCCATCTTTACGTAAATGACGACATCCCATCACATGCATCTTTTTCCCTTCATACGTTTGGGGCTCGGAAACCCTCTTATAAAATCCAAGAAACTGGGTGTACCAAAGGTAAAAAAGACGTCCAATCAACTTGTCGGAATGAGCGATGAGAACGTAATGGCAACAGTTGCCCCGCCGCTTACACTTCCCGACCCTTTTAAACGGGGGACGGATGATCTTCCGTGCAAGCTTTTGCATCGTAAAGTCGATCAGAACAAAGGGAAGGGCCAGACATTTTGCAGGAAAGCGGATCCAAAAAGGGATCCACTGCTTGGGAACTCCCCCTTTTGGAGGGGGTGGCTGCTTCGTAGCCTCAGCCGCTTCGAACAAAAGGGAGTCAAGAAGCTCTGAATTTTCTTTCATGAAGATTAGCTTAATCGGCAAAGCGATATCCCTCAAGTGCTAATTTACCCCCTTGAATGCTAATAATGAGGGTCTACCCCCCTCTTATTCGAGCTTATTCTTAGCACTCGCTCAATCTCTTTGCAAAATAATTTTTATTATTTTTTTAAGTCATTTTTTGTTATAATATTACCTATAAAGCATGAAAATTTATTAAAAAACATAAAAGGATAGATATCATGGGATTTGAAGAAAAAGTAATTAAGTCTCAAAAGCTTGCGAAAAGGATCGAGTTTATTACCATCCAATCAAGTGAGCAAAAAGACGAAGAAGTTCGCTACAAGAACATCAATAGAAAGCAGATCCGATTCGATCTTAGCGACTTAGAAACAATGTCTTCTCTAGGAGAGCTTCTCAGACCTTTCGGGATTTTTCAATACCTCGAAAACAAACTCTCTAGCTCTTCTATCGACGTTCTCCGCTATTATGGGGAGAAAAAGCTCGCGAAAAGAGCGATGAATTTCCTCAAAACTCTCTACATCAAACATCCTGAAAAATTCGCCTCTCTAGACCTTGAAACGTCTAAGAGCCCACGGATGAAGATGGTGCGTGGAACCTTCATCATCAGTGAAGTGGTCAGCCAAAAAACGATCTCACTCAAAGATGATGGCGAGAATTACCAGTCTGAGCTAGAGTCATTTAGAAGAAAATTCCGTGAAGAAGAAGCCAAACTTCGAAGTCAAGAAGCTGCTGTTAAGGAGCTTACATTTTCTGAAGAAGGTCAAGAGCGCCTGATTGGAATGGACGCATAACTCACACTAAGCGGCAGATTGCTCTGCCGCTTTCTTTTGCCTTTTGCCAGTTATTAACCCTTTTAATATAAGTTAGTTAAAAATACTAAACCCTATGGGTTAGCAAACTTTAAATAATTAACAATCAATCTGTTATATTTTAATATAAAGAAATTATTAGAATATTATTAAGATTTTTGGGATAATATAGTTAAGAAAAGATGAACAAATGGGGTTTAGAAAAATGTTATTGGATGAAAAAATCTTCGAGTCTGACGCACTCTCAAAAAAAATTGAATTTGTCACGGTTCAGTCTTCTGAACGACGAGATGAAGAAATCCGCTACAAAAACGTGAATCGAAAGATGATCGTCTTTGATCTAAGCGATATCGGCATGATGCTTGAGCTTGGAAAGCTTCTTCGTCCCTATGGACTCTCTGAAAACTTTGAAAACAAGATGTTAGAATCAAAAGTCGGAGCCTTCCGCATTTGGGCTGAAAAAAAGATAGCAAGGCGTGCAGAGAACTTCCTCCGCGTCCTTTACCTGAAACACCCTGAGAAATTCGGAGCAATCGAATATGAGCACTCTAAAAGGAAACGGATGCGCCTCGCGAAGGCAAATTATATTTTAAGTGAGCTTACCTCACAGAAGAGTATCTCTCTCAAAGACGAACGAGATGACCATGTCGCTCAATTGCAAGATTTCAAAAATAGATTTGCTGGAGAAGCGAAGAGACTAGCGATGCAGGAGAGCATGATTAAAGATTTAACGCACGATGATCGACAAGAGGGACAAGCGCTTCTTGAAAATAAAGAAAATGGTTAGATTCTTAACCGAAGTTAAAGAAAGAATTTACCTCGCAGAAAAGCTGCGAGGTTTTTTTGCTTGCGTTTTCTCGCCGTTTTGTTACAATGTACCGCTAAATGGCAAATATGGAAACGCAGGAAGCGACCGAAACAAATTCTTGGATAAAAAAGATTTGGCCGGTTCAAAGATTTGAACTGAAAAAGGTCCTCCCTCTTCTATTCCTTAAGTTTCTTGCCTCTGTTGTCTACTCCACCCTCACCTGTATGAAAGATAGTCTGATCGTCACTGCCGATCATTCGGGAGCTGAAGTGATCCCTGTCCTGAAAGGCTGGGTTGTTTTCCCCCTCTCCCTCCTGTGCGCGATTGCCTACTCAAAGCTGAGTAACCACTTCAAACGGTCCACCCTCTTTTATTCGATTGTGACCTTTTTTCTCGTAATCATCTTTATGTATGGGTTTGTCCTTTATCCGAATGTCGATCTATTAAGTCCTCATGCAAGTGCGAATGCCCTGACAGCAAAGTTAGGAGTAAAATTTACTCATTGGATCTCTGTCTACAGGAACTGGATCCACTCTCTCTTCTTTATCACAGCAGAGCTCTGGGCTCAGGTGGTGATCTTTATCCTCTACTGGGGATTTGCTAACCATATCTGCCAGGTCAAAGAAGCGAAGCGGACCTATACCCTCTTTATCGCTGCGGGTGATTTGGCCACCATTTTCTCTGGTCCTTTGGTCATCCACTACGTCTCAAAGTTTGCCGGTGGAGACTTTACAGGGACCCTCCAAACTCTCATTTCTTATGTCTTAGCAGCTGGAGGACTGATCCTCGTCACTTACTGGTGGATGAATAAGTATGTCCTCTCAGACACCCGCTATTTCGACCCTGCGGTGACCAAGCATAGCCTCAATGAAAAGACGAAGCTCACCCTCAGAAAGAGTATTAAACACATCTTCTCCTCAAAATACCTCCTCAGCATCGCTGTTCTCGTCATTGGATGTGCCCTCACGATCAATATGGTCGAAGTGACCTGGAAAGCTCACCTCAAAACGCTCTACCCCACCCCTGAAGATTACATGGCCTTTAATTCAAAGGTCACCACAGTGGTTGGGTTTGTTGCATTGATCACGGTAGTCTTTTTAGGGGGGAACTTCCTTAGAAACTTTGGGTGGCGTTTCAGCGCTCTGATCTCTCCTGTTGTGATTGGCGTCTCCGGCGCCCTTTTTTTTGCATTTTCCTACTTCAAGGACTCGTTAGGTCCCTTCACAGCCCTGTTTGGAACCACCCCTCTTGTCTTCCTCGTCATTATGGGAGCCTTGCAGAATATCGCTAGTAAAGTCGCCAAGTATTCCTTCTTTGACTCGACGAAGGAGATGGCCTATATTCCCCTTGATCAAGAGTCAAAAGTGAAAGGGAAAGCGGCGATCGATATGGTTGGTTCAAGACTTGGAAAATCAAGCTCTTCGTGGCTCCAGGTATCGATGATGGCGCTGATGGGAACAGGGTCTGTCCTCGTGATTACCCCTTATCTGATCCCCGTTGTCCTTGGGGTCTCTCTCTACTGGGTCTACTCCGTCCGCTACCTCTCGAAAGAGCTCGAGAAAAAAGAAGCAGAGATCGTCGAAAATGAAAAAGCAGCAGGATCCGAAACCACTGCTGCAGAACCTACACCTGTCGGGTAATCTCGTTTAATTGTCTTTTAAGAAGTAGGCTTGGTTGTCAACAATAAAGGCAGCAAAAATAAGCGCTACTCTTTGATCGACCCCGTCCTTAATTTTCATCATCCAGGAATCTTTAATCTGTGGAATGATTTCTCGACGCATATACCCTACGACTCCATTGGATGTTTGGTCGCGGATGAAAATCTGAGATTCTTCTTCCTTAGCGTACGATTTCGTTGTTCCTTCGTGATCTTTGAATTGGAAATAGGCTTTACTGGTCGTAAACACGTTTCCATCGATAAACCCTACGTACGCCCCTTCTGCATCGTAAACGTCAAAGTCTGCGAGTGTCGCTCCTTTGAACAATCCTAGAAAGGAGCCGTTGAGCATCCCTTGGAAAGAGAGAATTCCATAGTTTTTGACAGCTTCTGCAATCATCTTTCCAGTGTTTGCATCGGTAAGGGTGTAGTGGGTCCTCCAATCGAAAAGATTGAACCCATGGAAATAGCGATTTGTCGAAATCACCGCTTGGGGCCAATTTTTCTCAAGAACGGTGAACTCTCGGGAGAAAAATTTATCCGAGGGTTTAAGTTCGAATTCTTCTTTAGGAATTTCACTAAAGACAATTTCTTCATTGCTTACAGCTTCGATAGACATGGATACCTTCCTTGTTAAAACCGGAAGAGATCATAGAGTGAAAAACTTTATTGGAAAAGGAGAAAATGATCGTTTTCGATAAATCTTTGCACTGAAAGCATGGGACTTTTGAACGTAAAATGATCGACAACATCATAACTTGTCCGCACTGTTTCATAGGTTGGGCTCTCTCCTTCCACCATCAGAGCAATCTCTAGACAAGGTTTTCCAGGGGTGTATTCATTAAATAGTGAGAGCTCTTTCACCCCGACAACTTCAACGTTGTTCTGGGGAAGGTCAAGATGAATGAGAAGTTTTTGATCGAACCGCCGTTTTTCAGCAGACAAAATGAGGTTTTCACAAAATAGGGTGTGCTCCAAGGAATTTCGGTCGTGCTGAGCCGCTCTTGCTACGAGGAGATCATCCATTCCAAGGAGGTCTGTTTTACGGACAAAATTGTCCCAAATGAGTTTCTGGTGTTGAGTCGGCTCATTGAGGTATTCGGGATAGAGGAATTGGAAACAAAGGGTTGTCCCTTCGTTCGTATTAAGCCCCACCCAAAGCTGATAATATTTTCGCCCTCTGGGTCCCTTTGCGACAAGGTCGCGGTAGGGAAAAATCCCCCATTTCCCACGACTCACTTTAATCTCTGTAAACCCCGCTGCAGTTAGATCGTTGACCTGTCCATCATTGGAGAAGCGATCGAAGCCAATTTGTTTCACCGATGTTGCCACCTGTGAGCGGATCAAACACCCTTTAAGAGCATTCGGGCTTTCGAAATAGTCTTTTAAACTCCCTATTTCTCCCCAAAAATACCCGGTCGAGAAGTAGGGATCGTCCTCTTTCTCCCCGAGGACAAACCCTGTCGGAAGGGCAGGATTCACAAGAGGCGGTTGGACCAGATAAGGGAAAAGCTTCAAAATACGAATCGTCTCCTCTTTTTGACTTCCATAGACATGTGTCATAACAAAAAGGAGGAGAGAAAGGATCAGGATGCGCATCTTAGTCCCTACAGATGATTCGTTTATTCCAATCTTAGACCTTCCTTTTTTTTCGCACCAGCAACATTTGGAAAAAAGTGAAAATATGCTAAACGAAGGTTATGTTAAAAAAATGTCTCCTCCTTTTCCTCCCATTTGCTCTTTTTGCCGCACCAGAAGAGAACCACCCATGGACAGACCCTTGGTTCACAGGCCCCCTCTTTGCACCAGGCTCTGTTGTCAACAGCGCTAGAGAGATCACTTGGCAGCCCTACTTTTCGGTGACTTGCAATTATGGGGCCTATAACCACAAATGGAAAAGGGAAAAAACTCCCAATTTTTGGGTATTTCAACCCCTCCTCGACTTGACCTACGGGATCGGTCATTCGATGGATTTGGAGATTGTCCCTGCCTTTTCCTATCAAACGAGCCAAGGCTCTTCCTCCATCCGGATGAATGACACCCCCCTTTTCCTTGGAATCCAAGCGCTCAGACAAAAGGAAGGATCATGGACCCCAGACCTTCGGATCCGCCTCCAGACCCTCTTTCCTTTGGGGCAATATCAAAAAGCGAACCCGAAAAAAAAGGGAACAGATCTTACGGGATCGGGCTCCTATCAAATGGGAATCACTTTTGACTTTCAAAAAACATTCCAAACAGGGCCTGAGCACTATTTCCGCCTCCGTTGGAGCTTGGAATCGATCCTTTATCCCACCTCAGTCCGTATCCGAGGAATCAATGCGTATGGGGGCGGCCCTCACACCTCTGGGAAAATTTATCCTGGACGGACTAATATTGTTTTTCTTTCCGGTGAGTATACGATCACTCACAACTGGGGCTTTGCCTTCGATACCCAGTATATCTACAAGTCACATGCCCGCTTTTCAGGTCATTCAGGAGGGGATGCTGTGGGAAGTCCTTCCTCGCATCAAATCAGCCTGGCTCCGGCGATCGAATATAACTACAGCGCAAATTTTGGGGTGATCGGTGGGGCTAACTTCTCGATTGCAGGAAAAAATGCGACGCAATTTGCGAGTGGGATCATCTCTGTTGTCGCTACTTATTAACGCGAATTCGCGTTTATTTAAGTACTCTGACGCTCAGGTCGTCAAAACGATGGCGGTGCTCGTCGAGAAGATCAAATACTTTTGTCGATAAGTTCGGGGCTCCATCGATATGGAGGGTTGTGAGCGGCAGCTTGAGGATGGCCTCCATTCCCCTATCAGTGAGCTTTGGAACTCCATTGAGATAGAGTTCGGTGATCCCTGTCTCCCCAATTTGCTGAAACAGTGCATCAGTAAGCTGGGGACAATTCGCAAACTGTAAATGCCGAAGAGAGTGGTGCTTTTTAAACAGTTGAAGCACCTCTTCGTCAGTCAGCGCTTCCCCTTCTGAAATCGATAGAAATCGAAGGGGGATGTGTTCGATGAGCTCGAGGATCGCCTCGATCGTCATATGATCATAGGAGAGGCTCAAACAGGATAAGGTGGGAAAGAGAGAGGGAAAACGGCGGAGCCCATTAGCGGTGAGCGGAGTATGCCGGATATTAAGCTTTTCTAAGTATTTTAGAGGATGGACAAAATGGTCGTCAGAAACAAAATCGAGTCCATGAAGGTTAAGGGTCATGAGTCCTTTTGGCAAATGGGGCAAACATTTTTCGCTGAGTAGAAAGCAGTTTGCAATCCGAAGATCATAGAGACTTTTGCATCCTTTCATCACCTCGCACAAAGCCTCGTCAGTAACAGAAAAGGAACCCTGTAAATTCAAGGTATCTAAATCAGGGTTACGTTTCGCAACCATTGAGAGAAAATCTCGGCTTAGGTGAGAGTTTTCAGGGAGGATTAAATTGACCATAGGGCTTTTTTGAAGGATCGCTTCCTGGAGCTCTTCTTTCGAAAGTGACGACGAGAATTTGCAGGGTTCGATCGACAGATTTTTTCCCTTTTTTTGATACCCTTTTGGAATCATCCGGTTTTTATCATAGAGCGAAGAGAGCATCTCCTCAAAACGGGTGAGAAAGGGAGCCATTTCTTGATTCTTTCCAGTGAATTTCCCTGTGACTTTGTTATATTCTCCTTCTCCACTTTCATCCATGCAGCGAAGGGCTCCCGTGACTTTAAACGAGTTGTGGAACAATACGCGGGGGTTTTTCTCCCTGCGGAGAAGAGAGCGTCCAATCGAGTGTTGGTGTCCACTGAATGAGAGCATATCCATGACTGTCGGAAGGAGGTCACACTGGGAAGCCCGCTCTTTCACAACCGTTGGATCCTTGATCCTCCCCTCCGCATAAATCATCAAGGGAACATGGAAGAGCTCATTCCCCTCTTCCTTTTCAATATGCTCCCCGAAAGAGATCCCATGATCTCCCATAATAAAGAGGATGAGATCTTTGGTGAGCCCTCTTTCTTTAAGCTTTTGGATGAATGTTCCCACCTGGTGATCCGCATAGTGGAGGGTTTTCAGATAGTTTTGGTAGCTGGGGTCTAACGTCTCATCCACTTCAATCGCAGGGAAGTGATGAGGGACAAGCCAGGGGTGGTGAGAGGTAATTGTGAGAAGGGAATAAAACTGGGGAGTCTCTCTAACCTTTTCGAAATGATCGAGAGTCATGTCGAAGAGATACTCATCGTGGATCCCCCAAGAGCCTCCTTCTGCCTTGGGATTGAACGCTTCAATCTCCCGCTTATCAAAGACCGCATTCGCCCCCATCCGCCGCAAAAAGGAACCAATCCCTCCAACGCCCCAATCAGCTCCGGTGAAAAAGTTCGTCTGGTAGCCATACGCTTGCATGAGCTCATTCAAGCCATAGGCAGAAAGATTCTTATCGAGATTCGTCTTCATCTCTAAACAGTAAGGAAGGCCATAAAAAGAGGTGAAAAAACTTCGAAACGTGGGGAAAGAGTTCGCATAAAAGTGAGGGAACACATGAGCTTCTTTGGCAAGACGATCCATGTGTGGAGTCACTCCATATTTGCTTCCGAGGGCTCCAAATTCTTTGGCACGAAACGACTCGACAAAAAGGAACATCACATGGGGTTTTTCTCCAGGAGCAACCGCCACATCTATCCCCTTCTCTCCTCTAAACCCGTGGGTGTAACGAAATAGTGGACACTCACCAGACTTTGAGGTGTATTTTTCACTTTTTGCAAGGATCTCTTTTTGCACAAAGGGAAGAAATCCCCCTTTCGCTTTTCTAAACGGGCGGAGAAGACGCTTGGCCCCTTGCTTCTCCCAGAGTAGAAAAAGCTGATCACTTGCAGGATCCGTTCGAAAAACAAGAAGAGGGACCGCGAAAAGGAGACAATAGAGCGGAAGAGGGCTTAAAAAATAGGACGGAACTGCTCCCAAAAGGAAAAGAGGGAAAAGAGGAGCTATTCGAAGCGCCTTCGCAGAATCTCGAAACTCCCCAAGTTGAAACAAAAATGCAAAAGAGCTCCCATCCATCCGAAAGTGATTTTTCCGGTCGATCCATCCATCATAAAAGACAAAGAGTTGAAATAGAGGAACCACCCAGGGCGCTAGCCATGCCAAACACCCAAGCTGGGCTCCCGCAAACAGATCCTGACAGAGTCCGATCCATCGAAAATCTTTCCGAAAAAATACCCTCACAAATAGCGATGGAAGGGAAAAGCCCAATAGCGACACAAACCACATCATTCACTCACTCTATACCTAACATGAATCAAAACATTGTCAAAAATAATAACCAAGTCTTTTTATAGATTTGTGTCGCAGTAGTCGATAAGGCTTTTAAGCGTTCCTTCTTGATCACCACCGAAATTTGGGTTGTCAGTTTTGTAGTAGAGTAAGTGAGGATTCTTCCATTTTTTTAGATGTAGGAGTGCTTGTTTCTTGAGTTCTGACCGCTCGCCTTCAAGATCAGCTTGTGTTTTCATTTTAAAATGGTCTAAGGGCTCGCTTCGATTGGTGTTATTCTGATGGATCCATTGATAAAGACTCTTGCTTTGAAAATGCTGAAGAATCTCTTTCATATTCATGATTAAATGAATGCCACATTGCAATTGATTATCTTGATCCCATTGATTACGAATATACTGTGCTCCATCTCCTGTTCTAGTGATGCCCAACCCACTTGCTTCTAGTGCGCACGTAATGAATTTCAAATGCTCATTCCATGACCAAGAGGAAATACTGTCAATAAGAGTAATAGAAGCAACCTTATTTTGAATCTCAATCACAACGCAGGCGCAATGACCGATACCATAGGAACTCTTAAGTGGTATGATTGGGATAATCCATTTGCAATCCTGTTGGTTATCCTTAAAGATTTTATTCATTCCGTTTTTAAAATAGTCTTCATTGGATGTCGGAAGAATGGCATTAAATACGCGACTTAAATCTCTTTTTCCAATGTAATCCCCTTGCTCTGAATAAGGGCGAGTAGGAAAGGAGTCTGAAAGCATTACACTATAAAGCCAAGTTTTATTAAAACCAGACTGGAGGTTTCCTGTTAAAATGAAGATGTCACCAACACACATTGCTTGAATAAATGTCCCACGAGGTGTACCAAAATTAAATGGATGTTGTGGATCCCATGAAAAAAATTCAAACAGCTGCTTTTTCCCCTTCGGAAAGTTTTGAAATGCCTGAGGAGTCGTGACCATATAGAAACCCCAACCTCCCAAAGCGGATGCAAAAATTGTCCTGTGATGGAGAGAAGGAATCTGATTTTTTATGATATATCCACCGAAAAGCATTAAGCTTAAGTGCATAGCTTTTTTGATCGAGGGGTGTATTTGAAAAGAATTAAAATGCTGATGACACAAATAGGTAACCCCAATGTTCACCCCGACTAGCATCCATTCTCCAACAAACCTGTGAGTAGGGGTGTTTAGAATTGCCGCAGCATATCCAGACAGCAAGCTTGCGCTACCAACAATGGCTAATTCTCTCATTGCGCACCATTTTTTCCAGCGATTATACTGAAAGGTGCTCTATGCATCAATATTTTTTCTAAACCAATAAGAACCTGAGTTTTGAATCATGTATAAACCGTCGTTTATCTGTCATAAAATGATTGAAAACTTTAGAGAAAATGATTACCATCCCTCGTCAGCGATGAAAAACGAAACAAAATTAAACAAACATCCAGTCGGAAGTTTTTTGCAGATCTCGTCCCTCTGCCTTCCTCTTATTCTTTCTCTTCTTTCAGGAAGTCTTATGGGATTTTGTGACCGTATTTTTGCAGGGATGGTCTCAGAAGAAGCTTTAGAAGGATTGGCAATCGCTACTTATTTAGTACTCTTATTTCAAGTAGCTTGTATCCGCATTTCTTCCACTAGTCAAGTCTTTGTAACCTCATATTTAGCAAAAGGAGAGAAAAACGAATGTGGCGTCTATACCTGGCAAATGATTTGGTTTTCCCTGCTTAGTATGCTCTTGATCTATCCAATCGGTTTCGGCACTAGTTTTATTGCATTTCCTCAAACGCCTTCCGGGGAACTTGGAAGAACCTACTTTTCCATTATGATGGGAGGGATATTCTTGTACCCTTTAGGGGCAACTTTAGGGGCATTTTTTATTGGACAAGGGAAGACGCATATCATCTCTTCCATTACCTTAATCTCTCACGCTTTGAATATTGGTCTAAACTATCTCCTTATTTTTGGATGGCACCCTCTTATTTCACCGATGGGAGTCAAGGGAGCTGCATATGCAACACTCCTTTCGCAAGGGGTCTATTCGACCACTCTATTCCTCCTTTTTTTGAGAGAAAAATACCAGCCATTTGGGAATCATCTATGGAAGATGAAAAAGGCCCCTTTTCAAGCATGTTTGAAGGTTGGAATTCCCCGTGCATTAGCTAGGTTTAGTGCACTTCTTGCCTGGAATGCTTCCGTGTATTTTATCAATTTTAAAGGAGAATCCTATCTTATTGTCCTTTCTGTCGGATCAAGTATTTTTCTTTTGATTTCTTGCTTCAACGAAGGAATGGGCCAAGGGCTTATCACTTTTTTTTCCTATCTGAAAGAGCGTGGGTCGATCCACCTCGTAAGAAAAGGGATCAAAATGAGCTTCATTTTTTTAACTCTTTCTTTTTTAATGGTTGGCATCCCTCTAGTCCTCTATCCAGATGTTCTTATTCGTCTCTTTGTTCACCAAAACTTGACTCAAGACACATTCTCTACCCTCAAATTCTCTCTCATAGGACTTTGGATATTCTTTTGGTTTGAAGGCTACGCATGGATTGGACTAAGCATGTTGACCGCACTAGGCAAAACTTTATATCTTTTGAAAATGAATCTCATTATCAACTGGCCCACCATCTTCCTACCCATATTTTTGGGGATCTATGTTGGAGATTGGGGAGCAGATAAGATCTGGTTTATTTGTAGCTTGTCCTGTATCACTGCTGGAACCCTATGCTTAATGAAAGGACTCAGACACTTCCTTAACAGTGATGAAAAACTTCTGGAAGGAGCTCTTCAACACTCTTAACCCAATGAGGGTTTCCGTTGAAAAAAAGCATGCTTCGCTCTTTTGGACAAAGTCTAACATTCACTGCTTTTTGCAGCTGATTCGCCCCCTTCCAATGAATTGTCAGCTGAAATGGATCATGTGAGTTTTGCGATATTTTGGCAGCTTGTTGGTGTGAAAGACGATTTAATTGCTGGTAAACCTTTAAGGCCCATTGGGCATCTATAGATTGCTGATTCATAACTAACCTCCCGTCAGAGTTGACCGCGGATTTTATTCTCTTTTCCGATTTTTTGAAAAGAACGAATATTTAAAATCGACTCTACCTACTTCAGAAAATAAGACATTTTCTAAAGCCTTATTTTTTAAATATGAAGCTCTCTCAATATGTATAGGGATAACGGGCAATTCTTCTAGTAAAATTTCTTCAGCTAGCTTTAATTTCTTCTTTCTATCTTTTGCATGAGTTTCTTTCTGAGCATCTAAAAGGATAGATTTGAACTTCTTATCTTCCCAACTTGAAAAGTTCACGGGGTGATGCTCATCCAAAAAAACATCCAAAGTATAACTTGGATCGTTAATCCATGCTTTCCACATAATCCCCCCTAGCTGAAAATTCCCTGAGCGGAGCCGCGTGAATAAATCTTGCCACTCACAAACCTCGATTTTACAATCAATTCCTAAAACTTCTTTCCACTGATTAGCAATTGAATACGCAACCTTTTTTCTAAGATCTCCGAGACCGATACAGAAATGAAGAAAAGGGAAATTTCTCAGTTCCATTCCACATTCCATGAGATAGGTATTAAACAGAGCTCTTGCTTTTTCTGGGTCTCCTTCTAAAAGAGTCGGATCTTCCACCTGTGTATGTCCCTTCGGAAGGATCGATAGAGCTACATCTTCAGTAGAAAATATCACTTCTGTTAAAGCTTTTCGATTGATCGCTAAAGAGAGTGCGCGTCGCACATTAGAGTGACTTAAAATTGAATCTTTTGTATTACAACTAATCCAATATTGCCCGTGAATCCCATGAATGTAGTCTTGTTTTCTTTCTGATTCAGCAAAAATAGGGTCCCATGGATGAAATGGGGGACCTAGCCAATCAATTTGACCGTGATTAAATAGATTCAATGAAAGTTGACTAGGAAGTTGCGAAAACTTAATCCCTTCTAACTGAATTGACGAAGCATCCCAGTATTTAGGATTTCTAATGAATTGTAACCCACTTTGTTGCTTATCATAAAATTTGAATGGACCATTACAAACAAATAGATGTCCACCATCAGAGGACCATGTAGGAAATTTCATATCTGTCTCTTTGTGAACAGGAGCAAGCAAAGAATAGGCTGTAAGCTCTAGAAATGAAGGAAATGGAGAAGTCAAATCAACTCTGAGAGTTTTATTATCGATGACTTTAACACCCAGTTTATCAGAAGGTAGAATACCCTCTTTACAAAGCTTAGCATTCTGAATAGGATAGAAAAAATAGGCAAAAGGAGTTGGGAAAGTTGGGCATAAAGTCTTTTTCCAAGAGTACTCGAAATCGTAAGCAGTAACAGGATCTCCGTTCGACCAATGACAATCTCTTAAAAAAAAAGTATAAGAAGTTTGGTCTAAGGAACATTCAACCCTTTCAGCAACTCCATAACCCATTTTTTGTCCGCTTTCATACCGCATAAGCCCCTCGAAAAGCATTTTCACAATTGTTCCCGAAAGTTCATCCCCTGCAAAGCGAGGATCAATGGATAAAGGAAGATTTGCAGAGGCTAATCTTAAGATAGATTGTTCTTGATCTTTTTTCCTCCATTTACTGTAGCTGGATTGAATCATATTTTCCAATTTCTGTAGATAGGATTGAGGAACATTTTGATAAAGAAAAATCACAAAGGAGTGGTTACCACATTGAAAATATGAAGTCGTTGGTTTATCTAATTCATCATCAGACTTATGGAAATCTTTCACTTCTTGTAAAAGCTCCAATGTTCCTCCTTTGGCAATCATAATAGTCCAAGAGTCTTTTTGAATCCTTTCTAAAGCATGCGTTGCTTTTGATTCTAATAAAACAGAAAAAAGAATAAGAACCTCTATTAGAATAGCTAAGGGAATTGTAGACTGTTTTTCGACAGGTGATATATTGAAAAAAAATCTCTCAATCAAATGATCGGAAAGGGCTAGCGAATCCTTTGAAAAGTTTTTCAGGGTTATCAAGGCTTCATATTGTCTTGAAATCAGCCCCCCATTGTAATCTCGAATAGGACCAAGAATCTTTTCAATTAGCGAGACGATGTAATTTCTGATACTATAAAGATTGATCGAACGATCGATATTTAAAAACTGTTGGGCTAGAGTTAAATCAAATCTAAGAATGCTTGCTTCTTTTAACACATCTTTAGAAAAGTGCCCAACAATCTGAGTTTTTTCGAGAAAAACGCCACAATGTGAAAACTGGTTCTTTTCAATGTTAAGAGATGAGGGATTGTCTTTATTTATCACCCTCACTATCACAGATTTATAGGTAATGATATCTCGACAACTCCTCTCAAAAGAGATAATTACTTGAGGAATATCACTCTCACAACTCAGTTCATGGCTTAACATCAGAATATTTTTGATGTTTTCTTCTTCATTATTTGCCCAAAAAATTGTAGGAGATTGGGTCATAATCCGTTCAAGGATTAGCACTGGAAATTGTTTTTTTATCCTCTCGACTTCAGTGAGAGATAAGTACCCATTCTCACTTGTGATCACAAAGTCAAGAATGCATTTTTTTATCGGACAGCTTGGCTGAGAATACTGATATAACGACCCCTTAACATAGTCCAATGGAGCTTGAAGCTCTTCTATTACGCTTAAGATTTGATCTTCGTTTAAAAACTCGGCAGGATCATCGAGTTGGATCCCAAAAATCAAACTCATTGAATGTTTTGCTCCAAAGGGGAAGGCAATTTTGGAACGAAGAAGACGCATGACGACATGCTTTCCTGTTCCCTTTTCAAAGTTAAGCTTATGGATGGCTTTTTCGATAAGGAAAAGAGAAATGGAAAGGCGGTAAAGGTGAGGCGGACTGCGCATTTGCTCATATCCTTTAGGTGATAGAACATCAAGACGCTTATATTCAAGAATCAATTGATCATCAAAAATTTTCCGGAATTTTTTGATTGTTTGTTCTAGCTTACAAAAGATTGATGGCATGCTCATGAACCTATCCTGAATTAAAGTATTTATTTAATTTCTTCGATTTTTGAGCAGATTTTTTCTTTTCATTTTGATCACATTGTCCAACTGACAAGGGTTCAAAATGAAAAGGAAAAAGGTGCCAAAAAGCGTGGAATAAAAAAGTATCTTTAATTCTGGATAGGTTCATAGTCAAAAGACGCCGAGGGCGTCGAGCATGACGATGACGATGATGAGAGGAGCAAGGTACTTGATGCTGATTTCGAAGTACCACTTGAGTGAGGGGTGGGTTTTAAAGAGTCCCTCGGCTCCCTCTCTGAGGTGAGGGAAGGCTTTTTTAAAGGTCCAACGCCAGCCAACAAGGATGACAGCCGCCAGTCCTCCAAGAGGAATCAAGATATTTAGACAAAGGAAGAGGAGGAGGTTGAAGAAATTTTTGCCGAAGAGGGTAAATTCTCTCCATGGTCCAAACGAAAGAACGCACGGAAGGGCCACAACAAAGACCGCAATGGTTGTCGTAAGAACGGCGCGATGGCGCTTCCATTTCCATGCATCCATGAAGTAAGCAATAAGCGGCTCCATTGCAGAGATCTGAGAGGTGAGCGCCGCAAGAACAAGGAGGAGGAAAAAGAGGAGACAAAGGAAGTATCCTCCAGGAATTTGTGAAAAGATAATCGGCAAGGTTTGAAACATGAGACTCTCACCCGAAGAAGGGGGAAGCCCCGCAGAAAAAACGATCGTAAAGATCGCAATCCCCGCAAGGAGCGAAACGCAAATTCCAAACAAGGTGATGGGAAGACACGTCCCAGGAACATTTTCTTTCTTCCCGAGATAACTTCCATAGGTCACCATCGTTCCTTGCCCAAGGCTAAGAGAGAAAAAGGCCTGACCAAGAGCAAGGAGGATTGCTGTTGGAGTGATCTCTGACCAGTCGGGTTTAAAGACAAAGGCGAGTCCTTCACTTCCTCCAGGCATCATCAGCCCTTTAATCGCCAAGAAGAGGAGAACAAAAAGAAGGAGGGGCATCATGATCTTATTTCCTGCTTCAATCCCCTTTTGAACGCCCGTATAAAGGACAAAAATAGAGAGAAGGAGAAAACCGATCAGAGAGCCTATCCCCCAAAGGGGAGAGGTGCTAAAGGTCTGAAAGTGGGCGGTTGCAGCTTGGGTCGATTCAAAGCTTGTGAGCCCCCCAAAAAGGGCTTGAAAAAAGTACCCCAAGGTCCATCCTGCGATGACAACATAAAAAGAGCTCACTAAAAAACCGGTTAGGATGGTGAGTTTCCCCATCCCCTGCCACCCTTTGTGGCGCCCAATTTCCTTAAAGGAGCCCGAGGGGTTGAGTTGAGCTTTTCGCCCAATCAAAATCTCTGAAATCAAGACGGGAAAACCGACAAGCAAAAGACAAACTAGGTAGAGAAGGACAAAAGTCGCGCCCCCATTTTCCCCTACAACGTAGGGAAAGCGCCAGATGCTTCCAAGGCCAATTGCTGAACCCACAGCGGCCCAGATAAACCCAAAACGGGATTTCCATTGCTCACGTTTTTTCATAAAGATGATTGTACAAAAGAGGGGCTAAAATCGCCAGGAGAATTCTTTTCATCAAGAATGGGAACGACCCGTTTGTCTGCATAGAGATGGTGGAAGAGACGTTCGTAATCTTTCACACCATGAAGGAGTTCACGAACCAATTTGGGGTTATGGGGCGCGATATTTTCGCTCTCTTCAGGGTCGCTTTCTAAGTCATAGAGTTCTACTTCTTGAGAGATGCGAGTGTAGATGAACTTATGCTTGCCCCGGCGACACCCAAAGTTTTTGAAGACATAAGGGTTGTGAAAGAAAATCGTCCGCTCCTTCATTTTTCTCATGAGGGAACTCCCAATCGAAAGATTGAAACCATGAAGATCCAAAATATCCATCAGGGTCGGAACTAGATCGAGTTGACTACACGGAGCGCTGATCCGCGTCGGCTCCAAAATTCTCCCCTTCCCATAGATCAAAAGAGGGACACGGATATTTTCCTCATAGAGGTAACGTTGCTCAACGAAGTTATTGTGCTCTCCCATTGGGTACCCATGATCCCCTAAAACAAAGAGGACGGTATTTTCTAAAAGCCCTTTATCTTTTAAAAGATCAACGAACAAGCCGAGACACGCATCGCTATAGTGGAAGGTGTTGAGATATTTCCGATAGATACGGGAAATCTCTGGAGGAAAGGCGGGAGGTTGGTAGTGCTCGGGTAGGTTCCAGGGGTGGTGATTTGAAATGGTAAAGAGGGTGAGAAATTGCGGGCTCTCTTTCCGTTTTTCTAAGAAGTTTGCCGCATGGTGCATCAGACACTCATCGGGAAGTCCCCAACTCGTGAATTTCATCTTAGGGTAATCTTTGGCAATCGTTTCCTTCCCATGGACCTCATCGTACCCATGAAGGTTAAAGAAGTGGTCCTGGTTTTCAAACTCAATCGGACCGTTATGAAGATAACTCGTTTGGTATCCTCCCTCCTGCATGAGTTGAGGAATCCCGATAAAGGGGGTCTTTGCCCTTGCAGCCACTTCCGAAGCATCCACATCAGAAGGAACTCCAAAAAGGGAAGAGACAACGGATCGAGAGGTTCTCACAGAATTCGCATAAAAATCGGTGAAGAGAATCCCCTCCTTAGAAAGGCGATCAAAATGGGGAGAAACGCCCCTTTCTGCTCCCAAAGCTCCAATATTTTTAGCCCGGAATGATTCCATAAAGAGGAAAATTACATGGGGTTTTTCTCCTTCATCCTTCTGTAAATGGAAGGCTTTTTCCCCTGTAAACCCCTGGGTATACTTAAACAGAGGATACTCCGAAGAGGGCGTTGATTGCTTCTCATTTTGATTGTGAAACCGCGCGCGCGCGAGATAACCAAGATCTGTCCGGTCATTTTTCCGCTTAATGAAACGGAAGAGTTTCCGCACATACCACAGTTGGTGCTGGAACACGATCTGATCTGTGGCGTAGGAAAGCTTTTTGGGAAGGAGGAAGTGTCCCAGCGCCCCGACCGTTCCCAGGCCCACTAAAATCAGGAGCCAGTCTTGTTGAAAGGGGAGGGTCTGAACCTCTCTTCCAAACGTCAGATAGGTCAGCGTTGGAAGGGCCAAAAAAACCAGAGCAATAGGAAAGAAACGCCAGATCCTCTTTTCTTTTGCCGAGTCCCAAAAACACCGCGCGTCATTGATCAGGGAGAAGAAGGAGACCTCCATCCGAATCGCTGTTCGCCGGTGGAGAATGGCATCCACAATCATATGGAGTTGAACCAGCGTCGAAAAGACGACAAAAACCCAGAAAATCTCCCCTTTTATGAAGGGGAACAGGGTCGTTGTTAAAACAATTAAAAAAAGTTGCTGAAAAGAGATGAAAAGATCTTGACAAATCCCTGTCAGGTAAGAGATGAAAAAGGACGGTCTCACCGCCAAATGACGCTGCAAAACCCCGAAGCGAATCGCTAGGGCCGGGAGGGTCAAAAAGAGCAAAAATATCCATGCGGTGATCATGAATAAATGATACTTTCCCCAGGGAAAAGTGTCAAAGTTTTTTAATAATATTAGCTGTGTTATTTTAGTAAAAAACTAGGCAAAGATGAGTAATAATTTTAAATTAACTTTCCACACTACAGATTCAATTAAAGAGTTAAAACTCCCTCTTTTTTCAAATAAAGTTTGCGCAGGTTTTCCCTCCCCTGCCGAAGATCATCTCGAGCAAAAACTCGACCTCAATCAATTTTTAATTAAACACCCCGCGGCAACCTTCTTTGTCAAAGTCGAAGGAGACTCGATGAAAGGAGGAGGAATTCTAAATGGCGACCTTTTAATCGTTGACCGTGCTATCACCCCTCAAAATGGGCAAGTGATTGTCGCTGTGCTGAATGGAGAGTTCACTCTTAAACGGATCAAAAAGGAGGGCTCTCGCCTCTTTTTAAAACCTGAAAACCCCTCTTTTCCTTTGATAGAAGTCACCGAGGAAATGGACTTTCAAGTCTGGGGTGTTGTGACCTATGCGATTCATTCATGTATGGCTTAGTCGACTGTAACAATTTTTACGCCTCTTGCGAGCAGGTCTTCAACCCATCCTATCGAAATCGTCCCCTTGTCGTTCTTTCCAACAATGATGGGTGCGTGATTGCCCGCTCAAAAGAAGCGAAGGAGCTCGGCATCCCTATGGGAGCTCCCGCCTTCGAATATAAAAGCCTCTTTCTGCTTCGCGACGTGATCATCCTCTCCTCGAACTTCCCTCTATATGGAGATCTTTCGGAGCGGGTGATCGAAACAATGAAAACGTTTGGCCTTCCAATTGAGGTCTATTCGATCGATGAAGCCTTTATCTCTTTCCCAGAATCGGGAGCTTTGGAGCTTGCCCATGAGATGAGGCGAAAAGTCCTCCAGTGGACAGGGATCACTGTTTCGATCGGTCTTGCTCCAACTAAAACGCAGGCAAAAATCGCGAACCATGAAGCGAAAAAAGGAGATGGGGTCACCCTTTTTCGCCCAGAGCTCCTAAATGGACTTCCCATCGATGAGGTCTGGGGAATTGGAAGGCGGTGGAAAAAGAAGCTCCATAGCCACAGGATCCGATATGCCCATGAGTTGATCAATCTTTCTGATACATGGATCAAGAAACAGCTGACAGTCGTCGGCCTTCGAACGGTGATGGAGCTAAGAGGAACTTCCTGCATCGAACAGGAAGAAATCGCCCCTCAGCGCAAATCGATCCTCTCTTCCCGCTCATTCGGCCGCCCTGTCTCCTCGTTAAAAGAGCTCCAAGAGGCGCTGGCAACCTTTGCGGGGATTGCTGGATCGAAACTCAGAAAAAACGGTCTTAAAACCCACTATCTCTTGATCTTTCTCTATCAAAAGAGTGGATCCACTTCGACAGCCCTTTCTCTTCCTCTTGCCACAAACTACACCCCCGATCTGACACGCGCTGCCCATCTTCTCCTTAAGGAAATCTACCAAGAAGGGACCTTCTACCGAAAAGGAGGGATTCTGCTAAGCGAATTGGTAGACGAGAAGGAAACGCAACTCGATCTCTTGACCCATGATTCAAACGAGGCAAAGAAAGAAGCGGTGATCCGCTCTTTTGACCAAATTCATCGTCGGTTTGGGGCGCATGCCCTCTTTTTTGCCGGAGAAGGAATCGAGAAAAAATGGAAGAGCGTCTCATCGAGACGCTCTCCTAGCTATACAACTTCTTGGGATCAACTCCCAAAAGTTAAAAATCAAACCGACCTTTGAAGGTGATTCCGTAGAAACTGACATCTTCAGATGACCGCTTGTAGTCAACACGTTGTGTGCCAGATGCAGAAAGGGCTGGCTGAACATCTGAAATATCTAAGATTTGATTGACTCTCCAGAAATACTGAACTTCATACCCAACACCAAATTCTAGGTATTGTTCACTATTCTTAAGGTGGAAGTTTCTTCCCCAAAGAAGCCCCCCAAAGAAAGCAACTTGAGGGCAGAAGAGATGTTTGTCTCCCTTAAGGCTAATCTTTGCTTCTTGCTCGGCAGATCCATCAGGTTGGAATAAAACGCGATTTTTCAGTTTCACGTCTGCACTTGAATAAAACAGCGTCGCAGAAGCATCTGCAAAGAGGCGGAATCCATCTCCAAGATACCATCTCATATCGGTTCCAATTCGAGGTCCTAAACCGAAGAAATCACAGCTAGACTTCAGAGAATGGATCACATTTCCGCGAACAAACAGCTCCGTTTGAAGGGCATCGATTCGATCATCTGCATGAAACTTATACCGTTGATCAAGCCAAGCCGCTTTTAATCCAATTTTAGGATGAACGGTTACTCTAGGACTCATGAACATCCCTTTTCCAAGCATAAGATCAAGGGCATCATAATCGAGATTCCCATCAAACTTAGCATGAGAAACTCCCTCAATCGTAGAGTCAATACCATTTGAGAAAATAATGCTATCATTGGGTTCACTTGTTGATTCAGTATCGTGATTATAGAAATGGGTATACTCAAGGTTGATATCCCACCGTCTTTCACAGCCGATAAAACGTCCAAGACCGAAGCGGAACCCTAGATCCCATTCAAAATCGACATCTTTGACATTCCCTGATTGTGGAAGAGAAGCAGAATCAAAAGCGATTGCATATTCTGTTCCACCTGATTTCCCGTGCCAGTAAAGGACTTCTGCTCCCACAAACCATGTTGTGTCATTCGGATAAGGACATCCTGGAGCAAAGCGTGCTGTCCCTGCATCCATGGCCGTTGTTTCATAAACAGATGCCATTTCTTTTTCTAACCTTTCCACCCTTT
>JACKPO010000004.1 GCA_024233515.1 Chlamydiales bacterium
ATCTTTTTCATGGGAAGGGAGAAAATAGTGGTAGCGCACTTTTAACTCTTCAAGAGACTCTCGTGATAAAAGACAGGGAATTGGTTTTTTATGGATGAAGGTATAGATACGGAGTTCATCGAGCCCTGCAATATGGTCATAATGGGTGTGAGTGAGAAGGAGTCCGTCTATCCGATCGATTTGATGTTTTAGCGCTTGAGCGCGAAAATCAGGACCACTATCAACCAGATACCGTTTTCCGTTTTCCTCAATTAAGATAGAAGGGCGAAGACGGTTATTTTTGGTATTTGAAGATGTACACACCCTGCAACTGCACCCAATGTAGGGAATCCCCATCGATCCCCCTGTCCCTAAGAAGAGAACCTTCACAAAATCTCCTCCGCCAATTGTTTCCCCAAAAGGGCGTGGTAAAGAAGGCCGCGCGAACCCATCGCAGTGATAACATAAACCCCTTCGCTCATCTGCTTCACAATCGGCTGATATCCTTGGGGAGAAACCACCCGTATCTCTGAGCGACACTCCTCGACATGAAAAGATCCATAAGAGGGAATAAATCGACTGATCTGACTGAAAATCAAATCGGTTGCTGTCCCCATACAAGGAGCTTCCGTCAGATACTCATGTTCGTAGGTCGACCCTAAGTAACAACGATCCTCTTCTTCCGAAAGAGCAAGATACCCCTTCCCGATCATGCTACTTTCTGGTGAAAAATACTTTGGTTTTTTGCAGACCAATAGTTGTCCCTTATTAAATCTTAAGCCTAAATCTTCTCCCGCTGAAAAAGTGCGAATTCCCGCTCCTGCAGCAAGAATCACCCCATCAAATTCCCCTAACTCATTTAAGGAAACGTTGCGCTTTTCAAAGGTGGCTCCTAAAGACTCACATACCCTCCATAGCCCCTTTAAGTAAAGGGAAGCATGGACCGTGATTCCTGACTTGATGAAAACCCCTGGGAGAAAATGACTTCCTGGAGCAAAACTGTGGCACTTCTCAGCGTCCCACCACTCAACATCTGGGCGCCGCTTTGCTAATTTTTGTAGCGCTTTTTCTTGCTTGGGAGTCACTGCAATTTTAAGGATCCCACTCTCCTTGTAAACCTCTTCTCCTACAAGGTGTAATAGAGCCTTTGTCTCTTCCATTCCTTCCTCTCCCATCCAGGAGGTGCGCGCATTTTCACCGGGGTAGGGATGGAGAAGACCAGAGGCAACCCCTGAGGCTCCTCCTCCGATTCCTTTTCCATCGAAAAGGGTTACATTGCCTCCCCGTTTGAGGAGATGATATGTCGCGCCAAGGCCAGAAAACCCTGCGCCAACCACTGCTATTTTTTTCACACTTGAGCTGGTTTTGCTTTCTTTTGCAGTAGAGCATAACTCTCCACGGCAAAATTAAAAAAGAAAAGAATTCCTGGGGTGAGCATTGCACAGAAAGGGATCATGACAAAAAACCATTGAAGAGCGACAGCAAGCGTCTCCGTTTTGATAAAAAAGTTGACGCCAGTCAAGAAAGCCGCCAGAGAAAGGATGCCAACTCCCAGAAGGAGAGGGATCAGCCCCATTACAAAAAGGGCAATATTTGAAAAAAGATTTTCACGAAATCGGCTGTAAATTTCTTCAGCAAGTTTAAGTTTTAACTTTGATTTCAGTGCAATATGCGGCGTTGCGAAAAAGAGAAGGAGGAAGTTAAAGAAGGAAAGGAGCAATGAGCCTAAGACTAAGAGGAAGGGACCAAAAGAGAGGATCACCCCTAAAACATCCCCCAGAGCAGGGATTTCTTTAAGAAGATAAAAGACCCCCATAAGCATCCAAAGAAAAAGGTAGGCCAAAAGAAGAGGGAGGGTTAAGTAAGAGACCCCAATTAAGAGTTCCCACGACTGAGCTAGAATCTTCTTAAAACTGAGCGGAATCATTTTCACTTCATGGTGATACACCCTAGCAAGAACAACCCCTGCCGCCAGTAATAGCCCTGACGATAAAAAGATCGGAAGAAACGTTAAACTCAAAACAACCCATTGTCCTGAGCCAACAGCAAGGGCGCGGCAGAAGACAAGCATGAGCCCACAAATCACAAGAACAGGAAACATAAAGAGGAGCTTTTTCTTCGAAAAGGAAAAACGGAGGGCGCGGTTAAAGATGTGTTCTAGTTCTTCAAATGTCATGGAACCAATTCTAACAAGATCATAAGAATTAATTCAATTCTATACCTAACATGATTCAAAAGTTGGTTTTTGGCTGCGCCTGCTTTGCAGCAAATTTCTTGCCTTCACCCTCCGCCTTGTGCTCGCACAATGGTCGCTCGCTCCAGGAAAAAAATTTGCGCTGCCGCCTTGCCAAATTCCCAACTTTTGAATCATGTTAGGTATACAAGTGCTGTTGCAACCCAACTTGGATCGACATCTCCCTCAAAATTCCCTGAAGTATCGACCAATTTTAGATCCAGTATTGTCGCCTTTTGGGGTCCCTTAAGATAGCGAAGGGTCGAAAGAGAATCTTTTCCATCACTTTTGATCACATAGGTATGACCTAAAAATGCAGCATAGTGCCCTTCTCTTAAGATCCGAAACCCCTTAAGAATTCCTCCTCTTGCCATCTCCATCGCCTCGTTCCCCATGGGCAAAGACTCATCTCGATTCATCCGATAAGCAAGCCCATGATGGGCTAAATCTCCCGTTGCAACGACAACACTGTCTCGCGTGAGACGCTCAAGCTCTTCCATTCCAGGGAGGGATTCTGGAGAGGAATTGACAAACGAGGGATACCGTACCACAAGACGGGGAGAGCGTCCTCCTCTTCGTCTGATCTCAGCATTCCAAAGAATCAGGAAAGGGAGAAGCGAAAACTCTCCTTCCACACGGTCAAAAACTCCCCGGAAAGGATTGAGGGAAAGGTCCTCCCCTTGAAATTCCCACCGCCTTACCTCCTTTTTTTCCGGAGATAAGCAGTGATCGACACCAAGAACGAGCACCTGATCGGTCCCACTATCCAAACATCCATGAACTGCAGCTGCAATCTGCTCGCCACATCTTCTCAAAAAGGCATGAGGAAAAATAACAGATCCCCCTTCTTTTAAACTCCCCGACACGTCCCACTTCCTCCCTGCATCCAGGATGGAATGGAGTCCCCTTTCCCCTAGTTCCTCAGCCTCTTTCTGAAACAGAGATAGGAAGCTTTCTTTCATTACCGACATCGTCATGCCAAAGGACCTTAACATTCCTCTCCATTTCTTCCCCACTGTAATTTTTACGCAATTTGCCCACCCCTAGGTTCGAGGTAGGTGGGGCAGGACATGGAAGATGCGATGTGCAGCCACCTCAGATGTGGATTAAATTGACGATCCCATAGCCCCAAGCTACGGGTGAGGAAATTTCATCCGCAGATGAGGTGGCTCCACAAGCAGATTCCATTAACTGGCCCACCTATCTCGAACAAAAAAAAAGTCAGCCGGACCCGAAGGTCCGGACTGACACCAAAAAAAGGGAAGGTACAAAAAGGCTTTTTGATGATCTTTTGATCATCAACAAATGAAAATTAGTGTCTGGACCATTGGAGACAAAGTGCCTGAAATAGCACTTTTGTGATGTGAATGCCCCCAAGAGTCATTCCGCGCAATTTTTCACATCTGAAAATCTCTCAATTTTTTGGAGGGAGGTTATGATGGAGAGCGGAGGCAACTTAGAAGAGTTGCTGTAGCTCGAATCATAAGCTCGAACAAAAAAGGAGAAATTTTCTGACTAAAAAATGTGTGGTTTGACTCGATTAAACCCCTAATTCACACATGTTAACAATCAAAAAAATTTCGCCAGCATCCAAACTTGGATTCTGTCTGCACTTTTTTGTTATTAACCACGTATTATACTTAGAAGTTTATTACAAGGGTAGCATCCCTTGTACGTAATTATAGCATACAGCGATTTAATGTTAACTATTTTATTTAAAAAAGTTTCGTAAGTAGCTTATTTCAAACAAGTTAAATCTTTAAATAATCTTAATATTAAGATCCTTTAAAGAGGTATTTGGGTCTCACGATCGGGGTCCCCTTTCCTCCTCTCGCCTCAAGTCGCTCATAAACGATCTGAATGGCAATTCCTACAGAGCGAGAGAGGCCGAATAGGACCGTATAGTACTCAGGATAAGGGAATCCTGCAGCGGAGAGGATCGTTCCAGACATCGCATCGACGTTGGGGTAGGGATCTGAGATTTTGGGGTTCTCCTTTAAAACCTTCGGACCCACCTCCCTTAAGTGCATGGCAACCTTTACAAGGGGATCTTCAGGGAAGTGCTTTTCAGCATATTTATAGAAGATGGTCGCCCGAGCATCTTCTGCCCTGAGAACAGCATGGCCGAACCCAAAGATAAGGTCCTTATTATCAATCCGTTTTCTGAGGAGCGCCTCGACATCGGCTCCAGAAGGATTATCACCCAGCTGATGATGAATACTTTTCACAAAGGTCAGGCAATCCTGATTTGCTTTCCCGTGGCGAGGACCCGCTAAAGCGCACATCGCCCCACAAATCGAACCGTACATCTCTTCAAGACCTGAAGCGATCGCTTTTCCGACAAAGGCTGAGAGGTTTCCTCCCCCATGATCATAGTGGAGGATATTAAAGAGGCGGAAGACTTCTGCAAGGTGGTCAGGGCTTCCATTGGGCATTTTCAACATCGCCGCAAAACGTTCCATATATCCTAAGCTAGGATTTGGTAAAGGCGCTGTCCCCCAACCTGCATGATGGTTGATCACAGAAGCAACAAGATGAGGAAGCTTCGCAATCAGGTTTAGACAATCTTCTCGGTAATCCCCTTGCCCCTCAAGCATCCCCAAGACAAGCAGTGCTGCATTGAAGAGCTTCATCGGATGTCCCTGTCGAGGGAGAGACTCAATATGTTTAATCACAGCACTAGAACATTGCCCCCGTTTCTTTAGCTCAGCGCTAAAGGCTTCGACCTCACTAGATCCTCCCTCTTTGCCATGCATCAGCAAGTAGAGGACCCGCTCGGGCTCCCAAGTGTAGAGCTCTGAAATAGGCCGTCCTCGATAAAATAGCCCCTTCATCGGATCGACAGAAGAGGTGACACAATACCCTACGGGGAAGCCACGCATTCCTGTCTCAAGTTGCTCTTTTGTGATTTCAAAAAGGACATCAGACATTTTAACCTAACCTAGTAAGTGTTTTACAGCATCTCGTTCTTCTAGCAGCTCTTTCTCTGTTGCCGCAAGCTTTTCTTTCAAAAAAGGATCGATTTCAAACCCCTTCACAATCTCGACCTTTCCGGGACTTGCCATCTTGCAAGGGAATGAAAAGATCAGCCCCTCTTGCATTCCATAAGGGTTTCCATCAGAACAAACGCAGGAAGAAAACGAAGATCCCCCTCGATAAAGGGAGTGAATGCCATCTAAGATGGCGTTAGCGGCCGAAGCCGCAGAGGATTTACCGCGCGCCGCAATGACCGCTGCTCCCCGTTTTTGAACTGTTTCGAAAAATTCACCTTCGAGCCACTTTCTGTCAGAGATGACCTCGGTCACCTTTTTTCCATCGATACGCGCATTGACAAAGTCGGGGACCTGCGTTGCAGAATGATTTCCCCAAATGATAACATTTTGAACGGCATCAACAGAAACGCCCGATTTTTTTGCCAGCTGATACTGCGCCCGATTTTGATCGAGTCGTGTCATCGCATGAAAGTTTTCTCGAGGAAGATCGGGAGCATTGTGCATCGCAATGAGACAGTTCGTGTTGCAAGGATTCCCCACAACAAACACTAAGGCATCTTTCTTTGCAGCCTTGTTTAGCGCCCTTCCTTGACCCACAAAGATCTTTCCATTTTCGGTAAGGAGATCTTTACGCTCCATTCCAGGACCACGCGGCTTTGATCCCACGAGAATTGCAACATTAACATCGCCAAAAATCTCTTCAGGATCGCTTCCAATCTTCACCTCTTTCAGGTGGGGAAACCCGCAATCCTCGAGCTCCATGACAACGCCATTCAAACTCTCAACATGATCAGGAACTTCTAGAATATGAAGAGCAATCGGCTCCTCTTTTCCAAACAACTCTCCACTTGCAATCCGAAAAAGGAGGCTATACGCAATCTGTCCTCCTCCCCCTGTTACGGCAATCCGTTTAACCATTTTTCACTCCTGGTGTCAAACAGGTCATTTAAAGGGATACCCTTTACTTTTTCAAGAGAAAGTTTACCAATACCTTATTTTTTAAGAGCAATGACAACAAAAATTCCCTCAATGAATAGAATGAAATTACGAAAGGGTGGAGAGATAGAAAACCCATAACTATTCAGTCGATTCGCCGTGGTGTACTTAATAAATAAGTCCACTAGAACAGTCACCTTTCGCATTGTGTTACGCGTAGCATCATCCAATCTATTTGTAGCTTCCACGACTCGAAGCAGTAATTCATCAACGCTCATATAAGCTAATTGTGAAAGAACTGTCCAAGAGAACACCTCCATTAAAGGGGGCGTTTGATAACTCCCAGTAAATTTTCGAAAAAGATTCCCAATACCAACTTTTTCAGTAAGCCATATCCTTGCCGTAATCCATGCTCCTGGCAACAGGAGGGCTCCTAGCTCCCCTAGAAAATTAGACCCTTTGGTGTTTCCGCTGCCGAAAGAATTCAAAGCATAGATATAGGCCATCTGGTAAATAAATCCTCGATGGATTGGCATCCCACGCTTCGCGATTGCTTCGGCTCCTTTGATAAAAACATAGGTCTTCACCGACGTCATGAATAGTCGGTAAATCAAATCCTTTGCAGCCCCAGAAGGTCTATAGGGTTCAGCCAAATTTGATACGCATTCAAGACCAAGCACCGGAACTCCTAATAAAGCAGCGGCTTTGAAGGAGGGAGCTACATAGGTTGGATCAAACCGTCGAATCACCTCCACAAAATTGAACCGATTTTGAAGATAGGCAACAGATCCCGTGGTGAGCGCCATGACTCCTGCATAATAGGTGCCACTTAGAGCTGCTTGTTGAAAATTAATATTTTGAACCATGCATTTCCCCTGAGTTGTCTTGATTTCGCAGAATTATGTGGTTCTCGATCAAATTTTTCAAGAAAATATAGCTGAATTAGCTTGAAATAGTAATAATTGGACAGAAGATTTTCATTGAAAATGAAGCGCGGAGAGCGAAGCTGGCTTCGTGTAAGCCAGCAAGATCGAGCGTAAAATTTTCGGTGAAAAGATCTGGATGAATTGTTACTATTTTAAACTACTTTAGCTATAATACAGTGCAGGAAATCTTTAACTGGGGTATGATGTCCCTTATGGATAAAAAAGATTATATCTTAAATCTCTCATGCGCAGATCAGGTGGGTATCGTGGCGGCCGTCACGGGCGCTATGGCAGGAATGGGGCTCTTTATTCTAGAGCTTTCTCAGTTTAGCGACCCTTCCACCCAGCAATTTTTCATACGGATCCATTTTGAGACGACAAAAAAAATCTCAGAGAATGAAATCCTGGAACATTTAGAGCTTGTCGCTAAACGGTTCGAGATGAGTTACACCTTGCATGACACCGATTTCCGTCCAAAAGTGATTTTAATGGTCTCAAAGCATAGTCACTGCTTAAACGATCTGCTTCACCGATGGTCGAGTAAAACACTTCCAGTAGACATTGCAGCGGTCGTTTCCAATCACGAAGATCTAAAGATGATGGCCTCCTGGTACAAAGTCCCTTTCCATTACATGCCTATCGCACCCGATAACAAATTGAAGCAGGAAGCAAACCTCATAAAGCTCATCGAACAGGAAGAGGTTGACCTTGTTGTTCTTGCGCGGTACATGCAGATCTTAACCGATGGCCTTTGCCAGAAAATGTCCGGGCGCATTATCAATATTCATCATTCGTTCCTCCCCAGTTTTAAAGGAGCCAAACCTTACCATCAAGCTTATGACCGCGGAGTGAAAATCATCGGAGCAACGGCCCACTACGTCACCGCTGATCTTGATGAAGGACCCATCATCGATCAAGAGGTCAAACGGGTCCGTCATGACCAACTCCCTAATGAGCTTGTCCGCCTCGGTCAAGATGTCGAGTGTCAGGTTCTTGCGCGCGCCGTGAAGTGGCACTGTGAGCAGCGGGTCATCTTAAACGGCAACAAAACAGTTGTCTTCAACTAGGGCGTGTCATCAAAAGAAGATTTGAAGAGGCACAACATCGACGGGAAGAGCGCGTTAGATTTAAAAAAAATCCTAAAAGGGGTTCTCAATAACCTCGCAATGCCCTATAATCGTGGGGCATGATTGAAGACCATACTATTATTCAAGTGATTCAAGAGGCACTAGAAGGTGCTATCGTTCGAGTGAACAACCCCCGCAAGGATGGGCTTCACTTTGATGCGATTGTCGTCGCCAAGCAATTTGCAGGGAAAAGTCTTGTGGAACAACACCAATTGGTGATGGGTCCCCTTCGAGATCTTTTTGCCTCAAAGCTGCACGCCCTCAGTTTAAAAACCTATACACCAGAAGAGTGGGAACATGAGCGAAATTCAGGAAAAAATTAAACACGATATTGACAGTCACAAAGTGATCCTTTTCATGAAAGGATCAAAACTGATGCCCCTTTGCGGCTTTTCCGCACGGGTCGTTGAGGTGTTAAACCAACTTGGCGTCGACTTTGAGACGCGCGATGTCCTTCAAGATGACATTTTGAGACAAGGGATCAAAGACTACTCAAATTGGCCAACACTCCCCCAACTATACGTTGAAGGGAAGTTTATCGGAGGCTGCGATATTGTCCTGCAGCTCCACGAAGAAGGAAAACTTGAAACTTTACTTGGGAGGTCATAAATGTCTGGACCCACTGTTGTTTCAACCTCACCGTTGGAAACCATCCCAACACCAATTCTACAAAGAACAGACTGCTGTAGTGCTCTGATGGTCCTGATCCTTGATGTGACCCACGTTCTTAAGAAAGAAGGCTCTGTCACTGAAGCACAAAAAGCAGATTATCTAGCACAAAAAGAATGGTTAATCAGCCACATTCCCCCGGAGCAAATTTGTCGAGGATGTCAAGCTGCATTGAGATCGATCCCAACGCCCACTGACTCCACGAAAATCACACCAACCTGCGAGTGGATCCAATAACTCATGGACGAGCCGACAAGAGAGATCACCAATTTATTTTTCCATCGGGGGTGGATTATTCCCGTTCTGATCATTGTTGCTCTCACACTGCTCGCTCATTTTGTTGCGAGCCGTTTTTATAAGCGGGTTTATCCCCGTCTAGAGCGGACACATTTAACGTGGGATTCAGCCCTATTAAAAGCGTTGATTCGCCCTCTTAAAGTTTTCCTTTGGATTCTAGGAGTTACTTTTTGCATTCAGGTTTTAGCTTTCCATTTCGAGCACGAGGATTACATTGAGTTTTTCAAGCCCATTCGAGACCTCCTCATTGTCTGGACCATTCTCTGGTTTTCCCTCCGCTTCATTAAGAACATGGAAACGTCCTATTCAAAAGATGTCAAAGATCGGAAGAGACGGTTTGATAAGACAACCGTGCGCGCCATCAGTCAAATTTCTCGCATTGCGATTATTATGATTG
The DNA here is from genome assembly GCA_024233515.1 of Chlamydiales bacterium. Classification (GTDB taxonomy): domain Bacteria; phylum Chlamydiota; class Chlamydiia; order Chlamydiales; family Simkaniaceae; genus Neptunichlamydia. The sequence continues at coordinate 9,558 of JACKPO010000004.1, forward strand.
CGGTCTTGATCTTTTTACAAACGCGCAATGTAAACCTCTCTGCCGTCCTCGCCTTTGGAGGTGCTGGAGGTTTGATTGTCGGTCTTGCTGCCAAAGATCTTTTAGCCAACTTCTTTGGGGGTCTCATGATCTATTTAGATCGCCCATTTTCTGTTGGAGATTGGGTCAGATCTCCTGATAGAGAGATCGAGGGATACGTTGAAAATATTGGGTGGAGACTCACAAGGATCCGTATGTTTGACAAACGACCGATTTACGTTCCCAACGGGGTCTTTTCAAACATTTCAGTGATCAACCCTTCAAGAATGTCAAACCGACGCATCCGGACACGGGTGGGAATCCGCTATGATGATGCCTCTAAAATGGATGTCATCGTGAAGGACGTTGAGGAGATGATCCGCAACCACCCTGAGATTGACACTAACATGTTCCTTATGGTCCGCTTCGACGAATTCGGTCCTTCTTCTCTTAACTTCTTAATCTATTGCTTCACGAAAACAACGAAGTGGGCAGATTATATGCTTCACCAGCAAGATGTTTTCTTAAAAACCATTCAGATCATCGAGAAGCATGGAGCCGAATGCGCTTTCCCCACAACGACATTGCATATTCCTGACGGCGTGAGCATTAAGCAATGAACGAGCTCACCTTTTTCCTCCATATTGGAGCGTTAATTAGCTTCGTCTTGATGACATTGCGGATCGGCAAAGAGGCCCTGACAGCAGCTCTTGTGGTCCAAATCATTCTTGCCAACCTCTTTGTCACCAAACAGATGATCCTGTTTGGTTTTAACATCACCTGTTCAGAGGTCTATACGATTGGGAGCATTTTTACAATGAACCTCCTCCAATCCTATTTTGGAAAAAAAGCGGCCAACCGAGCCCTTTTCATCGTCTTCCTCCTCCTCTTTTTTGTCCTCATCATGGGGCAGTTTCACCTCCGCTACCTCCCCTCTCAGTATGATGTGATGCATGAGGCCTTTTCGATGATTCTTGGATACACGCCAAGAATCATGGTGACCTCTTTTGTCTGCACCCTCGTCATGCAAAAACTCGACATGGAACTCTTTGCCCTCTTTAGAAAAAAACTCCCGTTTTTCGTTGCCTTTCTCTTTGCTTCGATGATGAGTCAGCTTCTCGATACCATTGGGTTTAGCTTCCTCGCTCTTTATGGCGTCGTCCATAGCCTGCGCGATATGATTGTCATGAGCTACCTTGTCAAACTGATCGTGATCTCCTCCGTGATCCCCTTTACCTTCCTCGTGAAAAGGCTTATCCATGACCCCCTTCAAGTTTGAAATTCTCCATCAATCGACAAAATCCCGTGCCCGAGTCGGCCGGATTCATACTCCCCATGGGATCATTGACACCCCCAACTTTGTCGCCGTCGGAACCAATGGCACCCTAAAAGCGCTCGACAATGAAATGGTGAGCTCGATTGGATTGCAACTGATGTTTTGCAACACCTATCATCTTCTCTTGCAACCGGGTCCCGAAGTCATTGAAAAAGGGGGCGGAATTCACCGCTTCATCAACCGCAACATGCCAATCATCACTGATTCTGGAGGCTTTCAAGTCTTTAGCTTGGCCTATGGTTCTGTTGCCGATGAACTCAAAAGCAAAGGGACAAAAAAACAGGGGGGCTCTGTCGTTAAAATTACCGAAGACGGCGTTCACTTCCGCTCCTACCGCGATGGTCGCCCTATCCTACTCACTCCAGAAACCTCTGTTGCTGCGCAAAAATCGATCGGCGCCGATATTATTATTCCCTTTGATGAACTCCCCCCTTACCACATCTCCGATAAAGAGCTAAGAAAATCACTCGACCGGACCCATGCTTGGGAAAAGCGCTCCCTTGAAGCTCACTTGCGTGATCCCCGTGGACAAGCGATGTATGCTGTCATCCACGGAGGGGTCGATGATTCTCTTCGAGAAGAGAGTTGCCGCTTCCTCAGCCGCCTCCCCTTTAATGGATTTGCTATCGGAGGAAGCATGGGGAAAACCAAGCCAGAGATGGTCTCCATGCTCTCGAATCTCCTTCCCAAACTCCCTCAGGAGGCCCCTAACCACCTCCTCGGCATCGCCGATCTCGAGTCACTCGAAGGATGTGTCCCTTTAGGGATCGACACTTTTGACAGCTCCTACCCCACTAAAGCCGCTCGCCATGGAACCCTTCTCACTCGGAACGGGGGGATGAAAATCACCCGTGGACGTCATAGTGGAGAGTTCGAGCCGATTGAGAACGGGTGTACTTGCTACACCTGCCAGAACTACTCCCGGGCTTACATTCATCATCTATTTAAGGCTAAAGAGCTTACATCCATGACTCTTGCTTCTATCCACAACCTCCACTTTATGGTGGAGCTCATGAAGTCCTACAGGACCAACATCTTAGAAAATAGAATATAATTTAAAATATTTACTATAAAGTTTTTAAATAAAAATTATGCTATAATAGACCCATTAATTGGGGATTTTATGAGTACAATAGATTCATCAACAGAACTATTAGGTCCAGGAAGCGTTTTATTCCCTGAAGAGGAAAACTCTAGCCGCTTTAGAAGCAAAGCCCTCTATGACCAACCCCTAGCTGGGTATGAAGTCGAGGTCAAATATGACCCCGGCTCTTTTGATGTATCGCCCTATTTTCCCTACAGGGACGGTGACGAACCCTTTCCCGACCGGGACCAAGCCCTCAAACAAGAATACCTAGGCCGTGTCCACTGGTACCAAAGACATCCCGAAATTACCGGTTACGAGCGAAAAATGCTCGCAAAAGGATCGGAAACCGATCCAAAACAACTTGCCTATATCAACTACAGCGCAAAACCTGCCTATGATTTTACGATGCAGGTGCGCCCCTATGGTCCTGAAATGGCACGAGCACTAGGATTTGAAGACAGTGCAGACTACGGAAAAAGACACAGCGCCCTCCAATTCAGAAACACATGGCACCACAACGGTCTTCCCTCCTATCAATTTACCGAAGATGGCCAGGTGAAAACCCTGTACGATACCGTCACAGCCAGTAACGACCGGACCGCCTACAAAATTAGCATGATGCGCCGCGTTGATTCAAGCCACGATGGAACATCGGTTGCCTACACCGGCCGCCCCGACACCTTCCACAAAGCAAAAGAGCAAATCGAATTCATCTTCCTAAGCGAGATGGCAAAAGGAGTGGATGCCCGTCAAGGAATCAAGGAAAATCCAGATGGAACCTTTGAGCTTACCTACGTTGTCCATAACCTCATGTCTGCTATGAAAGCGCTTGGTGTGAGTGCGACAGGGGCCTTCTCCCAGTTCGATGAGGTCGAATCGATTCAACGCGAAGAAGAGATCCTTGCATCTTTAGAACAAATGGAATTCACGATTGATGGAAAAAAAGTGCGCGTTAAACCGATCTATTTCAATCAAGGGATCAGCGCTCTCAATGACTTTGGAACGCCAGAGATTCAAAAAGAGATCAACGCTCGAGGAGATAAAAAACTTTTCGAGCTTGCTGAGGGAAACCCCGATCCCCTCGTTGAAACAGCCGTTCGCTATCTGAAGAATCCAGAGAACCTCCTTCCTGAAGAAGAATTCTTCTACCGCGATCTCCTTTGTAAAAAGCTCGGCCTTCCAGAGGTTATCCATTGCAAAAGTAGTACCGACCGGACCATCTTGATGGTCGCTATTTCAATGGCCACAAAAGAGTGGATGAACCTTAATCGACACATCCCTGAGGAAATGCCTCATGCCATTTTAAGTCAGCCCCTTTATCGGGAACTTTTTCTCTCAAACATCCTCTCTGGACATCAGGTGACCCGCGTGTCCCGCTCTGCAGAAGGAACCGTTGCAGGAGCAAAACAGTTCTCAAAAATCCTCGGCTACGAGTGGGGAACAAACTCCTTCACTAAAAACTACGTCGCCCTCCGCATGCTCCCAGAGCGATTTTCTGAGGAAGGAGGACAATGCCCTCCACAAATCACAGTCGCCCTCAAAATCCTGAAATTTGTGAATTGGTTTTTCAGCTCAAAAGGAATTTCTCAAAGAATTTCTTACCTCGAACGGGCCTATATCGACCGCGAGTTTAAGCCCGATCTCTTTTTAAGCAAGCCCAAGGGGATGGAAATGTACTACCCCGAAGGCTCTGTAAACCCCCATGACCGTCCCAAAAAAGAATCTGGATGCCTAGGAAAACTCAAAGCCAATGTGGGGCGCTTCGGAGCCGGCTTTTTTGGTTTTTTCGAGACCCTCTCTTCCATTCCTGGGTTATTGCTAAGCAAACCTACAGATAACTTTGACCCAATAAAATAAAGCTGGCATACTACGTGGAAAAGTGAATTTTTCAAAAAAGTAGCATCATGTCTCTATTTCTAGTTATTTTTATGTACGGCGCCTGGTCGAGTGTTTTTTCCCTTGGAAAAATGGCCTTAGAAAATAGCCCTCCTGTCTTCTTAACCAGCGTCCGGATGCTCTTTGCTGCTGTGATCCTTTTAGGGTGGCTCTTTATCAAAGATCGGAAAAGCCTTAAAATTGGAAAGAAACAGATCCTTCCCTTGATCGCCCTCTCTGTTTTCAGCATTTACCTTACCAACATTTTAGAGTTTTGGGGACTCCAACATCTCACCGCTGCAAAAACCTGCTTCATCTATAGCCTCTCCCCCTTCTTTGCAGCCATCTTCTCCTATCTCCATTTCGGGGAAAAGATGAATAAAAAGAAAATGCTTGGGATGCTTGTGGGTTTTGCAGGGTTTGTCCCTGTCCTCATGATGCAAACAGGAGACGAAGGGCTCTTTCAAGCCTTTAGCTTTTTCTCCTGGCCCGAGCTCGCCATTATGGGAGCGGCCCTTTTCTCCGTTTACGGATGGGTTCTTCTGCGGATCATCGTCAAAAAGCAAACCCTCTCTCCCATGTATGCCAATGGCTACAGCATGCTCATTGGGGGAACCATGGCCTTCATCCACTCTCTCTTTATCGACCATTGGAATCCGATCCCCGTTGCCGCTGGCCAGATGGGTCCCTTTGTCCAAGGAATTATCTTGATGACCCTTGTCTCAAACATCCTCTGCTACAATCTCTACGGCTACATGCTCAAGAAGTATACCGCGACCTTCCTCTCCTTTATGGGACTTCTCAGCCCCATCTTTGCTTCCTTAAACAGCTGGCTGATCCTCGGAGAAACTCCCTCGTGGCAGATCCTCCTCTCCACCTCTGTCGTCTCTCTTGGTCTCTTCATCGTCTACCAAGCCGAGCTCAAACAAGGCTACATCCTCAAGAAGAGCAAAGAGCCCCTCCCCGAGCCCGAAGAAGCGAAGGCTTAATCATTTTACATCTATTTCCATAGCATGTAGAATCTCCATCGATCTTTAAAAAAAGGGAGAGGATCATGGAAACACCAAAAATTTCTTTTACAAAAAAATCATTGATAGAACCTGCCATCTTTCTAGCAACTGCCATGCTTGCTGGAACACCGCGCCTGATTCAGCATTTGCCAGGGGCAACCAAAGGAGGACTCCTCGTTGCAGGGAGCCTCGGAGCAGCCACCTGCGCCCTCCACGACTACACGTCCGATGGAAAAGCATTCAGTGCCACAAGAAAAGTCACCTTTCTAGGACTTGGACTTATCTCAGCCTTTGCCATCACACAATCGCTTAAGGGGCGAGTCACTCTATCTTTAGCCGATATCTCGAAACTCTTTCTTATCGGAGGAGCCCTTACGCTTCTTAAAAATTGGATTGAATTTTCTCCATCAAAAGTGACACACACACCCAAAAAATCTGTCCCAGTTCCAGAAGGAGAAAAAACATTATTCTACACCTCGCGTTTTGGTGCCCCACTGGTCCGCATTCCAGCTGGAAGAGGAATCCCCTGCATCAGCAAGGCGTGCTATCCAGACGTCCAAAAGGTAACCATCGATCTCGTTGATGATGTCTTTGAAATTAATACCCCGAAGGGAAAAACCTTCTTAATGAACACCACTGATTTCAACACCCTTCATTCGATCTGTCATCGTGGAGCATTTGGTGCAGATCATGAGGAGGTGACAGATCTTTCTCGTCTAGGATTTAGAGGGGGAAAAAACCAATCCTATACCCTCCTTTGGAAAATTCCTGGAGACCTAGATGAGCTTCTTGAGATTCCTGAAGGGACATTTGCTCAATACCCTGTTGGCACCTACCCTATTTACGGAAATATTGCTTTAGAAGAAAACGATGCCGCATTAACCGCTCTCATGAAAGTGGTCATAACAACCAAATACCGGACGATTTATCCTGGCCCGTCAACCATCCATCACTTAGTTGATCAAGAAAAGTGCGAAATTCCAGGATTACCTATGAAGTTCTTCTACAAGAATTTTGACTCCCCTACTCAAGCAGAAAGAACAAACGTGCAAAATACCCTGCTACCTCCGCTGAAAGCACTAGGCTTTGGAGCTTTCCAAGCTGACATGCAGCACTTCATCGTGATTGGCACCTATCAGGGAGAGCGGATCACCCCCCAACGCTTTGCAGAGCTACTTGCCAATGATCCTAAGATTACAGAGGCCCTTAAAGCAGGAGCCATCGACTCCCAAAAAGATCAAATTGACATATGGAAAGCGCTCTACATTCAGCACTTTCTCACTGCTTGAGTGAGATTCTCTAAGACGCTGCGCGCTCCCTCGCGGGGCGTGCCGTCGTCGTGGCAAATTCCAAAGTTATGATCCCAAGTACGGTCCCACTCCCAATTATTCATGAGTGACCACCAGTAGATCCCTTTCAGATCGACCCCATCCTGCTCAGCGCGGTAGATAGCGTAAAGAGCCCTTTCCATAAAACGCTCGAGCTGTTTCTCATCGTGGGTTGAGATCCCCACCTCTGTTACGTAGAGTGGCTTATTCGTTTTTTGGTGCATCTCCATCAGCGCCTCATAAATCGCTGCAGGATCTTCCCGAAACGGCATGAGAGTCATCTGTTCATGGGGATAGTGTGTGGATCCATAGAAATTATGAAGGAGGGGGCGGACATAACAGTTCACCCCGATAAAATCATTGAGCTGATCGATCTCTCTTTCATTCAGTGAAGCCCCCAGAAGATGAAACTCCCCTGTTGCAAAAAACCGCATAGCCGCAGCGTGAGTGATTTCTGTGAGCGCCTGAGTCAGGATAACAACCGCTGGGTTCCATCTTCTATATGGGACAAACTTTAGCGCCTGGTGAACAATTCCGATTTGTGGCGCGCGATCAATCGCCTTGAGCGCGCGATAAGTATCGCAGTGGGCTTTGAGGAGATTTTTCATCACCTCAGCGCCCACCGTTGGGCTCCACCGATTCGGAGGAAACGCTCCAGTAAAATACCCCTGGAAAGCAACAATGGTTGGTTCATTAATCGTACACCACAGACGCACATCCTCTTTCATCGCAGTGTAAACCACTTTCGAGAAGTTGACGAAGTGGGCAACGTTCTCTTCTTTTTCGAAGGCCCCCAACTTATCAAACCAAATCGGATGGGTAAAATGGTGAAGGGTGACCATCGGCTCAATCCCTTCTCGCTTGAGCATTTTACAAAAATCGACATAATGCTGAAGAGCGACCCGATCGTAAACACCTGGCTCAGGCTCAATCTTACTCCACTCGACGGAGAAGCGAAAAGAGGTAAAATGCAAACGCTTCAAAATTTGAACGCACTCAGCTGGACGATTCCAAAGATCCCACGCCTGCCCCGATTGTTTCTCTGCAGGGAGTCTTTTCTCCCACTCTGCCCACTGATTGTTTGGACAGTTCACCTGCCCCGAATATTGATACTCACTCGTTGCGGTTCCTACAAGAACCTCTTTAGAAAAACGGGTCTCTTTAACAGGCACCTGATCCCAAAGTGATGAATCGTTTGCAACCGTTTCAAAAGAATCCTTTGATGTAGAAACTTCCATTGTACCTTCCCAGACAAGAATGCGGTTACCAAGATTTGAACTTGGGACCTCAACATTATCAGTGTTGCGCTCTAACCAACTGAGCTATAACCGCAGAATTTTTAAGTTTGGAGGCTAGGAGAGTCGAACTCCTGACCTTCTGAATGCAAATCAGACGCTCTACCAACTGAGCTAAGCCCCCACCGTAGTGGAATGAGTTCTCCACTATACTGGACCCCTCAATAAAATTCCAACACAATTTTCCACTCCCCCTCAAAAGATAATCATCTTTTGACATTTTGTGGTGATCTAAATTTTTTATTCAGGAAGGAAGTATTCTGTTGACGAGGAGAGAGGGACTCTAGCATACTAGGGAGATAACTCCTATCCAGATGGTATAACTGTGTCTACGAATGAAATTCACGATGGCTCGCTGAAGCAACTTTGGAAAGTGTCTTCAGGACTCATGGTCTCTTTTTTATCGATGGTGTCGATGATGTTCGTCGACCGCCTCTTCTTGTCTTACTATTCCGCCGATGCGCTTAGCGCTGCAACCAGTGCAGGAACCCTCTTTTGGGCGGGAAACTTTATGTGGGTCACCTTAGCAGCGATGGCCGAGGTCTTTGTTGCGCAATACAATGGCTCCAAGCAATACGGAAAACTAGGTGAGCCGATTTGGCAAATGATTTGGCTTTCGGGGTTTTCCTTTATCTTCTTTATTGGAATCGGAAATTTCGGAAGTGACTATCTTCGAAGCATCGGACTCATGAATTCTGCGGAAGTGGAATTTTTCCGTTGGAACAACTATTTTGCTCCCTTCTTGACGTTACTAACAGCTCTTTCAGCCTTCTACATTGGCCAAGGAAAAACATCGATCATCAAATGGCTAGGAGTCTTAGGAAACGGCGTGAATGTCGTCCTCGATCCCCTTTTTATTTTTGGTTATAAAGGGATCGTCCCCGCAATGGGAATTCGAGGAGCAGCGATTGCTACAGGGATCGGGATTATCGTCCAAGTTGTTGTTCTCGGCGCCCTTTTCTTGCAACAAAAGAACCGGGAAAAATTTGGAACAGGCGACTATCGGTTTAAGGCTTCCGCTTTCTTCAAGTGTCTAAAAGTGGGCGCTTCCCCTGCAATTTTTGTGATGTTTGAGCTTCTGGGCTGGGCAATTTTTTACCACTGGATGAAAAGTATCAGTGGGAAACACATTTTGGTGGCAAGCGTCACACAAAGTGTGATCCTCCTCTTCCTCTTTTTTGGGCTAGGACTTGAAAAAGGGGCGGCTGCAGTCTCTGGAAACCTCATTGGCGCTAGAAAGTTAGGAGAGATCAACCAGGTTTTCCGTTCCGGATTCAAACTCTCAATGATTTTTGGTGGAGTCCTCCTTGTCGCATTAGGAGCGTTTCCCGATGTTTTTATCGACCTATTCTTCAAAAATCCTGAAGCAATGAATAGCTCACTGATCAATGTTACCCCTGCAATGCTTGCTGAAATTAAAGGGACACTAAGGATCGCGATGATGGTGGTAGTTGCCTATGTTACCCTGGAAAACATCCGATGGCTTCTCAGCGGTCTACTCACCTCTGCTGGCGATACCTTTTTCCTCCTTGTTTCAGGGGCGATCTCGATTTGGATCTTCATGCTTCTGCCGACATATTTCTTTGTCTACAAAGCAAAAGCGCCGATTGAAACAACTTATTATATCTGGATCTTCTATTGCTTGATGGCAATGATCCTTCCCTACTTAAGATTTAGGAAAGGAAAATGGAAAAATAAACATCTCGTTGATCTAAATCAAGGTGAGACGGCGACCGCGACAAGCGAGCAACCCTCCTGAGAGATGGGCCACAGCTTTGTGGCCATGGTGCTTTGCGAGACTTGCTGCCAAAACTGAACGATACCCACCGGCACAGACAAAGGTCGCTTTCCTCTCTGGGAGCTCACTTAGTCTCCTTTTAAGTTCTGTGCAAGGAATATGCAGCGCCTCGTCCATCTGGTCACTCTCCCACTCTCGATCTGAGCGAACATCAACAACACCCTTTTCTTGAAAAGTCTCAGGTAAAATCTCTTCAAGAGTTTCAATCGGAAATCCACTTTCTTTCCAGGTATTAATCCCCCCCTGTAGGTAGCCTACCACATCAAATAATCCCACACGTGCAAGGGCTGTCATCGCTTCATTCACGAGGATCGGGTCAGGCGTCACAATTAAAAGGGGGCGATCATACGGAAGGGTTAGAGAGGCCCAATAGCCAAATTTCTCTCCAAAGCCAATGCAAATAGAACCTGGGATGTGTCCTTCACAAAAGGGAGTCTGCCCCCGAAGATCAATCACAACTGCCCCTTTTTGTCTCTCTTGCTCGAACGCATGGGGTTTAAGAGGGACAATCGAGCGAACTTCTTTCCTTTCGTTAGAAGAATTATAAGCTTTTAGGGTAGGAAAGTAGTCAGGGCAAAAGGAATTCTTCGCAAGGATAAGATCGATAAATTCTCTTTCGGAAAGTTGCAAATTTAAGAAGGGATTCTTCAGCCTTTCTTGTCCAAGGGTGCTAAACGGCTCATACCCTATTCCTCCGCCACAAAACGATCCACTTCCATGGGCAGGGCAGACCACCACATCATTGGGAAGCGTGCGGAGTTTTGTATGGACAGAAGAGAAAAGTTTTTTGGCGAGCCCCACTTTTGCTTCCTCACCTAATAAATCGGGACGTCCCAATGTGCCCACCATTAAAAAATCTCCGGAAAATAGCACCTTTGGAATTCCCTCTTCGAAAACAAGGAAAGAAAGGTGCTCGGGGGTATGCCCTGGCGTATGGAGAACTTTCAACGTCACTTCCCCTAACTGAAACATGTCTCCATCAAAACATGGGTGATGAGGAAAGTTGACCTCGTATTTCTCTCCTTTATCATACGCTGAAAGGACAAGCTCGGCCCCTGCACGGACAGCTAAATGGCGCGCACCTGAGGCATAATCAGCATGAATATGGGTTTCAAAAACATGGGAAATGACAAGACGGTTTTGCTCAGCATACTCCAGGTAAAGATCAACATCATATCGCGGATCAATGATCGCAATCTGCCCCAGTTTGCTGCAACCGATCGCATAGGAGTAGTGAGAGAGACCTATCTCTTCAAAGCGCTCAAATATCATGCGCCCAAAGTAAAGAAAAGCCCAATTATTTGCGAGAGGATTTTCTCTGGCTCTCCGAGAGAACTTTTTTACGCAAACGGATATGATTTGGAGTCACCTCAACAAATTCGTCATCCTGAATAAAGTCGATCGCTTGTTCCAAAGTCAACACTGTCGGAGGCGTAAGAATCAAACTCTCATCCGATCCAGAGGCTCGCACGTTTGTGAGTTGCTTTTCCCGCGTAATATTCACAACAAGATCATTATCTCGTGAATTTTCCCCAATAACCATCCCCTCATAGACTTCATCGGTCGGCTTCACAAAGATCTTTCCACGGCTTTGCAAGTTAAAGCAAGCATAGGCTGTTACTTTCCCTTGGTTCATCGAGATAAGCGCCCCATTTTTTCGCCCAGAAATTTCCCCGCGATGCGGACCATATGCTTCAAAAACAGAGGTTAAAATCCCAAGCCCTCGCGTCACAGTCAGGAATTCATTTCGGTAACCAATCAGCCCTCGCGTTGGGAGGGAAAATTCAATCGTCGTAATGTTATGCTCATTGGTATGGAAATTCTGCATGACCCCTTTACGTCGATTGAGTTCTTCGATCACCGTTCCAGAAAATTCATCTGGAACTTCAATATGTGTGTGCTCCATCGGCTCTTCGTTTCCTCTCAAAATCACCTGAGGCTTAGAAACAAGAAACTCATATCCCTCGCGGCGCATCGCTTCGATCAAAATCGAGAGGTGAAGTTCCCCTCTTCCCGCCACACGAATCGCATCTTCTCGTCCTGAAATCTCCTCGACATTGAGAGAGATATTTGATTTTTTTTCGTGCATCAGACGATCACGAATCTTATTCATCGTGACATGCTTCCCATCACGCCCGACAAAAGGACCAGAGTTCACTGAGATTTCAACAGAAAGGGTTGGCTCGCCAAGTTCAATAAGGGGAAGTTGCTGAATATGGCCAGGGTGGCAAAGAGTATCCCCAATCATCACCTCAGGAGCGCCAGAAATACTCACAATATCTCCTACTCCTGCTTCTTCGAGCTCAATTTTTTTCAGGCCATGATACCCTTCAATCCGGGTGACTTTATGATTGGTTGGATGGCCCCCTTTTTCAACCAACGTAAACGTTTCCCCTTTTTTAATTTTTCCTTCAAGGATCCGCCCTGTTGCACCACGCCCTAAAAAGTCACTATGGGAAATCGTACTCGCTTGCATGAGAAAGGGAACCTCGAGATTTCCTGGAGGGTGAGGAACCTTTTCAATCACAAGATCAAAAATCGGTCGCATACTTTCTCGTGGGTCTCCCTCATTTAAGAAAGCGTACCCACCAATCGCAGAGGCGTAGCAATAGGTAAAGTCCAGCTGCTCATCATTCGCTCCAAGCTCAACAAAGAGATCAAACGTTTTATTGAGAGCGTTTTCAGGATCGGCATGAGGTTTATCAATCTTATTGAAGACAACGATCGGTCTGAGTCCCATCTTCAGTGCTTGCGACAAGACAAAGCGGGTCTGTGGCATCGGCCCTTCCCCTGCATCCACAATCAAAAGAACCGAGTTCACCATCCCAAGGACCCTTTCAACCTCCCCTGAAAAGTCGGCATGCCCAGGAGTATCGATCACATTGATCTTATAATCGTCGACAAAAAGACTCGTATGCTTAGCAAAAATCGTAATCCCCCGCTCTTTCTCGAGTTCATACGAATCCATCGCCCGCTCAGGCACCTCTTCGTTCTCTCGAAAGGTTTCTGCTTGGCTGAGCAGACAATCGAGCAGGGTGGTTTTCCCATGGTCAATGTGGGCGATGATGGCAATATTACGAATCTTTTCTGGCTTAAACATTTTTCCTATCTTCCTTATGTATAACTTCTCTATTCTAGTAAAATTCCCGATTTAAACCCACTTCAAAAAGATAACAACACATAAATGATTACATGTAAATTACTTAAGTTTACTTATTGACCAAAATCACATCTATCGTAAAATAGTCATGACTATTCTACGACAGTGCTAATAATGGTCGAAATCATCTATAAGGTATTCTATGAGAAAGTTTTATGAACACCCTCTTAGTTATAGATGAAGAACTTAGCGTTTCCCTTGAGATTAGGGTTTGCTAAAATAAGCTGTTCTAAGAGATCAGATACAAGTGAAAGAGCTATCTGCTCAACTCCTTGAAAATCGCTTGATGTGTCTACGTAGATAGATTTTTCGTAGATTTCAGCTTGTAGGTTCTGGCTATTTTGCTTAATGACAACGGGGGTCATAAGCTTGAGAGAAACAAATTCTGTGTTTTTAGCAAGTTCTTCTTTCTTAGCTTTAAGGTTCTGAATTAGAACAGGAAAATTATTCAAATAGACAACAGCTCCTGTTTTTAATCCATCAAAATCGATCCCATTCTCTTGATCAATGATATTGACTTCCCCTTGCTTCACCAACAGTTTTTCTAGTTTTTTAACAAACGCTTTTGTTTTCTCTGGGCTTCCTCCACAAGATGGAAGAGACCAGAAGGTGAGACCCGTAAAGCCTTTCAACTCGTGTAAAGGCTCAGACAATCCTTGTTCAAAGGTTCTTTCTATTTCTTTCTGTTTTTGTTCTAGCTTTTCAATCAGCTGTTTTTCGACGAGCTTTGCTTCTTGTCCTGCATGAGACAGTTGGGTAGATGACATAGAATGACTTTCTACAGCGGAGCACACAGGAGACAGGTTAAAACATAAACAACAAATGGATAAAATTAATATCGATTTCATGTATCCTCCACAGGAAAACTCATCAATTAATCTGAGGGATCAGGTGGGATTTTGTAAAGCTCCCACTTTTGCTTCCAGAGCCATCTTTTTTGATTCCACACAGTGTTCTCAAAATTTAAATGTATAGCCAGCATTCTGAGGGATGACAGACATGTTGTCAATCGTAATTGACCTGATTTTGAAACCACTCAAACCGTCCATTGTTTCTGTTACCACTTTTTTATCGCAGCTGCTATAAGCAAAAATCATGCATCTCTTTAGACAAAAGTTAAATTGGGCAGCGATTGTGGGGCAACTAGGGCTTCTCCTTCATGTCCCAGCAGCAATGGCCTTCCTTACCCTCCTTGTCGCCCTTTTTTTTGGAGAATGGTTTGCGCTCATTCCATTCACAGTCGTGGGTTTTGGAACCCTGATTTTGGGACAAGTTGCCTACCAACTGAATAAAAAAGCTAAGCCCGCCCATGTCTGGGATGCCATGATCATTGCAGGTCTCTCCTGGCTCCTTTGCTCTTTTTTCGCGGCCATCCCTTTTTATTGGATCGCCCATTTCCAGCTCCAAAGCGGGATCGAATCGGAGATCCTGAGCGTTTTTACAAGCCCGACCAATTCCTTTTTCGAAGCGATGTCGGGATTCACTAGCACAGGTCTGACAATGGTACAATATGAAGGACCATTCCCTTACGTTCTTCAATGGTGGCGCTCTTTCTTAGAGTGGATCGGAGGACTGGGTCTTGTTGTCTTTATCCTGGCCCTCACCCACCTCAATAAACAAGGATTCCAGCTCTACTACGCCGAAGCGCGGAGTGAGCGGATGGCGAAAAATATGACCTCAACCGCTCATTGGATTTGGGGAATCTACCTTTCCTTTACCCTGATCGGCATGGTTCTTTTTCTTCTTCTAGGAATGCCCTTTTGGGAAGCTATGAACCATGCAATGACGGCCATTTCAAATGGAGGGTTTGCCCTATCGACCTCAAATTTCCAAAATTATTCGATGGGAATTCAGCTCGTTGCTATGCTCATCATGATCATTGGTGCGATCAGTTTTCTCATCCACTTTCGCGTGATTCGAGAAAAAGAATTTTCCATCCTCTGGAAAAATCTGCAGCAACGCCTCCTCTACGTTTTCCTCGTTGCAGGGGGAGGACTCGTCATCCTTCTGAATCTGTGGAATCATCAAAACCCCAACTGGATCCACTCCTATTTTGAATGGACCTCAGCTCTCACCACCTGTGGATTTAGCTCGACCGATCTTTCCATTTTCAGTCCTATGGTCAAGCTCCTTTTGATCATCGCCATGTTTGTAGGAGGAAGCACGGGATCAACAGCTGGAGGGCTTAAAATCAAACGGCTTATCTATCTCATGAATGGGGTGACCTTGCGCCTTCTTT
This sequence comes from Chlamydiales bacterium, assembly GCA_024233515.1. Lineage (GTDB taxonomy): Bacteria > Chlamydiota > Chlamydiia > Chlamydiales > Simkaniaceae > Neptunichlamydia. Next base: position 24,704 of record JACKPO010000004.1, read on the forward strand.
CTCTCACTACACAAAAAGAAAAAACCATCACGAAAAATACAAAGGATGAGCCTCCAGGCGTCGATCTTCCCGCTTCCAAAAAGAGTAAACGTCTTGTCACCGCAGAGGTCTTGTTTTCTTTGTGGACTGCAACAGCTTTTTTAGGGTGGTTTTTGATTCTGGAATGGGTACCGAAAGGACGTGCCATTGATGCTCTTTTTGATGTCACAAGCGCCATGAGCAATGTCGGGCTGACCAGTGGAATTATCACACCCGAGTCTCCCCTCTTTGGAAAATGGGTCTTTATTTTCCTCATGTGGATCGGCAGGCTAGAAATTATTCCCGTCCTCGTGCTACTTTTATCCTTTCCACTCTTCTTCAAAAGGAAAAAATCTCATGGAAAAAAGTCCTAAAAGTTTTGTCGCCGCCGTTCTTCTCTCCTTCTTTTTCGGAACCCTCGGTATCCACCGCTTTTACGTCGGAAAAATCGGAACAGGGATCCTCATGCTCATCACCGCCGGCGGCTTCGGCATCTGGACGATCATTGACTTTGTCGTCATCGTCTGCAGCAAGTTCAAAGACAAAAAAGGACGCTATATCACACCTTAGTGTCTAGGCGAAAAATGATGATTCACTTTTTCGGTAATCATCTCAATCTCCGTTCTCGAAAGGAGCTTATTATGGGGACTTTGAGTACCAACAAATTCATCTTTTTTTGCCTTTTTCCCAAGTGCATTTTCTTGATCAATCACACCATCAGAGAGAATAGTGTTATTAGGACCCACAGTTTGGACAACTACTTTCCCTACCATTGATTGCTTCATCGCTGTTTCATTATCATAATTCCATCGAAGGAAAGAAACACCAAACCCTCCTAACCAACCAGCAATCCTCTCTCCGAAATGTCTTGTTGACAGGAAGGTTTTGTAAGAAACAACGCAGTACCTCTTTTTATCTCTTGTCTTTTCGGAGTGACTTCTCCACTGAACTCCTCCTCCAATCGACCACCCAAAATCCACGATTTCTTTGGCGCCTAGTGCCTCGAGAAAATCAAGCATTGCTGAATGAGACGCCACCATCGCATCTTGGTTGGGAAAAAATCCAGAACTCCCCACCACCCCTGCGTAATTATAAACAAGAAGATTCGCATTGAGCTTTTTAGAAAGCGCATAGACATTTCTGTCCATTAAAAAACTTTCGTAGGCTGCAGAATTTCCCACAGAAAAAACAATGCACCGCCCTTGCAGTGGATTTTCATCAGTCGAAACGGTGATCTTGGGATTCTTCAAAAAGATCCCGTCAATGGTATGCCCAAATCCAGAACGTGCAGAAAAACGGAGAGGCATAAAACCTTGATCCAAAATCATACCTCTTCTTCCATCAAATTGAGCTCCAACGAACATCCCTATAAAGGGAAACGAAATAGGATGAACTAAAAGTCCCACAACGATCTGAACACACCGATAAGCTGCAAAAGGGAGGAGCATTGAAGTGGTGTTCCATACACGCGATGTTAAGGAAGGCGGATTCACTTTTCCGCTGATCTTCTTTAAAACCTGCGCAGCAAAGGCGTAGGTCAAGGTTAAGCCTGTTCCGTAGGTTACAAGATCAAGGGCCATTGAGAGACACACCTTTGTCCACTGGATGTCTGCATAAAATAGTGGCGCAGGAGGGGACTTCGCCTTTAAGCTGTCGATCAATGCTTGATTATTCTGATCATGTAAAGTAAAATGTTTATCAACTGCTGAAAAAACCGTAGTCACAAAAGACCCCCTTAATGTTTGTCATAGGAAAGGTTAAATTTTATGAAGAATAAAATCCAGCTCAAAAACACCTCCCCCCTTGGCGAGCCTTTAGTGGCGACCTTCCTCCCAGAAGGAGGGATGAACCTTGTGAGCTATAAGCTCGGGGAGATCGAGGTGATCGCCCAAACGACCCGCCCCCTCTATGAAGAGCGGAAGGCGGGGCTCGGCGCCCTCATCGGCCCCCACTTCCACGAAAGGCAAGAGGTGCCCGGAGGATATGACGAATCCCTCTTCCCCCATATCGCCAAGGGGAAGGCTGAAGGGCGAAAAGATCCCTTCTCTCATGGAATTGGGCGGTACGTCCCCTGGAAGTATGTGGCGAGCGAGACCCAAGTGAAGGCAAAACTCACCGGCGATGACCTCTACCATGGAGTCCCCCTTAAAGTTTTCGAAGGACAAGATTTTTCCATGACCTACGAGGCCCGCCTCCTCCCCACCGGTCTCTTCATCGAATATCAAGTGGAGAGTGAAAAACCCTCCGTCATCGGTCTCCACTATTACTATGCCTTTTCAGGGAAAGGGACACTCCACGGCGCGGTTCAACAAGAGTACCGGGTTAAAAATGAATGGAAACCAATCCCCAAAGAGTGGATCAACGGCAAAGAAAACCATCTCGACTTTCCCCTCCCCCAAGAAGCCGACTTTGGGTTTCTCCCAGCGAAGAAAACCCCCAACGAACACGATTACCACCTCATCCTTGATACAGAAAGCTACTCCCTCCATATCGATTATAACGCGGCGTCAAAAGAGGAGATCTCCTGCCAGGTCTACCAACCGAAAGGGGCTTCCTACGTCTGCATCGAACCTCTTTCGGCAAAAAGTCCACCCCATCCCCTTCTAAACCGAAGTACCCTCGAGGTCAAACTCGAAATCTTCACGAAATGAGGGTTGTCCAATCGATGATGGAATCGAAATAGTCTTGAAGAATGACTTCATCTTTAACACTACCAACATGAATAAGTACAGGACGATATGAAACATGTTTTGGGATCCCGAGTGCCTTGATTTTTCTCTTCATTTCCTCAATCACTTCGACTCCAATAGGGTTTCTAGAAAACTTGACCTCACAAATATAGAGGGTGTTTTTGGCTTGAATAAGATAGTCAATTTGACACCCTTTTCGCTCTCTTGTTTTTGTCTGAAAATAAGGCCCATCATAATCATATTCTTCCGGTCGGATATACAAAAGTGGAAATAAATCCCAGCCATTGTTCACAACAAGATTTTCAAACTGAAATCCCATAATGATATCCCAACTTGTAGAAGAGAAAACTGAACTTTTTTTAAACTTCCCTTTGATTATTTTTTCCTTATTTGGGCCAATATATTTCAAATAAAATCGGAGGTAATTATCACTTAATCGGTATTTCCTTAAATTTCCCGTTTTTCCTGTTTTTAAATCCCAAGTATAATCCGCAGAGATGAATCCCGACTTTGTTAAATCACGGATATATTCTGAAATTTGTCTCCCATTAGACCGCTGAATTTTATCACAGATTTCCCCCTGAGTAAGTGACGATGTACTCGCCAAAACTTTAACAATGTCTTTGACCGTCTCATTTTTCTTAGAGAAGAGATCATTAAAGATACGATCGAATTCATTAAAGAGTAGCCCTTCTTCAGAAAAGCATAATCGTTGAATATTTTCTTCAGCCGTCCATTCTGGATGAATCGACTCAAGATATTTTGGAACTCCCCCAGTTACACTAAGAAGTTTAAGCTTTTCATAAGAGGATATCCCCTTCTTTCTCCAAAATTTCACACAATCTTTAATCGAAAGCTCTCGTAGCGTTAAGGTTAAATCGATACGTCCGAAAAAGCCGGTGCTATTTAAGATATTCTCATCGATCCAGCTTGCAATCGAACTCGCAACAATTAGAACCAACTTTGGATTTTTCTCAAAGAACCGATCCCAAGCTATTTTTAGTTTTCCAAGAAACGCCGGATCTTTTGATCCCATCCAAGCAATCTCATCAAGGGCAATGAGAACACGCCCTTTTTCTACTTCTTTTCCTAAAATCCAAAAAAGTTCGCTCCAATCTTTACTTTTCAATTGAGGGAGCCCCTGTTCTCCCATTTGCCTGGAAAACTCCTCTTTCTGAATTTGATCAGTAATCCCTTTGGTTGGAGGGATCCCCGTAAACATTAACTTTTTTTCAAAATGTTTAGAAAATTCTGCAATAAGCCGACTCTTGCCGATACGTCTCCGCCCTCGAATAGCGACAAAACTAGCTTTCTTTCGATTCAGCAGATTCAAAAGCGTTTTCAGCTCCTCTTCTCTTCCAACAAACACCTAATCCTCAGCAACTTAGCAGTTAATCGACCTTTTATATACCATAAAACAAGCACTTTCCAGATTTCATGGTACCAAAAATCGCTTATTAATGTACCATGAAATTTGTCTTTCTTGATTTTAGGTGTATATCCAGAATTAATCGAAAGGGGCTTCCTACGTCTGCATCGAACTCTTCTTCCGCAAAAAGTCCACCCCATCCCCTCTTAAACCGAAGTACCCTCGAGGTCAAACTCGAGATCTTCAGCTGAGATCGCCTTCTTATTTTTTGTCCAAAAGAGCTGCTTTTTCTCCAAAGAGCTCTCTCAGCTTTGTCCGATTCTCTAGAGTGAGCTCACTGAATTCGGCCTTATCATGGATCTTAGGAATAAGTTGAATCAAATGGGGAATATCCTCTGATTCCTTACTTAATTGCTCTACATAACGGTCTGTCAAGGGAAAGACAACCTGATCCCTAAATTCAGCGCGGAGAAAAAGCTCCTCTTTTTGATCGAGTTCCTTGAGATCTAATAAGAATCCCTTTTCCACAATTCCAGAGCGAAATTTATCCGCAGCACCTTCCGCATCATATGCAAAGGGCACGCCTTCGATTTTCTTAAGCGCGGCCTTGAGGGATGTTTCGACCTGAGAAGTGACCAGCGCTGTTCGATCCTGATGAACAACACAGGAAAAAGGGACGATGCGCGAAAGGGCATATGAACCCGCACATTTTAGGAGAACATTACTTATTTGATCATGCTTACCCCCAGTAAAGGCAGTCCCTAGGTCAAGCCTTACCCCTTTGAAAAGGAGAGTTTGATACCACAGGAGTTGGCGTTCTGACAGCTTCTCAATCGTTACTGAATGTAGATCAAGCCACTGCACATCACCTGAAATAAATTGCTCAGGACGCATACAGGGAAGATCAAGCGGAATGAATCGCTTGACAAAAGCTAGTTTAATACTATCCTCTAGAGAATCCCAATACGAAGTGTCTTTGCCACTGGTCAAGGATTCTTGTTTCTCTAATACAATATGCCAGGCGCGGACTTCATTAGACGTCATCTCTTCAATGGACTGAGGCGTTAACCTTTTGATTAATTCGGGAAGCTCAGGGCAAGAGAGTTTAAGTTTATAGATAGCAATATGCAAACTCGCATCAGCATATCCATAGATAGGTTTCGCCTGCAATATTTCACTTAACAATAGTTTCACTCTGTCCTTATCCTTTTCATCATAATAAAGGTTAAAGTAAGGAATATCTATTCCCTTTTTTAGAGCAGCGATTAATAAAGAGAGATCGCCCAAAGTTTGAGCCTGAGTTATCCTAGTGTAATCTTTCTCTAGATGATCGATCGCCCACTGCACCTCCTCAGTGGTATATTGCGCAGGGCGGTTAGCCATATCACCTCTCACCAACTCAATTACCATTTCATCTGGAATTTTCTTTTCAAGCTTCAAGGCATCAAATTGTTGGAGCAATGCAAGGAGGGCATGAGGAGGAACAAACTTCAGAGATGTCTTATCTAAAACCGCATGCCATGCGACCAACTGAGCATGGGTCAGCTTTGGCACTTCTTCTCGCGTTAATGCTTGTGCACACACTTCCAAAGATGGGATAGGTGGTTGCTTCTGGTTGATCTCCAGGGTATTGGTGCCTTCAGAAAGATAGAAATAGAGAGGGTTAGCCGCGTAGAATCGGTACAACGCATCGATCTCCTCTGCTCCCTCTTCAATTTGATAATCGATTTTGAATAGAGGGGGCATGATCCCTTCTTTCAGGTAGTATAAAATAAGCTGACACTCTTCTTTAGAAATGATGAAAATAACTTGATCTTTTATCAATTCCTCTCTAAAAAACTTATGTTCTTCAGATGAAAAGTGCGCTGGTTTCGTGAATATCTCTGTAATAAGATTATCGTAGCTAACATCCGCTAGGTTCATCCGAACAAAATGTTTCATAAAAGCCAATTGCGTATGAACGTCTAGTTTTTGAAACTTCCCACCATGAGAAACAAAGGCTCGATGCCAAGCAAGGGCAATATGAGAGGGCATCTTTTCAACAACCTGAGGAGTCAACGCTCCACGGAGTTCTTTAAATGTTGGGAGTGGATCTTTATGCTTAAGCCATCCTTTTTCAGAGTTTGATCCATAAGCATAGATGGGAGCTTCCTGATAGAGCTGGTACATCACCTCCTTTAGAGGATCGATTTCCTCACCTTCTAAAAAAGCCTTCTCGTCGAACTTAAAAATGGGGATCTTGTTCTTAATGGCATATTGGATTACATTGGAAACCTCGTCCTTCAGGAGTACTTGATCTAACCCCAACAGCCAGCATAGTTGATTTTTCGGATACTTTTGAGGGCTCTCTAACATGGTATTTTGATCTGGGATGATTTCATCGGTATTCAATCCAATAAACCATGGAATAAAAGGGAGGTTTTTCCCAAAAAATTCCTTGGCTAGCCCGATTTTCTCTTCCTTACTTAAGGCAGCGCAAGCCTTTGGATCGTTGTAAAGTCTAGCATGCTCCAGCACCAACGGAGAACACGCGGATATTTTGGTCACAATGAGTGAGAAAACAAGGGTCGCTGCTGTCGCAGTTAAGGTGAGTTGTGGAGGAAGGGGAGAAATGTTTTTGCCATATTTCCCTATCGCATAGGAGGTAAAAAGGGCGACTCCCACTAAAAGAGCCCCTTTTTCCAAAAGGTGGAACTGCTCAGGATCCTGCCGACGACAAAAATCATGGAGGACAGAGGAGGCCACAAGCGTACCTTCTGTGAGCAGTAGCCCTTGCTTTGAAAGGTTTGGGAAGTGAGCAACAAAACGAGGCGTATTGGCAACAATTGCCAGAGCACCAAACGCAGCGCCTTGGATAAACGTTTTTTGAATAAAAGATTTTTGGATTGGGTCCATGAATTTCCTCTGATGGTTTGTTTGGGGAGAATCCTACCATATCAAAAAAAAGGATGCAAGAAGTGATCTCTTCCTTGCATCCCAAGGGAAATTAGGTTAGAAGGGGGGAAAAGGTGTTTTATGGTGAAGAAAGTTGTCATTCTTGGAGCGGGATTTGGAGGGGTCTATACGGCCATGCATCTCCAAAAGTATTTGAAGAAAACAAAAGAGCCGTTCGAGATCACCATTGTGAACCGAGAAAACTACTTTGTTTTCCAGCCAATGCTTGCAGAGATTGTCGGAGGATCACTGGGGATTTTGGATACGATCAATCCGATCGCCAAGCTCCTTAAGAAAACGCAGCTCTATGTCCGAGAAGTCGACTCGATCGACATCGAAAACAAAAAAATCTATCTCTCCCCTAAATTTTCCCATAAAGCAAAAGAGCTCCCCTTCGATCATCTTGTGTTAGGGCTGGGGACGGTCACTGACTTCCGCGGCATGGCGGGGCTCCATGAACATGCTCTCCCTTTTAAGAACCTTGCCGATAGCATCCAAATCCGCAACCAAGTGATCGATGTAATGGAAATGGCTGCTCGAACAGAAAATCCTACGATGAAAAGGAAGCTCCTCACCTTTGTAGTGGGCGGCGGCGGATTTTCTGGAACAGAAGTGGTTGCCGAAGTGAATGACCTTGTCCATCAACTCTCAAGAAATTATCCTGAAATCGACCAGAATCTAATTCGGGTCATCCTCATCCATAGTAAAGATCGTCTGATGGATCGGGAAATGCCTGAATCCTTGGGGCGGTATGCTGAAAAGCTGTTGAAAAAGCGGGGCGTTGAGTTCCGTTTTGGGTGTCATTTGAAATCGGCCACTCCAGAAGAAGCCCTTCTCGATACCGGAGAACATATCCCAACAAAAACCGTGATCTCAACCGTTCCCTCTTCCCCCAATCCCTTGATCGAAAATCTCCCTTTAAAACTTGAAAAAGGGAAAATCGTGACCGATGCAGGAATGCAAGCGGAAGGGACCGACCATATCTGGGCGATTGGAGATTGCGCTGCCATCCCCAACCTTGCAGGAAAAGGAATTTGCCCCCCAACGGCGCAGTTTGCTATTCGTGAAGCGAAGGTATTGGCACACAACATCGCCGCCTCCCTTTCGGGCTGGGAAAAGAAAGAGTTTCGCTTCAAAGCACTCGGGATGATGGGAGCCCTCGGTCACCACTCGGCTGTCGCAGAACTCTTTGGGAAATTTAGATTTTCAGGTCTCCTTGCTTGGATGATGTGGCGCGCAATTTATTGGATAAAACTCCCTGGAATAAGCCGTAAAATTAAAGTGGCTCTCTCATGGATACTCGATACGATGATTCCGATTGAACCGGTTCAAATCAAAGCAGCGGCCTCCCAAGGGATTGCCCAGCTCCACTTCGAAACAGATGAGATCATCTTCCACGAAGGGGATGTCGGCGACTACCTTTATATTATCGTTAATGGAGAAGTCGAAGTTTACCAACAGCAGAATGGAGAGAAAAAGGTGTTCGCCAAACTGGGCAAAGGGGAATACTTTGGAGAGATGGCCCTCTTAAACCAACGATCACGCACTGCCTCTGTCAAATGTCTCTCCCCTGTTGATGTCTTAGCCCTCAAGAAAAGTGACTTTGGGATTCTGATCTCCAACTTTTCTCAGCTTCGTAAAGATTTTGAGACAACAGAAAAAACTCGTCGTCGAGAAATCGGTTAAGGAGTATATTAGCCGTATGGACATTTGGCTCGATACCGTAGATACAAAACTCATTTCTCTGGCAAGTAAATTGGGAATCCTTTCAGGGGTCACAACCAATCCTTCCATCATTGGAAAGTCAGAGCAAACTCTCGAAGAAAATCTCAAGCAGATTCTCAAGTGTCAAAGTGGTCCCGTTACGGCGCAAGTCACAGCAGCTGATCACTCTTCGATTGTCGAACAAGCTGAGACCCTACGTGAGTTTTCCGAACGGATCGTTGTCAAGATCCCGGTGACCCAAGAGGGACTGAAAGCGATGAACGCCCTTTCCCACCTAGAGATTCCGATCATGGCCACCGCCATCTTCACCCCCTACCAGGCCCTTCTCGCCTGCCATAACGGCGTCAAATATATCGCTCCCTACTACTCACGGATGAGCGCCCCCCTCGACACCATCGAAGGGATCCTCCTCACCCTCGACCGGTACGATTTCACCACCGAGATGGTCGTTGCTTCCCTTAATACCTCCGAAGATCTCGACGACTGCTTCCACCTCGGGGTCGACGCCGTCACCCTCAAAGAGGAGATCTTCAATCGCCTTATAGAAGACCAGAGTGGCACCTTCGAAGCCCTTGACGCATTCTCCAAAGACTGGAAGTCAGGAAAACCCTCTAAACTTCTCCCATAAAATCTTTGATTTTAATCACCCAACCCCTTAAAATGCTCGAAAAATCATTCGGGGAAGCCCAAGATGCAACATATTTTTTTTACAGGCAATCATCTTCTAGGGGGATATTCCCTTCTTCAAGCAGGCTCCATTTATGGAGAGAGTCGGGTCGGATGGATGACACGGGACGTCCACCGGATCACCCTCCTCTTCCTCGCACTCAACACCGTCGCCTACCTCTATCAATGCTCCAACACCAATACCCCTAACATTAGAATTCATGCCTTATCGGTTCTCGCTTCTTCTGGGGGAGGGCTCCTCTATTATTTCAAAGGGACAACTCCTAAAACAATCAAGTCAGAAGAGTTCACTATCGAAGGCTGGAAGACACAGAATGGTGCTCCAATCCAGGGAACCTATACGCTCAAGCAAGTGTTCCCGGACTCTCAAGTAGCCCTTCAATCCTTGATCGTTGCTTTGACCCTTCAGACACTAGCGAGCCTGTGTTTTGATCCAAAAAACCCTTTGCTCTATCTCCAACTTGCAGGAATGAGCACCTCTCTCTATCAAGCCAGACAAATGAATTGGATCGGCATCCATCACCAGTCACCTATAACTCATCATTTTCAAACTCGTGAAGCTTCCTCGAGCCTTCAGCCAGCCATTACTTATTTTGCTTTGATCTCCGCTCCAAAGAACAAAGGGGAAGATGAAGAGTGCCCGATTGGAACTTGCCCTGTCGATGAGGTCAATCTTTTCTATTACTATTGTTCAAATAAACATCGCTTCTGCAGAGACTGTCTAATCGACGGTGTTTTTGGAACGCAAGTAAAAGCGTTAGCGAGTGCCTTAATGGATAAGGCAAACCGATTCGATTGTACTCATACCATCACTGTAGAGCAGTCTGGGCGCCGTTACCATTCAAACTCTTCTTATACATTCTATTATAAAGAAGAGGAAGCTCCCCGTTGTTCTACTTGCCGAGAAGCTCCTGGGCACGCCTTTGTTTCTTTTTTACAAGGGGGAGTAAAGGTCGTCGGTAAAGAAACTAACGCAAAGTCTCCCTTTTGGGCTCGTAGCTTGCTCCTCTACTCCATCGCACACCTTACCCTTACAGCTGTGCAACATGTCGATCCAAAGCTTGCTCCCCTTCTTTATCGGGTGCAATCCTACGCCCTTCCTTTAGATGCTCTTCTTGCAGGAGCATTTTTTGTCTCTGAAGCAAAAATGTTTAACGTCGATCCGAAAAAAGACAAAACACTTTTAATCTCTGCAGCCATTGCAATCTTAGCTTTCTCTCTTTTGATCGCTTACGATTGGAAAAAGAAAGGGACCGATCTTACTTCTTTACTCACATCTTCTCTTCCTGAAGAGGCCCTGAAAAACTTGAAAATTACAGATCATTCTCCAGGAATTCATCTTCTGTTGGAAAAAATCTATTTTGCAAAATTTTTCATTCCCCTTGCTGCTGCCAGTTTTTCTACCAACCGTAACGTCCTTCTCTTAGCAGCTTTGATCAATGGGCTAAACTTTGCAAAGATGGCTTCGGTAAATTGGATTTCCTTTGAGAGAACTTATACCGGTAGCGTTTTAGGATGTGCCGATTCAGCTACCCCACGCCTCTATGTCTTCCTTCCGAACCCCGGAAAACTCTTCAAAGGGGAAAATCCCCTCCAGCAAGCAGTCCAATCTCTCTATGAGTTCACCAACACCTTTTTTGACAAGAGCTCTTGGCATGGATATTGGAGGGTGATAACCCGAAACGGAGTAAAGATAGGCCGGAAACTCATATTCGATGCCACAATTCACCCTCAAGAGTGGTTGGTCAATGGAATCAATCTCTTCGACTTTGTGCGTCATTGGTCCGGAACTGCCTATCGCCGCTATGATGGAGTTGGACAACTCAACTTAGATGTATAGCTAAAGTAGTTTAAGATAGTAACAATTCATCCAGATCTTTTCTCCGAAAATTTTACGCTCGATCTTGCTGGCTTACACGAAGCCAGCTTCGCTCTCCGCGCTTCATTTTCAATGAAAATCTTCTGTCCAATTATTACTATTTTAAACTAATTCAGCTATAAAATCTTAGGTTCTAAGGGTAGAGAAAAATGGAAGCCTACATCGTATCTGGGCATCAACTCGTTCAGTATGGAGCTCATCTCTTTCAAAACCATTATCCCAAGGATTTTTGGGACTAACCACTAGAATACTCGACGTGAAGGGGCCAGTTAAGGATTCCCTTCTCTTGCTTTCCATTGTCTGGAAAGGTCGCCCTTTCGATCGGAATTTTGATGGCCCGATAGGCTGTGTTGAGGATTGTCGTGAGGCGGATCCCTCCGTCGTGGAGGTTACGGACTTGGTACGAAGCATCGAGGAAGGGGACAAGTTCGGGAAACTTGAAGGCAAGGGCAATCTGCGCATTGAGAAAGACCTGCTGGAAACTTTCTCCGTAAAGGATAAACTGTCCCCCCTCTTGTTCTTCGAAGGGAGGGAGAAGATCGTAGGTCCAGATCGGTTCGTACTGATCCCCTTTCAGACTTTCATAGAGATGAAGATTCGAACAGTAAAGAGGGAGTGGTATGAAGTGTTTCTTCATCTCCTTTTTCAGAGATGCGCTTTTCCCTAACGTAATGTGTTTGATATATTTCCGCTTATCAAAGTCGTAGTCATGCTTTGCAAAATAGTCAACAAGGGTGTGTTGATAATCATTGATCGGATCTTCTCCAAAGGGATCGACATGCCACGTGATGATGTCAGGAGAGCGGTTCGGAAGGCAAAGACAGGAGTCAGAGATTGCCACAGGTCCCACGCGGAATAGAGGCTTCGGCATATACCGAATCTGATCGTGCACTTTTTTATATGACACATCTCCAAAATAGAGGAGGGTGAGATGGCGATGTTTTGCCTTAAGCGTTTTCTCGTCAGGAAGTCCTTCCGGCCATGGAGCGTGGGTTTCAAATCCAAAAAGAAGACGTTTGTTATCCGTTTGCACTGCCACGTGGTTTCCCCAATTTTTTTAATAGTGAATAGAAAAAGCCAAGAAGAAAGCCAAAGAAGATGTGGCTAAAGAGCGCATTCAGAAGCTGCATCAATTTGAAATGGCTCCACCAAATCGAAGGATCTGCCACAAGAAAAAAAGGTAAAAGATAGAAGGGAGTTAACACCCACCAAACAAACCCAAAGACCGCCCCATAAATCATCCCCTTTCCAAGGGTATTGACCGTTTTCTTAAAGATCAGCGCAAAGAGGATTCCTAAAACAATCGAGGTCAAAAAATGAAACAGTCCCACGATGAATTCTGCATTGACCCCATAAGCCTCCCCAATTTTTGGTATCACTTCTGTTTGCATAAGAACAATAAGATAGAGCATGGGGGCAAAGAGGGGGAGATAGTTCCAAAGAACCATAAAAATCGTTCCCACAACCAGCCCAGAAACGATTCCAAAAAAGAGGTTTAAACCATTCGATTGCTTTTTCACCATGGCCTGATCATAATGATTCAATTTTTTCTTGTACAGCCCCCTCACTTCGTGTTAAGGAGAAAGTGATGAGTAAACATGTCCAATTGCGACGTTGGATCATTTGGTCCCTTTCCGTCGCCTTTTATTTTTATGAGTATTTCCTCCGGGTCGCCCCTGGAGTCATGACTGTCGACCTCTTTCGCTCCTTTAATATTGGAGCTGGCGTCTTTGGAATCATCTCTGCCTCCTATCTTTATGCTTATGCCCCCATGCAAATCCCGGTTGGGGTTTTGATGGACCGGTACGGCGCGAGAAAACTGCTTACCATCGCCACTCTTGCTTGTGGCATAGCAGGTTTGATGTTTGGGCTTGCCCCAAAAGTGTGGTTCACCATTGTTGCCCGTATTTTTATGGGTGCAGGTTCTGCCTTCGCGTTCATCGGAATGATCTACATCACCAGCCACTGGTTCCACGGAAAAATCCTTGGCCTCCTTGTGGGGATAGGGAACTCAATTGGAATGCTCGGCGCTGTGTTTGGAGAAGGACCGTTATCGGAACTCGTCAAAAAATACCGTTGGCGCGAAACAACGATTGGATTGGGCATTTTTGGAATTCTTTTAGGGCTGATTATCTACTTTATCGTACGGAATGACCCCCCTTCCATGGATAAACATGACCCAAAACCGCAATCGTCTCTTCTAAAAAGTCTCAAAGAGGTCTGCAAAAATAAACAGACCTGGATCAACGGCGTCGTTGCGATGATGTTTTACACTGTAACCGTTGCATTTGGAGGACTTTGGGCCATTCCTTTCTTGCAGCAAACTCAAGGCTTTTCGAATGAAGCCGCAAGTTTTGCCGCCTCAATGATCTACATCGGATGGATTGTCGCAGGACCTCTCATTGGTCACTTTTCTGATAAAACCTGCAATCGAAAAAACTGGATCCTTGTTTCAACGATCCTGAGCATCATTTTCTTCTGCCTCGTTGTCTATACCCCAATCAGTCACCCCTTTTATATCTTTAGCTTGATGTTTCTTCTAGGATGTTCCCTTTCTGCACAACTCCTAACCTATAGCCTCGCCATCGAGCTCAATACTCCAGAAACAAAAGGGGCAGCCCTTGCAATGACAAACTTCCTTGTCTTTGTCGCCGGCTCCCTCATCCAAACCTTCATTGGACTGATGATGGATGCCAACTGGCAAGGAATACTCGTTGCCGGAGCCCGCATCTACACCCTCCCTACCTACCAAAAAGCGCTCGTTGCCTTCCCCATCACCATCCTGATCGCTTTCCTCCTGACTTTCTTCCTAAAAGAAAAGAGCAAACCATGGTGCAAAAACCGTTAAAGCATTTTCCAGTTCCCATTGGAGTTGCCCATTGGGGGATTTCCCTCTGCGTGATTGGCTCGGTGATTTCTTCTCTCTTTGTTCACTCAGAAAATCCTAACAGCATCCCCATCAAAATCCACGTCTGGATCGGCTATGGAGTCACCCTCTTTCTCATCTGTCAATGGGTCCTTCTCTCTCTTAAACGATACCGCTTTGTCCGATCCCACGTCTTCCCCTACCATTTTCAGGGAAGGCAATGTATGCTGTCCGACCTCAAGCTTCTATTCAAAGGACGCCTTCCCCCTACTGGTCCTCGCAGCGGCCTTTCAGGGCTTGTTGAAGGGCTGGGGCTCTTTCTTATCACCTTAATGGCGATGACAGGTCTTATCTTTCATTTTGCTGCAGTCTATGACGCCTCGCATCTCTCCTCAATGCTGATTTTTCGAGAGATCCACAATTTTTTCTCAGGATTTGTCTGGGCCTTTGTCATCGGTCACGGTGGCATGGCCATTTTGCATAAAATTGTGGACTATACCTAAAATGATTCAAAAGTTGGGAATTTGGCAAGGCGGCTGCGCACATTTTTTGCCTGGAGCGAGCGACCATTGTGGGAGCACAAGACGCGAGTGAAGGAAGGAAATGTGCTGCAGAGCAGGCGCAGCCAAAAACCAACTTTCGATTCATTTTAGGTATAACTTTCTTAATAGTCCTCCAAGATAAGGAGAAGACCCATTAAGGATCACCATTCCTTGTTCCGCCGCCTTTTTTGCCGCATCAAAATTCCCTAAAGCAGCATAACACTGACTTAGTCTGTAATAGATCCTCATGAAAAAACCAGGTGTTATTTTCATCCTTATTTTCTTTCTTAGGATTTGTCTGATCCTTTTACATAAAAAAAACTAAACTTAAATGATTGATTATCAATCATAAACAAAATAATCAACGATTTAATGATGGACAAATCTAAAGTTGTAGTTTATATTTGTCCTTATGAAGAAAAGAACTTTAAGTCGCTATATTCGTAGATATGCTAAGGAATATCCGATTATTGGCCTTGTTGGACCTAGACAAAGTGGAAAGACAACCTTAGCAAAACATCTTTTTCCTAAACATAAGTACATCTCTTTGGAAAGTATCGATTTACGAAAGCAAGCCATCGAAGACCCAAGAGGTTTTTTCGAAGACTACGGCAATAAACTCATCATCGATGAAGTCCAACGAGCCCCTGATCTTTTTTCATATCTTCAAGAACTTGTCGATGAAGACCCTACCCCCGGTCAGTATATCCTTACAGGTTCTCATCAATTCTTACTCTTTGAAGGAATCTCACAAAGCTTGGCGGGAAGGATTTCTATCTTTAAACTTTTCCCTTTTACATATACAGAGCTTGAAGAGTACCCCGATAATCACGACTTTAAAACCCTTTTCAGAAAAATCTATAAAAATCGAAAAACTGTTTCTTTACAAACCCTCTATAAGCACCTATTTAAAGGCTTTTATCCAAGAATTCACGACCGAAAATTAGACAGCCGTAAATGGGCTGAAAACTATATTTCTACTTATATCGAACGAGATGTAAGGTCTTTAATCAATATTAAGGATATTCGAACCTTTGAAGTCTTTATCCAACTCTGTGCATCTCTTTCAGGACAACTTGTCAATTATTCAACCCTTTCGAATCATGTTGGAGTCTCACAACCCACCATTAAACAATGGCTCTCTATTCTCGAAACAAGTGGCATTGTCTTTTTACTTCCTCCTTACTATAAGAACTTCTCAAAAAGGATCATCAAAACTCCTAAGCTCTACTTTATTGATACGGGCCTATTATGCTACCTCTTAGGTATTAGATCTTCCAATGAGCTGGCTGGCCACCCTCTTGTAGGCTCAATCTTTGAAACCTTCTTTGTTAGCGAATGTTATAAAAGAATTTCCCATCTAGGAGAGATCCCTCCTCTCTATTTCTGGAAAAACAAGATGGGAAAGGAGGTGGACCTGATCATTGATGACCCTTTTGCGCCCTACCCTATGGAAATTAAGTCTGCGCAGACGCCAAACACAGCATTCACCGAAACCCTCAAGTCTTGGTTTGAAATGCAAAAACTCACAGAAGGAAAAGGTGCCGTCATCTACACCGGAAAAGAAACCGTTGGAACATCATCTCGATTCCCTCATATTCCCTGGTACCGCCTTTGACTCCCCAATGGTTAGAAAAAACCAGGTGTTATTTTCATCTTATTTATTTACCCTCTCTTGTAAAAGAATGTTTCGGAGGGTAATAGAGAAACATGAGTCGGAAATATGTCCTGCCTGGATTGGCCCTATTTGGTCTATTGTTTGCACTGTTCATGGTTTTCTATGGTGCGCGCAAACCACCTACCCCACCGATTGAGTTTCCTCCCGCGACCCCTCCTTACAAACACTATGTTGCAGGAGCAGGGATTGTCGAAGCAGCCTCAGAAGATATTAACATTGGGACCCCCTTTAGTGAAATCGTGACCGCTGTTTACGTCAAAGTTGGAGACTATGCACCGGAAGGACTCCCCCTTTTCTCCTTAGACACCCGAACCCTTGCCGCAGAGTATGAAGAGCTCAAAGAGAAACGGGATGTTGCCCTCATCCACTACCAAGATAAACAATCCACCCTTGAGCTTTATCAAAGTCTCAAAGATAAACGGGCCGTCAGTGAAAATGAATTCAACCAAGTCTTCTTTGCTGCCCAAAGCGCCCTGAAACAGGTCAAAGAACTTGAAGCCTCCATGGAAGTGACTGGAACAAAAATTGAGCGCTCCACCATCCGCGCTCCTATTGATGGACAAGTCTTGCAAATCAATGTGCGTGTGGGTGAAACCGCTGATGTCAATCCGTTTGACAATAAGGCTCACATGCTCTTCGGAAAAACCGATCCCCTCCACATCCGCGTCGAAATCGATGAAGACGATGCTTGGCGCGTTGAAAAAGGAGCTCCAGCGATGGCATTCGTCCGCGGAAACAGCTCCATTAAAGCCCCCTTAAAATTCCTCTATATCGAACCCTTTATTATTCCAAAGACAGCCCTCACTGGAGACAATCAAGAACGGGTCGATACCCGCGTTCTCCAAATCGTTTATGAAATGAACCGCGATGATCTCCCCATCTATCCCGGACAACTTCTAGATGTGTATATTGAAGGACTCCCTGCCAATGAAAGGTTCTAAGTCGCTCCTTCTCCTTTTCTTGACCGGATGCGCCGTAGGCCCTAACTACCATTCCCCTGAAGTCGCTCTCCCCTCTACCTATCATCAGCCCCACGAAAAAACCGAAGAAGATCTCTCCGATTTAAAAGAGTGGTGGACCTCCTTTAACGATCCCCTTCTGAATATTTTGATCCATGAAGCCCTTAGCCAAAACCTCGACCTTAAAATCGCTGTCGAAAAAATCCATCAGGTCCGCGCCGAATATCAAATTGAAGCGGCAGAGCTTTACCCAAAGGTTGATCTTACCGTAGAACAACGGCGCTCCCGCATTAGCCAAAGCCTTTTCGACTCCTCCTTCTTAGGCCCTCCCCTTCAAAGCTTTTACAAGATTGGATTCGATGCCAGTTGGGAAGTCGACATCTTTGGAAAACGGCGCCGAGCAAAAGAGGGTGCCTACTACACCTACGAAGCCGAAGTTGAAAGTGCCCGCGACGTTTATATCACCCTCCTTGCTGAAATCGCCGCCACCTACATCGAAATCCGTGGCTACCAACAGAAAATCGCTCTCTCCAAACGGGATATCTATATCCAAAAAGAACAGCTTAGCCTTGCCGAAACAAAATTTCTAGCAGGACTTGAAAACGAGATCACCACTCGAACCTTTGAGATCAATCTTGAAGAAACCGAAGCGATCTTACCCTCCTTAGAAACGAGTTACCGACAGGCCATCCATCGCCTGGCCGTTCTTTTGGGGAAAACCCCAGAATCCCTGCAAGGGGACTTCAAAGAGCAACGAGCCATCCCCATCAGTGAAACGCCCATCCCCGTTGGACTTCCTTCCGATCTATTAAGACGTCGCCCAGATATTCGAAAAGCAGAACGGACCCTCGCGGCAGCAACCGCCAACATCGGTGTAGCCATCGCCGATCTTTTTCCTCGCGTCTCCCTTCTTGGCTCCTTTGGGTTTGAAGGGGACAGCAAAACCAACTGGATCAAAGCAAAAAGTCGCGCCTGGTCGCTTGGTCCAAACATCGATTGGCCGATCCTTTACTTTGGACGCATCCGTTCAAACATCCGCGCACAAAATGCTAAGCAGCAGCAGGCGCTTCTCAGTTATGAGCAAACCATTCTGACCTCTCTTGAAGAGGTCGAAAACAACCTTGTGGCCTATTACAAAGAAGAAGAGAGGACCCATCGCTATCAAATGCAAACGGAGGCTGCTCGCCGCAAGTACGAACTCACCCGCGATAAATATCTCAGTGGCCTCGTCAATTTCTCCTCTGTTTTAGAAGCAGATCGTACCCTTGTTGCTGCAGAAAATAACCTAGCCGATAGCAAGCAATCCCTCAGCACGCACCTGGTTGCTCTCTACAAATCACTCGGAGGATCCTGGTAATGCTCCTTCTCTCGCTCAAAATTTTGATCGGGGATAAAGCAAAATTCATCGGGATTGTCCTCGGCCTAAGCTTTGCCTCTTTTATTATTGTTCAACAAGCGGCTATCTTTGTCGGGCTCATGTCCCGTACCTTTGGATTTATCACAGACACCTCCCAACCCGATATTTGGGTCATGGATGAAAAGGTGCAGTTCATTGACGATGTGAAACCCATGCGTGATACTCAGCTCTATCTTGTGAGAGGAATCGATGGAGTTGATTGGGCCGTCCCCTTCTATAAAGGACTCCTCAAAGCGCGCCTTCAAAATGGAAACTTTCAGATCTGTAACGTCATTGGAATCGATGAAGGAACTTTGATCGGTGGTCCCCCCATTATGCTTGATGGCAATGTTGTTGACCTCCGAAAAATCGATGCGATTATCGTCAATCAAGTCGGAGCCGAAGGAAAGCTCTCCTCCAATGGAAAAAATGGGATCCCCTTGCAGGTCGGCGAAACCCTTGAGATCAATGACCATCGGGCGCAAGTGGTCGGCATTTGCAAGTCGATGCGCACCTTCCAGTCGCAACCTGTGATCTATACTACCTATTCCCGCGCAACCACCTTTGCCCCTTACGAGCGAAAACTCCTTACCTTTGTTTTAGCGAAAGCCAAGCCAGGCGTTGATCCCCATGAGCTTTGCCAAAAAATCAAGCGCCTCTCAGGACTCACAGCCTATACCAGCACACAATTCAAAAAGCTCACCATCGAATACTACATGAAAAACACCGGGATCCCTCTCAACTTTGGGATTGCCGTTCTTCTTGGGTTTATTATTGGGATGGCTATCTCTGGACAAACCTTTTATAACTTTATCCTCGATAATCTCCGCTACCTTGGGACCTTTAAAGCGATGGGAGCCAATAACCGCCTCCTGACCAAAATGGTTCTTCTTCAAGCGGTTTGGGTGGGTTTTATCGGATGGGGTCTTGGCATTGGCGCCGCCGCCCTCTTTGGCTTTCTTTCCCGCAATAGCGACCTCTCCTTCCTCCTTCTCTGGCAACTCTACGTCCTTTCCGGTGTTGTGATGTTTGCCATTACAGGATTCTCCGCATGGGTTGGTCTCTATCGTGTCTATCGTCTTGATCCCGCCATTGTTTTCAAAGGATAGTTATGAGTGAAACCGCTGTAAAATGTCATCAGATACGAAAGTCGTTTGGAGAGGGAGATCTTCGCTTTGAAGTCCTTCATGGAATCGATCTCGAAGTCAAAGCAGGAGAGCTCCTCATGCTTGTCGGCCCCTCTGGTTCAGGAAAGACAACCCTCATCTCGATCCTTGCCGGCATTCTTAGCCATGACGACGGCGAGTGCTTTCTCTTTGATCAAAATATCGATCAGCTCTCTGATGCCGAACGGACAAAATTTCGTGGAGAAAATATCGGCTACGTCTTTCAAGCCTTTAACCTGATTCCCATGCTTACCAACGCAGAAAACGTTTCGATTCCCCTCCTTCTCAATCAGATGGATCGCCACGAAGCGACAAAACTTGCTGAAGAGAGGCTGAAGCAGTTTGGCCTAGAAGACAAAATCTCTGCCTATCCAAAACAACTCTCAGGGGGACAGCAACAACGGGTCGCAATTGCTCGCGCCGTTATTCATAATCCCCGCCTCATCGTCTGCGACGAGCCCACAAGCGCCCTCGATCACGAAAACGGAACCCTCGTCCTCAATCATCTCCGCGAAATCGTCGATAAAGAAAACCGGGCTCTTATCGTGGTCACCCACGACTCCCGCATCTTCGACTTTGCCGACCGGATCGTCCACATGGAAGATGGCCACATCACCGAAAACCACTCCCCTTAAGGAGTGGTTGGACATCCTGCAGCAGTTGAAGTCGTCGTGAATGTATTCACCGTCGACAAAGTCCCACCCGTATTCATGGAAGAGAACGAGCCAGAGGGATCTCCTGGGTTTGTCAATCGTAGAGTATAGTTAGCAGTTGTAGCTGGGTTATTTGCCCATCTTACTGGAAGCCCTGCAGTAAAGGTATTACATTGAACACGGGTATCCATTGTTGAGGTAGCCTGACCAACAGGAATCGCAAAATCATTAAAAAGACCTCCACCTAATCCCGTCGCAGAAACAGTATTATTGATGTAATCTACCGTCATATCTGACCCATCGAAAAGGGTCTGAATGAGTGTCACTTGAGCATTTCCATCATTCCGCACAAAGGTGTTATTATTCACCAACACAGTTTGCGAATCAGAATAACTGTTGATGAGTACAACGCGACCAAAATTCGTGAAATTGTTTCCTTCAACATTCACTGTTGTCGATCCTGCATTGCCAGCAGTATCACGATTGATCAAGAGCGCTCCACTAGAACTTCCAGCTGGATCTGTAAAGGTGTTATCTGTCACATAGATAGCCGTCGTCCCAGTTGTGAATCCTCCTGTCACTTTGGCAATCTCAATTCCAACGATTCCACCATTGTTATTGATCTCATTATTCGTTATCCTTAGTGTTCCATCACCAAAGTCAATGATCGTCATCCCTCTTGAATCATTTTCATCAAAAAGGTTGTTATCAATCAAAACACTCGTATTGGTTACGGTATCATACGAAATCCCATTTAAGTTATTCGAAAAGGTGTTATTCTGAATCGTTTGTGTTCCCCCCGATAGGTTCTCAATCAGAATCCCACTATTTGTCATATCACTGATCGTATTATACTGAATCGTGAAGTTGTTTGATCCTGGAGCAGAGACAATGCCATTATCAGCTCCCCTGATAAGCTCAAACCCTTGTATCAATGTTTGATCGGCTAAAGTAAAGATCGCTCCTCCACCTTGCACTTGCTCAACAACAGGAGCATTCACCGTCTGAGGAGGGAAAATCACTCCACAATCACAAAGGTCAAATGCGATCGCTGACCCTGTAATCCTCTGTCCTTCTTGAAGTGAAAAACCATTCGCTCCATCCACCGTATAATTCGGTCCATCTCCATAAACATAGATACAGTCAAACGGAATCGAAGCAGCTTCTGCTTGTTGTAGGGTATTAAATGGATTCTCGAATGATCCATCTCCTCCTGCAGGTGCTAAGTTATTCACAAAAATACAATCTAGCAACAGCGCCGTATCTTCAGGATTTCTCAGGGCAAAGACCAGATGCTTTTCTAAAACAGGAATAATCTCGTTTCTTTCGACCGGCTGCGTCATCATTCGGCGAAAGTCTGCAACTCTTTCACATTTTTCAGTTTTATACATCCGCTTCCAACGTTTTCCCTCTTTTCGTGTATTGGCTGGACCAAAGGGATAACTCAATGTGATATATCCTTGAACATTCCATTTAAAGATGTGGTCATAGGTGACATCCATTCCAAAGTCAATTCCATCCCAAGCCTTTGCTGCTAAGCGAAGCTTTCCTCCCCAAGCCGCAGGAGTTTTCTCCTGAAACCCTTGGAAACGAGTATAAGAGCGAGTAAAGAGATAATAAGGACCAACCGCTGCATAGAGATCGACAACTTTAAAAGGGCCAGGAATAAATCCTCCCACCTCTGCATACATGCTGGTCTGACTGACTTTGACCTTTTCTTTGGCATACACATTGAATCCTTCAAACCGGTCAAACTTCGCGCTGCTAAGATAGGTCTTATCCCCAAAAGGAAAATATCCATTTATCCGGAAATCAAGAATGTTGCTTAAAAACTCGACCCCTACTCCAGCCTGTTTTGAAGGGAGATGTTTTACCTGACGGTAGTCAAAAAAGGCATTCACTCCCCAAGCAAAGGATTCCATCGGGGCATGACGAAACCCAAAACCGGTATTCGATGCCCACTTTCCATCATTCATGATATGGGCGCGAAGATCCAAAAAGGGTTGAAACTCTCTCAAGGTATTTGGGGTAATGAAGCCCCCCAACGTCGTGTATCCCGTTTTATACCCCACTCCTTCATGCTCACGATGACGCACATAGCCGTGAGACGCGATCCCTCCCATGCAATCACTGGTGTCCTTAGGGAAGTAACTTGGCAAAGCAGGCGATGCACAAAGTGTTGATAACAGCATTGAAAGGAGAAAGAGTTTTTTCATCATTTTAACCTCGAGAATGAATACCAATCAAAGAGAACAAAGTTGTTCTCTTTATCATTGTGAGCCACAAAAAGTCCCGTAGGGTAATAAGGAGCTATCTTTACAGAGGTCGCTCCAATCCCATCACTTTTCCATACGCCATGCGCTTTGGCTGTCTTAACAAATTTATTCTTCCCACTTCTTTGATAGATTTTAAACGTTGAATTTCCCTGGCTTGAAGCAATCAGGTACCCTTCCCCTTTTCCTTTCTGATAAAGGGCCAGTCCTTCCCGATCTCCACGAATTCCATCTCCTATCCCAAATTTTAGAATCAACGGATCACGAAGCACTGTTGGATCAGCATGGTATTTAAGGATCGCATGTTGTTCATCCGAAGCATAGAGATACCCATACTCATCGTCAGCCACTAAACCTTCGACGTAACTTTTAATATCCTTCAGCCCAAACTGCCGGATCACCGTTCCCTTTAATTTTCCGTTTCCATCCTCTTCCAAAAGAATCTGGTGGAGGTTATCGGTTTCTTTGCGAGAAACAAAGGCGAAAAGCTGTCCATCACTTGCACGTTTATAAAGACAAAATCCATAGGTATCGCGATCAAATCCAGAAGGAATCCCTCCCTCTGTTGTAATATCAGTCAGTTCTCTTGTGTCTCTATCGATCTTGAAGAGCTTAATCTCATTGGTGCTCCGTATTCCGCATCCCACAACATCGACTCTCTTCCCCCCAACAGGAATGTCATAGCGAACAGAAACGCCAACCGGCTCATTTAAATAGGGAGAACGGTGGACAAACTTCCCTCGGAGATCATACACATAAAGGGCGCCCATCTGGGACTTATCATTGCCAATAATGACCGAACGAATAGGCTCATGACGATCGACCCACACGGCAACTTCATCAGCCACTCCCGGAACCGCTTCCGTCTCGAAAGCAGGGCGGGGCCCTTCCCTCAAGGGATTCTCATGAATCTTCCCACACGAAGCAAGAAGTAAGAGAAGAGCAAAAATTAGAGACGTTTTCTTGCAAGCCATACGAGTAAAACCGCCACTCCAATCGTTAAAGGTAACATGATCGTATAGATATACGCTGCCAATAGCGCTGCTGCCGCAGCGAAAAGCCCCAATAAAATTCCAATCACAAAAAAGGTCGATTCAACATAGATCCCCGTGATAAAAGTATTAAGAGAGAGCATCGTGAGAACAACAAGTCCCGCCTCAAACCGTCCAATCAATCCCACATTGACAAAAACACTGATCAGATAGACCCCAAGGGCTAGACCAAACCATTGAACGAGCTCATGCCAAATCGTCGATGCCGTCATAATCTTTTGCTTACGCCTCAAATACCACGAGAGAAACAGGCACAAACAAGCAAAAATAGGGACCATCACCCGCCAATAGTTCCAGGCACCATTCGCACGAATATCTGACACGACAAGACCAATAAACGAGAGTCCCAACATGATGATCGCTACAAATAGGCGCATCTTCCAATGGTGGTGATGCTTTTGGATGACGATTTCTTCATCTTGTCGAGACATAAGGGAACCCCTGTTAACTTTTTGTACGCGCTCACGGGCTTGATTCCCTATGAAACAGTGTATAGCACCCCATCTTTCAAATCCTACTCCTCCCCTATAGCGCCTACGGCTATGGGGTCGTCGCAAGCTTAGAAATCTGAAGCACTATCCCCTGGTTTTATAGGAAACACGTCCCCTGAACACGTACTTTATTTTTTACACGGTAGCAAATGATTCGTCAAAAAGTCAATTGACATCAACGTGAAACTCCTTAAAATTCTTCCCATGATTGTTGATAGTTATCACACCATCTCACAAGAGGAAGTCGCCAACCCTCTTCTTCACTACAAAAGATTGATCCCTTTTGATATCATCGAACCTGACCATTTTTTTCCTGCCCTCGATTCTCTTATTCAAACCCTACTTCCCGAGATTGAAGCTTTAGAAACCCTCACTTCTCCCACTTGGGACACCCTCATTCTCCCTCTTGAAGAGATCGAAGAGAAAATCCATCGAACGACCGGCCCTATGCACCACCTTAAAATGGTCAAAGACTCTCCAAAATTGCGAGAAGTATGGGAAAAGGTGGAACCCATCATCCATAAACTTCAGAGGCGGATCAAACAAAGCCGCACCCTCTATGAGCATTTCCGCACGATCAAAGAAGGACCAGAATGGCACACCCTGACCCCTCCTCAGCAAAGAAGTCTCAACATCCGCCTCAAAGAAGCGAAACTTAAGGGGATCGATCTTGACGAAGAAGAGCTTCGCCACTTCAATTCTCTCTTTGATCGACTGAAACGTTTGCAAAGTCAATACAAAGCCAACCTCCTTGATGCCACCAAATCGTTTTCGATCATCGTTGAGGAAAAAAAGAAGCTTGAAGGAGTTCCCTACTCGATCCTTAAGCTCACCTCTGATTCCTATAATCTCACAAAAAACGAAGAGGATCCCCCTTCCACTCCCCTTGAGGGACCCTGGAAACTCTCTCTTATGACAACCGTTTACTCATCGATTTCCAACCACTGTAAGCATCGAAAAACGCGTGAGATGATGTACCGGGCCCATATTTCCAAAGCCTCCTCCGGTGCCTCAAGCAATACAGAGAACATTTTAGAACAACTCAAAATCCGAAAAAAGCTGGCTCAAATGCTCGGTTATAATACTTTTGCAGAACTGAGCATCGCTTCAAAAATAGCTCCCAATGTTGACACCGTTCTCGATTTCCTAAATAACCTGCGCGACGCATCCTGGACTGCAGGAAGAGAAGATCTTTTGGAAACTCAACTTTTTGCCGCAAAAAATGGCTTTCGAGAGCCGATGATGCCGTGGGATTTTTCCTATTGGTCTGAGCGCCTCAAAGAAAACCGGTATCATCTTTCCGAAGCAAAAATCAAACCCTATTTCCCATTGAAAAAAGCGCTGCGTGGACTCTTTGATCTATGCCACACCCTCTTTGGTGTTACCATCGTCAAACCAGAACAACAACCCCCCTGTTGGGATCCTTCCGTGACCTACTATGTTGTCTATGATGAATCAGGAGAACAGATCGCTTCTTTCTACCTTGACCCCTTTCTCCGCCCCCAATCCAAGCGGGGAGGTGCCTGGACCGATACCTGCCTGAACCGAACCTTCTTAAACGGTAAGCTCCAACTTCCCATGACCTACATCGGATGTAACTCCATGCCCCCTGTAGGAGAGGCTCCCGCCCTTCTTACTTTCAGCGAACTCAAAACCCTTTTCCATGAGTTTGGTCACGCCCTTCAACACATGCTTTCGAAGGTTAATATCGGAAACATTTCGGGTAACAATGGAATTGAATGGGACGCCATCGAAATCCCCAGTAAGTTTATGGAGAACTGGTGCTACCATAAACCAACTCTCCAAACCCTGACCGAACACTATGAAACCGGAGAGCCCCTCCCAGAAGTGCTGATGGATAAGATCATCTCCGCCCGCACCTACAACGCCGGGCTAAACATGCTCTCCCAACTTAAATATTCGATCTCTGATCTTCATATCCACCACGACTACGATCCCCATAGCACCCTCACCCCCTTTGACGCCTATTTTGAAACCTGCCTGTCCACCTCTCATCTCCCCTGCCTCGATGACGATCGATTCCTCTGTTCCTTTCACCACCTCTTTGGGGGCGACTCCTACGCCGCCGGCTACTACAGCTACAAGTGGGCCGAAGTCCTGAGCGCCGATGCCTTCGAAGCGTTCCTTGAAGTTGAAGAGGACTGGCAAGCGCTCCGCACCGTCGGCCAAGCATTCAAGCGGACCTTCCTTGAACTCGGCGGGAGCGCCCACCCCCTCGAAGTCTTCGAAGCTTTCCGCGGCCGTGAGCCCATCATCGCTCCCCTCCTCAAACACTCCGGCTTCAAAGAAAAATAAAGAAGTGCTCTTTTGCATAAAAACTATTCTTTTCAGCAATCCCTACCCTCGTGTAAATTGTCGACCTGTATAAAAAGGAAAACCCAATGGCCGTGCTTAATCCCTATGTCGATAATCGGACGTATTATCAGCCTTCCTCCACTCCAAGAGCTGGCTGTCCAGTTCAGTTAACACGCTGCTATAGCCAACCCATTGAGATACCTGGAGCAAGAAGAACAAGAGACCATTATTACACTGCAATGAAGCTTGCAGATATGGTGGAAGAAACCCCTATTCGTCTTCTAAACTTAGATAAAGTTCATCATGACATGGAGACAGAATCTTTATCCCTATATGGCTCTGGCGCCTCAAATATTGTCGTAGCAAAACTTAGTTTTGACTGTTCTATCGAGATCGGAGAGACTTCAGAACGGGCAACATTTGTTTGGGATCTGAAAATTCCTGAAGTAGGAGATATTCTCTCTTTTGATTTCATTAAGGGTAAATATAATGAATACGGTATTGACCCCTACAAGCTGCTTAAGTATTACTACAGTCTTGGCAAAAGCATTGTTAACAAAGATAAGAATAAGCATGGTCATACTCCTGGCTATTCTTCTGGAGAAAGCTCGCAAGATCAATACATCAGACACACCGAACAAATGCTTGTTGCCTACCTTGCTCTTCCCGATGCAGCCGCAATGATCCGCAATTATCTAAGAACAGAGATCCGCTCAAAGTACCACAAGCAGTCAACCGCTGCTAGAATCTATCATATGGGAATCCATATGCATTCAACAAAAACATGTTGCGCGCCGTGTGAGTATACACTCATCGGACTGATGAATGACGACGGAGAGTTTCATGAGAGTTTTGGATTCAAAAAAAACTTCAGTGAAGAATGCCTTGAACCTAACGAGCTCCTGAAGTTTAAATTCTCCAGAAAATTTCCACTTAAGGTTCTTGTAACCGTCACCGCAAATACACCTGACGCTGACCATAAGAAAAAGCCCGAATACCGAGAAACGGATGCAACAGATGATGAAATTTTTGTGAGAGATCAAGCCACCTTATCTAAGATTTTTACAACGTTTCTCGATAACCCCTACGACGTCAGAAAAGTCCCTGAGGAAACAGCTCTCAAAGATCGAACTGTCTTTACAAGTGGCTCTAACGTCACTCCAGGAACCAAGAAAACCATAGCAAAAGCAAATAGGGTCAAAAGTGCTGAAGATAAAAGAAGTTATGAAATAGAGAAGATGCATTTGGGTTATGCATCAGAGCCTACAAAGCGGAAAGAAAAAGAGCGAGCAAAGAGTCCTCCCACTTCTCCTACTTCTGAACGCCTTGCGAAAGAAAAAGAAGATCGAGATCTCGAAAAAAAGTTGAAAGAGCTCCGCATGAAGGGTTAAGCTTCCGTTAAACATATCGTAATTGCTCGTAGCTAGATGAGTCTCTAGCTACGAGCAATTACGATATGTTATACCATTTATCAAAAATAAAGTTTAGTCTGAGCCCACTCTCTTGAACACAGTTGACGCACAGCTCCAACTTGTGAGGTAAATGCATTCCAAGCATCGCAGCAACTGCCCAAAATATGCTCATAGGAATCAAAACAACGGTTTCCTAAATATCGATCTCTAAGCACTTGCCATACTTGTTCAGTCGGATTTAACTCAGGAGAACTTGCAGGCAACGGTAGTAGCGATATATTGTTTGGTATGCACAGCTTTTTCGTTGTATGCCAAGCAGCTCGATCGAATACAATAACTGCATGATTACCAGGCTCAATTTCCTTAGAAATCTCCTCTAAGTGTTTTTGCATACATCCCATCCCAATTGTTGGCAAAACCAATCCTACTGCTCGGTCTTTTTTTGGACAGACAGCACCAAAAATATAGGCATACTCAAACTGCTGTTGTCGGATCACTCGGGGACGAGTACCCCGTCTTGCCCATAACCGAGTGACCGTCCCTCTTTGCCCAACCCTTGCTTCGTCTTGAAACCAAATTTCAACATTTTCAGAAGCAATGCCTTCTGGCAATACTCCTGCTACTTTTTCTTGAAATTTTTTTTAAAGTCTTCTTGAATCAAAGGATCAGATTTTGGATGTTTTGATCGTGCTGAAATCCACGAGAGCCCACACCGTTCAAGTACGTGGTAAACACTTGGTAGCGCATGATCAACACAGAATTTTTCTTTAAGCAAAACCTGAATATCTTGTCCCCGAACCCTTCCACCCTCACGAAGAGTCTGCAGTTTTTCTACTTGTTGCCGAAATGCTTCCTCTTGTTCTTCAGCTAGCTTTCTTTTGCGGCCTTTACCAGGCTGCTCCTTTAACCCTGGCACCCCTTTAGCAGCAAATCGTAGTACCCATCGACGCAATGTAATGAGAACAATCCGGAACATTTCAGTGACTTCCTGCTTGGATTTGCCTGCTTTTAGATGGCCCAAAGCGAGGAGTCGTATGCGTGTTCTGGGATTAGGTTCGCGCTTTGCAAGGTAGAAAAAATCTACTTCTGAACTTTTTAATTGTATGTCTTCTGGTGTATTCATTTGACTCTCCATGGGGTTGAAAACCAAAGATCATACACTAAACTTTATTTTTGATAAATGGTATTATATGTTAAAGGATTTTTGGAGCTAACCATTAGAGGGTCAAGCTGATCTGGGTGCCGATCACCCAGGCATCCTGAATGTTGCCGAACCCTTTGGGGTTGATCACGTATTGGATGTTGGGCATGATGTTGAACCAAGGGTTGATTTGAAACCAGTGGTTGAGTTCAACAAGGGCCTCAAAGTTTTGGGGCATATGTCCAAACTTGGGCATCGCGCCGGTCCGTTTTGCCACCTCTTGAGCATGATGCATATCGGTGCTATACTTCCCATAGATGAAGCCAAGGTTAGTGTAATCCTTGGGGCGCGCCGCAAAGAGTCCTTTGTAGACGAGACCACTCGTCACAAAGAAGGGGAGAAGATTTCGATCTTTAGGAGCTAACACGACCGCCACGAAAGGAGTCAGTCCCCGGTCAGTATCGGGCGTCCGGTATACCATCTGATCGACTAAGAAATAGTAGCCGTAATTTCCATGGTAGTGTCCACCACGGTATTTTTCCCCCTTGCTTCCCGTTGTGTAGTAACCACCAACGCGGTAATTGCCAGGATAGCCGGTGTCCCCTTTGAGTTGGTTGACTTGATAAGACCACTCAGAAATTAAAAGGGCTCCATCCGATCCATTGAACGACCAGTTAAGCCCGTGGTATTTGTTATCTGCGACGTCATCTTGAGCAACATAGGCTGCAGCTTTCGCAAGGACACGTTTAAAGTAGGGACGGAAGGTCATGACAACGCCCCACGTCGCATTGGGATAGGCCGTGAAGGGAGTGTTGAAGAAAATCGAGATCGGGTTCCCATCAAACCCGTTGTTCATAAATTTGTAGTAAAGCTCTGACTGCAAAAAGTCATTGCCTCCATTAACCCGCCCTGCTTTGAGGGTCAAATACTCATCAAAGAGGACCTGCTTGAGGTAAAGTTCATTGAGGCGAACGTTTTGCCCACCAAAGACTTGTTGAACAGGATATTGGTTTCCAATTTTATCGGCGCTCAAACTTGTTCCTGTTCGCCACACAACAGAGGAGTAAAAAGAAAACCCTTGGAGCGACGTGAACTTTCCAAAGTCGACATTCATGTCAAACCCAAACGACCCTGCATAAGCAAACCCTTTTGCTTTCCCTCCCCAAACATTCGCCGCTAGATCGGTGACATAAGTTAGCCCAAGTGTGACCCCATTCCGCGCCATTTTAGCGCGAACGCCCCACCAATCTCCTGTCATGTATGGATTATCCCACCAGGAAAGTTCTTCTCTGGGCGAAGTATAATGCTCCGCCATCTCTTGGTGACGCTCAGGAGCGGTCCCAGAAAACCGGTGATCTCCCCCGTAGCAAAATAGGGGCAATAAGAACATCAAAAGCTTTTTCATCTTAGGTCCTCCGAACGATCATGGCTGATCTGGTAGCGCCTTAGAATGTTCCGATTCCTCGCCTGCGCCTCATCTTTCTCAAAAATCAGTTGCTTTTGGTTTGTTAGCTCAATCACAACAAACGGTCCTTCAGCTTCCTCCACAAGGCGAATAAAACTCCTTAAGTTAGAGACCTTTTGACCGTTGACCTTCTCGACAACTTTTCGTCTCAGGTGTTGGTAACCACTATTCATCTCTTCATCAAAAATCGAGGTTAACACAATCACTTCGTCTTGATCCTCTTCGATCTCACAATCTTTAAGATAAGTCGCATAGTCGATGACTGATATCAGATTAGTGATCAAGTTCCCAACGAGGGGTTGAAAGACACATCCCCCATAAATATAATACCGAGGCTTTTCCTCATGCAACGTATGAGGAACCAGTTTCTGAGCCCGTTTCTCTCTATCAACCGCCCCACCTTTTGTAACAACTTCCCCATCCCTTAAAAAAGTCACGGAAAACTCATCACCATAATGTTTCATTAAGATCAAATACTGAAACGGAAGGGAGAGATCATATTCTTCGAGCTGGATCATCCCCGTTGCATCGATCAGGTGCCCGTCAAAATCGAGAAGGATATCTCCCTCTTGGAGAATCCCATGAAAAAAATGGTTTTTGGGAATCTTCGTGATTAAAACCCCTTCATCTCCCTCATCAAAGCCATGGTACTTACGGAGTCCCTTATTGCGAAACTCTTGATATGAAAACTCAGCCGAAGGGAACCCATGATAATCCTTCTCATTTTCTTCTAGAAAATGGCGAATGATAGGGATGGGAATCATATACCCAATGCTCTGTCCATCAGAGACCCCTTGATGGGCCACACCAACAACCTTTCCTTCAGCGATAATCGGCCCTCCACTATTTCCAGGGTTAATCGCTGCATCCATTTGTGAAATAAGGAGCCACTCCCCGGAATGAACATATTTCCACAGATCGATCCTCGAGACGATCCCCCGCGTTACACAGATCTCATCTCCGCCGATTGGAAACCCATACGCCTGAACCTCTTCTTCCTGCAACAACACCTGCTCCGAGAAATCTAAAGGAGTTTTCCCCTGAAAAAATCGAGGATCCAACACTTCTAAAATGGCCAGATCACAGTCATGGCCGATCATCTTGACCCGCGCCTCATACCGCCGCTTGCTCCGCCCTGAGTGAACCTCGATATAAGTCGCCCCACTCACCACATGCGCATTGGTCAAAATGCGGTTCCCCTCAATGATGAACCCTGAACCAACACCTCGAATAATCGAAGGGGGCGCCCAAGGCGTTGTATAGTCATAATCCTTCGAGGTCGAGAAAATCTTCACTACCGAGTCTTTGACATCGATCGATGCAAAAACCCAAACTGGAACCAAAAGTAAGAACAATACCCGTTTCAAGCAATAACCGCCTCTTTCAAAGGATTCTGTCCATATTGATTCTCCCCCAGCTGCCCCTTCTTAACAAACAGAATTAAGGTAAAAATAAGTCCCAAATAGGGAATCAGCGTCAATAAGATCCACCACCCATTTCGTCCAATATCATGGATCCGCCGAACAGTAATCCCTAGGGTCGGAACAACAAGGGCCAATGCAGCCATCCCAATCAATAGAGAAACAACGCGAGCAAGGACAAAAGAATGAAATATGTGAACTGCTATCATGTTATTTGCCCATGCAATCATCAGAAAAAAGCCCCACATCATCAAATGATAGAGGAGAAATTCCTTCCGACCCGCACGCCCAGAAAAAATGCTGTAATTCTTGGCCAAATAGCTCAAAATCTTCTTCATTCTCTTCTCCTATTCAAAAATGCAAACACTTTACATAATTCCCTGATTCTGAATCAATGTTTCTTTAACTCTTCATAGACAACCTTTGCGTACTCTCTCACCTTACCCCACCTTGGATCATTGACAATGCCTTCATCCGTTCTAGGACGATCCATCAAATCATCATACTCATCGACCATCTCATACAACTTTTTGAGCATCTGATACTGCTTGTCAGTCATCTCCACCCTTCCAGCCTCATAGGCTTCAATGAGCGCATCGCTATCCTCAAGAAAATATAGGGTATCGTTGTAAAAACAAGATGAAATGCCAGAGCCTTCCCTTGCAACCCATTGTCTAGCTTGATAGTCCCTACTTAACAAAGATTGCAGAGTATTCATTAACGATTGAAATGCTGGGACATTTTCCTTACTTATCATTCTATTCACCACCCCTTAAACGTATATTCCTCAACAGGAATATGTATTTCTTCTAAGTTTTTTGGCACAAACTGACCAACTGGACTTAAAGCCTTATCTCCACGTCTTTGAACAACATATGGCTTTCTTTGTCTTAGATTAGGGCTGCAAGGATCTCCAGGCATCACTCGCACATTCAAAACTTGTTCAGTCGTTGATCCAGCTTTTCGATAGACCATCCCTCCATCCTTATGAGAGATAGTTACTATACAATCATGAGGAAGCCCCTTTGGCTTAGGAAAAGTCTTGTATCCCGCACGATGGAGGATTTTTCGTACTTGGGACTCTGAGAGGGGGGTATCACGAAAAGTTCGATACAAACTTTTTCCAAAGTCTCTATTCGGCGAGACTTTGAGCTCGTCGATGAGTTTAGATGTGCGGGTCCACCACTCTTGGGTATGGTGAATCATTTGCTGTTCAACTTGGATCGATCTTGCCATCCGCTCTAGAGTAAGTGTCGCATTCGCACTGCGGAAGTTTCTTGCCGCGCTAACAGCTTTCCCTCCCCCTTCTAGAAGGAGAAAATCGATGCCAAAGCAGCCAATCAATTGCCCCGTTAGCTCTCCTTGTCTTGATGGGTGGATAGGTTCATTGGTAAAAAGCTCCTTTGCCTCTGGAAAAATCGCGAGAATAATTTCTGGAAGACCATTTTCTTTGATGACTCCAATCACCTCTTGGCAAGAGCGGACAAATTCTTTTGAGGTCTCTTCTGGAGAAGTCGCTAGTGCAATCATTCCATGCAAAAGACCCGAGGGGCTAGACATCAGAAATAATAGATTTTCTTGAGTTGCATAGGCAATCCCAAGGCCTAATCCCTTCATAACTCCTAACCCATATTCCATTGTTTCCGCTGGAGAATTGATGATGGGATCAATTTTGGCTCCAGAATCTATGAAGTCCTTCAAGGCTTCGGCAGTATTTCCTTTTTCGAAGTGGGCGATCGCACGCTCGAGATAGGCTTCTTTGCGGCGGGGAAAAGCTGAAATGTGCTTTGAGAGAGTGAAGATCGCATCATCGAAAAGATCGAGCTCACATTCAGCTTTTCCTTGGCGCAGGAGAAGGTTTTCTCGCATCTTTTCAGTGATCATCTCAGAGGGAGTCATCTCGAAGAGCTTTTTGATATCTTCGATACAGTTCATGTTATTCCCTTCACCATAATGGTAAAGGGCTCGATTGTAATAGGCGGCAGGAGCATGATGATGAGCAGCGCAATCATCCCAGATAGCGCAATAGGCCTGCCCTATCTCTCTCAATCTTGATCGGATACACGGTCCATAGATGGTTAGCCCCTCATGAATGTTATCCCTTGTCTTTTCGAACTTCTGTTGGATCTCTCCAGCGACTTGAGCTTCTTTTTTGCTCTGTTCAAGAGCTTTGAAAAGCTTAGCCCTTTTCTCCTTCTGACTCACACCCATATGAGAATTGATCCCTTGAGCCAATAAGGCATCCACCTGATGGATCTTTCTGGTGATATCACCCTGACGCCTATTTTGATCCTCAACTACTGAACTGGCTTCTTCATGAAAGGATCGAAAATGATCGCGGAACCAAGATCCATAGTCACCTTTAAGAACCGTCTCAATTGTCGCAGAAAAATCATGGATTTCTTTTAAAGAATCCAACGACCAATCAACTTCATCAAGAACAGTTCCCTCTACTGAGGAATCAAAATCTAAGGAACATAGATCAACGCCATATCCAATGATCTTTCCTTCATCATCTTGCTGAATTGTTGGCCACCAAATGGACTTTGTCTTTTCAATCCTACCAATTTCAGAAGAAGAGAAGTAATGGTAGTTGGAGCAGGGAATTTTTATCCGCTTAGGGACTTCAAAGGTCAGAGCAATGGATATCCCTTCCCTTGCTGTCTTCTTCACCCATGGATCTGTTGGCGACACAGGGATGGTATTTCCCAGGAAAGTTTCTCCTTTTACGAGATGGTTTAAGCGATCAAGTTCCCATAGCACCTCTATTCCTTTCCACTGGACTTGTTTGATCCCTTCGGATCCAAGTTTTCCGCAGTCGTAGGAACAATCAAACTGCTTAACTGTTTCGGGAGAAGTGTAGAACCAGCTGAGAAACCCAGCTGAAAGATAGTGAGGGAAAAGAGCGAGAAAAAACAAAAAACGCATGCATCTATCCTTTGAGTTCTACTAGCGGTCAATACCAAAAGTTGGTTTTTGGCTATGCCTCCTTTGCAGCATATTTCTTGCCTTCACCCTCCGCCTTGTGCTCGCACAATGTTCGCCCCGCTCCAGACAAAAAATTTGCGTGGGGCCGCCTTGTCAAATTCTCAACTTTTGATTCATGTTAGGTATAGAGGCTCTTAGACATTTAAATAAATAAGAAAATGTTGTCAGAAATTTCTCATGGGTCTATGAGGAAAAGAAAAGGAACGTGTGCATGTACCAGCTTTTTTCGAAGTTAGGCTATAAAAAACGTCAATGTGAATGGTTTGCCATTTTTGTTGTTCGTTTTTTCCTAGGGATTTTCTTTACCCTGTCTGGGTTTTTTAAGATGTTTGACGGAAAGCAACACGCCAATCTTTTAGCCACCTTGAAAGATGCTGGAATGCCTTTCGCAAGCTTCAATGCCTATCTCGTTCCCTTTTTTGAGTTTGCTTGTGGCATCCTTTTGATCGTTGGGTTTCTAACCACCCTCTCTTCTTTTATCTTGTTTGTGATCATGATCACGGCAATTGTCACCGATCGACTTGCGAGCCTTACCCATCACCCTAGCATGATTGCCTTTGAAAACTTCCTTTATTTGCCAGAGTTCCTCTATGCCCTCATGTTCTTCTGGCTCTTCTTCTCGGGTCCAGGAAAACTCAGCCTCGACTACCGGTACGGAAAAAAGAAACGGCTTAGTTCTTACTAAGATATTTCTGGTGATAGGCTTCGGCTTCATAAAATGTCGAAGCGGAAACAATCTCCGTAACCACTCTCTTGTTCCGTTCCTCAGAGATTTTTTCTTTCGACTGGCGTGCTAATGTTTCTTGCTGGGGGGTGTGAAAGAAGATCGCCGAGCGGTATTGCGAGCCAACATCGGGGCCTTGCCGGTTGGGAGTTGTCGGGTCATGGATTTCCCAAAAAATAGCGAGAAGTTGCTCATAAGAGATTTTTTGAGGATCAAATGTGATCTCGATTGCCTCTGCGTGACCCGTTGTTCCCGTGCACACCTCTTTATACTTGGGGTTTTCTTTTGCCCCTCCTGTATAGCCGACGCGGGACGAAACCACCCCTTCAACTTGATCAAACTTTTTTTGAACCCCCCAAAAACACCCTGCTGCAAATGTCGCCTTTTCCATCTTCAACCTTTTTGGGTATAGATACACATCATGATTGATAAATTCCCAATTTTTGAACCATAATATGTATACTTAGGTAAAAAATGGATATAGCATGCTTCTGAATCTTTTAAAAAGACCTTTTAACATGTGGTTCCCCGCACGCGGTGAAGGAAATGCCCAAGGACTGGGCACTTTTTCAGGAGTCTATTTGCCAAGTGTTCTTCAGATGCTAGGGGTTATTCTCTTCATGCGTTTAGGGTGGATCACAGGACATATTGGCCTTCCAAAGATGACCCTGATTATCTTCATGGCCTCGTCGATCCTCTTTCTCACAGGACTCTCGATGACCTCAATTGTCACGAATATGAAGGTGGGATCAGGAGGCTCATACTATATTATTTCTCGCTCACTCGGTGTCGAGTTTGGAAGCGCTATTGGGATCCTTCTTACCATTGCTCAGCTCACAACGATTGCCGTCTGCGTCTCAGGGTTTGCTCTCTCACTGCAGGAGTTGATGCCCCATCTCTCCTTGAACTTTTTAGAGATCTGTACTCTTGCGGGACTTGCCATCGTCGCTCTTTTTCCTGTCGATTTTGCTCTAAAAGCGCAAGGAGGAATCTTCTGTATTCTGATTGCCTCCATCGTTTCGGTCTTTTTTGGAAGTGGATCGCAGATCCCAGAGACGGTAACTCCTCTTCCGAACATGACAACCATTAGCTTTTGGGCAGCTTTTGCCCTTTTCTTCCCAGCGACAACGGGAATTGAATCGGGCATGGCGATGTCTGGCGACCTAAAAAACCCTTCTCGCTCTTTGGCAATTGGAACAATGGCCGCCGTTGTAACGGCATTCGTTGCTTACCTCTCCCTATCGATTTTCCTCTCTTCGCAAGTCTCAAGTGAGCTCCTCAAAAGTCACCCGATGATCATCTATTATGTCTCGAAGGTCAGCTCACTCTTCGTTTTAGGGGTATGGTGTGGAACCTTATCAAGCGCCCTGGGAAGTATGATCACCTCCCCGCGGACGTTGCAATCCCTTGCCAAAGATCACATCCTCCCAAAATTCTTATCAAAGAGTGTGGTCGCCCCAGGGATTTTGATCATCTGCTTAGCGAGTTTGATGACCCTTTTCACCGATATGAACCACCTCCTCCCGATTTTATCGATGGTCTGTTTGATGACCTATGGACTCCTTAATTTTGTCGCCTTCTTCGAGTCATTCATTCAAAACCCCAGCTGGCGTCCCCTCTTCCGAACACCGATGGGGGTTTCTTTAGCGGGAACTCTTGCTTGCCTTGTGAGTATGTTCATGATCAATGCAGGTTGGGCCTTTATTATTCTCGTGGCGGTGATCGCTTTAGGGCTATGGACGACGAAACGAAAGCTTCAAGGAAACTGGGATGATATCCGCTACAGCATTTTCTCATTTTTTGCCTCAACAGCCACTAATAAACTCGTCCATCTGAAGAAAAATCCCCGCAGCTGGCGGCCGAATATCTTGGCGATTGTTGATCCAGAACTCAGAGACACTCAAATCGTGAACTTTGCCCACGCCCTCAATCAAAAGAAGGGATTCCTCACTTATGGCGCAACCCTTCCCAACACTGATAACTTAGAAATCACCCAGACAACTTTCGAAGATTACTTTAGAAAACGGGATATTCCTTGCTTCTTCCACATCAACGCCCATAATATCCATTCCATGGGAACCCATAACATCGTGCAAAACTATGGAATGGGACCTTTGCAACCGAATACCATTATCCTCAAACCCCCCGCCGATAAGCCGGAGGAATTTTGTGAGTTGATCAAAGCCTCTCATGAACTCCAGAAAAACCTCGTTATCGTCAAGAGCGACCCCACAAATTCTTCCCTCTCTTTGGAAACAAAGGATAAACACATTGATTTGTGGTGGGGTGGTCAGGTTCATTCTAACTTCGAGCTCAGTCTTGCCCTCTCTCATCTTTTGCAAGCAGGAAAGATGTGGCCGGATGCAACCATCACGATTAAAACCTTGGTGAAAAACGAAGCCGCTCGGATCCACATGGCCAAGTTATTTGAAAAATATCACTCTGTTCTCAGAGTCAAAAACCTCCACTTCAAGTCATATCTCGATGAGAGTACCGACTTTTATGCTCACATCACCGACTACTCAACCGATGCCGACCTCACCTTCTTAGGAATTCGCGCTCCTGAAAGGGAGGAATCCATTGACGCTTATACTTCCTATTTCAAGACCCTTTTGAAAAAAACCGAAGGGATTCCTAGTGTTGCTTATGTCCTCGCTGGTGAGCGCCTCGATTTCCAAAGGATCTTCGAATGACCATCCTCATTTATAGCGACGAAGGAGTGAGCGCCTTTACCCTTGCGGAAACGTTAAGAACCTTTCGCGCTTTGTCCAATGAGGTTAAAGTGGTCAATCACCAAACTCTCAATGAAACCGATTGGGAAAAAGAGGCAAAACTCCTTGTGATTCCAGGGGGAAGAGATATCCCCTACGATCGGAACTTAAGAGGAAAAGGAACCGCAAAAATCCGACGATTTGTAGAAGAGGGTGGGAGCTACCTAGGGATTTGCGCAGGGGCCTATTTTGGGTGCAGTGAAGTGATCTTTGAAAAAGGAAAACCCTTAGAAGTCCATGAAAAACGGGACCTTGAATTTTTTCCGGGAGCCGCCGTTGGGACCCTGTATGACCGCCCCTTTTGTTACGTGACAAACAAGGGTCTTGTTCCTTCTGAAATTGCCTTTGAAGGAAAAACCCTTTATCTCTATTACAATGGAGGATGCACGTTCAAAAATGCATCGAGTCACCCTTCTGTAACAGTTCTTGCAGAATACAAAGACGCCGACCACCAAAGCGCCATTATCCATTGCAAAGTTGGAAAGGGAAATGTTATCCTTTCGGGTGTTCATTTCGAAGTCTGTCCAAAGTCTCTCAAACAGGAAGGAGGAGACCCCATGATTGCTAAGAAACTTGAAACATCAGACCACGATCGAAAAGCTCTCATCACCACACTTCTCAGTTATCTTTTATGATTTAAATCTCAACGATCAGAAGTGCTTTTCCTTTGCTCACATCGACCCGTATCCTTTTTCCTTTTGCTCGATTGCGGATTGCCATAGGGCCGTCAAGCCTAAAGGTCTGATTGTGAATTTCCCATTCAAGTCCTTCAGAGCTTAGGGTACACGATCCAAAAGGGATCAGTGAAACAGTCGCACCCGGCTCAACCTCCGTCTGGAATTCTCCTTTTTCAAGAGGAATTCCAACTTTCAACCCTTCAGGATAAGGATCGAGAAAGAAAAGGTTTTGACGCTCACTATGCTTAAGAAGCGCTTGAACATTACCCAGAATGTGATCGAATTCTCCTCCACTCATCCCTATAACCAAAGAAGGGAGAAGCTCCCTTTCCTTGGCAAAAGCAATGCATTTTTCGAAATCGGTCGTATCCTGGTCAGGAATCCGAATCAGTCTGGAACTTTCGGTAGAATCCCCATCACCAACGATGTAGTCTGCTTCAATCCAGCGAGCAGCTCCATCAGCAGCAATCACTGGGACCCCTGTGCGCAGCTCAACATCGATTATTTTTTTACAGTTTAGTGCAATGACACTCTGGTACCCAGAAAGAAGGCTACCAATCATAAAGAACACTTACTCTTCTGAGGAGAATATCGAATCTTAAGAACGATCAAAACAACTGTGAAAATTGTCATGATCACATTGGTCATCCAAACAGTCCACGTGCGAGTGATAATCCCATAGACAATCCAACTCAAAGAACAGATCAAAAAATTGACAAGCATCAATAGTGATAAATCCTTTGCAGAACGTGTTCTGTAGGTCTGAATAATCTGTGGAATAAACGAAATAATGGAAGTGGTCGATGCCACAATACTAATAAACAGTAGAATCATTTTAATTTCCTCCGCTAGCATTATCTAGATCAGGTTATGCGGGTATTTCTCAGCCTTCTACACAGAAGACACCCCGATTAAAAAACGTTTACATCTTAATCCACCCATTCAATAAATGGGAAGAAAAATCCATGCTCGAATGAGACTCGGACTGAGCCCTCTCTTCGGCATCTATCTCTTTGAGAAGTTCTATGCCCCCCTCGTGAATAAAAGACTCGAAAGAGGTCATGAGTGGTGAGGGGGCAGCACCGGAGCGCTTTCGAACCAATTCATCGAAGGAATGAAGCGACTCTATGAGCTAAAACCTCTTATCAAGGTAAAACCTTATTCTACAAATCGGTGGGAGAAAGGGAGTTTAGCTGTAAAACGGGTTTCTTGAAGAGCCCTATCACCTACTAGAACCAAGAATCATCATCCTCTTTGCTACTTTTTAATGGTGAAATTTAGCCATTTTTTGTCAGGAGAGCGCTTTCATAAAAATCATAGACCCTAGAGGGTGTCGTCAAAAGATGGTCAATCCTTAAGTCCTCCCTGTGGAAAATTTCATCGTTGTCCTCCTTCAAGAGCCCACTTGGGCTCTCTGCATCGGACGCCTTGAACTTTCCTCACAGAGAAGGCCTTCTTTATTGACCATCTTTTGACGACACCCTCTAGAAAAAACAATTTTTATATCGCTTTCCAAGCCGCATTGCTTTGCCATAACCGCAAAAGTGTTGTTCCACTCTTGCGGTGGGCTATTGAGTGTGTCTGGTAGCTCATGAGTCCCTCTACGCGCAAATGTCTGCTTCAAAGCCGCTAGAACCCTTTCATCATCCATCTCATAAGATTGGATTAATAAAGCCATATCCACTAAATCCTTCACTCGCGAGTTGTAGCCTTGCTCTCTTTGCAAAGTGTATGCATGAATTTTCTCTGCAAATTGTTGTTCTACCGATATCACAAGGCAAATAGGGGCTGGGATTCCGCAAAACCCAAGCCAGTTTTTTCCTTCAATTCTTTCAAACGGCTCAAAACAAATATCACCGATTCCAACATCTAAATGAAATTTTTCAAATGTGCGTCCCGCAATTCGAGATTCAACAGGAAACCTAAAGCCTCCATAGGGAGGTCCTACTAGAGAAACTTGAGGCAGGCTGATTCGATACTCAAAGAAGTCCAGTAGATCAGTACTTCCATCCTCTTGCAGCCTCTCTAGAATCATCCTTCGATCTGCAATCAACGTATGTGTTTTTACAAAGAGATCAATATCTTGTGTAGCTCTGGAAAATTTTAAACGAAGTTCCATCGCGTGTCCTCCTTTTAGAATCCAAGGAGAGTGATCTTGTCTAAATAATCTTGCCAAGAGACGATCAAACGCAACCTGTTTTCTAATCCGTTGCACATCAATGTCTGCAACCTGTGCTCGTTTGAGCAATCTCATTTCTAAACTCTTTCTGAAATCGGCTGCATTTTCAAATGTTTTCATGGAAACCTTTTAAGAGAGAATAAATAGGAGAAGATTGAACAGATTGCTCACTGAGCAGTCGCTTTAACATCGTTTGTGTGATGACTCCCCGATCAGAAGCGGCTTGCACAGCTTGCAAAATGAGCTCATGGGAAATGTAAGCCTCTGTAATGACATCTAAAAGTGTTTGGTAAGGTGTTGTGACAAAATACCCGTCCATCGAAACAATTTGATCTTGGCTTAGTTGTTTACGATGAATGACTAATATTTTTGGAATCGCAGAATTACGTCGAAAGGAAAGAGGCACAGTCATATGAAGCCTATCCGGTAGAATATCTGAAAGCTCATGGATAGAAAGTGCCGTTTGATGAGAGTAAACCCCTTCTATCTTCCCCGATCTATTACAAGACCAAAGAGCCCAAATCATTAAATCGGGACGCTTAGACTCTGGA
Organism: Chlamydiales bacterium; assembly: GCA_024233515.1. Taxonomy (GTDB): domain Bacteria; phylum Chlamydiota; class Chlamydiia; order Chlamydiales; family Simkaniaceae; genus Neptunichlamydia. The sequence goes on from JACKPO010000004.1 coordinate 66,727, forward strand.
AATTTAGCAAGACGGTAAATCCCTCTATGCACCCTAATCCAATGACCAGACTGGACGTGGTAAGGATGCGTATTATCCTTATAGCCAGAGACTTTAGCTTGCTTAGAAGTAAAATATCCCTGCTGAGATTCTGCTATCTTAAACAATTTGTTTTCAGACTCTTGTGATTTATTCCGCATATACCCTCAAATATATTGAGGAATTGTGCAAAAATCAAGAATTTAATACAACACCTACTTAAAGCAGCCTTATCCAGGAAGTGAAGCTTGGTCTGCATCCGAGTTCATCCATCACAGATTTCCACTCTAGAGGGTGTCGTCAAAAGATGGTCAATAAAGAAGGCCTTCTCTGTGAGGAAAGTTCAAGGCGTCCGATGCAGAGAGCCCAAGTGGGCTCTTGAAGGAGGACAACGATGAAATTTTCCACAGGGAGGACTTAAGGATTGACCATCTTTTGACGACACCCTCTAGAATCTAAAGGCAAAATCAGATAATCTCCTTTGATCGAACCTTAACCGCAAAAAAACTAAAAAAGAATATATGACTACCCAATTTGTATCCGTTCAGCGCACCTCTCGACAGATTCTCCATACTCAAGATGCCCACCAGGAGGTGCCCATGTGGCATCGCCGATTTTTCCGATCCTCTTGCCGAGAAGAATTTTTCCCTCACGTAGTGCAATCGCTGCGAGTCCAACGCGAAGGCGCAGTGTTACTTTTTCTTCCACTTGATCCAAAGACCACCTAGTGATGTAGCTGCAATGAGCTTAACACCAGCCAACGGAAGGAAAATTAAACATCCAGAGATAAGACTTTGCTCGAAGCTTAAAAAGCGGGTCAGTCCAGCCACACCTAGCGTGTAAATGATCACCTGTCCTGCCAAGATACTTCCCATCAGCCAAAGCGCTGAAGGCTTCTCCTTCATTTCAACAAGCTTTCCAATCACATAAGCAGCAATCGGGAAAGCTGCAATGTATCCTACTGTTGTGGAAAGGAACCACAAGCTGTTCGCCGCTCCATTTGTCAGGAAAGGAAGGCCTAAAGAGACAAACCCAACATAGAGAAGGGTGCTATAAAAAGCTTTGCGACTCCCTTGCCCCATGGCCAGAATGAAGACCCCAAACGTTTGGAGAGTCATAGGAACAGGATAAAGAGGAATACAAATTTGCGCCATCGCCGCAATAAATAAACCTCCGAAAAGAACTTGAACAGCTGTCCAAGCAAAAGAACGCTCCGCAATCCAAGGGAGTGATTTCACTAATGTTTTCATAAGGTACCTCCTGATAGGGCTGTAGTATTCCTGTTTTAGGAATTTTTTACAACCGCTCCGATGAGATCGTAATCGGTCGTATCTGTAATTATAACTTGATATCTTTTTCCAAAGGCGTCAACTCCCGTGGGGTCGTTAATGATAACGATCCCATCAATCTCAGGACACTGCCCCTTAGTGCGTCCCACCATGAGATATTCTGACTCGGGATGATACCCTTCAATCACCACCTCTTGGAGAGTGCCAATTTTTTTATTCAGGAGCTTTTTGACCACTTTTTTCTGGGCTTTTGCCAGCCGTTTTTCCCGTTTTTCTTTCACCTCATCTGAGATGTGATGGGGAAGACGAGCGGCATGACTTCCTGGTTCATTTGAATATTTGAAAATTCCAACATTATCGATCGGATAGCTCTCAACAAAAGCAAGGAGCTCGTTAAATTGCTCCTCAGTCTCTCCGGGAAACCCAACGATAAGACTTGTACGGATGGTAATCTCGGGAATTTCAACACGGAGCCACTCCAAGGTTTGGATGATTTGCTCTTTCGATGTCGCTCGATGCATCGCCTTCAGCATCTCGTTATTCACATGTTGAATCGGCATATCGAGATAGGGGCAAATGCGAGGATCACTCTTCATCAGTTTGATGAGAGGATGGGTAATTTCATCGGGATAGAGGTAGAGAAGGCGGAGCCAAAAATCCCCTTCCTCTTGAAGGAGGGTTTCGATCACTTTAATCAGCCCTTCGGACCGTTTATACCCATGATCTTTTCCCCAGTCGCCAAGATCTTGAGCAATCAAGATGATCTCTTGAACACCTTGTGCACGGAGAGCGCGAAACTCTTTGACGATTTGCTCAATCGGTTTACTTCTGAGAGGTCCTTTGATCTGCGGGATAATGCAATAGGCGCACCGCTTTTTGCACCCTTCGGCAATCTTCAGATAGGCATAATGATTGGGTGTAGAGATTTGGCGAGGAACTTCTCCCGCTTCGAGATAACTGCGGGCGGAGGTAATCGCCTCTCCCTGCTGCTTAGATTCGATGGCATTTAAAATCCCTTCCACATCTCCCGATCCCAAAAGGTAATCGATGTCGGGAAACTGCTCTTTGATCTCACCATCGTGCGTCTGCACCATGCAACCGGTCACAATAATCTTAGCCCCTTTCTTCCGCTCTTGATACATCTCATCAATCGTCACAAGAGACTCTGCGCGCGCTGCTTCTAAAAAGCCACAGGTATTGACAATGATATAGTCGGCTTCAGCCACCTCTCCGGTCGGCTCATATCCAGCCTTCAGCAAAATGCCGAGCATCACTTCGGTGTCGACTCGATTGCGGGGACATCCCAGGCTCACAAAGAGAAGTTTATTCCCTCCATGACGGAAGGTACGCGGCGCAATTTCAAGCGGTTTTTTAGAAGAGGACTGATCTGGGTACATTTTTAAACTCATAGGGGACCATTCTACCCCTAAAAGGAAAATTATTTCAATGTCTCAAGATCATCGGAAACTTTTTTTTGATTTTCTGGAGTGGGATTTTGAAGAAAATTTGAATAATCGTTAGATAATTGCTTCTCATCTTCAATTTTTCCTTTTTTAAGGGCAACACAGGCCGTTTCATTCATGACCTGGAGGGCCTCGCCCATCACCTTCTGCAATTGAGCCTTTTTGTGTTCTTCTACACCGGGTTGATTGTAGTCATGAAAGGCCTTTTCGAACAGGTCATAACTTTTTTGATAGTCATCCCTGTATTTCTGAATCTCCTCAGGAGAGTATTGGGGCTGCTGCCCACCGACACCACTTACATCTGACATGAAACACCTAAATCTTTTCTTCCTATTATTTTCTTTAATAGATAAAATGTTTTTTTCCAACAAGGGAGAGTCAATGAAAGCGTTACTAGTTGCCTTATGTTTATCTACGATCACTCTTTTTGCTGATGATCTACCCCCTGCCCCTCCGCAAGTCCAACTTCCCAGTCACCCTCCCCCTCTAAAAACGGTCAATGAGCAGGTCGCTCAAGCTGAGAGGGACTTTCAGATCGCACGGAAGATGTTCAACCCTTGGTATGCTGGACCTCTCCTTACTCCTGGTGCCCACAATGTGCCTCCGGGAGAATTTGTAATTCAACCCTATCTCTTTGTGAAAAACACGTTTGCTCAGTTCAATGGGAATCGTCGATCGGTCAACATCGATGACATTTGGACAGTGAACCCTACCTTCCTTTTCCAGATGGGTTGGCTCTCTTGGCTCGATTTCACCATTAATATCCAAGGGGTTTACAATACACAGAAGAGCAACCATTCGTTTTATAGCGGGGATACCTCTCTTTCTTGGGGAATTCAGCTGATGGAAGAAGATCCTTACCGTCCTGCTGTTCGCTTTGCTATTGGGGAGAGTTTCCCTTGCGGCCGGTACAACAAACTTGACCCCAAAAAAGGGGGAATCGATGCAACAGGAACAGGTTCTTATATCACAACCTTCTCGCTCAACGTCTCAAAAGTGATCTGGTGGGTTCTTGACCATCCGTTCGCTTGGCGTTTTTCTCTGAACTACAGTATTCCAACGCGCGTACATGTGAAAAACTATAACGCTTATGGTGGAGGGTTGGGAACAGATGGACGGGTCCGTCCAGGAAATTCCTTTGCAGCGGATACATCGATCGAACTCAGTTTCACTCAGAAGTGGGTTCTTGCCATCGATTTAGTCTACACCTACGCTAACCATACAACCTTTTCGGGACATAAAGGACGCCTTCCAGATGGGATGATTGCCAGTGTGGGTGGCCCTTCGAATGATAACCTGAGTTGCGCACCTGCAATCGAGTATAACCCCTCTGATCATATGGGCTTTTTGGCAGGGGTTTGGTTCACAATTACAGGAAGAAACTCCAGTGACTTTGTCTCTGGCGTTCTATCGATGTATTACGCTTGGTAACGCGAATTCGGGATTAGGTCCCTATGAGAACGCTTAGATTTTTGAGGAGATTTTTAGAAAAATCTGCGAAGTAGATAGCCGCAGAGCTATCTTCAAGCAGTTTTTCCTAAAAAGATTGCAAAAAGATGAGTGTTATCATAGAGGTCTAATCCCGAATTCGCGTTTGGTAGATCTCTTTGAAAAAATCAACCATCGCATGAAGAGAACGCTTTTCGGCGCTTTCTGAATAAACGGTTCCAAGTTTTGGATCATTCGCAATGGGATTGGTAAACGCGTGCATGGTACGGCCATAGGTATGGACTTGCCAGTCAGCCTTTGCCTCTGTCATCTCTGTTTCAAAGGCCTGCACCGCATCCGGAGGAACCATCGGATCATCGTGACCATGGAGAACAAGGATCTTTGCTTGAGGCTTGATTGGGTAACCAGGAGAGTTGAGAAGACCATGAAAACTCACCACTCCTTGGAGAGGAGCTCCACTACGCGCTAAGTCAAGTGCACAGAGTCCTCCAAAACAAAATCCAATCGCACTGACTTTACCTGGCTCAACCTGTGGATGCTCTTGAGCGAGTTTTAGCCCTGCTTCCATCCGACTTAGGAGAAACTTTCGGTCATCGATGAAGGGCTGCATGAGTTTTCCATTTTCTTCATTAGAACTCCCAAGAACCCCTTTTCCATACAGATCAAGAGCTATCCCAACATACCCAAGAGAGGCAAGCCACTTTGCCTTTTCGCAGACAAAATCATCTCGTCCTCTCCACGCGTGGAAGATGAGGATGGCTGCCCCTTTTTTTTCTTCTGGACTTGCAACAAAGGCTTCGAGTGTAGCGCCTTGATGATGATATTCGATCTGCTTTGTTTCCATGTCCTTATCAAACCATTTCTTGAAAAAAAAAGGAAGACTTCTTATCGTTTGCTCTATGAAATGGTTAGTTCTTATTCTAGTTCCTTTTTCACTTTTTGCAAAAGAGCCTCACCCCATGACCAAGGTGAGTCGGTGGTGCAAAGAAGAAAAGGAGCTAACAGAAGGACGGTATTTCACTTTTGGAACACTTGCCTCTGTTTCATCGGATGGACGCCCTCATACCCGAACGATTGAGGTCTCTCATTTCGATAAGGAGAATGGGGCTCTGTTTTTTACTCACAAACACACACAAAAAGTTGAAGATTTTCTCTTTAACCCTTATGCCTCTCTCACTGTTTGGCTTCCCAAAACCCATCGGCAATTCACTGTAGAAGGAAAAGTGGAAGAAATCTCCGAATTAGACGCAGAGAATGCATGGAAGAAAATGCCTCGGTTTATGCAACTCTCATTTCTTGCTTCGAACCACAAAGGGAAGCTTGAATCTGAAGAGGTCTTACAAAAGCGAAAAGAGAGCCTCGAAAAAACCTACCCAAAAGAGATTCCTGTTCCCAATACTTTTATCGGCTATCGACTGAAACCCGATCATGTCATTTTTTATCAGGTAAACTTCCGCTCTTTTCCTAAAAAAGAGGTCGCCACACTGGAAAAAACAGGCTGGATTACAGCTTTGCTTGAGCCTTAGGGGCTAACCTTTTATTGCCCTGAACAACGGCTTCATCGAGCGCCTCATCTGCTGTCATCTCTCCCGAAAAAGCTTTTTCGAGATAATCAATAATAAGATCACGCACTTCGACATAGTTGGGAAGGCGAATTCCCCAGGAATGATCGGTTGGATGATTCCCCATCACTTCCAGGACTGCAATTTCTGCAGCAGGATGGGTGGCATAGAACCCTTCTTTCTTTGTTTCCATGTAGGCAGCATAGGTAATAGGCAAATAGCCTGTGGCTTGGTGCCATTTTTTCTGGGCCTCTAGAGAGGAAAGGTAAGCGAAAAATTCTGCGATCGAGTGGTACTCCTCAGAAGAGAACCCACTCAACGCCCAGAAAGATGATCCACCAATATTCAAGGTATGAGGACGATCGGTCAGATGAGGCCAATAAGGGATGAACCCAACGCCAATCTCGAAATCACATCTCCGACTGAGGAGAGGAAGACGGTTCGCTCCCTGCATCAGAATGGCACACTCCCCTTCTGCAAAACGTCTTTCAGGCTCCTCTGCATAGCGGCCGCTATAGGAGAAGATCCCCTCTCGACTCCACTCTGCAACTTTTCCAAGATGAAACTTTTGCTCGGGGTGATTGCATTCAAGGCGAGCCTCCGTTCCTTTAAACCCATTTTCATGGGTCGCCATTGGAATATCATGCCAGCAGGAAAAATGTTCTAAATGGTAAGCGGCAGGCCAAGCGGTCGTGAAACCAACATATCCCGCCCCTTTAAGTTTTCTCCCCATCCGTTCGAGATCGGGCCACGTGCGCGGTGGTTTCTCAGGATCAAGCCCAGCATTTTTGAAAGCGGTTTTATTGTAAAAGAGAATTCCTGTCGAAGCGTTCCATGGAAGGGAAAGCATTTTTCCAGAGGGCGCTGAATAAAACTTCCTCACAACATCGATATAGACGCCGGGATCGAAGTTGGTTTGATGCTCCTTCAAAAGATCGCCGACGGGAACAAAACGTCCCTCATCAAGCATCATCGAAAGGGTAGCGACTTCATACACTTGAAGGATATGAGGTCCTTTACCCTGCTCGTGACTTTTGATTCCTTCTTCATAAGCGATCTTATAGTTCGCCACTTGTTTCAAAGTGATATGGGTGGTGCTCGATTGCCGATTAAATGTCTCAACAATTTCTATGAATTGATCATTCAAAAACCCATCAAAGGCATGGACCATAACGATCTCTGCTGAATAGAGAGACCAAGAACACAAAAATAAAAAAAACGTGCCTAAAACTTTCATCGCCCGAGATTCTAACATTTTTTGTATTTTTGTCATTACGGAAATAGGGCCGATCCGTATAGTAAAAATTTAGCACGATATAAGAAGATGAGGTCCTTATTTCTAAGAAGATATTATTCACTGGGGCACGCTCCCTTTTTACCCTTGATTTAGCAAGGAGATTCTCTGAACAAGGGCACCAAGTATTTGCTGCTGAGACCTCTCTCCATCATGTTTGCCGTTTCTCAAATGCTTTTACCAAACACTACGTGATTCCCAGTCCCCGCTTCCGATCAGAAGGGTTTATCCAGGGGCTTATTGATATTTGCGTGAAAGAAACGATCGATCTCGTGATTCCCACTTTTGAAGAGATTTTCTGCCTAGCTCAAGGTCTCCATCGCTTCCCGAAGGAAACAACGGTCTTGTGTAGTTCCTATGAAACTCTCGATGAGCTTCATAATAAGTGGCAGTTCAACAAAAAATTGGAACAACTTGGATTTGACGCTCCAAAATCTTACCTCATTCGCTCTCAAGAGGAGCTTAACCAACTCCCCTTAACCGTTCCCTATATCCTTAAGCCAAGCTATTCTCGCGCTGCCCTCTGTATCCAAAAAGTGACTTCAAAAATTCCTCCTAAGGTCAAGGTTGATCCCCGTAATCCCCTTGTTGCTCAAGAGTGGCTTCAGGGGAAGAAGTACTGCTCTTATAGTATTGCCCATGAGGGAAAACTCGCTGCCCATACTGTTTATCCTGTAGATTTTTCGATCGAAGGGAATTCCTGCCTTAACTTTGAAGCCATCGAACATCCAGGGATCCTAGCCTGGATAGAATCTTTTGTTGAAAAAGAGCAGTTCACTGGACAAATTGCTTTTGATTTTATCGAAGATAATCTGGGAACGCTCTATGCCATTGAATGTAACCCTCGCGGAACAAGTGGGATCAACCTCTTCCAAAATGGGGACGGCCTCCCCGATGCCTTCTCCAATTCCCAACAAAGACTTGTGACCCCTCAGCTTGGCTATTCCAAGCAATTGGGTTGGGGAATGCTCCTGTACGGATGGAAAACAAAGCAATTTTTAAAATTTATAAAAAAGTTTCTCACGGTCGACGATGTGATCTTTTCAAGTCGAGACCTTAAGCCTTTTTTCCATCAACCCTTCCTCTTCTTCGTTTATCTTTTCAAAAGTTTAAAGCTGAGAGAGCGTCTTCCCGCCATGTTCACTTTTGATATCGATTGGAACGGCGGTGAAATCATCGAGCAGGAACAGATTCCTTCTTGATTATTTTTTCATTTTTAAAAAAGTTCCACGCAAAAAACCTAAAACAGGCCATAAATACCGCTTTTTGTTATAGTGGAGGGGCAATGCTTAAACTTTTATGGATGCTTATGTTAACCCCGACCCTCTCCATTGCGTCGCTAAAGGCGCCCCTTCTTGAAGCCCAAAGACAGGTCAACCAGACGGTTGTATTAATTCTCCTTGGTCCTCCTGGAGCAGGAAAGGGAACGCAAGCAGCCATTCTTTCGGAAACGCTCCAACTTCCCCACATCTCAACAGGAGATCTCCTCCGGTCAAATATTAAGGAGGGAACAGAGCTGGGAAAAACAGCAAAGGGATTCATGGACGAGGGGAAACTTGTTCCTGACACTCTAATTTTAGACATGCTTTTTGCTCGTGTGAAGCAAGCCGATTGCCAAAAGGGGTATATCCTCGATGGATTTCCCCGCACCCTACCACAGGCTGAAGCCTATGATAAGCGGCTGGGAGCGGGCTGCAAAACGATTGCCCTCAACCTCTCTTTAAGTCAGGAAGAAATTATCAATCGCCTTTCGAAACGTCTCACCTGTCAAGAGTGCAGCACCCCTTACCACCTCATCCATTCTCCTCCCAAAACGGAAGGGACATGTGATGAATGCACAGGAACACTCATTCAACGCTCAGATGACAAAGAAGAGGTCATTCGAAAGCGGCTCAGTGTGTACGAAACACAAACAGCTCCTCTCATTGAACACTACTCGAAAGAAAACGCTCTTAAACAGGTCTCTTGCAGTCAATCGATTGATGAGGTTCTAACGGAGATTCTCGATTATCTTCGGGAAATCTATCACTCATTGAGGGAGGAGTAGGAAGCGGCTCCAAGTAGAGTCTTGGATCAGGCCCCCTATCCCCTCTTTTGATCTCTTTGACCCGAGAAGTCTTCACTTCGCTAAAAACCCTTCGATAAGCGCTTTGTCAATTTTGAAAAGACGAGCGCTAAAGGTACCGAAAAACTCTTTTGATCCATCATCTTCAATAATATAAACCGAAGCGATGGAAACAATGGTCTCCCCGTCGAGATCATTTGAAACATCAATTTCAATGGGACTTTCTGTGTGGACAACCATCCGTTCTCTTAGATTTGTCCATTGCCACGGAAATCCAACAAGCTCTCCCTTTCCTGTAATCAACCCTTCACTACTTCTGAAAGTAATCTCATGGAGATCTCCGTTAAGACTTGACTCTTGCTGCATCTCTAGAACTTCCCCATCACGGGCCTTGAGAAAACATGCATCGATGAAGCGGTTTTCTTCTGGTAAAAATGTCCGTTTCAAAAAGAAAAAACCATAATGCTCCGCTTCTTCTTCATCTGGACTCTGTGATTTCATTTCACCGATATAAAACTCTGAATAACTCCCCCCGAAGATGAAACAGGGAAGAAGGAGAAGTAAAAATAACCATTTTTTCATGAGAGGTACCTCTTTATGATCTCAAGTGCTTGTTCAATCCCTATAGACCGTACATAATATCGTGCTTTTTCTTCCAATAATTCTTTACCACTCAGATCCCCTTCTTTCCCTAACTCCTCTCTTTTTCGACTCACAACATCGTAGAGTGTGATGGCTGCTGCAACCGAAAGATTATAACTTTCGACCATTCCAAACATAGGAACATGAAAGAGAAGATCGCATGCCTCCTCAGCCTCTTTAGATAACCCCTCTTTTTCATTTCCGAAGAGAAAACAAATCGGCCTCTCAATCGGAACGTCTGATAAAGAGACAGATCCTTCGGCAGCTGCCCCGACAAGAAGTTTTCCACGATTTTTTTCTAAAAACTCACTGAGAGAAGGGTGTTTATAAAGATGGGTCCACTTTAAGGTTCCCTTGGTTGTTCCTTTCCCCTGTCCTTTTTTCATCTGCGCGTTAATGAAGTGCACATGATTGACTCCTAACGCTTCTGCCGTTCGAACAACAGCAAGCCCGTTATGGATGTCGTAGGGTTTTTCTATCGCCACATGAGCAGAAGAAATCCGCCGCTTCAATACGGTTTCAATGATCTCAACTCTCTCTTCCGTAAAAAAGGGAAGAAGCGCTTCAATAATCTGATCATGGGGAAATTCTTTTAATAAGCTCTCGATCATGGAGAGCAAAATACTGCCATTTCAGGTTTTATTTCAAGAGAATCAAGCCCTTGATGCGTCGCAAAATGGTCTAAAAGTCTATCGAGAATGAGATCGCTCACAATGTAACATTTCGGGGAGAAGATTTTCGTCACTTTATGGTAGAAGAAATGATCAGAAGGTATTTTCTCACATTGATCGCTTTCGAAAATAAAGAGATCCCATTCCCTTGCGCGCCATCGGAAGAAGTGGAGGACATGAAGATCTAGCTGATTAGCATCTTTGGGAAGCTTTGCGGTATCTTCGACGATAAGATACCTTTTATGTTTTAAGTCTTTAGCCAGCTGGATTGCCTCTTTATGACTTGTGACCCAATAGAGATCTTCAATTGAAATCCCAAACCTGACAAATTCTTCCCTTAAGTTTTCCTTATTGCCTTGGTCAATACAGATGATTTCATCAAAGCGATTCATAGGGGTATTGACAATGTCGATATCGCTAGGAAGCATTCTCTGCATGACATGGTGACGATCAAAGGCAAACCATCGGTCCCTTCTCTGAAGGGGAACCCACTCCCGATCTAAGGCATGTTTCGTTGAATGGGTATTGAAGAGATCATTTTTGATCTTCTCAAGCGCATCTATAAACACCTCTTTTAGGGTTTGCAAATAGGAGTGCTGAATGATATAGGCATGGGCACAAAGCCCATGATGGATCTGCATCACCCCAGCGCAGGGGTCCTCCCCTTTTTCTAAATAAAGGCCTCCTAAAAAAAGGACATCCCAGTTTTCTTCCTTCTCTTGAAAAAATCGAACTAAGTCGGCCTCTATCTCCTCTTTCGAGGATAAGAAAAACCCATCGTCCTCTAGGATCAAGACTCTTTTCCACCCCTTTTCCTGCGCCATTTCTAAAGCGCGCATATGACTCATCAAGGCCCCACGCACTCCATTTAAGCGGTCCAGGACGCCGCTAAACCGAAAAATCTTTTCTTCTGGAATAGAAAGTCGACGAAATTCTGCTTCAATTAGCCTTCGACGATCTGTTCTTAGATCTAAGTTAATATAGATAATCCCATCAATACCACGCATATCTCATTGCGATATACGAGAGAGGGTTATTAGACAATGAAAAAGAGCTCGATCGACTCGAGCTCTATTCTGTAGCATGATTAACGCTTAGATTTTTTCTTCTTGCTATCCGCACGCCAAGCGATTGTATGGTAGACAAAGGCAATCCCGAACGCCACATAAATGACGCGGATCAGCCACTCTCGTGTGAAGACGTACTCAACAAGGTTAATCCCAAAAAGTCCGACAACACCCCAAACAATACCACTCAAAACGAGTAAAAGGATAGCTAGGCCATCTAGTTTTCTATTCATCACAGATATCCTCCAGCAAATTCCTTATTTTCAACGTTTTTTAATTTGTTTCCAACCTACTGCTTGGTAAACCGCTGCAGCACCGATAAGAATGTAGATTAGGTTCTCTAACCATTCTCTTCGGATGAAAGATTGAACGAGGTTATAATCAAATAAACCCATTAATCCCCAGTTTAAACCACCAAGACAAAGTAGGATACATACAATTGTATCTAATCTTTTCATCTTTGTACTCCTATACAAGGTCTATTGAGAAGAAACGACTTAAGTTCCTTAGAGGATATTGACAATCACTAGTCGATGCAATCAAGATGTGACATGACAGCAGCAATTAACAATTGTCAATACCCTCATAATTCATTAATTATAACAATCGAAACTTAATGTAAATAATTTAAATAAAATAGACTTTATATTACAACTTAAGGCACTTCTTCTCAGTCCAATAGTCATCACCATAAGAGTAGAGGATCTGTTCCCCCCTTTTGATGCCATACTGACCCGAAGTGAAAACGATGCGAGGCCCTTTTTCTGTATAATGTTCCCACGGAATCGCATTATTCCCTTTTTGGCCTTCCGCGCAGTGGTTCATGAACCGGGCCCAATTTCCATGCCTTGCAGCATCAATGGAATAGGTCTTATAATCGGTGAAGGAGAAGGTGCTATCATGATCAGGGTTGATCTCATCATCAAGCATCAAGACCCCAGTATACTGAACGAGGGTCGAATAGGGGGGGATGTTTTCTTTGGCAAACACTCCATATCCCACGACAGGATTAATAAAACGGATCGAAATACGACGGTTATATCTTTCATCGGTCCCATCTTTTTCAAGTTGTCGAAAAAATGCGTCGAATCGTTCTGCTCTGAAATCAGAAATGATCGGCTCTGCTTTTTTATAAAAACGTTTCCACGAACGATTGAAGCGCTCTTCAATCTTCTTTTGGACTTTGACGTCTTCTAAATAGACAATAGGGGTTTCAATTCCGAAATACTTTTTGAACATAGGATCCACTTTCCTCTTTAGTGACATAGTTTACACTTAAGAAAAGTGAAATAAAATTACAAGAAAGATTCTAAGATTTTTATAGACGGCGTTAAATCATCTCGATTGAGAAGGTGGAGATGATTGGTGATCGCAGCAATTTCAAGATAACTTGGTTCCACGTCAAGGTCTCTTAAAAATGGAGCAAGCTTTGTGAGAATAAACGTATTGATTCCCTCTGCGGCTTTTTGTTTTTCCTCTTCAGAAAGTTCTTCGAACCGCTCAGGATGATTCAGAAGATTTTGATAGATATGGTGGCTAGTCACACCTTTAAACAAAAACTGTTTCACACAATCTAAAAACGATTCTTCAAAACTTCCATCAATGTCATATTGCTCTAGGGCTTTACCCACATGCGCAAGTTGCGTAAGGAGAACTTGAAGCCGTTTTCGTTCCTGTTTTGATCCTCCATCTAGAATCGCAGGGACGACAAGTTTGCGCATGAGTTGAATAAATTCAAGACGAAGACGAGGTCCCATTCCCTCTTCAAACGTTCCATCAAATCTTTCAGCAAATTGAACTAAAGGATGATCAAAAAGTGCGCGTGAATAGACCCCATGTTTGACTTCAAAAGGTCCTACAAGCTCGCGTAGCTCTGCAACGTGAGCCGCAAGTTTTTTATATTCGGGACTCCTCTCCTCAAACTGCCTTGATAGGAGGGCTGCCCGTTCACTCAGTTGGCGGTATTCTTCGAGCTCTTGAGCATTGGGTTGACTTGGGAACGTCCGTACGGCACGTTGAACAACTTGGTCCAACACATCAGCATTCCACGCGTTCACCTCAGGGTCCTGGCTGGCCAGGGAGGTCCGCGTTGGATCGATCGACAAGATCTGTGAAATGCTTTTATTAGCCATTTTAGTTTCAAATCCTTTAAGGACAGAGGTCCTCATAGGTAAGTATACCAGATCTCAATTTAATTTTCAATATTTTAAGTCACTAACTATAAGTTTGTTAAGAAATTTATTACCTGCCCTGGACGAAAAACCTCCCTCCTGACACAATGGATCTATGAAAAAAATAGCTCTCTTCCTGATTCTCCCCCTTTGCCTTATTAGCGGAGGGTCTTTCCTCTACAAGCGGTACTTTAAAACCCCCGACGTGACCCTCTTAGGTTCGGTCAAAATGTCAGACGGACTAGGGCGCCATCCTGTTGAGCTCATCAATGCTTTTTCTGATGAAATCGACTTCAGTATGGTCCATACCGCAAAGCCCTGTTTCATTGATGTCCCAAGAAAAGCAAAAAAAATCATCAAGTCTAAAACCAAAAAACAAGGGAAAATCCTCCTCTCTTTTGATTCTGTTTGGACACCCACCTATAGCTCGATTCGTCACCTGAAAGAAGAGGATGCTCCCCATCAAATCCGGATCGCCTACTCGATGTTTGAATCAACAGCGATTCCTCCAGAATGGGTCACCATTCTGAACTGTTATTTCGATGCGGTTGTCGTTCCTGACCCGTTTCATGAAGAGGTCTATAAAGCCTCAGGCGTGCAAACACCGATTTTTGTCCTTCCCCTTGTGCTCGATCTCCAACCTCTTCTCGAAAAACCCCTCAAAGAAAAACCCAACACCCCCTTTGTCTTTGGCAATCTCTCTGCCTGCGTTGAGCGCAAGAACCACCTTCTCCTCGTCAAGGCCTTCCACCAAGCCTTTGGCAGACGCTCCGATGTCCTTCTTAAAATTAACTCTCGCTACGCCGATCCCGATTATAAACAAGCCATCGATGATTACATTAAAGAACATAAGCTAAGCAATGTGATTGTCAGCACCGTTTGTCTTGATAAACACTCCTACCTCAATTTCTTTTCAAGCCTCGATGCCTATGTGAGCATTTCGACAGGGGAAGGGTTTTCAATCCAACCTCGCGAAGCAATGGCTTTAGGAATCCCCACCCTTGTCAGCAACAACACCGCACAAACAACAATCGCAAAAAGTAACCTTGCCTTAACTCTAGAAACGATTCAAAAAATCCCCGCGATTTACAATTGGAATCCCAACAGAAGCTACGGAGAGTGGTCCACCTGCTCGGTAGAAGAAGTCGCACAAGGACTCCTTACCCTCTACCGTGATTATGACGCCCAATTAGAAAAAAGTGCTGAGGCACGCTTATGGGCAAAAAACTCGGACTTCTCCTATCTTAAACCCTTTTACCGCTCCCTACTCCACCCAAAAAAAGTCGTCCTAGGAACAGAAAATAAGATCACAGAAGAGATGGTCATCACAACCTCGCCCACACTTGTTAAAAAGTATCAGTCCCTTTGATCACCGTGAGTTCTCCATAAATTGAGGGGAATCTATCGCCTTTACAACGATTTCAAGCTCCTTGGTGAGCCTTTCAAACTCCGCGATATGACTTTCTTCCTCCTCTTCATACGCTTTAAGTATGACAAGAAACCGCTCATTACGTAGAGCAATTAACTGATTGAAATAGTCGCGAAGTTTTTTTGGCGTCTCACCGAGTTCTAGCTGCTGAAACTCTTCTGCTAGCGCTTCAGTTCTCTTGATTTCAGGGAAAATCGCTTCCCTCAAGTGAGGAAGAACCTTTTCGGGTGGCGCCTGGAAATCGATCCCCTCCCATTTCTCTTCAAAATTCCTTTGATACTCATCAAGAGTATACGCCAACTTGACGAACTTGAGATGGCTCGTATGATTGTTCTTGTAAATGATGAGGGGGACAGCGACTAGGAGCGCCGTGATCGGAACTGCTATCATCATCCGAAATAACATCCGTCTGAGCTGAGGCCATTTGAAAGCCGCTCTGTGCAAAAGCACAAACAATCCCCCCAAAAGCGCTCCACTTAAAAGGCCCCCGATGTGGGCATAGTGGTCAATCCCTCCCCCATTCGATAAGCCGTAAGCAACATTCATCGCTAAGATCAGTCCCATCTGCTTCAGAAGGTTACGCCGAATTCTCTCATCGATAATAGGTGTTAATAGCAAGACGAAAAACAACCCAAAAATGCCCGCAATCGCACCTGATGCCCCTGCACTCACCACCATCGAGTTTTTGTGTCCCCAAAAACTGACAAGGCCAGCAAAAACCCCCGTTACAAGGTAGCTCATTAAGAACAGCCATTTTCCAATTAACCTCTCCAGATTCTGCCCCACCATAAAGAGAGCATAGAGATTAGCCAGTAAATGAACCATACCAAAATGGATAAACATGTGGCTAAAGAGACGCCACCATTGACCTTCAACAATGGACAAAGTTGTGGCTCCCCCCCAATCAAAAACCTGCGAAACCTGAGGAGCGATCGGGTTCACGCCCCCCACCCACATCAAAACAAAGACTAGGACATTGAGTCCCATGAGTACAAAAGTGATCATGCCAAGTGATTATAGCTAAAGTAGTTTAAAATAGTAACAATTCATCCAGATCTTTTCACCGAAAATTTTACCCTCGATCTTGCTGGCTTACACGAAGCCAGCTTCGCTCTTCGCGCTTCATTTTCAATGAAAATCTTTTGTCCAATGATTACTATTTTAAACTCATTTAGGTATAGTTTTGTAGGGCGGCGGCCGCCCCCATGAGCATTTTTCTATTTTGACGAGGATATTTTTTGATGGATTGCTGCTAATGCGATGCAGCCAAGCTTTGAATAAGCTTGGCAAAGACCATTAGTCAGCAAGACGCAAAAAAGATCCCGTCAGAAATCGAAAAAGGTGAAATGGGGGCGGCCAGACTCGAACTGGCGGAGACCGAAGTCGATGGATTTACAGTCCATTGCAATTGCCACTATGCGACACCCCCCTATGGGGTAGAAGAAAAAAATTTGCTGGAGAAAGGACTTGAACCCTCAACCGTCCGATTACAAGTCGGGCGCTCTACCAATTGAGCTACTCCAGCAAATTGGAAGGGCCTTTATATCAAAAGAAGAGTTATTGGATCAAGTCTCTTTTGATTCGTTTTCATTTTTCCCCATTTTTTCTTTCAGGGACTTGGGCTCTTCAGAGGCTTTTTCTTGATTGATTTGGGAGAGAGCGCCGGCGATCTTCCCAATTTTTGACTGGATTTCAGAGGTATTGATTTGGGTAAAGGTGCGCCGTTCCATCGAGGATTTCTGAGCGCAGCACTTTTTGTACTTTTTACCCGAACCGCAGGGACAAGGATCGTTACGTCCGACTTCTTTCATGGTTCTTCCTATAAAATTTAATTTTTAACCAAAGAGTATATAAAGATCTAGGGGGGATTGTCAATTTAATCGAGAATTGATTATCCTTCTCCCTATGTTTTCCCCATTTACACAACTTGGAAAATCGATTGAAAGCGCCACGCGAAAGGCCCTTTTTGACTACGCTCTTTTAGAGGAAGTGAAAGGGCTTTCTATTGCCCTCAGCGGAGGGAAGGATAGCATCACGCTGCTTATCATGCTGAAGGCCATTTTAGGGCGAGGATTTCCAGAGCTTCCTCTCTATGCGATTCATGTGACGGGTGAATTTTCATGTGGAGCAAGTGTACAGGAGAGCTTTATCCGTGGCATTTGCGAAAAGCTTGAGGTTCCCCTGATCATCCGGGAGTCAACGCAGAAGAGGGAAACGCTGGCCTGCTATCGGTGTTCGCGGGAGCGCCGCCGGCTCATTTTTGAGGCTGCAAAAGAGGTAGGAGCACCGACCATTGCCTTTGGCCATCATGAGGATGACAGCATTCAGACGCTCATGCTCAACCTCCTCCATAAGGGAGAGTTTGCAGCAAACCTCCCAAAAGTACCGATGCACGATTATGGGGTGACGATTATTCGCCCTTTGCTTTATGTTTCGGAAAAGGCCATCTATGAATTTTCCAAGCTTCAGGGGTATGCGCGGATTACGTGTCAGTGTCCTGTAGGGCAAACGTCAAAACGTATGGATGTGAAAAGACTCCTTCAGGAGATGGAGCACTCTTTTCCCAACGTAAAGACGAACTTGGCGCAGGCGGCTAGAAATTATGGATCAACCAAAGCTTTAGAGAAGTGACACTCCTTGCGATCGGTATTTATGTAGCAATTCTCTTTTTCATCGGATTTTTATCCTACAAGAGAACGCAAACCGCCAGTGACTTTATCATTGGGGGACGGGGGCTGAATTACTGGCTGACAGCCATGGCAGCCCACGCGAGCGATATGAGCTCGTGGCTCTTTATGGGGTTTCCTGCGGTGATTTTTACGGGAGGCCTTTTCAATGCATGGTTTGCGGTTGGACTCACCCTTTTCATGCTTCTCAACTGGCTTTTCATTGCCCCTCGCGTCCGCATTAAAACGGAAGAGTATAACAGCATGACCTTCTCGTCCTTCTTTGAGAGTCGGTTTCATGACACATCGGGGATGATTCGGATTTGCACGGCGATCATCTCTCTCATTTTTTATACAATCTATATCTCTGCAGGGATTGTTGGACTTGGCATTCTTGTGGATACTCTCTTTGGAATCCCCTATTTGATTTCGATTTCAGTGGGGATTTTGGTGGTTATTCCTTACCTATTTATCGGTGGATATACCACACTCGCTTGGATCGATTTGTTCCAGGGACTCTTTCTTCTCCTTGTGATTGTCCTTGTTCCCGCAATCATCCTTCCCAAAGTAGGAGGAGTGGTTGGAGTGAAAGAGGCGCTACAGGCTCATCATCTCTCGTTTTCGATGATTCCTAACACGAACGCAACAACCTTTTGGAGCATTTTGTTTTCGCTTTGTGGATGGGGAATTGGTTATTTTGGACAACCTCATATTGTGACGAAATTTATGGGGATCAAGAATGTGTCACATATTAAGAAGTCAATGATGGTTGGGATGTGTTGGCAAGTGATTGCCTTGGGAAGTGCAACAGCCATTGGGTTGATTGGTATTGCCTACTTCAAGCAGGGACTTGGAAATTCAGAGCTTGTCTTTGTGGAAATGGTTAAAGATACGTTCCCTCCAATGGTGATGGCCTTTATGTTGTGTGGGGTTTTAGGGGCAACAATTTCGACCATGGATTCACAAATCCTTGTCTTAGCATCGAGCTTGACCGAAGATTTTTATAAGCGGATTTTTCATAAGAATGCGACCTCTAAGCAGCTCCTCTGGGTTTCGAGAATGTTTGTATTGGCCGTAACGGCTTTTGCGTTTATCATCGCCTTTTTCAAAGTTAGCACCATCTATTCACTGGTTCTTTATGCCTGGTCGGGACTAGGCTCTGCTTTTGGCCCTCTCCTTGTTTTTTCTCTCTATTCAAAAAGGGCAAATAAATATGGAGCTTGGGCAGGAATCATTACTGGAGGTCTCATTTCGATCTTCTGGCCTTTGACCAAACACCTATTTACCATTGACGTTCCAACAATGGTTCCAGGATTTATCTTGAGTAGTATTGCCATTTATGTGGTATCATTACTGACAAAACATAGGGCATACCACCATGAAACGACCTAAGATCCTCCTAACAAATGACGATGGAATCGATGCCCAAGGGATCCGAACGGTTTGGGAAGAGCTGAAGGAGGTTGCAGATCTAGCAATCGTTGCTCCTTCAACAGAGCAATCGGGGAAAGGGGTGAGTGTCACATTTTATGGTCCCATCCGTGTTGAAAAACGAAAGTCGTACGAAAATACCCCCGCATTTGCTGTATTTGGGACTCCTGCGGACTGCGTAAAACTTGCGCTTGGGGGACTCCTAGATTGGACGCCTGATCTGATTGTTTCAGGGATTAACCATGGTTCAAATGCGGGTCGTGGAATTCTCTACAGTGGAACAGCCGGTTGTGTCATCCAAGGGACACTTCAAGGAATTCCTGGAATTGCGTTTTCTTACACCTGCCCTGATGCCGAAACCTTCCCCCACGTCAAACCCTATCTTTTTCCTCTGGTCGAATATGTCATGGAGCACCCCCTCCCTAAGGGAACTTTTCTAAATGTCAACTTCCCTCGTAAAACGATCCAGGGAATCAAAATGGCCCGCCAGGGGCTCGAATTTTGGTATGAATCCCCAAGGAAGATGGAGCATCCTGAAGGACATTTTGAATTTCATCTAGAAGCCTCAAACCTCTCTCATGATGAACATCCCGAGAGTGACATTGCCCTTCTCAAAGCAGGATTTGTCACGGCTGTCCCCATCCACATCAGTGAACTCACTGACCATGCCCATCTCGAAGAAAGACGGGCGCATTTTGATATTTTTATGTCAACGCAAAATAGAAATGTCACCCAATTCTGCAAGTTAGAAATGTCACCTTGACTGCGGGCCTAGCCCGCAATCCGATCCGGAGCCGAGCAGCTCCCCAATAGCTCGGCGCAGGATCGGGATCGGATTCTTTTTCTACTTATCTCCATGGATGATGTTTCCCGGGTTTTTGTCTTCTTTTGTTTCTCCAGCTCTCTAGCTCCTTATGATCTAGAATGGCTGGCTTTTCATAGATTGTTTCCGACCATTTCTTATATTTCAATTTCACTCCATTGTACTCTATTTCTATTGGCTCTCCTTCTTTTGCATATACGGTGACTTTCGCATGTTGCATACGATTGGGGGTCTTTGTCTCTATCTGGTACAATACCCCTTTGTGTTGCATTGTCAGGTTTTTCGAGAGCGTCCTCTTTTCTTGTCGCCTGAATAGTCTCTGAAGATCGTCTTCCTTTCTTAGCTTTCTATGTGCATCTTCTGGGTTTGCTGCCTCTTTCCCGAATTTTTTATTTATTTCCTCTAGAAATTCAGGAAGATATTTATTCCCTTCTTCTATTGTGTTTATCCCCCTTAGCCTCATCTCTTTTATTAATCGGTCCTGGAATACTCCATTTTTCCTTTCTACTCTCCCTTTAGCCTGTGGGCTGTGCGCGCAGATCAGTTCGATATCAAGGTCTTTCACAACTTGGCCAAAATGGGTAATCCCTACCCCTTTTTGGATCTCTTCTCTGTTCACTCGAAATATGGCATGCTTGTCTACGTACAGCCCCAGGGGCTTCCCATATTTCCCTATGTGCTCTTTAAGCAGCTCTAAATACCCTTCTGTTGTCTCTGTTTTTGCAAATCGGGCCGCTGTTGTTTTGCTTGTGGCATCATCTACAAATTGCAGTAGGGTGCATTTTTCACTTCTCCCTTCGAACCAATCATGTGGAGATCCATCTCCCTGGAGTAACTCTCCGAAACGACTCCTTCTTTCCCTTCTCTGGTGTACCTTTTTCTCCTTTTTCCTTTTTACTTCCCATATCCCTGCTTCTATTAACCAGTTCCTAAGAGTCTCTCTCGATATTTTTACTCCCTCATCCTTCTCTAGCTTTTCACTTGCCAGTGTTGGACCAAAATCTGGATATTTTCTTTTAATCACATCTAAGACCTGTTCTTTTATACCTTGCTCCGTTCTCCGGTTACTTGGTTTTCCTCTTTTTAGAGAGATTAATCCTTCTTCTCCGCGTTCTTTATACTTTTTTCTTAGTCTTTTAGCTTGCCTCAGGCTTAATCCTAGCTCTTCGCTTCCTTTTTTTATTGTCAAAATTTTCTTATCTATTTGTCTCATCACACTAAGGCGCTCGGCTTCTTTTACCGTCATTTTCAATGTCTCCTTCATAGGGCACCTCCACGGCCTCCAAATCTATCAAAGGTGACATTTCTATTTTGCTCGAGGGTGACATTATCATTTTGCGCTTACACATTTTGATATTTTTATTGAGAAAAAAAGACCATCCCTTTAACATAACTATCTTATTGAGCGGGCGTATAGCTCAGTTGGTAGAGCTCCTGTCTTACACACAGGCGGTCATAGGTTCGAGTCCTTTTGCGCCCATAAATCCAGTTGCGGGAGTAGTTCAACTGGTTAGAGCACCAGCCTGTCACGCTGGAAGTTGCGAGTTCGAGTCTCGTCTCCCGCGTCCTTTAGGACGTTTTCGACAAAAATCTCTGTTGCCTTTCTCCTTTTTTTGGAAAATTTCTTCGTTGCATTCCTTCATGAGCCCCGCTGGGGGTTGCCTGCATCATGCGCCTTGAACTTTCCTCAAAAAAAGAAGCCTTTCAACAGGGATTTTTTTCTCAAACATCCTTATACGACAGTATAAAAATCATCTCACCTCTGTTTAATTCTTCTGGGGGTGGGGAAATTTTTCTACTGAAGAAATGGAGAGTTTTGGTAAGGTAATTCTTATGGGTCACGGACACGCAAAACCTAGAAACATTAAACAGCTTCTTCTGTCCTACTTTTGGACAGCGGTTGGCGCGTTCCTTGCTGCGGTTTCGATTAAGGTGTTCCTTTTTCCTAATGACCTTATTGACGGAGGGATCATCGGGATTTCGATGATTTTAACCCGTCTGTCGACAAAATCCCTCTTTCCAATTTACTTCATCATTCTCACCCTTCCTTTCATCTATTTATCGTATAAGTTTATCAGGCGCACCTTCTTCATTCAGATGATTATCGCGGTGATCTTGTTTTCGATTTCACTTGTCATTTTGAATCGTTTTTCCTCTCCTTTTGAATCAGACCCTCTTGAGATCATTGTGATTGGAGGTGCCATTTTAGGGATTGGAGCTGGACTCATTATCCGCAATGGTGGATGTCTTGATGGAACGGAAATTTTGGCGATTATCATCAACAGGAAGAAAGGCTTTACGGTTGGTCAGGTCGTCCTTTTCATTAATGTTTTTATCTTTGCTGCTTACGGGTTTATCTTTGAAGATTGGCACATTGCTCTCCGCTCGCTACTTACCTATGTCGTCGCATTTAAGATGATGGACATTGTGATTGTGGGATTGGATGAGCTCAAGTCGGTGATGATCATTTCCTCTAAGCCGAAGGAACTCACCCAACTTGTCATGCATGAGATGGGTCTTGGTCTGACGGTCATGTATGGTCGGGGCGGTTACACAGGGGATGCTCGCGAAATCCTTTTTGTGATCGTCGAGCGTCTTGATCTAGCTGATCTGAAAGAGATCGTTCTCCGCGAAGACCCCCAAGCCTTTATGGCTGTTGAGAACCTCCACGAAGTGGTCTACGGCCGCCAAGCGAAGGTCTCGACAAAAAAACGGGGGCGTAAGCACCTCCCCAAAAGCTCTTAGACCACAATATTTTCCCGTCGCTCACGTATTTTCGCTCTGATCATGAAAAAGCTAATTGTGCAAAGAATTGCTAAGGTGATCCAACCGATCAGATAGTAAGCGTCGTTGATGGATAAGATACGCGCTTGCTTTGAAGCATACTCTACGAGTTGATCCATACTTCTAATGCTTGCTGCCTCGCCAAATCCCTCACTTCCTACCGGAAAAACATCGGGAATAGACCCAGCATTTTCAACAAGATAGTCGTTTTTTTTTCTTAAATATTCTTGAAGGGCTGGCGAAGAGAGCTTCATTTGCTCTCCAAATCTTAATAAATGAAAGGGATACCGAACCCTTTCTATCAATCCTGTAATCATCGACCCCATTGATCCCCCAAGTTGCCGGAATAGAGTAATAATGACTGCAGCCTGCCCAACATCCTCCATTCTAATTCTTTTCATGGCAAGAGCAGTAAGGGGTCCCAGCGATAGTCCAATTCCAATCCCTCGCATGATTTCGACACTATAATACTGCCAATGAGGGCTCTGAATCGTGATACTATGACCACTAAAGCAGCTAAGCGCTGTCAGCGCCATCCCAATAACAGCTAGAATCCGGACGCTTATTTTGCTACTGAGAATCCCACTCAAAGCCCCGAAAAGCCCTAAGAAAATTCCAAAGGGAATTTGAAGAAGGGCGGTTTGATATTTTGAATAGGAGAGTTCATCCTCGAAAATCATTGTCAAGTTGGAAACTGTAG
Source organism: Chlamydiales bacterium (assembly GCA_024233515.1). Lineage (GTDB taxonomy): Bacteria > Chlamydiota > Chlamydiia > Chlamydiales > Simkaniaceae > Neptunichlamydia. Next base: position 90,251 of record JACKPO010000004.1, read on the forward strand.
AGAAAAAAGCAGAAGCAATCACGAAGATCGCCACATTACTGATCACAAATGGGCGCGATTTTAACAGATGAATTTTTATAAGTGGATGCTTGGTCGTGAGTTCTCTCCAAACAAAACAGATAAAAAAGAGGACTCCCAAGGTCAAAGCAAGTTCAGAAGATGGTGCGCGAAATCCCTCTGTGTCCCAGGGTTGCTTCAGATTGGAAAGCCAAACAACAATATTCCAAATGAAAAGAAGATAAAAGAGGGTCCCAATAAAATCGAAGGGACCCATCTCTTTTTGTTGCGTTTCGTGGATAAGTAGCCATGAAGCAATAAAAACAATTGGGCCAAAAATTCCCATGATAAAAAAGACCGTGTGCCAAGAATAAAATTCTGTGAGCGCTCCTCCTAAAAATATCCCCCCCACTGTCCCCACTCCAAAAGCTCCGGCGACATAAAGGGCTAAAGCGACGGTACGCCTCGATTTAGAGAACGATTCATCAATGAGGGTAATCGACGTTGGAAAGATCATGCCTCCACCTACCGCCGATAGAGAACGAAGAGTGATCATCCCTTCATAATTCGTCATAAATCCTGAAAAAAATGTCGGGAGAAAAAAGGTCACCGCTCCTAGAAAGAAAATTGTTTTATATCCAAATCGATCCGCAGACCAATTCGAAAGGGGAACTGTGACTGCTGTGATCAAAAGATAGGCTAAGGAAAGCCACATATTTTTATAATCCCCTACCACCAATTCCCCTTGGATCGAAGAATCTGCAATCATCACAGAGAACGCTGAAATCACAGCCGCTGCATTCGTAAAAATAATCACACTTAAAATCATCCAGGGGAGGAGGGGATTGCTTAGAGGAATGAGAGTGGGCTTTCGCCAATTTAGAGGGTGCATATCCTAATTCTTCACCCTGATTTTCACTTCCACATTCATTCCCGGAAAAAGATAAAGATCTTCTTCATCTTGGCATTGTAGCGTCATCTTAATAGGGATCCTTTGAGCAACTTTCGTATAATTCCCTGTGGCATTGTTTTGAGGAATCACAGAAAACTGCGAGGCAGCCGCCGATTTAATCGTGAAAATCTTCCCATTGAATTTCTTATCGGGATAAGCATCGACATGTATCTCAACTCGATCCCCTATTTTTACATGTTCAATCTTCTTCTCACTTAAGTTTGCTTGAACCCAAATTTGACGATGGTCATACATGGTAAAAATCGCTTGCCCAGGACGCATCACGTCTCCCGTAAATGCCCATCGTTTCGCAATTTTCCCATCGAAGGGAGCAACGATCACCATATGATCTAAATAGGTGTTAATCAGCCCGATCTTGGATTCTGCTAAAAGAACGTCTGCAAGAGCTTTTTTATAAGTCGCTTCTGCCATTTCAAAGTCCTTTTGGACATGATCAAACTCCTGGTTCGAAATGATCCGATCTTGAATCCCTTTGGTCGCTCGACAATAATCATTCCGAATTTTTTCGAAGTGAGCTTTTTCTACAGAAACATGATTCATCGCACTTTCAAGAGCTGCTTCCGCTTCAACTTTTTGAGAGTTAAAGATATCTTGCTGCAAGATGGCAACAACGTCCCCTTGCTTAACAAAATCTCCTTCATCCACTTTGAGTTCAACAATCCGACCTAAAATATCGGGTCCAAGATCGATGCGGTATCCATCGATAAAAGCATCCTCTGTTGCAACAACTTTTTCTCCTTGAATAACATAGACTCCAACCACGCTAGCAATCATGATCAGGAGAAGGATGCCTCCTCCCCAAATCCAGGGGCTTAATCTTTTCTTTTTGACGACTTTATCTTCCATGCATCTTCATCCTCTTTCACATTGACATCGACCCCACTTGCATGTCGAAGCTGATAGTAAGCATCGATGAGTGCAAATTGAGAATCATCATAGATATATTTCGCTTCGATAAAGTTATTGACGGAGATTTGATAATCGAAGATTGAAATGTAACCTATCTCTAGCTTTTCACCTGCTTGAGCAAGGGTTTGCTCTGCAAGCTTGACATTCCCCTCTGAAGAAAGGGTGATCGCAATCGCATTTTCTATGGAAAAGATTTGATCTCTTACTTCTTGAAAGGCTTTTTGGACTTGATAATTCCAGCTAAACTTCTCTGCTTGAGACTTTGCCTCAGCAGCACGGATGGTCCGCTCTCTTTTAAAACTATCAAAAAGATCCCATTTGAGATTGATCCCTACCCCCCATTGAAACGACTGGTTATTAAACCTCGAACGAGGGTACTCATCAAAAGGCGTTGGCTCTCCCCCATAACTCACTTCTAAATCGACTTTGGGGAAATATTTCCCTTTTTCTTTTGCAACATTTTTATTGGCAATTTTCCAATGATTTTCAGCCTTTTTCAAATCAGGGCGTAAGAGCAACGCTTTTTTTTCCCAATCATGGATTTCCTGATCTGAAAAGAGATGATCGACCATGTTCTCCTGCTCCTCAGGATTGGAGCGAGGAAAGATAAACCCATAAGAACTGGTCATCTCCAGAAATACCTCTTTTTTTCCCTTGAGCTTTTCGTCTAAAAAAGGGACCGATTCAATTGGAATCGTTTCTTCAGAGATTTCGATAACAACCGATCCTGGATCATACCCCAAAACCTTTTCTAGAAGGTTAAGATCGAGTTTCAACTTTTTCAGAGACTTATAGTAGACAGACAGAGCATTTGCTACTGCCACCTGACTTTGATTCACATCAAACGAAGTGGCTGTCCCAATCTGATACCTTTCTTCCATCCGTTGCGCCAGCGTTTTCAGAATTTCCACATGAGTCCTTGCTGTTTCAAGCTGTCTTTGGTCGAGGATGACTTGATAGTAGGTTCTTCGGACATCATAGAGAATGTCATTCACAAGGCTTAGATTTATCAGTTCCAATTCCTTATAAACAAGGCTCGAAAGCTGAATATTGTAATATGTCGAGGATGAAAAAAGGGTTTGAGTGAGAACAAGCTGAGTTAAAAACGAACTCTTTGCATTCGATCCTCCAATCTGGTCATGCTGAGTTTGATAAGCTTGACTGATGAGTTCCAACTTCGGGAGCCAATCGGAGATCGATGCTAGATATCCATACCGAGCCTTCTCAACTAAAGACTCGACCTCTTTGAGGTGTTGGTTATGTTCCATTGCAAGTGAAACCGCTTTATCTAAATCTAGCGTCATCTTCTCTTGGCCAAAGAGTGGAATAACCAATACGGAAAATAATAGAGACCTAACATGATTCAAAAGTTGGGAATTTGGCAAGGCGGCTCGCGCAAATTTTTGCCTGGAGTGAGCGACCATTGCGCGAGCACAAGGCGCGAGTGAAGGGAAGAAATTTGCTATAAAGCCAACGCAGTCAAAAACCAACTTTTGAATCATTTTAGATATAACTCGAAAAATAAAATTCATTATTACAGTTTAATCGCAACCTTTATCTTCAAATAAATAATAATGTATTTTTTAAATAGGAAATCTTGTCAAAAAGGGCATTTTACGATAAATTTTTACAGAATGAACCCACAACTCTTTGAAGAACTCAAACGAAATATTTCGCTCGCCCTTCAGGAAGATCACGCCTTTTCCGATCTGACCACAACGGCCTGCTTAGAGCCAAGAAGGGGCTTTGCAACACTTCTCTTAAAAGAATCTGGAGTGATTGCTGGCCTCTCTTTTATTCCCCTGATGATTGATGCGATAGACCCGGAGCTCAATGTCACCTTACTCGTGAATGACGGAACCTTTTTTGAAGGAGGACCTATCGCTCAGATGGAGGGTCCCCTTTACTCCCTTCTTGCTTTAGAAAGGACACTCATTAATTTTGTACAGCATACAACGAGTATTGCCACCAAAACAAGAGAGTTCGTAGAAGCTGCCAAAGGGAAATGCGATATCTTAGATACGCGCAAAACCCTTCCTGGACACCGCCATTTACAAAAATATGCGGTCCGCATGGGTGGAGGAAAAAATCACCGTTTCCATTTGGCTGATCAAATTTTGATTAAAGATAACCACTTAGCAGAGCTTTCGATCACCGAGGCGGTAAGACGCGCTCGCGAGAAACATCCTGGAATGAAGATCGAAGTCGAGGTGGAAAATGAAAAAATGTTTGAGGAAGCGGTAAATGCTTGCCCCGATGCAATCCTTCTTGATAATATGGATCCTGAGATGATAAAAAATTTTGTGAAACGAAAGAAGGACCAGATCTATTTAGAAGCATCTGGGGGAATCGATTTAAAAAATATCCGCTCATACGCTGACACCGGTGTGGATGGACTCTCGATTGGAGCGCTCACTCATACTGTAAAAGCAATCGATATGAGCTTAGAAATGAGGAGAATATAATCCATGACTACGCCGAAAGACATTATCTTTGAAGAAGCCGCGCGCGAAAAACTGAAGGAAGGGATCGATAAACTTGCGGATACCGTCGGTGTCACCTTGGGACCTAAAGGAAAAAATGTGGGAATCCAATCCAATTGGGGAGCTCCCATCATTACAAATGATGGAAATAGCGTCGTAAAAGATATCGAACTCAAAGACCCTTATGCAAACATGGGGGTATCGATGGGTAAAGAGGTCGCTCGTAAGATCAAAGAAAAATCGGGAGATGGAACCACAACAGGGATTATCTTGTTGCGCGCTCTTGTTAGAGAAGGGATCAAAAACATTGCGTCTGGGATCAGCCCCATCGGTCTAAAGCGTGGCATTGAAAAAGGGGTTCATGCTGTCCTTAGCGAACTTGACGCATTAGCCACTCCCGTTGAAAATAGTGATGCCATTCGCAACATTGCCACCGTCTCTGCTTCTGGAAATGAAGAGATTGGAAAAACCATTGCCGAAGCGATCGAAAAAGTGGGCAACTCTGGGGTGATTACGATTGAAGAAGGAAAAGGGACGACCACTACGATCGAAATGGTCGAAGGAATGCAGTTTGACCGTGGGTACACTAGCCCCTATTTCTGCACAAATGCAGAGTCGATGCTGGTCGAAATGGATCAGGCAGGAATTTTAATCACTGATAAAAAAATCTCATCGATTCAAGAGATCCTCCCCATCCTCCAGCCTCTTGCTTCTACAGGAAAAGGACTCATTATCATTGCCGAAGACATTGAAGGTGATGCCCTTTCCACACTTGTCGTGAATAAGCTGCGTGGCACTCTAAGAGTTGCAGCGGTTAAAGCGCCAGGCTTTGGGGATCGACGTAAAGCGATGCTCGAAGATATCGCTGTCCTTACGGGAGCCACTGTTGTCTCTGAAGAGAAAGGAATGCAGCTCAAAGAAGTTGGAACAGAGGTTCTTGGCTCCGCAGAAAAGATTGAAATCTCTAAAGAAACCACCACAATTGTGGGGGGAGCTGGCCGAAAAGAAGAGCTCGAAGCGCGGATTAAAGTGATCGATGCAGAACTTGAAAATGCAAGTAGCGATTACGACCGCGAAAAACTCGAAGAGCGGCGCGCAAAACTCCAAGGTGGAGTTGCTGTCATCCGCGTGGGAGCCCCAAGCGAACCCGAAATGAAACAGAAGAAACAGGTCTTTGAAGATAGCCTCAATTCAACCCGTGCCGCCCAAGAAAGTGGCTTCGTTCCAGGAGGAGGCGTTGCTCTGCTTCGTGCTAGCCAAAACGTGAAAGGGTTGAAGCTGACCGATGAGGAGATGGTGGGACTGAAAATTGTTATTCACGCTTGCCAAGCTCCTTTCAAGCAGATCGTTGAGAATTGCGGAAAAGATAGCTCTCTTTATCTAGAAGAAGTTCTTGCAAAAGGAAATGGCTTTGGATTTGATGCAAAAAGCGAAACGGTGATCGATCTTGTCAAAGGGCATGTCATTGACCCAACAAAGGTTGTGAAGAACTGCCTCAAATATGCTGCTTCGATTGCTGGAGTCATTCTGATCTCAGAAGCTCTTGTTACTGACGCTCCAGAGGATGAGGAAGAAACGGCATGAGGCCGGCTGCCCTCCTTTGTGCATCGGGAATTGGCGATGGGCTCCTCATGATGATTGGAGCCCATCACCTCAAACGTGCCGGATATTCCCCGACCATTTACCACGACGCAGCAAAGGATCTTTCTCTCCTTTTCGAAGGGGACCATTTTCTTCCCCATGTTCCCTTAGAAACATTAGAAGAAGAGCTAATGAAATACGACCGGGTCCTTGTTGAAAATGATAACTCTGAAAGAGCGTGGCATCTTTTCAAACTTCGAGAGCAGGGGAAGCTCAGCCACGTCACCTTTTTCTTTCCAACCCCTTCAAAAAAATTTCAAGAGGGAGATATCCTTTTCGATCCTCGCCACCCTGTTGCAACCAACCTTTCTATGGGGTGCCAAGAGCTCCTCAAAACCTCTCCTTCCAAAGAGAACGGGTTATCGATCAACCCTGAAAAAACCTTCAAAAAATACCCGAGACGTGTTGTTATCCATCCAACAAGTCAAGACCCAAAACGGAATTGGAAACAAACGCAGTTTTTGCGGCTTGCAAACAAATTAGAGAAGGAAGGGTATACCGCTACTTTTTGTGTTGGACCCCATGAGCGGAAAGAGTGGGAAACAATTGAAGGAATTGACCTCCCTTCTTTTAAGGGATTGCAAGAGGTGAAAGACTATCTCTATGAGTCAGGATTTTTAATTGGAAACGATTCAGGTCTCGGGCACTTAGCTTCTAATTTAGGAATTCCGACCTTAACCATTTCGGGAAATCCTAAACGGGTACGCCTATGGCGCCCCGATTGGACACTCGGAAAAGTGGCAACCCTCCCCTTCCCTCTTCCCAACTTTAAGGGAATCAACTTCCGTATGCGAGAAAATCGGTGGCAATCGTTTGTCACTGTCGGGCGCGTCATGCATCAATTCAAGGAGCTTGCTGATGAAAGCCGCCGTCATTTGCTCTAAAGGGATGGGAGATGGTCTCATGATGATGACCGCCTCTCACCGGCTTCAGATGGAAGGATACGAGGTGACCACTTTCCAAGATTTGATGGGAGAACTCAGCCCTTGGTTTCCTGGACACCACTTTGCGAAACGCTCCACCATCACAACGCTAGATCCTTTCGACTTTATCCTCCTTCAAAACGATAACACCCCCTTTTCTTTTGATCTTATCGACCGTTACCGAAAAAAAATTCATATTTTTTATGCAAGCTATGAACCGAAAAAACATCGCCCTCTTACCGCTGAGGATGTTGTTTTTGACCGGTCTCAGCCCATGGTCAAAAACATTGCTGATGGAATTGCTGCTATTTTGAACCTAGATCACCCACTCTATGAAAATGGAATCACCCCTCCAGAAGATTTGACCTACCGAAAACATCAAAAACGGGTAGTGATTCATCCCACAAGTACCACCCCCAAACGGACGTGGACCGCAGAAAAATTCATCACATTGGCCCACCTTTTGGAAGATAAGGGATGGGAGCCTGTTTTTTCCGTCGGTCCGAATGAGCGACAAGCATGGGAAGCGCGGCTGAGTGGTCTCTTTCCTCTCCCCTCTTTCCCCCATCTTAGCTCTCTTGCCGCCTACCTTTATGAATCCCATTTCCTCATTGGAAATGAGTCGGGAACAGGTCATCTCGCCTCCAACCTTGGAATCCCCACTTTGATCGTCGCAAGTTGCCCAAAACAGATGGCCCTATGGCGTCCTGGCTTTCTCCTCGGTCAAGTGATCACCCCTCCCCCTTATGTTCCCAATTTCAAATTCCTCCGATTGCGTGAAAAGAATTGGCAGTCATTTATCTCCCCGAAACGGATCCTAAAAGCTTACCAAAAGGTAGGCTAAATGAAGTGGCTCCTCTTCCTTCTTTTTCCTTTTTCTCTCTTTGCAAAACTTAATGGGAACCATGATTTTCAAGTATGGAATACTGACTCCATTCATATTCGGGTTTCCAGGAAGATGCAGCTAAAAGGAGAAACCGAATTTTGGTATGGGGATGACCGAAAGAAGCTCTTCTATAAACATTACCAAGGGGGAATCCTCTACCACCACTCCCCTTATACTACGATGCAACTCGCTTATCGCCAGGCCTACAACCGCGTCAACCACAAATGGCAAAGAGAGCCCCACCCGTTTGGCGAGATCACCTTTCAAGTGGGTAACCGTCGCGGTCTCTACCTAGGTAACCGAAACAGGTTAGAATACCGAATTCTTAACCGCGCTCAGGGAGGACACAACCGGTGGCGCTATCGAAATCGATCAGAGTTGATCCCCCCCCTTCGTTTCTCGCGAAGAAACATTGCTCCCTTTTTTGCCTATGAATGGTTCTGGCAAGAAGCGCACGGTGTCGATCAACAACGGGTCGAAGGAGGATTTAAAATCCCCTATCATCAACGGACAGAACTCAAACTCTCCTATGTCCTTCGCCTTTTAAAAAATGCCAAGAAGGATTGGATCCACCAAAATGTTTTATGGATCCACTTTTCTCTCCACTTTTAATTCTGAATCTCTATTGTAAAGTTATGGACCTGACACTGTTTAAAGGGCTTTGCGCCGGCTTTTTCTACACCTTCATCTCAATCTCATCGATGATTCTTGTGGCTCACTATATCACGCAAAAAAGTGCCAAAGCAGGACTTCTTGCTGTATTTGGAGTCGTGACGATGCAATTTGTCTGGGCACTGATTGCCTCCCTGATCCTTCTTGGTCTTGTCCACGGAGTGAACCTCGATAGTCCCGTCTTTACCCTGATTGGTACTATCATCCTCTTCATCATGGCCCTCAAAATTTACCGAAGCCATGAAAAATACGACCAAAAAGATCCCATCCATCGAAACCCCTTCAAAATTTTCGCAATGGGATTCCTCCTTGCCCTTACTTTTCCTATCCGCATTGCCGGCTACGCTGCGATTTTTGGAGCGATCAATATTTCTCCCGTGACTCCCATGGGCGCCCTCATTCCCTCCCTAGGGGTTGCCCTAGGCTCCCTTCTCTGGTGGCTCATTTTCACCCTCTCGATCCATTCAACACGGAAGATGATCTCTCCGAAAACTCTCCAGCAATTCCACCGCTACGCCGCCCTCATCCTCGTCCTCTTCTCCTTCATCGGCCTCTCACGATTATTCCTTTAGAATCAATAAACCATCCCCCTTGCAAAAGTATTTTTGAATTTTTATGATGAGGGTCTAAAGTATAGGAGACCCCTTTATGAAAAATTCCCCTCACCGGATGAAACACCAGCAAAAAAAAGCGATCCGCCAGGCTCAAAAGCAAGAGATTGAGACCGAGGAAAAGGTGATGAAGCCAAAGGCCAAGAAAAAGGCCGTTACCTCTAAGCGGACCAATAAAATTGCCAAGGGAAAAGCGAATTCAAAAAAGAAGTCGCACATGACCTCTCCCAAAGAGGTGACATGGGAGACAGAGCCTGAAAGCATCCACCAGGAGGGGAGCCACTGGATCCAAACGATTCAAAAACAAACTGTCAATAAGGCGCGCCGCCTCCAAAAAAAGCTTCAAAAATTGAATTTCTTGAGAAAGAAAAAGTAACCCTGCGTTATAATTTGGGCCATGATTAAAGTGGCCCATATTTCAGATCTCCATTTTTCCCGGTTTTCGCCGAGCCCTGCCCAGTTTTTCTCTAAGCGGTGGCTGGGAAACCTTAATCTTTTATTGAATCGGGCCAAGGAATATATCAATGAGCGCCCCTTTTCCTTAATCCCTACGTTTAAGGAGCAGGGGATCACCCATGTGATCATTTCTGGAGACCTCACCACCACTTCGAGCAAACAAGAATACCGAATAGCAAAGCGGTTTGTTGATACCCTCAAAAAGGAGGGAATGAAGGTCTTTCTGATCCCTGGCAACCATGACCACTACACCAAAAAAGCAGACCGAACCAAAGCGTTTTACCAAAGCTTTCCCTCTCCAAAAGAGTCCTCTTTTTCACTGAGCGCGCATGGTGTCGCAGGGGTCCCTTTGACAGAGGGGTGGCACCTGATCCTTATGGATACTACCTTTGCTTCAAAACTCACCTCATCAAACGGCTTTTTCTCTCCGATTATCGAAAAGAACCTGAAAAAGCTTTTGAAAACAATTGATCCCGAGCAGAATATTCTCCTCGTTAACCACTTTCCTTTTTTCCAACACGACAAGCCACACCGTCGCCTGATTCGAGGAGAAAAATTAAAAGCCATTGTCTCTACCCACCCTAATATTCAACTCTATCTTCATGGACACACCCATCGACGAACCATTGCAGATCTTAGACCGAACAAACTCCCCTTGATTCTCGATAGTGGCTCAACGGGACACCGAAACGGTTCGTGGAATCTTATGGAACTCGATGCGACCTCTCTGAAACTCACCGTCCACAAGTGGGACAACGCCTGGAACCCAATCGATGAGCAAATCTTCACCTTTGGCTCGAAGCCGTGGTATGGAGAGGGGCTCCGTTTCAAATGCACGGGATGTGGCAAGTGCTGCACAGGAAAAGGGTATGTCTGGCTTGAAGGAGAGGATGTCACAAACCTCGCAAAAGAACTTGACCTGTCCGAAGAAGACTTTCTTAAACAGTATACCCGGCAAGTGGGCTTTGACCTAGCCCTTCTCGATGATCCCCATTCCGATGACTGCATTTTCCTCGAGAATCAAAAGCTTTGCAAAGTGTATAAAAATCGCCCCAAGCAGTGCCAAACTTTTCCGTGGTGGCCTCATAATCTTGAGAGTGTTTCCGATTGGGAAGAGGCAAAGAAACACTGCGAAGGGATCGAACATCCCGATGCCCCCGTGATCCCCCTTTGGGAAATAAAAAAGGAGCTCAATCGTTGAAAATCTTTTTCCGTTCGCTCATCGCCGCCCTTTGGATCGGCATCTTTTTCGCCTTCCTCTCCACAACACACTACCTAGGGGGAACGAAGGAAGATAAACAAGTGCTAAACATCTTTAGCTGGCCTGAAATCCTCAGTCCCGAGATTGTGAGTAAATTTGAAAGGGAAACAGGGGTCAAAGTTGTTCGCCACTATTACACGAGTAATGAGGAGCTCCTCATTAAACTCAAGGCCAATCAAGGGAAAGGATACGATCTGATTATTCCGACCGACTATGCCGTGAAAAAGATGATCGAAGAAGATCTTTTACAACCTCTTGACCACTCTAAACTGACCTTTTTAGAAACGCTGAACCCAAAACTGGTCAGACAAGATTTTGACCCTGAAAACACCTATTCGATCCCCTTTATTTGGGAGATTCTAGGGTTTGGAATCAATCGTGAAGCCTATGAAAGTCTCCCCTTTGAACCCACATGGAAAGAGATCTTTTGCCCCACGCATCCCAATACAAAAATCTCAATGGTCAACGATCCGATCGAAGCGATCGATATCGCCTCCCACCACCTCTTCAAAAACTTAGACCACCTCGGTCCCCAAGAAATCGCCCTGATCCGTACCAAGCTCCAAGAACAAAAACCCCTTGTTGAAGCCTACGCAGGCGTGCGGGGTGATTATCTTCTCACGACAAAAAATGCCACCGTTGCAGTCATCCCAAGCTCCTACATCCTCCGCGCCGCCACCAGTTATTCCCATATCGACTTTGTTCTTCCGAAAGATTACTGCTTCATCTCGATTGAAAACATGTGTATCCCCGTAGCCTCTGAAAATCAAGAGCTCGTCTACCTTTTCTTAAACTACCTCTACAAACCTGAAATCTTTGCAAGCGAGACAAACACCTTCCAAAATTTCCCCGCGACCACAAACGTCCGCCCCTACATTGAAGCCTCTCCCGTTCTCCTTAAAACCCTCAATGCCCTCGAAACCTACGACGGCACCTTCTATTACATCCGCCCCCTTCTCACCGATAAAGAGAGCCGCTCACTCTGGGTCGACCTCAAATCCTCATAAGATGGTATTGCTGTTAGGTATACCCTTGCTTGGGGCTTTAATATTGAGAATATCTTCGCCCAAAACTTCACCTGAACGTTTTGCCATTCGTTGTTTTGATATCGTTATTCGTATATTCATTTTGCTTTTAGAAACGATATCATGTAAAAAGGGTGCATGACAAAAGACAATATTCCAGAAGATGTTGAGAAGCGAGTGGAAGAGTGGCTGAAGAGCCCTTATGATGCGAAGACGCAGGAAGCGGTACGAGCGCTTAAGGAAAAGGATCCTGCGGGCTTGATCGATGCTTTTTACACGACGATTTCGTTCGGGACAGGAGGAATGCGGAGCACCATGGGGGTTGGGACCAACCGCCTCAATAACTATACCATTCAAACGGCAACGCAAGGACTTGCGAACTACATTCTGGGACAAAAGATTGAAGCGCCTAAGGTTTATATCAGTCATGATTGTCGCCACCACTCAAAAACCTTTGCAGAAGAGACAGCGCGGGTCTTAGCAGGAAATGGAATTGAAGTCTTTTTAACCAAAGAGCTCCGCCCCACTCCTTATGTTTCCTTTGGGTGTCGCCACCACAGATGCACCGCAGCCGTAATGATTACCGCCTCTCATAATCCCCCCGAATACAACGGATATAAAGTCTACTGGGCCGACGGAGCGCAAATCGTTGCCCCCCATGATCAGGGGATTGTTGCAGAAGTGGCCAAGATCTCTAGTCCTGCTGATGTAAACATGGCTGAACTCTCTGATCGGCTGATCCATCTTGTCGATGATGACGAAGCTTATTTCAAAGCCCTCGATCCTCTTCAAAATCATCCCGAAACCAACCGAAAGCTTGGGAAGGAGCTCAAAATCGTCTACTCTCCCCTTCATGGATGTGGAATCACCACCCTCCCTGAAGCGCTCCGCCGTTGGGGATTTATCAATCTCTCCCTCGTTGAGAAGCAAAAAACACCTGATGGAAACTTTCCGAACGCCCCCTCCCCCAATCCTGAACAAGAAGAGGCGCTCGAACTTGGGACGAAACAGCTGTTAGAAGAAGACGGAGATCTCTTCTTTGCGACCGACCCCGATGCAGACCGGATCGGCGTTGTTGTGAACCATCAGGGGAAAGCTGTCACTCTCAATGGAAATCAAATCGCATCGCTCTCCCTCTACTACCTCTGTCAGACCCGCCCCCTCCCCAATAACAGCGCAGCGGTCACTACCATTGTCACCACAGAGCTATTTAGGAAAATCGCCGAGTCATTTGGGGTCACCCCTTTTGAAGTCCTCACCGGCTTCAAGTATATTGGAGAAAAGATCCACGAGTGGGAACAGTCGAAAGCCTTTACCTACCTCTTTGGCGCTGAAGAATCGCTCGGCTTCCTCTACGGAACCCATGCGCGCGATAAAGATGCCACAAGCGCTGCCTGCCTTCTCTCTGAAATCGCCCTCCAGCTCAAACTCCAAAACAAGACCCTCGTCGATCTCTTGCAAGAAATCACCGAGCGGTATGGCCCTTTCCTGGAAGGACAACTCTCCGCCTCCTTTGAGGGGGGAAAGGAAGGGATGGAAACGATGAAGACGCTGATGGAGAAACTTCGCAAAGAGCCCCCAAAAACAATCGATGGACAAAAGGTCATTGCGATCGAAGATTACCTGACAGGAAAGACACAGATTCCCCTTCCGAAATCAGACGTCCTCCTCTTCCGCTTAGAAGATCAATCAAAATACGTGATCCGCCCCTCAGGAACCGAACCAAAAATCAAGATCTACGGCCTGGCCCGCCACCACAACAAAAAGCGGCTAAACACCGCTTTGTCTGAGCTAAAACAGGAATACCTTTCTCCATAAATTTTTTCCTTACCCCCTAACTATGTTGTTATTTCTTTTACGGTACGAATCACTCTGACTTCACAGTCTGATGTTGGATCGATGTACGCTTTTTTTGTAATTTCGACTCGCTCGGTGACCTCATATGACTTCTCAATTTCGCCCATCCTTTCACCACTCATTACCATAAAATCAACGGTGCGCTTAGATTCTAACGTATAAACGCGTCCCAAAGGATACTCGCTGTTTTGACTATCTTTGCCTGGGAGGAGTGTGACACTCTGAGAATCTGCTCTATCATGTGGAAGTAATCCTGTTGAAAGAATCATATCTGTTTCTTCACTTGTTGTGTAAGGAGCAAGAAAAATAGACCCAAGATAGACTTGAGCAATCCCAGCAACTTGGTGAAGAGATGGCTCCTCTACAAGCTGATCTTCTGACCAGGTTTTAAATGTTCCAAGAAACTGGTTAGTGGACACCTTATTACCCTGATAATAGATAGGATAAGCAAAGCCTCCTCGATTAAGGGTCTTTTCTACTTCTCCTGTCAATGTTATTCCTTGATACTCCTTAGAACCACGGGCTAGTTCATATTGGATAATCGGTCTTCCATCGCTAGCAGGCCTAGTCCCTTCCTCTTCTCCAGGCTTGAAAGTCTTCTCGTAAGGACGGGAATAGGCCTCTAAAAATTCTTCGTAAGTCGTTCCGGTCAATTGTGCATCATGAAAAGTTGTTTCTGCTACTTCAGGCTCCTGAGACTTTGTGTCTCTGGTTGCCATAGCTAAATAGATCCAACCCAACAGACCAAATAGTGGAAGAGAGATTGCAAAAAGGAAGCTAAAGAGAGCCCATCTGACTTTCTTTGCTTCTTTTTGGACAGGTTCTGCAACCTTTTCAATCGGCTCTGCGGTCCTTTGTGGTTGTGAAGTATTTTCTTTATTCAATTTATTCGCTTCACTTACTGTTGTTGAGAGAATAAGAGGCTCATTTTGTTGACTCGTTGGATCCATACATTCAACAACTCTGTCGCCACCATTCCCCCATACCCTTCTAGATCTTGGTTGCTGATCATCTAACAAAGGAGCATGGCCTGATAAAACATTATTTGGAACTTCCATTTTTACCACCTATTTAATGTATTAATCATAATAATTAGGTGTTATTATAGCACAAAATAGGTTAATTTAATATAATTAACGCGTAAGTTGTTGATGTTATTGAGGTTGTCTTTCAGGATATTTGATACGGAGATGGCGAGCCACAGCTAAGTTCTTGATTATCGTCTGCTTAACTGTTTGGAACTCCTCAAAGGTAAGCTGACAATCGTCAAATTGCCCATCTTCTTGTTTTTGGCCGATCAGGCGGTTGACGAGGTCGGTAATCGTCTCCTCATTCACCTCTTCTAGAGAGCGGGAGGCAGCCTCGATCGTATCGGCCATCATGATAATGGCCGACTCTTTAGTACGGGGTTTTGGCCCCGGATAGCGGAAGACTTTCTCATCCACAGCATCGACATCTCCCCCTAATTGCTCGACTTGCTTGCAGTAGAAGTAATAGACAAGGGTCGTTCCATGGTGCTCCTGGATAATATCGATAAAGTGGCGAGGAAGACCATGCTTCTTCGCCAGGACAACACCCTCGGTCACGTGCGCGATAATCACCTGAGCCGACTCCTGAGGAGTGAGGAGTTGGTGGATGTTAAATCCACCCATTTGGTTCTCGGTAAAATAGTGAGGGTTAAAAAGCTTTCCAATGTCATGATAGAGGGTTGCCACGCGACAGAAAAGACCATTGGCTCCAATCGCTTGGGCGGCCGCTTCAGAAATACTCCCCACAACAAGGGAGTGTTGATAAGTTCCCGGAGCTTCTACACTTAAACGGCGAAGGAGATCACTATTGGGATCCATATACTCCATCAAAGTAATATCGGTCATCACACGGAAGATCGACTCCAAGATAGGAAGGAGTCCAACGACAAGAATCGATGTTAAGGTTAAGAAAGCAAACGTACTCATGAGATCTGAAACGGTGAAAATGTTCCAGAAGACATTTTGGGAGAAGTTATAGACAAAGAAGATCGGGATACAGATGAGCCAAACCTTTCCGCAGACAACAAAAACCTCTTTCCGTTTCCTCAAATTGCGCGATGCAATGATCGCTACCACCCCCGAGATGAGGTTAATCGCAATAAAGCGGGTGTGATCGACGGCAAGTGAAAGTCCCAACACAACAGCTAAGAAGCACGTCGAAAAGAGGGCAATCTCCACATCGAGAAGAACACAAAGGAGAATCGCAGCAAACGGGACAAAGAGAGGATAACGAACCACCTCCAAAAGACCCCCAGTATTGCGGAGGAGGAAGAACTCGGTCACTTTTGCGATCACAAGGGTTAAGATAATGATCGTTGCATAGAGCATGAGCTTATAGATGTTATTGATCAGCTGTTTATGACTGATCCTAAAATAGTAGGCGCCAAGAAAGGTGATGATGGTGGCAAAGATCAAACTACTTAACAGAGGAAGGGGATCCCAAATCTTTTGGTTTTCTGCTAAAGCCTTTTTCATTGCCTGGAGCATGGCAATATGGCGCTGCGTCACCTTTTCACCCTGATCAACAATGCGACTTCCCGCCTTGATTTGACTGAGCCGCTCAGGGACCGTTGCCTCGACCTCTCTTCTTAAATTCCGTTGCGCCGACGTGTCTTTATTGAGGGTCCATTGATCTTGCTGAAAGTAACTTAGGATATAAGTGATGTTTTCTTTTTCACTTGTTTTCTTAAAGAGCCTTTTCTGGATGATGTCCCAAAACCCTTCAGGAAATGTCGCTGTTGTCCCATCAAACGTTGAGGGAAGAGGATAATAGTCCGAGGTGAGAAGGTCGAGTGTTTGGAGGCGTTGGAGGGTTCGCGTATCACTAAACCGAAGGTTCTGCAGAAGATCCTTAAGCGCATCTGCCCCCTGGTAGAGCTCTTCAAATGTCGTGTTAGGAAGAAGAGTGCGCCACCGTTGATCGTGGATCAAAAACTGCTCGAATTGATAGAGACGCTTATCGATCAGCTTTGAATCGATCCGATAAATCGTTCCAATATCACGCGCTGATTCTTGCCTTAGGATCACGGTCCCTTCATCATCGGGAAACGAGAAGTCAACTTGAGCCACAATGTAGTTCTTCGCGTGACTGTCAAGTTCGAGCATTTCAACCCGAACTTCCTTAAAGTGAATGAAAATCGCAAAGGAAATGAGGATAGCAAACCCAATGAGAAGCCTTTTTCCAAGGTTTCCCTCTTTTAGGTACCGTTGCCACTTGGGCGTGTCTTTCGTTTCATCTGGCATATTTACCTAACTTCACCCTACCACACTTGAAATTTATGGGCTACCAAGTCACAATTATCAAAAAGGATACATGATGAACGGATATCAAGTCATTGCAAAAAAGTTTCGTCCTCAAAAATTTTCTGAGGTCTTTCAACAAGACGCGATTGTGCAAACACTCAAAAATGCCATTCGCCTCGGAAGAATCGGGCATGCCTATCTCTTTTGCGGCACCCGTGGCACAGGAAAAACAACCCTAGCCCGCCTCTTTGCGAAAGCGATCAACTGCGAATCACTTTCCACCGAAGGAGAGCCATGCAATGCTTGCCGCTCCTGCAAAGAGATCACCACTGGCTCCTCTTTAGACGTGATTGAAATTGACGGTGCTTCCAATCGAGGGATCGATGACATCCGCTCTTTAAATGAGACGGTCGGATATGCTGCATCCCATGGGAAGTACAAGATCTACATCATCGATGAAGTTCATATGCTGACAAAGGAAGCCTTCAACGCGCTTTTAAAAACGCTCGAAGAACCCCCAAAACATGCGATCTTCTTCTTTGCAACAACTGAGCCCCATAAAGTTCTTCCCACAATTCTTTCCCGTTGCCAACGCTTTGACCTTAAGCGGATCACTCCTGAAAAAATCGAAGAAAAACTCTCCTCAATTACCAAAGAATTAGATATGCCCGTCGAATCAGGCGCCTTAAATGTCATTGCGCATCATGCGGAAGGATCTCTGCGCGATGCTGAATCGCTCCTGGATCAACTCCTTTGTTTTGAAGAGCCCCCCATTACCCGCGATCACGCTATCAAAGCTCTTGGCCTCATCCAAACCGACTTTTTCTTCCGCCTCGATCAAGCCGCAAGCAAGGGAGATCTTGCCGCCGCTTTTTCCTTAAGCCATACCCTCTTCGAAGAGGGAGCCCACCTTCAATATGTCCTCGAAAGCTTAGCAAACCACTTCCGCACCATTGCCGCCACGCAAATGGGAGAAGCTCCCCCCCTTCCCAACTACCATACCTCTGCAAACATCTATTCAAAATACCACGTTTTAGAAACACTCGATTACCTTCTTGATGCCATTGAAAAGGGGCAACGCACCCCCTTTAAAAAGATCCACCTTGAAGTGATCTTCCTCCATATCATCCGCTCGATGAAAAAAATCCCCCTTGAATCTCTCGTAGAACGCCTTGAAACGCTGAAACAAGGGACTCCGGTTACTACCGAAACGCTCACACCTCCCAAAATGGAAGAGCCATCCCAACCAGAACCGCCCAAACCAGAGACCCCTCCTCCTCCAACACCCCCGACTCCCATCGGTGATCCCCCAAAAGCTCAAGTCGAAGAGGTCCCCTTTTTCCCAGAAACTCCTCCGATCAAAGAAGAGGTCCCTCCCCCTCCTGTCTCAGCCGCCCCCCTTCACCCTCCTTCTTCGATTCAAGAAAAGATTAAACAAGAGCAGGTCATGCGTTTTGCTAGCATCGAGCTCAACGGATCCTTGAAAAAGTAACCAAAAAAAGTTAGACTACCGTCGAACTTACAGCAAAGGATGACCTATGGGTAGCGGATTTTCAAAAATGAAGAAACAAGCCAAGATGTTCCAAGAACAAATGGCTAAAATGCAAGAAGATATGCAGAAGCTTGAAGTCACTGGTCAAGCTGGGAATGGTCTTGTAGAGATCACTCTTTCTGGCGAAAAAGAGATTAAAAAAATTTCTATCAAACCTGACTGTGTCGATCCTGATGATATTGAAGGCCTCCAAGACCTGATCATCGTCGCTTTTAACGATGCTGCGAAGAAGATCGAAGAAAACTCCCCCAACAATTCTCTAGGCGGATTCGACCTCGGCGGCCTAAATCTCGGAGGATTCTAGATAGGCTCATCCCTCCCCCTTTTATAAATAAATTATTTTAATAATTATTTATAAGTTTAATTATGCTATAATTATTCGCATAATTAAAAGAATAATAGTTATGGGAGGGAAACTATGGCTATTCAAGCTTTATCTGCATTCAAACATGCCATTATAGAAACGGCCCAGGACGCAAAAACCGCCGTTCAAGATCTTCTGACGATTTACTTCGATTATGACATGACGAAAGGGTCCACCTCTATTCAACGTCACTTGGTTAAACAAATCTTACAACATTCACTTAACAATGATCTTTATTCCATAACAGCCCTTTTTACAGAGGTTGTCCTTGGTAATACTCACCTCACAAAGCGCCTCATTCGAAAAGGGATCGATCTGGAATCAAAGGGAGTTGATGGAAAAAATGCTCTCAATCTCGCTTTTGAAAATGGGCACTTTCGCCTCGCTCTGAAGCTTGTGAAAATGGGAGCAAGCTTGGAATCGTTAACACCCGAGGAAAAGCTTAAGCTCTTGAATCATGCGATTGAGACTCAGGACCTCAAAAGTGCGAAAATGATGATCTCTTCAGGAATGGATATCAACCAACCAGTGAATGAATATCAAGACACCCTTCTCCATGTTGCTGTTATGACGCCAGGTAATGAAAAGGTGATTCAATTCCTTTTAGAGAACGGAGCACATCCAGATTATATGAATCGCGATGAGATGGCACCTATTCACCTCACAACGTCAATAAGCTATCTCAAGCTTCTGGTCGAAAAAGGAAAGGCATCGGTCAAAACGTCCTATCCCCTGATTACCTTGGAAAGACTACGAGACCATTCTGATGCAGCTCGCTATCTGGTTGAAAAAGGGGCCTCGATCAATCAACCTGATCTGGATGGAAATACCCCACTCCATGAAGCTGCAAAAGAGAAAGAATTCCTTCCGATTCTTAAATTCCTCTTAGAAAAGGGAGCTAAGATCGACCTTAAAAATAAGAATGGGGAAACACCTCTTGAAATAGCAATCGATCACAATAACGCTGCAGCCTTACCTTTTCTATTAAAAGAACAGACAATTTCACCAGGGCGCTATCTTCTACACAAAGCCATCCCAAAGCAGAATCATTTTCTGGTCCACCACTTAGTGACACATGGAGCAAGTTTGAATGAAACAGACCCTCAAGGAAACACTCCTATCGATCTTTTGATTCAATCAAAATCAGCACTTTTTACCCGCTCAATCCTGAATCTTTTTGAAGAGCAGATTGAGATGAAATCCTCCTATATTCTGAAATCTCTTCATATTAGAAATGAAGCATTAGCACAGGAGTTCCTTGAAAAAGGTGCTGATATCAACGCTCCAAATGAACAGGGGATCACCCCTCTTCAAGACGCATTCGATAAGCAAGATACCTACATCGCTAGATTCTTGTTAAAAAATGGTGCGACTTTCACAAAGCAAGAGGGCTTTCTCTATCTGCAACATGCCTTACTTGAAAACAATGTACCAATGGTAAAACTTCTCCAACAGTATAAAGTGGATATCAATACCCCAGTTGGAGGAGGAAAGACCCTTCTGCACCTTGCAATAGAGAGAAGAGATCTCAAAAAAGTACAACAACTTCTTCATCTCGGCTGCAAGACATCAGTCCAAGATGATGAGGGAATGTCTCCTCTCCATCTTGCCGTTGTATCGGGGAACAAAGAGCTCCTTCGACATGTAATTTCTCAAGAGAATGTTAACGCTGTAAATAGACAAGGGCAAACAGCCTTAATGATGGCTGAGAATAGCCGCGATCCAGGCTTTAAAGCTTTTGCAAGGCAGCAAATAGGACTCATTGCCCGCTCAGTCGTCGTATAAAGACTCTTGACTTCGCGTGCGGAGTCGAAGTCAAGAGTTGAAGTTTTTTCATCCATAGAAGAAACTGCTTCTATGAAAACAACAAGGTTGTCAAAATACCCCACTGCAAGCTTTCGAGAACTCCTAAGCCTATCGGTTCCACTCATTCTCTCTTTTGTCTCTTCCTATCTTATTCTCCTTGCCGATCGCTTTTTTCTTTCAAGATACTCCCTTTCAGCTTTTGAGGCCTGCGCAGCAGCAAGTGGTCTCTACTTCTTCTTTCAGATGATGACCCTCCGCTTTGTCTCAACAGTCCAAGCATTTGTTGGAGAAGCTGTGGGGAAAGGGTGTTACCGAGATGCCTCCGCCTACACTTGGCAAATGCTTTGGTTCTCATTTTTTTCTCCCTTTTTTCTCATTCCTATTGGTCTCACTGTGGGGAAATACTTTTTTGGGGGAACACCAATTGAGAAGGAGGCTCTGGTCTATTTTAATTATATGATTTGCGGAAATTTTCTATTTTCTGTCGAGGGAACACTTTCAGGATTTTTCTCAGGCATCGGCCAAACGAGAAAGGTCTTTGTTGTACAATTTATTTCACAAATATCAAATCTTATTCTAAGTCCTCTACTGATCTTTGGAGCCATGGGGATCATCCCTAGTATTGGCATCCATGGGGCAGCCATTGGAACGCTTGTAGCCAAAATGATTTCCTGCTTACTCCTTTTCTGTTCATTTCTTTTTCACCCGAATTTAAACGGCTATCAGACAAAAAAAGGAGCTTTTTGTTGGAAAAAATTGAGAGATTGTTTGAAATCAGCTTTCCCTCGAGCCGTTGGACAGGGGGTCTCAATCCTCACTTGGAACTTTGCTGCCCGCATCCTGATCCAAAAAGGGGGGATCGATCTTCTATCATGCACTTTTGGATCAACTGTTCATCTCGCTCTGTTAAATGATGGACTTGGACTGGCATTTTTAACGGTCAGTTCCTATTTAATCGGTAGTAAACAATGGAACTATTTCCCCAAACTGCTTCGGTCGACGTTCATTTTCATTTGCCTAAACACCATTATCCTCACTCTCCCCTTCTTTATCTTCAGAGAAGGCTTAATCAGATCTCTCTGTCCTAATATTACCCAGCTTACTGAACTAGAATCTCTTAGAACAACCTCAGCCTTCATTTGGCTTTCTCTAGTCTGTAACAGCTTGTTTGTCATTTCATTCATGCTCTTAACAGCGCTCAAAGATCTTTGTTTCTATATGATCTTCCACTCACTTTACACTCCCCTCATCATTCCTATCACTCTTTACATGAGTCAACAAAACATATGGAGTCCCAGCCTATTTTGGCTAATTACAGGACTCCAACCTCTTTCTATCGCAGTCATCTATTTCCCTCGTGCTCTTTATAGATTAAGGCGACTTAAGCAACTTCACGTTGGTCAGATGCCGCCCTCACCACACCTTTCGATAAATACTGAATAAGCTTTTCAAGGTGACTGGCAAAAACAGTTGACCCATTTTTGTAAATCCTCAGTGATCCAAGATTCACTCTCTTGATTACATGCTTATTAACACGACCCATTTTATCCATATAAACGAATACCCACTCTTTCCCTCTAACAGACTCATTAAGAGAGAAGGGTCTTGAAGAGACGAGAGTAGATTGACCTAGAAACACTTGTTTAGAACTATACATATGTCTATCTCCTTCAAAGATGCTCATTAATTAAAAATAATCTTATCTTCTTCAAATGGCTTTTGAAAATACGCATTCGAAAAGTCAATGGTTCCAAGCATTCCCTTTTGGGGAATGATTAATTCTGGGTTTCTGAAAACCTTATCTTTTCCAACTCCAAGGGGAAGAACAACAAAGTCATCAATTAACACTTTTTCTGCTTCGGCAATGATTTCCTCTCGTTTCTGTTTGGAAGGTTCACTTTGAGCTAAAGAAATTAATTTTTTGAAATTGTCGTTTTCCCATTTTGGGAGATTGATTTTTTCTTGTCTATTTTGAAAAGTTGACAGAGTATAGAGGGGATCATCGACCCAAGAACTCCAACGAAGGACCCCAATCTGGTAATCCCCCTTAGACATCCTCTCAAAAAGCTCTAAGAAACTAACTCCCTCAATCTCACATGCAATTCCGAGAACTTCTTGAATCCGCTGTTTAAATGCTTTAGCTGCATTACTAAACAATTCAATTTCAAGATAAATGAGTTTGAGAGTCGGAAAGTCTTTCGGCGAAACACCAAGTTCATTACATCCCTCCAAGAAAAGCTTACAGGAAAAATCCTTATTCTCAATCGTCTTATAGTGAGAAGAGTTAAATGAGCTATGCTCTATCGGCAATGGAGAGTAAGTCGGAATCCAATCTACTCCAAGCTTTTGGATCATCCCCTTTCGATCTATCGAATAAAATATCGCTTGTCGAATTTTCTTATTTGTTAAAGGGAAGGAATTTACGTTAAAGCAGTACCAAAATACTTTGGAAAAATCTAGCGTCTCTGCATTAGAACAATCTTTCATAGATTTTAACGAAGGAGCTCCAAAAGGAAATCCAACCCAATCTAAATCACCTTGATGAAACTGCTTAATTGAAGCTTTTGAGCTTATTGTTGCAATCGAGATGCCATCCAACCTGACCCTTCTAGGGTTCCAATAATAAGGGTTAGGCTCCATTTCACAAAGATAGTACGGGCGTGGAGACTTTAGCCTAAATGGCCCATTACAGACAAACGTTGCATCTTTGAATCGACTCCAACTAGGGTTCTCCTTATCAATTTTCCTATACACAGGGGAATAAAGAGAAATCGCTAATAATTCCAAAAAATAAGCTACAGGGTGTGATAACCTAATGATCAGAGTCTTATCATTAATCACTTCAATGCCTACCTCATCTAAACTACACTCACCTTTCTTGGCACGTTCAGCATTCAGAATAACATAAAAGAGGTATGCAAAGCGGGTATTGAAATTTGGGGATAGTATTTGTTTCCAAGCATATTCAAAGTCCCCAGCAGTTATTGGTTCACCATTCGACCAATAGAGATCTCTTAAGACAAAGGTATACGAACATAAATCATCAGATATCACATATGACTTGGCCGCTGCTAGAACCGGAACTCCATTCTCTAATCTTGTAAGCCCTTCAAACAAAAGCTTATTCACAGCCATTGATTCTGAAGTTCCTCCAATTCTAGGGTCCAGCTCGAATTGCACAAAGTTATTCGCCAGTCTTAGAATATCTCTCTTTTTGTTCTTGAGATTTTTCAATTCCTGAAATCGTTGAGAGATGGCTTGACCCAACCTTTGGGCCTCTTCTGTTGAACTACAAAATAGCAAATAGCCATGATAATACATTCGACCCTGAGCCCATGACGAGAAAATAGTCCTGTGGTTCTGAAGCTTTGCATTGATCATGTATTTCTTCAAATCGAGGATCACGCTCCTATCACGATCTCTTATCGCAAAGAAAACTACTTCTTTATCTGCTAAGCACGAGTAATCACCTGCCAAATCATCGAAGAGCTCTCTAAAAATAGAAAAGAACTTACGAAGCAAAGTTATTGAAAGCGTTGCCTGTTTTTCTATTGGACGAATAGAATAAAAGAAATTTTCAATGAATTCTGAATAGGCCGAATTGACTTCCGAGAGAATCGTTTTTAACTCGGATAACCTTTCCCCCTGCTTGACAAGCATACCCCCATTAAAATCTCTTACTTCTCCTAACCCTTTGGTTAACGAATAGATAATTTCTCTCCGTGCCAAATAGTAGTCGATCGCATCATTTTTCCTTTGAAAGTTCGAGATCTCTAGAAGAGTCATCTGGAAAATGTCCCCTTGAATCGAGTAACCTTCATTAAGTTCTCCCATCTCATAGATTTGACCATTTTGAATATGTGCTTCTGACATGATTTGATTCAGGGATGAAAGACTCAGATTCGAATGCTTTGGGATAGACCTAACCATAAGAACGTTGAAAACAATCTTTTCCATATTATGTTCATCATAGAAAACCATCACTTGAGGGAGATCTAAAGGAGAAGAAATTTCCCTTCTTAACGTTAATAGATCACGAAAAAGCTCTTCTTCATTTCGGTGCATAAATAGAGGTGGAACAATATGTTGAATCCTTTCTTCTATACATTCTAAAAATTTCACCTTGAATTCAGCGTCCTTATCGAGCTCGAATAAACTATCTTCATTACCCGATAACTCAAAATAAAAAAGTTGGATTGATGAGTTTGGAAGAGACATCACACGGATGTACTTAAAAAGAGTCGCATCCTCAAAACAGTCATGAATTGCTGATATTATCCCATCTTTTGTCAGTCTCTCAGTGTTTTCATCAATTTGAATTCCGAGAAGACAACTCATAACTTCCTTAGAAGCAAAAGGAGAAACAATCGAGAGTCTGTGCAATGAAACTTCCATATGCCTCAAAGGATCGTCTAATGAAAGCTCCCATTCGAGTCTCTTTTTGATTCGATAGGTTTCAATAATAAGATGAGCTATGGGTTCGATACCCCTAAGAGTCACAAACTCCTCATGTTGCAGAGAAATACTGATGATCCAGAAATCAAGGGTGATCTCTAAACCATCCTCCCAGTTCTCCTCAGCGTTTTCCAAAAGAAAATAAATTTGATCTTTAATTTGTTTTCTTAAACCACTAATACGAGAGCTTATCGATCGACTGGCTGGTCGTGAAATAGTGTTTTTTTTCCCCAACGTCGTCATATCTTAGAGTGGAAAATCATCCCCGTAGAGGAACTCTTCGACTTCGCGTGCGGAGTCGAAGTCAAGGGCTGTATCGGTGAATTCTCTAAGCTCTTCTATGGAGAGGGTTGCAATGAGACGCTTGACTTCGGGAATAAAGCGGGAAGCACAGGAGAATTTACGCACGCCAAGGCCGAGAAGGAGAGGGAGATATTTTAGATCAGATGCAATCTCACCACAAAGACTCACAGGGGTATCGAAGCGGGCCGCTTCTTGAACAACATGGAGAATAAGGCGGAGGATACTCGGATGGGTCGGGCTGTAGTAACTGTTTGTTTCTTCCGTTGCTCGATCCGCAGCAAGGGTATATTGAATGAGATCGTTTGTTCCAATCGAGAGAAAGTCACATTCTCGCGCGATAGCATGAGCCATGAAGGCTGCAGAGGGAACTTCGATCATACATCCCAAAGGAATTTCATCGGCAATTTCATGTCCTTCTGAGCGGAGCTGCAAAGCAGCTTCCTGGATCATTTCTTTTGCGATGTAAAGTTCTTCGATATCAGAAATCATCGGGAGGAGAATCCGCAAGTCTCCATCTAAACTGACTCGAAGAAGAGCGCGCAGTTGCTGCGCAAAGATATCGCGGTTTTTCAGGAGAAAACGAATGCCTCGACACCCTAATGCAGGGTTGGGCTCCGGTTCATAGTGGTTGACGTTCCCTTTATCCCCTCCCACATCGAAAGTGCGGAAGACAACGGGCATCCCCTTTGCTTTTGCCATGACTTGTTGGTAGAGGATAAACTGATCTTCTTCTGAAAAGGTATGAAGTTCTTTTCCGAAGAAAAGAAACTCTGAGCGGAAAAGGCCAATCCCACCTGCATGATGCGAAGCAAGAAGATCAAGGTCCGAAAGATTTTCAATGTTTGCAAAAACATCGATCTGAACTTTATCAAGTGTTTCTGTCCCCACTTCCGATAAGGAATACAGTTCCTCTTTCACTGGCATTTTTTGATCGAGAAGGTCTCGATATCTCTGGAGGGTTGCCTCGTTGGGATTCACAACAACATCGCCCGTTTTCCCATCGATAATCACTGTCGATCCCTTTAAGGGATACAAAACATCTGTGGAGATGTTGGCAACGTAAGGGATTCCCTTTGAGCGTGCAATCAACGCTGCATGGGAAGTGGTTCCCCCAATCTCGGTGATAAATCCTCTGACCTGCCATTTGGAAGCTTGGGCACTGGAAGAAGGGATAAGCTCCTTCGTGAAAATAATGGAGTTTTCAGGGATTTTTTCACTTTCTAGCGACTTTTTCGGGTGGAGATTTCTTAAGATCCTTTGGGAAAGATCTTTCACATCTAGAAGGCGTTGTTTAAAAAAGGTATCTTTGACTTTCGAAAACTCTTTTTCGTAATCTGACATCACAGAACGGAAAACAGTTTCCGTATTTTTCATCCGTTGCCGAATGTTTTTCTCCATGAATGTGGTCATAAATGGATCATCAAGCATTTGGATGTGGGTATCAATAATGGAAACCGCTTCTTGAGAACCCTCTTTGGCTAAAAATCGTTGGAGGTCATGAAGATCTTCACGACTCGATGTGATCGCACGACGGTAGCGACCAATCTCTTTTTCAACTTCTGTACTGGGAATCGAAAGTTCAGGAACAATCTCCTCTTGAAGCCCTTCGACATAGTAAAGGGTTCCAATCGCAATTCCACCACTGATGGACGCTCCTTTCAGGATGATTTCATTCAGAACTTCATCCATCGTTATCCCTCCTCACCAAATCGATTTTCAAAAGCTTCCAGAATTTCACTGAGAGTTTCCTTTGCATCGGATCCATCTGCAGTGATTTTAAGTTGCGCGCTTTTGGGTGCTGCAAGGATCATGATACTCATAATGCTACGAGCATTGACTGTTTCCCCCTTATAAGTCAATGAGACTTTTGCTTTTCTCTTCTGCAAAATTTTTGCAATTGTTGCCGCAGGACGGACATGAAGCCCGAGTTTGTTTTTCACTTTGACAAATGCTTCAACTTTTTCGCTCAAGACTTTTCTTCCTCGCAATTTCTTCAAGCAGTTTTTGGTTAAACTCTTTTGCCGAATGGTATCCCATCTCTTTCAATCGATAGTTCAATAGGGTTGTCTCAATTAACAGAACGGTATCTCTTCCAGGTTTCACCGGATGAAGGTACATAGGAACCCGAACACCTAAGAACTCCTTAAAACGTTCTTCTAATCCCACACGATCATAATAATGGGTTTCGTCCCACTCTTCTAAATGGATGACCATATCAATGGGAACCTCTTTTCGAACAGAAACAGCTCCATAAAGATGGGCTACGTTGACAATCCCAATGCCTCTAAGCTCTAAGAAGTGTTTGTTTAGCTCATGGCCACATCCAATAAGTCCAACTCCTTCTCGAGTCTTGAGTAAAACAACATCATCTGAAATTAAACGGTGTCCCCGTTCGATCAATCCAAGGGCTGCTTCGCTTTTACCGACGGAAGAATCTCCTTGAATCAAGACCCCAATGCCATACGCTTCGACAAGGGTTCCATGCACCGATTCCGTAGGCGCAAAATAGTCGGTCAAGAGCATCGCAATTTTTGTCTGGAGGGGCATCGATGCCATCTCCGTTTTAAACAGAGGAATGTCTAATGTTTTACAGAGCTTCATGAGTTCTTTGGGAGGGGCAAGCCCACGGGAAACGATAACGCAGGGTGTTTTCCTTGTCACAAGGTCTCTCAGCCTTTTTTCGCGCTCCTCTGAAGTGAGTCCTTTCAAAAACTTGAGCTCCATCCGCCCAAAAATAAGAAGGGAATGATAACTCCTATCTTTGACCGCCCCTGCAAGGGTCAGCCCAGGACGCTGGACACGAGGCTTTTCGATCACTCCTTCGACCTCTTTCCCAGACCATTCAAGGCCGAGAGCAATCCCATACGTCTTATAGAAGTCTGTCACCTTCAGTCTCATTTCACCTCTTCCATATAAAAGGTTAACCACTCTAAAAAGGTGGGAAAAGCCATCGGATCTCGATTCGGATCCGAAATGGCCTCCTCAGAAAGGGAGCAAAGGACGTTTCCCATCCCTTCATCGGGATACCACTCTTTATAGAAGCATTGATACACATCTAAACCGAAGGAGCGATAAAAGGGAAGGAGAAGGTCGGTCGGAACTTTTTGGTTCCCTAATTGCAGAAGACGCCCCAATTGTTTAAACCGTTTAGCTTCTTCTACAAGAACACCCGAAGAGTAGATCCCTGTATCCCCTCCTTTAAAAAAGCCGTTGTGGATTCGATAAAAGCGACAAAAATCTTCTGGCAATGAGAAATCCACCTCCCCTTTTAGGGTTTCAATCTCCTCATCAAGTAACGGAGGGCCTCCAAAGAAACATTCTGGACGATCTTTCAACGTGTAAGTCATAAAGATCCCTATACTTGTAGAGATGATACCGATTTTTTCTACTTTTGCAAAAAACCGATCGATAAATGCTCGAAAGGTGGAGACGATGGGAAGCGCATTAAACCAATAATCTCGAATGAGTTCAAAACGGACATCCTCTTCTAATTGGCTAAGTTCGTGCCACCCTTTTGTTAAGCGAGGGGCCTTCTTTTTCCCCTCTTCAAATCCACAGGTTGGCTCATCGCATAAAAAAATAATCTCATCTTTTCCAAAATACTGACTGATACGCTCTTCCATGTTCCTCTCAATAAAAACCAATGTGCGATTGTAAAAAGGTTTTATACTTTTTTGCAACGATGTTGTAAGGAAAAGGTATGGGAGGGGAAAGATGATTTATACCCGTGTTGTCATTATTGGTGGAGGGTTCGGAGGAATCAACTGCGCGCAAACGCTTAAGAAAGCAAACCTTGATATTCTTCTGATCGATAAAAAAAACCACCACCTTTTCCAACCTCTTCTCTATCAGGTTGCTAGTGCGGCTCTTTCACCAGCTGATATTGCGACGCCCTTGCGTGAAATCTTTGCCACACAGATCAACACCACCGTGTTAATGGGAACGGTTGAGACGATCGATAAGAAGAACAAAGAGATCATCCTTGTCAATGGGGACCATGTTCCTTATGACTATCTCGTGATTGCAACAGGTGCTCGCCACTCTTACTTCGGGAATGATCAGTGGGAGCCTTTAGCACCTGGTCTTAAGACAATTACCGATGCCCTAAAAATCCGTGAACGGATCCTGATCTCTTTTGAAAAAGCAGAACGGATGGATAGCATCCATGAAGCAGAGAAATATCTTAATTTCGTCATCATTGGCGCTGGCCCTACCGGTGTAGAGATGGCAGGAGCGATTGCAGAAATCGCTCATAAAACGATGTTTAAGAATTTTCGCCGCATTAATCCTGAAAAATCGAAGATCTATCTTGTGGAAGGAGCTCCAAGAGTTCTCCCTCCTTTTCCTGAAAAACTCTCCAAACGGGCTCAAATGGATCTCGAAAAGATGGGAGTGCGGGTGATCACCGGAGAAATGGTCACAAACCTGACGGAAGAGGGAGCTCAAGTCGGAGAGGACTTTATTGCAGCACGCAATATTATATGGGCTGCTGGAAACCAGGCGTCTCCTGTTTTGAAAACCTTGGATATCCCTCTTGATCGACAAGGGCGGGCAATGGTGGAAAAGGACCTTTCCATTCCTGGACATCCTGAAATCTTTGTCATCGGCGATGCCGCTTGCACAATGGGAAAGGATGGGAAGCCCCTCCCCGCTATTGCACCCACAGCGATTCAACAAGGACGCTACGTGGGGAAAATCATCCGTCGCCAAGTTCCGAAAGAAAAACGGCGCCCGTTTAAATACTTTGATAAAGGGAGTCTAGCGACCATCGGAAAAAATAAAGCGGTGGGCTACTTCCGAGGCATTCATTTTAAAGGGATCCTTGCGTGGCTCATCTGGGGTTTCATCCATATCTTCTACCTTGTCAGCTATCGAAGTCAGTTTGCCGTCATGCTCGATTGGGTTTTCCACTATATGACAGGACTACGTGGAGCCCGCCTCATTCATAAAAACATTGACGATGAGCTCCCAAAATATAGCGGAAAAAAGAATGAAGGAAAAAATCCATAAGTTTTGGAATAACTTAGCACCAACTTGCACGAACATGGTCCTCCATAAGGGAATCGAAAGCTATGACCAAGCAGAGCAAGAGGAGATTCTGGCCCTTCTCCCCAACTTTAAAAACAAGCGAGTCCTAGAGATTGGCGCAGGAATTGGCCGCTTCACGGGCCATCTTGCTGAGTCAGCTAGCTGCGTTAATGCGATCGATCTCGCCTCTCATTTCTTAAAAAAAAATCAAAAGGTTCACAAACGCCTAACCAATATCGACTACATTTGCTGTGATGCCCGCGACCTATGCTACCCCGAAGAAACATTCGACTTCATCTTCATCAATTGGCTGTTTCTCTATTTTGATGATCAGGAAGTTACCTCCTATCTATGCAACCTACACGCTTGGCTAAAGCCCGGAGGCTATCTCTTCTTAAGAGAGTCCTGTTTCCATGATGTTCGGGAGTACCAGCGGGAAGATTATGTTGCCATCTATCGCTTTCAGTCGGAGTATCATCTAGCTCTTGAAACGATTTTTTCGATTGAAAAATGGGGGATGATCGAAACCTATATTCACTATCGAAATCTCCCTAATCAGTTCTATTGGCTCTGTCAAAAAAAGGGATAAACCCTCACAATCTCCCCCATGATTTCTTGGAAGAAAACCCCTGCCCTTTTTGTGGCTCTCCTCTTTCTTATTGGGTGCGCTAGTGCTTTCTTTTATCCGTTTCTTTTGCTTACCTTCTGCACAAAGCGGCGCCTCTTCTGGCTTTTTCCCTTCATCGCTTTTTTCTGGATTCAGTTCCTCTATCTTCCCCTTCCTATCGAAGAAACGGGAACGGCCCATTTTCACATTGAAGAGGTGAAACGACATGCTGGCCCAGTGAAAATGACGTGGGTTTATCGTGGGACCCTTCTGACTTTTGAAGGAGACAAGCGGTATCATAAAATCCCCGTCTCTCTTTATCTCCCCCTCCAAAAAAAACGTCCCCCTGCAACAATCGATTACACCCTTCAAGGGACACTGACAAAGATCAGTACAGGACACTATCTTTTCAAAGCGAAAGGAGAGTGGGTTCCCATTAAGCACACCACAAGCCGCGCCGAATGGCGCTTTAAGCAAAAAGAAAAAGTCAAACAGTGGGTTCACTCCCGCTTTCAAGAAAAAAAAGTCGCCACTCTCCTTTCGGCTCTTGCAACAGGACACTTAGAAAGTCGCTATCTTGCTTATCATTTTAACCAAGTGGGACTCCAACATCTCCTTGCAATCTCAGGATTTCACTTTGCCCTCCTTTCTTTTTTTCTTTGGACCGTGCTCAAACGCTTTCTTCCTGAAAGGTGGATGGCCCTCCTTTTGATTATTCTTCTCTCTTCGTATTTCCTCTATATGGGAGGAGCCCCCTCCATCAGTCGCGCATGGATCGGTGTTATCCTATATCTCATTGCTCTTATCTTCCATTTTCGTCCCTCACCGCTGAACGCCCTTGGTGTCGCTCTCCTTGCTGCCCTTCTTCTGGATCCTCTCATTATCACGCAGATTGGGTTTCAGCTAAGCTTTGGTGCCACTCTTGGCATCCTCCTTTTCTACCGCTTCATGAACCAAAAACTTGAACTCCTCTTTCCTAAACGTCCCTACACCGTCTTAAAAAACCTCCCTTTTCCTTCCCAAGGCGCCTATCTCCTTTGCGCTTATCTTCGCAATGCCTGCGCTCTTCAAGGAGCGGTTCTTACCTTCACCCTTCCTCTTCTCCTTTTCCACTTTCAGACCTTTCCTATTGCCTCCCTTTTTTATAACCTCTTTGTCCCCTTTCTCTTTTCCATCCTCCTTGCCCTTTTTCTCCTCCATCTTGATTTTCTGACCGCTCCTTTCGCCCACTTTATCATCACCCTGATTGAAAATGCTCCGAAGCAGCTCCTCTTTTGACGCCACCCTCTAAGAGACTATCTCTAAGACTTTCCACTAGAATAAAAAAACTCTATTACGCACGATGCGCCATATGGAGAAAAGACTTGCTAAAACGCATATCCCCTCTAGGAAGGAATTTCTTTCCTTTTTCGAAGAAGATTATCTAAAAGAGGTCTTCCAAAAAGGGGCCGAAGCAATCACCCGGTTGATTGCTCTTTTGAAATCAAGCCCTCTTACGCCCAACGTAAGAAGAGAGCTCAAGGTGTGGCTCTTCAACTACCTTTCGAGAAATGCGAAGAGAACTCTATTGGATGAGCGAAGACCGATCCACCTCTCTCCTCTTGAGCAGCGGCGCTCCAACCAAAGTGAATATTACCGCATGAATGGAGGGGCCATTCTCCCTCTGATCGAAGCAATCTTGGAGACAATGGCCACGTTCCCAAAAGAGAGAATCGTGATCGATACGATTCAGCCCGGACATTTCTCCTTTTTGGCCTCGCTTGTGTTTAAAGAGACTTCGTTTACAGATATTTCAAAAGAGCTTCAAAAGAGTTTTCCAGATCGCATCGGTCGATTCATCGAAGAGGTGACAGACCGTCATCCAGATCTCATTTTTGGAGGCGAGTTTACCATCCACCACCAACCCTTTTACCTGTTGACTTCTAAGCAAAACATCGACTCCCTTAGCAAACGTTTTAAAACAATCCAGTCTGGCATCGGAGCCGTTCCTGACCTTGGAGATCTTTACCATTTTCTGATTGAGAGTAATTTCCCTTTTGAGCGCCTCTATTCCCTCTCTCCAATCTCCCTCCATCCTGTCACAACGCTTCAAGAACCAAAACGCGCAACTTTTTTCAAAACGAGAACAACGATTGCATCTCTCTACCTCGAATTTTTTAAGCACTATCCAGATCTCATCGAAGAAAATCCCCACATCGCTCACATCATTGAAATCGATCAATCGACGACACTTCCGCTCAAACGAAAAATACGGGAGATCGAAGAAGAGGTCTATCTTGCATTCGAAGAACTCTCTCTCCAGCAAATTTTGAGACAAACGCCCCTCCCCTCACTCCAGCATTCTCTTCAACAAGTCGGCCCCTCTTCCACCTATAAAAAGACCACCCTCTATTCAAATGGGATGTCTGGCTATTTTCATGTCTTCAAAGAGCTCCTCGACTTCCACGGAGAAAAACCAAGCTGCGCTTTTTTGGACTCATCCTATTACGAGATTGTGACCCACTCTTTGATGGGCTCAGCCCTCGAATCTTTCTGCCACCCTACATGCGGATTAACGATCGATGATTTTCTCGACCCTTTAAAGGGTTGGGAGGTTCTTTGTATGGATCTTTATCCCAATTTCGTAGAAAAAAAGTCTGTTGAAATTCCCCCTATAGAGGAAATCTTAAGGCTTCATCTTAAGAAAAACCCTTCTTCTCTCACCCTTGTTTTAGACATTACAGGAACCGTCATTCATGATGAGAAACTCCATCGCCTTGTTCGCCTCTTCGATAAAGAGATCGAGCAAGGGACTCTCCATCTGATTTTCATCTCAAGTCTCGCAAAATACTACACAGGAGGAATCGACAAATATTCTGGAGGGTTTGTGCAAACTTATAGCACCCACTTTTCCTTGAAGACTGAGAACCTCCTTTCTCAGCCGGCTTCCACCTTTTTCTCTCTTATTTTTCATGAAAAGGGAACGTGGCTTCATCACTACTTCCGAACCATTCAAAAACACCACGATTTATTCTATACCCTCCTCCTCCCTCTCCAAAGGAAAGAGAGTCTCATCTATCTTTGCCGGAAAGAAAAAGAGATCCCCTTTATTGGGCTAACCTTCATTCATCTTGCTCGCCCCCTGACAAAAGCTCCTCTGACCCATCTCCATCTGACGAATATCTCTTATTTTCTCCAATATTTCTTGATGGCTAAATCGCTGAGTCATGATTTCCCTTGTGCGATTCGAGATAGCTTTGGGTTTCCGGTTACCAATCTCCGCAACTCAGGAACAGCACTTCGCCTCACTGTTGGGTTGGAAGACCCTCCCGTTTTAGAAGAGATGGCTCATTGGCTTATTGAAGAAGAGGCGGCTCTTGCTGAAGAGATCCACACCCTTTCTGACACGGTCCAGTCCCAAACAGACTTTCTTCTCGGTATGAATCCCCTCTTTTTTTCGAATTGGATCGATAAAATGAAGCTCATTCTCGTTGATTATGCCAAAGATCACACCCTTCTAGAAACCTTCTCGTACCTCTATATGTTTCACAATCCTGAACAGATTTTTGAGGGGATTTTTTCTTCTTTATCTTCTACCGAAAAAGAATGGGTTTCCCATTGGGAAAAAGAGCTAATAGAAATGCTTCAACACTATTTTTTCTCCCAAGAAAATCTAGAAGGGTTTGTCCGTCATGCGCTCCTTCCTCTTAGACCCCTACTTGAAAAGATCTACACAACGACAAACAATCCTCATCTAAAAATCCTCATCCTAAAAGAAAAAATGCGTTGGCTTGAATTTCTGACCACTCACCCCCTTGATCAGCTAGAAAGCTATCTCCACCAGGTCCTTTGGATCCACGAAACATTTGCCCATCTCCTTCTGAAACATCCCACCTCACAAAAAGAGCTCGACTCCCTTAAAGAAGAAGCACTTGCCTACGCGAAAGACCACCCTTCTACAGATCTCCAAGCGTTTCTCCAATCGAAAGTCCCCTGTACCCCTCAACGGTCAGCCACTAAGAGCGCATAGAGAAGATGTATCGACAAGCTAGGGAATGGGCAACCCCCGATAAAATTGCGCAGGTCTTAGAGAATTGGACCTGATGTCCAGTCACTCTTTTCGCCACCCATGCAGCGACAACCATATTTCCCAAACTCATTGCGTTTATACACACACTCATAGAGACAAAACCACCCAAACTTTCGTATGGATACCCCCTATCACTAAGCCCTTTCATCAGTTTAGGCTCTACATATCTTCGTTCAACACCCGCTAAGCATGTGATGATCGTACCATGATAGAAGTAAGGTTTTAAAGGGAGCGATCCATTCCGTTCCCCCTCCAATATAACGCAAACGCATACTTTCGCTACCACAGCCGCAGTGCTCAAAAACCACCTAATCCTGTCTTGAGCTTGGGAATATTTCGGGTTGTCGATCCCCTTATCCGAGTTTTTCTCAATCACTTTCAACTCAGCATTCGGGGTCACCCCTCTAATGATCAAAAGGGTAGCCGGAAAAAAAGCAACACTTGCCCAGTTTTTTGCCCAGGACCAGTGATTTAGTCCTCTGTAGGAAGAGACTGCCCACGCAAGTCCCAACCCCGCAATCATTCTAGAAAACGAAAGGGTCATTCTTTGACTACCTTGCATTAAAGAATAGGCTTCACGCCCGAGGTAAGCAGGAGCCATTGCAGATAGCTCGGTTCCTCTCAAGTATTCTTGATAAAAGTGATTCCCTTCCACAGCTGCAATCAGTGCAAGCCACGGAGACTCCGTTTTGATAAAATTAATAATTGGTGCCATCTTTTTCAATCCTAAAATTCTATTGAATCACCGGAAGTATAAAGATTTCATGAATAAAACACACACAAAAGTTCCTTGTCCCCTCTATTGACCTAAATTTCCCACTCGCGTTAAAGTAATGCCTTCTTCGTATGGCGGTCGTAGCTCAGTTGGTAGAGCACTTGATTGTGGTTCAAGACGTCGCGGGTTCAAGTCCCGTCGATCGCCCTCTTTCCATTAAGCATTTCCAAAAAAAGAGGGGGCTGGGGTGACTGCGGCTTCATTATATTGCATTTCGCTCCTCGACAATGGCGCCAGGGGCCATTGCACTTCGTTGCTCACCACAATCTAATTTTGCCTCGTTCATCCCAGCCCCCTCCTTTTTTACAAATACCTAATGATTCTCCGTGTTTCATTTCAGATTTTTTTATCCTATTGGTAATTAGATGGATATGATTGATGTTGACCATTTAATAGGTGTATGTGAAAATGGTCATAACCAACTGCATATGGATATAGAAAATGGTCATGGATCAAAAAAAATTTATTCGAAGGCTCTATTCCCCAATGATTAAGGGTCACTTCAAGAAGCATCGACAGATGCTCTTTTTGATGGGTCCCAGGCAGGTGGGAAAAACAACCCTCTGCCTCCTTTTACCAGAGGCTGTCCACAGTGATTTTCTTTATCTGAACTGGGACAACTTAGATCATCGGGAAACAATTTTGGAAGGGCCTTCGGTGATTGCAAAAATGCTCGAGCTCCACAAAGCAAGAGACATTCCCCCCCTCCTGATTCTCGATGAAATCCATAAGTATTCTGATTGGAAGACCCTTTTGAAGGGTTTTTTTGATACCTATTCTCATGCAGGGGAAGTCCAGATTGTTGTCACAGGAAGTGCGCGCCTCGATGTCTATAAAGCGGGAGGAGACAGTTTAATGGGACGCTATTTCCGTTACCGCATTCACCCTTTTTCTTGCGCGGAACTCTTAGGACATGAGCCGAACGAGGACCTGATTCAATCTCCCACGAAGATCAGCGATCAGGACTTCGACTCTCTGCTTCGCTTTGGAGGATTTCCAGAGCCTTTGTTCAAAAGGGACAACGCCTTCTACCAGAACTGGAGCACCCTTCGCCTTCAACAACTCTTTAATGAAGATGTGAGAGATCTGACTCGTGTGCAAGAGATCAAACAAATGGAACTTCTTGCAACCATTTTAGGCAAACAAGTGGGATCGATGGTGAACTACTCCTCGCTTGCAAAAAAGGTGAGGGTCTCTCATGAAACGATCCGCCGATGGATGGATACCCTGAATCAACTCTACTATTGCTTTACGCTCCAGCCCTGGACAAAAAACATCACCCGCTCTTTATTAAAAGAGCCAAAAGTCTATTTATGGGACTGGTCTCTTGCCCAAGAAGAAGGGGCAAGGGGAGAAAACTTTATTGCCTCCCATCTGATCAAAGCGTGTCACTATTGGACAGATCGGGGAGAGGGAGAATTCACCCTCTTCTTTCTTCGGGATAAACAAAAAAGAGAGGTTGATTTTCTTGTCGCAAAAAACGGGAATCCTTGGTTTCTCGTTGAAGTGAAGAAAAGTTCAAACCCTCTCTCTCCGAGTCTTGAGTATTTTCACGACTTAGCAAAAACAAAACATGCCTTTCAAGTCGTGATCGATGCGGAGTATCAAGAGGTGGATTGTTTCAGCTATAGTCGCCCTGTTGAGGTCCCAGCTAAAACATTTCTATCTCAGTTAGTCTGAAAACACTTTTCTATTGGGGAAGTTTTTGGTACGATGGGGGTTATGGAGAAAAAGAAAGCGTCGCATCCTGAAATTAAAGGACTTCTCACATTGGTGGGAAGCGTTTTGCTCTGTTTGTGTATGATAAGTTTTGTCCATGGTAACCCCAAAGCAAATTGGTTTGGAGTGATTGGCTATGGAGTGGGACTTTCAGCTTTATGGACCTTGGGAATTTCAGCCTATTTTGTTGCGGTTTACATCGGATGGATCGGTTGGAAGATGCTCATGGGAGGATTTCCTGAGCATCTGAAAATGAAAACCCTCTACTTTGGGATTGGGATCGTCTCTTTTTCGATGCTTTTAAACCTGTTTGCAGAGGTGAATGGGGTGAGCAGTGGGTTTCTTGTGAGCCACCTCTACTCAGAGGTCTATAACGCCCTTTATCCCTTCCCCCATAAGGTGGTCCGCTGCAATTTAGGAGGAGTTCCCCTTTACTATTTGCTGCGTGATGTTCCCCTCTTTAATCTACAACACCTGCTGAGCAACATCGGCGTTGGGATTACCTTTACGTTAACGGGAATGATGTCTTTGATCCTGTTCACGAATACACGGGTGATCCCGCTCATGAAAGATTTCAAGGGAATTCTCAGAGGCATCTGGGAGTTTTGCCTGAAGGTCGCGAAAGATTTCCGCCCGATCAAAGTGAAAAAAAAGAAGGTGGCTGCCCCTCCACCTGTCCAAAGGCCCGCGCCAACTCCGATGCACCGCCCTGAAGTGGTGGAAGAAGAGGGACCGAGCGATCTGAAGATTACAACGCACCATGAAAAGCGGACAGAAACGGGGCGGGTGAAGAACATGGACACGAAGTCCTACACGGGCGCTTTTAAACGGTACCGTCTTCCCCCTCTTAACCTTCTGACCAATGCTAAGAAAGTTGATAAGCCGACGCTGAAAAAAGATTTGGAGCGGCAGGCTGCGATTTTGGAAGAGACCCTCTTAAGTTTTGGCGTCGAAGGAAAAGTGGGTGAGATCAACTGCGGCCCCACAATTACCTCTTTTGAAGTTCATCCTCCAACGGGGGTCAAGGTTCAAAAAATTAAAGTCCTTGAAAACGATATTGCTCTTAATTTACAGGCGAAATCGATCCGGATTATCGCACCGATTCCTGGAAAAGCTGCGGTCGGCGTTGAAGTTCCCTCTCTCTATCCCCAAGAGGTGGGTTTTAAGGAGATGCTCAGCGAGTACCAAAAGGGGACGAAAAAGCTTCACATCCCCGTGATGCTTGGACAAACTGTATCGGGTGACAACGTTGTGTGTGATCTCACCAAAATGCCCCACTGTATTATTGCGGGAGCAACAGGTTCAGGGAAATCGGTTTGTATCAATAGTCTTGTGATGTCGATTTTGATGACGGCGCGCCCTGATGACGTTCGCCTTCTCCTTGTTGACCCCAAAAAAGTTGAGCTCAGCTCATACGCAAACCTTCCTCATATGATTGCCCCAGTGATTACCGAAGCTCATGGAGCCTATGCCGCCTTGAACTGGCTTGTCAAGGAGATGGGAGAGCGGTATGAAATGCTAAAACGGCTCAAATTGCGAAACATTACAGCCTTTAATCACCGGAAGATCGATCCTGAGCAAGAAGCCGAAACAGGGATGGAAATTCCCACAAAAATGCCCTACATCGTCGCGATCATTGATGAGTTTGCTGACCTCATGATGGCCTCAAGCTCTGATTTAGAAACCCCAATTGCGCGGATTGCGCAAATGGCCCGTGCGGTAGGAATTCACCTCATCTTAGCAACTCAACGCCCTTCCCGCGAGGTGATTACAGGACTGATCAAAGCCAACTTTCCGAGCCGTATTTCCTTCAAAGTTGCCAGCCGTGTCAATAGCCAAATTATCCTCGATGAAAATGGGGCAGAAAGTCTCCTTGGAAACGGAGATCTCCTTTTCCTCCCTCCTGGTTCCCATAACCTCACTCGCGCTCAAGGGGTCTTTGTGCGCGATGAAGATATCAACAGAGTCATCGAACATATCGAATCCGAAGCAGGGCCACAGTATCTGATCAAGTCGTTTGACAGAATGTCCCAAGACGATTTCCTCTCTAGCGAAGGGGGAGAAGGAAAAGATGACCTCTATGCCGAAGCCTATAAGATCATCACGGAAACAGGGACCGCCTCAACAACGTTCCTCCAACGGAAACTTAAAATCGGCTATGCACGGGCCGCTTCTCTCATGGATGAACTTGAAGAAAATGGGGTTATCGGCTCTCCCGATGGCTCTCGCCGTCGCGTTCTCTTGAAAAATGACTAGTGGTCAGAAGATTTTTGAATCGAAAATATCGAAGATGATCAATTTAAGCTTCTGGATGTTAGAAAGATGAAAGATGCATTCTAGTTAAAAAAAGCAATTATGTGCATGAAAAAACTTTTTGGGGTTTGGGTTTAATCTTCTAGTCGCTACTATGCGGCTAAGGAGGAGTGTGCTTCCCCATGCCGAAAAAGAAACGGAAAATACTCATTGCTGACCCCTCTACGACGTTGATCGATGCGATCTTAACGTCGGAAGAAGGAAAGAACTACGAATTTGCTACAGCAAAGACGGGACCGGCAGCCCTAAAGAAAATCCAAGAATTCGAACCCGATCTACTCCTTATCGACCTAATGATGCCCCATATTCATGGGATCGAAGTGATCAAAACGATTAAGACCAACACCCGATTTGGAGGGATGGGAATCATTGTCTCTTCCTACCACGTCATGGTCCAAAACTACCATGCAGCGATCGAAGAAGGTGCTGATTACTTCCTGACAAAGCCTTTCGAGATCTCTCACTTCTTCAATCTTGTTGAAAAGTACTTCGCAAAAGAGCTGAAACCTGAGCCCTTCTCTTTGAAGGGTGGTCATGAGGTGATTCAAAATCACTGCTACCATCCGATTCCCTCTACCCTCACCTCCTACATTCGCTTTTGGGGAACCCGTGGATCGAACCCTGTGGCGGGAGCAGAATATGTCCGCTATGGAGGAAACACCTCTTGTTTAGAGGTCCGTCATGGAGATGATCTCCTCATTATTGACGCGGGAACAGGGATACGACAACTCGGAGATGTCGTAGGGATCGAAGATAAGCAGACGATCCATCTCTTCGTCTCTCACACCCACTGGGATCACATCACCGGATTTCCTTTCTTTAGCCCTCTCTATAAGAAGAATTGCGATATTGTGGTCTGGGCTCCTGTGGGGTTTGAAAAGAGTACGAAAGAGCTTTTTACAAACATGCTTGCCTATGCCTACTTTCCTGTCCGCCTTGATGAGATGAAAGCGAAGGTGACCTTTAAAGAGCTGCGCGATAATCGCCCCGTTTCAATTGGCAACATCATTATCGACTGCCACTTCACCAATCACCCGGGGCCAACCGTGGGCTTTAAAATCAAAGCCCCCAACAAAACCATTGGGTATATCACCGATAATGAAGCCCTTCTCGGCTACCAAGGACATCCCAATAATATTCATCTGAAACATCCCCTCCTTGAGCCCCACCTGGGACTCATCGAGTTCCTGAAAGATTGCGATCTCATTATCCATGAAGCGCAATATTTTCCCGAAGAATACAACCGGAAGGTGGGCTGGGGACACTCCTCGATCCCCAATGCAACGGTCCTGATGAAATATGCCGGCTGCAAAGAGTGGCTCGTGACCCACCATGACCCAAACCATAAAGACTCTGACCTTCAGGTCAAGCTGCAGCTCCATAATGACATCCTCAAAGAGTGCAACCTCAACATCAAAGTCGATATCGCCTACGACGGCCTCATGATTCCTCTCTGAGGATTAGTCATGGAGATGGGTTTGGATCTTTGATTGCTTTTGCAATTTTTTTGGCGATGACTTCTCCCCCTTTTGGACTTGGTTCGATATCACACATGTAGTGGGTTGGGTCCAAAGGATCCAATGTCTCATTAGAATAAATGACGGTGATCCCCTCACGCTCGGCACGTTCTATCATCGGAGCATAAAGGCGATTGAGAGCATTTTCAAAAACAGCCAGCCCCGTATGTTTTTGCGTCATATCAACCATAAATCTGAGCGACAATTGGCGATGACTCAAATAGAGAAAAGTGGCCCCTAAAAATAGATTGCGGAGCCCAACAACGCGAGTGATTTTTCCTGTCATCCAGCAGTAACCAGCATACCCCATCACTCCCAAGGCAACTGTATTGAGTGTAGCAACAAAAAACCCAAGTCCCTTAAAGATTTTGTAGATATGATAGACTTGATCTTTCAAGTCTGTCCGGTATTGAAACATCAGAATGGGAACAACATTTTGATTTCCCATCTCTTGAACTTGATCAAGAATTTGGAGGTATCGCTCTTGCACCGCACTAATTTCACTTAGAAGCGCCCAAGGCTGAGCAAGCTTTACACGAAAATCATTTCCTCCCACGCTGATGACGACATAATGCTTGGCATTTTGATCTTTATCTATTTGTGCTCTAAGGGTTGAAAGAGGAAAAACACCTTCGAGGTTACCTTTCTCTCTCGCCTGAAGATAAGCATTAAGGTCTCTAAATCCTTGGAGAACAGCCCCTATATTTCCTCCTGAGAGGACATCTCCCGTCGTAAATCCATCCCAGGCATGATTGACAACAGTATACTCACTTCCAAGCTCTGTCTTCAGCTTCCCTTCAACACAAGCACTTTGAGGATCCCCATGTTTAGCCCTCATCAACCAAATCAGGTTATCGAGCGTTGAGTCTCCGAGTAAGTGAACATAATTTTTGACAGGCTCCATCATCCTTCCCTTTTGTTAAAATTCAAGGAGAGTTTACTGGAAGAGAAGTTAAAGCTCAATGAGTTTGCTGACCTTGTCTTGGTGAGCGATGGAGAGGGAGAGGTCCCGCTTCAGGGACTCTTGGACCTTTTGGATAGCGAGTTCGGGGTTGTTGCACTCGCTGGAGAGGTGGGCGAGATAAACATGTTTGAGGCCGGGATGGTCGATCTCGGTGAGGAGTTCAGCGGCCCCTTCATTAGAAAGGTGTCCTTGGCGACCGAGGACCCGCTGTTTATAGATCATCGGGCGATTGCAAGCATAAACCATGGAGGGTTCGTGATTGGCCTCCAGGTAGAGATAATCACACTCGAGGAGGCTAGCGCGGACAAGAGTGGTGGCAAAACCAAGATCGGCGCAGATTCCCACCTTGATGTTATTAATACGGACGGTGAATCCCACAGGATCAAGGGTGTCATGTTGAACACTAAAGGGGTGGATTTCAAGTTCGCCAAATTCGAAGGTTTCTCCTGTTGAAAAGATTTTAAAACGGGGACGACTTTTCATTTCTCCAAGAGTAGCTTTCGCTGTTTCACTGTTAGAAAAAATGGGGATGTCTAACATCTGCGCGGTTTTCTCAAGACCTCGGATATGATCCCCATGTTCATGGGTCACAAGAATCGCATCGATTTCACCGATGTCAACATCGATCTCCCCCAGCTTTTGGGTAAGCGCTCGAAAACTAATTCCCACATCAATGAGAACTTTTGTCTCTTCCCCTTCTAGATAGAGAGCGTTTCCTTTGGAACCTGATGCGAGAGGACAAAACCGTTTTACCATGGCACATTTTTAGCACTCAGACAAAATTCTTTCTACAAAAATATCAATACGTTAAGAAACCATAATTAAACTAACGTTGACAGAATTAATTAAGAGTAATTATACATTGGATACTAACGGAGTAGTTCATGAAACGGCGCGAAGTATTAAATGAAATCGATGAGACACTCGACCAGCTGATAAAAAATGCAGCGGCTCTCAAAGAAGTGTCAGAGGACCCTCTCTTTGCAAGAGAAGTGGAAGCCCTAAAAAAAACGCAAGAATCTCTCCTTGCCCGTCTCCTCCATCTCGATCAGTTCCTCGATGACAAGCCAGATAAAAATATCGCTGAGAAGCGGATGGTTTACAAAAACCTCTCCGGCGCCCCTAAAGCACGCAGAAGACCCTTTAGAAAGTCTCGTCATACCAATGTTTAGCCACAACCTCATTCCCTAACGGAACCGGATCAGACCGAAGATTTAGAAGTTCAGCTTTATGAATCGGAAAATCATTTTTGAGAGACACGAGCGAGCTGCCCATTTTTTTATTTGGAGAAGCTGTAAACTTGATTTCATAGGCATCAAGGAAAGATCCATGATCAATCAAGAGATCGACTTCAACCCCATTACTGGTGCGATAAAAATAGCAAGGCGAGCGTTCCCCTTTTTCAGCAAACCCCTTAATCTTATCCATCACAACCATGTTTTCAAAAATATGTCCTGCAAAGGGAGAATAAGTTAATTGCTCAGCTGTTTTTATTCTAAGTAAGTAACAAAGGAGCCCAGTGTCAACAAAGTAGAGCTTGCGTGACTTAATCACCCTTTTTGTCACATTGCGATGGAATGGCTCAAGCAGATAGACAATGGATGTGGCTTGGAGGGCTGTGAGCCAATCTTTTGCAGTCGCTTGAGAAATCCCACACTCTTTTCCGATCTCGCTTAAGTTAAAAAGTTGCCCTGCACGTGCTGCTAGAAGAACCATGAACTGTTGGAACGTCCCCAAATCTTGAATGTTTCTCATCGCACGAAGATCCCTTTCTAGATAAGTGGAGAGATATGCCCCATGCCAAAATTCAGGTTCTAGATTGGGAGTCACTTGAAATTCGGGAAAAAATCCTTTCAGCATTTGATCGATCACAACTTTTTCGCTTTTGGGATCCAGCTTCGTCAGTTCACTCCAACTTAAGGGATAGAGCTGAAAGATCATGATTCTTCCTGCTAAACTTTCTGAAACACC
Source organism: Chlamydiales bacterium (assembly GCA_024233515.1). GTDB lineage: Bacteria > Chlamydiota > Chlamydiia > Chlamydiales > Simkaniaceae > Neptunichlamydia. Next base: position 134,660 of record JACKPO010000004.1, read on the forward strand.
TTTCATTAGAGGGAAAACTTGCGAACCGGTTAATAGATATTGCCCCATCATGCGTCGATTTTGATCCACCTCTATCTTGATCTCTTCTAGAAGGGTTGGAACATATTGAATCTCATCAATGATCAAGGGAGGTGGATAGGTCTTTAAGAAAAGCTTCGGTTCGGTTTTTGCTAGATTTCTTGCGATGGCATCATCAAGGGTTACATAGGTATAATCCTTAAACTCTTCCTGTAGCAAGGTTGATTTGCCCGCTTGTCTAGGTCCTGTAATCAAAACCACAGGGAACTGATGAATCACCCTCTTAAGAGGCTTCTCAAGCTTTCTGTTAACATATTCTTTCATCCCTTTATCCTATCATTAAATCCATGCAATTTCAAGATCAAATCTTGAAATTGCATGGATTTAGACTAAATCGTTTATCTTTAATGAGTTATACAAAGGAAAACGTAAAGAAATTATGTAATTCCAAGATTGAATCTTGGAATTACATTAATAATGAGCAAGAGCTCGGATCGCTTTTTCTAGATCACTTTTTTGGGGAAGGACGGCATCTTCAAGATGTTTTGCGTAAGGAACGGGAGCATTTTTTCCACCGAGACGTTTGATCGGTGCGTCAAGATGCTCAAAGGCTTCTTCAGAAATCCGCGCTGCCACCTCTGCGCCAAAACCGCAGGTGACGGGAGCTTCGTGGACAATCAGAGCTTTATTGGTTTTTTGAATCGACCCTTGAATCGTTTCCATATCAAGGGGAGCAACGGTTCGAAGATCGATCACTTCGACAGAGATCCCTTCATCTTCGAGTTTTTGCGCCACTTCCGAGGCCATATGGACCATGAGTCCCCACGCGATAAGGGTCAGGTCGGTTCCTTCACGCACAACATTCGCTTTCCCTAGTGGAATGATTTCATCTTTTGTCGGCTCAGGCTTTGCTGAAAAGACCCGTTGCCGGTAGAGCGCTTTGTGCTCAAGGAAGACAACAGGATTGGGATCGCGGATGGCACTTTTGAGAAGCATTTTAGCATCAGCAGCATTACTTGGGATGACCACTTTAAGACCTGGGCAATGCGCTAAAAAGGCTTCGATATTTTGGGAGTGGTAAGGACCACCCTGAATGTATCCTCCAGAGGGCATCCGAAGGACAACGGGGCAATTCCATTCTCCATTGGAGCGGTAGTGAATGCTTGCGAGTTCATTATAGAGTTGGTTAAAACCGGTCCAAAGGTAGTCAGCAAACTGGATCTCTGCCACAGGTTTGAAGTGGCTATGCACTGCAAGACCAATCGCAGTTCCCACAATCGTTGATTCAGCAAGTGGCGTATTGAAACAGCGCGCTTCTCCATACTTCTCAGTTAAACCACGAGTAATACCGAAAACGCCCCCTTTTCCATGCGCCACATCTTGTCCAAAGATGATCACCCCTTCATCACGCTCCATCTCTTCATCGAGGGCATGGTTTAGAGCGTCCATAATCACCACACTCTCTCCTCTTTCGTTGGGAGTTTCATGGAAGGTGGTTTCGACCTCTTTGTATACGTGATCGAGAACTTTTTCGGTTTCCTGGAGGGGGAAGGCTTCCCCTTTTACAGCTGCCTCTTCGATCTCTTCTTTAATTCTGGTTTGAATGGCTTCTAGCTCACTCTCCGTCACGACCCCTTTCTCTAAGAGCCACTGCTCAAAACGAGGAATCGGGTCGCGCTTTTCATCTTCTTCGAAGTGATCGTCATTTTTGTATTTCTTAGGATCGTCACTACTACTATGGGCTCCGATCCGTGGGACCTTTGCGACAATCAGAGTTGGTCCTTCGAACTTTCGCCCTTTTTGAATCGCATCTTGAAGAGCCTTTGAAACTGCTTCGTAGTCGCATCCATCAATTTCATGAACAGAAAGCCCCTCGTAACCAGAGGCCATCTTTGCAATCGATCCCCCTGCCGTTTGATCTTTCACGGGAACGGAGATCGCCCACCCATTATCTTGAATGACGAAAATCACACCCAATTGATGGAGGCAAGAGTAGTTAAGCGCTTCATGAAAGTCTCCCTGAGAGGTCGATCCATCTCCACCAGAAACATAGACGACTTCATTTTGACCGGCAAGCTTTGCCGCTTTTGCAACACCCACGGCCTGTAAAAACTGAGATCCTACCACACTCGACTGACAAGGGATCCGAAGCTCTTTATGGGAAAAATGGTCGGGCATCATCCTTCCACCTGAGTGGTGAGGCACCTCACGTGCTAAAAATGCGCCAAAGATTTCATCAAGAGGACATCCCAGTCCAATGGCAAAGGCGCGATCGCGGTAGTAGGGAAGACCCCAATCCTTGCGCTGCGTGAGCGCTTGCCCACACATCACACCGATCAACTCGTGTCCATGCGCATAAAGGTGAAAGGTTCCCCCTTTATTCTGACGGACAAGCTTTTGCATCTTTTCATCGGTGAAGCGGGCGCGATAGATCCCCTCTAAGGTCTTCAAACACTTTTGCTTTTCAGCAAACGATAAAAGCTCTTTTAAAGGGGTTGTGACTGACATGATTAATCGTCCTTCTTCTTCTTGGTTCTCTTGATTTGAGTGACCTGCTTAATCCCTGCTTCCCGTTTCTTTTGGAGAAGCTCTTGGATCTCCTCTTTATCTTTGGGAACCTCTCCTTTTTTCTTAGGGAGGAATCCCTTCGCAATGCTGGAGATTTTTCCTTTTCCTTCTCCAGTCTCGCTGACCGCTTTGAGAAGTTTTTCTTCCTTTTCGACTCCAAGCCCAGGAGCGGCCTTAAGCCGATCGGAAAGGTGGCGAAGAGACTCCAGTCGTTGCGATAATGCTTCGAGTTTGGAATCAATTTTAACTCTGGAACTTCCTCTAAGACTTGCAATCAGCTGCGCTTCGGTATCGAATTTTGCAGAGAATGTCACAGCCGTACTTGTAAAGTCAGGGTTAAAGAGGAAAGGACGACACGCAGGGGGAACAGTTTTGAAGATGTCCACCGTGTACTGCGGTTCAAGTTCAACTTTTTGCGCTTGTTTCGGAGGACGTCCCCGTTTCGGTCTTGGATTCAGCGCTTCGTTCGAGTAATAGGTTTTCGATTTTGCAACAATTGCATCCCGCGCATTCTGCACATCTTTCGGGACTTTTGCATCGAAGATGTGGTGTTTCACTTTTTCTAAAGCTGTTTTTGTAACATCGAGATCTTCCTCAAAGGCAAAACGGATCTCTTCGTTTCTTAGCCATTCGATGATGCGGATCCGGGAGCGTTCGTGGTAGTACTGCTGCCACTTTTCAAGTTCGGTGAGGTGATCATAGATGAATTCTAGGAAGTTTTCTCGAGCTTCTTTTGATCCGATGATATCGAGGAGCTTTTCTTTGGTATCGATATCATAGACCTTTTCGTTCACAAATCCTTCCATGAACTTTTTTGTTTCATAAAAGGTCATCTTGGGGATCAAGCGGAACCGCTCTGAACTTGCATCAAGCTCTTTCTCTAAAGCCTCAAGCTCTTCTAAGCTCCGGTCTAAATCGGCAAACACAATAAACCCTTCCGTCGTTTCGAGATAAAAATCCCTTTCGTCATCAGATTTCGCAAAGGCGTCCATTAAACGATGGAAACGGAGAATAAGAGGATTATGTGTATCTGGAGTTTGTTGTTTTGCCATGATTTATGCTCAATAAAATTTTACCAAAGAAAGGACTCATCCTATCAAGAAAATTCCTATCTTTCAAGTAGGAAATATTGTACACTGTTTCTCTTGGTAAATAAAGGTAAAAGTGGCCATGTTAGACATTAAGCTCATTCGTGAAAACCCTGAAACAATCGAAAAAAAACTTCAAACGAAAGACGAAAACGCCTCCCTCAAAAAAATTCTCACCCTTGATGAAGAGATCCGCACCCTGAAAATGGAATCAGAAGAGCTTAAAAACGAGCGAAATCGCAATGCAAAAGAGGTCGGCGAGCGGAAACGAAAAGGGGAAGACGCCTCTGACCTCCTTAGCGCCATGGATGGAGCCAAAGAAAAAATTTCAACCCTCGATCACAAGCTCCACGGTCTCGAAGAAACTTTAAAATTTGAATTGGGATGCCTTCCTAACCTTCCTGCTGAGGATGTCAAATCCTCTCTTGATCCCGCCGACAACGTGCTCATCAAAACCTACGGAGAAAAACCCTCATTCTCCTTTGCACCGAAAAACCATCTAGAGCTCAATGAAAAGCTCAACCTTTTTGACTTTAAGCGGGGAGCAAAGGTTGGTGGAAGTGGGTGGCCAATGTACCGCGGTCTTGGTGCGCGCCTCGAATGGGCTCTCATTAATTTCATGATCGACACCCATGTGACCAACGGTTTTGAGCAGTGGATGACTCCCCTGGTTGGAAGGCCAGAGATCATGATGGGCTCTGCTCACCTCCCTAAGTTCGAAGATCAACTCTTCAAACTCCACGATAAAGATCACCACCTCTACCTAATTCCCACATCAGAAGCGGTCCTTAACGGGATCCACTTCGATGAAATTTTGAGCGAAGAAGAACTCCCTCTCAAGTACACCTCATACACTCCGTGCTTCCGCCGTGAAGCGGGGGCTGCAGGCTCGGGAGAACGGGGCCTCATCCGGACCCACCAATTCAATAAGGTGGAGATGTTTTGCATCACCAAACCGGAGCAATCAGAAGAGATTTATGAGCAGATGGTGGCCAGTGCGGAAGAGATCCTCCAAGCCTTGAACATTCACTATCGGAGCATGCTCCTTGTCACGGGCGATATGTCGTTTGCCGCAGCAAAAACAATTGATCTTGAGGTGTGGCTTCCAGGACAGGACCGTTACTATGAAGTCTCTTCAGTTTCAAACTGCACCGACTTTCAAGCGCGTCGCTCAAAGATCCGTTTCAAGAAAGGGCAAGACAAACCCGAGCTTTGCCACACCCTAAACGGATCAGGCCTCGCTACATCGCGCCTCATGGTTGCCCTTCTTGAAAATAATCAACAAGAAGACGGGAGTGTGATTCTGCCAACCGTCCTCCATAAATACCTAGACGGACTGAAGAGCCTAACCCCAGGCTATTGATTACTCCTTTTCTTGCGAGACAAGTTCTTTCGCCATGGCTTGTACTTGTACAAGGGAGGCAAGAGCAGGAAAAAAGAGAAGTGTAACAACTGAAGGATCGATAACCGTTTGACCCTCGCCAATTTTTTGGGCAGCGGTGGTCGCTAAAGAGGGACCCTTCGTTATCTGTCCAAAGAGAAGCATGTCGCAAATACTTTGGCGTGCATGGGCATCAATTGTTCGCACAGCTCGATTGGCATCCATGCGATCTGCTCTATGAGTAAGCATTGTATTGAAGTGGGTGAACGTATACTTCATCTGTTGCGTCGCAAGGTAGAGATCACGCGCTACAAAAAAGGTGATCCCCCCCATCAGGTAGCAAATGGCTGGGATAAAGGGAAGAATGCTGAGAGTTCTTCCGGCAAAAAAGAAGACTGCTGAAACAACCCCTATTCTGAAATACATCGCTTTTAAGGGAGCCATTGCATCCTCCACAACTGTGCAGATCCGTTGAACATCCATCTCCCCAGAAAAAGTTCCTTGACTGGATGAAATATTCTCAAGAAGTTGCACCTCATACTCCTTTGCTCCATCAAAAGAAGGTAAGACAAAGGAGAGTCCCTTTAAGACAACATTTGCTCCCTTATGAGCATATTCAGCCCAAACAGAGGCGTGTTGTGTTGTGTTATCTGGTTTAGTCGCCATAATCTTTTCTCCCGTGTTGGAATTTTTTAAGACACAAGGATAAATTTTCCTTAGATAAAAGAAAAGACTTTATGTTATACCTAGTGATATGAACTTTGATGCACTGAGTGACCTCCTAGCTTTTTTACAAGAAAGTCCCACAGCATGGCATGCGATACAAGAAATTGGGAATCGTTTAGCACAGCAGGACTTTAATCCTCTTGAAGAACAAGATAAATGGGACTTAAAACCGGGAAAAGGCTATTTTGTTGAACGGGGAGGGACGATTTGCGCTTTCCTTTTGCCAAAAGACATGCCAGAAAAAGCAACGATCTTAGCAACCCATACCGACAGCCCTGCGCTCAAACTGAAACCTCACCCTGTCTTTATTGATGATCACCTCCCCTTTCTAAGAGTGGAAACGTATGGGAGCCCTATCATTAAAACCTGGATGAATCGTGACCTCGTGGTTGCAGGACGGATTCTTGTTTTGAGTGGTGATGAAGTCGTCGAGGAACTCGTTTACTTGGAAGATTCACCCGTGATGATTCCTGGTCTCGCGATCCATCTTGATCGAGAAACCAATGAAAACCCCAAGAAAATCGATAAACAACACCACCTCTGTCCCCTTCTTGGAATTGACGCCCACGATCAAAAACCAGAAAAAATCTTCGAAAAGCTTTTGGGACGAAAAAATGCTTCGATCTTAGGGGCCGATCTTTATCTTGTTCCTGCCGAATCTCCTCGTATTCTTGGAATGGATTCTGATTTTATCGGTTCCTACCGGATTGACAACCTGGGGAGTGCTCACGCTGCTCTCCTTGCCATTCTCGCGACCGAAAAGCATCCGAAACAAGCTATTCAGATGGCCATTTTTTGGAATCACGAAGAAATTGGATCGGGAAGTGAGGAGGGAGCTAGCTCTCCTTTCTTGGTCGAGATGCTCAAACGGATCTCTCTAAGCTACAAAATGGGAGAGGAAGATTTCCTTCGGATGAAATGTCGTTCTCAGGTGGTTTCGATCGATATGGCTCACGCCTACCACCCTGGGTACAAACAAAAGTATGACAAAGACAATGCGCCCACCGTTGGAAAAGGGGTCGTGATCAAGTATAATGCAAATCAAAAGTATGCCACAAACGGGCTAACCGCTGCAAAAATGGTGCAGATCTGCAAAGAGAATAAAATCCCCTACCAGTCCTTTGCTTCTGAGTCAAATATGGTCTGTGGAAGTACAGTGGGAGCCATTACTGCTGCAAAAACAGGAATCCAAACGGTCGATATTGGGCTCGCCCAATTTTCGATGCATGCTGCACGTGAGATGATGGCCGTCAATGATCATCTCGATCTTTGCAAACTTCTAAAATCAATCCTTGAGAGATGAAAGCGCCTCTGCTAAACTATTGTCATGGATAAAGACCACCAACATTTTGAAGGGAAAGAGGCGACAGAACATCTGAAAGCGGCGCGACTTAAAGGGGCAAAGGCAACCGCTGAGATTCATGGAACAGAGATGCCTGGCTATCTTTCTGCTGGCGCCGATAGTCTAAAAGAAACAGCGATTCTTCTGACAGGGATGTGGCTCCTTCTGATCCATTTTGGCCTTGCTGAATCAAAAACGCTTTGGATCCTCGGACTTTTTTCCCTTGGATGGCTTTTTTGGAAGGTGGGACGGAGTTCCCTCCTTGGATGGGCAAGACTCGAACGACTTCACCGCCTCATTCAGCAAGAACAGTGGGAAATTGAACACCATCGCGCTCAAGAAAAAGAAGAGCTCACGGCAATGTATGCACAAAAAGGGCTTTCGGGGAAGCTTCTCGAGCAAGTTGTTGAAGTCCTCATGGCCGATGACAACCGCCTTCTCCGCGTCATGTTAGAAGAAGAGCTCGGCCTGACCCTCGAATCCTATGAACACCCCCTCAAGCAAGCGGCTGGAGCTGCAGTGGGAGTCTTGATTGCCTTCGTTGGGATGAGCGTTGGATACTTCCTCTTCGGCTTTTTAGGGATTGCCCTTCTCCTTGGCCTTCTGTTTGCAGGAGCAACCCTCCTTGCAAGTCATAAGGAAGGGAATGAGTTAATGAAGTCCCTTGTATGGAGTCTTGCTGTTGCTGTCCTTGCCACAACAAGCCTTTATCTCGTTGCAAGGTGGATCTCTCATGTCCTCTAACTCTCCTTATATTTTCGATGAGTTTTTCACCTCTGGAATGGAAGAAAGTATCAGCCCCTTTCTAGAGAAGGGATCGCGCAAATGGTCACGCAACCTCAGTTTGAAAAGCTCACTCGCTGCCGGCTTCTTCCTCTTAAGTGCCTATATCACTTCTCACTTCATGATCGACCTCTCTTACTTCTTTCTCCTCCTTGTCTACTTTCTAGCTGGAACCCCTGCTCTCCTTCGCACCTTCGAAGATATCAAAAACTTAGAGATCAACATCGATGTCTTGATGACAATGGCAGCCTTTCTTTCGTTTGTCATAGGAAGTCAAATGGAAGGAGGACTCCTTCTGGTTCTCTTTGCCTTCTCAGGGGCCATGGAAGAATCGGTCTCTAAAAAAGCGAAAGGCGCCTTGATCAACCTCCACCATCTTTCGCCAACAGTGGGGATGGTGGTCGAAGAGGATGGCTCCCTCTTTCAAAAATCGGTCCGAGAAATAGAGGTGGGGACTCATCTTTTAGTGCGCGCAGGAGAGGTTGTTCCTTTAGACGGAAAAGTGATGGATGGGAGTTCCTTTGTGAACCTTGTCCACCTCACCGGGGAAAGTGTTCCCGTTTCCAAAACTCCGGGAGAAGAGGTTCAGGCGGGAAGTCGAAACTTAGATGGAACTCTTACGATTGAAGTCACCAAAACAAGCGCTGAATCAACCCTTTCCAAAATCATTAAGCTGATCAATGAAGCGCAAGAGATGAAACCCAAGTTGCAGCGGTTTCTCGATAAATTTAGTCGCCGGTACGCGATTTCTATCATCTCCCTCTTCTTTCTTTTTGCACTAACCCTCCCCTGGATTTTTTCGATTCCCTATTTTGGCATCGAAGGATCAATTTATCGCGCTTTGACCTTTTTAATCGCTGCTTCTCCCTGCGCCCTCATCATCGCCACCCCCACAGCGTATTTGAGCGCAATCAATGCGTGCGCACGTAAGGGAATCCTCTTGAAAGGGGGCGTTACCCTAGATGCTTTTGCCGATTGCAAAGCAGTCGCGTTTGACAAAACGGGAACTCTCACAACGGGTCAACTCACCTGCATTGGCATAGAGCCCATCGGAACCCCGGACTACACCATCGAAGAGGCGCTGAGTATCGCTTCCGCCTTAGAGCGCAATGTGACCCATCCAATGGCTGTAGCGATCTGCAGATTTGCCGATCAGAAAAAAATTTCCCCCGCCCCTATCACAGCTTTCCAATCGGTCCCTGGATTTGGGCTTAAAGGACAGGTGACTCTTCAAGGAAAAACCATTGACGTTAAAATTGGAAACGAGCCCTTTATCTCTCCCAATACACCTCTCGATAAAAAAGGATCGATGATCTCTTTTCTAAAAGTTGGCACCTCTCTTTTTGACTTCCGCTTCGAAGATACCCTTCGTCCCCACGTGAAAGAGGTCCTTGCCTCTTTAAAAGAGAGAGGAGTTGAAGTGGCCATGCTCACCGGTGACCATGAAGAGAGTGCAAAGGTCGTTGCAAAAGAACTTGCCATCGATACCACCTACGCAGATCTTCGTCCTGAAAATAAGCTCGAGATCATCGCAAAACTTTCTGCTGAAAAACACCTTGCAATGGTGGGCGATGGGATCAATGATGCCCCTGCTCTCACTCGCGCAAGTGTCGGGATCTCGATGGGTGAAATTGGTTCCGCTACCGCAATCGATGCCTCCGATATCGTCCTCCTACAAGATGATCTTACCCTCATCTCATGGCTCCATAAAAAAGCCAAAAAAACAATGGTCATTGTCAGAGAGAACTTGACCCTTGCCCTCAGTGTGATTGTCCTCGCTACAACCCCCGCCCTTCTTGGGGTAATCCCCCTTTGGCTTGCGGTTATCCTTCACGAAGGAGGAACCGTTCTCGTCGGCCTCAATAGCCTCCGCCTCCTCCGAAAATAATATTTTTACATTTTTCTAAAATTTCGTAGGAACTACGATTAAAAAAATTAAGATTTGTGCTATTATCCTTCCATAAAGACCTAATTGAAGGGGAAAATTGGAAAAAGCACTCGAAATATTCTTTGAGCTACTCGTCGATTTTCAAAAGAATAAAGACGAAATTCAAAAACTTATGCTTAAACATTCCAGTCCTTTGATTTTCATTTCTGGAGTCTTCGGCAACTACACAGGAGCCCACGAAATTTTTCAAATGCTCCGCTTTCAACACCAAATTCTTCCATTCCAAAGTATCAAAGTCTTAAAAATAAGCTCCTATAAAAATGTCCAACAATTCAACTGCCTCTTCGAAATGGTCCACAAAGCGAAGTTAAGAAAAGAACTCGGATCATTTGAGTTTTTGAACATCAAATCTTTCAATTACGAGTTAATCGACCTTTTTATTAACACTCCCCCAAATAGAAAACTGGTTGTGATTCATGTGGAAATTACTTTTGTCACTCAAAATGATGAGATCACATTCGTAAATGTGAACACCGATCCCCTCGAGGTGATCCGGCAGATCGAACCTCAAAAAATCCATGAAGAAATACCGATCATCGATCCATCTGCCCATAAGATTATCTTAACCCTCCAAGAATATCTTCTTATCCCACTTACTCCAATGGAAATTCAGTGCTTAGCTTTTGCTCTCTGCGGTTTTTCCTCCAAACAAATTGGATCTCACCTACACCTATCTCACCGAACCATCGAGACCTATTTACAGAATGCTTATTTCAAGCTTGGTTCCAAAGGGAAAGGGGAGTGCTTAGAGATGATGTACGAAAATAACCTGATCCATGATTTCCAAAAACTCTGCTACCTCCTGATGCAACACCCCGAAGCTGTCTGTAGGAGTTCTAATTATGCATACTACGCATGAAAAAATCGTTTTAGACTTCTTTTTTTCGATTGGAGACCCGGAAAATTTCAATGCCCTTCTTGATCAATCTTTTCACCCCTCTGTCGTACAAACCGGATCCTTTGGGAATAAGGTAGGGGTAGATGAAATCAAAGCCTACTTTCAATTTCGAGAAGAGATCTTTAGCACAGCAAGTGTCAATATTCGTCGCCTCCATAGCTACCTTAATTTTGTCGAGTTCGAGCTCCTTTTTTTTGATCGACATGACCGAGAACTCAGCAAAGAAACAAAAAAAATCGCATTAGAATCCAATATTAGTCCCTTTGTAAGCCTCATTGCAATAACCCCTCCCACGGGAAAACAAACTGGGGGAAAAATTTGTGGGACCTTTGTCTTCCACAAAGAAAAAGTGTCTTATTTCAATTTAACGGGAGAAACAGATCAAATTGTTCGCCAACTCTTCCCTAAGATCGATATTCCGATTGACCCTGTTGAAAAAATCACCCCCGATGATCTTTATAGGTTTATTCAACAGAGACTTTCTCCCTTGCTTACCCCCATTGAAATCGCCTCTATTGCCTTTTCAATCGGAGGATTTAATCCCCATCAAAGCTCAATCTATCTCCAACACCATCCTACAACCTTAGAAACCCATTTATTCTCAGCTCTTAGTAAACTGAGCTGCTCCCAGGTCTCTGAGTGCCATGAAAAGCTATCTCATTTAGGGATTTCCTATTTCTTCCAACAACTTTGCCACCTATACCTAACATGATTCAAAAATTAGGTAGATCTTACGCTACCTTTTATTCCCATTAACCGAGATAATGGACGGAAAAGGAGTAATGATGCTTTTAACCCGTTTTCTAATCCTTGCCCTTCTCTTTCAACCTTTTGTTCTTTCGCATAATAACTTTCAGATGAAAAAATGGCGCTGCTCCTACTGCCACAAGGAGAACCCAGATACCATCACCACCTGCCAATATTGCGGTAGATCAAGATAGCCTCTCCCCCCCTTTCAAAAAAATTCACAAATCGGTAGGGTAAGCATTAGGGGGAAGGGTCTTTTTACCCTTCGCGATCTTATGTGATTATGACTGAAGGGATGGAATGAAGAGACCCGATAAAGGGGACAAGATCTCAAAAGAAAAAGCCGTACAATTCGAAAGTAAACAGTTCGAAGAGTATTATGTTTGGCTTCAAGAACATATGCCCGATGGCTTTTTCGAAGAGATTGAGCCTGATCAATATATGCTCATTGCCCATTATCTAATGGGGTTCTCTCTTTTGGATTACTATTGCCAAATCCAGCTCAAAAATGAAGCGTATGTCTTAGTTCTTGATTCTCCCGATGTCGACATGAAAATCCTTAAGCACTTCAACCTCTATGGGATTAAAAATTATCATACCTTTATTTCTGATAAGCCTCCCCCTTTTCCAGGCGTGAAACAACGTCTGATCATCGCCCGGGTTCTATTCACCTCTTTTGAGGAAGGGAGGGGGACAAAAGCTGAAGATCTATTGACAAAAGATAAAACGGCAAAGATTTATGAAGAGCTTATTAAACTCGACCCTGAAATTTCCCGCGAAGATTTTGATGCCTTGCTAACGAAAATGGATCCTCTTTTTATCCGCTCCCTTTCAGAAGAACGGCTGGTCCTTGCCCTTCACATGTTTTTCCGCGCCCGAACCCGTGATTATTGTCAGTATGAGGTGCGCTACAATGAGGAGTGGAAGAAAGAAAAACAGAAAGATACCCCCTCGATGCAAATCGTATTAGCTTGGCGGAATACCCCGAAACATAAGTTTCTATTCCGCTTAGCTAAGATGATTTATCGTCACAAACTCAAGATTATGCGGGTTACAGCGTCGTACGTCGATCCGTATAATAAAAACAGTATATTAATCATGTCCTTAGGACTCCATGGAATTAAGGGGAAAGCTGCATGGGAAGAAGCCGACATCCACGATTTTCTGCAAGAAATGGTCACTCTAAAGTACTTTCCGGAGGGAGACGAAGTCGAAAAAGTCTTCGTCGAACCGGGGCTACTTCGGGGGAACACCGGAAATCTTTTAAGAAGTGTGGCCAGCTTCGTTCATCAAACACTCGTGCACGCCGACCTCAACCTCTATACGCTGAGCAATGTGATCGAAGGGCTTTGTCGCCATCCGGAGCTGACAGTACAGATCTGTAAAGCCTTCGAACTGAAGTTCCACCCTGAAAATCAGAGCCTAGAAAGCTATCAAAGAGAGAAAGAGAAATTCCTGATGCTCGTCGATCATCTTGACACAGGGAATGAGCTCAATGACACCAGGCGTAAAAACATCCTTAAGCAAGCGATGTATTTCGTCGAGTATACCTTGAAAACCAACTTCTACCGAAATAACAAATCCGCCCTCAGCTTCCGATTAGATCCTATCTACCTCAACTATGTCCCCTATCACCGCCACGAAAAATTCCCTGAACTCCCCTACGGAATCTTTTTTATTCAAGGGATGCATTTCATTGGGTTCCATATACGCTTCAAAGATCTTTCAAGGGGAGGACTCCGTACCGTCTTCCCACAGCGTTATGAGCAAATGGTTTCAGAACGAAACAACGTCTTCTTAGAGTGTTATAACCTGGCCTACACCCAGCAGAAAAAGAATAAAGATATCCCCGAGGGAGGTTCAAAAGGGGTCATTTTCCTGGAGCCCTATGAGCAGCTCCTCACCGAAGCGCAAATCTATCGGAAAGAGCTCATGGGCGCTGGGCTCAAAGAACATGAGATTGAAGAGACGATTGCGATTTTCAAAAAGCAGCAAAAAATCGAATATCTCTATCAAACCCAACGAGCTTATATCCATAGCCTGATTACCCTCATCAACTGTCATGATGATGGCACACTGAAGGCAAAAGATATTGTCGACTACTTCTCCAAACCTGAGTATATCTACCTTGGTCCCGATGAGAATATGCATAACGTCATGATCGAATGGATTGCAGAGTGTAGTAAACGGGTTGGTTATAAACCCGGCGTCGCGTTCATCTCCAGTAAACCCTCCGTTGGAATTAACCATAAAGAATATGGTGTGACCTCACTGGGGGTCAACGTCTGCATGGAAGAGGTTCTTCACTACATGGGAATCGATCCGAAGAAAGACCCCTTCACCGTGAAAATCTCAGGAGGACCTGATGGGGACGTCGCTGGAAATGAAATCTTCAACCTCTATAAACACTACCCGATGACCGCTAAACTCTTAGCCATTACCGATGTTTCTGGAACAATCTATGATCCCAAAGGACTTGATCTCTCCATCTTGACCGACCTCTTCAAAGAGGTGAAACCAATCGCTGCCTATCCTCCGAAAAAGCTAAACGATGGGGGCTTTCTCCTCGACTTGCAAACGAAAAAAGAACAAAGCGCCTTCGCCCAAAAAACCCTCTGCTGGAGAAAAGAAAAAGGGAAACTCGTTGAAAAGTGGCTCTCTGGAAGTGACATGAACCACCTCTTCCGCCATAACCTTCATCAAGTCCAAACCGACATCTTTATTCCTGCAGGAGGAAGACCCCGTACCCTCAATAGCGAAAATTACCAAGACTTTCTCCTGAAAGGGAAACCGACCTCAAGAGCCATTGTAGAGGGAGCTAACCTCTACCTAACTCAAGAAGCCCGCCGAGAACTTGAGAAACTCGGGGTGATCATTATTAAGGACAGCTCCGCTAATAAGGGAGGTGTCATCTGCTCTTCCATGGAGATCCTTGCAGGACTCACCCTCTCAGAAGAAGAGTTCCTCCAAGAAAAAAAAGCGCTCATGCCACAAATCCTTGCCATCATCGAAGAAAAAGCCCGTGATGAAGCTCAGCTCCTCCTCAAATCACGTGACGAAACGGGAGAATTCCTCACCGATCTTTCCGATACAATCTCCGAAAAGATCAATACCTATACCTATGAACTCCTAAGCTACCTGGAATCTCTTCCTCTCGCTTCACACCCCGACGATCCCCTCGTCCGCGCTCTCCTGAATTTCTGCCCTCCCCTCCTCGCTCAGAAATACCGCGACCGGATTATTGGCAACATCCCTGCCATCCATAAAAAGGCTATTATCGCCTGCTTCCTCGCCTCCCGCCTGATCTACCGCCGCGGGCTCAAATGGTCCCCCTCCATTGTGGACGTCCTCCCCCTCATCGCCTCCGATCCCCAGCTTACCGTCCACTCCCTCAAGACGCACAACATACAACCAATCGATAAATAACATATTGATTATAAATGTCTTATAGTTTTTTTCATATGTTATTATAATATAAAAAAATGTCTATTATTATAAATTAACACAAATAATGTTATAATATATAAGATATTATAAAAGGGGTAGATCATGAATACAACACAACCAAGCGCTATTCAATCTTTTTTTCATTTTTTCGGGATACGTACCGAAGCAGATGTCCGAAGTGATACTCTTAGGATTAATAGTGACTATGAGCAGCGTGTAAACGCTGCATATGCAGGTGGGATACATCCCATGGCAGCCGGGCTGGTGGCAACGAGAACAGTGGACCCCTCTACTTGGACGAACGCTACAAATTTAGTAGGATCGATTTTTCCGGCAATTTTGGCTATCGGATCGATCGTCGGGGGAATCATTGCCTCAGTGATGACAATGAATCCGGCTCCAGCGATTTTTGGGGTTTTATTTGCCCTTTACCTGTTCCATTCCCATTACGGGTAAGTTTTTGATATAGCTGAATGAGTTTGAAATAGTCATATACCTAAAAATGAATCAAAGGCTGCGCCCGCTCTGCAGCACATTTCTTGCCTTCACTCGCGCCTTTTGCTCGCACAATGGTCGCTCGCTCCAGGCAAAAAATTTGCGAGAGCTGCCTTGCCAAATTCCCAAGTTTTGAAGTTGTTTGGGTATATTTCCTTATTAAACGCGAATTCGGGATTAGACCTCTATGATAACACTCATCTTTTTGCAATCTTTTTAGGAAAGACTGCTTGAAGATAGCTCTGCGGCTATCTACTTCGCAGATTTTTCTAAAAATCTCAAAAATCTAAGCGTTCTCATAGGGGCCTAATCCCGAATTCGCGTTATTAATCACATTTTTTGTGCAGAGAAAACTCATTCGATAATCATAAAGACCATTAATAGCTAGCAACAACACTAAAATGAAACGCCCCAAATCGATTGGTTTGGAAGCTAAGTTTATGCAATTGAAACCCATAGTCTAGTCGTGCAGTGAAATGATGAGAAGCGGTGTAACGGAGCCCTGGACCGATACTTAGCAAATACGTCGTGGCTGGAATGCCAACCAGTGCGTTTTTATAATTGTGGGCTACCCCATAATCAACAAACCCTAAAAAGGTTAGCGGATTGTTCACACTAGATTTAAATAGCTGAAACGAAGGGGCTCCAATTTCAAGGTTCAGACAAAGGGCATTATCCCCATCAAAGGTCCGTTCATCATACCCACGTACCGTCTCATACCCCCCAAGACCAAATTGTTCGCTCGGCAAGAGAGGTCCTGTCGCTATTTGCCCTCGAAGCGTTGCTTGGATGAACCCAAAACGGTAGTGATAGCGATCACGCACCATACATTCTCCATATGCATACTGCGGTTTTGCATGCGCTCTAAGCTTATTGTAGGCGGAGGAGCTTTGGTTTGGAAGCCACTGAAACGGAGAAAAATAGCTGGAAAGTTGAAAAGAAATTTCGTGCGCAGAAAATTTTGAGCATTGCAGCGCGTAGAAAAACACCAGTTGTGTGAGATTTACATTTTTTGTGTTTAAAGGGATATTCTCCGTTGTGCCCACAAAAAATAAACTGCTATTGGTTTTCTTAAAGTCGAAACCGCAGGTGATTCCTTGAGTAAAATCTCCATACAAAGGTTTGAATGGAATATTATACCGCATGCTTCCTTGGATGAGTCTCCCTTCGGAAGTAAAGTCTGTCATCTTGGGATGAATGGTTGCATACCCTCCGATAAGATCGAGTTGGTGTGTATTAGGAAGGTAGGAGGTGTAAGAGATATAATGAGAGTTAAACAAATGGGCTGAGTATGCCGTTGTCCACTGGTAGGTCAAAACATCCCCAATCCCCCACATATTCCCATAGTTAAAGCCAAGAAAATACCTTTCCCGGCCCGTAACATCCACTCCTGTATTATCAGCTCCTGCATAGAGTCGCAGCGGGTGGCGATCATGGGTTGTAAATTCTAGATCAGTACTTCCTATGTCTGCTCCGGGACGCGCAGTCACCTGTGTGTGATGAAACGGATTTCTATTCAAAGAGGTCAAATCGTTTAAAAGAGCATTTTGATGGATCATTTCCCCTTCTTTAAGATGAATGAATCGGGAGAGTGCCTTTTTTGAATACCATTCATTTCCACAAAAAGTCATGGACCCAACTTTCCCTTCAAGAATGTGAAAATTCACAGCACCTTCTGTCACATCTTGATCGGGAATTTTTGGGACGACAAAAGGGTACCCTTCATCTCTATAATAATTCGCAATGACCTCTCTCATTTCTTCCACAAGCTCTTCCCTTATTGCGCGCCCAAGAAAAGGGCTCAGTTGAGCAGTGAGTGTTTCTGAATTGCCTGGAATAGAAACATGATGAAACACAATTCTATCATCACTTAATACAGGGGTGTCTGAAGCTCCTCGTATCACAATCTTTGTTAAAGGATTTGCGAAAATAAAGTCAGCACTAAAAAACGAGGCTAAAGTTAACAGAATAATTAAAAATCGATTCATTTTTCACCAATATAAATAAGAGGATAAGAAGGACATTCTTTGATATAACAAAGGGGTTTATGCAAAGGATCGTAGAGATAAAAACGATCCCAAGCATCAAAAGCGGATCCGACAGCGCCAGAATACCGGTAGATCCCCTTGCTTAACTCCTTCTGAGAAATCAAAGTCAAGGGAGCCACAGAAGGCGTTGCTACTGGGAGAACAGCAATATAGACCCTCCCACTTGTAAAAGAATTGGGGAATCCTGCAACAATAATTCCATACGTTGCACTATAATCGACAGAAGCTGCAGTCAATCCTGTATTGAATGTCTGCCCAATAAGACTATTAAGAGAAGTCACTTCTCCGATAAGTCCTGTGGAAGAATCCCCAATCGAAACGGCGCCTGCGCCCCAAAATGAGCCATTATTCCATTCAGACGAAATGACCGCATAATAATCCCCAAAATCTTTAACGGCTGGTTCACCAACCCAATCAAAATCGGTTGTTCCAACAAAGCTATTTGTAGAAGACACCTCTCCAACAATTCCAGAAACGCCATTTCCCCAAGTCGCTGCGCCCGCTTGAGAGAGACTTCCATTGTTCCACGAGTATGTTGCAACAACATAGTTGCCATTCGATAAGGGATAGACAAGTGAAGTCCCTACTCGATCATTGGGTTGAGAACCAACAAGGCTATTTGCAGAAGAGACAACTCCTACAGTCCCTGTCGATCCATTCCCGAAGGTCACTGCACCAGTATCTGCTACTGCTCCATTATCCCACGACGTACTCACTACAACATAATTCCCGTTAGTTAACGCAATACTCGAATTTGTAATGGGACCGCCGACATAATCGAAATCTTGAGACCCAATTAAGCTATTCGCAGGCGTCACTAGGCCAGAAATGCCTACCGTTCCATCTCCCCATGTGGCAGCACCAACATCCACTGTTCCTCCATTATCCCAAACAGGAGAAATGACAACATAATTTCCATTAGTTAAAGGTATAACCCCACCAATTCCTACATTATCAGAGGGTTGTGAACCTACAAGACTGTTAGATACAGTCACTGGCCCAGAAATGCCTACCGTTCCATCTCCCCATGTGACAGCGCCTGCTTGATTGGCCCCTCCATTATTCCAAGCAGTACTTGTCACGACATAGTTCCCATTTGTTAAGGGTTGAACACCAAGAGATCCTCCTACACTATCTCCAGATGTAGTCCCTACTAAACTATTAGCCGGGGAAACAACTCCAGTTATACCAGTTGCTCCATTTCCCCATGTAACAGCTCCCACATCTGCTGTAGCTCCGTCATCCCATAACGGGCTTGAAACAACATAATTTCCATTGGTTAAAGCGGCAATTTCGAAGATCCCTATTTGATCACCAGCTGTAGATCCAATCAAACTATTGGCTGCAGAAATGACCCCCGTAATCATCGTTGTTCCATCCCCCCATGTTACGGCACCGACTTGCGAAATTGCCCCATCGCTCCAAGTGGAACTGCTTACAACGAAATTGCCATTAGTCAAAGCAGTGATCCTCCGTCCCACTTGATCATTTGCTGAAGATCCCACAAGACTATTAGCAGGGGAAACAGGACCTGTGATCCCAATGGTACCATCTCCCCATGTGGCAGCCCCTGCTTGAGTGATCCCTCCATTGTTCCAAAACCGGCTTCCCACAACATAATTTCCATTGGTTAATGCTTTAACACCACCAGAGCCAACCCGATCAAGCGCCTGGGATCCTACAAGGCTATTCGAAGGAGAAACAAGCCCCGAAACTCCAACAGCCCCATCTCCCCAAGTAACTGCCCCCACCCTTGTGATCGCCCCATTACTCCAAGTAGTCGTTCCAGTTACATAGTTTCCGTTCGATAAAGGGATCACAAAAGAGCCCACGAGATCCCCTGCTGTAGAACCTATAAGACTGTTTAAGGAAGAGACCTCACCTGTAATTCCCGTCCAACCATTTGCCCAAGTTGCAGCTCCAGCACCACTCGCACTCCCATTTTTCCAACTGGCACTCTTTACAACAAAATGACCATTTGTAAGAACTTCAATCCCGTTATTCCCCACAAGGTCTGCCATTTGACTTCCTGTAAGAATAGAAAGTAAAGCTTTTGTTTGGGGGTTATACAGATAAACAGCCCCACTGGATGTTCCAAAAAGATCGTCTCCAGGTTTCGTTACAACAACATTGCCATTCGGCAATGCAACCACAATCTTCCCGAAAGAATTTCCCCCACCTTGATTAGGATCAATCAATTCATCCTGTACAAAAACAACATTAGAGGCCAATACCGAATTGTCAAGCGGCGTCCCTTTCAATGTAGAAGAGGATGTCAACATAACCTGGCTCGAATCCTCTTGTCCAAGTTGGTGATACCCCCCTTCAGCAACAATCTTTGCCCCAGGCAATACAATCTCATCTGCTAGATGTTTAATCGTTCCTTGGAGAGCCTCATGAACTCCAGAACTATAAATACGAGAAGCTTGGATCGCAATCTGACCTTGAGGAGCTCTTATCGCACCTGAAGCCGTTTCAATATAAGGTCCTATCAACTCAATCTGAATGGATTGGTGTGGGTTTTTTACCTCTATCAATCCCCCGTTAATCATCTTATCTAAGGAGCCTTGAATATGGTCAGAAGATAAAATCTCTCCTGTATTGACCAGGCTGTTGCCTTGAATATGAACCTTTTGCTCTCCCTCAATTTTTCCAACATTAGTGATATGGGAAGAAGCAAGAAAAATGCGACTATCTTTTTGTATCAGAGCAACTTTTTCCGTTTGCGATCCTCCTGATACAGCCTCAGAATAGGGATGACTGCGGATTGCTTGAAGCGTCCCTTCATTCGTGATTCTTTCAGCTTTCTCTTGCCCCAGCTCAATAGAAAGAAGGGGCGTTTCTTCAAATTTGAGGATAACTTTTTCTCCTGCTGCGATGGAAACATCTCCAGAATGTGCAACAACCGTCCCTTTGTTCATCACCCGCTTCCCAATCAAATAGACATTTCCGACATTCGTTTGGATCGTCCCTAAATTCGTAATCTCTTCACCCTGCCCACTAAAAACCAACTCATTAGGATTGATTAAAAAAGATTCATCTGAGCAATCGAGTGTGGAACCCACAAAACTCCCGGCCTGTATCATCCCCTCGCTTCCAATAACGATTCCTTGGGGATTGATCAGATAGACTTTTCCATTGGAAAGCATTTTTCCTAAAATCTGACTCCCTTCTTTTCCCACAACCCGATTTAAAATTGCCCCATTTTGATGAGGAAGAGAAACGTTTAATGTCTCTCCTTTTCCAATAGAAAAGGACTCCCATTCAACGATAGAACGTTCACTCTTTGAATCAATGAGTGCATTTGCTGTCTCAAGAGAGGTCATAGCTACATCTCCAGCAATCACAACGGGATGTTGTGGCTGGGCGTGGAGACAAGCAATAGCCAGTAAGGGTAGTAGAATCTTCATGCAAGGACATCCTTTTCAAGTTCTACTCTTCTCTTTAGATCAAAATAACAATTTTTTGAATGAAAAAAAATTTAATAGGCACTGCGTGCTGGAGAACTTATCTTCCTTTTAACCTTTGAGAACTACGTAGGAACCTATCCAGTATGACCCTGGAGTACTACTTATTTTTCTCTTTAGCGCAGCATAAATAGGTGAGATTTTTTGCATGCGAAGCGCACGGGCAGCTCTTGGAGCTGTCCATGCTTCGCTGATTCGGTTGCTTAATCAGTTTCCAGAGTAGCGAAATGAAATAGACTTAGGTATAAGATGATCACAGTCAAAATCCTTAGAGGCTTTTAACACATCTTGCATGGCTGAAATTCCCCTCTCTGAAATCAGCGGTAACCTTACATCAGGAACAAACCTAGAATCAAGAGCAGACAATTGATGTTCTTTGCGGATGATTGAACTCCAAAGACGTTGACTTTTTTTGATAACTTGAGCAAACTCCTTAGGATCAGACTTCAAGTCGCTAAAGTGAATCCGAAAAATCATTCCGAACTGTGGAGCACTTTTTTTGTTACATCGCTGCAAATCCGCTACACATTGCTGGAGAGTCTTTATGTGACTCGCCAAATCATCAACATCCTTTTCATAAGCAGCTTTCCCATTGCATGCATTGAACCCACTTTCGCAATCATAATAAGAACTAAAAAGGTTTAAAGAACCTTCTGGTGAAAATTCAGATTTTTCCATACATTCCCCCGCTGGATTACACGTTAATAATTAAAAGTATAATCAGATTAATAATTAATGTTAAGTTTTATTGATAAAGTACTAAACTACTTATTTTAAATAACTTATATTCTATTTAAGCGCTCTGTCTTATAGAGTGCTAATTTTTTGCCTGGAGCGAGCGACCATTGTGCGAGCATAAGGCGCAAGTGAAGGCAAGAAATTTGCTGCAAAGAAGGCGCAGCCAAAAACCAACTTTTGAATCATTTTAGGCATACTTTGCCAAACTCGAAAAAGAAGGGTTTCTCAAACAGGAACACTCATCAGCGGGGCGGATTCCCACCGCGGAAGCGTTCAAACTCTATGCCAATTTCCACATCAACTCTAAAGAGATCGATCCAGATGATCACAGTCAAAAATCCTTAGGTGTTTTTAATAGATCTTTCATATTCATGTTTGGCTTTAGCGTGAGCCTCTTCCCAAAGAGCGCTCTCTTCTCTACGCAAAGCAAGATAGACTTTTTGAGCAGCTAACGCTCTTTTTTTCAAGGGAGAGACACAAACAAGCTTCTTAGAATCAATTCTCTCCGAATATATCATTGCAGCAAGATTTCTTGCAGAATCGGTGTAACGAACCAAATCTAAGAAGCTATTAGAGTCCCGAAAAACACTCCGACCATCAAAGACGCGATGGAAGGTCGTATGATCAATTTTTTTGATCCTTCCCCTTAAATCATCATTATCAATTCGAAACTTCTGATTCAGCTTTTCCAAACCCTCAACACTCTTTCTTGCCCTGCTTAGCTCTTCTTCAGAAAGAGAAGAAAAGTAGGTATCAATCCAATCAAGACTAAAATAAGACGAAATTGTTTCCATAAATTCCCCCGAATTGGTTAGTTATTCGAAGAGTATAAGGCAAAGCATCATAAAATAACAACATCACCTCAAAAAAAAACTATTAACCTATTGATTTAAAGTAATTTATAAAAATATTAAGCACTCTGGTTTGTAGAGTGCTAATTTTTTGTTGCCAGCTGACGCCCCTTGTGCTATATTAGCAGTAGAAAGTGGAGATTGCTATCTATGGCAGGCAAAAGAAACCAAAGAACTGAGAGAGAGAGAGCTGTCCTCATCGCGCTGGTCGAGCTCTACCTGCTGACCGGAAAGCCTGTAGGCTCCAACACCCTCAAAGAGAGTGGATTTGAGGATATCAGCTCAGCAACCATCCGCAACTACTTTGCCAAACTCGAAAAGGAGGGGTTTCTCAAGCAGGAGCACTCTTCAGCGGGACGGATTCCTACCGCGGAAGCGTTCAAACTCTATGCCAATTTCCACATCAACTCTAAAGAGATCGACCCAAAAGAGTTTGACCTTTTGAAGAAAGAACTCGATCAAGACACCCGCGAAATTGCCGGTTATCTTCAAAAGGCCTCAGAACTTCTAAGTCGGGTGACCCAAGGGGCCACCTTCCTTTCTTCTCCCCGCTTTGATCAGGATTTGATTGTTGATATCAAGGTGGTAGGGATCGACTCGAAGCGGTGTTTAGCCGTTGTGGTCACCGATTTTGGATTAGTTCACACCGAAATTCTCTATACGCCAAAAAAGTTAAGCAGCTTTACACTCAAACGGATCGAAGCTTACTTTAACTTTAGACTCACAGGGCTCGATCGCCCTAAACTGAACAGTGAAGAAGAGGAACTTGGAGCAGGTTTTTATAACGAGCTCATGATGCGCCACATTGTCGGCTATTCCAACTTCAGCGAAGAGGATGTCTACAAAACAGGGTTTTCAAAGCTGATCCGCTTCCCCGAATTTAGAGATGCCAGTGTTTTGGCAACAGGGCTTTCGATCTTTGAGAACACCGCATATATGCGCACCCTTTTGGGACAATGTACAAGGGAAAGTGCTCTCAAGATCTGGATTGGAGACGATCTCAACCATCCTTCAGCGAGTACAGCGCAAAGTAGCATCATTGCCGTCCCCTATTTTATTCATGGAAAGGCGGTTGGAGCTGTTGCCCTTTTAGGCCCTATCCGGATGCCCTACCCAAAGTTATTTGGAATCATGAGAGCCTTTTCTCTCATCTTAAGTGAAGTGCTGACACGTAATCTCTATAAGTATAAAATTACTTACCGACAACCTGACAGCAAACAGGTGGAACTCAAAACAGAGCCACCCAAGTTAATAGAGTAAGGAGACCTAACAAGTGGACGAAGAGCCCAAAGAAACAGAAGAAGTGAAAGAAGAATCGGTGATCGAAGAAATTGATGAAACAGAAATGCTCAAGCAGCAAGTCAAGGAGGAGCAGGAAAAGTATCTCCGCTCCCTTGCTGATATGGAAAACACACGAAAGCGAATGCAGAAAGAAAAACATGACTCGACCCGCTTTGCTGTGGAAAATGTGATTGGAGAGTTCTTGGGGCCTCTCGATAACTTTGAAAACGCTCTCAGCTTCATTCACCAAGCGTCAGAAGAGACGCAAAACTGGGCAAAAGGATTTGAGATGATCCTCACCCAATTTAAAGACATCTTAAGTAGCCACAAGGTGACCCCCTTCTCGTCAGAGGGAAAACAGTTTGATCCCCATCTCCATGAGGTATTGGAGATCGAAGAGACTGAGAAACACGAGGATGGAGTGATCATCCAAGAGTTTGTGAAAGGGTACAAATGTGGGGAACGGATCCTCCGCCCCGCCCGCGTGAAAGTCGCAAAGGCGCCAAAAAGTGGCGAGGAAGAGACAGAATCAGAAGAACAAGAACATCAGGGAGAAAACTAAACTATGACAAAGAAAAGCAAAGTCATTGGAATTGACCTAGGAACCACAAACTCTTGCGTCGCTGTGATGGAAGGGGGCGCGGCAAAAGTAATCGCCAACGCAGAAGGAACACGCACGACACCTTCGATTGTCTCTTATAAAGATGGAGAACGACTTGTAGGGATTCCTGCAAAGCGTCAAGCGGTCACGAACCCAGAAAAAACTCTTTACTCAACCAAACGTTTCATCGGACGTAAGTTTTCTGAATGCGCTTCTGAAACTAAAACCGTCCCCTATAAAGTTGTTGCAAACAGCAATGGCGACGCAGTGTTCGAAGTCGATGGAAAGACCCTTACACCTGAAGAAGTCGGAGCGCAAGTTCTGATTAAGATGAAGGAAACTGCTGAAGAGTATCTCGGAGAAAAAGTGACCGAAGCGGTGATTACCGTTCCCGCTTACTTTAACGATTCTCAAAGACAATCGACAAAAGATGCCGGAAAAATTGCGGGGCTCAACGTCCTTCGGATCATTCCTGAGCCAACCGCTGCAGCCTTAGCCTACGGCCTCGATAAAGAGGGCGCTGACAAGAAAATCGCCGTCTTTGACCTTGGAGGTGGAACGTTCGATATTTCTGTCCTAGAGATCGGTGATGGAGTCTTTGAGGTTCTTGCCACCAATGGAGACACTCACCTTGGAGGTGACGACTTCGATAACGTCATCATTCACTGGATGCTTGACGAGTTCAAGAAGGAAAATGGCATCGATCTTTCTAAAGATAAGATGGCCCTTCAACGGATTAAAGATGCTGCTGAAAAAGCAAAGATCGAGCTCTCTGGAACCCAATCCACAGAGATTAACCAACCGTTTATCACCATGGATGCCAGCGGTCCTAAACACTTAGCTCTAACACTCACCCGTTCGAAGTTCGAAAGCTTAGCCTCTGATCTCATCGATCGTTGCGTTCAGCCTTGCCTCAATGCACTCAAAGATTCAGGTCTCAGTAAAGATCAAATTCAAGATGTCCTCCTTGTCGGTGGAATGAGCCGGATGCCTGCGGTGCAAGCAAAGGTGAAAGAGATCTTCGGTCGCGAACCTCATAAAGGGGTGAACCCTGATGAGGTTGTTGCAACAGGTGCGGCAATTCAAGGGGGCGTTCTTGCAGGAGACGTAAAAGATGTCCTTCTTCTTGACGTTATCCCTCTTACGCTTGGAATCGAAACAATGGGTGGAATTTTAACTCCCCTTGTCGAAAGAAACACCACGATCCCAACGCAAAAGAAGCAAACCTTCTCGACTGCGATGGATAACCAACCGGCTGTGACCATTGTTGTGCTCCAAGGAGAGCGAAAAATGGCGAAGGATAACAAGGAAATCGGTCGCTTCGATCTGACTGATATCCCTCCTGCGCCACGTGGAACACCACAGATCGAGGTGGCTTTTGACATCGATGCCGACGGGATCCTCCACGTTTCAGCGAAAGATCTCGGCTCTGGAAAAGAGCAGAAGATTAAGATCGAAGCGAAGTCTGGTCTTGATCAATCAGAGATCGATCGTATGGTCAAAGATGCGGAAGAGCACGCGGAAGAAGATAAGCAAAAGAAAGAAGAGGTTGAAAATCGGAACAAAGCCGATAGCCTCGTTTTCCAAGCAGAAAAAGCCCTTAAGGACTATAAGGATAAAATCCCTGATCACTTAGCGAAAGAGATTCAAACACGGATCGATAACGTGAAAAAAACCCTTGAAGGAACCGATATCGGCGCGATTAACGCATCAGCTGAGGAACTTAACACCTACATCCAAAAGATTGGGGAAGAGATCCAAAAGCACGGCGGAGGTGCTCAACAGCCCGGAGAAGGAGCTCCCCACAATATGGGCGGTGAACCCCCAAAAGAGGAGAAAAAACCCGACATCGAAGATGCCGAGGTTGAGATCCTCGACGACGAGGACAAGTAAACAAAAAGGGCGCGTCTAGCGCCCTTTTTTTATTCTATCCCAAAGTTTGCTCGGTAGCTTGTCTGATTTTTCATTTGATATCCCGGCTTCCCGTTGTCTGTGAGAGCCCCTGCTCGGTGAGATACAATAGCCTCCCTAGTGCAATACATCTTGATTCCAGGAATGAGCCAATAATCAATATCATAGGGGACAAAGACTCGATATGTTTTGTAATACTCTAAAATCTTTTCGATTGCAGATCGTTTTAGGATCATAGAGTAAGCTCCATAGCGCATACCCGTACGCATCAGATTTTGACTGACTGGGTAAAAATTCGCTAAAAAATGCTGGAGAGGAGGAACTGGATGATTCATTCTGAGAGGAAGCGAACGACAGGGCACCTCACGCCCCTCCGTATCTCGGGTATCTGGATCGGTAAAAAGAATATCCCATTGTGGATCGACTTGATCGAGTTCCTTCATAAGGAGAGAAAGAGTTGAGGGATCTTTTAGAACAACGACGTCATCTTCCATCACCCAAATGGTCTCAAACCCTTGATGGTAGGCATCGTTAAGAACAGATAGATGGCTTAAGATAGCCCCTATAGCTCCACGGGTCATCCCTAGAGTAAAGTACCTTTTCCCCTCTTCATGGATCCATTCATTTGAAACAACTTCTACTCCATTCATTGCTTTGTAAACTGTCCCGAGTAGCTCTTTTTGGCTCATTTCTTTTGAAAAGGGAACGCCAAGCTCTGCAATGACTTCCAATGGCAGTTCCCAACCATTAACAGCAGAAAAGCGATGAGGCACAATATGATACTCTCCTAACTCTTCACTCGTCTGATGAAATTTCTCGGGACGCTCATCGAGGTTAATCATATAGATAAAATCAACCTCAGATAAGGGAGAAAAGGAAGATCTAAACTCAACTCTCTTGAAAAACTGCTCGAGTGAAGGATCTCTTGCTGGAAAATCATCTTTCCACCCCCTGGGATTCCCTGCTAAAGAGTTATGATAGCGTTTAAGGAGGTGCTTTTTGACAAAAATTGCCTCCCCTTTTTCATCTTTCTGAAACCAGTGAGAACAAAGGTTAAATCCATGAGAAGATAAAAAACTTTCGATCAGAGAAAAATCTTTATCGATCGAGGTGTAAACAACTTGCAGCTGAGGCTGTTTGGCATAGCGCTGCAAAATCCTTAACCGGTTTTCCTCACCGTCAATCCAAAGGAATTCAACAGGAGAAAGAGGTCCGTACAGGTCCCCTTCAGAAAAATTTCCTAGAGGCCACTGAATCTGCCCTTTAGGGAAAAGAGCCATTGAGTCCCCAAATGTGACAACAGACGGGTTATAAGGGAGAAAAAATGAAGCTATCCAAAGGCGGTAGGGCTTTTCGCGATGGATAAGTCCTTGGAACATTTCTTCACCAGAATAAGCAAGAAGAGGAAAAAGCAACAACAGGATGATCCTGTTTTTCAATCGACCCATCGGTTCACACTCCATCCAGTTAGGCTCTCTTTCGCTACCCGCCTTAATAAGGCTTGTCCCTCAAGCTCTTTCCCTCTTCCAAGAAGGAGTAGTCCATACCAAAAAGCCCCATAGGCTCGATAGCCATATTGAAGTTCAAAAGGGGAATAGGTTTCATAATAACTCTCTAGTTCCTCTGCTTCTTTCCCTATGGCATTCATCACAATCTGATCTGCGTTTTCTAAGTCTTCCCTATCTATATCAATAAAAAACTCCTCCATCCGATGGAGAGTACATGCCCGAACAAGGGGAGAGACTGAGAAATGACCCGTTTTAGGACACGCCAAAAGAGCATCCCCCAAGAAAAAAATTTGTGCGTCTCTGTCTATTCCTAATATCGCTTCTAAAAGCTGTGCGAGGAGAGGATAGGTCTCCAGTCCCAGCTTTAGCTCTTTTAACTTTTGATCATTCAGCGTGTTTTGAAAGAGGCGAATATCATCAATAAACAACACCGATCCTTTCATCCCACTTTGTCTAATTGCTTCTAACTCTTTCATGAGTGGGGTGTCTAAAAGGCCTCGCGCTGTTACATGCCCACTATAATGACCATCAAGATAAAAAAGAGCAGGAACGTTGATCTCTTTTAGAAGCTTCGGAAGCACCTCGGCTGAATCCCCAAGATGACACTGAATCTGTCTCGAATTTTTGAAACGTTGACAACTCTTGCGGTACAATTCCTCCGAAAGTTCAATGGTATGAACTTGAGAAAAAATGTCTCCCGCCACCTGGGAGGTATCTCCTAAATAAGTCCCTGTCTCGATAAAAACATCTAGATCAAATAGGGTTTTCAACCTTTGCAATAAAGATGCTTTTAGAGCCCCATTTTGGAGATTTCGAGTTGTTGTATATTCAACGTATGCCCCCTCTTTCCCTATTGGAAGATGGACATCTTTTAATAAAAACGGGGCAACCCCAAAACACTTGACGGTTATGAAAAGAAAAAAATAACGAACCATTTCTTGTATATCCTCTCAGAAATTATTTTGAGGACTACCCTAACATTGACTTTTGAATTCTTTCAATCAATTCTAAAGCATGCTCACTGTGAAGCTTCTCCATCAAGTCATCTGGAAGCGGAACCATTCTTTCTCTATCAAGTCCTAAGGATTCTTTCACCTTGAGAACTTTGAGAACATGGCTATCTAAGAGCTCAATTGAAACCGTTCCGCTTTTGACAGCATCAAGGACAGCTTGATAGGCGCGGGGGATCATCTCCGTTAATAAAACTTCGACGTCATCATAGCGGTGGGCTCCATAAAGGAGAAGATCATGGCCAGCAAGAAGGGCCTTAACGGCGATCTCTTCAACGGAGTAATTGTCTGTCAGCGCTTTCATATTGAGAGCATCGGTGATGACAAGTCCCTGAAATCCCCACTCTTTGATTAAGAGATCTGTGACAATTGCCTTTGAAAGGGAAGCGGGAGCTTCAGGATCAAGAGCTGGCATGAGTAGATGCCCCGTCATCACAGCATCGGCATTTATGTTATCTTTGAATGGAACAAACTCGACAGATTCTAATCGAGTGCGGTTATGGGGAATAACGGGGAGACCTTTGTGAGAATCAACAGCAGTGTCTCCATGTCCAGGAAAGTGTTTGATGCAGGAAAGAACCTTTCCTTGTTTCATCCCTTGAACCATCATAAAAGAACAGGTTGAAACCTGTTGAGGATCGCTTCCAAAGGAACGGGCCCCAATCACGATATTTTCAGGGTTATTATTGACATCAACAACAGGAGAAAAGTTGAGATGAATTCCCACCATGCGGCACTGCTCTCCGATCTCTTTTCCTGCGAGGTAGATGAGAAAGAGATTTCTCACCTGTCCCATCACATCGTTTTTCGGAAAGGAAAGGGTCTCTTCCATACGCATCCCTAGCCCCCACTCAGTATCCCCCGTACAGAGAAGGGGAAGTTTCGACCTCTCTTGCAATCTGTTTAAGAAAGAGATCTGCTGCTTTGGATGCCCCTGTTTCACAATCACTGAGCCGAGATGGCAAGTGTCAAAAAGTTTTTCCAATGAGTCTGCTTCGTACCTTGGACAAGCAGGGGCCACAAAAAGTTGCCCGACCTTTTCCTCGATGCTCATCCCCTCTAAAGTCTTTTCCGCCCATCCTCCATATAGAGAGAAGGTGAAAGAAAAAAGTAAAATCAAATTTTTAATCATTTTTCTCCTCATATAAAAATTCGATATGATATACTCGTCGCCAAATTGATGGGAAGCATCTTAATGACAGTAAAAATTTCCGACCCTTCTCCATTTAGACCCGCAGCGACTCCTCAGGGATGGTTCACATGGAACTCTTGGAGCTCCCTTTTTTCCTCATTTTTCTCTTATCTTGGAAGCTTTGTCTGGACCCCAAAGACTCCATTCAGCGCCCATCCTTTCCCTACGGTTGTGAATGTCAAAAACGTTGAGCAGTGGCTTGGAGAGATTCATTTCAAATCTAATCTTGAATGGGCCCAAAAAGAAGTGACTGAGGGACCTAAAGATCAGACTGCCCAAAGAATCAGTGATCTTGAGTGGGTCGCCCAAACAGTACGAGAAAAGACCTCAGGGCTCACAGGTGCGGAAGATTGGACCTCTATGACCTCCGAGCTCCGAAAAGTCGATGGGTTACGCGCTCAAATGCTGGCAAATACCCCTTCCTATCTACCCATCGTTGAAGCACCTCCAGAAGCGCCCATGGTTCATGAAACGTTTGGCCTTCAAAATACTTCAGGAAATGACTGTTTTATGAATACCGTTTGGCAGATGATCGTTTCCTCCGACTTTTTGGTCCGGCATATCATTTATGGCGAGGGACAACACCCGCTAGTAAAACAAACTTACCAAACATGGAAAAAACATCTTGAATGGGGAACCTTTACGAGCGTGCCAGGAATCACTAACCCCTTAAGATCTCTTCATCCGACGTTTCACGGAAGTGGCCAACATGATGTGGGAGAATTTCTCCTTCATGCCTTACTTGCCCCATTGAAGGCGCTCGGAAATCCTCTGTTTTTCGATCTACAACTCACGACCTATTATGCAGGAGTTGAAGCTGTCCGAACTCAGCTCGAAGAGCCCGGCATGTTTAATGCTAAAGGGGGGAAAACAGAAACGTCTCCCCTCTCCACCATTCAAATTATTCTTCCAGAAGATCAAGAGTTTTTATCGATGGAAGACCTTTTCCGCCGCACTGCGAACGAGATCTGCACCGAAGAAACTCGGGTGAGATTTGAACAGAAAACTGGAGAAGACGTTGCATTGAAACAGCTCAAGAAAGAGATGAAATGGGCTCCCCCAGAATTTCTTTTTATCCACCTCAGACGAGAATGCTTTTCAAAAGAGACGGGAAGGGGATATAAAAACATAAAAAAAGTCGCTCCTCAAGAGTTTTTTTATCTTCCTCCAGAATGTACAATCGATGGACGAGGAGCCAAATATCAATGGGTCTCATTTGGGCTTCACGAAGGAGGTTATGGTAGAGGACACTATGTCTCTTATGTCCACCATGAAAAGGGCTACCATTACTACAGCGATTCAACAAAGGAAGCACGAACACAAGAGGCATTCATAGCTGCGGGGCAAGATTTTTATCTTGGGTTTGCAAAAAAAGTTCCCTGCGATGACGTCCAGGGAGAGATGGAAGAAGCTGAGCGGAAAGGAGCAACCCACAAAGAAATGGGAAAGGCTGTTGGAAGTAAAATTGGAAAAGCTCGAATGCAAACGCTGATTGAACTTTTTGCCACCTATCTTGGCGAAGATCTCCCTGACTTGCACAAACTCCAAATTGTCTATGACCAACTTGATGATCCGTTCAAAAAATTCATTCGAACGCTCCTTTCTGGAAAGCCTCGCGATTGCCTTGCTGATCTAAAAGCAATCGATTTGAAGCTGGGGTCCGAACTCTCTGGAAATATTGTTGCACAATATGCAAAGATTCGAGAGCAAAATCTCCGTATTTCTAGAGATCTTAAAAAAGAAAGAAGGGTTGCTGAAGCAGAGAAAAAACGGCTCGAACATCTTCAAACGCTACCAGAAGAAGATCGTCTGAAGGTAGCGCAGATTCTTGACCCCGGCCTTGAAAAAGAGCTAGCGGTTACAGACATTAAAATACTCTTAGAGACAAACGCCCTAAGACTTGAGCTTATCTCAAGAGATGAAACAAGCAAAGCACTCCGCGAAGAAAAATAAGAATCAACCGTTTTCTATTCCCCCTTTTTCCTTGAAAAAAAAACTGTCTCAAAACTAAGATCACTTCACTGGAATCTTTCATGTGGAGTAGAAATGAAGTTAGCTGTCGTTGGACTTGGAAAACTTGGATCGCCTTTTGCTGCCCTCCTTGCCTCGAAAGGTCACCATGTAACTGGTATTGACTTTAACGAAGGTCTCGTCGAAAAAATTAACGACCGGAAATCCCCTTTTCTTGAACCTCAGCTTCAAGAGCTATTAGACATCAAAGGCTTATCCCTTCAAGCTACATCAGACTATGAGCCTGCAGTGACAGAAGCCGATGCTACGTTTATTATTGTACCCACGCCAAGTGCCGAGAAAGGGCAATTCACAAACCGTTATGTCTTGAGAGCTTTGGAAAGTATCGGAAAAGCGCTCAAAAAGAGGGAGGGTTACCACCTTGTTGTTGTGACAAGTACTGTGATGCCTGGATCGATGGATGGAGAGATCCAAGACACTCTCGAAAGTGCCTCTGGGCGCAAAGTCGGAGAGGAATTGGGGCTCTGTTACAGCCCTGAGTTTATTGCGCTTGGAAGCGTTGTCCATAATATGCTTTATCCAGACATGGTCTTGATTGGGGAGTCTGATCAAAAAGCGGGCGATCTACTCGAATCGATCTATCGAAGCTTTTGTGAGAATCATCCACCTGTGCAGCGGATGAACTGCGTAAACGCAGAACTCACAAAACTTTCACTTAACACCTATGTCACAACAAAAATCAGCTACGCTAACATGCTTGCAGGAGTTTGCGAAAAATTGCCAGGTAGTGACGTGAATGTTGTCACCGATGCAATCGGACTTGATTCTCGGATTGGACGGAAATATCTGAAGGCGGCTGTTCCTTTTGGAGGCCCTTGTTTTCCTAGAGACAATGTCGCATTCCGTTCGATGTCACACGATTTAGGTGCCCCTGTCGATCTTGCAGAGGCAACACAGACAATCAATGACTATCAGATCGATCGTTTAGAAGAAATCGTCAAAGGACATGCGAATGGAAAGAAAGTGGGAATCTTAGGACTTTCATATAAACCTGGAACAGATGTGATTGAAGAAAGCCCAGGGATTCACCTTGCTAATCGGCTGAAACAGAGAGGGTACACCGTTACCGTTTACGATCCTGAAGCGATGGAAGGAGCAAAGCGCGTCCTAGAAGAAGGGATCACTTGCGCCACCTCTCTAATGGGGTGTCTTGAGCAGTGCGAACTCGCAATCATCATGACAAACTGGCCAGAATTCCAAGAGATTGATCCCCACCAAACTGGTTGTTGCACCCATATCATTGATTGTTGGAGAGTCCTTGATCAGAAAGCTTTCACGAATGGATGCCTTGTTTCTTACCTAGGACAAGGTCAAAAAACGAAGAGCCTCGCATCGGTATAAAGGAGAGAGCTTAAATGAACAAAGAAGATCTGATTGTCGTTACAGGAGCAGGAGGATTTATTGGTGGCCACCTGATTGCAACCCTGCAAAGAGAAGGTTTTTCAAACCTTCGCGCCATCGATATCAAACCCTTCAACGAGTGGTATCAAGTTTCGGAAGGGGTCGAAAATCTTTGTGGAGACCTCAAAAAGATTGAGGAATGCCACAAAGCCTGCAAAGGGGCCCACCATGTCTATAATCTGGCTGCTGACATGGGTGGAATGGGATTTATTGAGCTCAACAAAACTGAGTGTATGCTTTCTGTCTTAATCAGTACTCACATGCTGATGGCTGCAAAAGAGGCTGGCGTTGAGCGCTTCTTCTATTCGTCTTCTGCCTGCGTCTATGCCGCAGGAAAACAAACCGATGTCAATGTCACAGCCCTCAAAGAAGAAGATGCCTATCCAGCTCAAGCGGAGGATGGCTATGGTTGGGAAAAGCTGTTTAGTGAACGAATGTGTCGCCACTACCGCGAAGATCATGGGCTGATCACGCGGATTGCCCGTTACCACAATGTCTACGGCCCTTATGGCACCTTCGAGGGACAACGTACAAAAGCCCCTGCTGCACTCTGCCGAAAAATGATCCTCGCTAAACTTTCAGGAAACCATGAAATTGAAATCTGGGGTGATGGTGAACAAACCCGAAGTTTCATGTATATCGATGATTGCATCTATGGGACAAAAACCATTATGGGCAGTGATATTCTCGAGCCGATCAACCTAGGAAGTCATGAGCTTGTCTCCATCAACCAACTGGTTACAATGATCGAAGGGATCGCTGGCATTAAGGTCAAGCGGAACTATCTTCTCGATGCCCCACAAGGAGTACGTGGAAGAAATAGTGACAATACCCTCATCCAAAAATATCTCCATTGGGAACCCTCTATCTCTCTCCAAGAGGGGTTAGAAAAGACTTATGCTTGGATCTACGACCAAATTCTAAGTCAAACCCCAGTCCCCCTCTAACATGGAATTAAGTGTTGTTGCTGCGTCAAGAAATGACGACCACGGAGGAAAGCTCCTTCATCGCATGAACTATTTCGTTTCAGGGTTTGTCAAGCAGTGCAAGCGACATCACCTTAAAGCGGAACTCATCCTTGTGGAATGGAATCCCCCTGACGATAAACCTCCTCTTAAAGAAGCTCTCACCTTTCCTAAAGATTTAGGTCCGTGCTCGGTGAGGATCATTACTGTCCCTAAAAAGGCCCATGCAACACTTGCTCATTCGAGTGAGCTCCCCCTCTTCCAAATGATTGCGAAAAATGTGGGGATTCGTCGGGCGCAAGGGAAATTCGTTCTAGCAACAAATATTGATATCCTCTTTTCTGATGCGTTGATGGCCTATTTAAAGGAGAACCTGCAAGAAGGATATCTTTACCGGGTGGATCGACTGGATGTTCCTAGTGAACTTCCTCCTCTTGACCCCTTTGATGATCTACTCACTTTTTGTGATCAACGCTATTTCAGAATTCATGGACATAGAGGATCAACCATCCTAAAAGACCATCAATGGGGTTTTCTCGATAAG
>JACKPO010000005.1 GCA_024233515.1 Chlamydiales bacterium
CACCCCGAGTGCACTCAATCGGTCATCAAAGAAGCTGATATGGTCGGATCGACAAGTCAAATCGTCTCCCATGTGAAGGAGCGGAAAAATGCCCCTAACCCCTTCCTCATTCTGACCGAATGTGGGATCACCTCCCGCCTCCAGGTCGAACACCCCGGGCTTAACCTCGTAGGGTCCTGTATGATGTGCCGCTATATGAAATCAAATAGTTTAGAGCAGATTCTCCAGGCTCTAAAAAATCCTCTCCCCTCTCAAATCATCTCGATAGACCTTGAAGATCAACGAGATGCATTAAGATGCGTAAATAATATGTTTAAATATAATTAAATAATTATATTTAGTTACAAAAAACAACAACAATCCTTTATAATTGTGCGGAAAATAATTCCATAGTGGGATTATTTATATTATTTATTCCAAAAAAAGGACAGGAAAATGTCAGAAATTACTCACACGACTGATTCAGTCAACGATATTTACGGTCTCTATCTTCCAGAAGAAAAAGAAGTGGAAGAGAAGGTTGAAAAAGCACCTGCTGCTCCAGCAGCTGAAGAAACAGCTGAAAAAGTTGAAGAAGTTGCTAAAGAAGTGGTCGCGCATGTTGTTGCAGAAGCAAAAGCAGCCCCTGCAAAAAAAGCTCTTCCAGCTGTTAAGCTTGTCAAACTTTCAAGAGATGACCTTAAGAAAAAAGATGCGAAGCTTGTTGAAAAACACGTTCCTGCAAGAATCAAAGAGATCAAATGGGACGAAGCAAGACAAGTTGTTGTCATCGTTAAGAGTAAAAAAGAGCGCGCATACGCGATTGGACATGGTGCCGCTCCTGCTCTCATCGAATCTAAAAACCACTCTGATATCGTTGACTACCTCAATAAAATGTAATTTTGAGGCCTCAATCATTCATCGGCCCCATTTTCATGGGGCCTTTTTTTTTCACTAGATAAAAAATAGTTTGTCACATACCTTTAGGATATGTCTGATCAAAATGTCCACCCCTTTGAAGAGCCAGGACAAACTCTGAGGAGTTTGGATCCCTGCGTTGTTGTGATTTTCGGAGCAACAGGAGACCTGACCGCTCGAAAACTCATGCCTGCCCTCTATAATTTAAAACGAGAAGGGCAACTCCCCACTAATTTCGCTTGTTGCGGCTTTGCAAGACGGGAAAAGACCAATGAAGTCTTCCGCGACGAGATGAAAAAAGCGATCAACGAACACTCTCGCGTCAAGCCGATTGAAGAAAATGTCTGGGAAACCTTCGAACCGCAGATTTTCTATCACCAGTCCGAATTTGATGATGACGCAGGATATGAGAAGTTCCGCAAACATTTAGAAGAGATCGACCAGCAGATGGGTACGGCGGGAAATCGGATCTTTTACCTCTCCACTCAGCCGAGTTTTTTTACCACGATTGTTGAGAAACTTAAGAAACACAAGCTCCTCTATGAGCATGATGATGAGCAAAAATGGTCACGAGTGATCATCGAAAAACCTTTTGGTCATGACCTCCAGTCTGCCCTCGATCTCCAAAAAGATCTGATGGCTCACCTTTCTGAAAAACAGCTCTACCGCATTGACCACTACTTAGGAAAGGAGACGGTTCAAAACCTTTTAGTGTTCCGCTTTGGGAACTCGATTTTCGAAAATCTTTGGAACCACCGCTACATCGATCACGTTCAATTTACCGTCGCAGAAGATATTGGGATCGGCACCCGTGGTCGATTCTATGAAGAATCGGGACTGATTCGTGACATCATGCAAAACCATATGATGCAGCTTTTCTCCCTCATTGCGATGGAGCCTCCTGTTAACCTTGATGCTTCGAGCATCCACGACGAAAAGGTAAAGGTCTTAGAAGCAATTCGCCCTTTCACAAATGAGGACTTCGAGAAGTCGGCTGTCCGTGGACAGTATGGGAAGGGATATGCCGCAGGAGAAGAGGTGAAGGGATACCGCGAAGAAGACAATGTCGATCCGAAGTCGAATATCGAAACTTATGGCGCCGTCCGCTTCTTTATCGATAACTGGAGATGGGATGGAGTCCCCTTTTACTTAAGAGGAGCAAAACGCCTTCCCAAACGGGCAACCGAGATTGCGATCACCTTTAAACATCCTCCAGGGGTTCTGTTTAAAGAGCATGGAAAGCACCATGAACCGAATGTCCTTGCAATCCGGATTCAACCCAATGAAGGGATTGCCCTTAAGATCAATTGTAAAGTCCCCGGACCAAGTAGCCCGATTCAACCTGTCAAAATGGATTTCCGTTATGGCGCTTTCTTTGGTTTGACCCCTCCTGATGCTTACGAGCGGCTGATTTGTGACTGTATTGCTGGGGATAGCACCCTCTTTGCAAGACAAGATGAGGTCTTTCACTCTTGGCAATTCTTTACTCCCCTCCTTGACCATTGGGCAAATAATCCCCCTAAGGATTTCCCGAATTACGACGCGGGAACCTGGGGTCCGAAGGCCTCCGATGAGATGCTTGCAAGAGATGGCCGGAAGTGGAGGCTCATTTGACCAACGTAGTCGAACCTTCCCAGATCGAATCAGAGCTCGAAAAAATATGGGATTCCCTGCAAGGGACCAATAAGATGCGGGCTTGCCTCTTTAACCTCATTATCTATTCGAAAAAATCTCAACGGGTCGGCTACCTCAATGAGATCACCCAAAAGATCATCGAAAAATTCCCCTGCCGCATTATTTTTGTCACCCACGATGAAACCTGTACCAGCCATGAGCTGAAAACTGCCGTGTCGGTTCTAACGGCTGATGAAGGTGAGTATGAAATCGTTTGTGATTTGATCGAAGTCGAAGTGTGCAGCAAAGATCACCCCCGCGTTCCCTTTGTGATCCTTCCCCATATCCTCCCCGATCTTCCGATCTACCTCGTTCATGCTGATGACCCTTCAGAAAAAAATCCCGTTGCCGAAAAACTTGAGCACTTGGCCCACCGCATTATTTTTGATTCAGAAGCGGCTTGCAACCTTCCCCGTTTTGCTCAGGCAGTCTTAAGCCACAAAGAGCGGTGCCATGCCGATATTGCAGACCTTAATTGGGCGCGCACCGAAGGATGGCGTGGTCTTTTTGCCAATGTTTTCAAGGGGCAGTCGTGTTTAGAAGAGATCAGACAGGCAAAAAAAATAGAGATTCACTACAACGCGCGCAAAACCGATTATATCTGTCACACAAATATCCAGGCGATCTACCTTCAAGCATGGCTCGCGATGCAACTCGGGTGGACCCTAAAAAACATCGATAAGCCCCTGAAGTTTCATTTCGAAAGTGAATTTGGGCCGATCGAAGTTTCCCTTCATGGAGACTCGATGGAAAAGGTCTCCCCAGGTCGTCTCCTTTCAATAGAAATTGAAACAGGAAAGGGAACCCACTATTCCTTTACGCGGCGAGGAAAGTGTCTTCACCATGTGATGATTCAGAAATCGAGTCCGGAGGTCTGTTTCCTCCCGACCAACTACGTATTAGATAAAGATGTTTCGGGACACTCTCTTGTAAAAGAGATTTGCCACACCGGAACAAGTGAACACTACACGAAAGTTCTCCGGTTTCTTTCAGAGATTAAGCAGGAGACTTTTTGTAGTGAGTGAAGAAAGTCACTTTTTTTCTTTCGATGATCGGCGCGATATCGCCCATCCTGGAGATAAAGAGAAGACCCTGAATTTTGCCGTGGAACATTTTATCAGCTGCGGAAAAGAGGCCATCCGCAACCATGGTTTTTTTGCTGTAGCGCTCTCGGGTGGATCCACACCGAAAGCAATCTTCGAAAAACTCTCCTCTTCAGACCATTCAAATGCCCTTGATTGGAAAAAGGTTCTCCTCTTCTGGAGCGATGAACGGTCGGTTCCCCCTACAAGCTCGGAGAGCAATTTCCGGATGGCAATGGATGCAGGGCTCAAATCCCTCTCCATTCCCCATGAACACATCTTCCGGATGGAAGCAGAAGAAAACATCGAAGCCCATGCAAAAGCCTACGAGCAAAAAGTGAAAGAAGTGCTCGGCCTCCGCCCCTTCGATCTCATCATGCTAGGGATGGGAGAAGATGGCCATACCGCCTCTCTCTTTCCAGGAACAAAGGCTCTAGAGGAAAAAACAGCCCTCGTTGTTGCAAACGAAGTTCCCCAAAAAAAGACCTGGCGCATGACCTTCACCTTCCCCCTGATCAACCGGGCAAAAAATACTGTGATCTACGTCCTTGGCGGATCGAAAGCTGAGATGGTCAAACAGGTACTAAAAGAAACCCATGAGCCCCCATACCCTGTTTCCTGCGTCGGAACAAAAGGGAATAAGGCGCTCTGGATCTTGGATGATGAAGCAGCAACAACTCTACTTTAACATATCGTAATTGCTGAGCAGACATCCTTTTGTTCTCATTGATAATAAAAATTTCACTAGAAAAAAATTCTTGAATCAGAGATAGGTTGGGTAACATTACCTCGAGGTTTTTTCGTGTTTAAGTTTCGCCATTGGATTTTCGCAACAACGTTTGTCTCAACATCATCACTCGTGGCCTCTCTTTGGAACGGGTCTAGTGATCAATTTTGGAATACCTCGGGAAATTGGAACTCCGGGGTTCCTAATGCGGGGGAAGGTGCCCTATTTACTGGATCGACACCGAATAATGCTATTGAAATTGACGTTGTTGCCTCGGCAGCTGATCTTTCATTTGGAGGATCCTTTTCTTATTCTTTAACACCTACTGCACCAGGCAATACCCTCACCATTGTTGATGACACGATTCAGCTCAATGGGGGGCAGCCTCAGACAATTAACGCAACCATCATCCCTGGAACATCGGGAGCTTTAACGATTAGTGGAACCTCTGCTGCAGACAATGTCATTTTAGGAGGAGATAATAGTGGCATCACAGGTGTCACCATCAATATTGGAAAATTGAGCGCTTCTTCTGCAAACAATATCTGCGCAACAAATGGTCAGATCAATCTTGCTAATTCCCTTGGAACACTTCATGCTACCTCGAGCTTTACCCTACCTCAGCCTATCGTTCTTCTTGCAACTTCTCCAAATATTGAAGTTGATGCTGGACAAACCCTCACCATCAGTAATGTGATCTCAGAATCAGGGGGAACTAATAGGATTGATAAAGATGGAACAGGAACACTTGTCCTCAATGCCACAAACACCTTCACCAATGGTGTCCACATCCTGAATGGAACCCTCGAAATCTCCAGTGACGCCAATCTTGGAGGAGCAGCAGCAGGACTCGG
This sequence comes from Chlamydiales bacterium, assembly GCA_024233515.1. Taxonomy (GTDB): domain Bacteria; phylum Chlamydiota; class Chlamydiia; order Chlamydiales; family Simkaniaceae; genus Neptunichlamydia. The sequence goes on from JACKPO010000005.1 coordinate 5,235, forward strand.
CATTGGATCAGGGGGGAGCATGGGAACCCTGAGATCGACAGGAACATTTACCACAACACGGGAATTTACAATTGGTGATTCGGGCGCAACAATAGATATTGCCGCAGGACAAACGTTGACAGAGGAAGGTAATATCGTGCAGGGAGAAGGCCCTGTCCCTCTGATTAAAACTGGGGATGGTAGCTTTTATATCAATGGCCCCTCTAATACCTACAACGGATTAACAACAGTCCAAGCAGGATATCTTTCTCTGAATTCCACGATTTTAGGGGATGTCCAAGTCGATGCCGGCGGTAGACTTGGCGGTAATAACGGTGAGATGAGAGATCTGACCGTTGATGGAACGGTCGCTCCTGGAAACTCGATCGGAACCCTATTTGTCAATGGAAACTATCAACAAAATGCTGGCGGAAATTTCGAACTAGAAATTAACGCCGCAGGACAAAATGACATCCTTAGTGTGACAGGGACAGGTAGCATTACAGGGAGTCTGACTGTTCTTCCTGAACCAGGACTTTATTCCGTAGGAATGACTTATGATTTCCTCCTGACACAAGGAGGACTTACCGGACAATTCACAAGTCTACTCGAAACATCACCTCTGGTTTTTGGAGTGAATTATCTCCCCTTAGGAAACATCACCTTTGCCCAGTTAGAGATTCTGGGAACAACAGCGATTGTGCCAGTTCCTACCGATGATCTGACAGGAAATCCAAGACGCGTGGCGGAATATCTTTTCTGTCCTGAAGAAGTGAATACTTCGAGTGCTGACTTCGTTGCAGCCCTGTCTGCTCTTCTTTCTCAAACGCCAGACAATTATAAAAAAGCGCTGATCAACCTCTCCCCTGCTCAATATGGAGCTCTCCCTCTCCAAAACCTCAATAAGGACGTGGCTGTATCGACCACTCTTGTTGAGCGCATTGAGCAACACATGTGGTGTGACAGGTGCGATAGCCCCTCCGGGCAAAAGCCTGGGGCTTGCCAAGGAGAGACCAGACGGACATCGATCTGGGGAACGATCCTTGGACAGTGGCAGCGTCAAGATGGAATCCAAGAGCAATATGGGTTTCACGACCAAACGTATGGATTTAATCTTGGAGCGAGCCACCTCTTCACAAACCACCTCTTCCTCACAGGAGGAATCGGTTACACCTATTCTGATCTAAGCTGGAAAAATCATAAGGGAAGCGCTGATACAAATGCCCTCTACATTGCCCCTTCGATCGGTTATGCTCAGAAGAACTACTTCGTGAACTTCCTCGGACTATTCGCTGCCAACTGGAACAGTGTCGATCGAAACATCGAATTCCCTGGACTTTCACGGACAGCGCATAGTCACTTTAACTCTTATGACCTTCTCTTTAGGCTCGATGGCGGATACAAGTTTATGATCAACGATAGCAACCGCGAGCAAGGACCTTTCCTCTTCGTTCCTGAAGCGCGCCTTAGCTACCTCAACGTGTGGCAAGGAAGCTTCAGTGAAAGTGGTGCAGGATCTTTAAACCTTAAAGTAAAGAGCAAACGAAGCTCCTTTTTACAACCTGAATTCCTCGTAAAGATCCTCAAGGAATACTACGTTGGAGAAAGCTGCGTTATCCCTCTTATCAAAGCGGGTTATGTTGCGAAGGTTCCTGTCTCTTCTTCCACCTACAACTACAGTGCAACGCTCGACGTGATTGATTGCTCGTCAGATCTCACTGTGAAAACGTTTGATTGGACAAGTAACCAGCTGATGCTGGGTGCTGGCCTTCTCTACAAAACCTTAGAGCATGTCTCTGCAGGATTTGATTATGAAGCGCACATGTTCGATAAGAGTCTCGTGCAAACGGCAAAAATCAACTTCGACTGGAAATTTTAATTAAATAGAAGCAAAGGATAACAAATGAAACATTCTTGGAAAATTGCCCTCTCTCTTTTAAGTACCGTTACGCTGCATGGCGTAAACATTGAATGGAGCGGTGCTGCAGCTCCAACTGATCTTTGGGGCAGTACGGCCAATTGGGTTGGAGGAACTGTTCCAGATTCAACAGCCAACAGCGCTTTATTTAATGATACGCCAACCTTAACGAATGTTGATGTCGATGGAGTTTACACCGTTCAATCATTGATCTTTGATGCAGGGACTAACCAGTATGGGATTCAGCCCGTTTTCCCCTATTCTAATCTCTTTTTGTTCAATCAAGAAATCACTGTATCGACAGCTGGAACTCATTTTATTAATGTTCCTCTTAGCACCGTCAATGCACTGACAATTAATGCAACCGCAGGAACTGGAAACATCACTTTAGGGGGCGACAACTCTGGGCTTGTTGGGTCGGGGCTGACTGAAGGGATTGTTTTAAACAATATTGTACTTAGCGTCAGCACTTTTGAAAATCTAGGAAACCCACTCGGAACCCTAACATTCACCAATCAAAATGATGTCCTCTGGGCAACAGAGACCTTTACTATTCCCTCAACCTACCAGATTGTTTTCGGTACTACATCACAAGGGATCCAAGTCGATTTCGGGAATGTGCTCACGATTGAGACAGCGATTACTCGGACAGGAAATGTTCGAAAGCTTGAAAAGTTGGGAGGAGGAACTCTTATCCTGACCGGAAATAATGATTTCGATGATGGTGTAAGAATTGCAGAAGGGATCCTTCAGGTTTCTAGTGATGGCAACCTGGGAGTAGCGAGTGGTGGAATCACACTCATTGATACCTTAAAATCATCTGATAGCTTCACATCAGCGCGTGAGGTTACACTGAGTGATGTTGGGCTTCCAACCATACGTCCAACCATTGAAGTTGATGACGGGAAAACCCTTATTCTTACGGGGACATTGTCCGAGGTTGAGGTGCAAACTCCTCTTGATAAAACTGGATTAGGAAATCTCTTTCTGAATGGAACGAATACTAATCATGGAGATGTGACCGTTAAGAATGGAAATCTTTCCTTGAACAGTACGCTTGTAGCAGATGTATACGTTGAACCACAAGGACTACTGAGTGGGAACAATGGCTCAATGACAAATCTCAATAATGATGGAACCGTAGGCCCTGGAAACTCCATTGGAACTCTTTTTGTGACCGGGAACTATACCCAAAGTGCTGGTGGAAATTTTGATCTCGAGATCAACGCTGCAGGTCAAAATGATATTCTTAATGTCACAGGAACAGCAGCGATTGATGGCTCGGTCACTGTTTATCCTGAACCAGGACTCTACGTTGTCGGGACAACCTACGACTTTTTACTCACTGGAGGTGGAATCACTGGAACCTTTGCTCAACTGATTGAATCCTCTCCATTAGATTTTCAAATCAATTACCTCCCTCAAGGTGGAGTGACCTTTGCGCAACTTGAAATTATTGATACGACGGCTGTGGAGCCCACTCCTATTACAAATTTGACGGGAAACGCTCTTGCTGTTGCAGAGTATCTCTTTTGTCCTGAAGAGATTAATGTAACCAATCAAGATTTTGTAGAATTCCTAACCGCTCTTCTTTCACAAACCCCTAGCAACTTCGAAAAAGCATTGATCAACCTCTCCCCTGCGCAGTTTGGAGCACTCCCTCTCCATAACCTGAACAAGGATATCGCTTTTTCAGGAGCCCTTGTTGATCGGATCGAGCAACGGATGTGGTGCGATAGGTGCAACTCATCTCCCAGTAAAAAGTCTAAAACCTACCAAGATGAAACAAGACGGACCTCTGTTTGGGGCTCTCTGATCGGCGAGTGGCAAAAGCAAAAAGGAATCCAAGAACAATACGCTTTCAATGACCAGACATATGGTTTCACAGTCGGTGCAACTCACCTCTTTGGCGAGGCTCTTCTCCTTTCTGGAGGACTTGGATACAGCTACTCAGATCTGAAATGGAAAAACCATAAAGGGAGCTCGGATACCAATGCTCTCTATATCGCACCCTCGATTGGTTATTCTAAGAACAACTACTTCGTCAATTTTTTAGCCCAATTTGCGACCAATTGGAATCACGTTGACCGGAAAATTTCGTTCCCTGGCCTAAGCCGCACGGCGCGTAGCCATTTTACTTGCTACGATCTTTTAGCCCGATTAGATGGAGGCTATCAAATAAGCGTCAGTGCTCCAAACAAAGATCAAGGACCTTTTCTCTTGGTCCCTGAGGCGAGTCTCAGCTACCTCAACGTTTGGCAAGGAAGCTTTAGTGAAAACGGTGCAGGCACTCTGAATCTTAACGTGAAGAGTAAACACACCGCTTTCCTTCAACCCGAAGTGTTATTGAAGATTCTCAAGGAGTGCTATGTTGGTGACAGTTGTGTGATCCCGATGGTCAAAGTGGGTTATGTTGGAAAAGTTCCCCTTTCTTCTGCTAACTATCAAGCCACGTTAGATATCATTGACTGCCCTTCAGATATGACTGTGAAAAGTTTCCATAAGACAACAAGCCAACTTGTAGCTGGCGTGGGACTCGTCTATAAAACACTCGAACACATCACAGCAGGCTGCGACTATGAAGCGCACCTGTTTGATAAAAACTTTATCCAAACAGCTAAAATCAATTTCGACTGGAGTTTTTAATAAGTAGGAATGAACAATTTACCCCAGAAGCTTCATCTCCTAATATTGACTGCAACCGCTCCCCTTGCCGCAACAACATGGACGGGAACGAGTAGCCAGTTTTGGAACACAGGAGGCAACTGGGATGCAGGAGTCCCAGACCCAGCAGAAGCTGCCAGTTTCAATGGTGCCACCCCTAACAATGCCATTGAAATCGATGGGGTTGCTTCTGCCGCAAGTCTCACTTTTGGAGGGCCAGCCTCCTACTCATTGACTCCAACAACTTCTAGCAACACCCTCACCCTTCAAAACAGTTCGATCGATCTAGGTGGATCTGAGACTCATACCATCAATGCATCTCTCATCACTTCTACAACTCTAGACATCTTTGGAAACAACATTAACAATAAAGTTGTTTTTGGGGGTGACAATAGCGGAGTTCCCGGAATCAACCTCGATATCGGAACAATCAGTATTTCTACGGCAAACAATCTTTGCAACCAAAATGGAACCGTTGCCTTCACCTCTGGAAGCTCCGCTATTCATGCGACATCTTCTCTAACCATTCCCTCAACTCTAATCCTTTCTATTGCAGATTCAACAGCTGAATTGATCGTTGATAGCGGACAAACCCTTACTGTTAATAGCGGTATTATTCAACCTACTTCCAATGGTTTTTTGATTAAGTCTGGATCAGGAACCCTTGTTCTTAATGGAGCAAATGCTTTTACCGATGGTCTAAATATCAATGACGGCACCGTTCAAGTGGGTCAAGATACCAACCTAGGGGATAGCGCTGCTATCATTTCCATAGGAGGAAATGGCGGGGCAGGAACGCTGAAAATCGGAAATTCTTTCACCACAAGCCGCATGTTCTTGTTTGATGGAACGGGTTCTGTGATTGAGGTCGACTCTGGCAATACCCTGACCCATAACGGATCGATTTTTGATGCCGGAGGTCCGATTCCTGTGACAAAATCAGGTGGAGGGACCCTCATTTTAAACGGAACACTCTCTTATGGTGGCACAACAACGATCACGGCTGGGACTCTCGCTCTGAACACCGCGATCAATGGAGATATCCAAGTCGCTACAGGTGGACGACTCGGTGGCAATGGAGGAACCCTAGAAAATTTGACAAATGATGGAACCGTTGCCCCAGGAAACTCGATTGGAACGCTAAGCCTCTTAGGAGACTATGTTCAAGGGGCGACTGGAAACTTCGAGTTAGAAATCAATACAGCAGGTGCAAGCGATATCCTGGATGTTACAGGAAGCGCAACCCTTGCAGGGAGTCTCACTGTTCTTCCTGAGCCAGGGCTCTATACCATTGGGACAACCTATGATTTCTTACTGACACAAGGGGGTGTGACAGGTAGCTTTGATTCCCTGATTGAGTCCTCTCCTTTGATTTTTGGAATCAACTATCTTCCTGTTGGAAATCCCCTCTTTGCACAATTAGAAATCACAGGGATCTCAGCGATTGTACCGATCCCAACAGAAGATCTTACTGGAAATGCGCGCGCTGTTGCTCGCTACGTCTTTTGTCCCGAAGAAATCAACACCTCAGACCCTGATTTTGTGGAAGCTCTCTCAATCATCCTCTCCCAAACGCCTACAAACTATAAGAAAGCCCTCGTAAACCTCTCTTCTGCGCAGTTTGGAGCCATTCCCCTCCTAAATCTCAATAAAGATATCGCTTTCTCAAGTTCTCTTGTCGATCGCATTGAGGAAGAGATGTGGTGCAACCGGTGCCAAAAAGAGGAGCGGCACACTTCTCTTTGGATGACCCCCCTTGGTCAATGGGAGCATCAAGAGGGGATTCAAGGGCAATACGCTTTCCACACCCAAACCTATGGCTTTAACCTGGGCGCAAGTCATCTTTTTGCAGGAAACTTTTTCCTCTCCGGAGGGCTCGGTTACAGCTACTCTGATCTTCACTGGAAAAATCACAAAGGATCCTCAACCACAAACGCGCTTTATATCGCCCCTTCGATCGGATACTCTCAAAAACGCTACTTCATTAATCTCTTAGCGCAATTTGCAACGAACTGGACTAGCGTTGACAGACGGATCCAGTTCCCTGGGCTGACACGCATAGCGCAAAGTCACTTTACAACCTACGATCTATTGACACGACTAGACCTTGGCTATACATTCTCACTGAGTGATTCTAGAGACCCTATGGGCCCCTTCCTCTTCATCCCCGAAGGACGTCTAAGTTATCTCAATAGTTGGCAAGGAAGCTTTAGCGAAAATGGAGCAGGATCGCTCAATCTCAACGTCAAAAAGAAAACCACCACATTTCTGCAGCCAGAGATTCTCCTGAAAATTCTTAAGGAGTTTTACGTTGGAAAAGGGTGCGTGATCCCCATGGTCAAAACGGGCTACGTTGCCAAAATCCCCCTTTCTTCAGCGACCTATCATGCAACGATCGATCCGATCGATTGTCCCTCAGATCTTTCAGTGGAAAGCTTCGACTGGACAAGCAGTCAGCTGATGCTGGGAACAGGACTTCTCTACAAGACTCAAGACCACCTCACGGCCGGCTTTGACTATGAGGCCCACCTCTTCGATAAGAGCCTTGTGCAAACCGCAAAAATCACCTTCGATTGGGCTTTCTAAACGGCTGAAAGAAACATACTTAAGGATCTTTTCCAAACTAAGCTTTCTTGTTTCCTAATATTTTTTTCTATGCTAGACTCTCCCCCAAACTCGAAAGGGGAAGTCGCATGTCGACCATTTGCCAACAAATTTCTTTAGCTGCCTATCAAGCGTTTCATCCTGAAACGATGAACTTCGAAGCTAGGATTGCACCCTCAAACCAAAGGCATGTCAAGTTCCATTTGATACCCCAAAGAACATCTTTCGGCTATTTGGCATCGGTTATCAGTGTCGCCTGCCGCTTTTTCGCCTATCTTTTAGGCTATGCTCTCCCCTCAACGATCGAAGTTCCCGTAGAACAATTAGGGCAATCCTCATTTCAAGTCGGTAACCATACCATTGCTGTCACCCGTAAATTTATGGACCCGACCTCTCCTTTCGTTCAAAAAGAGGAGATCTTTCTTAAGAGTAATCGAGAAGAATATACAGGCTACGTTGGAACGGGAAAGTATGACAGAATGAACCAAAGACTGCTTAGGGAAGATGGAACGTCACCGTTTGGTGACCCTTTTGATTTCTATGTTCCGCTCATGAAAGTATCAGATCTGATGGGGCCATACCTCAGTTTGCCTGCTTCTCTTTTCAAAGGTAAGAAAGAGGAGGAGACTGTCCGCTTCCTCCTTGATGGGACGTTTCATGAATACACTCTCAGACAACAAAGCCACCCTCACCCAGATGGAAAGCAGAATTTCGAAACGTTTATGGAGACCCTCAAAAAGAACTGTGATCAACAAGAGCGGTTTCTCTTCCCCGCGGATATCCCAGAAGGGACAATGACTTACAAATGGGATCGTCTTAGGAGCCTCTCTTCCTTTGACCCCATTACAGGGACCCTAACCCCAGCAGATCCCTCAGTACTCAAAGATTTAGAGGAATGGTCCTCACAAGCCACTCCTTTTTCGTCACCTTATCAAGACAATGAGCAGATGTTTCTCGAAGCTCCAGGGCTAAACTTAGACGACTTGACCGTCTATGTCAGTCATCGCCACCTATTTCTCTATGCCAAGTGTAAGCCTCTGAGTTCAAACATTGAGCGGCTCATCCAGGATGGAATGCCAAAAGAGTACTTTCTCTTAATAACCTTTCATCATCGTCCCGATTTTTCGAAGATGAAGATCTGTTTCCCAAACCAGACCGAAGCTGGTGATCATAACGGTATTCTCCAGCTTAACTTCGCCTCACGGTTTCCCCAAGCTGAAGCTCAACTTCGATAAACGCTGATGGTGGCTAAAGGCCAGTCTCATCAATACTTAGCCGTTTTGCCAGTCATGCTCGGTGTACATCGGATGAGGAAACACAGTTGCAGGATCTCTAGCGAGTCCGGTCAGGCTAAAGGCCTCTCCACGATAGAGCTTATAGGCCTCTTGGTGGAGCGCCAAGGCATAAGGAAAGAGCGGGAGAAGCTGCGCACTGCGGTCGCTTTGAATCCTTTTAAGGATCTCTTCTTTGCTCTTTTGTAATTGTTGCAGTTTTTCATGCGGCTCTTTCAGAGCCTCTTTCTTCTCATTTTTAAACTGCGTTTCGGCAAGTTGCTCTCTTTGCGCGAACTCTAACTTCACGTGGCGGTGATGATCTTCGATTTCAACACCTGTAGGCGGGTGCCCTTCAAGTTTCGCTGTTTTTTCATTGAGAAGCTCAAGTTTCACCGCTTCATACCGCTCAAGGACAGGTTTTAGAACCTTTTCTTTTTCTTGCTCGATCATTTCGATCGGCGTCTTGTAACTTTCATGAACCCGCTCTGTCTCCGCCTTAATCCGATCATCCACAGAGTTGTAGGCACGGATGAAGTTATGATAACGGGAGCAAATCTCTTCCATCTGATCGACTTTATCCTGGGGAAGAAGTGCGTAGCGGTAGATGTGAGAGGCTAAGGGGCTATAACGAGCCGCTTCACTCAGCAGCGAGAGCTTACTTTTTTCATCATGAGCGCTTGCGAGTTGATCTCTGAACGCATGGAAATATTGCCCATAGAGTCCCTGCAGTTCATTTTTACTGAGGATTTTTTGGAATTCTTGAGGGCGAGAAGCTCCTGCATGATCTTGTTTATAGGCATAAACCAAGCCGTGTTTGAAAGCAGAGAGTCTTTGGTCAGCGATCTCTTTCGCATGATCTTGTTTCCATTTCTCAACTTCTGCTTTGGCTTTTGACATCTGGAGGAGTTCATAAAGAGCATAGCCTATGCCAGCTACAGCTGTGATCCCTCTTAGCGGAGTCAACGTCTTAAAGCTAAAGAAGATTCCGACAACGCCAATAGCCGCCCCGCCAATTGCATACCTTGCTGCCTTAGCTTGATGTTGATCCCAGAAACGAATTTTTTGGCTAACAATTTGGTTAGAGAAGGTTTTGACACGAACCACCCGGTCAATCGTCGCAACTTGATAGATCCCTTCATCGATGCGATGAATTCTCTCCGAGAGATGAAGATTGGCCATCCGTTGTGAATCCTCAAATGAAGGCTCATCGACCTCTTTCCTGATTTCCAAAACCCCCGCTTCACCGAAAAGATAATCTCTTTCTGTCTCCCCCGCTGCAGATCCAATTGAAAAATCAATTCCTGACATAAAATCGCTCTCTTTTTAAATATTTTGATAAGAAATCTTTTCACACCTATCAAATAAATGTCAATGAATCCTCCCATCTGGTAAACTCTTTCCCCATGAACGTATTAGGAATAGAAACCTCCTGCGATGAGACAGCGGTCAGTGTTGTGCAGGATGGAAAAAAAATTTTAGTTAACCTCATCGCCTCTCAAGCAAAGCTACACGAGGCATTTGGAGGGGTCTATCCAGAAATGGCCTCGCGCCAACATATCGATCGTCTCCTGCCCCTCATCGAAGAGGCGACAAAAGAGCATTCCATCGATCGGATTGCCGCTGCAAACGGTCCAGGACTCATTGGGGCTCTTCTAATGGGAGTGACCGCTGCTAAAACCCTAGCCTATGGGTGGAACAAACCGATCGTCGCTGTCAACCATGTGGAAGCTCACCTTTATGCTGCCATGATGGAGACCGAACCACTCTTCCCAGCCCTTGGTATCGTCGTTTCTGGGGGGCATACCTTCCTTGCAAAAATGACCGACATCCGGACCTATGACATTCTTGGAACAACCGTCGACGATGCTGTCGGTGAAGCTTTCGATAAGGTGGCCTCCCTGCTTGATCTCCCCTATCCCGGTGGCCCTCATATTGAAAAACTCGCTCAAAGTGGAGACCCAACAAAGTACCCCTTTAAAGGAGGACGGGTGAAAGGGCGCCCCTTAGACTTTTCATTTAGCGGTCTAAAAACAAACGTTCTCTATACCATTAAAGGGTCAAACGGTGACCGTAAAGGGCCCACCCTGATTGCTGAAGAAGACAAAGCCCATGTCGCTGCTAGCTTTCAACAGGCTGCCCTGACCGACATCTATACAAAAGCTCTTCACGCCGCAAAGTCCTTCGACTGCCGCGCCATCTACCTCGGCGGCGGTGTCACCCTGAACCATTCCCTCCACTCACTCTTTTCCCACTCCCCTTATCCCGTCTTCTTTCCCTCCAAGGATCTCTGCCTTGATAACGCCGCGATGATCGCCGGCCTCGGCTTTCACCTCACGCCCACATCCCCCGCCTCCATCCAACCTTTTCCCCGCCACCTCACCAAAAAATAACCACTATCCATTAGGAACAAGATTTCTTAGTGGGGAGTAGAGATTGGGCTACCTTCAGCACGTCGCTCAAACTAACGTTTGGCTCCGTGTCTTCCGGTAGATCGAGGCTGAGGGGTTACACACAGAATCTCGTTCTGTGGATGACATGAGCTCCAAATTGTAAAATTTGGAAAGCGAATGCAGGAGCAGCCCGCGGCTCAGAGTCGTCTCTGAAAAATCGGTCATGAGGGAGGGGCCCGCACAGGGCTTAGGCCCGGGCCCCCGACTGAAGGTCGATTTGGCATGGCGAATCGAGCTCAAGGGGGGCAGCTGGGGGGTGTTGCCGTAAGGACAACACCAGCCCGACGCATCTCTAGATAGCTAAAAAAAAATTAACTTCTATCTTAAATTTTTTTATTTCTCTGCATAGTTAGTCTAGACATTTTTAGCGGCGTCGGGTAGAATGGGTGCCTAAAGTATTTTGTTAAGGAATTGAATCATGGCAAAGAAAGGCGCACGCGAAAAAATTAGACTCAAAAGCACCGAAAGTGCAGAAACCTACTGGACCTTTAAAAATAAGCGAAACAGTCCTGAAAGACTCGAGCTTAAGAAATTCGATAAGACACTTAGAAAACACGTTATTTTTAAAGAAGCCAAGTGATTTTTGAATTTTCGATTGCCCGCAAATACCTCATCCCGAGGAAAAAGCAGCTATCGATGTCACTCATTGCCCTGATGTCTGTCGGGGTTATTTCTCTCGTCGTTTGGCTGGTCCTCGTCTTCCTTTCAGTCACTGATGGGATCGAAAAGAATTGGCTCAAAAAACTTACCTCTTTAAACGCTCCGATCCGGATCACCCCAACAGAAGAGTATTACCATTCCTATTATTACCAAGTCGACACCATCAGTAGTGAATCTGACTACCGCCCGAAAAGCATTGCTGAAAAAGCATCTGCCCTTCTGACAGATCCTTATAGTCCCGAGTTTGATCAAGAAATCCCCCGTCGCTGGCCGGAGAAAGTTTGCAATGCAGACGGCTCCACGAAAGATCTCGTAAAAGAGACCTTCGATGTCCTGAATACCCTGCAGTTAACTGCTCAAGATTATGAAGTTTCAGGGGCAGTTTTAAAACTTCGAATGGTCCGCCCTCAGGGGATCCCCTTCACGCAATCACAAGAAAAGGGACAAGGTTCTCTCACACAAGTTTCTTACGTTTCCACATTCAGCGGAAAAAGCCCTGAACTCCCTCAGTTGATTGAAGCGCCGCGGGCAGAAGATTTAAATCACCTTTTCTTTTTGGCAGATGTCTCTTCAAGTGGGGTGCGGGAAGATAATCCTGATGACTTAAAAGAGGTCTCGGCAAAAAAGTACCGCAAACGTCTTGAAGCGCTCCTGAGTCATCTAACCATCGAAAAGATGCGAACAACCTCCCACCGTTGGCAAGCTCTGGCGCTTCTCCTTCCAGAAGGGGTGGAATTTGACGCGTATGCTCCAGCAAAGCAGGGAAGAATTACACAGATTGTCCTCCCCTTGCAAAAGAAAGAGTGCAGCGGAAAGCTGATGAAAAAGCAAGGACAGCTCCATTACGTCGGAAAAGATGGAGGGCAGTATAGTCTTGATCTCACCGTTCCCCTTTTTGTTGAGGGGCGCGTTTCGATGGATACGAAGCTCTGTCCGATAAATTATGCGCATGTACGAGCGCTCAGTGACCTCCGTTTTGAAGTCCATACAGTTCTTCAAGGAATTCCTCTGACCGGGCAAGTTCCTTGGGAAGGGATCGAAATCGAAAAAGCAGAGGCAAAACGTCATTTCGATCAGATGCCAAGTACTCCCCCTTTATGGCCCTATATCGTAGGTGACCAAGCTTACCTCCCCGAATTAGAATCTCCTGCTGTTGTTCTTCCGAAACATTTCCAAAATAATGGGGTGCAAATCGGTGACATCGGATACTTTTCTTATGGCGCTGCAACGAGTAGCTCCGTCCAAGAACAACGTCTGCCCGTAACAGTCTCGGGTTTTTACGACCCTGGAGTGATGGCAATCGGCGCGAAAGTTATTTTAAGTGGTCCTGAACTTCCCCATGCGATCAATGCCGCGTCGCAGCAAATGATCGACCCGAATATGGTGAATGGAATTCAGGTTTACCTCAGTGATTTAAATAACGTGAAAGAAATGAAAGAGAAGATTGAAACGGCGTTTGCGAGCCAGGGACTCACTCCTTTCTGGAAAGTGACAACATTTCATGAGTATGATTTTGCAAAAGATCTATTGCAGCAGTTTCAAAGCGACAAATACCTCTTTACCCTCATTGGTGTGATCGTCCTGATTGTAGGGTGTAGTAATATCATCTCTCTCCTTGTTATCCTTGTGAATGATAAAAAGAAAGAGATCGCCATCTTAAGTGCAATGGGAGCGTCAAAGAAAAGCATTGCCCTGATCTTTACGCTCTGTGGAGGAATCATGGGAACACTCAGCACGTTGATTGGTGTCCTTGCTGCCCTATTAACCCTCCACCATATCGATAGTGTGGTCACCTTTTTAAGTTTCCTTCAAGGACATGATGCATTTAATGCGGTTTTCTATGGGAAATCGCTTCCGAATCAGCTGAGCAATCACGCGCTGATCTTTATCTTGATTGCAACCCCTATCATCTCTCTCCTTGCCGGACTGGTTCCTGCGCTGAAGGCGACAAAGCTTCATCCATCACAAGTGTTGAGGTCTGAATGAGCAGAGTGGTTTTAAGTTGCAAAAAGTTAACGAAAACATATCAAAACCCTACTCCCTGCACGATTCTAAGAGGGGTAGACCTCACGGTTCATGAGGGAGAAACGGTAGCAATCATGGGCCCCTCAGGAGTAGGAAAAAGTACCCTCCTCCATATTTTGGGAACGCTCGATCAACCGACTTCGGGAACGCTTGAGATTAGTGGAATGGATGCGCTTGGAGATGCAGCGGCAATGCTCCGCAATAAGCACCTCGGATTCATTTTCCAAAACTACAATCTTCTTGATGAGTACTCTGTCCTAGATAACGTGTTGATGCCAACGAAGATTGCGCGGATCAGCGGCCAGGAAGAGGTGGCGAAAAAGCTCCTTGAAGAAGTAGGACTCAGCAGTCATCTTCATCATTTAGCAAAGCAACTTTCAGGGGGAGAAAAGCAGCGAGCAGCGATTGCACGTGCTCTTTGTAATCAACCCGACCTAATTCTTGCCGATGAGCCAACAGGAAACCTCGATGATCAAAATTCAGAGCATATCCATCACCTCCTGATGACCTCTGCGAAAATGCTCAATAAAGGGCTCATTGTTGTCACGCACGACCATCTCCTTGCCAAACAGTGCGACGTCATCTATACTTTGCATGACGGACTTCTGGAGAAAAACGGATGAATATTTTAGTGATCGGCGTGGGCTATGTTGGCCTCGTTACGGCTGCCTGTTTTGCTGAAATGGGACACCAGGTAACCTGTCTAGACATCGATCGAAAAAAAATCGACGCTCTGAAGAAAGGGACGATCCCCTTTTACGAACCAGGATTAAAAGAGCTTGTGATGCGCAATACGGCTGAAAAACGCCTTGGGTTCACAACAAGTTATGAGGCGGTCAAAGAGGCCGACCTGATCTTTATTGCCGTGGGAACCCCCTCTAAAAAAGGGGGAGAAGCTGATCTTTCTTTCGTAGAAGCATCAGCAGAATCGATTGGACAATATCTCAAGGGATATACAGTGATCGTCAATAAATCGACGGTTCCTGTGGGAACAGCTCGGAAACTCAAAACAATCATCCGTGATCAATCGCCGCAAGACGCTCTCTTCGATGTAGTCTCTTGCCCAGAGTTTCTCAAAGAGGGCTCTGCAATCGATGATTGCATGAAACCTGACCGGATCATTATTGGAAGTGCAAGTGAGAAAGCGTCGCGGATTTTAAGACGTCTCTACTCCTCTTTTACCTTTAACCATGACAGGATCCTTGTCATGGATATCGAATCTGCCGAGCTTACAAAATATGCTTCGAATGCGATGCTTGCAACGCGCATCTCTTTTATGAACGAGCTCTCTGGACTATGTGAAAAGGTGGGCGCAAATATCAATCAGGTCCGTCTTGGAATGAGTGGCGATCACCGAATTGGGTACCACTTCCTCTATGCAGGAGCAGGATACGGAGGCTCATGCTTTCCCAAAGATATCCGCGCCCTCTGTGCACTCGCCCATGAGCTTAACGTTGAAACTCCTCTTCTTGAAGCAGTCACAACAGTCAACGAAAAACAGAAGAAGAAACTCGCTAAAAAGGTCTCCGACTATTTTACAAAAAAGGGGAGCATCAAAGGAAAGACAATTGCGATCTGGGGTCTTTCTTTTAAACCCAATACCGACGACATGCGAGAAGCTCCCTCTCTAACGCTCATCGAATCGCTCCTCAAAAAAGGAGCCTCTCTCCGCCTGTATGATCCTGTTGCAATGGATAAAGCCAAACAACTTCTCAAGGGAAAGGAGCAGATCCGCTTCTGTGTGAATGAATACCAGGCAGCGCAAAATGCCGATGCCGTTGTCCTCATGACAGAATGGAAACAATTTCGGTTTGTTAACTTAAAAACGGTCCTCACAAAAATGCGTGGCAACGCCTTTTTTGATGGACGGAATCAATACAACGCCAAAGAGATGGCAGCAAAAGGGTTTCATTACGTGGGTGTTGGGATCCCGAAAACGCAAGCAACGCTTATTCGGGAACTTCGCTCAATGGGTAGAAAAAAGGCACTAAGATATGGCGCTAGCAAGTGCGACATCGACTCTACGCTCTTTGATTAATGAGCGCTTAGATCAACTGATTCCCCTTAAAGAGGGGCCTCATGCTCTTCTTTATGAAGCAGCCCGTTATTCACTTCTCCTTCCAGGGAAGCGTCTCCGCCCCCTTCTCCTCTTAGGCGTTCTAGAGAGCTATCAACTCCCTATCGAAACCGGACTTGATGTGGCTTGCGCTTTAGAAATGATCCACACTTACTCTCTGATTCACGATGATCTCCCCTGTATGGACGACGACGATCTTCGAAGAGGAAAACCGACCCTTCACAAAGTCTACGGCGAAGGACAAGCTGTTCTAGCTGGCGACTTTTTGCTCACTCATGCCTTTCAAATCCTTGCTCAAAGTGGCGCTCCAAAAGAGGTGATTTCTATCATTGCGGAAAGTGCGGGAGGAGAAGGGATGATTGGTGGACAAGTGGTCGATCTCTTAACCGAAAGAAAAGAGACGAACTGGGATACCCTTCTCTTTATGTATCTCGGAAAAACAGCAGCTCTTTTTTCAGCAGCTTTAGAAGCTGGAAGCGTCCTCGCAAAGGTCTCTTATTCTGATCAGATGGCTCTAAGAAATGCCGGAAAATACTTTGGGGTTGCCTACCAGATTCAAGATGATCTTCTCGATCTCACTTCTGATGAAGAGACCCTGGGAAAACCGATTGGTTCTGATGAAAAAAATCACAAATCAAATTGTGTGACGCTCTTTGGTCTTGAACGAGCAGCAGAACTTGCAAAAAGCTTCCAGGAAAAGGCGTTGCAAGTTCTTCCAGAAAGTTGCTTTATCCTACGATCTCTCATGGATATTTGAAAAATATTCCTTATCATGTGAAAATGGCTTCCATGGAAACCGCTATACCAAAACAGACACAAATGTTTTATCCCATTTTTAAACGTCTTTTCGATCTCGTTTTTAGTCTTTCCTTCCTTGTTATTTTTTCTCCTGTCTATCTCACGATTGCTCTCCTTATTAAACTCGATTCAAGAGGACCAATTTTTTATGTTGGCCAAAGACTCGGAAGAGGAGGTCGCCACATTACAGTCTATAAATTTCGTACGATGTATATCGATGCGGAAGAGCGCCTCGAAGAGATGTTAAAGAAAAACCCTGAGATGGAAGAAGAGTGGAACGTCTACCAAAAATTGCAAGATGATCCACGGTGCACAAGCGTCGGAAAATTCCTGCGTAAAACCTCCCTCGATGAGTTTCCACAGTTTTTCAATGTCCTCAAGGGCGATTTGAGCGTTGTAGGACCCCGCCCTCACTATATCTATGAACTGGAAGGGGAAGAAGAGAGTCCCTTAAAAAACCATGCCCACCTTGTTCTTGCTGTAAAACCTGGAATCACCTGCCTCTGGCAAGTGTCTGGAAGAAGTAACCTCTCTTATGCAGATCGGGTGGCTCTTGACAGCCTCTACTTTGAGAAGCAATCGTTCTTTTATGATCTCTATGTCATCTTGAAAACCATTCCGATCGTTTTTGCTTTTAAGGGTGCGGTATGACACATCTCCTTGTGACAGGTGGCGCAGGCTATATCGGAAGTCATGTGTGCAAAAGGCTCTCACAAGAAGGGTATACCCCTGTCACTTTTGATAATCTTTCAACAGGACACCGAGAAGCGGTAAAATGGGGCCCTCTAATTGAGGGTGATCTTTCTAACAAGACGCTCCTACGAAAAACGGTTGAGACTTACCCCATTGAAGGGGTCTTTCATTTTGCAGCTTCGACCAATGTTCGTGAATCGCTGACAAAAACGATGGAGTATTTTCAGAACAATGTTGGAGCCTCTCTTGATCTTCTCGAGGTTTTGGTCGAACACAAGATCAACACTTTTATCTTTTCTAGTTCCTGCGCGGTTTATGGTATCCCAGAAACCCTCCCAATTGATGAAACGCACCCTCGCGCTCCCATCAACGGCTATGGAGAATCAAAAGCAATGGTCGAAGATGTTCTTCTCCGCGTGAGCCAAAATCATGGGATGCACGTTGCCCTCCTCCGCTACTTTAATGCAGCTGGGAGTGATTTTGAGGGAGAAATTGGTGAAAATCAAGTCCCCCAAACTCATTTGATCCCCCTGCTCCTCCGCGCTGCAAAAGAGGGAGGGACCTTCACCCTCTATGGTAACGACCATGCTACAGAGGATGGGACGGCGCTACGTGACTATATCCATGTAGAAGATTTGGCAGAGGCCCATGTTAAAGCCTTTGAGTGGATAAAAAACAATCACGATAACCTCCTCCTGAATCTCGGAACAGGGCGAGGACACTCTGTTAAAGAGGTGATCGAACTTGTCGAAGAGATCACCCAGAAAGAGGTCCCCATCAAACTCGATCAACGAAATCCTGGCGATCCCCCGAAGCTCTTTTCAGACCCTTCAAAAGCAAAAAAAGTTCTCGGTTGGCAGGCCAAACAGCTTGATTTGAGAAAGATCATCGAATCGACATGGAATTGGATGAATGTATGAATCAAAAGACGTGGCCCTTTTTTCTTGTTTCCCTCCTTTTCCTTCTCGCCGCTCCTTTTCCGATTCTCCCTTTTTCCCCTTATCTCGCCCTCGTCTATCGCCGCTCAACCTTCATTAAGTCCCTTTGGATCGCCACTCTTTGCGGCGTGCTTATGGACCTTTTGACCGATCGCCCATTCGGTATCTACGCTCTAATCCTTACGATTGTCACCTTCTTTTTCTACCGCCTGAGGGTTTACTTCGTTGATAAACCGATCGGACTTGCTTCCTACACTGCAATCTTGTCCCTTTCGACCACTCTCCTCTCTCGCCTCCTCTTTTCCCTCTATGGGAGTCGCCTTCCCCTCACGTTTAAAGGCGTTGCCACCGACTTTCTCTTGATGCCCCTTGTCGATAGTCTCTATGCAGTCGCTTTTTTCTCCCTTCCCTTGATCGGATACCGCTTCGGCAAAAAACTCTATTACCGCTTCCTATTAATGAGAGAAGAATCTAATCATAAAGATACCGTATAACTATAAAAACTTTCATAGACATTTATCGGTATATGCATAAGAATTCCTCGAATGAAATTACGTTTACTTGCCCTTATCTTATGTTTCCCCCTCTTAGCGGCTGCTCGTTACGAAGACCCCTTCTCGCAAGAAGACCTCTCTATCTTTCAACATGTCAATGTGATCACAGGGAACCTTAACATCTCCTTGCAAGATGGGCCTTTTCTGGGAGCCTATCCCATGACGATCCCTCGAACTTATACAAGTGCAGGTGCATTAGAGCGGGGGTACTACAATACACACCACCTGTTGATCAAGATCTTAAAAGGAGGGTGGTATTTTCAGGGTGGATGGACCTTATACCATTTATCAAAAATAAAGTTTAGTGTATGATCTTTGGTTTTCAACCCCATGGAGAGTCAAATGAATACACCAGAAGACATACAATTAAAAAGTTCAGAAGTAGATTTTTTCTACCTTGCAAAGCGCGAACCTAATCCCAGAACACGCATACGACTCCTCGCTTTGGGCCATCTAAAAGCAGGCAAATCCAAGCAGGAAGTCACTGAAATGTTCCGGATTGTTCTCATTACATTGCGTCGATGGGTACTACGATTTGCTGCTAAAGGGGTGCCAGGGTTAAAGGAGCAGCCTGGTAAAGGCCGCAAAAGAAAGCTAGCTGAAGAACAAGAGGAAGCATTTCGGCAACAAGTAGAAAAACTGCAGACTCTTCGTGAGGGTGGAAGGGTTCGGGGACAAGATATTCAGGTTTTGCTTAAAGAAAAATTCTGTGTTGATCATGCGCTACCAAGTGTTTACCACGTACTTGAACGGTGTGGGCTCTCGTGGATTTCAGCACGATCAAAACATCCAAAATCTGATCCTTTGATTCAAGAAGACTTTAAAAAAAATTTCAAGAAAAAGTAGCAGGAGTATTGCCAGAAGGCATTGCTTCTGAAAATGTTGAAATTTGGTTTCAAGACGAAGCAAGGGTTGGGCAAAGAGGGACGGTCACTCGGTTATGGGCAAGACGGGGTACTCGTCCCCGAGTGATCCGACAACAGCAGTTTGAGTATGCCTATATTTTTGGTGCTGTCTGTCCAAAAAAAGACCGAGCAGTAGGATTGGTTTTGCCAACAATTGGGATGGGATGTATGCAAAAACACTTAGAGGAGATTTCTAAGGAAATTGAGCCTGGTAATCATGCAGTTATTGTATTCGATCGAGCTGCTTGGCATACAACGAAAAAGCTGTGCATACCAAACAATATATCGCTACTACCGTTGCCTGCAAGTTCTCCTGAGTTAAATCCGACTGAACAAGTATGGCAAGTGCTTAGAGATCGATATTTAGGAAACCGTTGTTTTGATTCCTATGAGCATATTTTGGGCAGTTGCTGCGATGCTTGGAATGCATTTACCTCACAAGTTGGAGCTGTGCGTCAACTGTGTTCAAGAGAGTGGGCTCAGACTAAACTTTATTTTTGATAAATGGTATTATACTAATTGAATATTTTACTTGAATCAACTAAAGTATCTCCTACCATTCATGAAGGAGGTATTTTATGACAGCACCTAATCAAGCTATTCCCCAAACAATTTACGATCATGATTTTGTTCGACTAGCCAAATCTGCATCTCACCCCAGGGAAAAGATTAGATTCTTAGCTTTTAGTCACCTAAAAGATGGCAAAAAACCAAGTGAAGTAGCAGATATAGTTAGAGTAGCACGCAATAGCCTTTACCATTGGCTTCGACGCTTTCGAGAGAAAGGACTTGAAGGATTAAGAGAACAGGGAGGTAGAGGAAAAAAACCTCTTATCCCCGAAGAAGAGAGAGAAGCTTTTCGTTGTGCTGTTTTAGAGCTACAAGCTGGAAGAGATGGAGGAAGTATAACGGGAAAAGATGTTCTTCGCTTAATGGAAGAGAAGTATGGGATCAAATGCTCATTAAAAAGCGCGTATAATCAGTTAAAAAAAGCCTCTCTTGTTTGGATAAGTGCTCGCTCTCGCCATCCAAAATCAGATCTAAAAAAACAAGAAGAATTTAAAAAAAATTCCAAGAGCAAGTAACTGCTGTGCTTCCTGAAACCGTAGACATTAAAGACGTTGAAATCTGGTTTCAAGATGAGGCTCGTTTTGGACAACAAGGAAGCCTTAGCAGAATGTGGGCTATAAAAGGAACACGTCCTCGAGCAGTAAGGCAGCAACAGTTTAAGTACACATATCTCTTTGGAGCGGTGTGCCCTTTTAGGGGAGAAGGAGTGGGGCTCCTTCTCCCCTATGCGAATACTGAAACAATGAAAATCCATTTAGAGCACATCGCGTCACGTGTGCCCAAAGACAAACATGCAGTCATTGTATTGGATAAAGCCGGATGGCATACAACCAAGAAACTGCAAGTGTTTCCGAATCTCACATTGTTGCCCCTTCCACCAGCTTCTCCTGAACTTAATCCCTGTGAGCAAATTTGGAAACATCTAAGAAGAAAGCACCTTTCCAATAGATGCTTTCAAGATGATGAAGACTTACTGACAGCGTGCAGTGAAGCCTGGAACGATTTTATCGATGACTCTGAATTGGTTACTTCTTTATGTTCGAGAGATTGGGCTCATGTGTAATTTTAATATTTTTAATTAGTATAATGCTTTCCAAAAACCCCTGCTGACCCTCCATCCCGATCAATCGCAGACCCAAAACTTCTACTCCAAAAACGGCTCCTTACAAACAACCATTCATCCTGATGGCACAGAGGTCCACTATACCTACGATCTCTTTCAGCAGATGACCTCAAAGAAAACGATTTCCAAAGAGGGAATAACTCTTCTTTCTGAAATGTGGGAATATAAAGGAACACAACTCACCGCTTATACCAATGAAAATGGCTTGCGCGTTCAGTTTTTCTATGATGGGGCAGGAAGAAAAACTTTGGAGCGCGCAGAAGACCGGCAGATCTCCTTTTCTTACGATTCTCTGGGATTGCTTGAAAAAACCCACAACGGCGCATGGACCACTGTTCAAACACATAACGTGGAAGGACTGATTGAAGAGACATGGGAAGAAGACCAGGACGGAAACATCGAAAATAGAATGCGTTTCCACTACAACAACGAAAACCAAAAAGAGCGTGTTGAGCGAACCACCTCACAAGGAGAAGCAGTCGATTTTCTCACCTATACCGATGGGAAATTAACAGGTCATAAAGACCCCCTTGGAAATCAAACGCGCATCACCTACAACCCCTTCTTTAAAAATGAGCTAGGGCAAAACACCCTTCAGAAAACCACCATCGATCCTCTTGATCACCAAACCATCGAAACCTTTGATGCTCAAAACCGCCTCATCCAAAGAGAAAAAAAAGATCCCTCTGCACAAACCGTTTTTAAAGAGACATTTTCTTATGACCGCTCAGGAAACCTCGCGAAACATCTTTCCTTTGTGTATCGAGAAAATCTCCCAGAAAAAGAAATCATGGTCGAGCGCACGTTTGATTCTATGGGAAGACTCATCGAAGAGGTCGAAAGTGGCCAAAAGAAAAGCTCCTTCAGCTACGACTCAAGAGGAAACCTCATTTCAAAAATTCTCCCGGATCAAGTTGAGCTCAGTTATGTCTATGATGGCGCTAATCGTTTGCAAGAGATCAGCTCCTCTGACAGGACTGTTCACTACTCCTATGTCTATTCCCAGGGTCTTCACCCAATCGAAATCATCGACTCCCTCCAAAATGTTAGTTTAAAACGGAGCTATAACTCCTTTGGGCAAGTCACCTCAGAGGTCAATTTCTTAGGGCAGGCTCAATCATGGAGCTACGACTCTCAAGGGAGATGCCTCTCCATGACCCTTCCCGATCACTCCTCTATTGAGTACCAGTACAAAGGGGCTCACATGAATGTGGTCCAAAGAAAAGACCCTTATGGCCATCTTCTCTATCAGCACCAGTACCTAGCCTTTGATCCCAATGGACATATCGCTGAAGAATCCCTCATCTGCAACTTAGGTCACGTCAAGACCTCGAGAGATCTTTTAGAGCGCCCCTCGACTCAAACCTCCTCTTACTTTGAGCAAACAATGACCTACGACCCCTCTGGACGGGTCGAAAAAGTCTCCCATTCCTTCCTTGGCAACAAAGAGTATGAGTACGATTCCCTGAGCCAGCTCACCAGAGAAAATGACACACCCTACGCCTTTGACTCTCTTGGCAACCCCATCGATTGTGAAGTCAATGAGCTGAATCAAATTTGTAGAGCTGCGGACACATGCATCCAGTATGACCCTAACGGAAATCCCATCGAGCAGGTGAGCCCTGATCAAACCACTCAATATACCTACGATGCTCTTGGCCGCCTGATCGCAATCACCATCGATGAACACAAAAAAGTTTGTTTTTCTTATGACCCCTGCTCCCGTCTCTTTTCGAAAGAGGTCTATTCCTCCTCGTCCTCTCCCCCTTGGTATCAGCCCGCCGTCGATTTTCTTTGGCAAGAGCCCTCAGCGCCCCCCACTGGATCGTGGAAAAAAGAACAGGAGGTCTACTACCTCTATGATCGCGATCGAGAAATCGGAACCTTTGATGCTCAAGGACGACTCCATGAACTAAAAGTCCTTGGCCTCGGGATCAAGGGGGACATCGGCGCGGCGATCAGCATCGAACTCGGAGGAATCCCTTACGCCCCTCTCCACGATTTTCAAGGGAATATCATCGCCATCCTTTCCCCATCAGGGGCGATAGAAGAAACCTATCACATCGACTCTTTCGGAAGAGAAACCGGCCCTCCTCCTCAGAACCCTTGGCGTTTTGCCTCCAAACGGAGCGAGGAAGGACTCATCTTCTTTGGCCTCCGTTTTTACGATCCCAACCTCGGGCGATGGCTCACACCCGATCCTGCAGGGTTGATTGATGGCGTCAACCTCTACGCCTATGTCCATAATAGTCCCCTTAACCGTTTAGATCTTTTTGGCTTGTTTGAAGAAAATTTTCTTCAGGCCTTTAAACTTGACGTCCCCATCCCCCAGATCCCCAGCTTTGCAGGGATCCAATCCTTCATGGCTCAAGGTGAGATCAACGGGATCGTTGTCGACTTCTTCCTCTCTTGCGGCCATTGGCACCAGCTTCAATTTACCCCCGAAGAGCAACAGATAGGGCGCGTCAACCTCCTCGACCACCTCCCCGAACTTGTCGCCACCTCCGGCCTCTACGTCAACATCTGCACACTCAATAACGGAATCAACACCACCCTACCCGAGTTTAAGGACATGTGCAGCGCCCTCACAAAAAAAACAGGGGGAACCTTTTTTATTGGTCTCCACACACCCACCGAAGGAGTCCTGAGCGACATCAAGCGGGTACAAACCGCGAGGAAAGGGATCGAAACCAAACAGACCAGCCTCAATCGACAATTTATGGTGACAATTGGGGAAAAAGTCCATAATATCAATCCTCAATCGATTTGGTATGCGATCGGTCATAGCGAAGGAGGTTTGATCATGAAACGAGCCATCGAAGGGATGGACGAAGGGAGTCAAAACAAGCTCCGCTCGCTCCTCCATATCCTTGCCATCGCCCCTGCAGAACCCCTATCCAAAAAACAAGGAGCCGCCGTGATGAATATCTATTCCGATAAAGACTACGTCACAGGGTTTGGCCCTCAAGGGCAAGTCCCCCGCTACTTAAACCACCCCGATTACAAAATCGAGATCCTCAAATGTTCCTCACCCATCAAAGACCGCAACTTCTTTATTGCCGACCACGGTTTCTTAAAACCGACCTACACAAACGCCTGGCAAGGAAATGTAAGTGACAAACAAAAAGAATTTACCTTTTATCAAGGAGAACACCATGACGCGCGTTAACCCTTTATTCTTAATCTTTTTCCTATTATTAGGAGGCCTAACCATGAATGCCAATGAAAAGAAAAGTTCCGATGAATATTTAACATATGTCGATGAAATCTCCTCTGCATTTAAACAGGATATGAAACAAAAATTCGGACTTCACTGTTATGCTAGCGGAGGGCGTATGCCTTGGGATGTCGAGAAAATTGATCTCTCTTTCATGAGCCAACGTCACGCTACGGTTGAAGAAGCGCGCCGGCTTGAAGTCTATGGCGTCGAGAAGCTCCTCAGTTTGATCAACCAACACGAAAAAATCCGCCCCTACTTGCGAGAGTACCCCTTCAAGCCTGATCGCGTAGGTCTTTCTATTTCGTTTCAAACGAAAACTGGAGAGCGTCCTCTTGATGGTTCTGTCGCTCATGTTTACGCAACACGAAACATGATTTTCTACAGCAAAGCAGAAATCGTCATGACCAAACCCCACCCCCATACAGACATAAGAGATCCCAACAACCCCAAAACCGAAATGATCGGCGGTGGCCCTGAAGTAGAGCTTTTAGACCTACTGGAAGAGCCTTATGAGGACGCTCTAAAAATCGTGGAACAGGAAAAACACCATGATACGCGTTAACCCTTTATTCTTAATCTTTTTCCTCTTAGTAGGAGGTTTAACCATGAATGCCAATGAAAAGAAAAATTCCGATGAGTATTTAGTGCTTGTCGATGAAATCACCTCTGCTTTCACACAAGAAATGAAACAAAAATATGGACTTCATTGTTGGGCAAGCGGAGGGCGTATGCCCTACGATGTAGAGGAACTTGATCTCTCTTTTAGTATCCAAGGCCCATTCACTATAGAGGAAGCTCGAAGACTAGAAGTACAGGCCATTACGAAACTCCTCGATCTCGTCAACCAACATGAAAAAATCCGCCCCTATTTGCGTGAGTATCCCTTCAAGTCAGACCGGGTGTGCATCTCCATTTCTTTTCCCACTCAAACCGGAGAGCGTCCTTTGGATGGCTCTGTTGCATCTGTCCTGAATGCACGCAATAAAGTGATCTACAAAAAAGCTGCAATTGTCATGACCAAGCCCCATCCCCATACAGACATAAGAGATCCCAACAACCCCAAAACCGAAATGATCGGTGGCGGTCCAAAAGTTAAACTCATCACCATTAAGGAAGAACCTTATGAGGACGCCCTAAACATTGTTAAAAGTGAGGAGAAGTCGTTTGATGAATCTCCCTGAAGTTCTCCGCTCCCGTTTAACGGTTGTCGCAACACAAACAGCCCTTAAAGCTGGACAGCTCCTCCGCCGCGGCTTTGGAACCGTCATGGCGATTGACTCCAAGGAAGGACGCCATAATTTAGTCACTGAATGGGATAAGAAATCAGAAGCTCTCATTATTGAAACGATCCAGAGACACTTTCCTGACCATTCTTTTCTCGCAGAAGAGGGAGGAGAAACCGGAAAAAATGAAGGAATCAAGTGGGTCATTGATCCTCTGGATGGAACGGTCAATTTTGCGCATAATATTCCCCTATTTGCTGTGAGTATTGCAGCAACATTTGATGGAGAGCCTCTTGCGGGAGCCGTTTACAATCCTATGTTAGAAGAACTCTTTGTTGCTGAGAAAGGACAAGGAGCCTTTTTAAATGGTCAGGAGATCAAAGTCACAGAAACCTCTGTTTTAGATCGCGCTATTCTCGGAACAGGATTTCCCTATAACACCCATGAAAATCCTCTGAATGCCTTGGATCTATTTCACTCCTTTGCTAAACTGGGTCTCCCTTTGAGACGAATGGGATCTGCGGCGATGGATCTTTGTTATCTCGCGGCAGGTCGCTTTGACGCCTTTTGGGAGGTCTCACTTGAACCTTGGGATTATGCCGCAGGCAAGCTCATCGTTGAAGAAGCGGGCGGTACCGTTTCTGATTTGGAAGGAAACCCTCTAACCAAATTGAAAGAAGGCCCCCTCCTCGCCTCAAATGGACATTTGCACAGTCAAATGGTGAACAAGATAAAACAAACGATAGATCATGCAGCTGATTGATGGAAAAAACATTGCCCAAGGAGTCCGATCCGCCCTCAAAGAGAAGATCGGAAAGATCACGGGAAGAAAACCTGGCCTTGCCTTTGTTCTGATTGGGGAAGATCCTGCTTCTCAGGCCTATGTCCGGATGAAAAAGAAAGGGTGCCAGGAGGTCGGAATCCACTCGGAGACCTTAGAGCTTCCCGAAAACATTTCCCAAGAAGAACTCCTGAAAGAGGTCAAGCGACTCAATGCGGACGAAAAGATCGATGGCATCTTAATCCAGCAACCTTTTCCGAGTCATATCTCAACAAAAGCGATTGTCGAAGCCACCGATCCAGCAAAGGATGTGGATGGGTTTCATCCTCTCAATATTGGCCGCCTCCTTCTTGGAGAGCCGGGAGGATTCGCTGCTTGCACTCCTCTTGGAGTGGTAAAACTTCTTGAAGAAAGTGGGATTCCGACCGCTGGAAAGCAAGCGGTCATTGTGGGACGGAGCAACATCGTTGGAAAACCACTAGCGGCCCTTCTTATGCAACGGGGAACCGATTGCACCGTCACCATCGCCCACTCCCGCACTGAAAATCTTGAGGAAGTTTGCCGCACCGCTGATATTCTCATCGCTGCGATTGGAAAACCCCACTTCATCACAAAAGGGATGGTCAAAAAGGGAGCGGTTGTAATCGACGTTGGAATTAACCGAACCGACAAGGGGCTTGTCGGTGATGTTGCCTTTGACGAAGTGAAAGAGATCGCTGGAGCGATTACCCCTGTTCCTGGAGGTGTCGGTCCCATGACGATTGCCATGCTCCTCTCTAACACCTATGACAGCTACCTAATGCGATGCGGCTCTTAATCGTCTCTCTCTTCCTCCTATGGGGATGCACCAAAAACCCAACCCACTTTAATGGGGTCGCTCATACCCACCCCTTCCATATTCAGATTGGCCATCCTTTATCCCAACGGGAGCAAAACAGTGTCCACGAGCTGATTCGTGAAACATTTGAAGAGATCGATCTCTGCTATAACCATTGGAATCCTAATTCAGATCTTTCACGCGGAATTCTTACCGATAAGGTCCAAGCGATCCTAAGCAAGGCACAAGCCTTTTATGAACTGACAAAAGGGCAATACGATCCTACTCTTGGAGCACTTGTCACCCACTTTAAACAGACAGGAACCTTCCCCGATAAAGAGGTCCCCAAGCAATATGATCTCGATGGAATGCTCAAAGGATTCACGATCGATCTTTTGATCGACCGCCTAGCTGAGAAAGGGTACCAAAACCTTTATGTCGAATGGGGCGGTGACCTTCGCGTCAAGGGAAACCACCCTGAAGGGAGACACTGGCAAGTCCTCTTAAACGGGCGCCCCTTCCCCCTTACCGATGGCGCCCTTGCCACCAGCGGATGCCAAGAGCAAATCTGGGAGGTCAGAAAAACTCTCTATACCCACATCATGAATCCCCAAACGGAGAAGATGATCGAGGTAAAAACAGGAATGATCCATCAAGTCTCCGCTAAAGCCCCCACAGGAGCATTAGCCGATGCACTGGCCACCGCTTGCATGGCATGTGGAACGATGGAAGCAGGGCAAGCCTTTGCAGAAAAAATCAAAAAAGAGTATCCCGAAATAGAATTTTGGATCACAACATATGAGTTATAAAACCATCATCTTTGACTTGGGAGGCGTTCTCGTCGACTTTAGTCATGAAAAAATGTTCGAACAAGTTGCAATGCTCACGGGGATTCCTCCGCATGACGTTTACCAGCTTCTCTTTGAAGAGCGGACAGGGCTCCAGTATGAACGGGGACTGATCACAACCGAAGAGATCTCTGCTTTGATCCAGAAAAAAGCAACCCTCTCCTTCGAAATGCCTCAGCTCATTGAAGCAGCCTCCACCATTTTCACTCCCAAAGAAGAAATGGAGCTCCTTGTGAAAAAATTGAAAAATCAAGGGTACCGTCTCATCATTCTCTCAAATACCTTTCAGCCTCATATTGAATATCTCTCCAAAAACTTTACGATCCTCCCCTATTTCGACCACCACATTTACTCCTACGAAGTAGGCTATGCAAAGCCTGAGCCAAAAATTTATGAACTTGCTCTAAAAAAAGCAGAGTGTGATCCTACTGAATGTTTTTTTATCGATGACAAAATCGAAAACATTCGTCCTGCTGAAATTTTGGGGATTCAGTGCCACCATTTCCGCACCCCTTCCCTTCTCATGGACGACTTAATCAGGAGCGGCATCTTATGAAAGTTCTTCTCGGATCAAAATCCCCCCGTCGGCAAGAGATTCTCCAGTTCTTTTCACTCCCCTTCACCGTGACCTCCTCCCCCTTTGATGAACGCACCGTTCCTTTCACCGGCGATCCCGAAAACTACGTAAAAACCCTTGCTGAGAAAAAAGGGGAAGCGCTTGTCGCAACCTATCCCGATCATCTCATTATCACTGCTGATACCATCGTCTTTTTTGAAGGGGCCATCCTCCACAAACCCGACTCCCTCGAAACGGGACGAAAAATGCTTGAAGCTCTCTCTGGAAAATCTCACGATGTCCTCACCGCCATCGCCATCCGCAAAAACGATACCCTCTTCAGCGCCGTTGAAACCTCCCACGTCACGTTCAATCCCCTCACCGAGCAAGCGATCAATGCCTACCTCAAACAAGAACACGGGATGGATAAAGCAGGCGGGTACGGCATCCAAGAAACAGGAAGCCTCCTCGTCAATCGGATCGAGGGGTGTTTCTATAATGTGATGGGACTCCCCGTCAACACCCTCCAACACCTCCTCTCTAAATTCCAGATCGACCTCTGGAATTAAACGACGAAGCAATCCTATCATATCCCTATCCACAACGTGCAAGTGTACGGTGATGTCGTACACTTGCATGTTTTTCTTGATCATCAAAACAAAAGATTATATGGATAGGTAAAGACGTATAGCTGAATTAGTTTAAAATAGTAATAATTGGACAGAAGATTTTCATTGAAAATGAAGCGCGGAGAGCGAAGCTGGCTTCGTATAAGCCAGCAAGATCGAGCGTAAAATTATCGGTGAAAAGATCTGGATGAATTGTCACTATTTTAATCTACTTTAGCTAAAAACCCCTATGGAGGTCATAATGAAAAAAGCTGTGTTTCTACTTCTTGGAAGCATGATGATTGCTGGCGGACTCCTTGTCTCTTGCCAGAAAAAAGAGCCTTGCAAACCTGCTGGTCAACCCACATGTAAGCCTCTTCCACCAAAGCACCCTTGCAGCCCTTGCGGTCCTTGCAAACGCTACTAGTGATTTTTGGGGGCATCTTGCCCCCTTTCTTCTAATACCATTTTGATTAGTTTTATTTGTGTTTCGATAGAGATTTTCTCTTCAGAAAGGACATCGAGTTCTTGATCCTCGAGGACAGCTTTGAGGGGGACCCCTTTTTGGTAGGACTGAAGGACCTTGTCGCGGGCGTCGATCAGGTCATGAATTTGGGGGAGGAAGAGGATCAGCATCGCTTTTAACCACCGGTTGACAACGTAGGAAGGGTGAGCATGATTCACGGAGAATCGTTGAACCATTTTTTTCAGATCACACGCTGCATACCAATCTTCCCCTGTCACCCAGCGATTCACCGTAAACAGGCCAATAGGAATCCCTTGGTCATCCATTGAAATCGCTATAAGATGAGCAAACGTTTGGATATTGTCGAGCTTTTGGTTCCTTTCGTCATACAGAATAGGGATCGTCCCGATTTCCATTCCTCCTTGACGAAGGAAGAGGTGGAAGTGGCCATGTTCCCCTCCGCGATGGGCGTGGTAATAGTATTGAGAATAGGTCTCACCATCAAAGGTATCACTTAAAGGGTAGTGTTCCATGGTGGTAAACACCCCTTGTCCTTTGAGAACTTCACTCACAACATGGCTCCCCGTTTTGCGAAGCATCTGGTTCCACTCTTCAACTTCGAGACCTGCTGCGAGCATTTCCTCAAGCTCAGCTGTCGAGCAGAGGGACAGTCTTTCCTTGAGAAGATCTTCGTCTACCACTACCTTTTCATGGGAAACGCCTTGAACACTGGACATAAACCCCTGATAGCCATAAAGGCAAACCATTAGGAGGGCAAATCCAATCGCATTGATGATGAGGGTTGACTTCAGTTTTTTGAGCATTTGCTGTAAACCATTTTATTAGGTACAATCATAAGAAG
This sequence comes from Chlamydiales bacterium, assembly GCA_024233515.1. Lineage (GTDB taxonomy): Bacteria > Chlamydiota > Chlamydiia > Chlamydiales > Simkaniaceae > Neptunichlamydia. The sequence goes on from JACKPO010000005.1 coordinate 35,848, forward strand.
TAGAATGGATAAGTTAAATAAAAAATTTCAGACGAAGGGAAATATGGTCACCACACAGGGGATCATCCACGTCCATCCGAAAGGATTTGCGTTCGTCACCCCTGAGGATACGAAAACATTTCCCGAAGATGTGTTTATTCCCAAACACCAAAAAGGAAACGCTGTCGATGGGGACCGCGTGGAAATCGGCATTGCCCCCGAACGAAAATCTGATAAGGGTCCCGAAGGGGTCGTGAAAAAGATCCTCGAAAGAGGAAAAGAGGAGATCGTCGGAATTGTCTGGATGATCAATCCCAAAGGGCACTACCTCCTCTATGTGCAATCGCTCGGAAAAACAAAAAATGCCCTCGTCAAAAAATCAACCAAGTCGACTTACCAGATTGGAGACCGTCTGCTGCTAAAAGTCCTCGACTGGGGAGATGAAAAAGGGCCAGCCCTTTGCCAAGTGAAGGAAAAGCTCGGCACCATTGATGAGGCAGGAACCGACATCCCTGCTGCGATTAAAGATTTTGGAATCCGAAAAGAATTCCCTCGCGGCGTTCTCAATCAAATCAAGCAGCTTCCTCCTGAAGTTGAAGAAAAAGATCTTAAAGGACGAGAAGACCTCACCCATCTAGAAACCTTTACCATCGACCCCGATACAGCCCGTGATTATGATGATGCCCTTTCTCTGACCCGTGATAAAAAAGGACATTTCCACTTAGCAGTCCATATCGCCGATGTCTCCCATTACGTCGAAGAGGGAACCGCTCTTGATGAAGAAGCAAAAAAACGGTCGAACTCCACCTATTTTCCGGGGCAGTGCGTCCCCATGCTCCCCGAAGAACTATCGAATCACCTCTGCAGCTTGAAAGAGAAAGTGACCCGCCTCACCCTTTCTGTTCTCATGGAACTTGACGGGGAAGGAAACGTCCTTCACTACAAAATCGTCCGTGGATTTATCTATAGCCAAAAACGATTCACCTACAAGGAAGCGAAAGAGATCCTTGATGGAAAAAAGAAGAGTCCTCACGGAGAGACACTCAAGCTCATGGAAACACTCTGCCTCATTCTTAAGAAGAAACGGTTTGAGCGGGGGTCTGTCGATCTTGCCCTTTCGGAAGTCGTGATTCAAGTGAATAAAAAGGGGCAGCCCACCGGCTTTGAGATCGTCGAGTATGATATCACCCACCAGCTCGTCGAAGAATTTATGCTAAAGGCCAATGAACTCGTCGCGCAGGAGTTTGAAAAACGGGGACAAAAAGCAGTGTTCCGGATCCACGAACCCCCTGGAGAAGATAACCTCAACGCTTTTTACAACCTCGCACGAAGTCTCGGCTTCCCGATGCCAAGTCAAGTCGAAACCTCCGATGTCCAAAAGCTCTTTGAGCTCGCGAAGAATACCCCTTACGCCGAACAACTCTCCATTGCCTATATTCGGAGTATGAAACTCGCTGTTTACTCAAAGGAAAATGTCGGACATTTTGGTCTTGCTCTTGAGAACTACTGCCACTTTACCAGTCCCATTCGTCGGTATAGCGACTTAGTCGTCCACCGCCTCCTCTTCACAAAATATGATGTCGATCTTGACCGCGTCTCAAAGCAGTGTTCAGAACGAGAAAGAGTCTCTTCACAAGCAGAGATGAGTGTTGTCATGATGAAGAAGCTTCGCCTCCTGCAGCTTTATCAAAATGAAGATCCTTCGCGCCTCTACTCAGCTGTCATCTCAAAAATCAAACCCTTTGGAGTCTTTTTTGAGGTCTCTCCGATCCAATATGAAGGGTTTCTTCCCCTTTCAGCCCTTGAGGATGACTATTATGAGTACCACAATGAAACCCTCGTGGGGCAAAACACCAAAAATACCTACAAAAGTGGGGTGAAAATCGAGCTCTTCTTAGAGCAGATCAATTTGATCACGATGGAAACCAAGTGGTCATTTAAACCTGAAAAGAAATCCTCCTCACGCCCACCAAAAAAGAAGAAACGGTCGAGAGCGCGTAGACGCTCTTGAGATGACAATCTCTTGACAACCATCTTCTTGAACTCATAGAATTGTTAAGAAAGGATCTAAGCATGAAAAAATACTTCATTACAGGGCTCGTGATTCTGCTGCCACTGGCAGTGACGATTGCCATCGTTGTTTTCACCGTGAACTTTCTAACAAAACCGTTCGTAGGAATTGTCTCGGGATTTTTGACCGATTTTAACATCCTCCATCGGGGCTTCTTATTCATGAGCCATGAGCAGATTGTTCTCTATGGAAGCAAGCTCCTCGTTCTCATCTGCCTCTTTATTTTCACACTCTTTTTAGGGATGATTGCCCGCTGGTTCTTCTTCAAGGCCCTGCTAAACTTGAGTGACAAGATCCTCCATAGGATCCCGCTCGTCAATAAGGTCTATAAAACAACGCAAGAGATCATCAAAACGATCTTCGTAACCGATAAAAGCTCCTTTAAACAAGTCGTGATGGTCCCCTTCCCTAAACCTGGAACCTTTGTGATGGGACTCGTCTCAAGAGAATCTCCCAAAGTTTGTTCTGAAAAAGCAGGGAGCGAACTCTTCTCGGTTCTTGTCCCTACAACGCCGAACCCGACGACGGGTTTTCTTCTGATGTATAAGAAAGAGGACATCATCTTCCTCGATCTTAAGCCAGAACATGCCATCAAGTATATCGTTTCCTGCGGCGTCATCACCCCTGAGCACCAATCCCAACTCGAAGCGCAGCAGAACAGATGAAAAAAACGTTCTTAACCGGCCTTGCCATTCTCCTACCGATTGCTGTTACCTTTTTTGTCGTCCTATTCGTCGTCGACTTCGTCACAGCCCCTTTTGTCGGAATCGTGGAAGATCTCATCTCTCACCATGGAATGATTGAGCTTGCCGATGAACATAAATACCTCCTCGTCATTATCAGTCGGGTGACTGTCCTGATCCTCTTTTTCTTTCTCATCCTGATCCTTGGCTTTTTTGGGAGAAAAATTTTCTTCTCTTGGTTCATCAATTTTACTCACTGGATCTTCTACAAAATCCCCATCATTAAAACGATCTACCGGATCACACGGGAGATTAGCGGGAACATTTTTTCTGAGGAAAAAAAGACTCTCTTTAAAGGAACCGTACAAGTCCCCTTTCCTCACGCTCACTCGAAAGCTCTAGGTCTCCTCTCCGGAAATGCTCCTCATCAAGTCGAGGAGAAAAAGAAAAACCTCCAAGCAGTCTTCGTTCCCACCTCTCCTCATCCCATCTCAGGCTTTCTGATGATGTACGATGAAAATGAAGTCGAAAAAACAGACATCCCCACTGAAGACCTTTTTAAATTCCTCCTCTCTTGTGGAATGTATCATCCTGGAGAAAAGAAAGATGAATCGTGACTGCCGCGTCACCTTCTTCCAAGTCAAAAATGATGGGGAAAAGCGAGAGCGGATCATCCGCCTTGCTGAAGAATACTTCGAGAAAAAAGAGCCCCTTCTCATCCGCCTTCCCCATGAAAAAGCCCTCGAATATGTCGATCTTTTGCTATGGCGCACCCCCCAGGAGAGCTTCCTTCCCCACGTCATCAAAGATGAGCCCTGCAAAGATTTTATTGTCCTAACCACAACAGATAAGAACCCCAACGCTGCCCGAAGCGTCCTCAATCTCACCCCCCAGCCTCTCCCCTCCACCTTCCTCAAGATCTACGAACTCGAAGACCTCGGCTCAACCCATAAACACCACTCCGCCCAGGAGCGCTATAAAGCCTACAAAGCTGCTGGCTGCGCTATCATTACCCTTTAGAGACCATACTATGAATTAAATTTTTTAAAAAAATTTGAGCTTGAAAATATCTCTACAGGGAGGTATAGTGTCCCTTTACACGGAGTAAAATTATGACTAGAGTTAGTAAGAAAGATCGATTGAAGAGATGTCCACGGAAGCCTACCTACGGTTCGGTAAAAACAGGCCCTCTTAAGGATAACCTTCCTAAAGGATTCAAAGAACACACGAATGTCTTTGCCGGTGAAAATTCTCACTCAGTCTTCATCCCAAAGGTTAAATAGGAGCGGTAAATGTCTAGACATCCGAGTTATGGAAAATCAAATAAGGGTGGCAAGAAGCGAAACGTACTCAAACGTTTTGAGCGGATTGACGTCCTTAAGAAACTTGGCCGTTGGAAAGACGGTGAAAATAAAAAGGTCACTGGGCTTCCTAAGACGCCCACCATGCAGTGAAAGCTCATTGCATTAACACCCAGAGCGCTCTTCCCATCGCCCTTGGCGATGTAGAGCGCCTTGTCATTTCTTTCCTCAGCTGGAAACAAATCAAGTGCGATGAGGTCTCTATTCACTTTGTCACCAAAGGGGAAATTGCTGAGCTTCACGATCGTTTCTTCGATGACCCTACTCCAACAGATTGCATCTCCTTTCCCATCGACCCTCCTGGCGATGCGAAGAGTGGCTATACTGTTCTAGGTGAGATTTTTGTTTGCCCTGAAGTTGCCAAAGAGTACGCAGAGAAAAATGGAGAGGATCCCCTTCGAGAAACCACCCTTTACATCATCCACGGCCTACTCCATCTCCTCGGTTATGATGACATTGAAGAACACGACAAAACAATTATGCGTGCTCAAGAAAAATCTGCTCTGTTATACTTGGAAGAAAAAAAGGAAATCCTCCATGCGTAACGTGCTTTTCTTTTGTCTTTTTGGAATCACGACTCTCTTTGCGGCCGGTGAAGCTGATTTTTTTCGCGCCTGCTTAGAAGGAGAGATGGAAAAGGTCATTGAGCTCTATAATAAAGAGGGGCTAAAACTCACCTTTGCGCGCGATAAAGATCGGAATACTCCTCTTCACTTGGCGTGTTGCAGCAAAAAAGGGGGAAACAAAAAAGAGCTCGTCGATTTTTTGATTTCGAATGGCGTTGATGTGAACGCTTCAAATCAATACGAATCGACCCCCCTAACCATTGCGATCACTAACGAAAATTACGAAGCGGTCGACCTCCTCTTAAAACAACCGAGTTTGAAAATCAACCAACCCTCTAAGGGATTCACCCCCCTCCACCTAGCCGTGATGAGTGAGCGCCCCCTTATGGTCTCTCGCCTATTAAAACATCCAAACATCAACCCGAACTTTGGCACGCGCGACGGAGCCACTCCCCTCCACTTTGCTGCGATGATGGGACTTGTCGAAGAGGCGAAGCTCCTCATCGATGATCCTCGCACAAACCTCAACGCTCCCCAACATGACCCCATCTATTCTGGTGCTACCCCCCTCCATTTTGCTGCGATGCAAGCTGAATCTGAAATCGTGGAGTATCTTCTACAAACCAATCGGGTTAAGATCAATACTGTCCTCGATCGAGGAGATTACGAAGGGTTCACCCCCCTTCATTTTGCCGTCCTGAATCCTGAAACAACACGTGTCTATGCAACGGTCAAAACCCTCCTCCAACATGGAGCAAACCCTAAGCTCAAATGTGAAGTCGGAAAAAAACGTCCCCTCGATCTTACTTCGGTAAAAATCATCCAAGCCCTTCTAAAAAATCCCAATAAGAGTTTAGATTAACGATTATGAACCTATTGCAATCGTTGATCCTCCCGCTCGTCTTTATTTTGGGCGCTAGTTCTATTACTGCTCTCACAAAAACTCTCCAAATCCTTGGGCGGATCCAAAGTAAGAAAGAATTCCGGAAAAAACCCCACTATTTCTTCGCTTATACCTTTATTAAAAAACTCTTCTCAAAAGATCCTTGGGATAATCTCTTCTATCTTCTAAGCTTCACCAAACACTTCCTCCGCCTCCTCTATTCCACTACCTTCTTCCTCTATCTTCTCTCCCAATTTCTAAAATCCTCAGGAAGTGATGAAAGCACCCTCTATTTCACCTTCTCAACCGTCCTCATTTGTATCGCCATTATCATTGGCGTGGGACTCTTCTTCGACTTCTTCTTCCGCTTCCTTGTTAACTTCAACCCACCTCTTATCCTCCGCATCGTTACCCCAGCCACAACATTTTTCCTCTTTCTTTTCTCCCCTATCACATTTCTGTTTCTCAAAGCACAACGGGCCCTCTTCCAAAGAGAGCGGTTCATCCCCCATGGTTTTTCTCGAGCGCGCGTTAAAGACAAAATCCTCGAAGTTGTCCATGAATCAGAACTCACTCATTATCTCGAACCCTTTGACAGGCGGATTATCAGCGCCGTAGCGTCTTTCCGCGACCGAATTGCGCGAGAAATCATGGTCCCCCGGATCGATGTTTTCACCTTATCAGTGAATCAAACCGTTCACGAAGCAGCCAAAAAATTTGTCTCCGAAGGGTATAGCCGGATCCCTGTTTACAAAGATAGCGTTGATTCCATCATCGGTGTTCTCCTCTATAAAGATGTGATGGAATACTACGTCAAAAGTTCATCCAATAACGACACCTCTCCTCTAAATACCCCCCTTGAAAAGCTTGTCAAGCCCGTTCTCTACTCTCCTGAAACAAAAAAAATCTCCGTCCTTCTGCAGGAGTTCCGCAGCAAACAAATCCACCTCGCGATTGTCGTCGATGAATACGGTGGAACCGAAGGGATCGTCACGATCGAAGATATCCTCGAAGAACTTGTTGGAGAGATTGCCGACGAGTTTGATAGCATCGAAGAAGAAAAGCTCCATACGCCTCACCCGAATGGAGGGTGGGTCGTTGATGGCAAAATGACCATCCTCGATATTGAAAAAGAGCTGGGCGTTCTGATCCCCACGAGTCCCGAATACGATACCATCGGCGGGTATATCTTCCACCGCGCCGGTACGATCCCCTCTAAGGGATGGAAGATTCACAACGACAATTTCGATCTTGAGGTTGTGGCCTCCTCCGAGCGAGTCATCGACAAAGCCCTCATCATCCCCTCCAAAACCTAGTGGTTAGTAGACTAACCACTAGTGGTCAGCATTTCTTGAATCATTCTCATCTCTTTTAGCCCCTTTTGATAAAAAAGCGCGATTAGTTCAGAAAGGTTGAAAAAGAATGATTTTTGTGCTATCGTCAACCTAAAAATCTAACTCTGAGTACGCGGCAGTGTATTGAGGGTCTAACTGTGTGAGTCCTATGCGTCGATCAATTAGCTATACCGAACCTAAAAGTGCCCTTGCCGGCGAAATCAGAACTTGGAAATTTATTTATACTCCAGCAGGAGACCTTCCTAAGGGAGCAAGACTGAAGTTTGATCTAGGTTCGAAAGGACGGGACTTTGATTGGGAGCTCCCCCAAACAAACCTCAAGACAAAGAAAAATTTGATCTGGATGGAAATCCCCGGAAAGAAAGGGATCGGCGCCACCGAGGTTTCAACACCTGACTCAAACCTCCCACAGTATGAATTTACCCTTCCTGGAGAGGTAAAGGGAGGAGAAGAGATCACTATCTTTATGGGAACCCCTGATGAATCTGGAGACGACAAGAAAGGGAACCGCGCGCAGACGCATACCTTCAGACGCCGCCCCTTCGAGCTCTTCATCGACCCCAAGGGCAAGGGAGAATACAAAGAGACCGACACCTTTCACATCGATGTGAAAGGGAGCGAGCTTCACCAGATTCGGATCATCGTCCCTTCTGTTGTAAACAAGAACCAACGGTTCGATGTCATCGTTCGCTTCGAAGACCAGTATGGAAACCTCACGGGGAATGCTCCTGAAGGGACTCTCATCGAGTTTTCTTACGAGCGTCTCCGCGAAAACATCAACTGGAAACTCTTCGTTCCAGAAACAGGATTTATCAATCTTCCCAACCTCTATTTCAACGAACCAGGGATCTACAAGATTCAATTGAAAAATCTTGCAACAAATGAAACCTTCTCCTCTTCTCCCATCAAATGCTTCTCCGATACCGACAGGCAGCTCTATTGGGGAAATTTCCATGGGGAATCAGTCCTTTATGATGCAGGAAAAAATATCGAATCGTGCCTCCGCTACATCCGTGATGAAGATGCTCTCCAGTTTTTTGGAACGTCCTCTTTTGAAAGCGAGCAAGAGACACCCGCCGATGTCTGGAAAGGAATCACGACCCACGTCTCTGATTTCAATGAAGACGACCGCTTCACCACCTTTTTAGGAATGCAGTGGGCAGGAACACCCGGGGAAGAGGGACTCAGACAAATCATCTACACCAAAGATTCAAAACCCATTCTCCGCAAGAAGGAAAGTAAAGCAAACCACCTCAAGAAAATCTACAATAGTCACACGCCGAAAGATTTTATCTCAATTCCCTCTTTCACGATGGGATCCGAGACCCTTTATGACTTCGAAAACTTCACCCCCGATTATGAAAAGGTTGTTGAGATCTACAATGCTTGGGGCTCTTCGGAGTGTACCAAAGCAGAAGGAAATCCCCGCCCGATCACTTCCAAATCTAAGAAAGGGATGAAGGAAAAAGGGGAAGGCTCGATCCGCAAGGCCCTCAATAAAAACCTCCGCTTCGGCTTTGTCGCTGGGGGATATGATGATAGGGGTATCTTCCAAGATCTTTTCGAAACCGATCAAGTACAATATTCTCCAGGACTCACCGCTATCCTTGCAGCCAACCATTCAAGAGATGGGATGATCCAAGCACTCAACAAGAAATCGTGCTATGCCACGACAGGCCCCCGCATCATTGCAGGACTTGAAATTGCTGGAGCTCCGATGGGCTCAGAGCTCAATTCCAAAGCAAAACCTGGCCTGGCCTATAACCGCCACATCACCGGTTACGCTGTCGGAACCTCTCCGATCAAGGAGATCCTCATCATCCGAAATGGAAAACCCTTCCATACCTTTACACCGAGTGATGATACCTATGAATTTGCCTTCGATGACGAAGAGCCTTTAGAGAAAATCGTCATGAAATCGAAAGGAGAGCGCCCTCCCTTTGTTTATTACTACATGCGTATCGAACAAAAAGATGGCCACCTAGCATGGACCTCCCCGATTTGGGTTGATCTTGGTGCTCCATCCGTTGAAAAGAAAAAGAAATGATTCTGACCCTTCTTTTTGCACTCGCCCTTCTCCTTCTGTCAGCGCTGCTGCTTGGAATTGGGCGCCTCTTCAAGTCAAAACATCCTTTGGAGTGTAAACGGTGTGGTGAACCAGAGAAAAAAGAGTGCTCCCTCTGCACAAAAAAAGATCACCTTTCTTCTGAAAAGTGTTCCCAGAAATAACGATCTAAACAATCCCGCAGTTTTTGTCGATTGTCTGCTAAAGTATTAGCCGTCTCCTCTCCGAAAATCTCCCGATGCACACTCGCCTTGTGCTCTTGAATTTTCTGATCTCTTGCTGCCCGTTCCCGCGTAAGATTTTGCTGATATTCTCCCTCGATCCTCTTCTTAGTCTCCCTATCAGCAGCCTTCTTACTCTCTACCTGAAAATCTTTTCCTAAGCAGTCATTCAGAGCTCTGAAAGCATCCTCGAGCTTCTTGACCCCTTCTTCTGCAAACGAGTCAACCAATGTTCCGATTGCATCCTCTAGCTCTTGTTTTGACTTCCAAAAAGCTTGCTTCGGCTCAGGGTTAGGAAGGGTAACGGTTTGAGCGTGGGGAAGCGCAAAAATATACTCTCTAAAAAACCGCTCCACCGTTAACCCCTCAGGCTTTTGGGTCTTTTGGCGTGCAAAAAACGCTGTGATGATCCCCTCTACTTTTGGATGAGCAGCAAAGCGCTGGATGACGAACTCCATATTTCCCATCCGGGTAGAGAGTGGAATCGTGTCTGGAAACCAAAGACTCCGCATCTCCTGAAGCTGGGCTCGTGCACGCTCATCAGGACTATCGAGGTTAGGTGAGCGATAGCAGGTGATATAGCTATCGCGAAGAGCGGAAAATACCCACTTCACAGCCTCCCAAAGATCAGAAGCCGTGTCCCACCACGTTCGATTTGGAGCTCCATCGAAAGAAGCCTCCCCCAACCCAGCATCTCCCCAAAGAAGCCTACTCAAAAAATGATTACTTGTATTTCCAACGCCTGCCATTGACCAACCAATTTGGCAGAGAGTATAGTAGAAAAAAGATTAAAATGGAAAAGAAAAGCCATGCCCAGAACGGGCATGGCCCCAAAAAAAGGTTTTACTTTTTTGCTGCTTCAGCTTTAGCTTTAGCTGCTTCTTCAGCAGCCGCTTTCTTCAGTTCCGCAATCAAGTGATCGACAGAAGCTTTTGCTGTCTCACCGAAGGGTCTAGCTTGAACATGATTCATGAAGTGGTGGAATCCGCTATCCATACCAAAATAACTCAAAAACCCTGGTTTTTGCGCAAGTCGGCTTGCTTGAAGAGTCATCTGTTTACCATCCTCATCAACAATCTGAGCTCCAGTCTCTTTGGAATGCCGTTCAGTTTGATACTCCCAAATGATTCTTCTTTCTGCATCGTCTAGCTTGCGGTCAAACATAAAGAGCACCATTTCTTTAAATCTTAGAGTGTGGAAAGCTTTGAATACTTCAGCACGTGCCAGTGGAGTGATCTTCGCTTCAACAAGTTTTTGAAGAGCTTCCACATCTAGGTCTTCGAGCTTTAGCGCGTGCTGATCTGCTTCTAAGATTGCTTGCTGCTCAGTTTGAGAAAGCTTCTCAAAGCAAATGCGGGCTTGCTCATCCGTTACCCCATTTGTGCTCAAAAAAAGGTCAAGGTAAACGGCCTTGTTCTCCAGGGGAATTCTTTGGGCAAGAATTTTCGCTGTTTCATCAAGTAAGTATGCAGGATCTTTTCGAAGTGTTTCTTTCAGAGAAGTCATAAATTCTGGAGAATTACTCTCCGGAGCATAAAGAGCCGCTGCTAATTGAGTTACTCCTCGAAAGCCATTCATCGCAGCCAATATATCTTTAAATTCGGCTTTCGGTTGTTTCTCTGCTCCCTCCAAAAGGAGCTCTTCTGCAAAGGCAACAAAAGCATCCGGCTTACTAAATCCAAGGGTTTTATAATCACTGATCAAATGGGCCAACTTTTGTGAAGCTGTTTTTTTGCCTTCAAAAGTGTCTTTCATCGCCTTTTGAGGGACAGAATAATCGCCACGAGCAGTTGCCCATCCCCATGCGACAACACCCCAAAGGTGATCCACAACGGGGGTTGAGGTTGTCACAACTTTTTGGTCTGTAGTGGGTGCTGGGCCTACAGGGGTTTGAGCTTGTGGGGTTGTATTTGTAACTGTTGCCATAATCATCCTCCTTGAAGGGGTTTGGATTGGTGTAAAGCAAGAATTTTAATTATTAAGGAAATATTAAGCAACGAAAAGGAGAACTTTTGTGGATTTTTTTTTTACATCGTGTCAGGATAGGAGGATGAGAAAATGGTTGTTCTTCCTTTTATGTTCTCTCTCTTTGTTTGCCGAAGAGGTCCCGAAAATCTCGAAGTATCAGGTCCTTTACCTACTGCAGGCGGGAGAAGTCGAGCGGGGCGTTGAACTCTATCAAAAGTATGTCGAAGAGATCGGCCGTCATGACTTTCCTATTTTAGAAGAGATGGGACACCTCCTTTTGCAATTAGGTGCGCAAAGTGGCGATGAAGAAAGTCTCCTCTTAAGTATGTATGGACTGGGGATCGCCGGTTCACTAGAAGGGATGGATCTTTATGAGATGGGAATGACAAGCCGCAATCCCCTGACGCAAATGGCAACGATTCAATTTTTGGCGCGGATGCAGGATGATCGCGTCGAGGATCTTCTCTTCAAGGCCTTTTCCTCTCCCTTTTTGCAGGTGCGGATGGAAGCGGCCTACGCCCTTGCGATAAAGCGGTCGGAAAAGGTAACGGGAATGGTCGACTCTCTCATGCAAAAGCTTCCCGATTTTGTTCACGTCTACTTTCCTGAGCTTTTTGCAATGATTGGGACCCCAGATGCCATGGGGGTATTGAAACGGATGGTTGGGCACCCTTATTTAACGGTTAGGCTCGCATCGATTTTGGCAGCCGCCAAATATGGACGAGACGATTTCCTTGCAGAAATTCGCGCAGGAGCGACCCATGCAGATCAAGCAGAGCAAGAAACATGCGCTGCAGCGCTAGGTTATCTCAAAGACTCTCATTCCATTCCCCTTTTAAAAAATCTCTCTGAATCAAGCAACATCAACGTGAAACTCTCGGCATGCCGCTCGCTTGAGAAACTCGGCGACTTGCAATTTCGAGAGCCGATCATTGAAAGTGCGCTTAAGAAAAACCCTTTGGCGATTCCGATGCTTGCCGACATTCCCAACACCGAATCACTCCTCACCTCTCTCCTTCATGACTACAACGTGCAAATTCGGGCAAATGCAGCCCTTGTCCTCCTTAAAAAACGAAACCCCGCATGCGTCCCCACTTTAATCCATATGCTTATTAAAGATGAGAAGGATTTAGGGTTCCAGCCGGTCTATTCTTTGGGGCATGCAATGATGGCTTGGAAGGTGATTCCCTCAAGCACACAAGTGGCAAAGCAGATGCAAGTCGATATCCCTTCGCTGTCTCTTGCCCTTAAAGAGCAGATCTTGATGGATGCCATGGAGCTTCCTGAAAAAGATTTTCTTGAGATCGCGAAAGTGATCTTCGAAAAACGGGAGAACGAGCTGATTCCCCTCCTCGTCCATCTGTTGGAAAATCGGAAAAGTCCCGAGGCGATTGCTCTTCTTGAAAAAGAATCGAAGCGAGCAGGGGCTCCTTTTATTCGGACCTATTGCCACCTCGCCCTTTATCGGATGAAGCAAGAAGGCGTCTACGCCGACTTTATCTACGATTGGATCGAAAAAGGGGGCGATCACGAACTCTTTCAGTTCCGCGAAATTCTTTCTTGGACAGAACGGAGTGAAAAGGGAGATCCTTACCTCCTCACTCCTAAAGAAACCTCTCGCCTCCTCATTGAAGGATATGAAAGTTTAGTGGAGAGTCAGGAAATCCGTGGCATCGACCTTTTAGTGAAGGCCATTGGAGAGGGACATAAAAAAAATCGCTTTGTCCTCGCTGGACTCTTGCTCAAGGCGATCCAATAAGTTATACTTTGGCGCATGCGTTTTTTTGTTTGGATCTTTCTCCTTACGACTCTTTCACTCTTTGCAGCTCCGCAAGAGTTTACGGTCAATTTAAAAAACCCTGAGTACCAGGGTGGGGTGATCTCTACACACCAGGGTGGGGTGATTGAATCTCCAGAAATTCGGATCCAAGCGCGTCACATTATCTACATCCAAAAGGTGGAAAAAGGGGAAGAGGTTCATCGGGTCATTGCTGAAGGGGATCTCATGCTTGACAGTGGAGGACATACCTACGTTGGACGCCGATTGGAGTATGATTTTGTGACAAAGACAGGGGTTGTCTACGATGGGGTGACAGCCATCGATCTTTGGTTTTTAGGAGGGGAAAAAATTCGCCTTAACAGCGACCGGAGTTTTTATCTCTACAACTCTTTCGTCACCACCTCTGAAAGTCAAAAAGCTGACTGGAAACTCCATACACGCGAGGTGGAGATCACCAAAAAACACCTCCTCTCTGCGAAAAATGTCACCTTCCGTTTTTTTGAAACACCGATCCTTTGGCTTCCCGCCTTTAAGAGTAACCTCAAAGCTTTTGCCGACTCCCCCGTGCGCTATAAGGTGGATTGGGATACGGGGCTTTTCCCCAAGCTTAGCATGCGTTACCGCGTCTATTCTTCCGAGTTTTTAGACCTTTACTTCAAGCTCAACATCCGCGCCTCAAAAGGGGTGGGAGGAGCAATGGAAACCGACTATAAATCGCTAGATAAACGGACAAAGTTTCGGACCCGCAGCTACCTTGACCACGACGCGTTTTACCGAGACACCAATCCCGATAAGCCCCGCACCCACTACCGGATGCAAGGGCAGTACGATGCGATCAGTGAAAATGAGCAAGCAACCTTTCATGCACACTATGACTGGCTCAGCGATAAAAATATGCAGACTGATTTTGGGAGTGAAGATTTTGAGCTGAATACCGCCAAGCAAACGGCTCTTAAAATCCGCACCTTCCAAGATTGGATGATCTTTGGAGTCGATGGAAAATTTCGGGTGAATGGATTCCAAGGAATGAAGCAAGAACTTCCTGAATCGTTTTGGACCCCTAAACCCTTTGTCTTGGGATCGAGTGGAATCGTTTCTGAAAATCGTTTAAAAGTTGCCTACTTGGATTATGTCTCTGCAAAGGACATCGAGCCCGATGTCCCCGACTTTAGCGCCGCCCGCCTTTCTGCTCACCACACCCTCTACCGCTCCTTTTCTGCAGGAGGGTTTTCTCTGACCCCCCTAGTGGGCGTTGATGGAGTCTTTTATGGGGATAGCCAACAAGACAAACCTGCTGCCCTTGGCGTTTTCTCTTATCAGCTCCTTGCCGATCTTACACTCAAAAAGAACTACCCCTCCTTCCGCCACGTCTTAAAACCCTATCTTCATTACCGCGGAATGACCCATCCGACCATCTCCCCCAACACCCCCTACATCTTTAATATTCAAGATGGGTTTAACCGCCTCAATGTGATTCAGTCGGGAGTACGGAATCTTTTTTACTTCAAAGATAAACCTCTTTTCGAACCAAACATCATTGCCGATCTTTCAGCTTTTACCTTCCTTGGAGATGAAACGTTTCGAAAAGTGGTTCCAAAAGCGCGAGGAACTTTTATTTGGAATTTCCCTTCATGGAGACTCAGTAGTAAGCTTGGTTGGAACATCGAAAAGCAGGTCCTTGACTTCGCCAACATTGGTCTTGCCTGGACGGTCAGTGAACACTTTGCCTTTAAAACAGAGTTTCGTCATCGAAGCCGGTTTGATTGGAGAAAGGGAGATCCCGATAACTTTGTGATGGAAGTGACAAGGCCCATCTCCGAACTCCTTCACTCTCCCCTTTCCGATGGACGAAATACCCTCCTTACACGCCTTCAAATGCAACTTGCACCCCAATGGACCGTCCGCTTCGATTCCCATATCGGCTGGGGACGAGGTGGAGAACCGAATTATAACGAAGCCCGCGTCGAACTCATTACCCTTATTAGTACAAGTTGGTGTCTTCGCCTAATCTTCATCCACTCCCCTGCTCCCCATAAGAAAAACGACCGGTTCACATTCGGAATGTCATTAGTCAAAAAGTGATCGATAACGCTCCCCGAAAGAATGGATCACATTCGCTCCAAACCGATACGGAAGATAGTGGCGATGCCCATAGGGTGTTTCTCCATCGAGAAGCGCTAAAAGATAGATCCCATTTTCAAGATGAATAAAGGAAGAGGGAATCGATACTGCCAATCCTTTATGAAGTAACGAACGCATGAGATAGGGAAAAAGGATTCTGAAAGCAATCCCTGCAACCACAGGAAAGTCTTTGGGTTCCCAACCCTCGATCAGCCGCTGGGAAAAATGGACCGTTGTTCCATAAACAAACGCATCGAGAAAGAGCGGTCTCCGAAAGGGAGTTGCATCCAACCCTTTTGCAAATATTACCGATCCCCATCCTTCCCATGTCGATCGTAAAATGGTGCCCATGGCTACTCTTTAGGGGTAAAATACAAAAAGTAGGTTTTTTTAGCGCTTAGCAGTGCTCCAATACTGAGAGACAGCCCCACCTTTTCAGATAGGGTAAAACCACAAATGTCATTTAAGAGGGAAAACCAACCCCTTCCAGAAAGGAGTGCCAACACATAACTCATAATCCCGATCGCATGTTTGACCACCCACTGATCTGGTTCGTACTGCTCCTGCATCTCAACGGAGCGGTGCGCAATGATCATGGCTGTCGTCATCCAAAGGGCACCAAAGACCGTCCCCTCTTTGGGGTCTCCTTTTTCTAAGAACCGGACGGACTCATGCCCAATAAGAGCTCCCCCTATTAAAGGGAAGGCCACAGCCCCGCAGACCATGCTTCTTAACGGTTGGCGCTTGCGTAAATCGACCCAAATTCTGCAAGGAGTGCTAGGTAGGTAAACTGTTCAGAGATCTTCACCCCTAGCAGATCTTTAGTCAATTGCCGCGTATAGGGAACAGAAACCGCGAGAGCAGCAAGGGCTCCCACAGCAATCGCTCCTTTCACCCAGTTCTCTTGATTCTTCTTTTGTAGTTCAATGCTTGCTGCAGCAATCATAAAGGTGACCACACCCCGGACAGCTCCATACTTGCATGCATCGATAAAATGAGGCGCAGCCGTTCGCATCACCTTTTTTGCCAGCCCCAGTTGGTTGAGCCCCCAAGCTCCTGCCCCAGTCACCAAGGCAGTCATCGCTAACGCTTGTCCTCCAAATCGAATTGAATCCACTTTGTCCTCCATTGTTACCTGTGAAGAAAAGAGCCTACCCGATTCAAGATTAAATTTGAAGTTTTTACTGTTGTTTTTTTTAAGGCATTTTTCTAGAATGTTTCTGGAAATCAAACGAAAAGCATTTTTTATGGATCGTACTCAACCCTCTACTTTACATAGAAAGAGCACCTATTTTCACCTCGGGGCCATTGGCGTCGCTACACTCCTCTTTGGCTCAAAAAAAGTGATCCACTATTTCCCCAATGCTTCAAGACAAGGAGCCTACCTATTAGGGGGCGCCCTTTGCGCCTCTTCCCTTCTCTACGATCTCATCCGTTACGATGCTAAGCGCTCCGCAGGGCAAACCAATCTAGAAAAAACCCTCTGCCTCACCGCGATCTCCCTTCTTACCCCGACGCTCCCCCTTTCAGCAAGGCTCACCCTGGCTCTCACCTCTTCTCTCTTCCTAAGCTTCTTCACTCAAGCGCCTGCTCCTGCTCCTCAGCCCCCTCCCCTACCTCCAATAGATGTGGATTCCCTTCCTCTTGCAGGTCAACATGCCTATTATCGAACCCATCCTGAGGCGTGGATCGCTCTTGATGCAGAAAAACGGAATCAGCGGATCCTCTCCTTCTTTAAAGCAGACCTTCCCCCCATCTATGTTTGCGTTGAAAATAGTGATGCCATTCTTCCAAGAGAAACGGTTCAAGACACTTTCAAGGCACCCGACGGGGCTTCTAATGCCACGTTACGTTGGATCCTCTTCTTGCACCATGGCGAATACTTATCAAAAGAGAATCAACATTTCTTTGAAGTGTGTATCGAGAGAAATCTTCCGATTTGCAATTTCCTCTGTTCAGACTGTGCCTCCTATCCATTCCTAAAAGGGTTATTTCAAAGAGAGCCTCTCTATTATTACCAATATCCCAAAATGTTCCAAGAGATGCGTCCAGACAACCTTCCCTCTAAGGAAGAGCTGAGCGCACAGTACACCCCTGAGAAAATCGTCGAACTTCCTCCCCATCTCATCATGGTTCTTCAGTTGTCTAGGAACGAGTTGTCGCTTTCACTTCACGCTGAACTTGCTCTTCAACGTCGTCTCTTTGATCTCGACCATCCCTCAAGAAGCGTTTCACCACAAGCGCTCAAAGAAGCTCTGTATCAAACACCCCAGGACTTTACGAACGATGATTTAGCGTGGTGGATTGGAAACTGCGAAAAAATGGGTCCTGATGACCCACTTCATGTAACTAAGAAAAACCGTTTGCTCGTGATGGAAGCGCACCGTAGAAAGATTATCCTTCCTCCTTTTATAGCCCATGTTGATGACGTTCTACCTAATGATCCTAAAGCAAAAGAGGACTATCAAACCCTTCTTAAGGCTTACCCTCGTTACTTCTATCTATTGGGCACAGCATCAGATCACCCTGTTATTCAAGAACTCAAAAATCAGATACCTTCCCTTGAAAGCCTCCTCTCCAAAATCACACCTGATCAGGTAGCTGGTATGCCACGAGAAGAAATGAGTATTTGGTACTCTATTATAGAATACCAAATCCCTAAAATCGCCTCCGAAACGCTTCAAGCCTTTGCTCTACGCTTTTACCAAGAGGATTGCCAACCTATGGGTGAAAAGTTCCTTTGGGAGGTTGATCGCACCCCGTTTTTCGCCCTCAAGGTAGGTGACGTTGAGAATCTCACTATAAATCAGCTAGACTGGTACCATGCTCTTTTCTTCACTTCCGTAGAGTCATTGAATATCGAAAGCTACGTTAAGCAGCTCAAAGGGGAAGAACAAATGCTTGCTCAAGTTTTACAAAAGCTGGATGATCAAGCTGGTTTCTTCACAATCGCCACGGTCGGTCCTACATACACCGACCAATTTGCGCCAGGCGTCATAGAGGTATTAAAGCGCCGCATTCTGAAGCTACATGATCCACACTTAATTGAGACATTGAAGAGAATCGTCGCTCAAGAACTCCCATTCTCTTCTCATACTGATTTCACTGGGGCCGAACTTACGAAGGAAGAGGCCTTCCTCCTTTTTGGAGCATTCCCAGACATTCTCTTTCCTCTTACGGATCACTATGTCGATTGGATCGTTGAAGATCAAGAGGGGCGCGTTCCAAAACTGATCGAGGCCTACAATGACGGAGATGGACACCACAAATCGTTTATGGACTTATCTCAGGACCATCAAGACCGGTTGCGGGCGGCTTTTGGTAAAGACCAAAACCTCCTTCCTTACACATTAACGTCAGAGTTTGTCGAAATGGCGCGAGAGGATACCGCCCTACAAGATCAGATCATTTTCCAATGCAGTAAGATTAAAATATACTATACTCAGAATTTTGGCTTTTTGAATCTCCCTGAGGAAGATCAAAAGTGGGTGACTGAGCTTTTCGCTCAAAAAAACGCTACACTTCCTTTGGGCTTCAAACCACTGAAAGGATTTACAAAACCGGACAATTTTGACCAAACCGACGGTGCTACGACATTTTTTGGAGACCTCTAGGGATTGTATTTTTTCTTGAGCGCTTTTAGAGCGGATTCCATCTTCTTCCGCTTTTTGGGATCGACCCGATCAATGTAGAGAACGCCGTTGAGGTGGTCGTTTTCGTGCATGATGTTTTTGGCCCGCCACCCTGTGGCTTTCTCAGTAAAAGTCTTTCCCTCAAGGTCCATCGCCTCCACATAAATCTCAGCAGGACGGGATACCTCTTCATAGAGACCTGGAATCGAAAGACACCCTTCTCCATGTGTAAAGATTTCCTGACTCGGACGACTGAGGACAGGATTGATATAGATTTTAGGAGGAGACATGACAGGCCAACCTTCCTCATCAGCCCCGTTATCGTAACAAGAGACAAACATCCGCAAATAGACACCGATTTGAGGGGCGGCCAAACCAGCTCCCTGCTTGTGCTCGACAGTATCGATGAGATCTTGAGCAAGTTGTCTCACTTCATCGGTGATCTCTTTGATCTCTTCGCACTTTATTCGAAGACCTGGATGTCCGTAGTAGATGAGGTCTCGAATCATCTAACCCCCAGAAACCTCTTCAATATTGACACCAAGTCCTGCTTGCTTGCGAGCCATGGAAGAGGTCCAAAGAGAGAGAACCAAACAGGTGATCAAAAAGATCCCTGCGAGGTAGGCGGTAAACTTTTTTAGGACCGTTGCCGTAGAGGTTCCAAACAAAGAATCCCCTGCATCTCCTCCAAAAGAGGCGCCAAGCCCCAGGCTCTTACTCTCCTGAATGAGGATCACAAAGCATAGGAGCGCGCAGAGCGCGACGAATAAAAATAAAACAATATAAAAGAATGCCGACATCGTTATAACCTTTCTGCAATTTCTAATAGTTTACCAAACGACTCCACTTCTAGGGAAGCGCCACCGACTAAAGCCCCATCAATATCGGGCTCACTGAGAAGACTCTCTGCGTTGTCGGGTTTGACTGACCCTCCATAAAGGAGAGGGATTCGCATGCTTACCTCTTCTCCCCACTGCTTCCTAACAAAGGAGCGGATGAGGTGGTGGGTCTCCTGCGCCATCTCCGGCGTTGCCGTCTTTCCCGTTCCAATAGCCCAGACGGGCTCATAAGCAACCACAAGGTTCTCGAGCTGTTGCGGAGAAAAGTCTTTCAACGCTTCTCCCAATTGGCGGCTTAAGACCACTTCGGTTTTCCCTTGATCCCGCTCCTCTTGACTCTCGCCAATGCAAAGGACGGGAAGGAGCTCTTCTTCCAGGGCCCATTTTACCTTCCGGTGGATCATTTGGTCATCTTCATGGAAATGGATCCGCCGCTCAGAGTGGCCTAAGATCACAAACGTGACTCCTGCCTCTTTGAGCATCTTTGATGAAATCTCTCCCGTATAAGCACCCTTCGGAAACTCACTCATGTTCTGCGCGCCGATCTGCAAATAACTCTTATCGGCTTCCGTAACTGCTGCTTCGATCGACGTGAAGGGTGGAGCAATACCCACAAAGGTTGTCGCCTCACCAATCTTTGGGAGGATTTCCTGCACAAACTGCGCCGTTTCTTCAGCGCCCATGTGCATTTTCCAATTTCCAATCATAAATTGTTGTCTCATAGACCCACAACCATACCACAAACAAGAAAATATTCCAAACCCATTTTCTACAATAAAAAATATCAATAAAATATAAATTTTCCTGGTGGCGTTTTCGTGTGTTGTTGATAAAAAAGGGATGGGGTAGACTGATGCGATATGAAAATTTTGACGGTAACAGAACTAACGCTTGCCATTAAGCGAGAGCTGGAACCCCGGTTTAACCAGGTGCAGGTCGAGGGTGAGGTGACCAATATGCGGGCGCAATCATCGGGACATCTGTACTTTAGCTTGAAGGACCAGGGGGCGCAGATTTCTGCGGTCCTTTTTAAGGGAAATGCGCGGAACGTATCTCGCCTTCCTAAGGCGGGCGATCGGGTCATCTTAAAAGGTGAGCTCAGTTTGTATGCCCCGCGAGGGAGTTACCAGATGATTGTACGGGAGCTGGAGCATGCAGGTGTTGGCGAGCTCCTGATGAAACTTCACGCACTAAAAGAGGCGCTGAAGGCGCGCGGCTGGCTCGCTCCCGAGCATAAAAAACCTCTTCCAAAATACCCAAAAACCATTGGTGTCGTGACAAGCCCAACAGGCTCGGTCATCCAAGACATTATCCATGTCCTCAAACGGCGGTATCCGACGTTTCATCTGATTTTAAATCCAGTGCGGGTGCAGGGAAAAGAGGCGGCGCCAGAGATTGCAGCAGCGATCCAAGAGTTTAACCGACGGGGCGATATCGATGTGATGATCGTGGGTCGCGGCGGTGGAAGTTTGGAAGATCTCTGGCCGTTCAATGAAGAGGTGGTGGCCAGCGCGATCTTCCACTCAAAAATCCCTATCATCTCTGCTGTGGGTCATGAAACAGATGTGACACTCGCCGATTGTGTCGCCGATGTACGGGCCCCGACTCCTTCGGCAGCAGCGGAGATTTCTGTCCAAGAACTCTCTGCGCAAAGAGAATTTTTAGTGCGCAGTGGATTGCAGCTCGATCGAATCTTAAAACAAAAAATCGCTCACCTGAAGGCAGTGGTTGCAGGACTTTCTCGCCATCCGAGACTTGCTTCTCCCTACGCCATTCTATCCGAACACTACCAGCGCGTCGATGATTTCTCCTCCCGCCTCGATGTGGCGATCAAGCACAAGATGCATCGAGAGCTCGTGGGGCTAAAAGGAGCGCGCGAGCGCCTCCGCGCTGCGCTGCCCTCTGCGAAAATCTCCCTCCTCCGTGAAAAACTCAGCGCGTTTCAGAAAGGGATCGACCACGCAGGATCTCTTTTGGTTCAGCAAAAAAAACAAAGGTTGAAACAGATTTCCGAGATGCTTTCGGCAGTCAATCCCCAGACGATTCTAAAAAAAGGTTATTGCATCCCCTTTAAGGAAAAGAGTTCATCGGTTATGATGTCTGCAAGTGAGGGCTGCCTGGGAATGGGAGTAACTCTCCGTTTTCACGATGGTCAAATGACAACACGTATCGAGGAGATTAAGAAAGACAATGAATGAAAACAATCCCCCTTTCTCTTTTGAAACCGCTTATGCCAGACTCGAAGCGATCCTTTCTGAACTGAACAATGGGGAAACTCCCCTTGAAAAATCCCTAGAACTTTATGAACAGGCCAATCAACTGATCACCCTTTGTTCCTCTAAGCTCGGGCAGGCAGAGCAAAAAATTCAAATGCTGATCAAAAATCGTGAAGGCGAAATGGAAACAGCTCCCTACACTCCAGAAAATGAACAGGTGCTGAATCACTCGCATGACTTCCCTTCTTGAAACTCTTTCTCACCCGCATGATCTAAAAAAACTCTCGAAAGAAGAGCTCAAAGATCTCGCACAAGAAATCCGCGTACGCATTCTAGATGTCCTCTCTAAAACAGGAGGCCACCTCTCCTCAAATTTAGGGATTGTCGAACTCACGATTGCTCTTCATCGCGTGTTTCAATCACCGAAAGATAAGTTCATTTTCGATGTGGGACACCAATCCTACGTCCATAAGCTTTTGACAGGAAGAAATCCCCGCTTCCCTACCATCCGGCAAACAGAGGGCCTCTCAGGATTTATTGACCCCACCGAATCTCCCCATGATCATTTTTACACCGGACACGCAGGAAATGCCCTCTCTTTAAGTTTAGGGATGGCAAAAAATCGAGACCTCCGCCGCAAGGAGGAGATGATTCTCCCCATTCTTGGAGATGCTGCCCTTACCTGTGGACTCACCCTCGAAGCGATGAATAACATCCCCCGCAAGCTGAAAAAGTTTATCGTTGTCCTCAATGACAATGCGATGTCGATTTCAAAAAATGTGGGCGCCATCACCAACATCTTAAGCCGTTTCTTTAATAGTCCAACAGCGAACAACATCTATGAAGAGCTCACAGAAATCGTCTCAAAAATTCCTGGCTATGGCGATACCCTTGCCAAACAAGGGAACCGGATGAAAGAGTCGATGAAAAATCTCATCAGCACAGCTCCCTTCTTCGAGCAGTTTGGCCTTTCTTATGTCGGCCCTATTGATGGCCATGATGTCGGAAAGCTTATTGACACCTTTGAAGCGCTCAAAGATGTGGAACATCCGACACTTGTCCATGTCCTTACTGTCAAGGGACAAGGGATGAAACATGCGATCAATAATCCCACACCCTACCATGGCGCCAGACCCTTTAATCGTTTGACTGGAGAGTTTCACCCTCCTAAAAAAGCTTCCGTTTCGTTCCCTAAAGTTTTCGGCAATCATCTTCTTAAAATGGCTGAAGAAGATCCAACCATTGTTGCGATCACCCCAGCCATGCCCGTTGGCTCATGCCTCGATCATTTCATGAAAAAAATGCCTGAACGGTGTATCGATGTCGGCATTGCCGAAGGTCACAGTATTACCTATGCAGGAGGAATGGGGAAAGGAGGAAAACTAAAAGTTGTTGCCTGCGTCTACTCTTCTTTCTTGCAGCGGGCGTTCGATAATATCTACCATGATGTTTGCATCCAAAACTCCCCGATTGTCATCGCGATTGACCGAGCAGGACTCGCAACGGGAGATGGAGTAACCGCGCAAGGACTCTATGATCTCCCCTATCTCAATGCGATGCCCAACCTCGTGATTGCGCAGCCACGCAATGGACTGGTCCTCAAAGAGCTCCTTTCGAGCGCTTTTGATTATGGAAAACCTACGGCGATCCGTTATCCGAATCTATCAACAACCGAAGAGGAGCGCCCGCTAGAAAAGCGTCTCCTGGGACAGGGAGAAGTCCTTGCAGAAGGAAAAGAGGTCGTCATCGTCTCTTTAGGACATATGGACACCGTCGCACTTCAGCTCAGAGAGCTTCTCCAAGAAGAGGGCATCAGAGCAACTGTGATTGATCCTGTCTTTGTTAAACCTCTGGATGAATCCTTACTCAAAAAGCATTTCGCGGAAGCAGAAACAGTCATCACGATCGAAGAACACTCGATCAATGGTGGGCTCGGATCGATCATCAATTCCTTTGTGATGAGAGAAAAAATGAGCCACCTAACAGTCCATAACTTTGCTCTCCCCGACCAACTCATTGAGCATGGAAGCCATGGGGCATTACTCGAAAAATATGGGCTCACTGCAAAGGCCATCCTCAAAACACTTCAACCCCAAGTTCCTGTCTGATGAAAATCGCTCTCTTCCCCAAAGTTGAAAAAGACGACTCAAAAACCCTTGCTTTAGAGGTGGCATCATTCCTCTCTAAAAAAGGGGCTGAGGTGTTTGTGGAAGAGGATAAAGCAGCAGCGCTCAATCTTCCCCCTCTTTCTAAAGCTGATCCCTCCTCAATCGATATCTTGATCACAATGGGAGGAGATGGATCGATTCTCCGTGTTGCTCACACCTACACCGAATATCAAGGAGCAATCCTTGGAATTAACCTTGGTCATTTGGGATTTATGGCCGATGTTCAAATTTCAGAGATCACCCCTTGTCTTGAAGACCTGATGAATGGAGCCTACACGATCCAAAAACGGACGATGATCGATGGGGTCTCAAGCCATGGAAACCCTTTCTTCGCAATCAACGATTGTGTCCTCCACCGAGCAAGAAATCCTAGCCTTGTAGAGATTGCGATCCATGTTGATGGGCACCTCCTCAACCACTTCGAAGCGGATGGAATCATTATTGCGACAGCAACAGGATCGACCGCTTACTCTCTAGCTGCAGGAGGGCCAATTGTAAGTCCTGACATCGATGCCTTTATTTTGACGCCGATCTGTCCTCACACCATTTCAAACCGTCCGATCGTGATCAACCCGAAAGAGGAAATCCGCATCGAGTATGTCAGTGAAAAAGCGCCGATCGAATTTGTCTCGGATGGTCTAAAGCATTTCGAAATGCAGCCAAAAGATCATGTCATTTTGAAAAAAAGTGCGCGCACTTTCAATCTCGTCAATCTCAAACGGATCGACTATTTCTCCACCCTCCGCCATAAATTAGGCTGGTCCGGCAAGCTCCGCTAAAAATTTTTTATTTGCATTAAGTCTCTTTCTCCCTTATAGGAATAAAAAAGGACCTTTTTATTAGACGATTAGGGAGTCATAAATGATTAAATCTATCCTTTCACTAGGCTGTGCATCGATGCTTCTTGCAAGTTCTGCCTTCGCATATGAAACCATGGAAGACCGCCTCGACACCTTAGAGAAAAAGATGCAGGAAGTCTCTGCAAAAAACCCTCAAGAAACGCTCGGCGCAGCATTTTCAACCTCAAGACCTGACACCGTCGGCACTCATTGGTTTGGGACACTCGGAGTGATTTACTGGCATCCAAAAATGGGAGGAACAGAATACGCCTATACCAATACCTCGCAAAATATCATCATCACCCTCAGTCGTGGACAATTTAGAGAAGAGGATACGATCACTGTTCAACGCCCGAATCCACCCAATGGCGATGTCAAAGCCAATGATTTTGGTTGGGATCTCGGTCTCAAAGCGGGATTGGGATACAAAACAGCTCATGACAAGTGGGACATTTATGCCCGCTATACGTGGTTTGAATCTAACTCGACATCCAGCACACGTAAAGATGACCCTAGCCTGCTCGTTGCTCTCAAGAGTTTGGCTGCATTGATTGCCAGCCATGCAAAATCGAGCGTTGGAATCGATTACAACAACATTGACCTCGAACTCGCACGCTCTTTCTTTACAAGTGGACGCTTTTCTCTACGCCCTCACATCGATGTGAAGACAACCTGGCTGAACCTCAGCCAACGGGTGACCTACAAGTTTTTTAACTTCAGAGATACTCCGATTACTGGCCTTGACTTTAAGGTGAATCACTCTTGCAAATTATGGGGAATCGGCCCACGGATTGGTGTCGATGGGAAACTCTTTATTGGAAATGGCTTCAGCTTTAATGGAGATCTTGCTGGATCGATTCTCTACAGCCGCTTCAAAGCCAACCATAAAGAAATCTGGCCCATTATCAAACAATCTTCAAGCCAATTAAGTGGAGGCAGTATCTATTCCTTAAAGGATAGCTTCCACCAATTTATCCCCTTTGTCCAAATGGGACTGAGTTTGGGATGGGAAACCTTCCTTAACAAGAAAAAGCAACACCTCTCCTTAAAGGGTGGATACGAAGTCCAATACTTCTGGAGAGCAAACCAAATGTCTAATGTCGATCAATCCCTAAGCTACACATTCTCAGGTCCTGTGATTGGAAGAGGGGGAACTTCAGCTCCTTACCAAAGCTTTAGAGCAACCCCTAAAAAGTATTCGGAAGATGTGATGTTTTATGGAATTACAGGAGAGGCGCGCCTCGATTTTTAACAGGTAAACAATGAAAAAATTATTCCTTTTGATGGGGGGAGCAATGTTTTTTTGTTTATGGATTGGAAAAAATTAACAAATAGATCTGGAGTTTTACTATGAAAACCCACTTTTCAAAGCTTGCCCTCGGTTTAGGGGCCGCTTCGATGTTTTTAAGCGCAAGTGCTTTTGCTTATCGCGATCTCGATGATCGACTCGATACGCTAGAAAAAGAGATGCAAGAAATCTCGGCGCACAACCCCCAAGGAACCTATGGCGCTAAGTTTGCAACCGCTCGTCCCGAAACAGAAGGGACAAGATGGTACGTCGCTCTTGATGTCCTGTATTGGCACCCCAAGATGGGAGGGACAGAGTTTGCCATTGGCTATACCCCTCAAGGATACATTTCCTCAGAATCAATCCCTGAAGTGGCCACTCAACACTACCCTCGAGGGAAGGTCAAGGAAAATGACTTCTCTTGGGATCTTGGTCTTAAGGTTGGTCTTGGGTATAAAACACCCCATGACAAATGGGATGTCTTTGCACGCTACACTTGGTTTGAGTCTCATAGTTCCAACTCAATGCACAAAGATGCACCGAGCGCAATCATCCCCCTTAAAATCAACTTCGATGCCACGATCAATATCTTTACAACAGACCTGTTTAAGATGAAGTTTTTTTGCAACCATGCAAAATCTACCGTTGATATCGATTACAATAACATCGATTTAGAGCTTTCTAGAAGCTATTTCACCAGTAAAAATTGGTCTGTTCGCCCTCACCTCGATATTAAAGCAACCTTTTTATCGATCGATCAAAAGGTTCAATATATCCAAGATGTCAATCAAGACATTTCTAGCTTGTTTTATGATCTCTTAAGTCCTGAGGTGAAGGTCGATCTTAAGTCCAAAATTAAGGGACTTGGTCCACGCCTAGGTCTAGATACAAAACTCTATCTTGGCAACGGGTTTAATATTTTTGCTGACGCGTCCGGATCGATCCTTTATTCGAGCGTAAAAACAAGTCAAAAAGATGTGCTTCCGAACTTCGAATTTGGGGGTCTTTTCCCAGAGCGGGTGATCGAACTCTTTAATGAAGTCTTCGATATTCTTTTTGGAGGTCCCTCTAGAGATCTGAAGCATAAGTATCACCGTTTTTTCCCTTATGCTCACGCAGCACTTGGGCTTGAATGGAACAAATACTTAAACCAAAAAAAGCAACACCTCTCTCTTAAAATGGGTTACGAAGTCCACTATTATTGGAGAGTTAACCAGCTCGAAAACGTTTCCAACGTCTTTTCAGAGCCGACAATTACTGCCGTTGATCTTGATAACACAATCCAGGTCACTGTCGTTCCCCATGGGCGTCATGATAACGTCCATAACTCCAATGATCTCATGTTTTATGGGATTACTGGAAGTGCCCGACTCGATTTCTAATTGTTAGATCGGTGTTGATTTAAACCCAAGTCAATTGACTTGGGTTTTTTTATTGACTCAATTAGAGCGTTATAATAAGCAACATTAAATATGATTAAAAAAAATAGGAGCCGGTTCCATGAAAAACCACCTTTCTAAACTTGGTCTTGGCCTCTGCGCTGCATCAATGCTTCTTTGCAGTTCAGCCTTTGCCTTTCGAGATATCGATGATCGTCTGGACGCGCTGGAAACAGCCATGCAAGAAATCTCTGCTCGCAACCCTCAAGGAACATTGGGGGCTGAATTTCGCACCTCACGTCCTGAAAACGAAGGGACCCCTTGGTATCTTACTTTTGATGTGATCTATTGGCATCCAAAAATGGGAGGGACCGAATATGCGATTACCTACTCTCCTAAAGGATATCTAGATGATCCAGAGAACATCCCCTACGGTGTCTTCGCTACAGACCACCGTCCAGAAGGAGAAATGAAGGAGAACGGCTTTAGTTGGGACCTAGGACTTAAGGCTGGAATTGGTTATAAAACGCCCCATGATGATTGGGACGTTTATTCTCGCTACACCTGGTTCGAATCGCATAGCACCAGCCAAGTTCAAAAAGACTTTCCCAGTGCAATTATTGCACTAAAAATCCCCATCACCTCTTCAATCAAATTTGATTTCATTGGGATTGGAGATAAAAGTGTTGTCATCTATGCTAACCATGCGAAATCAACAGTCGATATCGATTACAATAATATCGACCTAGAGCTTGCACGGAGCTATTTTTCTTCAGGAAAAGTCTCTGTTCGCCCTTACATAAGTTTGAAAGGAACCCTTTTAGATCTTTCTCAAAAGGTTCTCTATGTGCAAAAAACGAGTACAACACTTGGAAATTTTCTTGCCCCATTAACCAGCCCAGAGCTGAAAGTCTCCCTCTCTTCAAAATTCAAGGGTCTTGGCCCACGCATGGGTTGTGATGCCCGTTATTTTTTAGGAGATCGGTTCAATCTTTTCGGAGAGTTTGCAGCCTCTGTCCTTTATGGGATGTTTAAACTCAAGCAACATGACCTAATCCCAGAACTCAGTACAGCAGGGGTCACCTCTCCTCAACCGGTCGGTCTTCTCTTTTCAGCTCCCTCTAGAAGGCTCACAAATAAGTTTCACTCCTTCCTTCCTTTTGTCCAAATGCAACTCGGGTTAGAATGGTCAACCTATCTGAACAAGAACAAGCAGCATCTAGGACTAAAAATTGGATATGAGGTGCAATACTATTGGAGAGCGAATAAAATGGAAGATACTAAAGATGCCTTCAATAGCTCAATCACCGAAGTCATCGGTGATACCATAACAACCATTGCTCTACGGGGACGTCATTCCAATGATATCATCTCCGAAGACCTCATGTTTTACGGAATCACAGGACAGGCACGCCTCGATTTCTAACGGATCCTTTTCTTTTTTTTCGGAAAACCCAAGCCCAACCGCTTGGGTTTTTTTTGAAAAAAATTGACTTAATTAATACAATTGTATTTAAGAGAATTAAGTGATTAAATTAAATCAATCGGAGTTTTTTATGAAAACCCATTTTTCAAAGCTCGCTCTCGGCCTTGGCGCCGCATCGATGTTTTTAGCTGGGTCTGCTTTTTCCTACCAAAGTATCGATGATCGAATCGATGCCTTAGAAAAAGCGATGAAAGAAGTCGCAGCAAAAAACGCAGAAGGAACCTACGGTGCAGGATTTGCCACGGCAAGGCCTGAAACCACCCATTCACGCTTTTTTGCCTTCCTTGATGCCATCTACTGGCACCCCAAAATGGGAGGAACAGAGTATGCAATTACTTACATCCCTGAAGACTTTTATACCATCACCTTTAATGTCGACGATCAACCCCTCACCATCACCTTTGCTCTGTCACATAGACCAAATGGCGACATGAAGGAGAATGATTTCAGTTGGGATTTAGGTCTTAAAGCAGGGATTGGGTACAAAACCCCACATGATGCATGGGATGTCCTTGCTCGCTACACCACTCTTGACTCGCACAGTACAAGTCAGACGACAAAAGACTACCCTTCTGGTATTTTTCCTCTCAAAGTCTACATGCCCTTCACTCCCGATTTTAATGCGGTGAACGTCGCGAAATCTACGGTCGATATTGGGTACAACAATGTCGATTTAGAGCTAGGCAGAAGCTTTTTCCTTAGTAAAGATTTCTCCTTGAAACCCTATATTGGACTCAAGGGAGCTTGGCTTGATATCTCGCAAAAGACCTACTACCTTCAGAAGAAAACAGCAAGCATCCTTCAACTCATTGTTGAATTTGATAGCCCTGAGTTTAAATCAAATACGAAGTCAAACTTCTGTGGCTTTGGCCCAAGAATTGGATTCGAAAACAAATACTATCTCAACAATGGGTTCAACGTCTTTGGAGACTTTTCTGCGTCCATTCTCTATGGATTCTTCAGAACTTCTCAAAAGGATTCGATCCCTAATGCAGGATTTGGTGGCCTGATCCCTGAAGATGAAGTCCAACAGCTAGAAGAACTTTTCACCTTCACCTTCTCATCAGATGCACGTGACCTTAAACATAAGTTTCACCAGTATGTCCCCTTTGCCTCTATGTGGCTAGGATTGGAGTGGAACAAGTACCTCTTTGATAAAAAATATCACATCCGTCTGAAGGGAGGATATGAAGTGCAATACTACTGGAGCGTGAATATGCTTGAAGAATCTGGTGGAGAAACCAGTAGTCTTGCGATTCAAGAACTAAACCTTGATCCAAATAACCCTAAAATTTCTCTCGGGACTGCCGGGCGCTTTGAGAACACTCATGGGTCCAAAGATCTCATGTTCTATGGGATCACTGCTGAGGCGCGCCTCGACTTCTAAACAATGACTAGGTGCGGCGAGAGCCGCACCCTTATTCAATAACTCGCCTCGTCGAGTGTCACTTTTCCTCTGAAAATCCGATAGATCCAGTACCCATATCCTAGGACTAAAGGAACACCGATGATCGCAACGGTGAGGACCACCTTGAGCGTTGGAAGACTCGCTCCACTATTGAAGAGGGTCAAACTATTCATCCCCCCATTGACCGAAGAGCGCACCATATTGGGGTAGGTTCCCAGGCCAAAAAGTGCGACAAGAAAAGTAATACTCAGAGAAGAAAAGATAAACGCCGTCCCATCCCATTTACGGTGGACAAAAAAGGGAACACAAACGATCGCAAGAAGAGTGAGAACTCCGACCCCAAAGAGATAGGGAAACTTATTCATGATCTCCACCATATGCCCTTTGAAGACGAGGGTGACAAACGTTGTCACAAAATAAAAGATCACAAAGATCACAATCGTTGGATTGACCCAACGGCGAACCCTTTCATGCATCTCCCCTTCGGTTTTCATCAGCATATAGATCGCGCCATGCATGATAAAGACGGCAACCCCCATGAGACCCACTAAAATCGTATAGGGGGTAAAAAAGCCCCAAAAAGAGCCAATAAACTCCCCGCGGTGGTCAAGGGGAATTCCTACGATGAGATTCCCCAAAATCACTCCAATTGTAAACGCAATCACATAGGATCCCACCGAAAACATCCCATCCCAAAAGGCTCGCCATTTTAGCGAGGCTTGCTTAGAACGGAACTCAATTGAAACCGCGCGGATCATGAGCCCGGCAATGAGAATCATGATCAGCCCATAAAAAGCCGAACAGATCGTCGCATAGACAGGAGGAAAACCGACAAACATCCCTCCAAAAACAATAATGAGCCACACCTCATTTCCATCCCAGACAGGCCCAATTGCATTGAGCATCAGGCGCCGCTCACGATCTCCCCTTGCAAAAGGATGTAAACATCCAACGCCCAGATCAAATCCATCTAAAACGGTATAGAGAATGACACTCACTCCAATAATGAGGTACCAAATAAACTGAAAGGCTTCTTGCACTAGTTTGCTCCTGCTTGATAAGGATCCGAATAAACCAAATCTTCCCGCTCTTTCTCCTCCTCAGGACCCGCCTTAATCTTTCGATCAAGGAGGAAAATGAAGAGGGCAAAGAGGAAAATATAAATCACACTAAACATGATCAAAGAGGCAATCACCTGCCCCGCATCGAGGGAGCGAGAAACCCCCTGACTTGTCCGCATCACATTGTAAACAACCCAAGGTTGTCTCCCCATCTCTGCGGTAAACCATCCCGCTTCATTGGCGATGAATGGAAAGGCAACGCACAGCACTAAGTAACGATTCACCCACCTACTCCTTTCCAGTTTTTTTCGCGCCCACAAATGAAATCCAAGAAGAGCACCTAAAAACATCCCTCCCCACATGTAGATCATGAGATGATAGACCTGAAAGACTGAATTCACCATCGGCCAATCGGCGCGATCAAACTGATCGAGTCCCATGACAGGTGTTTGAGTATTCCGATAGACTAAAAAACTGAGGAGCCCTGGAACCTGCGCCGCATGAACCGATTCATTTTTCGTATCGACCCATCCAATCAGATTCATTGCCGTCTTCTCCTCCGTTTTAAAGACCCCTTCCATGGCAGCGAGTTTTGCGGGCTGATATTTGGCAACGCCTCGCGCAGTACTATCGGCTGAAACGAGCTGGAGAAGGGCCATCACCATCGCAACAATGAGCCCAAGCTTCATGCTCATCCGAGCAAAGTCGGTATGTTTTCTCTTTAAAAAGTAGTAGGCCGAAATACTGATCACCATAAATGCCCCCGTCAGCCAACATCCAATCAAAACATGGGTCAGTCGGTCGATAAACGAAGGATTAAAAATCATCCCCCAAAAGTCTGTTAAAATCGCTCTTGCTTCATCCCCCTCTCCCACAATTTTGTAACCAGCAGGAGTCTGCATCCACGAATTCGCCGCAACGATCCACGTCGCACTAAAATGGGCGCCAAAAGCGACACAGATCGTCGATAGATAATGAATCCCTGGTCTCACCCGATTCCATCCAAAGAGCATGAGGCCAATGAATCCCGCTTCTAAAAAGAAGGCAAACACCCCCTCTGCAGCCAAAGCGCTTCCAAAAACATTTCCTACAAAACGAGAGAAAAAGGACCAGTTATTCCCAAAAGCAAAGAGCTGCACAAGCCCTGTTGCCACCCCGAGGGCAAAACTTAGGGCAAAGATCCGCGTCCAGAACATCGTGAGTTTTTTATGCTTAGGATCCTTTGTTTTCAAATAGATCCCCTCCATAATCACTACCATTAAGCTCAGCCCAATGCTCAAAGGGGGAAATAAATAGTGAAATCCAGCCGTCAGTGCAAACTGTATTCTCGAGAGAACGATCACGTCCATAATAGCCTCATTATCATCAATGAACCCTCAAACGTATGCCTTCTAAATTTTATTTGTCAAACACTCTCTTTTGGAACTTGCAAGCAAGTCGGAAAAAGCTTAAAATGAAAAGTTATGGGTTTCTATTATTCGATCAGTCCTATTATTGAAATTGTGATCATAGCGATTATGATCAATTACATCCTGTCGTTCTTCTGGAACACACGGTCGATGGACCTTATTTTTGGTCTCCTTGCTTTCTTAGTGATCTTTGCAGCCTCCTCCGTCTTTAACCTCCCCGTTCTCCACAAGCTCATGCTTCAGATTTCAAGCGTGGCTGTGATTGCTGTCTTGATTATTTTCCAACCGGAGCTCCGTGTTGCCCTTTCAAAACTGAGTGTGAAAGGAAAGCGCTACAAGGAAATCACCGAGTTTGACAAATTTTTGGATCAACTCGCCTCTTCCGTCTATCGTTTGGCTGATAAGAAAATCGGGGCGATTATTGCCTTGGAGAATGAAGACTCACTTGATGAGTTTGCCCTTAAAGCTGTCATGCTGAACGCGAACTTTTCCTCAGAGCTCCTTGAATCAATCTTCACCACGACCACTCCCCTTCATGATGGCGCAGTCATTATCCGTGATCTCACCATTGTCGCTGCATCGACGATCCTCCCTCTTGCAGATGATACCTCCCAAATTGCCCGCTCCATGGGAACCAGGCACCGCGCGGGGCTTGGCGTTTCGGAGCTCACCGATGCTCTTTTGATCGTCGTTTCTGAAGAGACAGGAAAGGTCTCGATAGCAAGAGATGGGGTGATGACCCGCGGCATTAAAGTGGACCGTTTCAAAGGGATTATCCGTAGTGTCTTCAACCCTCCTCTAAAAAAGACCTTGCAGAGTCGCTTCAACCTCAGGGAGTGGCTAAGAAAATGAGATCTCTCCTCAAACGTCTTTTCATCAACAATTGGCCGAGAAAGTTTCTCTCTGTGATCTTAGCGATCATCATTTGGTTTGTGGTCCATAAATCACTCACAACAACGAAAACCGTCAGCAATGTCCCTGTCAGAATTGAAAATATTCCTCCAGGAAAAACGGTTGAGGGCATCCAATCGAGCGGTCTCCTTGGAAGGAGGGTCAACCTGACCCTTTCTGGAAATAAAAGACTTCTCGATGATATCAACGCGAATGATCTACAGGTTGTCTTTGATGCCAGTGGTAAAGATGGAGAGTGGGTCGCAACGATCAACCGAAAACATCTTAAGTCTGAAAATAGCGATATCAACCTCAACCAGGCCATTAGCCGCGTCCAGCAACAAAACTTCATCGTTAAGCTGACAAAGCTCGTCTCGGAAAAAATTCCGATCCTCATTACCCAACCGATTGGAGAAGCTCCTCCGGGCTATCAGTTTGTCGATATTTGGCCCTACCAACTCTCCATTACTGTCAGTGGCCCTGAAGAGATCGTCAAAAATCTCAAAACACGAGGCGTACGTCTCACCTTCAACTTAAACGACATCACAAAAACAAAGCTCGATGAGCTCCGTGCTACCTCCACAAAAAAACACTCCGACGTTGTCAGCTTCTTTGTTCCTGACATGATGAAGCAAATTTCCCTTCCCTCCCTTTCACCAACCCCAATTGAGATCAACGACCCCGATGCGAAGCATCTTCGCATTGATTTTCTCCGCTATGAAATGCTGAAACTCAATACCCCTATCCCCGTCAATCTCTACTTTCCTCCTAATGCCGCGGGATCCCTTAGCCCTTCAAAAGTCAACCTTGTTCCCAACCAGCTCGTTGAAAACCGAAGTGGGATCAAAATGATTACGGAGCCTCTGTATGCGAAAGGAGTCAGCGCCCTTTTCCTTGATGTCATTAAAGACATGCTCGAAATTGCCGTGATCGTCAATCCTGACGATGAAAATAAGTTAGAGTGGAGCATGCAGTTTATCAATGCACGCGCTTTAGAAGAAAAGTACCTTCGCTACATCAAATCAGATACATTGTCAGATGAGTTCGAAGGGCTTCAGCCTCATCTCAGAGAGAGCTACCTCCGCAACCGTTTCCGTAACTATATGAACCGCCTTCAACTCTATAAATCAGACAACGAGGTTTTACAGTTGATTCCCAAGATCCATGGGCATTCCATTACCTTGACTGAGCCCACCCATGAACCTATCCAGAATTAAAGTCACTCTCCTTTCTCGTCATCTTGCGGCGCGTGGAGGGCTAGAAAAATGGTCTCACCGCCTTGCAGAAGGATTCACCAAGCGAGGGGCCGATGTGACGATTTTAACGAGCGATCCCCTCCAAGAAAACTCCTCCCATCCCCACATCCATATTCATACTCTTCCCCTCTCCAAAAAGCTCAACTTTCGGAAGATGAATCAGTTTGATCTCCTCACAAAGAGATGGACAGAAGAGCACCCTGCTTCCATTGTTTTTGGAATGGACCGAACCCGAAATCAAACTCACATCCGTGCAGGCAATGGAGTTCATGCCGCCTATCTTCAAAAGCGGGCAACTTTTGAGACCTATCCCCCCTATAAACAGTGGCTGAATCCTCTCAATCAAACCATCTTAAAGATCGAAAAAGAGGCGTTCGAATCAGAAAAGCTAAAGATCCTTTTCACCAACTCCTATATGGTGAAAGAGGAGATCCTCTCCCATTACAACGTCTCCCCCAATAAAATTGAGGTGATCCATAACGGAGTGGAGTGGAAAGAGATGGAAGGTGATTTTTCCTCGTGGGTGGAAGGGAAACAAAAAAAATGCCAAGACTACTGTTTAGATCAAAACAGGTACCAGTTTCTCTTTGTGGGAAATGGGTACGAGCGGAAAGGACTTGGCGTCTTACTCGAGGCTCTTGCCACCCTTAAGAATCGAGAGTTCCATCTCAGTGTGGTAGGAAAAGACCGGAACCTCCCAGCCTTTAAAAAACGGGCCCGCTCTCTAGGGTTGCAAAATCATATCCACTTTTTTGGAGCGCAAAAAAACATCCGCCCCTTCTTTCAAATTGCCGACTGTTTAGCGATCCCCTCCCACTATGATCCTTTTGCCAATGTCACCGTTGAGGCGTTAGCGATGGGTCTTTTTGTCGTCTCCTCAAAAACGAATGGAGGACATGAAGTCCTCAAGAAGGAAAATGGCATGGTCATCGAAGAGTTAAGCTCCGTTGAGGCTGTTGCAAATGCTCTGAAAGAAGCAATGGAGGTCCCCAAAACCTGGATCCGTTCAAAAGCCATCCGTTCAAGCGTCTCCCATCTCGATTTTTCTCAGCAACTTTCTACCTATCTTGACCGATCGATTGAAGTCCTATGAATCTATCCTATCTCGCCATCCGCCTCTTTACCTTCCCCATAAGTCTTCTCCCCTTTCGAGCGATCCATGCGATGGGGAAGGGACTCGGAACACTCGCCTACTATCTTGTGCCAAAATACCGGAAACGAACCCTTTCTAACCTCTCCCTTGCAGGGATCGATGATCTCAAGAAAACCGCAAAAGCTTCCTTCCAAAACTTAGCAATCACCCTCCTTGAATATCCTAAATTTGCCCGGATAAAAACCATCGATGGTGTTCTCTCTTGTGAGAACCCCGAAAAGGCAAAACAACTGATCGATCAGGGAAGTGGCGTCATCTTCTTCTGTGGCCATCAAGCAAACTGGGAACTCCTCTTTTTGGAAGGAACCTCAAGGATGCCCGGCGTTGCGATCGGAAGACCGATCAAAAATAAAACCCTCTACAGCTGGATTGTTTCGATCCGTGAAAAATTTGGCGGAAAAATCATCACCCCCAAACAAACGATTAAAGAGGGACTCCGCGCATTGAAGCAGGGAAAGTTTTTAGGGATCGTCGGTGACCAAGCCCTTCCTGAAAGTGACTACGCCTTCGATTTTTTTGGGCGACGCGCGTGGACAACGCCCGCTCCTGCCATCCTTTCCTACCGCACAGGATGTCCCATTCTTGTAGCCACTATCAAGCGATCTCGCGGAAAATATGTGATCCACTATTCGGATCCCATTTGGCCCAATCCCGATGCCCCTTTGCAAGAAGAGATCCACCGGATGATGAAAGAGTCGCTCCTTATCCTCGAAGAAGATATCCGTAAACGGCCCGGGCAGTGGCTCTGGCAACACAACCGTTGGAAACAAGAAACCCCCGATAATGTTTATTACCGCTACCGTTGGGATACGATCTTAATCATCCTCCCCCAAACATTCGATCCTTCTGCTCTTCACACGTTCCGCGAGATCTACCCGAAAGCGTTTATCACTCTCCTCGCTCCGCTCGGCACGCACATCCCCTTACAAGATGTCGAGATCAAGTACTATGAAAATGAAGAGGAGCTCTTTTTCACCGACTACCGTTTTAAACTTGTATTCAATTTCACCGAAAACAAGAAACTGAAAAAGCACTTCCTTAAACAAAGCGCCTTCAAAGTTCTCACCCTTGACGACCTGAAAAATGGTGTGGCAATAGAACATCTCCTTCCTGGGGATGGTTTCTCGATGCTCCTGAAAAAAGCGCTGACCCGCCCCAACACGATTTGGAGAAAAGATGCCCCATGACCGTTTTTACATCGATGCTCCCCTCGATCAAAAGTGCGACCTTGAAGGGGATGAGTTCCAACACCTCACCCGCGTGATGCGAAAAAAAGAAGGGGATGAGATCGAACTGATCAATGGACGGCATAAGCTCGCTCTTGCGCGCATTGAGGCAATCGAAAAACGATCCGCCCACCTCACTATCCTTCACTGCAAAGAGCAAAAGCCCCTCCTTCCTCCCCTAACGCTTGTTCAAGCGATGCCGAAACTCTCTAACCTTGAATTGATCCTCCAAAAAGGGACAGAGCTTGGGGTCTCCACCTTTTGGATTTTTCAATCCACCCATAGCGAGAAAAAAGAGTTATCTGAAACGCAAAAGAAACGGCTCGATCACATCGTGATCTCAGCCATGAAGCAGTGTGGTCGCCTCGATCGCCCCGAGTTGAAGTGGGGCTTTCCCGATCCACTCCCGGGTCATGTCTATGTAGGGACCCTTGGTGGTGAAAAGACTCCCCATCTCACTGAGGTGGCTCA
The DNA here is from genome assembly GCA_024233515.1 of Chlamydiales bacterium. Classification (GTDB taxonomy): domain Bacteria; phylum Chlamydiota; class Chlamydiia; order Chlamydiales; family Simkaniaceae; genus Neptunichlamydia. The sequence goes on from JACKPO010000005.1 coordinate 73,623, forward strand.
ACATCCAGCGACTTTGATCATAGGCCCCGAAAAAGGACTGACTGAAGAAGAGATAAAGAAGTATGAGGCTGCAGGCCAGGGTGTATCCCTTGGACCCTACACCTTGCGTGCTGAGACTGCTGCGATTGCTGGGCTGGCGATTTTGGGGAACCAGTCCTTGGAGAAAAGTTAAGCATCGAGTCCCAAAGGAACTCCCCCCTTTTGCTTCCTTATAAGCTTCCATTTCCTCAATAAGGTCATTTCTCTTCTCTGTTTCGGTCTCAATTGCTTTCCAAAAAGCCTGATCAGCGCCGACCTTTTTCTCCTTCACATCTTGAGCTTTTGCTCTGACGTCAGCCATAGCCGTTTTGAAAGCTGCATAAGCAGGAAAGCTCCCTCTCTTCGCTTGAATGACGACCGCTCGATTCCAAAGGGTGCGAAACTCTCCTGAGATCGTAACATTTCGCTGCGATAAATTAGTCCGCTTATCCCCTCTTAGATCGACCTTTCTCACCTCTGGATCGAAAGAGTAATCTCTGACATCGAAGGCTTTTCCTGCAGCGAGTCGGTAGGTGAGAGCAGCGCACGTCATGACCGAATCAATTTCCTTTCTACAGAGACCACACTGATTCACCAATCCATTTCCCCTTTGAGCTTCCGAATTCTGATAAAGCGAATCAGGTTTCATAATATGGAGTTTTGCAAGGTTGATATACCCTTTTTCATCGAGATCATCTCTCTTTACCCAGACCTTTAAAGCGGTCGGCAACTTCTCGTAATCAATCGATCCATCTCTTCGTTGCCAAGCAACACTTCCTTGAGTCTTGGCGATCTCTAGAGCGAGGGCATGGATTCCCTTCACAAGACTTTCTCCACATCCAGGAATGAGGTGAACAACTGGGGCGCCTCCCATCTGCATCAGATTGCACTGGAGGGCATCTGCGGTTGGCCCGAAAAAATCTGTCGAAGATTTAAAGAAAATCATACTACCCCAATCTTTGATTTGATCGTAATTATAATTAATTCGTAATTAAATTAAATAATAAAAATAAATTTAAGTATTACAAACTTGATTGATCATTTCTTGCTCAGAATCGACGATTCCCTCAAAGATGAGCCCCCGAACGGGGTCTAGGGTGACCATTTGGTCTTTTTTCAGGATCGTGCAGGCAGCATCGGCCCTCACAAGAACGGGTATTTTGAGATTGCGCCCAAATTCTTTTGCAAGCTCCTCAGAACGAGAATCATCGGGATGGTTCTGCAAGACAAGGCCCAAGGCTCCCTTAAGATGGGGCTCAAACCCTTCCATGCAGTGAGACATCACGACAAGTTTATTTTTGAAATTGTAAGAGGATTCAGGATCAAAGCTGAGGAAAAAGTCGACCTCCCCATGGACTTTTTTCCCATTTCCTGGACATCCGCGGACAAGGACCGCTCCAATATTGTCGACCACCATCACATTCGTGGTCCCAGAAACCCCAAAGGGAGTTCCTGAGGTGATCACAATCAGATCTCCATAACTCACGAGTTTGCTTGTCAGAGCAAAGCAGCTTGCTTTTTGCACCCCCTCTTTCACATCTTTTACCGCTGCAAGGACAGGAACTGCTCCCCACACAAAGGCGAGCTGGTGATAGGTCTCCTCGTCGGGTGTAACCGCAATGATGGGCATTTCAGGGCGAAACCGTCCCATAAGGCGCGCCGTGAATCCACTTGTTGTGAGCGCAATGAGCGCTTTTCCATGTGCGCTGTAGGCGCTTTTGACCGCAGCAAGTGCCACAGAAGAGGAGATGTCATGAAAGGTATGATCGGAAGCATCTTTGTAGAAAAATTCCTCATATTTGAAATCCTTTTCTGCCTCAACAATGGTGCTCCGCATCATTTTGACCGTTTCAACAGGATATTGACCGACCGCCGTTTCGCCGCTGAGCATGACAGCAGAGGTGCTGTCATAAATGGCGTTGGCGACATCGGAGACTTCAGCACGTGTGGGACGAGGGTTCGAAATCATTGACTCAAGCATCTGCGTCGCTGTAACCACCGGTTTAAACGACTGGTAACATTTTCGGATCATCACCTTTTGGAGTTTTGGAACTTGCGTGACTGGAAGCTCGACTCCCAAATCCCCACGCGCCACCATAATTCCATCGGCAGCCTGCAATATGCTATCAAAATTCTTCACTCCCAAAGCATTCTCAATTTTAGCGATCACCATCACATGAGAGGCATTGTTATTTTTTAGGAGTTCCTTAATGGTATAGATGTGTTCTGCGCTTCGAATAAAAGAAGCTGCTAAAAGATCCACCCCTTCTCTGCAACCAAATTCTATGTCCTGAATATCTCTTTCCGTCACGGCGGGGAGATTTAGATCAGCATTGGGAATATTTACCCCTTTCTGGGACTTCAAAATTCCAGGATTTTCAACCTCAACAACCAAGTGGTCTTTTTTCTTTTTCACCACTTTTGTTTCGATATAGCCATCATCGAAAAGAATCATTCCCCCTTCCTTGACATCATGGATGACTTCAAAGGGTTCTAAGGTGATTTCACCTTCTTTAGGAGTTTGCCGAATGGTAAGAGTCTCTCCTTTTTTCAGCTCGATGGGCTTTTGAAGAACGCCGACGCGTACCTCAGGTCCTTTCGTATCGAGCATAATCGCAAGAGGAATCCCTTTTTCAGCGCGGGCTTTTTTTAGAAACTCAATTGTTTGCTTATGCTGATCATGTCCTCCGTGACTCATATTGATCCGGGCAACATTCATCCCTGCATCTATGAGTTTCACAATCATCTCGTAGCTATTTGTCGCTGGTCCGAGAGTACAGATAATTTTCGTTCGTGTCCGCATACTCTCCCTTATACAGAATTCCCCCTTATCTTGAAAATCACTAATTGCAGCGCACTCGCACCATCTGGATCATAATTTTGATAGGGAATAAAAAAAACCTGCTGCAAATTCATTTGCAGCAGGTTTTTCTAAGAGAGAGTAACCCGCAGATTAGAAGCGGTAAGTCATCTCCAAAGACAAGGTTTGAGAGAAGAGGATATTTCCCCATTCTCCTTGGTAGTTCACTCCAAACTCTGGAATGTTCCGATTATTAGGAATAAACCATCCACCGAGATAGAGGGCTCCAATATTCTGCACTTTATCATCGAAGAGTTGGACATCAAACGTTGAAGCAGAGCCTACGAAATAGGTCGAAACCTTGTTCGCATTGAATGGAGCTTGGTTCACATAACTCGCTCCTTCTTCAAACTTGAAGGTTCCATAAGCTCCTTCTTTATACTGAGTGAGTCGAAGACCCACCTCAGAACGGAGAACTGAAGCATAGTGAGATCCAATTCTTAGGTTCAATCCGGAGCTTCCATGCTCTCTCACTTTTCCTTGCCAGTTGTTCACCCAATCAAACTGAACAAACGGAGTGATTAGGAAAGAATCGCTCATCTTGAAAGGAGCCTCTACTCCTAGATGTGGAGCAAAAAGCCATCCGTGGATCGTTGACTTTGACTCGATAAAGCCAAGTGTCTTACGGTAGTTGCGGAACTGATAGAGTCCGCCCCATAGCGCAGCTTCAATGGTAACATATGGCCCATACCATGCACCATAAATGGTTGCTAGTTCTTGGTTCACTTTTCCTTTTCCAAGGCTTTGCGAGTAGTGAACGTCTTGGAATGAATAAGCAAGACCACCCCCAATCATTCCTTCTTCCCAACCGTTGTAATCAAACCCTAGAAGAGCTCCAATGCTTCGATCACGAATCGTTGGGATTGCATCATGCTTTTTGATTCTTTCGTAGGTTCCGAAAGGAGCAAGCCATACTGCATATTTTTCATCCATCGGACTATTGGGTTTTCCAGCGTAATAGATCTTATCGGTTGCATCAGCTGTCAAGGCTGAAAGCTGTGGGTTATTTTCATCGACCTTTGAACCATATTTATCTGGCTTTCTGATGTGATTACTAAGAACAACAGACGAGAGCGTAAAGATCGAACTTGCAAAGGCATTCCCAGAACCAAAACTTTTGGGATCCACAGCAGCTAGAATCTCATCTGCAATTGCAACCGCAAGTACTTCCTGTGACCCTAAAGTGACGGGAGGAAGATATCCTGTAAGATTTGTCGTCGTTCCATCCGGAGCAACAAGGGCCTGAAAAGAGGTCAGGTCGTTTTGGTATCCTCCAATTAACCCTACCCCTGAATCAGCAATTGCAACGGCGTAGACCTCTCCAGTAGCTATAGTTTTAGTAATATCTCCTGTTAGGAGATTTGCCACTCCCGAAGAAGAAATCATCGCTGCGTATAGATTTCCGGATCCATCAAGCCCCCCAACAAGTGAAGTCCCAGATGCGTTGATCGCAACATCTCGGAGATCGATATTAACCGAAGGAGCTCCTGGTCCCGTTACTTTTGTAGCTACTCCACTAGGGGATATGGTGACCAAATAAATCCCATTCCCATCATATCCCCCGGCGATCGCGTAATCTCCATTACCGATATCAACCGCTACGATGTGAGGACTAAAACCTCCTGCGATAAGAGTATCTCCAGATACCGATGTCGCAACCCCACTCGGTGAAATAAGAGCGAGATAGGCATTAGAATTATCCAATCCACCGATGATTCCATTTCCCGAATTATTAATAGCAACTGAATTAACTGCTCCACTGCTACTTGGAGCATTAGCACCTGAAATGGGCGTAAGATCTCCACTTGGGGAGACAAGAGCTGCATAAGTTAGGTTACCAGCTGTAAGCGTTCCTCCAATAATTCCTAGTCGCGAATCATTGATGTCTACAGAGTTGATCCCCCCTTCGGTGGTGGGAGAAAAGAGTTCTGTTACAACTCCCGTTGGAGAAACAAGACCGGCATAAATATAAGAAGGACTGGTATTCGTCCGCCCCCCACCAATCATTCCATATTGAGTGGAATTAATCGCAACAGAATTCTGTTGCCCTGTAGAAGGAACAGTTGGGGTCAAAGCTGTTGCAACGCCCGTTGGGGAAACAATTGCAGCATATCCATCACCCGCAATAATACCATATCCAGAAGCGTTGATATCTACAGCGTGGATTTGTCCTGAAGTAGCAAGATCTCCTGTCATCGGAGTGACCACTCCATTTTCTGAAACTAACCCTTGATAGGGCTTATTCCCACTATCATTATAGTACCCTCCAATGATTCCATAAGTCGTCGCATGCCCTTCTTTCGAAAGGATGAGAGAGGTAAAAAAGAGGCCATAAGCCATGATTTTTGTCATTTTATTCATAAAATACTCCTTTTTCTTCCTTCTAACCTACTCGAGAGGTTTTTGTAAGCTTTTTTTAGGAGGGGAGCTATCTTTTTGGGGGCACCCTCTTGAGATTAATCATGTTACATAAACCCAAAATACGATAGACTTCCTCCTATGGAAAAGCAATCGATTCAGCTGAAAAATGTCCGCGTTCACAATTTAAAAGGGGTTGATCTCACCCTTGAACCGGGAACCTTTATCGTGTTTACCGGCGTATCAGGATCGGGAAAGTCTTCGCTTGCCTTTGATACGATCTATGTCGAGGGACAACGAAGATATATTGAGTCGCTGTCGAATTATGCGCGGCGCTACATGGGGAACCTCACGAAACCTGAAGCTGATTTGATCGAAGGAATCTCGCCGACGATTGCGATTGAGCAGAAGACGGCTGGACGAAATCCCCGCTCAACGGTCGGAACGATCACCGGCATTTACGATTACTTGCGCGTGTTATTTGCCCGGGTAGGAACGCCGCACTGTCCGGTCAGTGGCGAACAAGTGGAACCCCAAAGTACGGAGCGGATCCTTTCAACGATTTTTAATCTCGAAAAAAATTCGCAGCTGATTTTCTTAGCACCTCATACGCAAGGGAAAAAGGGAGAGTTTAAAGATCTCTTCGAAGAGCTTGTCCGGAAAGGATTTATGCGGATCCGCCTCGATGGAGAAATCGTCGATCTCGAAGAGGACATTGAAGTCGATGGAGCGGTCGCTCACGATATTGAGCTAGTGGTGGATCGAGTTGTCTTAAAGGAGGAGGATAAAACGCGAATCACTGAAGCGGTTACTCAAGCGCTCGAGCTAGGTGAAGGGATCATGACCGTCCTGAATAAGACCACCAAGCAAGAGATCCTCTTTTCGCAGCACGCTTATGCGAAAAAATCAAAGCTCTCCTACGAACCCCTTGAGCCGCACGATTTTTCATTCAACCATCCGAAGGGGATGTGCCCCACCTGTGAAGGCCTGGGGATCACCCTCGACTATGATCTCGATAAGATCATCGACCCCGAAAAAAGTATCGCTGAAGATTGCTGCTCGGTTGCAAGTTCTTACGGCACCGTAAAATGGGGCAACGTCTACAACAATATCGCTGATCTCTATGGGTTTGATGTCCATACCCCCTGGAAAAAACTTTCAGAAAGTGCGAAGAAGCAGTTCCTCTATGGAAACAAGAAGAAGTGGACAAAGATGAGCTTCACCCATCCCCATAAGAAAGGGAGCTGGGTCGAATACATCAAGTGGCGAGGCGTTTTAAGCGAGGCAAAGAAGCGGTACAACGAAGCCAAAAGTGATCTCTATCGGAAAAAGATGGAGCTACTCATGCACGAAGCGGTCTGCCCCGAGTGCAACGGCTCGCGGATCAAGCCCTATCCTTCTGCGACACAAATTGGAAACAAAACGATTCATCAGCTGACATCGATGACCATTGAAGAGGTAGCAACCTTCTTCGACAAACTCAAACTCTCTCCCTTCGAAGAGATGATCGGCCATGATCTCATCCTAGAGATTAAAGCGCGCCTAGCGTTTCTTTTGAATGTCGGTCTCTATTATCTCACGCTTGAGCGAACAGCGCCCACTCTTTCGGGTGGAGAAGCGCAGCGGGTTCGTTTGGCTTCACAAATCGGTTGTGGCCTCGTGGGAACAACCTACATTTTAGATGAACCGTCGATCGGTCTTCATCCCCGCGACAACACAAAGCTCATTAAAACCCTCGAAACCTTGCGCGACAGAGGAAACACGATCATCGTTGTCGAACATGATGAAGAGACGATGGAAGCGGCCGATTTTATCGTCGATATCGGCCCTGAAGCGGGATCCCGCGGCGGCGAGGTGATTGCTGCCGGAACGATCGAAGACTTAGAAAAAGCGCCCCGCTCCATTACCGGTGCCTACCTCAGTGGCAAAGAAACCATTCCGATTCCCAAAAAGCGGCGAAAAAAAACGAAAGAGAAGCTGACCATCAAGGGAGCAGAACACCATAACCTAAAAAAAGTCGACGTCGATATCCCTCTTGGTCTTTTTATTGCTGTGACAGGGGTCTCGGGTTCAGGAAAATCATCGCTGATTACCGATATCTTACATCCGGCCCTTGCGAATCACCTGCACCGCGCTGAACACCGCGTCGGCAAACACAAAACAATCGAAGGGATCGAGCACCTCGATAAGGTGATCGCCATCGATCAAACGCCAATCGGCCGAACGCCCCGTTCTAACCCAAGCACCTATATCAAAGTCTTTGACGATATCCGCGATCTCTTTACCAAACTTCCCGAGTCGCAAGCGGCAGGCTTTAAACCCGGACGGTTTAGTTTCAATGTGAAAGAAGGGTCATGTACCGAATGTGGCGGGATGGGACAGATCCGCCTCGACATGGACTTTATGGATGATGTATGGACAACCTGCGGTCTTTGCAACGGAAAGCGGTTCGACCCGACGACCCTTGCGATCAAATACAAAGGGAAAAACATCCACGATGTCCTAGAGTTGACTGTGGAAAAAGCGCTGACCTTTTTCGAAGCGATTCCCCAAATCCACCACAAACTTTCCCTCCTCAAACAAGTGGGGATGGACTACATTACGCTCGGGCAGTCTTCGACCACTTTATCGGGAGGAGAGGCTCAACGGATTAAACTGGCGCGGGAACTGATTCGTCCTTCAACAGGAAAAACCCTCTACATCTTAGATGAACCGACAACCGGTCTTCACTTTCACGACATACGGAAACTGATTGCGATTTTACAAACCCTCGTCGATCAGGGAAACACCGTCCTTGTGATCGAACACAACATCGATCTCATTAAAACAACCGATTGGATCATCGATCTTGGTCCTGAGGGAGGAAAAGGAGGAGGACAAATTCTTGCGACCGGTACTCCTGAGCAGATCGAAAAGAACGACTCCCCTACCGGTCATGCGTTGAGACCTCGCCCCAAACCAAAAAGTCGCCCACATGCTGCAACGCAAAAACCTTTGACGGCAATCCATGCAAAAGGGTGCGCGCAAAACAATCTCAAAGGGATTTCTCTTGAAATTCCCCGCGGAAAAATCTCGATCTGCACCGGCCCTTCCGGTTCAGGGAAAAGTTCGTTTGCTTTCGATACGATTTATGCCGAAGGACAACGCCGCTACATCGAATCTCTTTCTTCCTATGCGCGGCAATTTGTGAAGCAGATGTCAAAACCAAAAGTCGAAGAGATCGATGGCCTTTCCCCTGCCATTGCGATTGAACAGAAACACCACGCAGGAAATCCCCGTTCGACCATTGGAACGATGACAGAGATCTATGATTTTCTTCGGTTATTATACGCCCATAGCGGGGTCGCCTACTGCCCTGAAACGGGAGAAAAAATCGAAGCGATCAGCAAAGAGTACGTTGTCGATCACCTGATGGAGCTTCCCGAAAAAACCCGTCTCCATATCTTAACACCGATTAAAGTGGGACGGGGACAAACGATCGATGAGGTCAAAGAGGCCCTGCTTGCACAAGGATTCATCCGTGTGCGCCTCAATGGTGAGTATTTTGAACTCGATGATAACATCCCCTACAACCCGCAGCGAAAAAATGCTCTCTTCCTTGTGGTTGATCGTATGGCGATCCGCCCCGGCATTGAAAAACGACTCTTTGAAGCAATTGAACAAGCAACACAACTTACCAAAGAACCCTTTACCGTTGCGCTGCAAGAGAAAGATCTCCTCTTTAACCTTGCTTTTGCCGTTCCAAGTACGGGAAAAACCTATCCTCCCCTCACTCCCCACACCTTTTCGTTCAATGCCGAAGAGGGGATGTGCCCTGACTGTTTAGGACTTGGGTTTCAATGGGGAGCAAACATTCTCCATCACCAAAAAATCATGGCCCTTTCTTCGTACGATTTGATGGATAAGCTTTGGAAAGAAGAGGCAACCGCTGCAGCTGAAGAGATCTTTTTGACCTTTTGCGAAGAAGAAGAGATCGATCCCGACATGCGCCTTTTTGAGCTTCCTGTGAAAAAACTGCAGCTCATCCTCAATGGTTCTCCAAAACTGTTTCACTATGACGGGATGGAACTCCGTTGGGTGGGGATCAACCACGCCTTCTCAAAGATAGCCAAAACAGGAAAACGGGTTCAACGAGAAACCATTCAGCCCCTTTTAGAGATGTCTCCTTGCATCAGTTGCCAAGGAGAGCGACTCAATCCCCTTGCACGAGGCGTTAAACTCCATGGAAAAACCATCGGCGAGCTTTGCAATCTTCCCCTTTCTGATGCTCTTAGCTTTGCACAAAAACTCCCGAAGAAAAAACATCTTCAAGAGATCCTCGATGGGCTAAATAGCCGTCTCAGTTTCCTCAATAATATTGGCCTTGAATATCTTTCCCTCTCAAGAAGTGCTCCCACTCTGAGTGGCGGTGAAACGCAGCGGATTCACCTGGCCCGCCAATTGGGTTCGGGACTCACCGGCTGTCTGTATGTCTTAGATGAACCGACGATTGGCCTTCACCCACACAATAACGAACGACTCAACGAAGCGCTCAAACATCTGCGCGATCTTGGCAACACCCTCCTGATGGTGGAGCACGATCCCCTCACCCTTCAAATCGCCGACCACATCTTTGACTTTGGCCCACTTGCCGGACGTCTTGGTGGAGAGCTGACGGCTGAGGGAACCCTTACCCAAATCAAAAAAGATAAAAACTCTCTCACCGGCGCCTATCTGAGTGGCAAAAAAAAACTCCCCATCCCTGAAAAACGGCGCACTTCGAAAACCTATCTCACGATTAGCAACGCAAAAAAACATAACCTGAAAGACATCACCGTCAAGATCCCCATCAAAACACTCACCTGCGTCACAGGAGTTTCGGGTTCAGGAAAATCGACCCTCATCGATGATCTTTTGAAGCGGGGCGTCCAGTCCCATCTCGCCTCCCGCTCAGAGAGCGACGAGATCACAATTGATGAAGCAAAAATTACCGGCCTTTCCCAGTTTAACAAACTCATTGCGATCGATCAAAACCCGATCGGTACGACAATCCGCGCTGATGTGAGCACTTACACCGAAATCAACTCTCCCTTGCGTCACTTCTTTGCGAGTCTTCCCGAGGCGGCTGCCCGCGGCCTCAAACCAAAACACTTCAGCTATAACCATCTGAAGGGAATGTGCATGAGTTGTTGGGGCCTTGGCTTCAAAACAATCCGTCTCCAGTTTCTCCCGAATCTCCGCGTCAAATGCGATGCCTGCAATGGAAACCGGCTGAAACCCCTCAGTTTAAAAGTGACCTATAAAGGGAAAAACCTTGGGCAACTCCTTAAACTCACTGTCGAAGAAGCCACCACCTTCCTTCCCCCCATTCCGAAACTCCAAAACATCCTCGAAACGCTCATCTCCGTCGGACTTGGTTATCTAACCCTTGGACAAGAAATCCAATCTTTATCAGGGGGTGAAGCAGGACGGATCCGCCTTGCGCGCGAACTCTCCAAACGGGGAACGGGAAAAACCCTCTACCTCTTCGACGAACCAACCATTGGTCTTCACTCTGACGATATCGCCAAACTCCTCCCCATCTTCCATACTCTCGTCAATAAAGGAAACACCGTGGTGATCATCGAACATAACCTCGATATCCTCCGCGCTGCCGATCACCTGATCGACCTCGGCCCCGGCGCCGGCGCCTCCGGCGGCTCTCTCATCGCCACAGGGACCCCCGAGGAGCTCTCCAGAGAGCCCTCCTCCCTCACAGGAAAATACCTACGTGATAAATAATGTATCCAACGTCAGTTGGTGAGAAATCATTTCTTGTAGGTAGCCATTTTCTTTCGCTCCAAAGGGTGTAATCAACGTCATAAAAATTGCCTTCTTTGTTCTAGTTCTTTCTTCAAAAAGACTTCTTTTACGCCTTAACTGTTCAGCATAGGATTTTGTGATCACAAACTCATCATTAACGAACTTCATTTCACAAAGGTTCAGACACTGATCTGCCCGATCAATCACCAAATCGATCTCCACTTCTTTCCTTCCCTCTTTTGCCTCTTTCCAGTAGGAAGAAGAGGTACTCACTCCCCCGATTTGAAGTCCTTTTTTTATCTGGCCGAGATGTTTTAAACAAATCCCCTCAAATGCAAATCCTGCCCAGGATTTCCATGAGGGATCCGACTGTTTTTTGATCCAGTACTCTTTTTCTACCCCATTAAGCAGCTCTCCCTTATTAGGTTCAATCCACTTTAAATAAAACAAGGTATACTCATCATTTAGGTAATAATGAGCTTCCTTTTTCTCTTTTCCTTGTTCAGGAAGACTCGCAACAAATCCAGATTCTTCGAGCTCCTTTAAGACAAGAGTTGCTTGTCCACCATCTTTTAATCCAGACCTTTCAATCAGGACACTTCGTAAAACCCCCCTTTTATTCTGTGCTAAAGCCCTTATGACACGAAGGTGAACTTCTGAATTTTTAAAAAGTGAAGAGTAGAGCTTGTGAAATTCTGATAACAGTGGGGACTGAGGAGTAAAGCATAGAGAATGGATCACTTGCAGGGATGAAAGCCCTTTTTCAACATAAGAAAGATATTTAGGAACACCCCCTGTCACCATAAAAATTTCACAAATTTGCTTTCTTGTGAGGTTGACTTCTCGACTCTTAAAATACTCTTCCGTTTCAGCAAGGGTAAAAGGGAGAAGTCTTAAGTGAGCACTTAACCGCCCATAAAGCCCCCCAGTATTATTCACAATATGATTAATCATCCAAGAAGCTGCAGAACCGGAAACAATCAAGAGGACGTTATCCATCTGAGAAAAATGACGATTCCAAGCATAATCAAGTGCTGATAAAAATTTAGATCTTGGAGAAGAAAGCCAAGGAAGTTCGTCGAAAAATAAGATAATTTTCTGTTCTTTGCTAATCTTCTCCAGGCTTTGCTTCAGTCTCTGAAAAGCTTCTCTCCAACTCTTCGGTGCTCCTTGATCTATCTCGGCATGAAATAGGCCGACATACTCAGAATGAAAGTTTTCTAACTGCTCTTTTAGATCACTATTTAAGGCCCCAGTGATTTCAAAAAAGACCCCCTTATCTTTGAAATAATTTCTAATAAGAAATGTTTTTCCAACCCTTCTTCGCCCATAAATTGCCAAGAATTCAGCATTTTTAGAGGTGTAATACTTTTCCAAGATCTTTTTTTCAGCTTTTCGACCGATCACTTTCATTTGAGACGCTCCCTATTAAACAGTATATTCAGCGGAATCTATATATAAAATCAAGTTGTTTCAGATTTTATACCTAATTTCCGCGGAAACTAAAAGAGTGTACGAAAAATTTTAAACCCTCATCCTTAAAGCGTTAGTCCTTCTCACTGCTCAAAAGAAAGCCTAGCAAAAATCCTTTAATCCTGGTAGAATGGGCTTTGCCGGGGAACTCCTGGAGTCAAGTGGTCCGAACCAGGTCAGGACAGGAATGTAGCAGCCTTAAGGAACAAGCTTGATGCCAGGAGCCATCTCCGGCCTTTTTATGCAAAGGGTTCGAAAAAGGGTGCACTTGATCTCAAAGTGATTTCGGCGATCTTTTTCATCTTGCTCCTTGAAAAGGGCCTATGGCCCTTCCCATCGTCACAAGCTAATAAATCTCATCCGAAATCATCTTCGATCTCAAGCACCCGCTTTTTCTCACCCTTTGCGGGATTCAGCAAGAGTAAGGGTTTATCTCTGCTCACTTTTTGGGGAGGGATTAGAAGAGTTCGGAGAGGAGATTCACTGCAGGCAGGATGGTTGGTTTTCGAGAAAGGAGAGGGCTTTTTTGGATCCCGTCCTTTGTAAGAGACACCTGGAAAGCATACCGCGTTTGGAGCTCTTCATGATAGTGGAGGAGACTTGGAGATAGGCTTTTAGATTCTCCATTTTTCACCTCAACAAGAATCCAAGGTTCTTTTTCTTTTGTAATGAGGAAATCAACTTCCCGTTTGGATCGATCACGGATGAAGTGGAGGGAATAGTCCCCAATGCCTAAGTCATTCCAGAAGTGGACAGCTTTGAAAAGGTGTGAGGCAACAAAGTTTTCAGCTAGAGCCCCATCACTGGTGCAAAGGGACCAATCCCATAAGTAGAGTTTTGGCTGCTTAATGAGCGATTTCGTCACATTGCGGTGATAGGGGCGCACTTCGAAGAAAAAATAGAGTGATTTAAGGATCTCGATCCATTCTTTGATCGTTTTATCCGTTGCCATTCCGATTTTCTTAGACAGGGTAGAGTAAGCCACAAGCTGCCCCACTTGATCCTGAAGGATCATCGCAAGGGTTTCGACCCCCGTCACTTCTTGAAGGTGTTTGAAATCTCGAATGTCTTCTTGGAACACTTGTTTCGATCGCATCCGATTCCACCGATTATAAAACGGGCGATCTCCTTTGATGAAGGGGTCGGGGAATCCCCCAAAGTTAAGAAGGTTTTGCAGCTTTTTTTTCTGAGGAAGCTTTGGAGACGCGTTGAACTCTTTTTTCTCCATCATGAGATGATTTCCCATGACTTCGGCAACAGTGAACGGGTGAATGCGAAACACAAAATACCGCCCCATAAGACTATCTCCCCCCTTAATGAAGACATCGAGTTTGGAGCTTCCTGTCACAACAATTTTCACATCCCCCTTATAGGTATCATAAAACCCTTTCAGATAGTTCTTCCAATCTGAATACTTTTGAATCTCATCAAAAACAACAAGAGGAGGTTGATCACCATATTCATGAACCCCAAGTTCTTCCGCAACTTGATCAGGCCCCTCCAAGATCAACCGACGATGCTTCGGATTGTCCCAACTTAAATAGTCCCCTCTTCCCCATTCACTCAGGAGGTCTTTAGCAAGGGTTGTCTTCCCCACTTGCCGGGGCCCCATTAAGAAAATCATCTGATCGTGATCTTCTAAATGTTCTAATACGTAAGGATAATAGAGTCTCTTCATACCGGACATTTTCGGAGTCCATTCCGAAATTGTCAAGACAATTTCGGAATGGACTCCGAAAATGTCCGGATAGCTTTTTTGGTTGTGGGAGATTTCTCGATTTGATAAGTTTAAATTTTTTAAAGGATTGAATTGTGCTAAGAGCTTTTGTTTGGATTGCTTTGTTTGTGGGAGGTTGTAGCGCTGCCTTTGCGGCGGTGCATGGCGCGCACAATAATCACATTGCCTTTGAAGGTGATTATGTCGTGATGCGACGGAAAAACTCAACCAATAAGCACCTGGTGAGCGCAGCTGGAGGACCCATCCATTCTCCTATTCCCATCGATCTTGTGGATCCGGCATGTGCGAAGGAAGTCGGTAAACCTTTTATCGCAACGAGAGATCTTATCCATGACATGGATCACAACAGCGGCTTTTCTGCTGCAGTGAAGATTTTTCCGAGCATCTATTCCACGTGGGAAGCACGTTACCTTGGAGGGTTTGCATGGACAGGAACAAAGAACAAACAGTGCTATGAGAACCTCAATCTCGACGGGAATGTTGCTGACTATACACGTGATTATCAATTTGCAACACGCGCTAAAGCAGTCTACCAATCCAGTCTCTATACTTACGAGCTCAACTACTGGCACCACATGACGCCCCGATATACCGATCACTTTTCGGTCTCTTGGCTTGCAGGTTTGCGTCATTTCAACATCGACGAGAAGATCAAGCTCTACTTCCACAAAGATGAACGAACGAGTCGCTACCGTGCAAAGGTCTATAACGACTCCTTTGGACTTCAGCTTGGAGGTGACATCGAATACAACCCTTACCACTTCCTCACTTGGGGGCTCGTCATGAAAGTGGGGGGGCTCTTTAATCGAGATAAAAACAAAACCAAAATGCTCGATGATAACGACACCATCGAAATCCGCAACTTCGATAAGAGTGGCTCGAACTTTGCCTACTGCGCAGAAATCTATCCCTTTATCGAACTCCGCCCAACCAAACATTTCTACTTCCACCTCAACTACCGCGTCCTCTACGTCGGCGCGATCGCCACGGCGGACAACAATATCGTCTTCCATGGGACAGGGCAGGTCATCGACCACAACGGCCATATCCTCTACCACGGCGCCACCGGTGGCATCCAATTTAACTTCTAGGATCGTATTCACAGAGTTTAAGCTCCGCCTTAGCGCAATCTAAGGGGGATTTCTGCGTTGTCTTCCTTCGACAACCCCATTGGGGGTTGCCTGCATCAGACGCCTTGAACTCCCCTCTTAGATTGCGCTCTTTCAGAGCCCATCCTCTGTGAACACGATCCTGTTCAAACCATTAAAAATTTTACTTGGTGGGGTGGTCATAGATTGTCATCTTTAACCATCTCTATTTAAGAGTGGTAAATCATAAACATTTTTTATTGTTTTTTACTGAATTTCTTTTTATACTGACACCCGAAATAAACGAAAAATTTTGAGGTTTTTGGAAATGGGTACCCCAATCAGCTTTTCTGCTGGATTTAATCAAATCAGAAATAGCGCCTATCACTTGGTTCAAGCGACCTGACGAGCCCCTTTCACAGGAGGGCGCGTTCGGATGGTCTCCATGGGTCTCCCCGTCCTATTCCTCACAGTAGGAGTGGGAGCTGTTATTTGGGGGGTTGCTAGTGCCATTATAAGACGGATGGGAAATGCCTGGGCAAACCGCTCAACCCCACAAGAACGTGTAGTCGTCGAAGTTCACCATTATTATGGTCACATCCCGCCTGTTAAAAAGGAAGCAGATGCTACAGAAAATGGTGAAGACACCAGAATCAAAAGAGTTCCACTTCCTGTGGAAGCGGCTAAAGAACGAAACAACGCCTTCGGAAAGCTCATAAAACTGCTCGATGAGATCGTCATTGATCCGTGGGTGCTAAAAAATCAAAAACTCCTTGAGAAAGGAAAAAAGATCGATGCTCTTTTCGAAACGATGATTGAATCTCCTGAAGAACTGAGAGCTTTTCTCCGGTCGATGGCGTTGTGGCAGTTTGGGATTCATTGGAAAAAAGGAGAGGCGCTCTATCTAAAAGGGCAGCTTCCCCCTCCCCCCTCTCTTGAAACCATCGTGAAAGAGATCAAGGCTCTTGAACTCGAAGAAGCTGTTCAAGCTCGCCTTCTAGAACTTGCATCACCTCTAAAAGAGGGTGAATCTGTTGATAACAAAGTCATCCTCTTTCTAGGAGAAGCACGACAGGTAAAAAACGGAAAGGGAGAAAAACTTGCAGCTCTTGCGCTCCGCCTAGAGGGAATTTTAACTCAACAGCCCAAAGATGAAGGCGAAGTTCAACAAGAACAAGCGAAAGCACTGTATACGTTTGCTGCTGGAATGAATGATGTCGTTGCAAACTCTCTCATTCATGTCACGGGAATGATTCAAGGATTCCTTAGCTTTGAAAAGAAAACGTCTCCCAAAAAACAAGAAGCTCAACCGGCACCTGCTTTGCCACTTGCTCCTCCAGCTCCTCCACCCTTTCCTACCCCAAGACGAACCCGTGTCAAAAGAGAAGTCGAAGCTGTCATCAGAGCTGTTTCAAAAGAGCTCCAAGAAAACTATTCGACTCCTCTCTATACAAAACAACGGGAAGGATGGGAAAGAGTTGCAACAAGGGATCTGGCCGTTGATTCGCCTACGTCACAATTTCTTAATAGCACAATCGATGATACTGCCCTTCTTGCGGCACCTGAAACAGAGCATTTACCCACCGACCAACTTTCTGGAGTCTTTTTCCTTCGCGCCATGAAAATGATTGAAGGTAAAAAGGACTTTGCTGGATTCATCCAAAGAATCCCTGAAAGCCTTCTACACCAAATTCAACCCACCCTTGTGGGGCTGCTTGATCAATCCTTGGGAATGGTTGAAAAAATAAATTTAGAACGGACAACCGTTCGAATCTTCGAGTTTGCAGGACAACTTTTGGATTGTTGTGAAGCGGTGAAGGGGTGCGGAGTTGCACCTGCCGACATG
Organism: Chlamydiales bacterium; assembly: GCA_024233515.1. GTDB lineage: Bacteria > Chlamydiota > Chlamydiia > Chlamydiales > Simkaniaceae > Neptunichlamydia. The sequence continues at coordinate 90,785 of JACKPO010000005.1, forward strand.
ACAAGAAGCTTCATGGGAGCTTCTCCTGCAGAAAATAAACTCATTCCAGCACTTAGAGATGGAGGAGTCGCCGAGGATCGCCTCATCCATCTCTCTTTATTAGCAGGAACCACCCCTAATAATACAGAGCAAGAAACCGCTATCATTCAAAAGCTCGGCAAAACGGCTCACAAAAATGTCGATCCTAAACACCGAGATCCAGGGCAAGTTGAACGGGACTGGCTTGAAGATAAACTCACCAAAATAAAACGACTCGTTCGTGAAAATACAACTGATTATAATGGTCAATGGCTAGCCACCCTTTTAACAAAGCGAGGAATGGAATCCCAGGCAGGGTGGATTACAGCCCTTTTATCCGCTAAAGATCGAGTCCAAGCTTTTTTCCCTTTTCTAGCAAAAGTCTTTGAATTCCTCATGCTTGGGGCGCAAGGACTCATTGAAAAAGAGGGGATTGCTGGGGTTCAAAAAGCTCTTGATGAATTTACCTCTCCTGGCCCTTTAAGTACCTTCATCGCTGCGACAATGATGAAGTCATTCCTCAACTTATCAACAACCAATGCTGATTGGGACAAGAAACGTCTTTTCCTTCAAAAAGTCTACCAGTATTTATCACCAAAAGAACAAGCGCTGATCGATACTCATCTAAAATACCTTTATAAAGATGATAAATTAGAACAAAGAACTGCAGACCTAAAGGGAGGCTCACCGAGCCCAGCTCAAGAGCTCATAACTGAAGAAGCCACATATCATACAGCGCTTGCAGAGCTTGAAAAAGCCAATGAAGAACTCAAAAAAATGCCCGAGACAAATAAGGAGAAAATCCAAGAGCTAGAACGTGCCTACCACGATCTGAAAAAAAACCTTGGACTCAAACAATTTGAACGGGTGAAAGGACTTGTCCTCTTCGTTGCCGATCACCACCTTAAACCGATCTTTGACTTCACAGGAGGAGGAGCGGTTCTCACCGCGATCATGACAGTGATCCAAGAAGCCTTTAACCTTCTCCGCTACAAAAAAGTCGTCAAACACCTCATCTTTACTGGAGTTGATCTCCTTATCAAGGAGCTAGAGATCACGAGTGGGTTAAAACCTGCAGATGAGGACACCTTCCATCCTCAAACTTACGATCAAGAGATTCCCTCTATTTTTGAGATCGCCGAAAAACATAAACTGGATGAAAATCTCATGGGACGGGTTGCAACCTTCGCTTCAAATTGTAACCGGCATGGAATGGCTGGTTAGCTTGCCTCGTTTAACTATGCCGCTTCAAATTGGAGCGGCCCTGCCATCTGGAGAGTCATTAAAGGAGAATTCAATGAAAATGCCCGCATTACCTCACAAGGTGTGTCTACAAAGATTGCGAAAGAACTCTTTGATTTCGGAAAAGATCCTAACGGTCTCTCTCCCATCATCGTTGAAGCGCTCACAGAGCATGTGGCCGATCCACGCCCTAAACCACCAGCTCCTTCCACTGTACCACCCGTAGAAGAAACGGATGATCGTGATAAGTAGTGCTTATCTAAGGAGGTTTTCGTATCGCTTGAGGGCGGTGCGGAGAGCGCTCTCTGCGTCGAGATCTTTTTGCTCCGCTTGGATCACGAGATCAAGAAGCTCATCACCAAGGGTAATCTCTGCAGAGGCTTTGTCTTCCTTGGCTGGAAGATCAAGGTTGGACCGGAGAATTTTCGAGATCACCTTTTGTGCACGAGCAAGGCCGGTGAGGGTTTTAGGGATCCCTTCAAGGGGCGACTTCCGGTGTTTCTTCTCTTCCTTTTTCACCCGTTCCCAGTGATGGACCACCTCGTCGGGGGTTTTTGCTTCGGCATCGCCAAAGACATGGGGATGGCGCCGAACGAGTTTTTCCGCAACCGTTGTAATGATTTCTTTAAGGGTGTAGCGGTTTGACTTTTCGCCAAGCTTGGCAAAAAAAAGAATTTGAAAGAGGAGATCGCCCAGCTCCTCAGCCATCCCTTTGGCATCATCGTCATCAATCGCATCGAGAAGCTCATGAACCTCCTCAAGAACGTGAGGGCGAAGGCTTTGGAATGTTTGCTTCTTATCCCATGGGCACCCATTGGGGCCATGGAGGCAGTCTGCAATGTCAATAAGTTCATCAAATTCTCTCATCGCCCAAAATAATAGCATCAAAAGATTGTGTTATTCAACAAAATTCTCTATAATGGCGCCCCAAAATAACAAGAAGGTTGGTCATGTCATCGTTTACTGCTGTTAGAGTTGCCGAAAACCCACACCGCTACGGAAATCCAGACGCTTACACCCCTTCTCTCATCAAAGTTCTTCCTTGGCCAGTTCTTGATATCCTCGATGTTTTTAGAGGAATTACGTATGAAAAAGACCATGTTGATCAAGATAGCAACCCGACACTTGGTCAAATCATCACTTTGTCCGCTCGTCTCATACAGCATTATGACGAGCATGTTCGCTTAGATACAGATGCTTTGGGAGAAATCATTCAACTTTTAAGCAGCGTTGAGAAGGAAGAAGACCCCTTAAAGATTTTTTATCCTCAACTTGCTGCTAGAACAGCAACAAGTACTTTTGAAGCGCAGCGAAGGGAGGAGGAAGAACGTATTCGCCAGGCGCAAGAGAGTGCTAGAGGTGAAGCAGCCGCTTACAAGGAAACAGCAAAGGGACTATTAACGCTCCTTGAAACGGCCCACGCTCCTGGGATGGGTCCTAAAGATTCTAAGGTCATCGAAGAGGTGAAGGCCTTCTCTCAGATGTGTGAAAAAGCCGTTCACGAACAGAAAGGGCTCCTTGCGAGAGGAATGAGCGTCGCCTCTAAGCAGGTGATGGCAACGATTGAAAAAATGCGGGAAGCCTACTTCCCCAAAAAATCTCCCTCAAAAGGAACAGGAGTGGTCGCTGGCCACCATCCTCTAGTGGAGCTCTTGACCCTCATCTCAGATCATTCTTTTTCATCAGGAGTAGAAAAAGAAGCGAAGATTAAAGACGCTCTCCCCCGACTCGAGCAGTATGACAGTAGCTTCACAGGGATCAAACAGTTTGTAGAGGCGCGCGTTCCTCCCCCTTACCGTGATTTAGAGGGGCTTCGAAGAGCCCTCCATCTTTTCTTAATGGATCGATTTATCTCTAAAATGAATCCTCATGAGTATCTGCAGGATGCTCTCCTGCGTATCTATTCTCTTGCCTGCCACCTCGTCGATGATCCTCTCCTTCGCAACGTCTCAGAAGTAACAGAACTCGAATGGGTCATCTCCCAAATTCAAGATCCAGATGTAGAAACAGATCATGCTATCGAGATGGTCCGTGCACAATTTGCATATGACCGCGCCTTAATGGCTCTCTATGAGGCCGCTTTAGATGCACCAGATCTCGACCTTCAAGAAAAAAAACCACCTCCACTAAGAGCATCTGACGCTGATAAGCTTCAATGGGCCAGCCGTACACTTGGAAATACCACCCTTGAAGCAAAGTGTCCCCGCGAGGTCACAGAAGCAAAAAGATTGAAAGAGGAACGGATAAACGGAAAGAGTGCTAAAGCAATTCAGATCTCTCAGATTGAAAAAAAAGTTGAATGGGCAAAAGCTCATTTAAAAGCGACCTGGGCTTTGCAGCATGGGGTCAACATGCGATATGAGGATCAAGGACTCAAAGATGTGCAGGGACTTTACCAAAGATTAATCAAGCAAATCGAAGCTCGACAAGACCTTTTAAGAACAATCGTTCAAACTGCAACATCCATTTCCGAGTGCCATGTGAACGAAGACTCCCGACCTGAAGAGATTGAAGAATGGTTAAAACAGGTGAATCTCTCCAATTATCGGAAACATCGAGAGTTTGTTCGCCTCGTGATGCGTGCCCGAGGAGAGGTCAAAGATCCCCATGAAACCGATCGTGATTTGCTTGATTTCTGTGTACAAGCCAGGCGTTTAGGACTGGAGGGGGTTCCTGATGAGCGAACAGAAGAGGGGCATCAAATTCTTTGGGCGAAGCGGGTTATCGACGGCGAGATTGCGTGCGAAAATGAAACGTTAACGCAGTTACGAGGTGAGATTCGCGAAGATCTCCATGATCAGTTCATTGCTAGTTTGGTCTACACTCATGGAAGGCTACGGCGCGATGAAAGTGCTCAGGATTTCCACACTCCCAAACAAAAGATCGAGTGGGGACAAGGTAAGGTAAAGGAGTGCTTCAAGGCGCTCTTTCGACCGGAAGACAGCAAGGCACTCAAGGGAGCTGAGCTTGTTTGGATGGCAACAGCTCATTACCAGCAGTTGCAGGAACTGGATCGGATTCGTGTGAAGGTGACAACAGGCACCGAAGATGGTCCCCTTCCGATTGAAGACATTTTGCTCAACTTGAATGAGGTGATCCACGCACTTGAAATCAACCGCGATCTGATCGGAAAAGATCAGGCAGAAAAACTCACGAAGGAACTTGTAGAACCGATCCTAGATTGGATGACACTTTCCCACGCGTTTTGTCGCCATGAAAAGGGCAATGCGATTGAGGAGAAAGAGGTGGATGAACTTTTTGAGCCAATCTTTCGCGATATTCGAGCTGAAAATTATCTCGATGCCTTCAAGCAACTGAAGGTGCTCCTTGAAAAGAGTCCCCTGTTAACAAAAAAACTTCTGGAGAAAACACCCACCGAGCATTTAGATGGATTAGGCCATGCCTTCAACCTTTTTCTTAAAGAGAAACCCCCACAAAAAATCTCAGATGCCCATCGACAGATCCTCGCTACGTTGGGCCTTCAAGAAAATACCCCGGTAACAGACCAGGTCTTATCTAATGGAGTGGAACTCCAGAGAACCACATTGGTCTCCAATGTCCTTGTTCTTTTGAGTTACAAGTTTCTCAACATCATTTTTAAAGGTTGGGGACAAAGGAAACCGGAAATCGCGCAAGATTATAAAAAGTATCGTGAAGCGATGGACGCCATTGCAAGAGACAATTTCAATTCTGACAACGTTGAAGCAGCCATGAATGTCCTTTTAGAGGGAAGTCCCTTATCAACTGAAGAAAAAGCGCAGTGTATTAGAAATGTACGCGACACCATTAACGAACTCAAAATCAGTTACGCGAGTACGTTAGGGACCCCTGCTGGAAACAAAACTATCCTCATCAAAACCATCCCAGCTGTTCTTTCGGCGCTCGTCAAAGCAAATACCCAAGGACATGAGCTGGAAAGTCATGTGGCAAGACTCTTCCTTCCCATTTTCTTGGCCATTGTCGATCTCTTTATCGAACCCTTTTCGAAAACACTCATCGAACGATTTACAAAAGATGTTATCCTTGAATCCAACGGAACACTTACGAAATTGCATCTACAGCCCTTTGAGGGGCTGAACTCTGGGTTTGCCATTTATAATGATGGCGTTGATGCATGGTCAGGAATTGCCGCAGACAATGCGAGAGGGAGTCCCGATGTCCCTGCGCATCTCCGCTATGTCAACGGAGGGCAACAACAAACTGCCATGAAACACGTTCTTAACACCCCTAGACTCTACGAAGGGCTTAGACCTGATCAGATCGACCAGAAGGGGCTCTATATGTGTGTTGATCAGTATCTTCATGTTGCAAATCATTGCCAAGACATCGATGCCCTTTTTGGAGAGCTGAATAGACGCCTTTTGGAAAGAAGCTACGCGAATCCCCTATTGAATGGAATCGCCTTTGGCATCAAAGGGCTCCTTTCTCTTCTCCCTTATACCTATGCTTGGGGCTATTACATCGTCTTAAAAACCTCAGAGATCCTCATCAACTTCTCGCTGCAACACATTGCAAAGTTTGCGGTCTGGTATACTCAAGCAGGAACAAACTTCTTAATGCAGGCTCTTAATACAACGGTACAGTCATCGAGTTATACGACTGCACTGGATAAAATCCTCCTTGAGAAATTAAAAGACCTCCAAAGTGACCTCGAGCGGGAGATGAAGCTTGCTAAGAGTGAGAAAAAAGGGGCAAAATCTGTCAACGATGAATCGGTCCGTGCCCTAATATCTCATCTCAAACGAACCCTCGTGACCATTCAATGCGATACAGCAGACGATGCGATGGGGCATCAGAAAGCCCTTGAAGGGCTTAAGGCTCTAGAAACCTTTATCACCGACCAGGTCAAAGACGCCGTTTCCCCGATTATTATTCGTACCATTGAGTCCTTTCTCCATCGAGAGTCGATGCTCCTTGCTCTTTATCGTGGGTTAGAACTCGCTAATAAAGGGGTGAGAGAAGAAACAGAGCCTCTTACTGAAGCGCAGATGACTGAGCTGAGACAAGAAACACGAAAAGAAGCTCCGGATGAAGCAGATATTAAAGATAAAATCGAGCGGATTCATGATGGTCTAAAAGATGAGATGGGAAACGTCTTAAAAAAGATCTTAGAAACCGCTGCCCACCCTTCGATCAATCGCGCCATCGATGATTTTGCGAAACAGCCTGGGCAGGTCGTGAGTGAAACCATTAGTTGGCTTGAGAAAGCGCTCTATAGTGAAAGTAGCAATGGAGAAAGCGAGAATGTCATCAAAGAACTCGAAAAGGACTTTGCACAGTTAGATGGCGGAGCTCATCACGATGCCACTCTTCACCACATGTATGAAACCTACAGCCACTTCATTAAAGTGTTTCGCGAACATGAAGAGGACTTAAAAAGGCACCAAAGTTACAACGGGATCCTTTTAAAGCGCGATGTTCTCAACGTCGTTGCAGAGCCCCTTGATACTTTAACCATTGCCCTTGCAGAGGTCATGAAAGCTCCTCGGGACGCTGGAAAAAAAGAGGCTTTAAGGTTGGCTTTAGAGGGAATGAAACGTGCCGTCGGAACAAACCGCCCCGCTCTTAACCGTGTCAAAGAATCAGAAACCACAAGTCACGCTGAAAGACACAGAGGGATGATGGGACGAACACTTGGAAGTTGGGAAGTCCTTCTATCTACGATAAAGGGAAAATCAAAACCCGTTGTCCATGAAGGGATGAAGACAGCCGCCCAGTTTTTAACCAGAAGTGCAATGAAGATTCCAAGAAATCCCGTTCTTGTGCAACACTTGGTAAGAAGAGTATTTCTCCTTTTTGTCAAAGCTTAGCATAGATATGGAAAGACATTTTGTAGCAACTGTTTACCTCTTGAAAGATGACCGCGTTCTCCTCATCCTCCACCCGAAACTCGGAAAATGGCTTCCGCCAGGAGGGCATATCGAAGAGAATGAATCTCCCCCCGATGCTGCCCGCCGCGAGGTTAAAGAAGAAACAGGGCTCGAGTTTATTTTTATCCAAGATGAGCACCTTTTGATCGATCGATGGAATGCTAAAAGTTTTGAGCGCCCCTTTCTCTGTTTAATGGAAGAGATCCCCGCACATAAAGGAGTCCCTGCTCACCAACACATGGACCTTATTTATACTGGAGTTCCCCTAGGAAATACCGAACCGGTCTCTGATGATCCCTGCCGGTGGTTTACCTTAGAAGAGGTCGAAGCTTTGGAAAGCGATGTCGAAATCTTTGAGGAAACCAAAGAGGTGATCCGCACCCTCCTTCCAGCAAAGGTGAGCCGATGAGTGGTCCTGCTTTCTTTGTTGCTGCAACAGGGCAACACGTTGGGAAAACCACCACCTGCTTAGGTCTCGTTTCAGGACTGATGAAACGATCCAAATCTGTAGGCTTTCTAAAACCGGTTGGGCAAGAGCATGTCGAAATCGATACAGGGATCCACGTCGATAAAGATGTCGTCCTTTTTAAGGATCACTTCGGTCTTCCTGAAAAAGAAGAGGTGATGAGTCCCGTTCTTTTCCCCAGAGGGTTCACCCGCGATTTCATTGATGGGAAAGTGTGTGAAGAAAAGCTCGCTCAAAGCATCGCAACCTCCTACCACACGATTCGGGGGAAAACTTCGAGTCTTGTCGTCGAAGGGACAGGACATGTCGGCGTTGGCTCTATTGTGAATCTCAGTAATGCAAAAGTCGCTTCCCTCTTAGGACTCGATATGATCCTCGTTGCTTCAGGAGGGCTGGGCTCCTCCTTCGATGCCCTGGCTGTCAATAAAGCTCTCTGTGATGCTCACAATGTCAAAATTGCTGGCGTGATCCTCAACCGTGTCCATAATGATAAACGGGAGATGGTCCTCTCCTACATGGAACGAGCACTGAGTCGTCTTGAAATCCCTATCCTTGGATGTATCCCTTTCGATCCTTTTCTCAGCAATCCCACCATGCAAGATTTTGAGCTCCTCTTTAAAGCGACTCTTCTCTCCGGTGAAGACCACCACATGCGCCACTTTCGCCATACCCGACTTGTCGCCACCTCTCTCAAAAACTACCGAGAACTGATTCTCCCGAACCAATTGATCATCACCCCTGCCAACCGCGAAGATATTATCCTTGCGACCCTCACAAAACATTGGGATGTGAAAATTGCCAACCCCAATGAAGACCTTTCGGTGGGAATCATCCTCACTGGCAACACCCCTCCCCGACAAACCATTGTCGAAGCTCTAAAAAAAGCAAACATCCCCATGCTCTATGCTCCCGTCAGCAGCTATAAAGCGATGGAGATGATCACCTCCTATACCGTCAAAATCCGAAAAGAAGATAAAGAAAAGATCATCGAAGCAGTCGAACTCGTCGAATCACATATCGATTTCGACAAACTCACCTCCTCGCTTCAAAGATAACGACTCATATAATTGATAAGGGGCTTTTAATACCATGTCTCAAAAATAAGTTGGTGAATGTAGCTTGTTCTTTTCGGTTAAAATTTAGTTTTCGATTTCGCTAACCAGCAAGTGGTTAGGCTCATCTCCAAACTCAATTTTTCCTCGAAAATCTCAGCGCTAATTCTGCACCTTATTTTTGAGACATGGTATAGTATTCCCCGATTCCCTTTTTTGAGAGCAACGGTTCATTCCACATCCCAGATTTCAGATGAACCTGAATAGAGCAACCGCTTTATTTCATCTTCAAGGAGAGCATCCATAAATTGCTTATCAGGAAGTTGCTTTTCAAGGGACATGGTTCCTTCAACATATTCGATATTTTTTTTGACATACTTTTTTGCTTGCCTACTTAGCACATCATCAAAAGGCTCATGGGCAATAGGGACAACAACAAGACTGCATGATAACGCATGAAATAGCTTTCTAAGTGTCTTTAAAGTCGGTTCTTGGTCACCTCCTTCAAGTTTCGAAATAAATGACTGCGGCACACCACTACGAGCAGCAAGCTGCTTTTGTGTCATATGGAGACGTTTGCGTAGTAAGCGAATGATAGATGCATGATCTAATCTCTCAAACTTCTCATCGAAGAGAAGCATTGAAAGCTGATCGATCATAAGTTTTTGAGTTAAAGATAAAGTTTTCTCTGCCATAACATACCCATTTAGATATATTCTATAACCATAAGAATATCTAAATCGATATATTTATGTCTAATAATATATTTATATCAATATATTTTTGATGCAAGCACCTGTTTTGCAGGTACGTAGGATCGGGCACCGTTTAGAGAAGGTTTTACCGTAGGGGCAGGTCCCTTGGATGGCATGGTGGCGCGTGCCTGGGGGTTTATAGACGGCCGCTGCTGAGGGACCAAAAAAGCTTGTTGTGGAAGCAGTGGTGGTCGCTGCAAGGTGGAGTGCGCTGGAATCAACGGTGAAGATCTGGTCCATCCTTGTCATGAATCGTTGCCAAACAGGAAGGGTCATTTTGGGAAGAACGGTGCTCCGCATAGGAAACTGCGCAGAAAGAGAAAGCCCCTCTTGCCGCTCTCTTTCAGATCCCCAAACAAAGTAGAAATGGGCCTGCTGGCTTTGCTTTTTGAGAATCTCGATCCAGGTTGACAGGGACAGTTTTTTGTTTTCCCAATGGGCGCCAGGACAGACCATGATCTTTTCCTGAGAAACCAATTTCGATTCGATCCATGTTTTGTCTTCGTCTGAAATGTTAAGCTCCACGGGGCGGGGCATCGCTTCCCCTTTTAAGTTGAAATGGTTTTCAATGATCGAGAGGTATTGAAGGGTGATGGGAGCGTGTTTGTTTTGCGGATAGCGATGGGTAAGAAAAAAGGCATTGGGCCACTCCGGGGCTGAGCGAAATGTGGTTCCGATTTTTTCTTTCGCAGGAACAAAGTAGGTGATCAGTCCCGATTTAATATTTCCTTGGAGATCGATGAGAAGATCGTAATGGGTCTTTCGCAGCGATTGAATCGCCCCTTTGATCGATCGACGCGACTTAAGGAGATTTTTTTTCCACTTGCGTACTTCAAGGGGGATCACGTGGCGCACATCGGGATGAGCAGAGAGAAGTTCTGCAAACGGTTTTTCTACAACCCAATCAATGTGCGCATGAGGAAATGCTGCTTTAAGCCTTGCTAAAACAGGGAGCGATTGAATAATATCTCCAAGCGATGTGGTCTTAACGATTAATATTTCCATTTTTTCAAAAAATCGGTTCCAAAATATAGACATATTGTACAAAATACTTCATAAAAAGTCATACAGCAATTCCCAGACTGAGGACCGATGAAGCACAAAGACGCCATTTTTTCCAATAAACACCCTAAAGAAATGTATTTATTGGCGCTGACTGAGATGTGTCAACGGTTCGCTTATGTGGGGATTGGGAACCTTTTGGTTCTCTACTTAGTCAAGTATTTCCATTATAGCACGCCGAAGGCCACCCACCTTTTTGGCGCCTATACTGGAACTGCTTTTATCCTTCCCATCTTGGGAGGGTACATTGCCGATAGATGGAACTACCGGAGCCCCATTTTCTTGGGGAGTCTCTTGACCGCTGTGGGCTGTTTTTTGATGGCAACACTCCTCGAAGTGATGATTCTTCCAGCGCTTGTACTGATTGCCTTTGGAGGAGGACTCTTTACCCCCGCCATTTATTCCCTTTTAGGGTCTGTGTATCAAAAGAGACCTCACATTCGTGAAGGAGGGTTCTCGATTTACTACGCTGCTGTAAACATCGGCGTTTTCCTAGCAATGATAATCCTCGGGTTTCTGCAAACGATCGACTGGAGACTGGTCTTCATTATTTCTGGATGTGTTCAAATGATGGGACTGATCCCCTATTTTTCGATTAAGTCTTCCATGAGCCACCTTGATGTTCCCTCTCATTACTTCATTAAGAAAAAAGATGATCCCAATCACTTTCCTCTGAAAAAGCATGAATGGGATCGGATTTTTGTGATTTTGATCATGACTTTTGTCTCGATTGTCTTTTGGATGGCCTACAACCAAATGGGTTCCTCCATGACTCTCTTTGCCTTAAAATATACCGATCGTCATGTGGGCGGATTCTTAATCCCCACTCCATGGTTTACCTCTTTCGAGACCTTCTTCCTGATTCTTTTTGCATTCCCCCTTGCTTACCTTTACCTGTTTTTAAGACGGATTAAGTCAAGCGCAAGCCCTCCCATGAAAACGGCGCTAAGCTTGTTCTTTATGGGGCTTTGCTTTTTGGTGATGCAACGAGCTGCTGCACATCTTCCACATCATGCAAGCGATGCCCTTGAAAGTCCTTTTTATCTGATCTTTGCCTTTGGACTCATGGCGCTTGCAGAACTCTTTTTGGCTCCGATTGGACTCTCTCTTGTCACTAATTTAAGTCCCCACCGTTATCGCGGTCTTCTCACAGGTGTTTGGTTTGCATGTATCGGGATTGGTTTTTATCTTGGAGGCTACTTTGCAGGGTTCATGGATTCGATTAAGCTTTCCTCCTTCTTCGATATTTTTGTGATTACTTCCTTTATTCCTGCATTCTTACTGGTCCTCTTCTCGAAAAAACTCGATAACATGCGCCACATCGATTACTTATAGCATTTTAAATAAATGAGGAAGAGGAGCTGTAGCCTGGACTTTCTTTCCTGTTTTAGGATGGGGAAAGGTCAGGCGATAGGCGTGGAGGCAAAGGCGATCGATTTCCTTAGGAAACGACACATCGCGTCCATAGAGAAGATCCCCTAGGATGGGATGGCCGAGTTCAGAAAGATGGACACGAAGCTGATGGGTTCGTCCCGTTTCGGGATGGAGCTCAAGAAGGGCATATCCTTTCCCTTTTTTAAGCACCTTATAGTGGGTCACCGCTTTTTGTCCCGTCGGCATTGCGCCATAAAGAGTCTGCCCATGAAAACTCCCCTTTTTTCCTAACTTATTTTCGATCGTTCCCCTTTCCTTTTTAGGAACCCCTTTCACAAGGGCGATGTAGATCTTTTTTATTTCCCGTTTCTTAAAAAGGAGCTCAAGAGCTTTCTTCATCGGAAGGGTACGTGCCATGAGGAGAACTCCTGAGGTCCCTTTATCTAGGCGATGCACAAGGTGATGCCCCCTTTCCGCTGCAGAGACAATCCCTGCAGGTTTATTGAAAAGGGTAAGAGAAGGATCTTGATAAAGGATGTCTAAGGTTCCAGTTGCGACTTTTTTCGGAGGATGAAAAAGGACGCGATCACCGACTTTGAGTTTCACCGATCCAAAGCGCTCGATCTTTCCATTGAGACGGCAAGCGCCTTCATCGAGAGCTCGCTTGATTTCCCGTCCCGAGAGCTTTGTTTTCTCTTTGAGAAATTGAAGGAGGGAATCCTCCGTCTTTACTCTAAACATTCGAGAAGCTCAACAAGGAGGCGAACGCCGCTCCCACTTGCCTGAGAAAGATGATAATCTTTCGGGCTATCGAGAAAGGCAGTCCCTGCGATATCGAGGTGGATCCACGGCATCTTCTTTTGGATGAACTCCTGCAAAAAGATCGCTGCGGTGACCGACCCAGCGGCCCGTTTTTTTCCAGAGTTACGGATATCAGCAATCTCTGATTTCATAAGGGCCATATACTCAGGATCCAGGGGCATCCGCCATACTTTTTCACCGGTAACCTCTCCCGCTTTTTCACATTGTTTGGCAAAGCGGTCATTGTTTGAAAAGAGGCCTGCACGGACATCTCCCAATGCAATCACAACAGCTCCCGTTAAGGTAGCAAGGTCAATGACACGGCTCGGCTTAAAGCGGTCCTGCCCATAGGCTAAGGCATCGGCAAGAACAAGACGTCCTTCCGCGTCGGTGTTGGTGATCTCTACTGTTTTTCCGCTATAAGCGCGGTAGACATCTCCAGGCTTATAACTGTTAGAGTCAATCGCATTTTCTGTTGTTGGGATCAAAGCAACAATATTAGCTTTGAGCTTGATCGCTGCTGCAGCTTGGATCAGACCCATCGCTGCTGCCGCACCTCCCATGTCGGCGCGCATATCTTCCACAAAGTTTGTTGGCTTAAGGTTCACCCCTCCTGTATCGAAGGTGATTCCCTTGCCCACGACCATTGTAAGATCTTTGGAATTGGGGTTTCCTTTATATTCCATTATCACGAGGGCTGGATCGATCCGCGAACCGCTTCCCACAGCCAGAAGGAGTCCCATCTTCTCTTTTTCAAGCTGCTTTTTATTAAGAACCGTTGCTTTCACTGTCGCGTAAGTGCGAGCGAGTTTTTTAGCCTCAGCCGCAAATGTTTCAGGAGTGATATCGAGAGCATTTCCATTGACAAGATCGCGAGCAAGGTTCACACCTGTCATGATCCCCTGAACTTTCTTAGGGATCTTTTCATCTTTTGCTCCAACGAGCGTCACCTTTTTAAGATGAAACGGTTTTTTTCCCTCTTTCGACTTCCATTTATCGTAAACATACCCGGAGAGGGCAATCCCCTCAGAGACGGCGCGCGTTACCTCTTGAATGTCAAATTTGTCCATTTTAGGGAGGGCAAAGTTGACACTTGCCCATTCTTTCCCTTGGCACCGTTTCATGGCAGCAGCAAAGGAACGTCTCAGTGTTTCTAAGCTGCACGTTTTTTCACCACCAAGCCCCAATAAGAGAAGCCTTTTTTCATCTTTTCCTGAAAGATAAGCGAGCATGGTAGCTCCCTCTTTTCCATCGAAATCTCCCGCTTTGATGATCGGAGTGATCTCTCCTTTCAAATCGGGAAGATTAGCAGCAAGATCTGCCCCTTTCTTTAGCTTAAAAAAAGGAACCACAATAAGATCGGCCTTCGGCCGCTTAGAAACATTTGGACAAACTTGAAATTGCATTAAAAGGGTATTTCATCCTCTGCAAAGGCATTAGCGTGGGATTGTTGGTAGTGGTGCTGAGGCTGCCCTTGACCTTGTTGTTGCCCCATTTGCTGATCGCTTGCTCCACCATAAGAGCTTTGTCCCCCTTGTCCATACGCTGTTTGCTGCTGACCACCCTCTTGGCGCTCTCCCTTTCCAAACGGAGGAAAGGCTAAGTGATAGGCTACAAGATTCAGCGATACTTGAGGCTGCCCATCTTTTCCGTTATAGATTTCAGGTTTAAGCATCTCTCCTGCAACAATGACAGCGCTTCCCTTTTTGAAATAGGTTAAAATTTTATCAAAGGTTTCTCCCCAAATGGTGATCCGCCACCAAAGGGTCTCGTCTTTTCCTCCGCGCCGTTGATTAGCTGCCACACGGAGCGTTGTCACTTTCTGTCCTCCAGAGGTGAAGCGCACTTCGGGATCCGCTCCAAGATGTCCCATGATTGTCGTCTGATTCATATTATTCTCCTCAGTATTGATGAAATTCTTAGTCATGTCCTGTACTAAGAATGAAATTCTCATCATATCACGATCAAAAAAAAAGCCCAAGAGTTTCCTCTTAGGCTTTCATTTCAAGTTCCACCTAGATTAAAAATCTAAACGGATACCGGCATCCAAACCTGCAAAGGTAAGGTCTCCTCTCGGCTGAGAATCATTGACAATGTGCATTTCAAGTTGATTCCACCAATATTGCCCTTCCCAACCGAGGTTGAAAGCAAGGAGAATATCGTTTGAAAAACACTTTGCCCACTCCAGACCGATCACCATTTGGGTCATCGCACGTAGTCTGTAGTAATTATCCATTTTCATTTCAAGGAAAGTTCCAAGAGAGTCGGTTTCCTTATATTTGGTATCGTAAGATCCATACATTAGGGAGCCAGCGATTCTTCCATAAAGAGAGAATCCCCATCCCATATGGAGGTTTCCATCGACCCCAAATGCAGGCCCGATGCCCCACCATTCGGTTTTATTCAGAACAGAAACATCAGGAACCGTAATGTATTGGCCGCCTCCTTCATTACTATCAATCCTTAGATTAGTAAAGCTGAGGTCGTTCTCCATACTGATCCAAGCCGCTTTTAATCCAAAGTTTGGTCGGAATGAGAACCGATCACTAAAGAAATAATCGTATCCCATTTCGAAATCGGCAACGTTCATATGGTTATGCCATTTCGCCTTTCCAAACTCTGCAAGAGAAAGCGATTGAGCACTATTACTGACATAGAACTCACCAATAGGGAATATCGCTAACTGAGCGGAGCTACTATTATTGGCAGTGGTGCTATGATATGTCCAACGGGCAAAGACGTCCCAATTAGACATCCCGAAGTCATACCCTGCAGAGACTCTCACTCCAGGACTAAACTCAAATTCAGGAGTTTTGTAACGAGCAGTAATGTTAAACCCTAATCCAGCCCCTTGAATTCCACCTTCCGTTGTTCCTGCAAATGTCGCAAGGTACTCTAGGTTATCGATAATGGCACGCCACCAAAGAAATTCACCTTGGAAGGAGAATCCTTTATCAACACATCCATGTTTGGAATCCATCACACGGTTTCCGTTTTGACCATTCATCATCTGTTTAGAGGATGAGTAGTCTTGAGTATTTCCGTAACCATTGCTCGTTTGGTGAGCAATAATCCTCTCATTTTGGCTTTCACGAAAATCGATCCTTGCAGGATTTTCTTCTTCGCAGAAGCCAGTAGCAGTCAAACAAGTTGTCAGCGCTGCCATCGAAAGTAGGGAGAAAACTTTCATTGTAGCCTCCAAGTTAGAGAATTAAAAAAAGTACTTGTTCTTATCTATCTCAAAAACCCTTGATTTTAAGCAATAAAAAAAGCCGAAGCCAATTTTTACCCCGGAGTGCTACTTATTTTTCTCTTTAGCGCTGCATAAATAGGTGAGATTTTTTGCACGCGAAGCGCATGGGCAGCTCCTTAGAGCTGCTCAAGCTTCGATGAAAAAAAGATTGCCTATTTATGCAGCGCTAAAGAGAAAAATAAGTGGCACTCCGGGGTTTTATACACCCTCTTAAAGATCGTCTCTAAAGATAATCTAGAAATCGACTCTGACTCCAGCATCTAAACCGGTCAGGGTCAGATCTCCTCTTGGATTAGAATCGTTCAGGTAGCGGAACTCATTTTGATTCCACCAATGTTGTCCTTCCCAACCGAGGTTAAAGGCAAGAAGGATATTGTTGGAAAAACATTTCGCCCACTCAAGGCCAATCAGGATTTGAGCCATCGCTTTTTGGCGATACTCATTGTTGGCTTTTGTACGCATATAGTACCCAAGGGTATCCGTTTGATCAAGCTTCGAATCGACGGCTCCATACATCAGAGCACCAGAGACTCGGCTATAGAGAGAGAAGCCCCATCCAATATGGAGGTGGCCATCGATCCCTACAGCTGGGCCCACGCCCCACCATTTAGTGTGGCTTTTCATGGTAAAGCTCGGGACCAACAGATGAAAATTATCACCGTTTCTGTCAAACGACGCATCGGTAACAGTGGTATGATTATCCATTTTCACCCACGCTGCCTTCAGTCCAAAGCTTGGGCGGAAAGAGAAACGATCGCTAAAGAAATAATCGTATCCCATTTCTAAGTCACCGACATTGATCCGGTTTTCCCACTTGGTCCGCGCAGTTTGTCCTATCACAGGATAGCGCCCTCCATCAAAAATATAAAATTCGTTAAAGACGAAGACACCAGAGGTTCCTTGTGTATGATCTGAAGCATCTGTGTGATGGTAGGTCCAACGGGCAAAAAGATCCCAATTAGACTCCCCAAAATCATACCCTAATGAGATTCGAACACCAGGATCAAACTTAAATTTTGGGGTTTTATAGGTCCCATAAATCCCTCCCAAAATCATCGTGTCTAGGGCTGGATCAGCTGTAAAATCTGCAGCATATTCTAGATTATCTAAAATAGCGCGCCACCAGAGAAACTCTCCTTCAATAGAAAACCCTTGGTCAACACATCCATGAGATGAGTTCATCACACGATTTCCATTTTGACCATTCATCATCTGTTTAGAGGATGAGTAGTCTTGAGTATTTTCATAACCATTGCTCGTTTGGTGAGCAATAATCCTCTCATTTTGGCTTTCACGAAAATCGATCCTTGCAGGATTTTCTTCTTCGCAGAAGCCAGTAGCAGTCAAACAAGTTGTCAGCGCTGCCATCGAAAGTAGGGAGAAAACTTTCATTGTAGCCTCCAAGTTAGAGAATTAAAAAAAGTGCTTGTTCTTATCTGTCTCAAAAACCCTTGATTTTAAGCAAATAAAAAAACCGAGACAGGATCTGCCTCGGTTTGTTTGTCTGAGAGAAACAAAGCTTCTAGAACTCGAAGCGGAGTCCCGCATTCAGACCAGTGAGTGAAAGGTCATGATTTGGAGAAACATCGACAAAGCTGATGAAATTCATCTGATTCCACCAGTACTCGGCTTCCCAGCCAAGATGAATCTGAAAATTCATCCAGTTCCAGAAGCAACGACTCCACTCAAGTCCGATAGCGGTGTGAGCCATCATTCTTAAATGGTAAACATCTGAACTAAAATGGCCACCTAGATTTCGACCAATGTCACTTTCGTTATCAACGCGGTCCGCTACTCCAATCGCAAGAATAGCTGTCTTTGCAGTTGACTCTCCATAAAGAGCCGCTGTATGAAACTGACCAATCAGACTAAAGCCTGCGCCCAGTTCCCATTCTCCGCTGACTCCCACCTTAGGACCAACGCCCCAAAAGCGAGAATGAAAGCGGGAACGGACATCATTCCACTCAATGTCAAATTGATTCGAATTTTGCGGATCGCGACGATCTGTGTGGTTATAAACTACATGCAAATGTTGTCGAATCAAAGCGGCTTTCAAACCTAGCGTCGGTTTAATAGCAAGATGCTTTCCAACATAGAAATTACGCCCCAGATCTAGATCCCAAGCATTGAACTGGTTTTGCCAATGACTCTTTGCACTTTCATAACCTAGATAAGCCAATGAACCATCATTGACCGGAAGAATCGATAAAAGCCAACCCACTGTCCCCCTTCCATCAATATAAGGGCCGCTGATTGAAGTATGTGGATGTGTGTAGTGCCACATGTAGCCTAGATGAAGATCCCAGCCGTCATAACCAAAGTTATACCCAAGACCAACTCTGAATCCAGGGTCAAATTGGAAATCCTGTCCTTTGGGGGAATAGATTCGATCTCCATTATTCGAATTCACTAGAAAGGCATATTCAAGTCCATCTTCTACGGCTCTTAGCCATAAAAACTCGAGATCGAACGTAAACCCGTTTTCCTTATGACACCCACGTGCAGAATCTAGAATAGTTTTGGGATACATTTCACAGCCCATACCTGTGTAATCCATTGAAGACCCACCAGAAGGATTCGAAGAATAATTCCCATTGCTGTAGCTATTTTGTTGGTGGCTTAATGAGTTTTCAACCGAAAGGGAATGCGTTTTTTCTAGTCCGGAAACACGACTCTCTAAATCGGTCATTTGAGTGTCGCAAAAACCCGTCATCGTCAGGGCAGATAGGGCCGCAGTCGATGAAATTAGGGAGAATAATTTCACGTAATGCCTCCTGTTAGTCATTAGATTTCTGATCCTTCCAAAAATTGAGGATTATTTGCAAAGATTTTTTTTGGACAAAAAAGGAAGCAGGTGCCATAGAGGAGAACAAGACCTATTCATAAAAGCGAGATAATATGTCCGAACTTGAAAAGCCCAATGACGAAGAGCTTTCCTTTCTAAACCAAGACCCTTCTTTCCTTTATCCTGTTGATGAATCGGAAGACTTTTATGACCCCTTTTCGGACCTCAATCTTTTTCTTTCTAAAAAAATCAAACACGAGCTTCAAGAAAGAGGATCTTCCTCAAAATGGTCTGGGAAAATCGAAGCAAATCTGCTCTCAAAAATTCTCCCAGAGTTTAAGCAGAAATTCCCCAAATACCGCTTAGGAACCTCGGCTCTAAAAAAAGTCTGGGAAAAAGTTGCTTACTACTACGAAAAGATTCAGGGACAAAAAGGGGCCATAAGAGAAGATGGTAAGCTGAATCTTAAGTTCATGATCCGCGAAAACCTCAAAAACAGCTCCCTTCCTGCCCACCTTCCTCCCTATACAATCGCTGAGCAAATTGCCGTTAAACTCTCAGAGTGTATCGCCAGCCTCGATGGAGAAAAACCCCAACTCAATCACCTCACTAAAATCATCTGGTCTATCCAAAAACATCTCCTAAAGGATCTCTCTGCAATGCAAACGAAAAACCCCTATGAAGAATACGATAAAGTCGATAAAATCATTGTGAAAACCCTCCTAGAGATCACCTCGAAAGAGCCAAACCTCGATCCTCAAACCCTCAAACGAGCAGTCCTCAAAGAACTCCAAGGATTTTCGGCAATTCAATCGCTCCTAAAAGAAAACCAACTCACTTCAACGCTTTCAATGATCCTTGCAGATAAACTCTGTCATTCCTCACTCATTACCTGCCACTTCTCTCTCAGAGAAAAACAAGCCATTGAAGGGTTTATTCGCCATCAAATCGAGATGGGAAAATATAACCACATGCTAACTCAAGATGAACACCGCCTGGAACTTATCCAACGGATCCTTGCCCTTTACACCATTGCAGGTGAGCTTCCAAAAGATCTATCCAAGGATTCGCTACGTGCCTCAATCCGCCATATCCAAGAGCTGAGCCATGATAGCAACTGCTCCCTAACTCCCCATCTCGACCAAGCTCTCTTTGTCTTTATCAATGCTGAGATCCACCTCATGGATGAGGAAAAATCGTTCTCTCCGCAAGGGGAAGAAGCGATTCTTATCGCTTACGAAAAAGCATGCTCCCTTCCCAAACTCACCCCAATCCAACTCGAGCAATTTGAACTTCTCATCTGGAAGATCATTGAAGAAGAGGGAAACCTTTTGATTCACACACCTCCAGAACTTCACCGTCTCCTTGAAAAAGAACTCGGCAATGTTCTCATCGACAATCCGAAACAATCGTTCAAGGGGATCATCCGCACGACCCTTCAATTTTTCAAAAAGGTCATCGATCTTCCCTTCAACCATGAAAAAACGGAAGATAAAGTGGAAGCATGGGTTTCGCAAAATGACATGCTCATTCGGACCATCCATTTCGATCCCAAAACGCCTCTCTTGAAACTTCTTGAGCAAGGATGGAAAGAGCTTTCCCAGGACGAGCATAATGCCAACCATGACCTTTTCATGGAAGCCATGAAGAAAAAAACGCTAGCAAGTTATCCGATCCTTTCTTCGTTTGAAGAAGAGTTGACCACTCGCCTATGGATTCTCTATAAGTATCTCTGGTACACTACCCTTTCAGATGGCAGTGAATCGACCTACGAACGGTTTCTAGAATGGCATAAAGTCCAGCTAAAGAACCGCCATCCAGAATGGACACGGGAAAAGATTAACGAGACCCTTGGGAGACTTTCGGATCAACTTCTTCCTCTTGCTCCTTACCAAAGCGTTTCATAAAAAATACGCCGAGAAGGATCATTGGAATCGAAAGCCACTGCCCCATGGTCAGGAGCTGATGCCCCATTAGATGACTCTGTTCTTCTTTGACAAACTCAATGAAAAACCGAAAAGTAAAGATTGAGATAAAAAGAAGTCCAGATAGTCGTCCAGCTTTGCCCACTAGCCTAGGGAAAAGACGCCAAAGAAGAACAAACATTCCAAAGTAGCAGAGCGCTTCATACAATTGCGCTGGATGACGAGGTATGGGTGGACTCCCATCTATCGGATGGCCAAAAACAACCGCCCAAGGAAGGCTCGACGCCGTCCCGAGCACCTCTTGATTGATAAAGTTCCCAACGCGAATCAACGCCCCTACAAACAGCGAAGGGACAACCATGAGATCAACAATCCGTCGGATAGAGAGAAAAGGAAATTCCTTGCGGCTCCGGAAATAAAAAAGAGTTATCCCAATGAGTATGCCAATGACACCCCCGTGACTTGCAAGCCCCCCCTCCCACGTTTTTACAATATCAAGGGGATGGGCCAAATAATGACTGAGCTTTTCATAAAATAAGACATGGCCGAGTCTTGCCCCCACTACAGTGGAGATGATCACATATACGGTCAGCCGCTCTGAAAAAAGGCGCCCCTTTTTCTTTAACATCTCCTCTGACCAATCGGTTCTTTCCCGCGCATACCGAATAAAAAGAGACATCAGGAAATAAAACCCAATGAAAAACCCAAGGGCAAACAAAATCCCATACCACGCAATCGGCCTTCCGATCAGTGGAATCGTAAACGCCGTCGGGTTGGGGTCCCAGTAGAAGAAGATTGATCCAATCATATTCATCGGGTACCATTATAACCATAGCGAGAAAATAATGTTAAAAATAAAAATTATTTCCCCAGGAAAACTCAAAGAGCCATGGCTAAAAGAGGCCCTTGCCGAGTATGAAAAAAGACTCACAGGCACCGTCACGATCGAATGGGTCCTCAAAGAAACGATCCCCGACGCCCCCTATCTCTGCCTTGATCCTAACGGAAAGACCTTGACCTCCCCCGCTTTTTCAAAATTTCTCTATCAAGAATGGGAAGCGTGCGGCTCTCGCCTGACCTTTGTGATCGGCGGCCCCGATGGCCTTTCCCCCTCTATTCTCTCTGGAGCCCGCCACACCCTCAGCTTCTCCCCCCTCACCTTTACCCACCAGGCCATCCGCCTCCTCCTTCTCGAGCAGATCTACCGCGCCACCCAAATCGAAAAGGGGACCGCCTACCACAAATAACCCAATCAGACCGATAGACGCCCCTAATTTGGAAACACAAATCAGTCTTCGGTCAGAGGAATGTTGCTACTAATTGCCTAGTTTCCTCCTCACCTTTATACCTAACATGATTTAAAAGTTGGGAATTTGGCAAGGCGGCCGCGCAGATTTTTTGCCTGGAGCGAGCGACCATTGTGCGAGCACAAGGCGCGAGTGAAGGCAAGAAATTTGCTGTGAAGCAAACGCAGCCAAAAACCAACTTTTGAATCATGTTAGGTATACCCTTGTTTTGTAAAAAAATACCCCCAGAGGTTGAACGGATTGCACTTGAATTAATATAAATCTTATCTTCCGTGTATTCATTCACACACTCTGCGTACTGGGTTTCAATTTCTGCCAGAAATTCATTTCTGGAAATCTGTTCAGATCTATCAGACAGTTTTTGAGAAAAAACATCTGCATTTACTATATTGAAAATAGTCAGAAAACATCCGGTTAGGAAAAGTAGTTGTCTCATATCAAACCTCCTTGGCAAAAAGCTAATAAGTTTACTCTTTTTCTGTCATTATTTTTAATATTCTCTTGCTCCCAAAAAAATAATTCCACAGACAGGCTTACAGAGTTTTACACCAGGCTTCTTTTTCTTGAGGGGGTGGCATATACACTTCATGGAAGCAAGCCAATGACTGAGGTTGTTTTAGACCGTCGTTCTAAAGCGTCAAAGGATAGTGCTTATCAAAAATACCTAGAGGGTCTAACCATAGAAGAACGAAAAGCTCTAGAACAGCAGGTGGCAATAGAGTGGAATCCTACCTATGAATTTGAAGAAACCTGGGATATTTGGGAAAAAAGCCTAGACTACGAAAGAATCAACAAATTTCTTATTGTTCACTTTCCTATCAAGTCCAGCGCTTCTAGCAGCTTAGACTATGTCTATTTCGTGAATATCATTGAAACAGCAAACTTAATACAGAGACACTACCAACTATTCCAAAAATATGTGGGCTTTGATTTTGATCCACTGAGTGTTACCTTAGAAATCAAAAGCAACGATTCTCCATTCTGGAATAAAATTTTTAACGGAGCTTCCTCACAGGAAAAGATATGTCTATTGGGTCTTCTTTTTGGGTATGGGATCGAAAACAGCTATCCATTTTCTTGGTACTTCTCAAATAAACGGTCAGAAATTGAAACACGCTTTATTTCTACACTTTTCAAATCGGTTTTCTTAGAGAATGAACCTCTCAATACCCATCATCTTTCCTCTCAAGATTTCCCTCTCCCCGGATTCAAGACATTTTCCTCCCCTAACACAACCCTAGAGAAATACAAGCAAGAACGCAAAAAAATCCAAGGCTTCTACAAAAACAAAAATCTCGAATCTATCACACTTGAAAAACTCTACAACTAATACATATCGTAATTGCTCGTAGCTAGAGACTCATCTAGCCAGAGTCAAGAAAAAGGTTGTCTCCTCTACTTCAGTCTACGATGCTTTTGTTGGAGAGGTAGCGGCTGCGCGGAAGTAGAGCATGGCGCCATTGATGAGGGCAAACCCGATGGCAAAATCTAAAAGTCCCTTCACATCGAGCGGAATGGGGAGATACTTAAAGACCATCCCAAGCCCCATCATTCCTAGAATGAGAACAACATACCCTGGAGAATAAATTTTACTAAGGGCAATCGGCTCTTTTTGACTACGGATGCGGAGGGTTACACGGTCGACCGTCTTTTTAAAAACCACTCTCCCCTTAAAAAGACCAATCAGTAGCCCCGCACAAATAACGATGAGCGACGATTGCTGAGGATTTTTTGTAAATTCTGTTAGTTTCTTGATCAGTGAAAATCCTTGGTGAGTTCCACTCATCACACCGTGTCCGGCAAGAGAAAGGTAGGAAATCCCTTTGTAAAGAAGGAGGATTCCAATGGCTAGCCAAAGAAGTCCAGAGAGTAAAATTGCTTTGCGTGCTGTCAGCTTCATAAAAACCTTTAAAAAAAGTCTTGTCTTAGGTTAAGAATAGGTAAGTTAATAAATAAATACAATCCTCACGGAGTTTTATGAATATCTCACTTGCCTTTATCCGGATCTTCTTCACGATCATTTCGATCTTTTTCATGACAACCTATATGCTTTCTCGGCCAGAAGGACTTCTTGCCACGAACGCTTTGATCGGAATCTTGATCGGTTTTGTTTTTAGTCTGCTCCTGATTGGATTTGATACCCTCTTCCGCAAGTTTAGCTTGCGCTCGTTCAACATTGCCGTCGTCGGACTCTTTGTGGGTTACCTGATGGGACAAGCGCTCGTTTTGATCTTCGACGCGATCCTTGATTTAAGTTCGATCTCTCTTGTTCTTACCCCACAAGCCCTTGAGGTGATTAAAATCGCCCTCTTCCTCTTTGGAACTTACTTGGGATCGATCATGACTCTCCGCGCGTCAGATGAACTCTACATTAGTATTCCTTTCGTGAAGTTTGCCCCTACAGCGCAGAAAAAACGGGATCTTTTGATCGATTCGTCTATCCTTGCAGACTCACGCATTATCGATGTCTGCTCAACAGGCGTATTAGATCAACACCTTGTCATCCCACGCTTTATCATCAAAGAGCTCTATGGACAAACAGAAACAGGAGATGATGCAACAAAATCGCGCGCACGTCGCTGCCTTGAGGTCATCAAAAAGATGGAACAACTCGGCACACTTGGCCTTCGCTTCAACGACACCGACTTTCCAGAGGTCAAAGATACCACCAGTAAGTTTATCCGCCTTGCTCGCCTCATTGATGCCAACATCTTAACCGCAGACATTAGCCGCGTTCAAATGGCTTCGATTGAAGGGGTGCAAATCATCAATCTCCACTCCCTCTCCAATGCCCTCAAGCCTCTCATGGAAACAGGAGAGATGATCAAAATCAAAGTCCAACGGTACGGAAAAGAGCCACGCCAAGGAGTCGGTTACCTCGACGATGGAACCATGGTCGTCATCAATGGCGGAGGAAACTTTATCGGCGATGTGATCGACGCACAAGTCCTTTCCGTAAAACACACCTCATCTGGTAGAATGATCTTCTGTAATGCCCTTGAAGGTGGAGAGGATGGCGAGGATCACGATCCAAGCAGAGGAGACTTCATCGAGGGCGATATCGATGAGGATGACGACGACGAGTGATCAAAGGGTTAGGTAACGACATCATTGAAATCGACCGGATTAGACAAACGGTTGAGAAACATGGTCCCCATTTCTATAAAAAATTCTTCAACGAGCGGGAGCTCGAATACTGCCTCGCTCACAAAGACGCCCCCATCCTCCTTGCGGGTCGCTTCGCTGCTAAAGAAGCCATTGCAAAGGCCATGGGGACGGGGTTCGGCGCCTCCATCTCGTTTCTCGATATCGAAATTCTTAACGATGAACTCGGCCGCCCCTTCGTTGAACTCTCTGACTCATTCAACGAAACCTTTAACAGCCCACAACTCATGATCTCCATCAGCCACTGCAAAACCTATGCCACGGCCGTCGCCCTCTGGATCGGATAATTTCTTGTCATTTATCTTTACCATCCCTTAAACTGCCTTCGGATAAATTTAACCCCGGAGATCTAAAATGGCAGCCTCATCATCCCTTCTTCCATTATGGGGGGCATTGTACGATACAGCAAGTGATCTAGAAAGCCAAATTCAAGCAACCCATCAGTTCACCATCGATTCCCATAAACCTCAAGAAGCTCTTCAAGAAATTCTCAGAAATCATCAAACGGCTATGGCTGTCATTGCTGCCTCAGCAGCCTTCTACCGAAATATTTGCCTTGGTTCTATGGTTGTAACGGTTATCTCAGGATTCGCCAGTTCAAGAGCAAAAAGCGAGACCGCTCCTATCTTTGCGACTATTGGTTTCATTGCAGCAGTCGTTGCAATCGGATCAGGGATCATGTGGTGGCTGAGATCAAGCACTTGCACAAAACATCAAACATGGGCGCTCAGTTACTCTCGTTTGATCGAAGTGAAATACCCGCCCGCACCCGCGAGGTAACTCATAACTCTAAGAGCCACTTCCAGATGGGTTGCACTTCAATGTGAAACCCATCCACTTCAAAGGTCTCTTGATCATTCTCAGTGAGGATCAACCCTCCCTTCAATTGATAGGCTTTTAAGGCATCAATAAGCCCTTCTATTTCTCTTTTTTTGCATCTTTCATCGTTAATGCTTACGGAAACCTGGATTGCTTGAGTGATTTGATTATTTTCTCGAACAAGAAAGTCACATTCCTTCTTGTCTTTATGAAAATAGAGTTCTTTCCCTTCCATTTTCAGTTGCAAAAAAACGATGTTTTCAAGGAGACGTCCTTTATCCTCACTCACACGAAACCCAATGGTTCGTATGAGTGCTGGATCAATCATGTAACACTTTTTGTTGTACTGGATCTGCTTTTTCAACGAGTGGTTATACCGGCTTAGGAAGAAACAAAGATAACACTCTTCCAAATAGGAGCAGTAATTTGAGACGGTATTTGGAGTACTGAGCCCGACAACCCCACTCAATTTTGTATAACTAAATTCTTTCCCGACATTGCTCCCAAAATAATAAACAAGTTCGCGAAGAGCTTTCTCATGGGTCACTTTATGACGTACAACAACATCACGATAAAGAATCCCCTCGTAGAGGTCCTTTAGATATTCAGTTTTCCGAAACTTCGTGTATTCTGGGATCCCCCCAAACTCAAGATAATTCGAAAAGTAACCTAACAAAGTTCCAGTATCTTCTGTTGAAATTCCTTTCTTCTTAAAGATCTCCGGGTATTCGTGCATGATCACCTCTTTAAAGGAAAGAGGATAAACTTCAAGCTGAATATACCTCCCGGTCAGTCTTGTTCCCAACTCTTTACTAAGAAGGTTTGCATTCGATCCAGTGATGAATATTTTATACCCTTGTTCGTAAAGCCTTCGTACAAATCGCTCCCAACCTTCAATATTTTGAATTTCATCAAAAAAAAAGGTCTTTTGTTTTCCAAACAGTTCGATAAAAACCTCTATTAGCATTTGAAAATCTCTGACTTGAAACTGAACCAAACGATCATCATCAAAGTTGAGATAGTAATCTCCTTCTGGAACCTCTTCTAATAAAGCCCTTTGAATCGTAGATTTTCCGGAGCGCCGCATTCCACTGACAATAAGAATGCTTGGATCATCCATAAAACGGCGAACATCCGTCGATTTGAGCCGGCTAAAGAATTTCTTGGGGAGCTTATACTCCCTCTGATCTGCAATCACTTGCTTTAATAGATCTCTATCCATCGCTTAATCTCTGTGCTTTCTCTTAATTATAGGAGCAAAACCATGTAATGTCAATACATGGTTCCAACAAAAACCATGTATTGACATTACATGGTTTTGCATTAGATTCATTTTCAGCGGGTTAGAAGAGTGAAAAAGGAAGGCGGTACTGAATGCGCGCCGCTAATGCATGTTTGGGGAAGCTGTGCGCATAGACGCGATAGGTCCCTTCCAAGCTCAAGGCTCCCCAGATCCGAAAATGATAGGTGTAGTTAAGCCCTAGGTCAATTGAGCGGTGGGCGATTTTCCCATAGCCGTGGAAGTGATCGACACGCACGCGGTGGCGATGGCCAAATCCAAGGTACGATTCTGTGAAAGCTTTGAGAACGTGCTTTTGGTTGAACTTCATCTCTGCGACAAGGCAGGGGCGGGTCCAAGGCGCGCCGCGGTTGGCTTGCCCCACACCAAGATATCCCCAGAAACGGAAAAGCCAGTTGTAGGTTTTGTCGATCTCTTTCCCAATAGCGGCGCCCAGCTCAAAGTTAGCCTGTCCATGATAGGGAACGCTTACATCGCTTAGAGATCGGGTAGGCACATAGATGCTTTGCAGCCCTACCGATAAACTGATGGGATCTCCAGCCACATCATCGAGAAAGAGATAGCGGAGTTGAAGCCCTGCTGCTTCGGTTCCCCAATTGAGTTTTTTCGAGTGCAAAAAGTCGGTTTCGAGCTGAACTTCCCAGTTGGGCCAAAACTGAACACCCAGATTGAAATCAATCCGGTGATCATGTGAGTGATAAGAAGGGGTTCCCTGACTCACCGAAGGATAATACTGATACGAATAAGCGGAGCGAAGGTTAAACTCCCCAACCGTGGGATACCACGGCTGCAGCTCAAAACCCACAAGAAAACAGGGACAAAAAAGGAGAAGCCATCTCATTTTCATTAGATGGTCATTCCTTCAAAGGCATGGGCAGCAAGCCACCGCTCAGCATCGAGAGCTGCCATACAGCCCGATCCTGCTGCTGAGATTGCTTGGCGATAGATCTTATCCTGCACATCCCCTGCAGCAAAAACTCCCTCAACATTTGTTCTTGTTGAACCAGGTTTTACCAAAAGATACCCATGCTCATCGGTATCGAGCTGCCCTTTCAGGAACGAGGTGTTCGGGGTATGCCCAATGGCAAAGAACACCCCTGCTGCAGGTCGTGTGACCTCTTCTTTCGTTTTCACATTTTGAAGAGTCACACTCTCGACCACATCCTTTCCGTCAATCTTTGTGCAGACGGTGTCCCAGAGAATTTCAATTTTTGGATGTTCCATGGCATGTTTTGCCATAATCTTAGAGGCGCGAAGCTCATCTCTTCGATGGATAATATAAACCTTACTTCCATATTTTGTCAGGAAGGTCGCCTCTTCAACAGCGGTATCTCCTCCTCCGATCACATAGAGTTCTTTATCGCGGAAAATGGGCATCGCCCCATCGCAAACAGCGCAAGCCGTCACCCCTTTTTGCCAAAACTCTCCCTCTCCTGCGCCAGGAATCTCGAGCCGCTTGGCTGTCGCTCCCGTTGCAATGATGAGACTATCGGCGAAAGTGGTGGTCTTCCCTCCTTTTACTTTGAAGGGGTGCTCACTAAAGTCGACCTCTTGGACATCTTCCGTGAGAATCTCGGTTCCAAAACGCTGAGCCTGCTTTTTCATCGCATCCATCAGCTCGGGGCCCGTGATCCCTTCAGGGAACCCGGGGAAATTTTCCACTTCCGTGGTAGTCATTAGTTGCCCTCCGGAGGGGCCGCTAAAAAATCCTTCATACATCAGGGGGGACAGGTTGGCTCGGGCAGCGTAAATCGCAGCGGTAAATCCGGCAGGACCTGACCCAATAATCACTAATTTTTTTCTATCCATAGGGACAATCATCTTCAAAAATTGGATTTTAATGCAATAACTCTCCTCATTTATTGCGTAAATTTGTAAAATATTGCCATCGTTGATTGGAGGCGCTGTGAGAAGTATTCAGCTCAAAGAAATGACCAAATCCCAAGAAGAGGGAATGGTTCTTAATAAAGTTAATTTGACGATCCCTGCAGGGGAATTCTTTGCCCTTTTGGGACCCAGCGGGTGCGGAAAAACAACCCTCCTTAGACTCATTGCAGGGTTTGAGAAGCCCGACAGCGGTATCATTTATCTTGGAAACACCGATATCACCAATCTCCCTGTCAACAAGCGGAAAATCAATATCGTCTTTCAAAATTATGCTTTATTCCCCCACCTGAATGTCTTCAATAACGTTGCCTACAGCCTCATCATTCAAAAGATCCCTAAAGATGAGATCGAACAACGAGTTATCAAAATTTTAAAAGCCTTCCACTTAGAAAATCATATTTTTAAATATCCTTCGCAGCTATCGGGAGGACAACAACAACGGGTTGCTCTTGCACGCGCAATCATCAACGAACCCGAAGTCCTCCTTCTCGATGAGCCCCTTGCGGCTCTCGATTTTAAACTCCGTGAGAAGATGCTCGTCGAGTTGATCGACCTCCAAGCAAAGCTAAAGACTACCTTCGTCTATGTCACCCATGATCAGTTTGAGGCGCTCACCGTCGCTGACCATATGGCCATCATGAACCATGACGGAGAAATCGAACAGATTGGAACTCCGAAAGAGATTTATGAATTTCCCGTTTCAAGTTTCGTCGCAAAATTTGTGGGAACAACTAATATCCTGAATGGAACGCTCCATAATCTTGAGACCGACCCTGAAATCGACGTTCCCCATATGGGACGCTTTCATGTTTATATCCCCCAGAGGAAGGAGTGGATGCAAGAAGGGTGCGAGGCAGCCATGAGTCTCCGCCCTGAAAAAATCTTCATCTCTAAAAAGCCTGTGGAAAATTTCTCGAATACTCTAACAGGGGTCGTCTCACAGATCGTTTACCATGGCCGCTCCACACAATACAATGTGATCATCAACAACCAATTTAAACTCCAAGTCTTTGAGCAAAACGAAGAACATTTTGTTCATGAGGATATCGACTATGATGATGAGGTCTACCTCTACTGGCAGGTGAAAAACGCCTTGCTTTTGGAGGAGTAAAGTCATGTATGCGCTGTTTCATAAACTCCAGAGGAAAACAAGAGATGAGAGTCCCTTTGCCATTGGATCACCAGCACTGATTTGGCAAATCGTCTTCTTCTATCTCCCCCTTCTTCTGATGACGATCAGCAGCATTTTTATCCTCACAGAAGAGGGAGGGATCAAAGGGCTCACCTTCCAAAACTTCTCTCCTCTTTTCTCAAAAACCCATCTTTCCATTATTTTCAGCTCGATCTCCCTGGCTCTTTCTACTGCTTTTCTCTCTCTCCTTATCGCCTACCCACTTGCCCACTTCATTGCCTTTAAAGGGGGGCGCTATAAAACCCTCATGCTTTTTTTTCTGATCGTCCCGTTTTGGACCAACTTCCTTCTTCACGTGTACGCATGGTTTTTTGTTCTTGAAAGGGAAGGGTTTCTGAATACCCTCCTCCTTAACTTTGGCCTGATTCAGCAGCCGATCCACTTTTTAAACTCTCTTTTTGCTGTCATGCTCATGATGATTTACTGCTATCTCCCTTTTATGGTCTTACCGATTTTTTCGAGTTTAGAGCGATTTGATCGTCGCCTCTTAGAAGCTTCAACCGACTTAGGAGCTCCCTGGAAAACCACCTTCCGCAAGGTGATGCTCCCCCTAACCCTTCCCGCCATTCGTGCTGGTTTTTTCCTCGTCTTTATCCCCTCTTTTGGTGAATTTATTATCCCTGAACTCATGGGAGGAGATAAACGGTACTTTGTGG
Source organism: Chlamydiales bacterium (assembly GCA_024233515.1). Taxonomy (GTDB): domain Bacteria; phylum Chlamydiota; class Chlamydiia; order Chlamydiales; family Simkaniaceae; genus Neptunichlamydia. The sequence goes on from JACKPO010000005.1 coordinate 121,714, forward strand.
GAAATGTCGTCTCTCAATACGTTCTGGGCGATGAAACAGGAGGAATGGGGGCAGCCTTTATGGTCCTCAGTTGCCTTTCCCTTATTGTCACTGTCATGCTGATTTACCTTGGCTTTAGAAAAATGAGCACATTGCTCCTAAAGGGAATGAAATGAGAAAAGGATTATTAGGGAAATTTGGATCGTTTACAATCGTTGGGTTTTCCTACCTCTTTCTCTATCTCCCCATCTTGATTTTGATCGTCTTCTCTTTCAACACAAAACATTTTCCCGCACCTTGGGATCAATTTACGTTTAAGTGGTACCACGAACTCTTTAACTCCTCTTCTCTCTGGCGTTCATTTTTCAACTCCCTTTTTGTCGCTTGTATCTCGACCTCTCTTTCTTTGCTCATGGGAATCACCCTTATTTTTTTCCGCGCGCAAGGTGGACGGATTCAAAAAGCCCTCCCTCTTTTTTACGGCAACTTGATCATTCCTGAGACAATGCTTGCGATCAGCCTCCTCAGCTACTTCACTCTCTTCAAAATTGAACTCGGGATGCCAACTCTCATCGTCGCTCACACCGTTTTAGGACTAGGATTTGTCATTCCGATCCTCTATACCCGCTACCAAGAACTTGACCAACGCCTAACGGAGGCCTCTGAGGTGCTTGGTGCAACCCCCTTCCAAACCTTCTATAAGATTACCCTTCCTCTCCTCCGCCCTACTCTTCTGGCCACAGGACTTCTCATCTTCATCCTCTCCTTCGACGACTTTATCCTCTCCTATTTCTGCGCAGGGACAAAGATCCAAACCCTCTCTCTCTACCTCCTCTCCATGCTCCGCTCGGGCATCTCTCCCATCGTCAATGCCCTCTCAACGATCCTCCTTCTCCTTAGCGCCCTTCTCGTCATGCTCTTCTTCTCTCCCAAAATCCGCACCCGCATCCTCTAATAGGGTGCATCACCCAAATATACTATACGTAATTATTCCTTGAAAAATATGCGTAAGGGGTTGATAAGAGGTAGAAGTGAGGACCATTCTTTGATGCAGAAACGGACGAAAACTCTCTTAACCATCTACTTCGCCTACTTCCTTGATTACTTTGGGTATGCGATTGTTTTTGGGGTCTTCGGGCCGCTGATGCTGACCCCTGAAATGGGGATGTTTCCTCCTGAAACCAGTCTAAAAATGCGTAATCTAGCGCTGGCGATTCTCTTTGCGATCTTTCCTCTGATGCAGCTGATTTGCGCCCCTCTTTTTGGAGATTTTGCCGATCACTTTGGACGGAAGAAAACGTTTGTTATTCTCAACATTGGAGCAACAGTCGGATACTTTCTATCAGGGCTTGCTATTCTCTCTCATCATTTTCCTCTTCTTCTCCTCAGTCGCTTTCTGACGGGTGTTTTTTCGAGTAATCGAACCATTTGTATGGCTTCCCTTTCTGATCTTTCCCATGATGAAAAATCCCGCTCAAAAGCTTATGGGGTCATTGCCACTCTAGGAGGGGTCAGTTGGATTGTTTCGATGCTTGTAGGTGGCTTTTTTGCAAAGCATCTCAGCCCTGCCATTCCCTTCTGGATCACAACTGGTTTTTCTCTTTTAAGCTTGCTCATGGTTATTCTCTTCTTCGGGGAAACCCTTGCTTCTAAAGAAGCCTTCACTTTTGATCCCTTCAAAGGATTGAAAAACATTGCCTCTTGCTTCACGATTCAAGGGATGGGGCGCCTCTACTGTTATTACCTCTTCATGATGATGGGATGGGGAATCAATCTTTTGTGGCTCAACCCCTACACCCTCTCCCGCTACGATGCTTCCCATGATCTGTTATTTACCCTTCTTGCCTCAACGGGAGTGATGTGGTCATTAGGAAGTTTTGTGATTAATAAGCTCCTCCTCAAAAAGTTCCACGCAGAGACCATTGCAAAAATTGGCAGCGTGGGTCTGATTGTGATTTTTGCTCTGTGTGGGATGATCACCTTCTTCCCGGCCTTTGCGACTCTTGCCCTCCTTGCCTCCATTTTCGGCGCACTCGCCTGGACCAATGCGCTTAGTTCCATCTCCCTCAATGCTCCAGAAGATGTCCAAGGAAAAGTCATGGGAATTTCCCAATCGTTCGGCTCTATCTCTCTCCTTTTTGCCCCTCTTATTGCAGGAACCATCGCAGGTGTCAATCTATCCTATGTCTATCCAGCAGCAGCCCTGCTCGTTACCATTTCAATTGCTATCTTAAGCCTTAGTGCAAGGAAACGTTATGAGCCAAAAGTTTAATCTCTCTCTCCTCCCGGTCTATTTTGTCTTGTTCATCGATAATTTTGCGTTCTCGGTGATCTTTGCCATCTTTGGCCCCCTCTTTGTCGATCCTAGCTTTGGGTTCATTTCGGCTGGAACAAGTGATGTTGCACGGAATTTAATGCTCGGAACGGCCCTCGCTTTTTACCCTCTTGGGCAACTTATTGGAGCTCCCTTAATTGGAGATATTGCTGATCAATTTGGTCGAAAAAAGGCCTTTTATATCACCATCCTTGGTGCCGCCTGCGGGATTACCCTCACTGGATTCAGTATCTTTACTCACAGCTTTATTTTTCTCATCTTAACCCGTCTTGCAACCGGTTTTTTTGCTGGAAACCTCAGCATTTGCCTTGCCTCAATCGCCGATCTTTCTCCAGACGAAAAAACACGCGCCAAAAACTTCTCTATGATTATTATCGTGACCGGATGTAGCTGGATGCTTGCCATCCTTTCAGGAGGGTTTTTCTCGAACCGCTCCTTTTCAGAACACTTTAGCCCTGCTCTCCCCTTCTTCATCACAACTGTCCTCTTTGTGATCACCTTTCTTGGAATCCATCTCTTTTTCAGAGAGACCCATAAAACAGAGAAAAAGTTTCATATCGATATTCTTCAAGGAGCTCGCGATGTCGTCAAAGCTTTCGAATACAAAAACCTCAAGATTCTCTATATCATCTACATGTTCTGGATCTTAGGATGGGGTATCGCCTTCCAATGGTATAGCCCAACCGCGATCCAAGAGTTTCGTACCAAACCGATCGATGTCAATTGGGGTCTTTTTATCGTCGGCTTTACCTGGATTTTTGGGGGTTACTTCGTCAACAACTTCCTTGTGAAAAGATACCACGCTCGTCCTCTTATTGTGATAGGGAATGCCATGATCACTCTTTGTCTTCTAGGGATGTTCCTTGCTGAATCGTTTGGTCCCTTTGCCCTCTTCTTTGGCCTGGGAACGATTCCTGCAGCCTTTGCATGGCCCAACATCCTTAACTTGATCTCAATTAATGCCCCTGAGAACATTCAAGGGAAGATCATGGGAATCAGCCAATCCTTCCAATCGGCAGGCTTTATCTTTGCCACAATCATTGGAGGAATCACCGCCGCTCTGAGCCTTAAATCGATCTACTTTTTTGCGATGTTCTTCGTCTTTGTGAGTTTTGTCCTCATCCTCATAAAACACTTAAAGATAAAAAAAGCCGCCCCTTAAAGGGAGCGGCTTTTCTCTAGAGAAACGATCTTGCTCTTAGTTTGCAGCAACTTTCTTTTCGTTGACAAACTTAATGACATCTCCAACTGTACGAAGCTTCTCAGCTTCCCCTTCAGAGATCTCAAATCCAAACTTCTCTTCGAAGGTCATGATTAGCTCAGTAAGATCTAGAGAGTCTGCGTTGAGATCTTCAACGAAAGACTTCTCAGCGTTTACTTCTGAAGCATCTACTCCAAGCTGTTCAACAATAATATCAATCACTTCTTGTTCTACTGACATAAAGCAAAATTCCTTTTTTCAAACATGTTTAAAAACTTAACAATAAATTTTATGCAATCATCCCCCCGTCTACAGTGAGCACCTGTCCAGTGATATAGTCAGACATGTGGCTCGCTAGAAAGACAGCGGCATGTGCGATTTCTTTCGGATTCCCTAGGCGTCCCATAGGAACCCGCTTTAAAATTCCTTCTCGTTGCTGCTCATTTAACACATTGGTCATCGGGGTTTCGAAAAACCCAGGTGCAATACAATTGACGTTGATATTGCGCGCCCCAAGCTCTTTTGCAAGGGAACGTGTAAACCCAACCATTCCGAGTTTAGAAGCAGAATAATTAACTTGACCAGGATTTCCTGTCAAGCCAATGACAGAGGTTACATTGATAATTTTCCCTTTTCGCGCCTTCATCATCGGGCGAACAAGAGCATGACTTAAGTTATAGACCGATTTCAGGTTGGTATTCATCACCTGATCCCAATCCTCTTCCGACATCTTCATGAAAAGACCATCGCGGGTGATCCCTGCGCAGTTAATCAGGATATCAACACCATCCCACTCTTTTAGAAGCTTATCGACCGATTGGTTCACTTCCTCTTTACTGGCAACATTCACGGTATCGAACCAAAACTTTTGACCCTCTTCCGTCTTATTTTTTTCCAGCTCAGTCACCACTTGCCTTGCGCGCTCAAGGTTCGTTCCCATAATCGCAACGTCTGCCCCTTCTTCGGCAAATGTCAGAGCGATCTCTTTTCCAAGACCCGATGTTCCCCCAGTGATGAGGGCTTTTTTTCCTTTAAGCAATCCCATTTAACGCTCCTTGACCAATCGTTTCTAAATCTTCAACCTTTTCAACGCTGAGAGTTTTCCCTTTAACGCCGATTTTTCGGTTCATTCCACCCAATGTTTTTCCTGGTCCAATCTCGAGAAAGAGATCCACTCCAGCCTCTTCCATCTGACGTACCCCTTTTTCCCAATAGACAGGAGCGACCACCTGATTGACCATATTTTCCCGAATCTCTTCTTCTTTGACAAAATCGCCAACAGCATTCATCACAAGCTCGATTCCACTTTCACTCAAAGTCACTTCATCAATCTTCTCTTTCAGTCGAACCTTTGCTTCTTCCATGAGGCCGCTATGAAACGCTCCAGAAACGTCAAGGGGAAGCACTCGCTTTGCACCCTTCTCTTTCAGTAAAGCGCTCGCCTTTTCAACACCAGCTGGTGTTCCAGAAATCACGACTTGACCAGGACAGTTGAGATTGGCAACCCAAACCCCTTTGAGAGGTTTAACGACTTCTTGAACCGCTTCGGGAGTCATTCCTAGCGCAACCGCCATCGTTCCAGGAGCCTTCACTCCCGCTTCATACATGTAGGTTCCTCGCGCTCGCACAAGATCAATCCCTTCGCCAAACGAAAGGCGACCTGATGCCGTCAAGGCTGTATACTCACCCAAACTAAGGCCAGCCACAACACTTGGCTCAATCTCGGGATACTCCTTCTTCACCACTCTCCAAAGAGCGATACTCATCACATAGATCGCAACTTGGCTATTCTTTGTCAGAGTCAGCTCATCCGCAGGCCCTTCAAACATCAGCTTTGTCAGTGAAAATCCTAACCGATCATCCGCTTCTTCAAAGGTTTCTCGCACCACTTGAAACGACTCATAAAAATCTTTCCCCATGCCGACATACTGAGCCCCTTGCCCAGGAAAAATAAACGCAACCTTCACTCGCCCACCTCGCTCGTTAGTGCTGCAGCACCCCATGTGAGTCCTGCGCCAAATCCAAAGAGGACAATCCGTTCCCCTTTCTTTACATGTTTCTCTTTCACCAGTTCATCAAGGGCAATTCCTACAGACGATGCCGAGGTATTTCCATACTTATGGATCGTCAGGTAGACCTGCTCGCTAGGGACTTGGAACCGCTTTGCTAAGGCTTCGATAATCCGAATATTCGCTTGATGGGGAACCATCCAACTAATACTCTGTTCATCGAGGCCAGACGCATCAAGACATGCCTTCACAGCCCCTTCCATTCTTCGAACGGCATGTTTAAAGACTTCCCGCCCTTCCATCTTAATAAAGTGTTGCCCTGCTTTCACCGTTTCAATCGATGCAGGATTCCTCGATCCTCCCGCAGGAAGGATCAAAAGCTCCGATTGCTGGCCATCACATCCTAAAGAGACATTCTCAATCGTAAACCCCATTCCCTTCGAACTGACGATGCAAGCAGAGGCCCCATCTCCGAAGAGGACACAAGTATTCCTGTCTTCATAATTCACAATCGAAGAAAGCTTTTCCGCTGCAATAATCAGGACGTTTTTATACATCCCCGACTCAACATATGCCTTCGCCGTGGAGAGGGCATAAATATAGCCCGTACAAGCTGCCTGCATATCCATCGCCGCCGCGTTCACCGCTCCAATCTTATTCTGAATTAAGCAAGCCGTGCTCGGAAAGACATAATCGGGGGTGAGCGTTGCCACTAGGATCAGATCGATCTCCTCCCCTTTTAGACCGCTGTCATCCAGGGCCCGCTTGGCCGCTTCAAAGCCCATATCGGAGGTGAACTCATTCTCGCCCGCTATCCGCCGCTCTTTCATCCCTGTGCGGGAGGTGATCCACTCATCAGAGGTCTCGACCATCTTCTCCAAATCTTGATTAGAGAGGACTTTTTCTGGCAGATAAGCCCCGAGTCCGATAATTTTTGCTTTACATTCCATTGTAAATCATTCCTTTAGATATAGATTGAGCATCATACCTAAAAAAACATTAAAAAAGAAGCACGAATATCCCTCTCGGATACCTCTTGCAAAAAAATCGCATGACAGAGAAAATCGATCGTTTTTAATCAAATTTAAACTTGGAGTCATGAAAATGCTATCTGGTATCAAAAATTTCTTACAAAACAGCTCTAACTTCAACCATGCTATGCTAGGTGTAAGTGCCATTGCATCGCTTGAAATGGGAGCGCGTACGGTCATCAATCTCACTCAAAGTGGGAAAAAAGAGGATTTAACTGCCGATCTTTCTGGAGCTCTTTTTTTTGGACTTGCCGCGGCAAACCTCTTTCCCGGTTCGCGCAAGGCCGCTGGGATCGCTTTCATCATTCGAAGCTTCTACGAGTTTTCTCAACAGCCTGACGAAGATTACAGAAAGGAAGAATACTGGTTAGGACGAGCGATTACTTTTTTCCCTGACCAAGCCTATCAAGGCTATAAAAAAATTAAAGCGAGTTTAGACCTCCCCTCCCATCCAACATGGTACGCATTAATTGCACTTGTTGCTTTAGTGGGGTATTATCAATTCGGCGGTGCCATCTCAAACTATTTCAACCAACAGAAGAGTTCATAACAACCATTCTGCCTACGTTTTCACGTAGGCAGAAATTCTATTTCTTGATACCTTAAGTTCATGCTTAGGTATCCAAAAGATCTACTCACCCTCATTGCACATCTAAAAAAACTACCTGGTGTCGGAAAAAAGACAGCCGAACGTTATGCATTTCATCTTTTGGGATGGGAAGGGAAAGACCTTCACGAATTTGCCGAAGGGGTTTCCACCTTGAAAGAAAAGGTGCAAGCCTGTTTGGACTGTGGATGCTTAATGGAGGGGGTTCGTTGCACCTTCTGCGATCAAGAAAGGCGAGACCGAACGCAAATGTGCGTCATTGCCAGTCCACGCGATGTTTATGCTATTGAGGAAACCGGCAACTTCCGCGGCATGTACCATGTCCTCGGTGCGCTCCTTTCACCGCTAGATGGAAAAACCCCAGAAAGCTTAAACCTCCCTCATTTAATGACACGCTTGGAACAACTGGAAACACAAGAAGTGATCTTAGCGCTCGATTCAACACTTGAAGGAGATGCCACCTCTCTTTATCTTAAAGATGCGTTTGTGAAACAAGGGATTGAAGTCTCTCGCTTAGCACTTGGTCTCCCCCTCGGAAGTTCTCTCGACTTTGTCGATGAAGGAACACTCTCGCAAGCTTTTTCCGGCCGCCAAAAGTTCTAGATAGTGTCGTCAAATTCTTCACTCTACCTTAGGTTTTTCTATGGAAAATTTCTACGTTGGCTTCCTTCAAGAGCCCACTTGGGGCTCTTTGTATCAGCCGCCTTGAACTTTTCTCATAGAAAAACCTCTTTCAGAGCGAATCATTTGACGACACTATCTAAAGAACACCTATACCTAAGGGAATTTAACAAGGCGGCTCTCGCAAATTTTTTGCCTGGAGCGAGCGACCATTGTGCGAGCACAAGGCGCGAGTGAAGGCAAGAAATATGCTGCAAAGCAGGCGCAGCCAAAAACCAACTTTTGAATCATGTTTATGCAGCGCTAAAGAGAAAAATAAGTAGCACTCCAGGGTATAAGGGTTGCATTTATTTTAAATCGTTTTCTATAATCAGCGAACTTAATCGTTAATAGGAAACGCATACGGAAATGAACAAGACACTCCTCACGGCAATCGCCCCACTTCTTTTAGCCGCAGCACCAATGACTCCCATTTTTGCTAAAGCTCCTGCCACTGAAGCTTATGAGAGTAAGCGCGTCGGAAACATTCAAATCGTGATGGAAAACTTGCCGCGCGGCGCAACCTTTAACCAAGAACGTGTTCTCTCCATGCTCCGCACAAAGCAGGGCGACCCCTTCTCTCAACTCACCTTCGACCAAGACCTTAAAACCCTCTCTGAAGAGTATGACAGAGCTGTTCCCACCGTTAAAACAGAAGACGGGGAAGTCTACATCACAATTAAACTCTGGCAAAAACCGATCATCCGTTCGATTACCTGGAGTGGAAACGACAAAGTCAAAACGCGAAAATTGCAAAGTGAACTGGGAATTCAGCCGAACACTGTTTTTACGCGAGATGAATTCAACCGTGCTTTGACCAAAGTCAAGGAATACTACCAAAAGAAAGGACACTTCGACTACCAACTCGAATATAAACTCATCCCCTATCCGAACACGAACGAAGTGGATATTGAAATTACCGTTCATGAAGGAAACTCAGGACACATTAAGAAGATCTGTTTTAACGGGTTTAGTAAGAAAGAAGAGTCGGCCATCTTGGAACTCATGACGACAAAGAAGTACAACTTCTTCACCAGCTGGCTGACTGGAACAGGAAACTACCACGAAGAAGCGCTTGAGCATGACAAACTTGTCATCGTCAACTACCTTCAGAATGAAGGGTATGCCGATGCACAGGTGAGCATCCAAGTGAAAGAAAATGAAGATGGCCGCCTCGAGATCTACCTCAACGCAAACAAGGGCGAAATCTATGAATTCGGAACGATTTCCATCTCTGGAAACGAACTCCTGACCGAGGAACAGATTGAACGGGTGATGATCATTCATGATGGCTCAACCTTCTCTCCAGAAAAGCTTCGCGATAGTATCGAGAATATCAAAGATCTCTACGGAAAAGATGGATACATCGAAACAGACATCAACTACTCGCTCCACCTTTCCCGCTCGGTCCCTGTCTACGATGTTGATGTTCGGATCAATGAAGGAGAGCAGTTTAAAATCGGTCTGATCCGCGTTTTAGGAAATGCCTCCACTAACAAAAATGTTATTCTTCGAGAATCTCTCCTCGTTCCTGGGGAAGTCTTTGACAGACGCCGCCTCAAAATCACCCAGATGCGCTTAGAGGCAATGGGATACTTCAAGTCGGTCAATGTCTATCCTGTGAAGACACCAGAAGACCAAGAGCTCGGCGAAAACTACCGCGACGTCATCATCGAAGTTGAAGAAACTACCACTGGAAGCCTTAGCCTCTTCTTCGGATTCAGCTCCATCGAAAACCTCTTTGGAGGTCTTGATCTCGCTGAGAACAACTTCGACCACCGCGGCTTGACCAGCTTCTGGAAAGGACTCTCAAACTTGCGGGGGGCTGGAGAGTACGCTCACGCCCGTGTGCAGATCGGGGCAAAGCAACAGAGCTACACCGTCGCTTGGATGGACCCTTACTTCAACGATACCCTCTGGCGCTTTGGAGTCGACCTCAACTATTCAAAATCAGGACTTCAATCTGATGATTATCGCGTTAAATCTGCTGGAGGATCCGTTTTTGGAAGTTATCCGATCACCAACTATTGGACCTATGGATGGAAAACACGGACACGCTGGTCAAATACAAAGTTCGATAAGGATAAGATTGATAATCATGAAGCTGAAAAAACCAAAAAAAATGATGGTTGGGTTGCAGGAGTTAGCAGCTCTCTTTCCTTTGATTCGATTGATAATGCCTTTAAACCTCATCGAGGCTTCCGCTCAACGGTCGAAGTAGAACTAGCAGGAGCATTACGTAAAGATGACCGACTTGTCCCCTTCTTTAAATTTGGTTACCTAAACAACTACTACTATCCCGTCTGGAGGAAAGGAACCCTCAAACTCAAGTGGGAATTCCGCTTTAGCTGCCCTTTCTGGGGCGGAGAGCCAGATGACCTCCCCCTAAACGAACGCTTCTTCCTTGGAGGTGAGACCACTGTAAGGGGGTACAAACCCTATATTCTAGGTCCTCACTTTAGAAAGAAAGGGATCGACGGTAGAGATAACGGCCCCTACACCGATGATGCAATGGGTGGTGTCTCCTCAACCCTCCTCTCTGTCGAATACAACCAAACCATCTTCAAGATGCTCGATCTATTCACCTTCGTTGATGGGGGATCGGTCTCTCTTAAACGCTTTGATGTCCCGGACCTCCGCTTAAGTGTTGGGGTAGGAGCAAGAGTTGAACTTGGAAATCGGATGCCAATCACCATTGGCTGGGGGGTTCCGATCAATCCTAAGAAAAGATTCAACGGATATTATAAATACGGTAAAAATGAACCAAACGCGGGAGAAGTGATTTATAAATCCAACGGTTCACCAAAGAAAAAATACCGGGACAAAGACACCAAAAACTTTTTCTTCTCGATGGGAGGACAATTTTAGCAGACGAAGAAATACCGAGTTTGCTATGATGGTTAACAAGTTAAAGAATATTTTTAAGGAGACTTCACTATGAACAAACGGCAGATATTCATCCTACTCACATCACTTTTCTGTCTTTCCTCTTTCAAAGCCTTCGCGGCTGAAGAGATCCCTTACGGAATCGTCAACTTCGGAAGCTGTGTCACAGAATCGAAATATGGAAAGCAAGAGCAAGAATCTTTTGAAAAGATCCGCGAACAAATGACCTCGATGATGACCGACATTGAAAAGCAGCTCAATGAGATCGCAACCAAATTCAACGACCCTGAGTTCGTCGACAGCCTCTCTCCTGAAGCAGAACAGGAAATGAAGTCGAAATTCCAAGCCCTCAGCGAGGAGCTCAACCGTTACCAAAATCAGTACATGCAAGTCATGCAGCAAGCGAACATGAGGCTGATGCAAACCATGAATACCCATGTTTCAAAAGCATCAGAAGCAATCGCTAAGCAGAAAAAACTTCCTATGGTTGTCCGTGAAGAGGCGTGCTTCTTCTACAACCCTTCGTTTGATATCACTAAGTCAATCATCAGTGAGATGGACAAAAGCTACGACAAAGAAAACAAAGTCGAAGATCAAGCGAAGAACTAGGGAAGGACAATGACGAAACGATTTTCACTCGGTGAGCTCAAAGAGCTCACCGGCTCAGAGCTTATTGGGAATCCAGACGTAGAAATTTCCAATGTTGACAACCTCGAATCGGCATCTGAACAAGATGCCTCTTTTTTAGCCAATCCAAAGTACAACGAAGCAATGAAGCAGTCAAAAGCAGGGGTGATCTGCATCGACAGAAATGCAGATCGCATTGAGGGGAAAAACTATCTGATTTCAGATAACCCCTCTCGTGCTTTCCAGAAAATCGCAGAAAAGATCATTGCATCGAGCCACCAACACTCAGGGTTTAAAGGAGTGCATCCCTCAGCTGTCGTTCATGAAACAGCCGTGATTGAGGAAGGTGTATCGATTGGCCCTTGCGCTGTGGTCGATGCCCATGCTGTCATTGGAAAAGGGACAGCGCTTTACCCTCACACCTATGTGGGCCCAGGCGCTAAAGTGGGAGAGGAATGTATCCTCTACCCTCATAGCTCTGTCCGCGAACGGTGCATCCTTGGAAACCGGGTGATCCTTCAGCCTGGAGCTGTCATTGGCTCTTGCGGCTATGGATACACCACCGATCCTAAAACAGGACGCCACACCAAGCTTGAACAGCTTGGAAACGTCGTTTTAGAAGATGATGTCGAAGTAGGAGCCAACTGCGCGATTGATCGCGCCCGTTTCAAACAGACTCTGATTCGAAAAGGGACCAAACTCGATAACCTGGTTCAAATTGCCCACAATGTCGAACTTGGTGAGAACAACATCATCGTCTCTCAAACAGGAATCGCCGGTTCTTCGAAACTTGGCAATAACGTTTTCCTTGGAGGACAAGCTGGTGTGGTCGGACATGTGACCATTACTGACAATGTCAAGGTCGCAACGCGCGGAGGCGTGAGCAAATCGATCACCGAATCTGGGATTTATGGTGGTGGCCCTGTCTCTCCAATGGCCGAGTTCAACAAACGTCAAGTTCTTTTAAGAAAGATTGGAACATTCGTGAAAGATCTCGCGAGTGTCAAGAAAAGACTCGATAAACTTGAAAAGAAATAATTTAGGCGTAGAGTTTTATATAATCATCTGTTAAGTTTAGGCAGAATAAGCTGCAAAATGGTGCAGTGTGGAACCTACCTTGAGGGAGCCGTAGGATGATTACGATCTACGATAAGGGCGAGCACGACGAGGAATTCGTAGAAATCCCTGAGCCAAAAGAGGGATGCTGGATTCATGTCGAAGATGCAACCACCAATGACATCAATCAGATCAGCAAGCTGATCGATCTCGAGTATACCGACATGTATGATGCTCTTGATCGGTATGAGATCCCTCGCGTCGAAAAAATCGATGAAGTGGTCCTTATCTTCACTCGCCACCCGATCGACCCTGAAGCAGGTCTCTACACCACGACCTTCACCATCATCCTCACCAAAGACTATTTTATCACCATCTGCCCTCAGAAATCGCAGATCGTCCAAAACTTCATCTCACAAAAACCGAAACTCAGCCCCTCTCAACAATCAAAATTCCTGATCTATATCCTCCTCAAGATCACCCAAGAATATACTCTACAAATTAAAAAGATCCGGACGAGCGTCCTCAAACAAGAAAAGAAGATGTCCTACGTCGACAGTAAAGATATCACGAACCTCACCCATAATGAAGAGATCCTCAATCAGTACCTCTCCTCTCTTGTGCCGATCCGTAATGTCTTAGAGTCGATCACCTCTGGCCGCTACACCCTCCTCTACGAAAAAGATCAAGACCTCCTTGAAGACCTTCTCAATGCCTCCATGCAGTCAGAAGATCTCTGCTCGATCAACCTTCGCAGTATCCGAAGCCTCCGCGACTCCTACCAAATCATCTTTACAAATCAATTGAATAAAACGATCAAGCTCCTGACCGCCCTCACGATTATCCTCAGCATCCCCACGATGGTCGCTTCCCTCTACGGAATGAACGTCGGTCTTCCGATTGCTGGCTACAAACACGCCTTTGCTATCATCCTAACCTTCATTGTCCTCCTCTCCATCTTTTCCCTTATCATCTTCCAAAGGAAGAAGTGGCTATAATCTTTTTAAAATCTCTTCTCGAAGCTCTTTCCATTTCAGGTGCCCCTTCACCTCTTCGATCACCTCGAGATACCTTGTATGAGCCGTTCCAAGCTTCGTTCTCTCTCCCTGAAACGCCTCCTCTTTATACTCACCAGCGAACCCCTCAACCCTCTCTTTAAACTGATCGGAGGGCTCCCCAGCCGCAAGCGCCGCACGCGTCTCCTCGGGTAATCTTGATTCATACCTCTCGAATTCAGCTTTGTCCTTAAACGTTAGTTTCTGTACTTGGCATTGCTGATAGCATCGATCTGCACTTTCGAGGTTTTTCGATCTTTCTATTAAAGCAGTTGTCGCTTCTTCCAATTCTCTGAGCAGTGGAGCGTAAGACTGGGACATTGCTTCCTTTCTTTGTTCGGCAGCCCTAACGGCCTCCTCCTTTATTTTTTCCTCAGCAGCTCTTGCTTTATCAGCTTCTATCGCTGCTTGATACTCTTTTTTCTGCTCACTCATTAATAGTCTTTCAGCACCTTCCACCTCTAGGATCACCTGAAAGGCGATCTCCGTTAATGCCTCAACCTCCGGAGAAACGGGAAACTCTCTATATTTACGACGCAGACGTGCTACAAACGCAACGTATGCTTCTTTCCTCTCAGCAGGAGAAGAAAATGTGCCAGATAATATTCTCTCTCTCTCAGCTGTATCTCCATCATCTACGTAGGGGGTGGCAAGCATAGCATCAGCAAGCAATTGAATATCCTTAAGTATTTGCTGATCAGAGGGAGGGGCTGCGGGGACTGCGGGGGGCGCAGCAGAGGGGTCTGGACGCGTCGGAGTGGGATCAATGTCTTTTTTATCTTCTGGGGGTGGCATGGAGCGACGCGTTGAGGCGATGTAGAGGAAGGCGGCGAAGAAGACGAGGGCAAGGACTGAAACGACTTTTGCGGTCAGGGACATGGCAGCGGACTCTATGGGCGCAGGAACAAGGGGACGGGTCGCCGCTAGGGGGACCTGTCTGGCTGTATTCAAATTAATTTGTGACATTTTAACACTCCTTCCATTGAATTTGGAAGGGAGGATATCACATGCCAATCTTAATTTAAATCAGTAATATCGGGGGATTTTCAAGATATTTCTGGACAGTGCGGACGAACTGAGCAGCCTCGGCCCCATCGATCACCCGGTGATCGACAGAGAGGGAGACCATCATCCGTTTACCTGGAACAACGGCGCCCTCTTTCACAACGGGACAATCACGCATCCCCCCAACAGCCAGAATGCCGGCCTGAGGAGGGTTGATGATCGCTTGGAAGTCATGAATCCCATACATCCCCAGATTGGAGACGGTAAAGGATCCCCCGCGGTATTGTTCAGGCTGAAGTTTTCCCTCTTTGGCAAGCCCTGCGAGGTGGCGGACCTCAGCAGAAATTTGGCCGAGATTTTTGTAATCAACATGGCGAATAATCGGAGTGATCAGTCCATCAGGAATGCTCACAGCCACAGAAATGTCGATCGTTTTGAATTGGACGATTTGTTTACTTGCTGAATCGAAGCCTGAGTTCACGGTCGGATGTTCACGGAGAGCAAGAGCTACCCCTCGCATCACAAAATCGTTAAAGGTGACCTTGATCCCTCCCTCTTTAAGTTGCTGGCGGAGGGTGATCATCGCTTCGACATCAATATCTTGCTGAACATAGAAGTGGGGAACAAAGGTTTTTGACGCTTGGAGCTTTTCACTAATGGCTTTTCGCATCGGAGTGAGAGGAATGGATGTGTAGCTTCCTGGTTTCTCGGTGGGCTTTTGTCCGGCTCCAAAAGTGGCAGCAGCCGAAGGTTGCCCAAGATCGAGGTCACGACTCATCACGCGTCCATCAGGTCCCGATCCCTTCACAGAAGTGATATCAATCCCTTTTTCTTTCGCGAGTTTTTTTGCGAGAGGAGACGCGGCAAGGCGCTCTTTCATTTCGGTATCAAACTCAAACGAGTAATCTTCAAGAGGAGGTTCGATGGGGAAATTGACCTGCGCCATGCCTGCCGCAGCCACTTTTGTCGGAGCAGGCTCTCCTTTATCTTTCGGTTTTTCTTCTTCGGCGGGCTTTGCTTCTTCCTGCTTCATCCCTTCTGGCTGATACCCTTCAATACTTTCATCTTTGGAGGCGGTAAAAACAGCAACGGCTTGATTAACAAGAGCCTCCCCTCCTTCCGGAACGAGAACTTTTCGTAAGAAACCACCATCAAGGGCTTCATATTCGACGGTTGCCTTATCGGTTGCAACTTCAAAAAGGAGCTCACCACTTTTGACTTCGTCTCCTTCTTTTTTGTGCCAACGGGCGATCGTTCCACCTTCCATTGTGGGTGAGAGTTTGGGCATGGTGAGGGTAAAAGGCATGATCGTTTATCTCCTAAGGTGTAAGGTTTCGGAGATCGCTGCAGCGATCCTCTCAGGATTCGGTTGCGATTCCCTCTCGAGCGTTTTGTTATAAGGGAGAGGGGTTTCTCTTTGACAGACCCGCTTTAAAGGGGCATCTAAAAAGTCAAAGCATTGCTCTTGGATTTGGAACCCAATTTCAGCAGATATTCCCGTAAAGATGTGTCCCTCTTCAACAAGAACGGCAAAGTGCGTTTTCCGCACTGATTCAGCGATCGTTCCCATGTCGAGAGGTTTAATCGTGCGTAGATCGATCACTTCCGTCTCAATCCCTTTCTTTGCCATTTGATTTGCCGCTTCCATACAATGATGAAGCATCCGGCTATGGGAAATCAGGGTGATGTGTTTTCCTTCGCGAAGAACTTTCGCTTTTCCAAAGGGAACTAAATACTCCTCTGTTGGAATCTCCATTTTCATCCCGTAATCGAGTTCGTTTTCTAAAAAGATCACAGGGCTATTACACCGGATCGCTGACTTTAAAAGTCCTTTTGCATCGTAAGGGTTGCTTGGCGCAACAATGATAAATCCTGGAAGGTTGCCATAGATCGCCTCAACACAGTGGGAGTGTTGGCAAGAGACTTGCGCCGCTGCTCCATTGGGTCCGCGGAAAACGATGGGCACTTTAAAGCGGTTCCCTGACATGTAATACATTTTGCATGCATTCGAAACAAGTTGGTCAAATGCAACAAATGAGAAGTTAAAACTCATGAATTCAACAATCGGACGAAGTCCCGTCAGCGCAGCTCCAATACTTAAGCCGGCAAATCCATTCTCTGCAATTGGAGTGTCGATAATGCGATCGGGTCCCCACTTATCAAGGAGTCCCTTGGAAACTTTATAGGCGCCGTTGTACTCTGCCACCTCTTCCCCCATCAGATAGACTTTGCTGTCTCTTTCCATCTCTTCATCGATGGCTTGGCGGAGGGCCTCGCGCAGTTCTACGTTTTGCATTTTCTCACTCATGGGGCAAAGACATCCTCCTCTAAGGTCATCACATCGGGATCGGGAGACTCTTCTGCATATTTCATCGAAGCAATGATCTGCTCTTTGATTTCATTGTCGAGCGCTTCAAACTCTTTTTCAGTGATGATTTTTTCTTTGATTAGGTAGTCACGCATCAGGTGAATTGGATCGCGCACTCTGGCCGCTTCGAGCGCTGCTTTTGAACGGTAAAGAGCGGGATCGGAAATGGAGTGACCACGGAACCTTTCGGTCACCGCTTCAACAAGGACAGGACGCCCTGTTTTCTTCACCTCTTCGTGAATGTGTTTGAATCCACCATAGCAACTGTTGAAATCCATTCCATCCAAGGTGTAGGACTTCATCCCATAGGCAGGGGCAAAGTGCTCAGCAATGGGCTGCACACAAAGGGCCCGGTTCACAGCGGTTCCCATTCCCCATTGGTTGTTTTCAACGACATAGATGCAGGGAAGATTCCAAAGAGAGGCGAGGTTCAAGGACTCATGGACCGCCCCTTGGACAAAGGCTCCATCTCCCATAAAACAGACCGCCACTCCATCTTGTTTCAGATACTTAAGGGAAAACGCAGCGCCGGTTGCAATCGGAATATGTCCTCCGACAATTCCAAACCCCCCAAGCATCCGATCGGCATAGAGGTGCATTGATCCACCCCGTCCCATGGCATTCCCTGTCGCTTTTCCATAAAGCTCAGCCATCATCTCATTGGGAGTCGCCCCACAAAGATAAGCAAGGGCATGGCAACGGTAAGTGGTGATCCACCAGTTATTTTCAACACCCATGGCATGGGTTGCTGCAGTTTGAATCGCCTCTTGTCCCATGTAGGCATGAAAAAATCCGCCCACCTTTCCTTGTTGATAAGCCGATTCTGCTCGCATCTCAAAGTGACGGATCGTCACCATCTCTTTTAGAGCACGCAGGAGCCCTTCTTTTCCAAGTGCGTTTTTCGCTTCATCCGCTTTCGATGCAAAGAAGTTATACTTAACGTGATTGACAGTTTTTTTTGCCATGAATCAATGGGTCCCCTTTAATGGTTCTCATACTGCACAATTCACCTCAATGTCAATAAGGCATTGCTTGCATCGGCCCCATCTCTCTTTGAGGGGTGATGTTCGGGTTATTTGTGACTGGCATGGCTCTAAGCCCATCCTCATCATTGGTTTGATAACATCCAATGGTGAGAAAAGTAAGAGCTAGAATCATTAAAGCGATTTTCATTTTTTTATCCTTTCTTTGTAAGGGTCCATCATACTCCACTAAAGTCTTTTTGACAATTTATAATCACCAAGTTAGACTAACGAGCATGGCTAAACGACCGATCTACTACGACACAGAGACAACCGGGGTCCGTCCCGATAAGGACCGGATCATTGAAATCGCAGCTTACGATCCTCTCCGCGATAAAACCTTTCACTCGTTGATCAACCCTGGGTGCTCCATCCCTCCAGAAGCCAGTGCCATCCACAACATTACCGATGAGATGGTCAAGGATGCCCCCACCTTCCGAGAGGTTGGAAAACAATTTGTTGAATTCTGCGCAGAGGATGTGGTCCTTGTCGCCCACAACAACGACGCCTTTGATAAGCCCTTCCTTGAAAACGAGTACCAAAGAAATGAGGTCCATCTTCCCCAGTGGCCCTATATCGACTCGCTGAAATTTTCACGCAAATATCGCCCCGATCTTCCCCGCCACTCTCTTCAACATCTTCGTGAATACCATGGCATCGAAGCAAATAATGCCCATCGCGCCCTCGATGATGTGATCATCCTCCACCAGGTGTTTTCCCTGATGATTGATGACCTCACGATGGAGACCATCCTAGAACTGATGAACCAAAAGCAAGTGCTCCGCCACATGCCCTTCGGGAAACACCGTGGCGTTCCCATCAAAGATGTCCCCCCCGGCTATGTCCGCTGGCTCCATGAAAATGGCGCCCTCGATAAACCCGACAACGGCGAGCTGAAAGAGGCCTTTGAATCCCTCGGCATGCTCCCCAACTAGTGTCTACAAAGTTCTTCATCGTTACTGACCATTCATTGAGTTTTTCCCTTCCTTGTGTCATACTCTCCCCCATTAAACAATGAAACGGGAAGAACCATGATTAAATATTTCACTTTAGCTGCGCTCATAGCTCTCCTTATTGGATGCACATCGATTCGCACCTCTCACGTCCATACCAAGTTGCAAACCTACGAGATTGATGAGACAATCAAAGATGGAATCACCACCAAGGAAGAAATTGCAAAACGTTTTGGAAATCGTTGCACGGTTGAAACAGATGTCGATGGAAGAGAGCGCTGGGTTTATCTCTTGACAGTCTCCATTCCAACCTTTGCGAAAACGTCCAAGGAGAAGATAAGCTTTGGAGGGATCCACTCGAACTCTTATCAAAACCCTCGTTACACCAATCAAACTCACTTTGCAAACAAATACGAAGGGTTTTCTCCTGAGTACGAAACGAAAAATTACACCCTCACCATCTTTATCGATGAGAAAGGTACGGCGATCAGCCACCACCTGGTCCCCTCAGGGAGCGGAAAAGTGCCTGCTTGGGAAAGCTTCCATAAAGAGTTATCCCCATCTTATTTCAAAAATTGATTTTTGAAACACGATGGGAATAGTGACCTCTAAAATGTGGCCTTAAAATTGAGTTCAGCGCCCCAGAGAACGTAGGAGTTCTTGGGAAGGTCTAAGCTAAGTCCTGAGGGAGAGCGTGCTGTTGTCGCTCCATCTTGCCAGAATTCAAAGAAGGGGCTGAAGATAACGCTTAGGTTCCAAGGACGATAGACAACAAAACTTATTGGGAGCTCAACAAGGAAGTTCTTAAACTTTTTGTGGAGTTTCCAATAAGCGCCACCAAGTGGAGTGGTATAGACGCTGGAGAAGACCTGTCCTTTCCATGTCACATTTCCACCAATGGCCATCCAATCGGTCACCCAATAGTTCGATAAAATCCCTACGGGGACATAGAAATGGTTGTAGTAAAGGTCGATCGATGATTGGTCTTTATTGTTTACATCATGGCTCAAATGACGATAGCCAAATCCTGTGAACGGGGTAACGAGAAGATCTCGATTCCAAAAGGTAAAAGTATATCCGAATCGTTCCTGCACGTTAACATTCAAAAGCTTTCGCGAATCATTTCCCCCAGAGGTTTTCCCATAAAACCAATCGAGCTCGAGCCCTGCATAGATAAAATCAAAGGGCTTATATTCGTAAATGGCTTGCATTCCTCCCATATTTCCACTGAGAGATGGGAAACCACTCGGCTTCACATTCGCATGCACATACTTGGCCCCAACGGTAAAGTGATGAGGAGGTGAACACTGAGCTCCTTGAGCTTGCTGGGCGTAAAGACCAAAAGAAAGGAGGAGGAAGGCGACTGTTTTTTTCATGACGTGCAACTTTTTTCAAATTTTAACTAGATATATAATATTGCTTTAAGCTATTTTTTTCATCAACGAAAAAACGTTTAGAGACCTTTATGAGACACTTTTTTTTCCTTCTTCTCCTCCCTTTTTTGAGTTATGCAAGTTCTGACACTTTCTCTGCAGATCGTTTGAAGAAGTTCGGTGAGGACTTTTATAAACGGCAACGGGATAAATTTTATGAAGCTGGACTTGTAAATAAAGGTTCTGAAGTCGGGGGGGCAGTCATTCTATCCCCTGAACCAAAAGCGGGCTATTTACCGGTTCTGATTACCAACAACACTGGACTTCCTGACGATCAGGTCTACGTCACCCTTGCTGGACAAGAAGTGCCTGCAGGAAGTGAATACTTCTTTAGTATGGACTTCAACACAGGGGTCTATTCTCCTGTTTTAGCCGCCCCTTCTACCTACTCCCCAACCTATTCCTATCTTCTTTCGCAGCTTCCCACATCGACAACTGGAAGTAGTGATCATGTCGCCTATGTCTCGAATTTGAATGGTGCCAGGTTTTACTTTTCTCTCAAAGAACCCACCTATTTGGCCTCCAAAACGGGGAATGCCATTGCAGCCCCCAGCTATTTCGCTTTTTACGATCCAAACTTCAACAACCTCTTTGAAACCGTTGAGGTAACCTATATTTCAGATTTCGATAAGAAGGAACCGGCTCCAGCCATTCCTTGGACAGCAACGATCAATACCACAGAGGTTGATGCCTTTGGTCTCCCTATTAAAATCCAGTACTACTCCTACGATTCCTCTAGTCCTAGCGCACTCAATCCTGTTGTTCAAATCCCTAACGCCCTCCCCTCTGGCTTTGGTGAGGGAGGACTTGCAGGAGCAACAGATCGGGAAGCCATCGTAAATACCGTTCATTCAGGGTTGGTTTCAGGTGATCTATCAGGACAAAGTGTCTGGACACGCCTTGCGGTCCCCTTTTATACTGATCCCTACAACGGTGCGGGACTTGTGACCTACCTAAGAATCCTCTCTCCAAAGCAGGGAGTAGGGAATGATCCCTCGGTGGCCATTCAAATGGATGGGGGAATCACAGTGCAACATTTAGATACCGTTCAAGGAACAGGAGGCGTTCCTCGCTTCTACAATTCGAATTTCCCCTTCTTCCCTTATGACTATTTTTCAAGCAATAGCTATGGCAACGCCAATCCTTTTGCCGCTAACCTATTGAATTATTATACGGGAGGAACAAACCTCTATATCAACACAGGGGGGATGACTCCTGCCCAGTATGAGGGAAATACGACCGCTCAAACAATGACCTTTACACTAACGTCTGGCTCCGGCCCCTCTCCCCTGACCATTGATGAGGCAGATGTGAATGTCTACAAGATGTTCTCTGGGACGCAAGAGATTGGAGGAGCTGCCGCTCCAATTGGGTATTACTTCGGAGATGCTTTTACGGCAGGGGTTCTTCCTAGCACAACAGGAACAAATTCAGCAGCACCGATCAATATTACAGATGCAACAAGTGGGGGATGGCAAGATACCAATGTCCCCAACTACTACTCCCCGCTTAACTCTGCGATCGGCGGAGGCCCTTGGTACAGCCTCTATGCAAAGGAGCTTCACAACGTTGCTGTCCGAACAACCTTTACCACACCAACCCCCAACTTTTTAAGCGGCGTGGGTCTTTGTTATGCTTATGACTTCGATGATTCTTTAGGGATTAGCGGGGCGATCACACCTGCTGTCACAACGCAAGAATCTGAAAATCTCTACGTAAGAATCACCCTTGGAACGGTCGATCAAAGTAAAATTCCCGACCCTTACTCCGATGGAGCGTCCTACGATGTGACCTTCAAGTTCCCCGATGCAACGCGTACCCTTGCTTACCGGCAAGGAACATCAGGATCTTTTACCGAAATCCCATACAATGCGGCAGGGACGGTCATCAATGGCCTGATCTCAAATCAAGCTAATCCCCTCACCATCCAGTACACTGTCCCTGGACAAGGCTCAGGCGAGTTTATTGTCTATCTGTATAATCAGTTCCTTGTCCCGCAGAATGCTTACTCCGACTTTGAGATCAGCGTGCTCAACTCGACAACGATTACCCCCGATAGCATCACGCCATCGATAACGAGCTTCACCATGAACTTATTACCTTAGTGGTCAATCCACAATAGACTCAAAAAGCTGCTCAACGCTTTCGTATTCTCTTAGATTCTTTTCTTCAATTGCATCAATGAGACCTTGCCAAAGAGCACTAGAGTAGGGAAGGGTGGAAATTTTTTCTTCCAGACAATAAATCAAGTAATCACGTAATGTCATCCCATTTGAACGAGCTAGTTTATCTAAAGAACTGCATAATTCAATGGGGAGTATCATCTCAACTTTTCTTATACTTTTACTCACAGTCATCCCTTATTAACAAAAGAAAATATGAAAAAAAAGAAGGCCTATTGTCAATAAGAAAGGGCGGAAGTTTCCACTTTCTGAGAGCGGAAGTGGGTTTCCCATAGGTGGCGGAAAGGGGGGCAACTTGCAAGGAGCTCTTCCTTGGTCCCTTCGGCTGCTTTTTGTCCATTTTCGAGATAGATAATCCGATCGGCATATTCGATCGTGGAGAGGCGATGGGCGATCAAGATTTGGGTCACTTCCCCGTGGAGTTCTTTGATCGCCATTTTGATTTTGTTTTCACTCACGGCATCCAGTGATGAAGTGGCTTCATCGAGGATGAGAATGGGCGCGTTTTTCACAAGGGCGCGGGCAATCGCTAGGCGCTGCTGCTGACCGCCTGAAAAGTTCTTGCCTGTTTCAGCAAGCATCGTGTCATACTTATGCGGAAGTTTTTTGATAAACTCGTGGGCGTGGGCTTTTTTTGCTGCGCGGATGATCGCCTCTTTGGAAAAGGTTTTTCCATAGGCAATATTCGCCCCAATCGTATCGAAAAAGAGAAAGGGCTTTTGCGGAACAAAGGCAATTTGTTCCCTAAGAGACTGCTGCGTATACTCATGAATCTCTTTTCCATCGATGAGGATCGATCCCTTCTGGATATCGTAAAGGCGAGGGAGGAGTTGGACGATCGTCGATTTCCCAGCTCCTGTTGCACCAACAAGAGCAACCGTTTCCCCTTTATTCACTTTAAAGCTGAGGTCTTGGAGGATCCAACGATCTTCATAGCGGAACCAAACGTTTTTAAATTCCAGCGCCGTTTTAAATCCCTTGAGAATGGAGGCATTGGGTTGATCAACAATTTGAGGTTTTTGATTTAGAACTTCGTACATCCGCTCTGCCGCTACAACACCCTTTTGAATATTGGTGTTTTCTTCCGCAAATTTCTTGACGGGCTCATAAAACAGATTCAACAACCCAAGAAACACGATGAGCTCAGCAATCTTCATCTCTAGCACATAGAGCCCCACAATCAGAACGGTAGCGATGCAGAAGGTGGTAATCATATGGAGAATGGGCCGCGTCAAAAGATCGTATTTCGCCGTCTTACTCTCCAGCTTGGCCATCTGCTCGTTTTGTTCTTGATACTTCTTAAAGGAAAAGGCCTCCATCGAAAAGACTTTTACGGTCTGAATCCCCGAAAGGAAATCAATTAGCACAGAGGTAAACCGCTCTTGATTTTTCTGCAGTTGGCGGGTGATTTTCTTCACCTTCCGCGTCACAAAAATAACAGGGAGGATGATCATGGGGAGACCAAAAAAGATCACCATGGAAAGTTGCCACGACATCCAAAAACAGGCCCCCAACGTCGACAGGATCGTAAACGGCGCCTGAATATAGTTGATCATAAAGGAATTGATCGACATCGCAATCTGATTCGCATCCCCTGCCACTCGAGATGAGAGACTCCCAATATTGTACTTCTGGAAAAAACTCATCGGCTGAAGCTGAATATGATCGAAGTACTGTTGCCTAAGGTCTCGACTGATGCGGATCGCTAAAATCTGTGTGGAAAATCGACTAAAAAAGAGGAAGAGCGCTTTGGTGATCGCTACGATCAGGAGCAACGTGATAAACGCCTTCATATGATGCTGGAAGTGAAGCATTTTTTTGAGGTGATACATCACCCGCTTCAGGGGGTTATTCCCCGACTTTTTGATCATGTAGGTCTGGGCATCATCTTTGGTGATGATCCCCTTTTCCCCTTGATCGATCTTCTTCCACTTCTCGAAAACATCTTCTTTTGAGACATGCTCTTCACCGGAGGAAAATAGACTAAAAAAGTCGGTCCCCGTATCGGCAATCACCCCAATGGAGAACATCTCCATTTGACTTGCTACTGTCAACCCAATGAGGGTCGCAAGAGTCACAGCAAACAGGGATAAATGACGATGAACGCGAAACGCTGCTTTCAAGAGTAGTTTCATAACCCCCGAGTATAGCGCATCTCCACATAAATGTCATTTCACCTCTATAAAAGTCCTCAAGTTTGCACCACCCTCATAGAGGGTGTCGTCAAAATTAATTGTATAAAAATCATTTAAATAAACGGTCTATCTCTTCATACCAATGCAAGCATTTGATCTCTCCATGATGGGGAATCCCGGGATAGTTTTCAGCAAGAGAAAGAAGAGCTAACTCTACATCAGGAGCCTCTTTTTTGAGTCGACTTAGCCCTGATGCCATGTGAGAATTAAGACGCATCGCAAATTTGATTTCGTAGGCTTTTTCAGGCTTGATCCCGGCAAGTATAAGGTCAACTTCTGAGCCTGCTTGAGTCCGATGAAAATAACATTTTTGGGGGGAGAGGGAATAATCGAGGTGTTTCACAAACTCTAAAACCACCATATTCTCAAAGATCGATCCTAGAAAAGGACTATTTTGTAGTTGATCATTCGATTCGATCCCTAACAAGTGACAGAGAAGTCCAGTATCGCAAAAGTAAAGCTTGGGACTTTTAACATATCGCTTGGATTGATTCCTAAAAAAGGGGCGCAGTTGATAGATGATATACGTCGATTCTAAAATGGAAAGCCATTCTTTGGCTGTTGAACTTGAAATTCCAACTTCTTTTGCAATTTCAGATAAATTTAGAAGCTGTCCTACTCTAGCAGCAAGGAGTTTCATAAATGTTTGAAACGAAGCAAGATCTACAACGGCTTTGATATGACGAACATCTCTTTCAATATAAGTTCTAACATAGGATCGAAACCACCGGGTCATATGCGTTTTGTCAAGAGCGTAAAGCTCAGGATAAAATCCTTGTCTGAGCGTTTGAAGTAAAGTCTGATAGTCAGTGGGATCTTTTAAATACCCTCCTGCTATTAGCTCGTTCCATGTTAAAGCAAACAGATCAAAAACCATTACTCGCCCTGCTAAGCTTTCTGAAACACCTTTCATTAAGGGAAAGATTTGCGAGCCTGTTAAGACAAACTGTCCCATTGTTTGACGGTTCTCATCGACGATGATTTTGATATAAGATAAAAGTTCTGGCGCATATTGAATCTCATCAATAATCACAGGGGGCGAAAATTTTTCAAAGAATAGTCTAGGATCAGTTAAAGCAAGACCCCTAGCGTCTAAATCATCTAATGTCACATATGTCATATCGCTAAGCTCTTCTCGAATTAGGGTAGATTTTCCAGTCTGTCTTGCTCCTGTAATCAATGTGACAGGAAACGACTGAATTCCTTCTCGCAGAAGGCGTTGAGCAACACGGGGAATAAATGGCTTTTTCTCTCTCATAACCTTATTGTACCACGCCGGTTATGATAAAACCTAGTAATTTTTCGATGACATCGAAAAATTACTAGGTTTAAACTTAAGTAGCTAAGCTTCTTTTGATTCTGTCTCGACAGTGAAGGCGCCGAGCTTACGGAACTTTTGGTACCGTTTTTCGAGAAGCTCGTCGGTGGGAACCTTCGCGAGTTTTTTTGCTTCTTTAAGGATAAAAGCCTTCACTCCAGCATAGACAATACTTGGATCATGATGAGCCCCTCCCTGCGGTTCAGAAATGATCTCATCGATCACTCCAAACTGCAGAAGATCTTCCGATTGCATCTTGAGGGTTTCGGCTGCTTCTTCGTTTTTCGCAGCGTCGCGCCAAAGGATCGATGCGCATCCTTCAGGAGAAATAACTGAATAATAGGCATGCTCAAGCATTCCAATGGTATCACCAACGCCCATTCCAAGTGCTCCTCCGGAGCATCCTTCACCAATAAGGACGATGATCACAGGGGTCTTGAGATTGGCCATTTCAAGGAGGTTTGTGGCAATCGCAGATCCTTGACCTCTTTCTTCAGCAGTGAGTCCTGGATAAGCTCCTGGCGTATCGAGGAAAGAAAGAACAGGAAGGTTAAACTTCTCTGCCATTTTCATCACACGAAGGGCTTTTCGGTACCCTTCAGGATGGGGCATTCCAAAATTGCGGTAGAGACGGCTTTCAGTATCGCACCCTTTTTCTTGAGCAATCATGGCAAATTTTTGTCCACCAATCGTTCCAAGCCCCGCTACAATAGCGCGGTCATCACGGAAGAGGCGATCTCCAAAGATCTCGGTAAAATCATCGCAGATATTCTTAATGTAATCGATGGAGCGGGGGCGATCAGGATGACGGCAAATTCCGACCCTCTCCCAAGGAGAAAGCTGAGAATAGACTTGGTTCTTTAGCTGCTCGAGCTTCTTCTCCATTTTCAGGAGCTCATCATCAGTCCAAATCCCATTGACCTTATTCTGCTCTTTCAGCTGGGCAATGGTTTTTTCATGCTCATTAATTTGCTTTTCATGATCTAACATCGTCTTATGTCCCTTAACCAGGCTCATGTCCTGGTATGTCTGCGTCATGGTAATCACTCACAATTTCCACGACCGTTGGTTTGGTTATAACAATGGCATAGAGCTCTTCGATGTCTCCTTGCGCTAAGCGAATACATCCATCACTCTCATAGCTACCAATTGTCGAAAGATCTTCTTTATAACTTTCTGTTTCAATGTCATAGACCCAGGGCGCTCCATGGAATCCATATCCTCTAGCATTTTCCCCTTCACCGCTAATCTCCTCTTCAAAAGGGATCCAACGGGAACCGAAAACGCGGACCATTTCAACCTGACTCTCTTGAAAATACCCTTCCATGCCAGGCTTATAAATCGCCACTTTATCTCCTAGAGAGAACTTTCCCTTCGGAGTGAGCAGTCCTGAAAACGATTCTTCACTAAAACGTCCAAGACCGACCTTGTAGGTTTTCAAAAGGTAACGTTCGTTGGTTTCTCCATCAAGAGCATAAAACCACATCTTACATCTTGAAAGGTCAACCACTAAATGAAACTTCACATCCTTTTTGAGGACGTTAAACTGGTCGCCCTGCGCAACCTTTTGCGTGTAATAATCCTTTTTTCCGTTCAAGCTACGGGCAATAAAATGTCTTGAGGTTGAAAAGTGAGAAGCATAATCAGAAACCCACGCCGCCCTTCCTTGAAGCCAAGGAACTCGCGCTTTATACCGAACTGTTTCGACGATCGGAAGCTTCTGACGCCCCGTGGTAAAAAGACGCCACACTTGGTCTTCTTCTCCTTCAGCAACTTCGTCTTGCACAGGCTTTAGGTACTGCTGCGATCGCTCCTCAGCGGCCGTTACAGTGGGCGCCTCTTCTACAGCCGCTTCGACCTTCACAGCCGTGGGCTCGAGCGCCTTCTTTTCTTTATGTTTTTTCACCATGGCAAGGCCTCCGATCATCGCAAAAAGCGAGAGAGACCCTATAAAAATTGCTTTAGAAATTGACATCGTTTACCTCGATTTCAGTAGGGAAATTATTAAGAATTTTCCCTTTGTTTGCAAGTATGGTTTAATATCAAGCGACTATTTTACTGTCCAGGAGTAGGAAGCAAGCTTCTTGGGAATGGAGAAAGCAACTAAAAAGTTTGCTGACCAAAAATGGGTTCCACCGGCAAGTGGAATCAGTTTCATCTCCCCGTCAGATTCGGGGATGATTTCAAGCAAACTTTCCCCTTTTTCAAAAAAAACCTTTTGGGAAGTCCCCTCGAAACGTTGTAACGCTTTTGGGAAAAACGTCTCCCCTTCCTCAACGCAGGCATGGTCAGCATGAACAAAAAAGACAAAATAGAGCTCTTGTTCGGTCTCGTGACTTTTGCGGAGTGTTATCCCCACCTCTTCTTCTTCCGCATGTAACTGGAAATGGAGCCAGCTTTGACTCAAGGCCCCCTCATCTGGAGAAACCATTCGCGTCCATCCCTCTATTTTACCGTGCCCTTCCGCAAGCTCGATGGAAAGATCTTTGAACCCTTCTTGTGATCCATTCGAGGGGCGAAAGATTCCATAGTATTCAGAATCGGCAAGAGGAGCGAAATGAGGCCCCATTGAAACGATTGCCACTTCATTTTTCTGCAAGGAAGCGATTCCCGTTTTCTTCCCAGCAAAGGAGGAGACAAGCGAGAGGGTGTTCCACTCATACTTTAGAAATCCTAAGCTCCGATCCATCAAAGAGGGACTCCTTTTTGCCTTCAAGAGGTGACGCCCTCCTAAAGCCACTTTCATCAACCTAAGATAGGGGGCGGCATGTGGAGTGACTTCCCCTTGCAAGAGGAGCCGGACGGTTTCGAGAAGTTCCTCGTGGTAAGCTTCCTCAGGAATCCAAATCCCAGGAAAAAAGTCTCCTTGACGATTGGTTAGCAGCTGGAAAAATTCAGTGAGTTTTAATCCTCTTCCTAGGAGCTCTTCATCTCCCCACTCTTTACCTAAATAGGTAGCGAGAAGACCAAGTTCAGCATTTTCCAAAAGAGGAGGAAAAGGGTCTTTAAAAAGAGCGCCCCCTTTTTCGAACTGTTTAAACTCAATAGAATCCGTTTGTGTGCCAGAAAAAAGGAAGTTTGCTAATGCATTATAGCCTCTTTGCAACGTGAGAGATTTCCCAAAAGACTCTTTTTTTCCTAACATCATAAGCTCACGAAATGCGTCGTCGAGCTTATCGTTTTGAATCGCGGCAAATTTTCTTAAAAATAGGAGAGAACAGAGGGAAGGATAGAAATCCTTTTGGTGTTGTTTCAGGTGATCGATACACTGAAACAGAAGGGTCTCGCTTACCACTTCTTCTTGAAAATAGTCTTGGACGACTTCCTTCAAGGGATCATCAGAAATGACTTTCCGATCATCGTAAGAAAAGGTAACGAGACCACTCATAGTTATTCCATCAACAAGGATGGCTTTCGTTAGAAAGCAGCTCCTTGCTTTTCTTCAGTCTCTATTAGACTCTTCATCTTCTTTCCGGGAGTGAATTTCACTGCCCGTCTTTCTGGGATGACGATAGGAACTGAAGCATTTTTTGGGTTTCTTCCAATTTTTTGTTTTCTTTTCACGACTTCGAAGACGCCGAAATCACGAAACTCTAGTCTGTCACCATCAGACAGATACTCAGTCATACAGTCTAAAAACGACTGAACGACGAGGCGAACTTCATTGGGATGAAGACCGCGGCGACGGGAAATTTCACTGATCAGCTTCTTTTTTGTAATCGTAGCCATATCACCCTGCTCCTTAATTTTTAACAAAGAGATTAATCTCCTCTTCTCATGTCTTGGTGTTTTCTTTCAACGAAAAAGATCAAGAAAAGATTTTGATTCATTAAACTCATTGTTGTATCTAACTGATTTTCAGGCAAGTTCTTTTTCAATTTTTATGAGAATTTTCTTTTTCTTTCCTGCACCAAAAAGGAGATACTTTTCTCCGATGATATGTTTTTTCTGAATGATAAATGTGGGATCATCGATCTTTTCATTATTGAGGTAAGCTCCCCCATTTTTAATGATCCTGTTCCCTTCAGCTTTACTTGCTAGCAACCCCGATTTCGCAGCAACATCTGCATAGGTTTGATCAACAACATCACTCAATTTCATTAATGTATGTGGCATATCCTTTGCGATCTCTTCTAATACTTCTGGATCGAGGGTTGCTTTAGATCCAGGAGCTGCAGCGTGCGTGACACGGAGCGCTATGTCGAGCCCTTCATCTCCATGAACAAAACGGGTGACCTCTTCGGCTAAACGTTTTTGCGCAGCATTCGGAACAAACTCTCCAGAAGCTAGCGCTTTCTCAAAGGTTTCGATCTCATCTAGCTCCATGAAGGTGAGCATCCGCATGAGTTTCCCAACATCTTCATCAGAAACGCGGACAAGATATTGATAAAATTGATAGGGAGAAGTTTTATTCGGATCAAGCCAAATCGCCCCCTGTTCGGACTTTCCAAATTTTGCACCATCACTCCGCATCAGAAGAGGGAAGGTCATCCCAAAAATGGTCTTTCCAGAAAGTTTACGGGTCAGTTCCATTCCAGCTGTAATGTTTCCCCACTGATCACTTCCTCCCATCTGTAGAATGACATCTTCTTTTTCAGAGAGGTGATAAAAATCATACCCTTGAAGAACCTGATAAGAGAACTCTGTAAAGCTAATCCCCTCTTCGGATTGAAAACGACTCCGGACACTATCTTTTCCAAGCATGGGTCCCACACGGAAGTGCTTGCCAACATCGCGCAGGAACGCAACCAGTCCGTAATGCGTAAGCCAATCATCATTGTTTAAAATCTCAGGGTTTTTCAAGCATCGGCTAAACTGCTTCCGGATCCCCTCCACATTGTCCTGAAGAACTTCATGGGTGAGAAGAGGGCGTTCGGTTGACTTTCCAGAAGGATCACCGATTTTTCCGGTTGCTCCCCCCAAAAGAACAACGGGAGTATGACCAAACTTTTCAAGCCAGGCCAAAGCCACAATCCCCACCAAATTACCCAGATGAAGACTATCTGCTGTGGGGTCAAATCCAATGTAGGCTTTAAGGGGTTTTTGGGCTCGCTTTTTGAGCTCATCACTTGTGATGTTATCAACAAAACCGCGATTTTCTAAAAATTCAATGACGTTATCCATAGGAAGCAAGGTTACCCTAGGAGAGATTTTATCTCAATAGAAAGCGGTCCTTCTCCCCTTTCTCCTTTTCTGAAGCTTTTGCCATCTCTTTTAATTTGGTCATGGCTGCTGTGACCTTTTGGCTTAAAGCCGCTGCATTCTGGTTTTCATCAAAAAGGGAGATCGATTTTGACTTTAGGGCAACCCTTTCTTGGGCACGCCGCGCAATCCATCGATGAATTTCAGAAGATTTTCTTTTGAGCGCTTGCGGAGTGATCCCTTGATCGATTTCCTCAAGCCTTTTTTGCAACTTCGCACGTGTTTTTTTTGTCTTTTCGCTCTCTTCAGCTATTCCTTTTTTCATCCGACTTTGACAAACTCCTATTTCTTTTTAGAATGACATATCAGCTGTCAAAAGAAAAGGAAAATTCTTGCTTCCAATGGACGCTTAAGAGAAGATAAAAGGATGGAAGAAAACGGAAAAAAAGCTGCCGGTTATCAAGCTGCAGAACTCATCGAAAGTGGAATGCTCGTTGGCCTAGGAACGGGATCAACTGTCTTCTACTTCATTGAAAGATTGATCGAGCGCGTGAAAGAGGGGCTTTCCATCCAAGCTGTTTCTAGCTCGATTGCTTCTGAAAACCAAGCCAAAAAGGGAGGGATCCCTTTTGCAGAGATCGATACGATCACGTCAGTTGATATCACGATTGATGGCGCCGATGAAATCACCCCTGAAAAGGAAATGATTAAAGGAGGAGGGGGAGCTCTTCTCCGCGAAAAGATTCTTGCAAATATCAGCCGCGAAATGGTGGTCATTGTCGACGAAAGCAAAGTGGTTGAGAAGCTAGGTAAACGTCCTCTTCCTGTGGAAATTCTCCCCTTTGCGCGGGATGCGATCATTGAAAAGATTAAGAAACTCGGGTTTCATGGAACCCTCCGCGGGCACAACAAGGATGGGCTTTTTATCACAGACAATGGAAATCTCATCTATGATATTCACTTTGAATCGTTTCGCGATGACCCTGAAAAGGACCACGAAAAACTCCTCCGCATCCCAGGTGTCTTAGAAACAGGCCTTTTCCTCACTTACGCTGGGCGTGTCTTTATCGGCAAACAAGATGGAACAGTTGATCACTGGTCTTAGTCCTGCTATACTAAAGAAAAGTATCCGGGGGAGGGAAACATGGACTTTGAACTTATTCCTGTGCAGTTCAATAAGATCCTTCAATCACAAAACTACACCGTCTTTATTCTGGGAACAGAGGAAAAGCAGTTTGCGATCTACACCTCTCCTCATGTCGGACAAAACCTCCAAATCCATCTCGCCGACCAGGTGAAGCCCCGCCCCTACACCTACGATCTCATGAACTCGATCTTTAAAGGGCTCGATATCAATCTTCTTCAGGTGGTGATCACTGATGTCCAAGACACCCTCTACTACGCCCGCCTCTATATCGAGCAAGAAACGGATGGCCTCCGCAATATCCTCGAGATCGATGCCCGCCCCAGTGACTGTTTGACCCTCGCCCTAGAAAACGACATTCCCATCTACTGCACGAAAGAAGTTTTCGACAAAACCGTCTCTATCGAGGAGTAAGGATCCTTAAATTGAAAAAGTCAAACTCTCCATTAGAGCATTTGCATCGTCATGATCATTACTCAAAATGATGATGAGAATATCTGTTTGAGGAGCATATCCAAAAAAGCTACTAAAGCTGTCAATCCCCCCTTGATGTCCTGTGAGCTCTCCTAGGTGATCTGTCTGAGAGGTTGCGAGACCTAGATTAATGATATCATCATCTGGATCCACTCCATAGTTTCTAAGGATAGCATCAACAATCACTTTAGGGGCAGATTTGAAAAAATAAGCCCCCCATTTCATTAAATCATCACCCGTGGAAATTACATTCCCAGCCCCCACAGCATTTGCCATGTCTGTGAAAATCTCTTCCTTACCAAGTAAACCACTATTGCTCGTTAAGGACCGAGTTTTCTGGTGGTCATGATAATTCCCTGCTGTGGGGGCGCAAGAGAGCGTCATGTTTGCTGGGATGGCGATTTTCTCCTGAAAGAGAACATCAAAAGGCTTCCCCGCTGCCTCTTCGATTAATTTTGCGATCAAGAGATACCCTGAATTAGAGTAAGAATACCTCTTTTCATGGCTATATTTGATGCTCCTAAATAAAACAGCTGGATCTACCGGCCCATTTAATTCTTTGGCCTTATCGATATAGGAATCATATTCACCTGAGCGAAGTAGAGCAATAAATCTATCATATGTTGGGGCCGACCCTTGAATTTTATAGAGCAATTCAGTGTTGGAGACACCCTCTATCAATTCGTTAATCTTCGCTGGATAATCTTCACACTTTGCAGCTTCTAATAGTTTGAGAATTTGGTAATTTGTGTAATAGAGATCCAGATAATCAGTGAGCCCCGATCTGTGCGTTAAGAGATCTAATAAAGTGACCTCTGAAACCCACCCTTTATCAATCGCTTTAAGCAAAAGAGAATGGGGAAACAAGGAATCTAGTTTTTGATGGAGGAGTTCATCAAGAGGTGTTCTCGGATATTTTTCATGAAGGACTGCTAGAAGGATATAAGCCGTCATGTGTTTCGTCACCGAACCGATAAAAAATTGAGAACTCTTACTCACCCCTTTCGACGATGTTTGAAAAACGCGATGACTCTCTACGACAGCGGCAGTTGAACATTTCGTCGACCCCTGCGTGATTGCAACGAAGCGCTCCTGGAGCTTCTCCAAGGAAGGGCCCTCTTCTTCTCCTCTGATTTCTTCACCGTTGACCCTACCGTACTCATAGTCATTGACCTCTCCTCCAACCGAAGAACTGGGAAAATTAACTGACATTGCAAATCCTATTTTTTAGGAAAAATTATCACCCATTTAAATGATAAACGTCAATTATCAAATAATTTATAATAATTATTAAAACAGGCTGATATTCCTAAAATTAGAAAATATTTTTGAGCCCCCTCAGGATTAAGCTTGCCTTAAAAAGATCCGACTTTTTTAAACCTTTCTTTAAATTTTCCCACCTTTTTTAAGGTGGGTTAATAATTATTGACGCTTTCCTTTGCGGTGGCCCTGCTTCTTCCCTCTGGGTTTTGGGGGTGATTTGGAAAAACGTCTGCGACCTCCATTTGGAGTCCGCTTTCGGCGGAATGGCGCTGCTGCCGATTTTTTTCCAGTGGGCTCAAGTCCCTGAATCACCTCTGCTTCTAGAGGTTGTCCGGTGAAGGCTTTGATCTGCTTGATGAGGTGTGCATCACGACTTCCAACAAATGAAAAGGCTGAACCTTGCGCTCCAGCACGCCCTGTCCGCCCAATCCGGTGGACATAGTCCTCGGCGTTATTGGGGAGATCAAAGTTGATAACATGTGAAATCGATTGGACGTCAATCCCTCGCGCAGCAACATCAGTCGCAACTAGAACGGAAATCTTCCCATTCTTGAGTTGAGCAATGGTTCTTGTCCGCTGCCTTTGATTCATATCACCATGCAGTGCACCGGTCATATGTCCTTTATCGCGAAGTTCTTTGACAAGTTGGTCTGCATGTCTCTTTGTGGAGGTGAAAACGATGGTGTTTAAAACCCCATCTTGAGCGAGGATATGATCGAGGAGACGGTTTTTATGGTTGAGATCGTCGACATAATGGACGGTCTGTTTGATATTTTCGTTCCTTGCTTTTTCCCCATGAACGGTAATTTCCATTGGCTTTGTGAGGAGCTTCTCTGAAAGCTTCACCACACTTCCCTGAAGGGTCGCTGAGAAAAGAAGGGTTTGCCGCTCTTTCGGAGTCTCTCCGACGATTTTTTCAACAGGCTTTTGGAAGCCCATATCAAGCATCCGATCGGCTTCGTCGAGAACGAGCATCTCCAGGCGAGAGAAACTGATTTTTTTCTGATCGATAAAGTCAATGAGTCTTCCAGGCGTTGCAATAAGAACATCGCAAGGGCGCGATAGATCTCTGAGCTGCTTTGGATAGGGAACTCCCCCAACGATGCAGACCGTTTTTTGCTTTTGCAAAAAGCGGCTATATTTCTCTGCTTGCTGCATAATTTGCATCGCAAGCTCGCGGGTTGGGACAAGAATCAGAACGCGGGGTCCATTTCCTGATTGTTTAGAAGGGGTCACCAATCGGTGCAACGCAGGCAGCAAAAAGGCTGCCGTTTTACCTGTTCCTGTTTGCGCGGATGCTCTTAAATCGAATCCTCTGACAATTTTAGGAATAGCTTTTAACTGAATATCTGTGGGTTTATCGTATCCCGCTGCGCTCACAGCTTTCAGTATTTTGGGATGTAAACCTAGGGTGTCAAAACTCATGGCGCTAGTTTACCACAACCTTCCCCATTAAAGATATCACCAAATGCGATCTAATGGTTAATCCCAAAAATTCTTTAACGGACGTGGCCCGGATTTTGAGTACAATTTACTCTCCAAAAATCGATAACATTGTCTATGAGACAAGGGGGGATTTTTGGAGGGAAAAAGGTCCCAAAAGATGGGGCAATAACGTTAAAGGATTTTTGAGACTAACCGCTAAAATAAAAAATAATTTATTATTGAAGGAAGTCTAAAATTCCGCAGGCCAGGCTTCGGGAACCCCCTTGTTGGGCGACAAAGGTGCTTAATACTGAATATTGAACTTATTGCGGGCAAGGGAGAGGATCGCTTGAATCGCTTCTTCCGCATCGGCCCCTTCCGCCTCGATGTCGATCTTTGCGCCCCGTGTTGCGGCAAGCATAAGGATCCCCAAAAGGGATTTAGCATTTACATTGAGCCCCTGATAGATGAGGAAGATCTGCGCTTTATAAATCTGCGCACATTTTACAAGCTCAGTGGCGGGCCTGGTATGCAACCCCTTCTCATTGAGAATCACGAAGGATTTTTTCAGTTTAAATGTTTCGTCCATTGCTCGTTTAAGGCTAAAGATTCTTCTATTTGATACCTTTACGGCTTGATTATCTGCAAGAAGAAAATTCCCGTTCAAACTGTTTAACGAGCTCGCCAAATCGATCGATTAAGGTTTGGATTGGTCCACTTTCTTCTATGTTAACACCGGCGATTTTGAGGAGCTCCACAGGATATTTTGAGGATCCTGACGAAAGGAATTTCAAGTAAGAACTAAGGGCAGATTCTCCTTCCTTCGTGAGCTTTTCAACCAACGCATAAGCCGCACTGATTCCTGTCGCATACTGATAGACATAGAAGTTGGAATAGAAGTGAGGAATCCGAAGGAACTCCCCTTCGATCTCTGGATCGATCACAAGATCTTTCCCATAGTAATCTTGGTTGAGCTTTTTGTAGAGTTGCTTCAGCGTTGCTGCGGTGAGAGGAATCCCCTGCTCTCCCATTTCATGGATTTTGAGCTCAAACTCTGCAAATTGCGTTTGCCTAAAGAGGGTCGCACGAATATCGTCGATCTTCTGGTTGAGTAGATAGCATCTTTCCTGAGGTGTCTCTGCTTTTTCCATCAGATAACGGAAGACGAGTTCTTCATTAAAGGTCGATGCAACCTCTGCCACAAAAATGGCATAATTTGAATACTGGAAGGGTTGATGTTTATTGCTGTAGTAGGAATGGACACTATGGCCAGCTTCATGAGCTAGCGTCATAACATCACGAAGTGTTCCTTGATAGTTGAGGAGAATGTAAGGGATACTGTCATAACATCCACTCGAATAGGCTCCAGAACGTTTACGGGCATTTTCATATCGATCGACCCACCGTTCTTCTCCAAGTCCTTTAGCTAGAATCTGGTGATACTCCTTCCCAAGGGGATGGACGGCATCTAATACCAGCTGAACCCCTTCTGCATAGGAGAAATGTTTCTCAAACTCAGGGAGAAGAGAGACGTAAAGATCATAGAAGTGGAGCTGATCATATCCCAGAAGTTTTTTCCGCAGGGAAACGTAATTGTGAAGAACGGGAAGATTCTTTCTAACGGTCGATACAAGGTTGTGATAGACAGCAGGATTGATTTGATGGGGGGTCAATGCTGCTTCAAGCGCCGATCCATAATGTCTTGCGCGCGCTTCAAAAATGTGGCGTTGTACTTGACCATTTAATAGTTCTGAAACGGTATTTTCAAATTCGATGAATTTTCCATGAAGGCCGAGGGCAGCATTTTTTCTAAGAGTCCGGTCCTTAGACTGGAGATGGAGGCCATAAGATCCATGTGTCAGCTCAACTTCCTTCCCCTTCGAATCTTGAATCTTTCCAAATTTGAGATCTGCATTGTTAAAGAGCCCAAAAGCCTTTTGCGATGTTTCAAGCGCTTTCCCAGCAAGACTCATGAGGTGTTCTTTATCTGCTGAGAGGGTGTGAGGTTTTAGGACCGCAAGCTTTTTTAAATAGATGTGATGGTCACTGAGCTTTGCATCCTTGAGGTATTTTTCGAGACAATCTTCTGGGAGTTGAAGAATTTCTGGCTGAACCCAAGAGGTTTCATTCATGTAGTCATAATAAAGGAGAGAAATTCGATCATAAGCCTCTTTATAGGTCTCATTAGCCACATCTTCATCATGGCGGAGGTGGGCATAGGTAAAGAGTTTATAGAGACGCCGTTCGATATCGAGGGTGTCGTTTAGAAGCGATTCAAGGTGTTCCGCTCCTTCCCCAATTTTTCCTTGATAGCTGCCAAGATGGGGGAAACACCCTTTGTCATTCCGATCTTTTGTGAGCTCTGTAAACTCTTTTTTCCAATCGTCTAAGCTTGGATAGAGTGATGCAACATCCCATTGATCATCGACGTGTATTTCCTTCCGCTCTTTTGCCATCATAACTCCTTTCTAAAAAAACCATACCCTAATCGAAACACCTTTCTCCTGCAATCAAATTTAATTTTTTAGCAGAGCTTACACTTGTTTGCTAATTTTTGTTGAAAAAAAATGGTACCTTCTTTACATTGTAGGGTGTAAAATGTATGAAATTTTCACCACTAATAGGAGTGATCATATGTCGCAAGAAATGAAAAAGAAACTTTCATTAAGACCCCTAGGCGATCGCCTCATTGTTCAACGTCTTGAACAGGAAGAAACCCTCAAAGGAGGAATCATCCTGCCTGACACAGCAAAGAAAAAACAAGAAATGGCAACCGTCGTTGCAATCGGAAATGGAAAAGTCACCGAAGAGGGGAAAACTCTCCCCATGCCTGTGAAGGTTGGAGACACCATTCTCATGGATAAATATTCTGGTCAGGAAGTGACGGTCGATAGCGAGGAATATCTCGTTCTCCGCGCTGATGACGTGATCGCAACGGTAGAAAAGTAAGAAGGAGGCGTTTGATTTATGGCACCGAAAGATATTAAGTTTAAAGAAGAAGCACGCGCAAAGATCCTAAAAGGGGTCAAAACCCTAGCAAAAGCGGTCAAAGTGACCCTAGGTCCTAAGGGGCGC
>JACKPO010000006.1 GCA_024233515.1 Chlamydiales bacterium
AGAATTGACCAAAGCTTGAATATACCCTTCAAGATAGGCATCTTCTTCTTCACTCAGGTGTTCCTTGGGCACCCCATCTGTTCGGGTCGGACCAGCAGCCATAAAGTCAATAGCCCCAAATAGTGGTACCATTCCACACAGAAAAACGATGAAAAATCTTGAAAAACTTCGCTTATTCATTTCCAATTACTTAAAAAATCCCCTTTTTTTTCATAGAGGAATCATAATTCCTATATACAGAGGACTTGAAATTATCGGCAAAAAAATTTATTGATTATATTATGTTGAAAGAAACAGGAGTCACTTTATGGCAGAACTACCCGAATCCAATTTAACCAAAAAGTTCAAAGAGCAGGCGGCGGATCTTCAAGATAACCTCCACACACTCAATGAACTATTCGAATTATGTTGCAACTCTTCTCTCTCGGAAGAGGAGCTCATAAAAAAAGCAGCCCCTATGGTTGAAAAACTAGGAAAAAAGAATCCAGAAGTTGCAAAAGAACTGAAAGAAGTTCTCCTTTCTGGAAATCATAGCAAAATTAAAGCCTTCTTCGATCAAGATATTCAACGTCGAAAAGCCCTTTAATTAAGGCAAAGCTAACGTGAGGATAGAAGGAGTTAAATGAAAGCAAATGACTCCCATGAATTTCTCCCTCATCCGCGGCCGTATTATCCATGGCTGATCCTTTCGATCAGCCTTCTTTTTCAATACTATAAGCAGCTTCTCCTCATCTCACCCAGTGTGATGGTCGGAGAGCTTGCGCTCAAATACTCACTCGATACCGATCAACTGGGCCTTCTCACAGCGATGGCCATGTATTCCTTCTTTATTTTTCAAATCCCCTTCGCCATCTTAATTGATAAGTGGGGAGTAAGAAGAATTGCTAGCCTTGCCATCCTCATTACCGCATTGGGCTCGATCCTCTTTGGATACGCTCCTACCGCGACTTATGCCTTTATTGGTCGATTCCTAATTGGACTCGGATCCAGTGTTGCCCTCGTAAATATTGTAAAGATTGTAGCTAACTGGTTTAAACCCACAATGTTTGCATTCCTAATAGGGGTTGCCATTGCTTTAGGAGCACTGGGCGATCTAACAGGGATTTATCTCACAGATGCTCTCATCCAAGCAGTGGGCGCTTCAACAGCCATGCTCAATTACGGTCTTTTGGGAATTATCTTTGCCATTATTTTCTTTCTTGTTGTCAGAGATAATGCGCCAGGAGCTCAATATGATATTAACCCTAAGGTTCAACGCCTAAAGTTAAGTTCAACGATTTTTCGGATGCTCAAGCGGAAACAAACGTGGATCATCACCCTCTTTTCCGGGTTTGCACAGACAACATTTCCCGTTTTTCTGGGGCTTTGGGGCATCGCTTATCTCAAAGCAAAATATCAGTATTCCGAAGCTGAGTCCCTCGCCGTCCACGCCTCCTTCTTTGTAGGACTGATTCTTGCAAGTCCCCTCATGGGCTACCTTTCAACTCGCGTAAAACGAAGAAAGATATTCATCATCATTGCTGTCTTAATAGCCACCCTCCTTTCGATTGGAATTGGCAACCTCACCTCGCCCCCTATCTCTTTAAACTTTGCAATGTTTTTCCTCCAAGGCGTTGCTTTTGGAACCTTTCCCTTATGCCTTGCGATCATGAGAGAGCAAAATGTCTCCCTGATTTCAGCGACCTCTTTTGCTTTTGCAAACAGTACCTATGCAATTTTTGCAGCCATCGCAGACCAAGCCATTGGCACCCTTTTTAACTTTCAGTGGCATAATACTCTCTTCAAAGGGATCGTCGATGTTTCATCGCATGAATTCTATTCCTTCCTTCTCCGAGCTACCTTATGGCTCGGACTCTCACTGATTCTCTCCCTCTTCATCAAAGAAACCTACGCAAAACAAAAAATCAAAGAGGATCTTTCGAGTGACCCATCCAAATAAGCTTAAACCTTTTTTCTCCCATCCAAGAAAGATCTACTCCTCTTTCATTTGGGTCCTGGCCTCTCTTTTTGTCTTCTATAAGTTTTTGATGGTTGTAACACCCAGTGTCATGATCAAACATCTGACCGAAGCTTTTCATATCAATGCTACGCAACTCGGGCTCCTTGCAGGGAGTTATTTCTATTCCTTTTTCCTCTTTCAGATTCCCGCTGGAATCCTGATTGATAAATTTGGTACCCGCCTTATTACTTCTATCGGAATGACCATTTGCGCAGCTGGTGTCCTCCTCTTTTCCTTCAGCCAAAACCTTTTCATCGCTTCTCTTGCCCGTTTCATTATGGGAATTGGCGGGACTGCCGCCATCCTCACCGTCTTGAAACTTTCTGCAGATTGGTTTCATCACAAATACTTTGCCTTTCTCAATGGTCTCATGATGACCTTTGGAATGTTTGGAGCGATTATTGGACAAACTCCCTTCAACTTTGCCTTCAACATCTTTGGTTGGAGAACAACGATCCTAGATATCGCCCTTTTCGGATTTATCCTTGCCCTCATCTATTGGGTCTCCGTAAGAGATCGTCACACCCTTCTTTCCTTCAAAGCCCAAGTCCCCACGCAGACGATTTCCTTTAGAGAAGGACTCCATCTCTTTTTTAAGAACCCACAAAACTACCTCCTCACCCTCTATAGCGGCCTGGCCTGGACAACCATTACCGTCTTTGCCGGTTTTTGGGGAACACCCTTCCTGAAAATTAAGTATCATTTGGGAGATCAACCCGCTCCCTTTGTCAATTCCCTCCTTTTCTTTGGATTTGCCATCGGCGCCCCCTTCTTTGGGTGGCTGTCAGATTCCCTTAAAAAACGAAAACCCATTATGTTCCTTGGAACCGTAGCAACCCTTCTTTTTTTCCTTGTTGTTGTCTACGTCCCAGCCATTCCCACACCTTTCCTTGGTTTCTTCTTTTTTCTTCTTGGGTTTAGCGCTAGCACCTTCCTCCTATCGTTTCCCATGATTTACGAAATCAATCCCTTTTCAGTCTCCATCACGGCCCTTGCCTTCATGAATGCAGGAAATGCCCTCCTTGGCGCCCTTGCCGATCCCCTTGTGGGGCTCTTCATCGATGTTAACTATCCCGGAACCGATCTTTTCTCAGCTCAACACTTTGCCGATTCTCTCTTCCGCCTCCCCTTCTACCTCGCCACTTCCCTCATCCTTCTCCTCTTTATTAAAGAGACAAACTGCAAACACCGTTACAAATAATCCCAAAACCTCTATACTGATTCCTTTTCATGGGGCAATAGCTCAGTGGTTAGAGCTGCGGACTCATAATCCGTAGGTCCTAGGTTCAAGTCCTAGTTGCCCCATTTTTTGTGGAAGGATTGGGGGCTAATGTGGCTGATCTTTGGGTGAATTTGGGTTCTTTTTCCCTTTCGCTCTTCACCCATGGCCAATGGGCCATTGGATCGTCGCAGCAGCGTGGAGGAATTAAATTCTCTCAACAAACCAAGGAGTATTCCTATGAAAATCAGAACTGAAGGAAAGTGTATTATTGGCTGCAAAGAAAAATACACGCCTGGCAAAGGAAGCGCTCATTTACTCAAGTGTGAAGGCGTTTTGCAATCCCTACGCTCTCAGAAAAAGCTAGAAGAAGGATATCTCGTCCGTATTTCTTGGGCTGAAGAGCCAAATATGTATTGGATGATGGTTGCTGTCGCAAACAGTCTTACACTTAGCGATCTGGATCAATTCTTAAGGGATGAGTGGCTTGAATGTTGCGGTCACCTCAGCGAATTTACAATTGGCGGAAGGCGCTATATGTCTCATACCAAGTCGGGCAACCCCAGTCAATCAATGAAAAAGCAAGTAGGGCAAGTTTTCTCTCCAGGCTTGGAGTTGGAGTATGTTTATGACATGGGTTCTTCAACAGAATTAATGTTACAAGTTTTGGAAGCTTTTCAAAGCTGTCCCCAAAAGAAGGTAACAATGCTCATGCAAAATGATCCCCCTCCATTTTCCTGTGAAATTTGCGAGAAGCAACCAGAGATTATTTGCTCTCTATGCGGAGAAACTACTTGCAACCGATGTAGCAAGAAGCACTCTTGTGCGCTGCAAGAAGAAGACACATACATGTTGATGCCTCTTGTCAACTCTCCAAGAGTAGGAGTTTGTGGCTATGAGGGTAAGGTATAAGGGAGATCACAGATATGTCATTCGATTTTTAGGTGACCTAAAGCAAGGAAACGTATGCGCGTTCTAGGATTAGGTTCTCGCTTCGCGAGTCGAAAGAAGTCGATTTCTGTATTCTGAAGTTGGATGTCTTCTGGTGTATTCATTTGACCTTCACGTTGTTAAAAATCAAAGACTATAAACTAAACTTTATTTTTGATAAATGGTATTAGCAGCGGTTTGCAGAAACAAGCTCACATGTAATCCAACAGGGAAATTGCATGAAGAAAAGATTTGATATTTTAAGTTAAATTTTAAAAACTTTACCTCCTAACCAAGGAGGTTTATGATGGTGTCTCAGAATTTTCAAGAAACATCGGTCATGTGCAGTTTTTCAGTTTTACCCGATCCAAGGAAGCACAGGAATCAGGTTTATTCTCTTTTTGACATTATCACTGTAGCAATACTTGCTGTCTTATGTGGAGCCGATGATTGGGTAGAGGTTAGTTTTTGGGGAGAAGCTAATCTCATTTGGTTACAAGATCGAGGGATCTGTCTTGATGGAATTCCATCCCATGATACATTTAGCCGCTTCTTTCGTTTCGTTGATCCAAATTCGTTTGAGCGATGTTTTATTAGCTGGACCCAGAAGGTTGCTAAAGTTGTTGGAGGGGTTATTGCTCTAGATGGGAAAAGAATTTGTAACTCAGGTAGTGGTGAAGAAAAAGCTATTCATCTCGTGAGCGCATTTTCTGTAGAAAATGACATGGTTTTGGGTCAATTAGCAACAGAGACAAAATCAAACGAAATTACAACATTTCCCTTGTTGATTGATTTATTGGATATCCAAAAAGCTGTTGTGACAATTGATGCAGCGGGGTGTCAGAAAGAAATAGCCTCCAAAATTCGAAATAAGGGAGGAGACTATATTTTGGCACTGAAGGGTAATCAAGGTAATCTTCATGCTGAGGTGGAAAACTTTTTCAGTCAAGCTTTAGAAGTCTCACCAGATGAAGCAGAATGTGACCACTACACCAGCGAAGAGAAATCTCGAGGACGTCATGAAATACGGGAGGTTTGGACTACAGAAGAATTGAGTTGGTTATCACAAAAAGCTGACTGGAAAGATTTGAATAGTATAAGTTGTCTAAAGAGCAAACGGACAATAAAAGGAAAGGAGACGACAGAGTTCAGATATTATATCTCAAGTTTGCCGGCAGATGCTTGGAAGATAAGTAGGGGTATTAGAAGTCATTGGTCTGTAGAGAATAAGCTTCACTGGCAACTCGATGTTTCGTATAGAGAGGACGGTTGCAAGGTGCGTAAGGACAATGGAGCTGAGAATTTTTCTGTTATTCGAAGGGCTACGCTGAATTTACTAAAGGCTGATAAAAAGACCAAGGCAGGTATCAAAAATAAAAGGTCTAAAGCTGGCTGGGATAAGAGTTATATGCTAAATGTTTTAAGCATGGAGTGTTAAGAAATTTCTTCATGCAATTTCCCTGGTTACTTCGTTCTCAAATTTTTTGTCCTGCACTCAGATGATAAATAAGCTATTAATAACATTTACTAGAGATAGTAATCTAGAAACCAATGCTGATCTTGGCGAAAAGATAGGAAATTTCGGCTTAGGCTTATTACGTGTTGGATTTGGGAAAACCATAACTGTTGAAAAAATTTCAGGTGGTGCTGATAAAATCACTTTTACAGAGAAGGCATATTCTACAAGTGCTAAAGTTGCTGCAGTAGCATTATTCATTCTTGCATTCCCTGTAACAATCCCTCTTTCGGGGATTGGTTATATAGGAACGGCATGTTCTAAAAGCCATGAGCAGATTTTCAATACATATGCACAAAATATTCAATCCGTTCCTAATCAAATTAATGGTAACATACATCAACAAAATGCTAT
This sequence comes from Chlamydiales bacterium, assembly GCA_024233515.1. GTDB lineage: Bacteria > Chlamydiota > Chlamydiia > Chlamydiales > Simkaniaceae > Neptunichlamydia. The sequence goes on from JACKPO010000006.1 coordinate 6,019, forward strand.
TCCAGTTATTCATCCTAACACTCCAAAGGATAAGGCTGCTGCTACTATTCAAAAACATTTTCGAGGCTACCTAGCGAGGAAACCTCACTTACCTAGTAATTTATATCCCCAGTACCGAGTTCAATGCGAAAAGGTAAAAGGACCAGAATCTCATTCAATACCACAAGCAGACGGAGGGAAAACAACAGTATACCTTCCCCAAGAGATGCCTGGGGTTGTTTTGAAGAGTTCAGGAAGAAAAGACGCTATTACACGTTTCCATCAAATGCAAGAGATAAGGTCTATTTTAAATTCACAAAATAGTTCTCATTTAATCATTCCCAAAGCCAACCTATGTAAAGAATTCCTTGTTGAAGAAAGACTCCCAATCAATGTGGATAGCTACCATAATATGGGACTCTATCTTTCTCAGCCAGAGCTATTCGATGAGGCAGTGCGTGAATTGACAAGATTATTCTCAAGGGTCTATCTCAGTGATTTAGTAAGTTATCAGCTTAATCCTCTCGGACACATTGCTGGTGTAGAAGATTTCGTTCGCTATGATAATCTGCCTATGTATGTTGTAGAAGAAAATGGGAAAAAGAAAGGGAAAATAGGTTTGATCGATCTCGAGCATATGCAAAAGGATCCAAACTCCCAAGATCTTGAAACACTGGTAAGAATTTTTCCACTTCACTTAAATGTTATCAAAAATGAAGCAAACAAGCTTAACATGAAGGTTAATAAAGGTTCGTTAGATGCTTCTGCGGAGATGGGAAGGAAATACCTGCAAGTTGGATTTATCGATCATCTTAATTGGTTAAAACAAAAGGGTGTATCTACTAGATAGTGTCGTCATAAGATATCTACCCACATAGCTATACACCTAATTTGAACTCCAGCTAAGAATGAAGCCGTCGTTTTTGCGTATCTTGTTGCTATGCCTCTCCAACGCTTCAGGTGAAGAATAGCGTTTTCTACTAAATGCCTTAGTTTGTATAAGTCTTTATCATATTTCTCTTCGGAGGAATGACAATTTGCATGCTCTGTTCTTCCGCTTTCTTTATTATTTCCTCGGTGTCATACGCTTTGTCTGCCAGCAAATATTCCGCTACAATATCCTGTATCAACTTGCTAGCTTCCTTACAATCAGCTCGGGTACCTTCTGTAACAATCGGTCTGAGCGGCATACCATGCGCATCCACGGCAATATGCAATTTTGAGTTGAGCCCCCTTTTGTTCGAGTCATATCTTGATTTCCACCTACTGCACCTGCAGCATGGGGATGAACTTTAATATGAGTTGCATCAATCATTAGCCATTCATAATCTGGATCTATGATCAGTGCTTCCAGTAGATTTTCCCAGATATTTTTGTCTCTCCAACGACAAAAACGTCGGTGAGTATTCTTCCAGTCTCCATAGTCCGGAGGCAAATCTCTCCAAGGGGCCCCTGTTCTAAGAACCCAAAAAACAGCATTAATGAACAGCCGATTATCTTTTGCAATACCACCCCACATCCCTCTTCTTCCTGGGAGAAGAGGCTGCAATATACTCCAAGTTCGGTCTGATATGTCATGTCTCCTATGCGCACTTTTCACGATCTACTCCTTTCGTTTGTGATCAACGCTAGAAGTATAACAAAAAATTTATCTTATGACGACACCATCTAACAAAAGCTATCTATCTCTACACCTTTGGAGCCAAAAGCGGGGCAGAAATTCCCAACTATTTCAAATCCTCAACCAAACAGCTCATTTTAGCGCTGCGCCGAGAAGATCCAAGCCAAGAAACGGTACAGGAACTCCAGAGGTTAATGACAAATCCAACCACATTTAGTACGAAGCCTCGAGGAGACTCTGCTCAATCCCTCTTTAATCAATTGAGAAACGTCGCGTCAGGAGAACTTCAAAATAGCTTATTTGTCACCAGGTGTTGGGCAAAGGCTATTGATCAGCTTCCAGCAGATGAAGCTAGTGATTCTCGTCGGTTTGAAGGCAATGGGTTTCTTTAAAAAACAGGCTAGCAATAAAGCTGAGTGCGAAGAAGATCGGAATGAGGACAAAGATTTGCTTCATTTCCAATAAGGTAGGCGTCGTTCCTGCTCCTGTGAGCTTGAAATAGAAGGTGGTCAAGGGGCCAAAAACCTGCCGACCAATCACCACGAAGAAGTTCACAAACCCTAGGGCAAACCCGACGATCCTTAAGCTAAAGAGATCTTTCACAAGGGCAAAGGTGAGCATGTGCGCCGCACCAACAATACCAACCCCAAAGAAAAGAAAGGCAACGTTAGCACGAGCGGTCAGTGGAAGATAGAGGAGAATCAGCGAGCATACCATTCCAAGTAATGGGCCTACACGGAGGATCGTGAGTCGATTATCGAGAACTTCTGAGATCCATCCAAATAAAGGACTTAAAAGACCAAAGCCAAACCAAAACATCGCAAGAATCATATTCATATCTGAAACAGAATAATTGAACTTTGCTTTGAGAAATGGCCCCCCCCATTGCCCCCCAAAAATATCGACAGTTCCCCATGAAAATAACGAGTAGATGGCGATCCACCAAACTTGTTTTGATTTCAGGAATATTTTGATTTCGTCCATGTAGTGAACTTTGTCAAAGGGTGGAGGCTTTTCCTGAGAATTTTCACGGAAAATAAACCAGCTCAAAATCGCAAAAACAATCCCAATCATCCCAGCCGTTACCATGGCCGGCCCAAGCCCCCGGTAATTCACGAAATGAATGAGCGGTTCTAGCCCGACAAGAATTCCAATCGCTGCAAAAAGTTGGGTAAATCCAATAGCAATCGCAAAAAAGCGATGAGCGAACCACCGCGACGCAGTGACCATAGCCCCAACGAAGACCGCTGAGAGTGGAGCCACAACAAGAAAATATCCCATCCCAATCAAGGTATTAGAAAAAATAGGGATAATCGCACCGATTCCTGCAATGAAGATAACACAAAAATAGAGCTTTTTTAAGGAATAACGATCAAACAAAAAACCAAAAGGGATCTGGAGTATTAGATAGATAAAGTAGAAAAAGTTAGCCTTAAGATAGACAGTTGTCTGTGTTCCGATGGCTGCAGCCGACGCAGAAGTCGGTGCGTCACGCAAAATCATCCCATAAATCAAAATGATGAGGGAAAAGAAAAAAATCAGCGTCCCTTTGACTCGATAAGACATGACCATCGGCTTAGCTCCTTTGATTTTTCTATACCAAAGAGATGATTTTTATTTCATAAAAAACATCAGAGAGCTAAGATCGCTTGCCAAATAAAAATAGAGGATGGCGATGTTTACAACTGAGTGTGTGATTGAAGAAGTCGAACCAACGTGGGAGCTTGAAAAGTATGCCTATGGAGGATTCTTAAGACATTCTGTCGAGACCTTTGGTTTTGATGGAGATGTCAATAGTTTTGCTTTTGCGGTAAAAGAGGAGGAGGAGACAATTGGCGTTATTATGGCAAAAACCTTCTATGGCGCCCTCCATATCAAGCAACTCTTTCTAGAAAAGAAACTGCGTGGGAAGGGTTATGGAACGCAGCTAATGAACAAAGCTATGAAAAGAGGAAAAGAGCTTGGGTGCTCTTTTGTCCACTTGGAAACCATGAACTTTCAGGCCCTTAAATTTTACCAAAAGCTTGGGTTCACCCTCGAGTATACAAGAGAGGGATATCACCAAGGGGTCTCGATGCATTACCTCAGAAAACCCTTATGATTTTTGGCAACGCTCTTCTGCAATTTTGAAGTAGGAGTAGAGAGCTAAATCATATTTCTGATCCGCAAGAGACTCAATCATCACTTTATGATAGTTCACCCCTTTCCCTTGTGGCAAACGCTCTTTAAGATGGGCTTCCATCTGCTGAAGCGCTTTTTGGATATCCTCTTTATGAAGCATAAAGGGGGTATTAGAACGGTAGTATTCATCATCCACGGAGCATTTGACCAAACGTCCCAAAGAAGAAATCGCATCACCAAAGGCCTCTTTGGATTCTTCCCCTTCCTTCATGGAAGCAATAAACTTTTCCGCAAGTCCCCCTAGATCGCCATGTTCATAAGCTTTCAATCGATCGATCGATTCCGCATGAGCCTTTGCCAAATGGCTGGGTTCCACGGCATGAGATTGATCTTCTAAAATAGAAAAAACCGTGCTTGTGAAATTGCAAAGTTCCTGCCCTTTTTCTTCTTTTTCAGAAGCAAAAGCAAGCGTTGATGCAGCAAGAAAAACTGATAACCATTTCTTCATAACAATCCTTTGTTTTGGCTGATTATACTAAAATTGCAATTAGAGTGGCAAGTGTGTATATACCTAAAATGATTGAAAAGTTTGTTTTTGGCTGCGTTGGCTTTGCAGCAAATTTCTTGCCTTCACTCGCGCCTTGTGCTCGCACAATGGTCGCTCGCTCCAGACAAAAAATTTTCGCAGCCGCCTTGCTAAATTCCCAACTTTTGAATCACATTAGGTATAAAAGATTTTAATAGCATATAGATGAGGATATCGTTAATGGTCAAAGAGTATGACGTCGTTGTGATTGGCTCCGGAGGAGGAACAAAATTGGTTCGTCCCGTTGCTGACCTCGGCAAAAAAGTGGCGATTATTGAAAAAGGACCCCTTGGGGGAACCTGCCTTAACCGGGGGTGTATCCCCTCAAAAATGCTCATCCATACCGCTCAACTTGCCTCCATGATTCGAGATGCTAAACGATTTGAAATTGAAATGGAGGGATCCTTCACCGTTGATTTTGAGCACCTTGTCAAACGGGTTAACCAAACCATCGATGGGGAATCGGAAAGTATTGCTCCCCTCTACCACGATCATCCCAATATTGATTACTACCCTCACGAAGGGAAATTCATCGATAAAATGACCATCGAGGTGGGTGGAGAAAGAATCCTTGGGAAAAAAATCTTCCTTGCCGTCGGCGCACGCGCAGCCATCCCAAAAATCCCCGGCCTTGAAAAAACCCCTTACATGACCTACCAAGAAGCTCTTCGAAGCCTTAAAAAACCCAAAAAACTGATCGTAATCGGCGGAGGATTTATTGCTACAGAGCTTGGCTATTTTTTTTCCGCTATAGGTGTGGAAACAACCTTTCTTGTACGGAGCATGTTGCTCCGTCTTGAAGACGATGAGATTCGCGAAGCCTTTGAGGAAGCCTTTTCAAAACAGGTTGATCTCCATCTGAAGTGTGCTTTCAAAGAAGTAACCTATGAAAACGAAACCTTTACCGCTACCTATACAGATCAGACAGGGACCCTTCAAAAGGCGACTGGAGATGCCCTGATCGTCGCTACAGGGATCAAGCCATGGACCGATACCCTCAACCTCGGAAAAACAGATGTGCAAATCGACGACAAAGGCTTTGTTAAAGTCGACAACCACCTGAGAACCACTGCTGAGAATATTTGGGCGCTTGGTGACTGCGTCGGTAACTACTTGTTCCGCCACTCAGCAAATTTTGAGGGAGAATATCTATTTCGTACCCTTTTTGGGAACCCGAGTAAGGAGCCGATCTTCTACAAAGCAGTTCCCCATGCCGTTTTCTCCCACCCTGAAATTGCTGGGGTAGGAAAAACGGAGCGCGAACTCAAAGAGGCAAAGATCCCCTACATTGTTGGGAAAAACTCCTACGCCAAAAGTGCGCGTGGGATGGCTCTTCTCCCAGAGACAGGGTTTGTCAAACTCCTCTTCGAAAAACACTCGTTAAAACTCCTTGGAGCACATATTATAGGGGAAGAGGCATCCAATATGATCCATCAACTCATCTTAGCGATCGAAATGGATGCCACCCTCGATGACCTACTCCGGATGATTTACATCCACCCGGCCTTGCCAGAAATTGTTCGCAACGCTGCTCGCGCTGCCAAACACGCTCTCTCTGATCATTCCCCTTCCGATTCTTGAGACTGCATCAGCGAGTTTTTGGGTCATTGGATCGTCAGGATTTGAATTTCTTAGCGATTTTACCGCTTGATTCAATGCCACTGCAACTTTTCCTACCATAGAATACCACTCCTATTGTTTTCACCCCTGAGGGGTGGCTTGTGCCTTTCATCATATGTGATGAACGATTAATTATTAAGAGGTAAAAATAATTTTAGAGGGTGCCCCTCTTTGAGGGGCACCCTCTAATTTAGATTGAAAAACTATGAAGCAATTCATTTATTATTAGCTACCTATGAGACGCGTCGGGCTGGTGTTGACCTAACGGCAACACCCCCCTGCCGCCCCCCTTGAGCCGAAGCTTTCAGCGTAAATCGGATCTGACGCTGCGGAGGGCAGTGCGGTCGCACAGCACCAGTCCTTGCTCAGACCGATTTCCATCTGAAATCTCTCGGCCATCGGCTGCTCCTGCATTCGCTTCCCAAATTTAACAATTTGAAGCTCATGTCATACGCAGGACGAGATTTGGTGGATAAACCCTCAGTTTCGATCTACCGAAAGACACGGATCCAAACGTCATAGATGAATTGTTACTATTTTAACGCTAATTCAGCTATAGCTTCAGCGACGTGCTGAAGATAGCAATCAATTTGGCTTTTAATGATTGATTAAGTGGAGGATCTCGAGGACGATCACAAAGAGGGAATAGAGAATGAGGAGCGTGAGAATCGCCTTGTTTTCGAGCCACGACAGGTCAGCCTTTAGCCCGCGCGAGTATTTCCCGACCCAGAGAAGGCCAATGGGGAGGAGGCCATTGAGAAAGGCCTCTCCAAAGCCTCCAGCCACGCCAAGCGCAGTCGTGAAGATCCCAGGATTGAGGGTCGCTAAGATAAAGGGCGGAAGGAAGGTCAAAAAGGTCAGGCCAACCCGTTTGAGCCCACGCCTCTCTACAATTTTGAAGCCATCACCAAGAAAATCAACCATTGAGAAAGCCACCCCAAGGGTAGAGGTCACAATGGCAAAAAAGGCAAAAAACCTTCCGATCACAGCAAAGGAAGGATTACCACTCACCGTGGAGAAAGCGGTTGTAATAGAGGTCCCCTCGGCGAGCGTTTTGGCTAGAACCTCCTGAGGAATTGCCCCAATCACCAGCCACTGCCAAACGATATAAACAATAAGCGGAAGAAACGATCCCCAGAAAACCGCGATGCGAAGGGAACGCTTATCTCGTTTCAAATAGCTGCAGAGGGAAGGGATCACATTGTGAAACCCAAAGGCGCTAAAAAGAACAGGCATTGCCCAGATCATAGCTGGCCATTTCGTGAAGGTCAGACGAGGTGCAACAACCTCATCACTTCCACTTCCAATGAGGGAAAACCAAGCCGCAATCATCGCAATACTCATAATGATATTGACCCGATCAATCGACTTGGGACCAATCGCAACTATCATCCCAAAGAGAAGGCCAAAAATGGCAAACATCTCCCACCCTGTGAAAGACCATCCTAGAGTCGAAAAAGCGTCGGCAAGAAGAGGGGCTCCCGCTGCGAAATAGGCAATCATCAAGCAGTAGTAGAGAAAGATAAACATTCCCCCTGAAACAAGACGTCCTCCTTTCCCAAAAAAGCGCCCTGCTATGGAGAGAACATTCGATCCATCAGGCATCCAAAGGGCCGCTTCTAAAAAGAGAAGTCCCGTACAGTACATGAAAAACCAGACGATTCCTGTTACAAGAAGACCAGGAATAAATCCTGAAACTCCTGTAACCAGGGGAATCCCGAGCATTCCTGCTCCGATCATTGTTCCAGCGATGAGAAACGTGCCGCTGATCACACGCATTAAATTCATTTTTTTTGTCATAAGTTCCTTCCTAATTGTTTAAATGATGAATACAAAGAATCGATTGTCATTAATGACAATGATGGTAGGAAGGATGGTGAGGGATTAGGTAAAAATTCATCATGGGTGTATAGCTAAAGTAGTGTAAAATAGTAGCAATTCATCCAGATCTTTTCACCGGAAATTTTACGCTCGATCTTACTGGCTTACACGAAGCCAGCTTCGCTCTCCGCGCTTCATTTTCAATGAAAATCTTCTGCCCAATTACTACTGTTTTATACTAATTCAGCTATATGTTAAAAGATGGAAAATGGAAAGTCAACATGAAAATTTCAGTTAAAGTTCTCCCTAAGTCATCCAAAAATGAAATCGTTGGATGGGAGGGAGAGATTCTTAAAGTTCGGCTAACTGCCGCGCCTGAAAAAGGAAAAGCCAATGAATCCCTGATCGCCCTCCTTGCAAAAGAGTATGGCGTCTCAAAATCCTCAATCACTATTTTAAAAGGGACCACAAGCCAAAAGAAGCTTGTCGAGATAAAAGATCTTTAGAAAAGACGATTTTTGCCCCCTTTTTCTTTAGCTCTTCTAGTGCTCTTTCTTCATCAAAAACCCCTTTGCAAGCATCACGAACGATCACAACTTTGAAACCGAGATCCAGTGCATCGAGCGCTGTGAACTTCACGCAAAAATCGGTTGTGAGCCCCACAAGATAGAGAGTTTTCACCTTTCTCTGCCGAAGGTAATCATCCAACCCCGTTTCACTCTCATAATCGTTATCAAAAAAAGCGCTATAGCTATCGACTTGAAGATCGGTCCCTTTTTTGAAATAGGCCTGTATTTTATCTTTGTTTAACCCATCCGCAAGGGCTGCTCCATGAGTGTTTTCAACGCAATGGATAGGCCAAAGTTCTTGCGTTTGCCCCTCAAGTTCGACTGTCTCTCCCACTTGTTTTCCATGAGTTTCAGCAAAACTCACGTGTCCCTTTGGATGAATATCTTGAGTCGCGATGACCACATCAAAACGGTCCATCAACTGATGAATGATCGGAATGATCTCTTCCCCCCCATCAACTCCAAGAGCTCCTCCTGGGAGAAAATCATTTTGGAGGTCAACAATAATAAGAGCTTTATCGGTTTTTGATTTCATAGATCAGCTTCATTTTCATATCATAGATGTTTGATTCCAACCCAACAAAATAGGGGTCAGGATTTAAGAATCGGCGGACAGTTAAGCAGAGAGTTTCAAGCTCTGCTTGTGTCCTCTCTTGAATTTCCATTAACTTTGGCGAGGAATAGACCTTCTTCCCCCTTTCAAAGATAGGGACGAGAAGATCGCGATAAGTAGAATCATGAATCTTTCTTTTCCTCGTCGCATCAAGGGGATCAACAATCTCCGGAGCCATTGGCGCTCCAAGTTCTAGATCATAGAGCATATCAACGGAGGCTGTCCCTTCTTCATCGAAATACCGTCTGACCTGAAGAATTCCAGGATTAGTTGTTTTCACGAGCTGCTCAGAGATTTTCATTTTATACACCCACTTCCCTTTCTCATCTTGAATAGCTGCAAGCTTATAGACCCCATCGAGCGCTGGTTGGTCTTTCGCAGTAATCAGATTTGTCCCCACTCCCCAAAGATCGATTTGCGCTCCCTGTCTTTTCAAATCTCGAATAATCAATTCATCAAGTTCATTACTTGCCATGATCTTTGCATTTTTAAATCCCTTCTGATCGAGAAGCTTTCGAATCTGGATGCTCAACTTTGCTAAATCGCCAGAGTCTAAACGGACCCCTATCATCTCGATATTGTGCTGCTGAGCTACATCAATCGCCATCTGAGCACCCTTGATACTATCATAGGTATCGACAAGGTAGAGGCAATTCTTAGGAAGGACCTTCGAATAGGCTTCAAACGCCTCCCTTTCTGAGGGAAAAGCCATCACCCAACTATGGGCTTGCGTTCCCTTCACAGGAATCCCATAGAGTTTTCCTGCAAGGGTGTTCGACGTCGATATACATCCCCCTACAACTGCAGCTCTTGTTGCAGAAAGGGCCCCATCAATCCCCTGCGCCCGCCTGAGCCCAAACTCAACCACTTCGTCCCCTTCTGCTGCTGCAACGATCCTCGAAGCTTTTGTCGCAATAATGGTCTGGAAGTTGATAATATTTAGGAGAGCACTTTCTAAAAGTTGCGCGCCAACCATCGGCCCACGGACCAAGAGAAGAGGCTCATAAGGGAACGCAGGAGTTCCTTCTGGCATCGCAAAAATGTCTCCATCAAAAGAAAAATCCTTCAGATAGTCAAGAAACCCCCTCTCAAAAAGAGGCGTACCACATGGAGATTTTAGTCCCTCTAGATAAGAGAGATCTTCTTCCGTAAATCGTAAATTTTCAATCCATTGAATCGCTGTTTCAAGTCCTGCGGTAATCGCAAAACTCCCCTGAAATGGGCGGCGGCGATAGGTGAGTGTAAACACCGCTTCTCGATCTGCCAACCCCAGCTTCCAATAACCATAAGCCATTGTCAACTCGTAAAGATCGGTCAAAAGAGCAAGCGATGTTGAGTAGATCATGACTCGGGAGTATAGTCAATCCCTTGCCTTTCAAGCACCTCTTTTTTTCGAATCTCAAGCTTATCGATCTCTTCCTGATACCGCGCTGCAATCTCCCGACTTGTTTCTGCTTCGTTCCAATACCGCCTTGCATCGAGGAGGTTATTATTACGAAACTGAAGACGATCTCCCTGATTTTGCGCCCATGCAGCTCTTGCAAGTTCTTTATTCCGAAGATCTGTCAACTTCACAACGGCATCATCTATATTCGCCACTTCCTCCTTCCACTGCGAAGCGGGAAGCTCTTTGACCAATGCTAATTCTTCTCCCCCATAAAGAGACCCTAAACACAAAGCACTTGCAATCAGCAAAAATCTCATGGACATACCTCTTGATCTTATATGCTCCTATTTACTCGATCTTCCCTTTGAAGAAAACCCCTGAATCACATATTAAGAAGATATGACCTGTCATTTTGACCTTAAGCCCCTTGAAGAAGGGGATGACAAAGAAACAAAAAAACTCAAAACAGCGACCCTGATCGCCCTCCTTTTCATGCTCATTGAATTGGTCGGAGGAATCGTTGCTCACAGTTTAGCCCTGATCAGTGACGCCCTACACATGTTCACCGACGTCGGCGCTTTTGTCCTAAGCTTGATTGTTTTAAGGATTGCAAAACGTCCCTCAAGCAAAACCATGACCTATGGCTATCAGCGAGCAGAAATCTTGGGAGCCCTAGCAAGTGCATTAACCTTATGGGCCCTTTGCGCTGTCCTTGTCTACGAAGCGATCAAACGACTCATCACCCCACACGAGGTTGCGGGAGGCGTCGTCTTTATCATTGCCACTTTTGGACTCCTCTCTAACATTGCCATGATGAAAATTCTCCATAGCCATGACCATGATGAACAGATCAACGTAAAGGCCGCCTATCTCCATGTCATTGGAGATCTTCTCGGAAGCATCGGAGTCATCGTAACAGGGATTCTTATTTACTTTACTGGATGGAATATCATCGACCCCATCATCACCCTGATCATCGCCTCAATGATCCTCTTTACGTCTGGCAAAATCTTAAAAAAAACCCTTCAAATTTTGATGGAAGGGACCCCCTCTGGCATCCATTATGACGCCGTCGAAACATCTCTCCTTTCGATCCCTGGCGTTACAAAAATTCATGACCTCCATGTCTGGTCTCTCTCCACCAAAGCCCACGCCTTGAGCGCTCATCTCGAAGCAGACCGCGACGTACTAGAAGAAGCACAAAAGATCATCAAAGAAACTTTTAAAATCGATCATATTACCCTTCAAATTGATCGCTAAAATTTTCCTCATCCTGTATCATCATTCTTATGAAACGATGGATCATCCTGTTTTTAGTCTTCGCCTCCTCCCTCTCTGCGTTGACCCTGCAAGATAAGTTCGAGCAAGGAGATGTAGGAAGCTATATTGTGACCGAGCAAAACGAACTCGCAACCCTTCTCCATCTTCATACAAAGAAAGAGGGGCGATTTCTTTTCGAAGAGGTCAGCATTCCGACCCATCTTTCCAAAAAGATCGAGTGGAAATCATGGCTTCAAAATGGGGCTCCTGGTGCCACTTCATGGATTCTCTACGAAGTGGATGCCAAGAAAAAATGTGTCACCGAATGTTATTCCCTTACACGAAAAGCTTGGGTTCCGACTGAAGAAATGAACGCTTTCCTCATTCCCCTCATGTCTCTCGATTTAGAGTTTTTATCTGAAGAGGAGCGCCTTCAAAAAGGGGCAACGTCCCGACCAGGAGAGATTCAATCTCGCCCGTGGGGTCCGCCTCAAGTCAAAGAGGGTAAAAAAATCAAAGAGGCTGAGTACGATGTTTACACGGCCAAATGGCCCCATGACTCAACCGATCTCGCAGGAAAACAAATCGTTCTCTACTTCGACAAAGAAGAGACAACGTTCCCCTTCCCCTTTTGGCTGCAAGCCCGTGATGGCGCCGTAAAGTTTAAGATCCGCGCACTGGATTCTGGGCACGGAATGATCTCTCCCACCACAGATATTCCCCGACGCTCTCTTTCATTTTCTTCAGCTCTTCATCGAGAAAATGGAAAACTATATCTAACCCTTGATGCGCCCCCTTACTACGACACATTTTCCCTTTATGCTGTTGATCTCAGCACCACCCCTAAAACAACCCACAGCCTGTCGTTTGAGACAAAAAGAAAGCAAGAGCGGCTCACCCTCCTTATCGATGAGGAGAAGCTCAGCCACCTCTTCACTAAAGGACACGACTATCTTTGGATTGTTTCTTCAGAACAAGGAGAAGCGACAATTGAAGCCCCTTTCCTCTATACACATTAGTAAGACTTCAAATCGTTGATCTCTGATGCAACGAAGGCGACCTGTGCGTAATACTCATGGGCGCTCCGTTCTGTTTGAGTTGGAGCTGCCTCACTATCAAGATCCTCAACATGGACACGGGCTCTTCTCAGCGCCTCCACAACGAGGTCATCTAATCGCTCACGGGCAAAAGAGGAGAGCTCCTCAATCTCATCCATTAAATCCTCAATCGTTTCCGTCCAATCTAACCAATTAATCACAATAGGTGGATCGTTGAGCAACTCACTGAGCTGAAACAGAAGCATTCTGAGCTTTTCTTTAGATGGTTCATCATTAGGCATTTGAGACATTGTCATCTGACTATCCTCCCTCTTAAGCTCAAATATACCAAATGATGTTTTAATTCTGGAAGGTTCTTCCAAAAGCTAAATCATTTCTTAATAAAGAAAAGTACCTCATCGAATTGAGGTACTTTTTTGAACAAAGGAAGTTTCCTTTATTTAGAACGGGTTAACTTCAAAAAACAAAAAGATTCATTCTCTAAGAAACCAATCCATAACTCGTTCATATCTAGATACCTAAAAAGATCGCAAGCCATCTTTATAAAATTTTTACTTTACTTTTGATCAGAAATCACGATTCTGATGCCTTAAAAGTTATGAACAAGTTTTCCACACCTTTGCGCACATGTTTTGTCTGGAGAACGCGACCACTGTGCAAGGATAATGTGCAGAGCAGGCGCCGCCGAAAATCCAAGTTTTGAAGTTGTTTGGGTATACTTCAGAGACGTAGGCAATCTTTTCTGCATCGAAGCTCTAAAGCAGCTGCTCAAGCTTCGCGTTCAAAAAACCTCGCCTATTCGAGGCCGCTCCAAAGGGAAAAATAAGTGGCACAAAGGGGGAGAATTTCGCTCAGGGTAGCTCATTTTGATTTCATCTAATTTAAATACATAATTATTAAAATCAAAGTCGAATTTGTAAGAAAAAAGATTCATATCTTTATTCTCACATATAAACAAAATGGATTTCTTAAATAGGTATATATCTTTCACCTTACCATCTATAATAGCAATCATTTCATTTTTACTTGGACTTAGCTCGATTTTAATTGGACCAGAATTATTTGTTATCCCAGACACCAAGTCCTGAACGCGAGCCTTAACATCAGTAGATAACTGATGAAAACCGACTATCTTGCATGAGTTGGAGCATTCTGTTTGATCCTCAGGAAGCACTACTTCATATAAATGTTGAAAATCTTCTTCTTTGCGTATCAAACTGCAAAAAAAGCTAGGAAAGCTAGGTTTATCTTCTTCCTTCTCGCTCATAAACCTATTCCAGAATTCCTGAGGCGTTTCACTAGGGAACATATCATTTTCCAGTTTTTCGGAGTATAGCTGCCAAAACCGCTGAGGAGTCCTTAACATTTGTCGCTCTTTATATCGACAACCGAATTCGAATTCTTTCTTTAACGACTCCAATAATCGAATGGTCCTAAACATTACCTCTCCATTATTTCCTGCGGCAAACTTTTTAAAATAAATTTTGCACAAATCCCCGTACCAATCCTCCGTCTTTATTGGAGCGACTGGTTGTTCTGCTTTTATTACGGGGGGAGGGACTGGTGGTTCTTCTCTCAAAGAGTAATTGACGATCACTATTTGAGCTAATCCCAGAAGTCCTCCAGATAAAATCTTGGCTTGAACTGTCATATCGAGCTTCCTAACTCCATTCGCTACTAGAGCAAAGCTAAGAAAGGTAAAGAGATTCACATATTTCTTTTTTTCTGACGAACCCCTAAAGTGGAGGCTCCCTAATTGAAAAATGACAGAGAGGGCAAAGGAAAGGGCTCCTTGTCTAGTGATTGGAACGTTTCGGTAGCGGGCAACTCCGTACGCAACCCCTAGAAAGGCCACCTGGCAAAAAAGTCTTTCTCTAGAAATTCCTGTATTTTCCACTTATAATATCCGTCATTTCTTAATACGAATAATTGTAAATGACTTAAGAATTAAAGTATATTAATAGAACCTACACTGAATAAAAAAATTATCTATAAATCTTAAACCACTGATTTTAAACATTATAAATAAATTGAATGAGGCAATGTAGATTAATAGGTATCAATTTTCCCTTGTCAAATTGACAATGTTGTCAGTTTCGAAAGAGTAAATTGCGCGCAAAAATCTGGGCGCAATTTTTGTGAACCACTTACTTAAACAAGCTTCTCTTTTAAATGTGCAAAATAGGGGTGAGTCTCAACGGCTTCAACAACAGACATCCTCTGCTTCGGATCACCAGTCCCTAGTTTTCCAATTAAATCAAACAGCTGAGTATCCCGTTCATCAACAGCCTTGATATCCTTAGGAAAATAGTCTCTTAAGTTTCCGTTGTTATGATAGAAACTTAAAAGAAGGTCCAGGTGACTCGCCATATCTGCTTCTTTTAACGTCCACCATGGGCTTTTCCAAAAACGCATCACAAAAAGAAGTGTTGCAAACGAAAAGGCATCGACAAGTTTTGCATCATACTCTGTTTCATCCGCGCAGACAACTTCAGGCGCTAGATAAGCAGGAGATCCACATCTTGATTGAGTTTTCTCTTTTCGCGTTAAGAAACTAAAATCGATAATTTTTATTCCCGTTTTCCCCATCAAAATATTTTCAGGTTTAACGTCGCGATGGGGCATGTTGAACTTTTTATGGAGATCATATAGACCCAAAGCGATACTACTCGCTACCTCTCTACCCTTCTTTGCGCTATTTATCTTTCCCTGAACAATATCGTCAAAAAGCCTTCTAGCCTCTGGAACATACTCTTGAACAACCGCAACAATCGCACCACTCTCAGTTTTGCGTGCTGCGGGATTCTGAATCCACTCTAGTTGGTTATCTGAGTTTACAGCAAGAAGTGCATGCGTCTTAACAAGGTAAGGAGATTTGAGATTGATACTAAGCATCTCCCCACCATCCCTCTCTTTGCTGTAACCTGTCACCCGACAGTCAGGATCTCTCTTGAATTTACACAGCTTCAAAGCAACAGGACTTTTCTGGTGAGGGAAGCTCACGAGAAAAACAATCGATAGGGACCCTTGCCCAAGCTCCTGATGAAAAACCACCCCTTTTAATATTTGCTGCATGGGAGCTATACATCCACGGGGGTAGCAAAGGGCTTGACATGCCCGAGCAAGAATCTCTTGATTCTGGTCAACTTGTGGAGAAGGAGCAGGAGCTACAATCTCTTTTTCCTTCTCGTTGGCCTCTTCCTTAGGAGTTCCTTTTAAAGTCACCGATGCAATTTTTCCTGCAAGCTCATCCGTGCTTGATGAGTACTTCACTCCATGATAATCATTAGGCCTTGAATTCTCTGTCTCCCTTCTCAATCTTGGGAGAAGAGAGAATGTGTTATATCTTTGTAAACAAGTTACTTCAGCTCTTTCCATACCGCTTTTGCTCAATTTTTTAATTATAAATCAAAATTATACACCATTTTAATTAAAAGAAAATACTTAATAATTAATTTAATTACTTAATTATAATAAAATATTTACATACTTTTTAAAGACGGAAGGTATAACATCTTCAGGTTTGAATGTTTTCAGTATTCTGATCTCAGACAAAATCTGAATAATTGAAAAAAAAACTCCAATAGGTTATCCTCTTCGAAACCCTTCAAAAGGGATGAGAAATGAGCTCAATTAATTCCGTGGGAGAATCCACATCTTCTCAAGAAATCACAGCAGAAGATGTTTATGGCTGGCATTACGACAAAGCATCAGAATACCTCTCATCTATTCAAGATAACTATAATCCGATCTATCTCATTCCGTCTGTCGCCCACCTCTTTGGAGCCATGCTCACAAAATTTCCTGGAGTGGGTCACGTCATCTGTGCTGCTTCCAAAAGCTCCCTTCCCCCTGGAATAAATTACACCATTGCCTTGAATCATAAAAATTATAGACGAGCCCTTGATCTGGCCCAAGGCGGCGCAGACCTTTCGATTTGTAATGCAAATGGAAAAAACTTGGTCGAGCTTCTCTATGGATATGATGATGAGCTGTTCGTAGAAGCTGCAACGCTTGCTCTTAAACAAGACCCTTCATTTAAAATGACAGGAAACAAAACAGTGATTGATGGGCTTCTTGATCATTTCACTCGCTCCGTCAAGTTCATTGACCTTCTGACTAAGGAAATCATGAGCGGAAAACCCTTTGACCCCACTCACCCTCAGTGTAAAAAGTTCCTGTATTACTCCCTGATTCAAAAAGAATTCAAACTCTCCGCAGTCTTGATTCAAAAGGGTGTCTCATTCCAACCCTATGTTGGTCATCGTCTCCTCCAAAAACTCTCTACCCCTTCTTTGAAACTTCCTTCCCCCTTTGATTTGGGGGTGCTAAAAACTTATGTTACAGACCTCACGAAGAAAGCTGAGCAAGGTGAATTCGATTACTTAATAACACGAGAAGTTTGTTTAAAACGGTTGATTCAGGTCTTATTGAAGCAGGAGAAGAATCATCCCATGATTTATGGAAAGTCAGGATGCGGTAAAACAGCCCTTGTAAACACCTTAGCCGTTGCTGCTGCAACCAATCAGCTTCCACCAGCCCTTGCAGGAAAACGAGTTCTTTCACTAGATGGGAAAAAGCTCCTCTCCGACCTGAACAAGGGAACCATCACTCTTGATAAACTTCATCCAGTTTTGAAAAATATCAATGGAGAAGCAATCATTTTTATCGATAACTTGGAATATTTACTCATCGATTCTATGAGTACTGATGGGAATCCCCATGCTAATTCCTTATCAGATCTTCTTCGCTCCTTTTTGGGACATAAAAAAATTCATTGGATTGGAGCAACTAATGTTGTTTTTAAAGAGGCCCTTGAAGGAAACCCTTACATCAAGTTCTGCTTTTCAGAGTTTAACATCAATGAAACAAATCGCCAAGAAAGCTTCCCGATTATTAAAAGCTATGCCGATAAGTATTTGAGCCCCCTTATTAACGTCTCTTTCGAACACGAAGTCTTTCTCGATCTCATCGACTTATGTCAACGCTTTGTTCCCAACGCCCGCTTCCCAAAAACCCCTATCGAGGTTTTAATAGAGTGTGGGTTCCTCGTCAGGGATCAAAAGGAGTTTGGTCCCCTAAAAATTCAAAACTTAGAAGAAGAGCTCATCCAGCTAAAACAGCAACTCGATGTGGAACAAGAAAATGCTTCAAAAAAAGGAACTCAACGAATCGAAGAGCTGAAAGAGAAAATCGCTCTTAAAGGAAAAGAGATGGAGACACTTAAGGAAACCCTAAAGTCTGAACAATCTCTCCTTGAAAAGAAAAATGAAATCGAAGCAACCCTCGGTTTTCTTAGCCAACTGATCAAACATATTGAAGAGGATTCGACCAAGGAAAAACTGACGCTGCACATCGAAAAACTTGAGACAGAGAAAGCCTCTCTCCAAAAGGAGCTTGAGAATCTCCCTCGAAGAGTATTCTCAGAGCTTGTCGATAAGTATGTGGTCGCAAAAGTGATTTCTCAAAAATCTGGGGTTCCCATCAATAAATTAACCTCGAATGAAAAAGAACACCTCAAAGAACTCGAAGCAAAACTCAAACAACGCGTGAAAGGGCAAGAGGAGGCCATTAAAGCCGTTGCCGATACCATTCGGCGCTCTCGTCTTGGACTGAACGGCGGGAATCGCCCTAGAGGAACTTTCCTCTTCTTAGGACCAACCGGTGTGGGAAAAACAGAACTCGCCAAAGCTCTTGCTGAAGAGCTTTTAGGGAGTGAAGACCACATGATTCGGATTGACATGTCTGAGTTCCAGCATCCTGCCGATATCAACCGCCTCATCGGATCTGCGCCAGGATATGTAGGGTATGATGAAGGAGGAAAACTCACAGAAGCCCTCAAGAAAAAGCCCTATTCAGTCGTTCTGATCGATGAACTTGAAAAAGCCCACCCCGTCTGTATAGATATTTTCCTCCAAGTCTTTGATGATGGACGCCTGACAGATGGAAAGGGAGAAACAGTCAATTGTAAAGAAGCCGTCTTCATCATGACCTCGAACATCGGTGCGAAAACCTACTCTCTTCCTACAAAAGAGATGCAGAAGGAGGCCCTTGACCAAGAGCTTAAGGAAACCTTAAGACCCGAGTTTATCAACCGTATCGATGATATCCTTCGGTTCAATCCTCTTGATAACAAAGATATTGTTCGAAATATTGCAAAACTTCAGCTCGAAAACCTCCAAGAGAAGGTCGCAAAACTCTTTAGCATCATCTTGAGTTGGGAGGAAGAGGTGATCGAACATCTCACAGAGCATGGATTCAGTCCTCTCTTTGGAGCCCGTCCCTTGAGAAATTTGGTTGAAAAACAGCTGATGACCTTAATCTCAAATGCTCTTCTGGAAGAATCCCTCCACGACGGAGGAAATGCTCAATTTTCCCTCCAAGATGATCGAGTTATTCTTAAAGTGATTGATTGAATTCAACAAAGGGGATAAAATGCCCCCTTATGAAAACATATCGACTTAAGAAATCGCTCCATGTCTTTCGGCATGTTCTAAAACTCTATCGGAGAAAGAAAAAGGGGCTTCCTGAAAATGTGAAGAGCACCATTGCGGCATCGCTTAGAACACTCCAAGATCGGCTGATCGAAAAAGATCGAGAAGGGGCAGACAAGCAAGCGAAGGAAGCGGAACGTCTTTTTATCCTCCACCTCAAGAAAACCTCTTTTGAACGGATTCGTGATTTTGTTGTTGGACTTGTTTTCGCCCTGTTTGTTGCTGTTCTGATTCGTACCATGTGGTTTGAACTGTATGAAATCCCAACAGGTTCCATGCGCCCCACCCTAGAAGAAAAAGATCGCCTCGTTGTCTCTAAAACTCCCTTTGGGATTAATATCCCTCTCAAAAGGGGCCACCTCATTTTTGATCCCGATTTAGTCAAGCGGAACCAAACCGTCATTTTTACTGGTGCAGGGATGGATATCCATGATGTGAACACCGTCTATTTCTATCTCTTTCCAGGAAAAAAGCAATTTGTCAAACGGTTGATCGGAAAACCAGGTGACGTTCTCTATTTTTATGGAGGACAGATTTATGGCGTGGATAAAGAAGGAAACGATATTTCCCCTCTCCTCAATCCCCCAGAGCTTTCCCGTATCGACCACGTCCCCTATATCCATTTCAATGGACGGATGGAAGTGCCCGCAAAACCAACAGGAGGGATTTATGCCCCCATCACCATCCGGCAGATGAACATCCCTGTTGCAAAGCTCGAGCTTTCTACCTCTAACAAACCGATAGGCCAGCTCCTCCCCCCTTTTACGATGGATGGGGACTATTTTGACCTTTGGGGTTTCAAGGATTATGGAGTCGCACGCCTCTTAACAAAAGAAGAGACCCAAAAATTCACAGACGTGCATACGATACAGGAAGCTCCCCTTTATATGGAGATCATCCACCACCCTTCTGCCAAACATCCCAAAATCGAACGAGACTATATGGGACGAATCGTATTGGGAGTAGGAACCACCTCATCTGTTCTTCCTTTAACTAAGGCGCATTTAAAAACCCTGATGGACAACCTCTATACCGCCCGCTTTATCGTGAAAGAGGGAAAAGCTTCGCGCTACGGCTCCCCTCTAAAAGCAAGCGCTGGATGTACCCTCTGCCCAAGTCTTAAAGGGGTCCCCGACGGTACCTATGAATTTTACTACGGGAAAGCCTACCAGGTCCTTTTCGGGGGCGTCCTAAAAGAGCTTCCACAAAGTCACCCTCTCTACACCTTTACTCCAGAAAGAGTACAAACCCTCTACAACCTGGGGATCGAGATAAATAACAACTACACCCCCTACGCGAAGGACCAGTACCTCCTTCCCTCTCGCTACGTCTACTATCGAAACGGCGATCTCTATGCAATGGGCGCTCCCTTGATGAAAAAAGAGGACCCAGCACTTCTCGCATTTGTGGCTGAAGAAAAACTCCGAGAGCAAAATGCGCCCACCTATCGCCCCCACTTCCCCTTCATCGATCCAGGGGCTCCCCTCCTCAACGACGGCTCTATCGATAAAACCTTCGTCCAAAAGTATGGGATTGCCATTCCCGCCAAACAATACATGTGTTTAGGGGATAACTATGCGATGAGTGGAGACACCCGCGATTTTGGCTTTGTCGCTGAAGAAAACCTCCGCGGCTCCCCCTCTTATCTCTTTTGGCCCGTCGGCAATCGCCTCGGCCCCATCAACAAGATTAGCGGCCCTTTCTTTAACATTCCGCGTGCCATCGTCTGGTCTCTTGCTTTCATCGGCTTCGGCACCTACTACCTCATCCACCGCAAACGGACAAAACTCCCTCAACACATTGACTAATGGTCATCAATGAAACCTGAGCCTAGAAAAGACTCAGGTTTCATGAGAATCCCTGTAGATTAAACCGACTTGATGAATGGCACTCTCAAAGCTTCAAAGAATCGATGTTGTCTTTCTGATTGCAATGACCGCTTTTTCGCCATTGAGATCCCAGGTTTCTCCTGTGGTTTTCTCAAATTTGACCTCGGTCGCAAGGACCTCTCCTTTGATGTAGTCGCCATGTTTATCAAAACATTCGCGGACATAGGGAGAAGAGTCGATGATCATCTGAATACGGTCTGTGACCTCGAAGTCTTGACTGCGGCGCTGCGTATTCACCTTATTGACGATTTCCCGCGCGAGCCCCTCTAGCTTAAGAGCCTCATCAAGGGTCGTATCGAGAGCGATGGTAATCGCTCCCTCTGCCTTTGCAATCGTTCCCTCTTTGACTTTCCGGTCAATGAGGATATCTTCCGAGGTAATAGGGAAAGATTCACCGTCGATTTTCAGGTCATAGGAACCTCTATCCAGCGCATTTGCTGGAAGGGCAAGGATTGCCGCCTGCACCTTTTTCATGAGCGGCCCTGCGCGGCGTCCCAGGGTTTTGAAATTGGGTTTCATTGAGGTTTCCACAAATCCTTTCTCATCGGTGTGGTATTCGATCGCTTTCACATTGAGCTCATCCAAAATAAGATGCTCTTGAGCCTGGAGCAATTTGATCACCTCAGGATCAGAAGAAATAAGATCGGCCTTGGCAAGAGGTTGGCGGACCTTCATTTTGTGCTCCTTACGGAGGGCGTGACCCATGCTGACCGCTGATTGAACAGAGGCCATCTCTTGCTCTAACCGCTCATCTCGAAGTGTTCCGTTATAGGCAGGGAAGTCGCAGAGGTGAACCGACTCGGGATCGTCTTTCGTTTTTAGATCTTGGTAAATCGCTTCACTCATAAAGGGTACGAAGGGAGCTGCCACTTTTGAGAGCTCGAATAAGACTGTGTAGAGGGTTTGGAACGCTTCGCTTCGATCACTCCCCCCTTCATCAGACCAGAAACGGGAGCGATTGCGACGGATGTACCAGTTGGTGAGCTCCTCAATAAAATCAACAAAGGGATCAACGGCTTGACTTAAGGCATACCCATCCATCCCCTTCTCCACATCTTGAATCAGCTTCTGCAGTTTGGAAAGGATCCAAAGGTCGATATCGGTCTTTGGTTTTGATCCATCAGGCTTCCAGTCGTAGATGTTTGCGTACGTTGCAAGGAAAACATAGGAGTTCCAAAGCGGGATGAGAAACTGCCGCAGGACAAGCTCAACGCCCCGTTCGCAGAACCGAAGATCGTCCGCTTGAACCACAGGACTATGAAGCAAATAGAGGCGAATCGCGTCGGCCCCATACTGATTCATCACAATTTCTGGCTCAGGATAGTTTTTGAGCCGTTTCGACATCTTTGCCCCATCTTCTGCCAGGATGATTCCATTCACAATGACATTTTTAAACGCAGGCTTGTCAAAAAGAGCGGTCGATAAAATATTAAGCGTATAAAACCAAGCGCGCGTCTGATCGAGCCCTTCAGCAATAAAGTCAGCAGGAAACCCATCCATCGTCTCCTTCTCGTTCTCGAAGGGATAGTGGTTTTGAGCATAAGGCATCGATCCCGATTCAAACCAACAGTCAAAGACTTCGCTGACCCTGGTATAAACCTTCCCATTTTCTTCAAATGTGAGGGTATCGATATGGTGACGGTGGAGATCCTTGATCTTTTTTCCCGTCCGTTTTTCTAAATCTTCCACGCTACTGATCACGATGATGTCTCCATCGCTACTTCTCCAGAGCGGAATCGGTGTTCCCCAGTAGCGATTCCGGCTGATCGCCCAGTCGCGAGCATTCTCGAGCCACTTCCCAAACCGCCCATGCTTTAAATGGCCAGGGACCCAGTGAATATGTTCGTTGTTGGCGACGATTTTATCTTTAAACTTTTCGACTGCGACAAACCATGTGCTCACCGCTTTGTAGATGAGAGGAGTATCGGAGCGCCAGCAGAAAGGATACCGGTGACGAATGG
The DNA here is from genome assembly GCA_024233515.1 of Chlamydiales bacterium. GTDB lineage: Bacteria > Chlamydiota > Chlamydiia > Chlamydiales > Simkaniaceae > Neptunichlamydia. The sequence goes on from JACKPO010000006.1 coordinate 28,998, forward strand.
TCCCCTGATGGAACATCCGCCCCATCTCTTTGATCCGCTTCATGAGCTGCTTATCGGCATCCTTGACATACTTCCCTTCTAGATCGGGAATCTCCGCTGTAAATTTTCCATTCTGATCGACAGGACAAACGATTTCAATCTCTGCGCTTTTACAAGCATAAAAGTCGACTTCCCCAAAGGCTGGCGCAGAATGGACAATCCCTGTTCCTTCCTCTTCTCCCACAGATTCCTCTGCAATTACGGTAAAGCTATTGGGGCTTGCCTCTTTGACAAAATAGTCAAACATCGGGGTATACCGCTGTCCTAAGAGTTTTTTTCCCTTGAAGGTTTCCATCACCTCAAAGTCCTCTTTTAGGATCGCTTCAACCCGCGCTTTCCCTAAGATGTAGGTCTTCTCCCCTTTTCTGACCTTCGCATACTCCAACTCTTCCCCAACCATCAGGGCCAAGTTTGAAGGCAATGTCCAAGGAGTTGTCGTCCATACAAGGAAAGACGTTCCCGGTTCCTCAGCAAGGGGAAATTCCACCACAATCGAAGGATCATCGACATCTTGATAATTGAGATTCGCTTCGAAATTTGAAAGGGGTGTTCCAAGCTGCGCCGAAAATGGCATCACCTTATACCCTTCGTAGACGAGCTCTTTTTTCCAAAGCTCTCCAAAGATCCACCAGACAGACTCCATAAACGTCGGGTCCATCGTCATGTAGGTTTGATCGAAATCCACCCAACGCCCCATTCGGTTCACCGTCTTTTTCCACTCTTCCGAATAGCGCATCACAATGCTGCGACACTCTTCGTTGAATTTCGCAATCCCAAATTGCTCAATCTCGGCCGCACCGGAAAGCTCAAGGGCCTTTTCGATCTCCATCTCGACAGGAAGTCCGTGGGTATCCCATCCAAAACGACGAGGTACGTAGTATCCCTTCATCGTTTTGTATCTTGGAATAACATCCTTAATCGTCCCCGCTAGAAGGTGGCCATAATGGGGGAGTCCCGTGGCAAACGGGGGGCCATCATACTGGGTGAACAAAGGACGATCGGTCCTCTCTTCAACGGACTTCTTAAAGATTTTTCCTTTCTCCCAAAGGGCCTGGATCCGCTCCTCCCTTTCTGGGAAACTTTCCTTTCGATTCTCAAACATAGTGGATTCCTTTCGCAAAACTCAAAAGTTTACTCCCTTATCTTTTATTAATCAACCAGGCCCCCCTTGCCCCAAATCCCTTAACCTGCTAATATAGAATACATTAATACGCAAACGCCTGGTCATAAGCACTTTGCGTATAAACTCCAAACTATGATATAATCATCATTGGGGGTGCACCGGTTTCGACTTGGAAACAAAGTACCGATGGCATGCAGAGGATTCGGTTGGCCTCTTAAAAAAGCCGAAACGACATAACTGTCAATACAAAAAAAGCTGAGATCATTTCTCTCTTCGGAGAGGCGCCTGCAAAGGCTGATCAAAGACTTGTTGCTTAAGACCTAACCCGTCGTTTAGCAACCGATCCTTCAAGATTGGACCAGGGATCTTGAAAAGGTCGTCAGAGATCTTGGTATGAGCGGCGCCGCTTGACTTCCAGAGGCACCGTTTCGAGATTAAAGGAAGTGTATAAGTCCCTAGTGGGGTTCCTTACAGCAAGACTTATACTAAAGATAAGGAAATAAGCATGTAGGCATTGTTATAGAGTTTGCTAAGGACGAGAGTTCGATTCTCTCCACCTCCAAAAATAAAACCACGCAAAAAGCGTGGTTTTTTTATGGAGTTGAGAATCGGACACAAGCGCTTAGCAAACTCGTGAGTTTGCAGAGGGACGAGGGACATTGCTTGCTAAGGAAAAGCTAGAGATTTTTGCTCAGAATGGGATTCTGGAAGCCGGAGCAAGCTCATAGAGCTTGTGGAGGCTGAAGAACACATTCTGGAGAAAAAGATCGGCTTTGATTAGCAATGAATGGCCCGAGCCCCTCAGGGACGAGAGTTCGATTCTCTCCACCTCCATCAACCTTGACAAAGGTTATAAAAGCCTGCCAGATTTTGGTAGGCTTTTTGTTTAAATAGAATTCTCTGGAATTTCCGGTATTGCGCGCTTCATGAATTGATCAAAAAGCGGCACGGTAAAAGCGATACAGCCATACGAGGGACTATAGACCATTCCTTTTTTCATTAGGTTTGCCCGTGTCGGACTCAATGACGACACCTTGCATCCAAACTTGATGGCAATATCTCCAACCTTGTAAGGACCTTCACCAAGCTCGGCCATCATTCTCAAAAAGTTCTTCTCAGTAGGAGTAAGTCGGTCAAATCGAACCTTGAAGAAGTTTTCGTCTAGTAGATGAATCACTTCTGGAGTTGCCTCCTCCACAGCCTTTAGCGGTATCGGACTTGAGTCCGCCAAGTTCCATACTTTGTACCCCCACTCCTGAACGAAATACGGATATCCTTGTGTTAACTCATAAATCGCATCAAGAGCTGGCTCCGTAAATTCGACCCCTTCGAGCAAGGCAGGCTCGGCCAAACCTTTGAAAGCATCCCCTTTTGACAATGCTCCGACCTCTGGGTAGTTGAATAGACGTTCAGCATACGACTTGGACTCTCCGGCAAGACCGGGAAGAACAGGAAGCCCAGCTCCGAGGAGCACCATGGGTAATTGCTTTTGCTGAAGTTTGTGCATTGCCATAATCAAAGCACCAAACTCTTTCTTGGATAGATACTGTAGTTCATCCACCAAGATAGCAATGGCACAACCACGGTCTAGGGCCGCTTCTCCAATCGCAACAAAAAGCTGAGGAAGATCGATCTCGATGTCACCGCTATCTGCACTACCTTCCTCTGGATCAATGTCTAAGCTGAGAGAGACGTCTCCATACGTGAGCTTAAGTGCCCCCATAAAACTGCGAAGCACTCCCAACGCTCTCTTCGCCTTATCTCCTGCACCAGCCATACGATCGATGCTAAAGAGAAGTGTGCGCAGCTCAGGTACTAGCAGATTGCCCAGAGATTTATTTTCATGCGCCTCGATAAAGATTGTCTGGAATCCAGCGTCCTTGGCACTCCCTTCGATTTTGTTAAGAAGTACCGTCTTGCCAACTCCACGAAGGCCAATCAAAAGTAAACTTTTCTCAGGGCGCCCGGCCTTAATCCGCCCTAGCAAAACATCCGCCTGCTCCAGAATCGGATCTCTACCAACCAGTTCGGGTGGTGGAGCGCCAGCTCCAGGAGAATATGGGTTTCTGATGCGATCCATCGATGGTTTCCTCCATTAAACTTATATCAGGTTATAGATAGTTATAGCATAAAACCAATATAACTAGCTATAACGAACTATATCTCATAAGAGATTCACCCCGTTTGGCCGTATTCATCAAAATACGGCCATTTTTCGGCCAATTGGGCCCACCCAAAAGTTCTGAACTTGTCTCTCCACCTCCATTCGATAAGAATAGGAAGATAGAAAAGCCCAGATTTGTTTCAAATTTCTGTGAATGTGACGCATGTCAAGCCTCTCGGCTTGACAAGGAGCATGAGTCAGAAAGATGGGCCGAATCTGGGCTTTTCTACTTTCTAGAATTGTCGAATGGAGGTGGTAACCTCCCATTTTTTATATCTTATTCATTTCCAATAAATTGAATTTAATATTTTTCTTACTAGGAAGTTCTTGACTTCCTAGCGCTTCCGTGTTAAATTCCTAGTTAAAATTGAAAGACTGGGATACAAAATGCTCGAAGAATTTCTTAGCCAGAATGAAGGAAAAACCCTTGAATTCAAGGAAAATACAGCCAATCTAAAAGGCATTGTTAAATCAATCATCGCATTTGCAAACACTGCTGGAGGAGTGATCTTAATCGGGGTCAGAAATCACAGTAAAGAAATTATTGGACTTAAAAACCCTTTACTTGAAGAGGAGAAAATCGCAAATGCAGTTGCAGATAGTATAAGCCCCCTTATGATCGCTTCAATAGAAATCACTTCTTATAGGAATAAGGAACTACTCGTGATTCGAATTCCTCATTTAGCAGGCCCCTACTACTTGAAACAGGATGGAGAAGAGGGCGGCACGTTTATTCGCCTAGGCTCCACAAACCGCAAAGCAGATACAGAAACACTAAAAACTCTGAGATTATTTGCTTCCAACATCTCATTTGACGAACTTCCTTCGTTAAAAGGGAATGTAGACGATCTTTACCTGAAAGAGACATTTCACAACGTCAATAAATCTCCAACAAAAAAGCAGTGTCAAATGCTAGGAATCTATTCCGAACATTTTGGAGAAGTGAAGCCTTCTATTGGAGGTATTTTACTCTTTAGCCCTGAGCGTACGGCAGTTTTCCCCGACTCAGCTATTCGATGTGCTTACTTTAAAGGAAATACAAAGGAAAAAATTCTTAATCACACAGACATCATCGCCCCCCTACCTTCAGCAGTAGAAGAAATAATTGCCTTTATTGAAAGACACTCCACAAAAGAAGCTTTCATTGGGAAGACTAAAAGAATCGATGTACCGCAATATCCTCCTGAAGCACTTCGAGAATTAGTGGTTAATGCCCTAGTGCATGCCGATTATTCTATGAGGGGTTCTCAGGTTCAGATAGCTCTTTTCTTTGATCGCATCGAAATCACTAATCCGGGAGGGCTGCCTTTTGGACAAACAATGGCAAAAGCTCTATCAGGGTACTCTCGTTTAAGAAATCATGTCATTGGTCGTGTATTTAGAGAGTTAAAATATATAGAACAATGGGGCTCAGGTCTACAGAGAATCCGCGCTATTTGTAAAAAGTTGGGGCTAAAACCTCCTAAATTTGAGGAGCAAGACAACCACTTTAGAGCAATTTTATATTCTACTAAGGAAAGTCATGAAAAATATTCTCAAGATGAGCAAATTTTGATTAACTACTTAGTAAAGCACAACACAATTCAAACATCAGAAGCTGCCAAACTATGGAAATTATCAGATCGAGCCACTAGAACACGTCTTTCAAAAATGATAAAAGAAGGAATTATCATCCGTATTTCAACTTCTCCAAAAGATCCACATGCTGTATTTGTGTTGAAAAACGATTAGTTCAACTTATTTATTGGAGCAGTTGGTTGAAGTATTCATCTTCCACGTTTTTTCTGCTTTTTCTTCTGTTGTCTAATTGCAAATTGTTCATCTATACGAGCTTGTTTCTGTGCGCTGCTGATTTTTTTTCTTTCCTTTTTCTTCTTCTCAAGCTCCTCCCTCATATAATCTTGTGCTAAAGTTGAAGGTCGAGTGGTGTCTTTTATTTTTTCCATTTCACGGCGTACTTCCCTCTGAACTCTTTTTGGATTCTTTCTCTGGATTTGTACATCAATGTTTCGCGCTTCTCCAAAGTTTAGCTCTTGGTAATTATTCAGAACAAAATCATAAATCTCAGGGTCAGAGGGCTCACCACCAAAAATATGTCGTGCTACTGCATAACCTTCTTTATCTGTTCGCTCAAAAGTCCCCACCCAAAACCGTTTTTCAAAAAATATTGTAGCTTTGATTGTAGCCATAAGTTTCTCTTCAACTGCTTTCGTGCAATAATTTCAGAATTTTCAAAGCATCAACGGGACTATCTTTCGGAATTTCTAAAAAATAATCTTTTTGCCATACCTGAGTATTCCTAGCCTGCCTACTATCTGTGATAGACCATGGGGGATACACTCTGATGGCTCTTTTACCTTCCGTTTTACCATTTGAAATAATCCGGTGTTTGGCAAAGATTTTTTTTGGAAAGAAAAACTGTCCAAAATGCTTCTCAGTATGAACACTAAAAATAAATAAATCTACAGGATCACTCATATCGTATGGCTGAATTGGACCATTTCCTAATCTTTTCCATATCGTGAAAAAGAATCCGACTTTTTTTGATGTAATTTTTCCTACTCGAAACTTACACATCATCTCATTCAATTGAAAATCAAGAGCGCCATAATCAGCACTCTCTTTCTCTACTCGAATATTTGTTGCTTCGAGTCCATTTGGTTCATATGCAAGTTGTTGCGCCAACAAAAAGTCTGGATGCGCAACATCTAAAGGTGTTTGATTTCCACTACTACTCATGTACTATTTTCTTTGTTTAGTTATGCTGCCATTATATCTGGTATTTTTAGTTTACTCCAATTAAAAGTTCTGAACTTGTCTCTCCACCTCCATTCGATAAGAATTGGAAGATAGAAAAGCCCAGATTTGGTTCAGATTTCTACGAACGTGACGCATGTCAAGCCTCTCGGCTTGACAAGGAGCATGAGTCAGAAAGATGGGCCGAATCTGGGCTTTTCTACTTTCTAAAATTGTCGAATGGAGGTGGTAACCTCCAATTCGTTTTCCCCTTCGTTAGAAGGATTCCCAGCTCTTTTAGGTGCGATGAGGGAGAAGAGTCCTGGGCATACTCAAACAACTCGTCAGTTGTCGTTACAATGTTTTTAATGGCTTTTTATTTCTCCCCCATGAGAAAATCAACAAGTGATGAAAATTCGTTTAGCTCGCCTTAGTGAAATAGACCAGATCGAAGCATTAATGAAGGACTCCATGCGACAGTTGGGAGTTGGTCACTATCATCCAAAACAAATTGACGCTTGTTGCCGCTATGTTTGCATCCCTGTATAGCTGAATTAGTTTAAAATAGTAATAATTGAACAGAAGATTTTCATTGAAAATGAAGCGCGGAGAGCGAAGCTGGCTTCGTGTAAGCCAGCAAGATCGAGCGTAAAATTTTCGGAGAAAAGATCTGGATGAATTGTTACTATTTTAAACTACTTTAGCTATATAGACAACTCATTGAAGATAAGACCTTTTTCGTCGTCGAAACGCTTGAGAAGAAAATGGTCGGATGTGGAGGATGGAGTTTTAGAGATAAGCTCTATGCAGGTCCCGCACAAACATCAATAGAAGGCAATAAGCTTAACCCTGCAAAAGACCCTGCCCGTATCAGGGCAATGTTCATTGATCCTTCCTGCAGTGGGCAAGGAATTGGCTCACTCATCCTAAAACACTCAGAAATGAGTGCAAATGCGATGGGCTTTACCAAGGGTGCGCTGGGAGCTACGATGTCAGGCTTTGCCTTCTATCAAGCAAAAGGATGGTCCAAGATTTCTGAAGAAATGGCGCTCTTGCCCAATGGAATAAAGATCAAAGTCATCCAAATGGAAAAAGCTTTTTTCAGAAAGTAATTTGTCCTGAGCAAAATTAAGGAGCAAAATGAATGGATATCAGTAGAGGTTTAGGACCTCTAGTTTTGCATACTTCTTGATTTGCAAGGTTTTTGAAGGATCGATGATCACTTTTGAGTTGAGGGCCTCTCTACCTAGAAGCATCCGAAACTGGAGAGGGTCACGGTCAGAAAGGGTGAGCTCAATCTCCCACTTTTCACTTCCTAAGCAGAGGAGACTTTGAATCACATACCTCTCCTCCACGTGACCATTGGAACTCATCACATTTCTGATATCAAAGATCGGACAGCAGCAGGAAATTGCTATGGCCTTATTCCTTTGAATGGGATGGACGGTAAATTTGACGTGGTTTTTTTTTGCCGGCTGAATATTTGTAGCATGGAGGGAAGAGGTTTTCGCTCCCGTATCGATTTTTGCTTTGATCGCAGGGATTTTCAGACCAGGGAGTGACACCCATTCTTGCCATCCAATTGAGATTTTTTGCCCCTTGTTACTAGCCATGATAACGTTTCTTAGAGCTCTTCGGCAGGATCTTCTCTAAATGTTTAATGATTTCATCTGCCACGTTTACACCCGTCACGGTCTCAATCCCCTCCAGCCCTGGGGAAGAGTTCACCTCCATGATCAGGGGTCCTCTGTCAGAACGGAGGATATCGACACCCGCAAGGTTGAGCCCCATCACCTTTGCCGCTTTAATCGCTAAAGCCCGTTCCTCTTTTGTTACTTTAACAGGCGTTGCTGCTCCTCCACGATGCAGATTGGAACGAAAATCACCTGGATCTGCCTCTCTTTTAATCGATGCGACAAGTTTGTCCCCCACAACTAAACAACGAATGTCACTTCCGTTCGACTCTTTAATGTACTCTTGGACAATAATGTTTGCTTTGAGTCCCATAAACGCCTGAATCACACTTTGTGCAGCTTTTTTTGTCTCGGCTAAGACAACTCCAATCCCTTGAGTCCCCTCGATCAACTTAATGACAACGGGAACGCCTCCCACAAGCTTGATCAAATCATCGATATTATCCGGAGAATGGGCAAACCCTGTAATCGGCATCCCGATATTTTTTCTTGCCATGAGCTGCAAGGAGCGGAGTTTATCCCTAGATCGAGTGATTGCAATTGAGGGGTTTAACGAAAACACCCCTGCAAGCTCCATTTGCCGGACGAGGGCGCACCCGTAAAAGGTCCGATTTGCCCCAATGCGTGGAATAATCGCATCAAAATGAAGGAGATCGGTTCCATCCATATGGATAGGGGTCTTTTCTGAGTTGATTGTCATATAGCAGGAAAGATAATCAACAACCTCTACTTCATGTCCCCTATCCAACGCAGCCTCTTTTAGCCGCTTCGTCGAATATAGATCCGTATTTCTAGAAAGAATCCCTATCTTTAATTTCTTCATCTATTGAGCCTTTTTTTCGTTAATATATATCAGCGATGAATATTGAGAGAGAGAAAAGATCTTTTTTGAAAAAAAGGGGGCTAATTGCTCTTTTTGACGATGGATGATTTGAGCATCATCTGGCCAAACCCTGGAACTTTCGCTTCGATGTTATGCCCATCAACCTCCTCAACAAGGCGGATATTTTTCACCTTGACACCTACCTTGAGTGGAGTGGAAGAACCTTTCACCTTAATGTCTTTGATAATCGTGACGGTATCACCATCCTGAAGAACGTTTCCATGGGCATCCTTAATAGCTGCTTCCTTGGCTACTCCCTCCTCATGAACTGCCCACTCATGCCCACATTCCGGGCAAATATAGAGACAACCATCTTCGTAGGTATAGGTGGAACTACATTTGGGGCATTTTGGTAAATCTGTCATGGTTATCCTCTACTACTTGTCAAAAGCTGATAATATAACCCATAGAAGCCCCATCCGTCCAATGAAACATCTTCGTAGATCAAAATTCATCCCCCAAGGCAATAGGCTTTGATCCCCTCAAAGTAAGCCCTAGCCACCTCTTCCAGACGTTTAGAACAACGAACCCCTTGAATTTCCCCATCATTCACACTCAAACGCTCAGCTTCTTTTCGATGGTTTTGAAGCAAAGGCTCCCCATAGCAAACGGGACTTTGAATCAGACGGGTTAATATCAAGTTTCTCGCATAAACGCCCCTTTCTAGCAAAAGAGAGTAAGGTTCAAGTTTCGGCGATAGTTTTGCATGGTCAATCAGAGGGACCCCAAGATCTTTGGCAAACCTTTCAGCCACCTTGCGGCTCAGTTTGAACGATTGCTCCATCGTTTCTGTCACCAGAAGACGGAGAAACTCATACCGGTCTCTCTCTCGGTCAAGTTCATGATCTGAAAAGGCCCCAGGGATAAAAACGACTGCATAATTTTCATCGATTAGAGGGATCGTTTCATCTTCTTCCGAATACTCTGAATTATAATGAAGGATCAAGGTGAGATCGGGGTGAAATGCATTGATTTTTTCTGCCCGCGCATAAAGATCTTCACGATTGTATCGGATAAACTTTGTTTTTTCCGAAGCAGGCTTCTGCTTGGTCTCCCAAGTCTTGAAACTTTCACCCAGGGCTCCTTCTCCAAAACCAGGGCGTGTGATCATCACACGTGCCCCCTCTTTTTCGAGAAGTTCTTTAAGCTTCAACGCGGTCAAATAGGCCATGTCCCCTTCATGGAGATGGATTCCTAAGACTTTGATGCACCTTTTCTCGAGTTCGGCATATTCTCCTCCTAAGTGCCCAGGATCTAGCGCAACACGAAGCCCCTTAAGACTCCTTTTGCGTTGCTTACCAAAAGAACCCGCCAAAGGATCATCTCTTAAAGTAAGAACATAATCTGGACTCCCCTTCTTACCAATCGATAACGCTTTGGGCGTTAATTGATAAAATTCCCGAATCGAGGGATCTTTCTCTAGATACTTTTCAAGTTTCCCCCGGATTTCTTCTGCTGTATAGTGATTCTGATAACGGTCAAAATCATGAAAATCAAACGCACATAAAGAAAGTGGAAGAAAGAAGAGAGCTAGAATCTTCATGAACCTAAGGTCTGGTAGACTTCGGAGATTTGATCGATTGATGAAATACAACATTTCAAATCCTTTAGAAGACCTGTCGAAATATCATAGACCCATCCATGAACAGCAAGCTTCTGTCCCTGAGCCCAAGCATTTTGTACAATTGTCGTATGACACACATTCATCACTTGATAAATCGTATTCAGCTCAACGAGTTTGTTCCATTTCTCTTGAGGATTTTCAATCGCATCTAACGTTTTCTTTTCCTGGGAATAGACATCTCGAACAAAGCGGAGCCAATTGTCGACAAGGCCGTACTGACCTTTATTTAACACAGCCTGAACTCCCCCACAGCCATAGTGTCCACAGACAATGATGTGCTCCACCTTAAGATACTCAACACCATATTGGATCACCGAAAGGGAATTGATATCTGCATGAGGAACAATATTGGCAACATTTCGGTGAACAAATACCTCACCAGGATCTAATCCTAAGACTTCATTTGCAGGAATGCGGCTATCTGCACAGCCTATCCAGAGATACTTAGGTGTTTGCTCTCTTGAGAGACGTTTAAACACATCTGGATCTTTTGCGATCTTGTCACGTGCCCATTGGGCATTATTCTCAAAAAGCTGCTTTAGTTCTTTCATGGAAACTATTCTAGCATCTTTAACCCCGGAGTGCCACTTATTTTTTTCTTTAGCACTCCGGGGTTTAATTTAAAGTGCCAATGAAATTGATCCAGAGAAGACAAGGATGAGGAGAAGAGAAGTAAAAAACATTTGTCTCGCCCATTTCCGCTCATCTAAAACTGTAAGCCCTTTAATAGCAAGAATCATCCAAGCGAAACCGCCCAAACTCATCAAGATAAAATAGAGGGGTCCCGCAGCGTCAATCAGCGCTAAAGTCAGCGACACTAAAAGAAAGGCTAGCGCATAAAAAATCATCTGCAACTTTGTATGAAGCATCCCTTTTGCTAAGGGGAGAACAGGAATTGAAGCTTTTTGATAATCTGACGAGCGAAAGATCGCAATTGCATAGAAGTGGGGCATTTGCCAACAAACAAGGATCAGATAGAGAACCAAGGCTGGAAGATCCAATCTTCCTGAAGCCGCCGTGTACCCAACGATGGGTGGGATGGCTCCCGCAACACTTCCAATGAGCGTTCCATGGTGGGTCTTATACTTTGCAAAACTATAGACAAAGACGTAGCTGAAAAGCCCTAGAAGAGCTGTGATCAAGGCCAGTGGATTTGTATACATTCCAAGGATCACCCCTCCACCTACTGCCATTAATACGGCAAGGGTCAAGGCATGCTTTTTAGGAACAATCCCTGTCGCAAGCCCACGGTTTTTTGTGCGCGCCATTGCTTGATCGGCTTCTCTATCAATCACATTGTTACCAATACATGCTGCTCCAATGATCAATGTCAGCCCTTCTAGCATTGCCAAAAAGGTCCAAAAGTCGATCGCTCCCCTTGAAGCTAAGATATATCCCCCACCCGCGGTCAGAAGATTTCCGACAATAATTCCAGGTTTTGTCAGAAGGAGATAATGTTTGAGGAGGTTCGAAGCGATGAGCTTTGCACTTTTTTCCATTTTATTTTATACCTTTAGTAAACCATTTTAGGAGCGTTCTATGAAAAAGCTGATGATTCTTTCCCTTCTCTTCTTTGCTGCAGCCTGCAGTCAGTCTGCCCCCAAAAAGGATCCCAATTGCAAATGTACCCATACTGAATGTCCTTGTCCTCATAATTGCTCAAAGTGCTACTGCAACGATCACATTAAGTTATAGCTAAGGTTCTTCATAATCCAGAGCGATCCCAATACGATAATTGCGACAAGCAGTAACGTAAAAAGAAGCATCGTGATATTCCAGCGTGGCTTTGACTCCAAGCCGATGTGTAAGAAAAAAATAAGTTGAAACACTACCTGCAGCACACCAAGCCCGACAATACTAAACAGAAGCCAGGATGATTCCAAATGGTGATGGGCAATAATCCGATAGGCTGAAAAAGCACAAATAAGTGAGAAAATAAGGCCGATAAAAAGGGGCTTCATACTCACATTCCAATTGTGGTGGGAATCAATCATTTATAGTACTCCTAGCAAATAGACAAAGGTAAAAATAAAGGTCCAAACAACGCTGACAAATTGCCAAAAAATACGGAGGCAAGAGAGTCTCTTTAGGTGTAAAGGGGTGATCCCCTGTTTGAAAACAGGAGGAAGCAGGACTAAAATCCACAAAAGCCCCACAATCACATGAAGGGCAAAGGTTGCCGTAAGAGTAAAGTACATCGATAGAAATCCATTCGACTTCCAACTGTATCCCATCTCAAAGATCTGAAAATATTCCCGAAAATAATAAGGGAGAAATCCAAGCCCAAGCACGAATGTGATCAAGAAGAAAATAATCGTCCCTCCCTTCTTTTTTCGATGTGCATAAACCCCTCCAAGACCTGCTGTAAAAGCAGCGCCAAGGAGTAAGATCGTTTCGATCATTGTTTCAGGAAGGATAAAGATCTCTTTCGGTGTTGGCCCTCCAAATGTATTTTTGCTTAGGACAAAATAGGCAGCAAAAAGGGTTCCGAAAAACATCAAATCACTCAGAAGATAGATCCAAAAACCAAAGGTTGTCTTTGAGTAATCATCATGGTGGGTATCGGGAAAATGGTCTTCAGCAGTTGTCATGTGAGCTGTCTTTCTCCTTCAATTTTTTCAATCTCTTCTTTAGAAACGTAGTAGTCTGTATTCTTCTCGTAGAGGCGGTAGATAATGCAGAAAAGCATCCCGAGCCCCGTAAGAGCCACAAGCCAGAACATGTGCCAGACCATCGCAAATCCAAACACAAAACTTAAGACACCAATATTAAATCCTGCCGCTGTATTGCTCGGCATATGGATCTTTTCGTAGGGTCCTTTAGGAGGTTTCTCCCCTTTCTTCTTCATTGACCAGAAGGGGTTACGATCATGAACTTCTGGTGTGATTGCAAAGTTATAGAAGGGAGGGGGAGAGGAGGTTGTCCACTCAAGAGTTGCTCCATCCCAAGGATCTCCTGTTTCATCACGTAGATTTTTTCGATTTTTGATACTACGAATGAGTTGGAGCCCTTGAAAACCTACTCCCAGTGCAATGATCAGGGCGCCGATTCCAGCAACAATAAAGAGAGGTTGCCATCCCATTTCGGCGGGATAGTGATTCATACGGCGAGTTGCCCCCATGAATCCTAAGAGGTAGAGAGGGAAGAAGGCGAGGAAAAATCCGATCATCCAACACCAAAATGCTGCCTTTCCATACTTCTCTTCCAAGCGAAACCCTGCAAATTTGGGGAACCAATAGGTATACCCTGCAAAAAACCCAAAGACAACTCCCCCAATAATCACCGAGTGGAAGTGGGCAATTAAGAAAAGACTATTATGAACCTGGAAGTCGATCCCAGGAATTGCCATCATCACTCCCGTCATTCCTCCTGTCACAAAGAACACAACAAACCCTAAAAACCAGAGCATCGGTGTCGTAAATTTCACCTTCCCTCGGTACATGGTAAAGAGCCAGTTAAAGACCTTCACCCCTGTGGGAACCGCAATGATCATTGTCATGATCCCAAAGAAGGCGTTGACATTGGCTCCTGCACCCATCGTAAAGAAGTGGTGGAGCCAAACGATAAAGGAGAGAATGGTAATCGCCACAATCGCCCAGACCATAGAAGAGTAGCCAAAAAGTCTCTTCTTCGAAAAGACAGGGACAACTTCAGAGAAAATCCCAAAGCAAGGGAGAATCAAAATATAGACCTCGGGATGACCCCAAGCCCAAATCAGGTTAATATACATCATCGGATTCCCGCCAAATCCCGCTGTGAAAATCTTCGTATCAAGAAGACGGTCAGTGGAGAGCATGCCAAGTGTTGCCGTGAGGATAGGGAAAGCCATGATCACAAGGATCACCGTTGCAAGAACGGACCAGACAAAAACCGGCATTCTCCAGAGAGTCATCCCTGGGCAACGCATCTTCAAGATGGTGACTAAGAAATTCACACCTGAAAGAAGACTCCCAACCCCTGAAATTTGGATACTCCAGAGCCAATAATCAACCCCAACCCCCGGGTTATAATGGAGCCCTGCGAGTGGTGGATATGCAGTCCACCCTGTCCCCGCAAAAACTCCGATGACAAGTGAGACAAAGATATACATCCCCCCTGCGGCAAACAGCCAAAAGCTTAAGTTGTTCAGATAAGGGAACGCCACATCGCGTGCCCCTATCTGAAGAGGGAGCACTAAATTGATAATCCCAAAGACAAGTCCCATTCCGACAAAGAAAATCATGGTCACGCCATGAGCCGTAAAAATCTGCTGATAATGTTCTGCCCCTAGATAACCCATAGATTCCCCTACAGCAACGGCCTGCTGGGCCCGCATCATCAGCCCATCAATGAGCCCTTTTGCAAGCTGAATGGCAGAAAAGAAGATATACATGATCCCAATCTTCTTATGATCAACAGAGGTAAACCACTCTTTCCAGAGGTACCCCCATTTCTTTTTGTAAGTGATCAGAGCAATCAGGGCAAAAGCCCCCAAAAACATGGAGAGGCCGGCAGCATATTCAATCCAATCGTGTTTAAATGCTTCTTCTGTCAGTCTTCCAAGTAAGCTCATGATTTCTTCTCTGGGGTCATATATTTCATAATAATTTGATCAAACAAATCACGGTCCTCTAAAACATAATAAGTAACCGGATCATATTCAGATGGTTCTACAAGATGGTTGTAACTGTTTCGTGTTAACCTCTTCTCAGCGCTTTTCACTTCATTTACCCAACTTTGGAACTCTTGTTCTGAGCTTGCTTTTGCATTGAAAATCATCCCTGAAAACCCTTTTCCACTGATATTCGATGACCGTCCAGAAAAGGTTCCCTGCTCTGTTGCCATCACATAGAGTTTAGAACGCATTGCCGGCATTGCATAGATCTGCCCCGCGAGTTGAGGAATCCAAAACGAATTCATCGGTGCATCTGCTGTAATCTCAAAATTCACAGGAGTATTTTCTGGAAATTGGACAAAATTGACCGTCGCAATCCCTTGCTCAGGATAGATAAAAAGCCATTTCCAATTGAGGGCTACAGCTTGAATTTCAATCGGTTTCTTGCTTGATTCAATCGGCTTAAAAGGGTTAAGCTCATGACTTGTTTTCCATGTAATCACCGCCAAGATAACGATAATCACAAAAGGGACCCCCCACCAACACATTTCAGCGATATAGTTATGCTCCCAATCTGGAGTATGGTTTGCCCCCTCATTCCCTTCCCTATATTTCCAAGCAAAGATAAAGGTTAATATCAGGACAGGAATCACCACAATCAGCATGAGTAGAGAACAGGTGATAATCAGTTCTCGCTCTTTAGAAGAAATGAGTCCCTTGGGTTCCAAGACGGGGATATTGTGCGTCGTAATATAAAGTCCGCAAAGGGCAACAACACCGGCTGCCAACAAGAGGGATAGGATGATGATGAACGCTTTCTTCATTTTCTTTTTCGCCCAAATAAAATGATAAACATTTTTTCATATCTACATTATATTCGTTGTTTTGTCTACAATAACTTTTTCTTTCAGGGAGAATATACCTAACATGAATCAAAAGTTGGGAATTTGGCAAGGCGGCTCGCGCAAATTTTTTGCCTGGAGCGAGCGACCATTGTGCGAGCACAAGGCGCAAGTGAAGGCAAGAAATTTGCTGCAGAGCCAACGCAGTCAAAAACCAACTTTTGAATCATTTTAGGTATATACCTAACATGAATCAAAAGTTGGGAATTTGGCAAGGCGGCTCGCGCAAATTTTTTGCCTGGAGGAGCGATCATTGTGCGAACACAAGCCGCGAGTGAAGATAAGAAATCGAAAGTTATCGCTTTGAAGAACCTCTGACAAAGAAAAGTCCCCCTAATAAGAAGACCACACCACCAATATAACAAAGAAGAACAGGGACTTTGTACTTATCCACTTCGCTATGGAATTCTCCTTGAACAAACCCACGGAACTCCTTTCCTGGAAGGTATTTTGTCTTGGAGTCAATATCTTGGCGCGCCTCATACATCCGGTAGCTTCCGTAAATTCCATATCCTAAGAGGACTAGTCCAATCAAAATTGAAACAAATCCCCCGATTCTTTTGTAATTCATCTGTCACCTCACATCCAATAGCGGTTCTCACTTCTCCTTAACAAATTCGGAATTCCATAGCGATAAAAAAACTATTCAACTATTCTCAAGGGACATAAAGGAGCTCAATATGAAAAAAATGACCTTGTTTTTTCTTCCCCTATTTGTTATCTTCTCTGCTTGTCAAAAACCAGCGGAGCGTAAAATGACACCGATCGCACTTGAAGAATTTGTCCAAACCTATCCGGGGATGGAAGCCATTGCTGAAGAAAAATCAGCCCTTGATGTTCAGGCAGACGAACTTGAACCTGCTCGTGATGAAAATCTTGTTGAACTCACAACCGTTCTTGGAAGACTTTACACTGTCTACACAGAAACCCTTCCAACACTGATCGAGCGGGAAAAAGAACTTAAAAAAGTCGCCATTAACGAATGGAAAGAGCGCTCATTCCAAAAAGTAGACAATGCCGAAGAGCAAGCAAGAGAAGCTCTTGGACAATCTGAGGTTAGCGCCCTCCGGGACCATCTTGCCACAAAAATCAAAGCCAATGATGTTGCAAAAGAGCGTTTTGTCACATTTAATCTCATGGCATTAGAGCTTAAGTCTCAAGCTGAATCGCTCATCGAGCGTGCCACGAAGGTCACTCCCGAAACGAAGAGGGCTCTTGAAAAAGATCAAGAAACCTTCAACGTCTTTGGGAACTTTATTCAAGACGAACAGCGCTGGCTTGCCTCGCATCCCCCTGTTAATGACACAGCAGAAGTCATTGAGCAGTGGAAGATGGACCATCCGCACACTCAGTTCCTTGATGCAGCTCTAAAAAGTTACGAAGAAACCTACCGTTAGGCAGCTTTTCGTGTTGTCTTAGGACCTGTTGCCCGCTTATTCTTAGGCCAAAGGATTTTGCGGGCCCAATAGTTCGGACTCCACTTGTCGTTTTTGGTCAGCTCCCCTTTTTTATTGCGGATCCCGGCGCTACGTGTCAGATAATTCCTTTTAGCTTCTACGCTGTAGTTATGACCATACCCAAGAGCTCCAAAATGGACAATCTTCACACGCCTCTCACCATCAATGGTTTTAGTCGCTAAGACCATCATTTTTTTACCCTTTGCAGTCGATCGAACCGGCTTATTGAGCGTCCATAACCGCCCCCGATAGAGATACTTATTCCCCCGCTTTGTCAAAGACGAAAGCTTTACACCTTTTGACATCTTAAATCCCCCTTATAATAGTTTCGCAGCAATCGCTGCAAGCTCCGAACGCTCTGTTTTTTGGAACATCACGTGTCCGTAGATCGGCTCTGACTTAAACTTATTTACCACATAGGTTAACGCATTCGAGTTCTTATCGAGGTAAGGGTTATCGATTTGCGTTGGGTCTCCTGTAAGAATCACCTTTGTTCCCTTCCCGGCTCGCGATACAATCGTTTTCACCTCGTGGGGCGTCAGGTTTTGCGCTTCGTCAATAATGATATAGGTATGGGCTAGCGATCGTCCGCGAATGAAGGTGACCGCCTCCATCTCGATTTTCTCACTTTCCATAATCCACTGCTTTGTATCAGATCCATTTCCTGAACCTGAAGTCGTTTCACAGATGTATTCAAGGTTATCATAAATCGGTTGCATCCAATGGAGCATCTTTTCTTCTTTTGTTCCAGGGAGATATCCAATATCCTTACCGAGTGGCATGATCGGTCTGGAGATAAGGATCCTGTTATAAACCCCTTCATCAAACACCTTGCGAAGTCCACAAGTCAACGCCATTAAGGTCTTTCCCGTTCCTGCTTGTCCGAGCATCGTGATCAGTTTGATGTTGTCATCCATGAGCATGTCCATGGCACACTCTTGCTCGTCGTTGAGAGGTTTAATCCCCCAAATCTCTGTCCCTAAGCTTTCTACCCTTTCTATCCGCTTCTTTTTTCCATTGTAGCGACCAAACGCCGTTGATTTCTCAGGACAGGAAAAACGGATATACTCATTTGAGATCATCTCTTCTGTTGGAAGTTCGATGATTCCCTTCGTTAGGAATGCATCAATATCCTGTTTAGGAAGATCGAGTTTCCTAAACCCTTTATAGAGATTTTCATAAGAATTTTTCAGCAGCTCATAATCTTTTGCTTCAATCCCGATCGATTCCGCTTTGATCCTTAAGACAAAGTCTTTTGAGATCATGATCACGACTTCCCGCCCCATCTGCTTCAAGCGGTAGGCAGCAAAGAGGATCCGGTGCTTGTTGTTATCAAGCGTTAGAGGAAACCCCTCTTTAGAAGCATGCTTATCTTCGACAAAAATTGAGAATATCGCCCCATTCTCTAACTGAACCCCTTTAAAGACATCCCCTTTGAGTTGATCAATAAACCGAATCACATGACGGGCATTTTTTCCCAATTCATCACTAAATCGTTTGAGTTTATCGAGTTCTTCAAGGACGACGAGAGGCATGACGATCTCATTGCTCTCGAACTTCTCCAAAGCATGAGGATCATGCAACAGGACGTTCGTATCGAGAACAAAAGTTTTATTCGTCATCTGCTGACTCCTTATATTAAATTAGTATCGGAAGCCTTAGTTATTATGCCCCCTTTCCTCTTTATAAGGGAATTTTTATTCCTGAAAAGGAAAATCATACAAAAAAATGATTTTTTTCTAACCACTGATTATAAGTTACTTGCATATGTATTTAGCAATCTAATCGTCCGAGCGCTAACTTATCCTTGATTCTCTTTCTTCAAATCACTATAATGGGGATAGATGATGAATCACTCCTATGGAGGCACCAATGAAAAAGATTAATCAGAAGCTCTTAAGTATTCCCCCTTACATTTCCACTTCTTGGAAGAATATCAATACCCTTCATATGAAGGAGATTGAAGGAAGACCAGTCCTTGTGATTGCCCTCCATAATGGAACATCGATCGACATCCCCGGTCTTGAAAAACCTCTTATTGAAGAGATTTTTGAAGCCCATTCAAAATATGTTGAGGGAGATACCAAAGAGCTACAAATAGAGTCGCTCAAAACCTTTGAGCCCTCCAAAGAAGATGTCTCTTTTTCATTCGGTCTCCCCTTTCAAATGAGTGGAGGTGACACCTCTCTCAACCCCAGTTCCTTTTTGGAACACAACCCTTCACAAGCGAGCGCTCCAGAAATGCCAAAAGATGTGATCCAAAAAATCACCTCGATTACAAAAGCACTTGGCATGGATATGGAGCAAATGAGCATCCCAAAAGCAGAGCCTCATTGTAATTGTCCCTACTGCCAGATTGCACGTGTGATCCATGAAAATGGAGAAAGTGCTTCAACTGAAGTAGCCGAAGAAGAGGTCTCTGATGAAGACTTAAAGTTTCGCGACTGGGACATTAAGCAAGAGGATGACAAACTCTATGTTGTTTCAAACCCCCTTAATACCGATGAGCATTACCAAGTCTACCTTGGCAATCCTGTCGGTTGCACATGTGGGAAGAAAAACTGCGAGCACGTCCGCACCGTCCTCAACAGCTAAGTTTATCCCTAACATGAATCAAAATTGAACTCATATTTGAGGATTTTTTCTGGTCAATAAACGCCAAGTCTCCTAGAATGTGAATTTAGATTGTTTGTTATTTAAGGAGATCTCATATGTCAAAAGCATTTGCTTTGATACCATTGTTAATTGCCGGGGCACTTCCCACCTTAGCTTTTGCAGATGCCGCCCCACCTGTTGACCCTAAAATCACCTCTGTTGATCAAATGCCAACCCAAACAGGATTTAAACCTTTCACGGGAAAAATTGTGGGCAATCATGTGCGGATGCGCACCGGAGCAGATTTAGAAAGTCATATTATCTCTGAACTAAGCAAAGATGATTATGTTGTCGTTGCTGGAGAGCATGGCGATTTCTATGCTGTCGAAGCCCCAAGTGATCTGAAGGCTTATATCTTCCGCGGCTTTGTGATTGATGATGTCGTTGAGGGAGATCGCGTCAATGTAAGGCTAGCTCCTGATCGCGATGCTACCGTCATTGGCCATTATAGCACCGGTCAACATATCGACGGAAAAATCTGCGATGAGAACAACAAGTGGCTCGAGATTAATGCTCCGAAGGAGACCCGCTTTTTCATCGCAAAAGAGTATATCGAATATGCTGGAAAGCCTGAACTGAAAGGGATTCAAGATAAGCGAAAAGAGACAGTGACTCAACTCCTTGAGTCAACTCACCTCCTCAGTCAAGCAGAGATGCGAAAAGCATTCCCTGAAATTGACATCGAACGAGTCACTCACAGCTACCAAACGATCATGACTGACTATGCAGACTTCCCTAAGTTTGCAACCAAAGCAGCGAAAGAACTTTCAGGAATCCAAGAAGATTATCTTCACCGTAAAATTGCTTTCCTAGAAGCGCGTGCTTCTAAAATGGGAAAACCTCAAACCTCTGAAGACATCTACGAAGTGTCCTACCATCCAGGTGAAACGCAATCGCTAACTGACCGGATGAAAGTCTGGGAATCTTATGAAGAAGCCCTTTTCTTAAGCTGGGCATCAATGCACCACGCGAAAACAATGGATGATTTCTATGCGGATCAAAAGATGAAGTGCCAAGCGGTCTCAGGAATTCTTGAATGCTACCGTGAGCCTGTAAAAAACAAGCCAGGTGACTTCGTCCTAAAAGATCATGATATCACCGTTGCGTACCTTTACAGTACTCAAGTGAACCTCGATGATTACATTGGAAAGCGGGTTAACCTTCTGGTTTCTCCAAGGCCAAATAACAATTTTGCCTTTCCTGCTTACTACGTCATCGAAGTCGAGTAGGTCAATACAAAGGGCGCCCAGCACGGGCGCCTCAATTTACTGCTGATCTTGATTAGCAACAGTCTCAAGTTTTTTTAGTACCTCTACAACTTCCTCTTGCCCATTCCGGGCTGCACACTGGAGCGGTGTTTCCCCATCTCCATTTTGTACCTCTAGACAAGCTCCAAGCTCTTTCAAAGCCTTTAGCACCTCCACTTGTCCATTCTCTACTGCATAATGAACAGCCGCGTTCCCATATTCATCTTGCACGTTTAGATCAGCTCCAAGCTCTTTCAAAGCTCTTATTGCCTGCACTTGTCCTCTCCGGGCTGCATCATGGATCGGTGCTCTTTTATCCCCATTTAGTGTATTTAGATCCACCTCAAGCTTGTGCAAAGTCCTTATCATCTCAACTTTTCCCTGCATAGCTGCATAATGGATCGGTGCTCGCTGACATCCATCTAGTGCATTTAGATCCGCACCAATCCCTTTCAAAGCTTGCATCACCTCTACTCTCCCAACCATAGCCGCGTAATGGACCGGTGCTTGCCCAAATTTATCTTGTGCATTTAGATCCATACCCATCTCTTTCAAAGTCATTAGCACCTCCACCTGTCCATGTATAGCTGCGTAAGTGACTGGTACATTTCCATGTTCATCTTGTGCATTTAGATCCACACCCATTTCTTTCAAAGTCATTAGCGCCCCCACTTGTCCATGCTTAGCTGCGTAATGAACCGGTGCAAATCCATATTCATCTGGTGCATTTAGATCCACACCAAGCTCTTTCAATAGCTTGAGCATATCCACATGTCCAAATTTAGCAGCAAAACAAACGTAAGGTCTCAAATCTATGTTCGATTCCCCTATCTTCTCTCGGATCACCCCCTCAGGAGCTCCCATCACCATTAAGCTCAGTAAAGCCTTATCGAGTGGAGAGTTGGAGATAGCTTGAACCGATGTATTGAGAGAGTCTAACCGCGCTCTTTCTTCTTTGGTCAATGGTTCTTTACCATTACTTGCTGGGACCAACAGTGGAGCCCCAACGGCTGCTATCCCTAAATTTACTTTGGCAAGATAAGACAGGACCGCAAACCCACTCTGTGGAGTACACTTTGCAAGGAGCTCGTTCGCTTGAAGATCGGAACACACTGTTCCTGTCATTTCTGCAAATACTTGACCCACAATATCCTCGTAAAGCGAGCCTTCAAGGACCGTCCAATCTCCTCTTGTATTCTGAGCATCGAAGTTTAGTAAAATCGACAGCATTAAGCTGGAAGGCGTATTGATAGAATTCATTGATTCCCCCGTTTTTAAAATAATAATTA
Source organism: Chlamydiales bacterium (assembly GCA_024233515.1). Taxonomy (GTDB): domain Bacteria; phylum Chlamydiota; class Chlamydiia; order Chlamydiales; family Simkaniaceae; genus Neptunichlamydia. The sequence continues at coordinate 51,405 of JACKPO010000006.1, forward strand.
ATATTATATCACAAATAGGAGTTTTTATTAATTAAATTATAAATTAAATTTTAATAAAAAATATAAATAACTCATTATTAGATACTTATATAAATAAGGAGTACCTAGCTGATGTTAGCAAGCTCTTGAAGGAAAGTGACATAGAAATTTTCCATAGAAAACCTTAAGATAGGACGAAGAATTTGACGAAACTATCTGGTGGTTAGTCTACAAAATTCATTGCTGGAGTTGGCCTAGATTTTGAGCGCAATTTGCGGCTCCAAAACCGATAATATTGTCCATGAGGCAAGGGGAGGTTTTTGGGGTGCAAAGGGTGCCAAAAGATGGGTGAATAGCAGTAAAGAACTTTGTAGACTGACCACTAGTACTTTGTTAAAAAAGTTTTTGATAATAAAGAAGTTGTGGGTTACAATAAACCCTGTTTAAAGGTGAGGTAACCATGAAAAAACCCCAACAACATCAAGTTGAATTAACAGAAGAAGAAAGGGAATTCTTAATAAGAAACACCAAGAGTGGGAAGTGGACAGCTAGAGAAGTGAAGCGAGCACAAATCCTTCTGAGAACAGATAGGAATAAAGAGGCAAAAAAGGATGCAGAAATCGCAAAGGAGCTGAATTGTCACTTTTTAACAGTTAGGAACCTAAGACACCGATTCCAGGAACAGAGGCTCAATGCAATATATGACCGTGCCAGATCAGGAAGACCAAAGATAATAGATGGGGATATAGAAGCTCATATCGTAGCTGTAGCTTGTTCTAAAGCACCGGAAGGTAGAGAGAGGTGGACACTGCGTCTGTTGGCAGATAAAGTGGTTAGTCTTACAGATTTGGATGAATGTTCCTATGGAACAATAAGGAATACATTAAAAAAAATAGACTTAAGCCTTGGCTAAAAAAAGAATGGAAAATTCCGCGGAAAGCTAACGCTGAATTTGTATGGAGGATGGAAGAAATATTAGAGATTTATAAGAGAGAATATGACGAAGACTACCCCTTATTATGTTTTGATGAAAGTAGCAAGCAGCAAATACAGGAGGTAATGGAAAGCTTGCCGATGAAACCCGGCAAAGCAAAGCGTTATGAAAGCGAATATAAAAGAAATGGGACGAGTAATTTATTCATGATTTTTGAACCGTTTAAAGGGAAAAGGCATGTGAAAGTGACAAAACAAAGAACAAAGAATGACTGGGCGGAATGTATGAAAGAGATAGTAGATAAGCTGTATCCAAAAGCCAAGAGAATTACAATAGTGCAAGACAATCTAAATACGCATACACCCGCAGCACTATATGGAAGATTTAGTCCTGAGGAAGCAAGGCGGATTGCTGAAAAAATAGACATTCAATACACGCCCAAACATGGGAGTTGGTTAAATATGGCAGAGATAGAATTTAGTGCGCTATCAAGGCAATGTCTTAAAAGAAGAATTGGAAGTATGGAAGAACTAAAAAGAGAAGTTAAGGCGTGGGAAAAAGAGAGGAATGATACAAAAGTAAAATGCGATTGGCGATTTAGAACAGAGGATGCAAGGGTTAAACTAAGAAAACTCTATCCGGAAGTATGATTAATAACTTTTTTAACAAAGTACTAGTACATTGTGTAAAAAGTTTTTAAAATAATTACGGTAACCCAACAGAAAGACAGATCTTTTTTTTTCACATTGAGGTGAAAGGTAACGATTTTTACAGCTGGCTTGCGTGTTTGAGCAGAGAGCGTTAGCTTTCATAGATCGCTTGAAGCGGCAGGCGAAGCTTTGAACCACTTATATCAGTGTTCTTTATAGAGGCGATAGTCGACCCAGGTACGTCCTTCCCCGACTCCGGACTTTTGCTAGAGGATCGGGGCGGCAAAGCAACTGACCCAGTAACTTGGAGATTTTTCGGCCAAGACCTGAGGGTGATCCGGGAGTTGAAGATGGGACGGGGTGGAATTTCGATTACGGAGCGAATTTTTCCCATCTTTCGAATATGAGTACCCGCTTCAATAATGAGGATGGAGTCGAATTTTTTGAAGCAAAGCGCGGAGATCGCCGCTGGCTTGAATTAAGCCAGTAAGATCGAGCGCGCAGCTTATGAAAAAGTCGAATCGATCATCTATAAACTTTGATGATAGGGTACGCAAGGCTATTCCCTACGGAAAAGATGGAAAACTGACCATTCCTGGGAGTTTGCGTCATTACATTAGTTACCCGCGGTAAAAACAAAAGTATCCTAAAACATCTTCCTCAGTGTGAAACAACCTAAAAATCCAGTCTCTCGGGGGACAAAGATATCCTTTAGCACCACAATCGATGTATCAAACGTTGATGGATGTTGGTTGCTGCCAAATAGGGGGTTGTTAGGGAGAGAGATTGCCCAAGATAGGTAGGGAGTTTCTTCAGGAGTGAGCCAGCCAGATGATACCTCGGAATTGTATGCCTTCTGTATTTTTAGAGTCACATGGCCTATCCAGAATTTGGCAAATGAAATAAATGTTGAAGAAGTAATGAAGAGGCTCCGGCGAGGCTGTGCCTGAGTTTTGTTTTTCCCAAGAGTGTGGCAGCAAGAGTCTGATGGTTGTGATTGAGACCTAAGGCAAATTGTTACTGATAGTTTGAAAGAGAGAGTCAGGACTTCCACATGTGGGCCTTACTACAAACACATTTGGTCCTTTGGGGGGCGATCCCTGAGAATCTTAGAAAATAAGGAATGGCTGATGGCATTAATAGAGGGGCCAAGGTTAGAGAGAGATTGTCTAAGATAGGTGAGTTTTCCAATAGGAGGAGTCAGATGATACCCGGAATTAAGACACCATATTATTTGAAGTGGAAGTAGGCCATTGCTTTAACTTTTCATCTGCCAGTAAATCATAAAAATGAGCAATGTTGAAAAGAAGGACGGTGAAGAGGGTCTGCTAGAGGTCGCCTGATTTTGTTTTTTCCTATGAGTGTGGCAGCAAGAGTCGACATTTTGCTTGCGCTGACTGGGAGAGTTCGGATAGAACTGAAGAGGTCAGACTCACAGGGCTGATCATCACAGAACATTTGGTCATTATTGTTTTGTGTTGGGGTGAGGTTATGCCGCAGTAAATATGGTGCGGATCCAGCTATAGGTGCGGTTTGGGTCGCAGCGGCTGTCGAATTTTTCGGAAAAGGTATATCCATGATTTTTTACCTTAACTGAAAAGAGGTTACCATATGCAAATTCATTGAAGGTTAAAGATTTTATGAAGCGGAGTTTTTGAAGAAAGTGGAGCTGTTTTTTTTCCATTTCCCGTTCGCTTCCTTTTTGAGCCAGGGTGGTAGAATTCCTTCTGGTATCTCATCGAAATAGTTCTGCCCTGGAAAAGCCAATGTCGGTGTCATGATCGGTACCTTGTCCGTATCCTTGTAGGATTTTCATCAGTTTTGTCGGAGCATTCAGAACAGATCTTGGGGGATTTAGTGGAGTTCAATGGCCCGTTTGCTTTTAGAAATAAGTATAGGTGGGCGTTACTTTTTGGGGGAGCAAGGCGGCGAGAGATGGACAATTTGTAAGAGCGAGTTCTCTTTCAGGAGAACTGAGCCAGTTTGCTAAGCGCTTCAGAGCAAATGGAAGGGGCTTATCGGCAAGACCGGATAATTCGACGCTATTCGTTCAGAAACGGCAAGATAATCGGATCTTTGAGCATCTGCGCAAATAGTAAAGCGGCCGCATCAGGATCGGAACCACGGACAGATTTTATGAAGGGTGAGACCAGTGTTGTAGTGTTGATTGCTTCGCTGGCGGTCATAGCTTCGCCGGTTTTTTAGTGTCAGATTGTGTAGAGCGTTTCGAGGTCGCGATTCTCCTTCTGGCAGGCCGGAGGTTTTCTGGGCGCATTGGAAGGTATGACCATCCTGCCGGTCGGGAAACCGATCAGGGTATTTTTTCGCATCTCCATTGAGAGTTATTTTTTCCTGAGCGCCTTCAAAACCGATGGATCAGTATTTTTAAGGAGGGCTTCGTGGAAAGATTTTTTGAGGGTGAGAACGCGAGTCTTGAAGAAGCGGTTAAGCGATCGTGAAAGAGGGTTTTCTGTTGTTGCAGCGATGAGAATGCGTCGCATCTTCGATGCAAGTGAGGAAAATATCTTGTTGCGCTGGTTGAAACGCGGATTTCATCGATGTCAAAATCATGACCACTGATAAGAGGGCGGATTTTGCTTCTGCAAGCTTTTTTTATGTCATGATTCCATTCATCACCCCTGTAAGAGAGGAAGGGCGTTAAAGTTTTGGCGAGCAATCGTTGTTTTTCCGCCAACCCAGGAGGACCCCAAAGTAAGATTGAAAAGGGCTTTCTGACGATTTCGCAGAAGTCCTCTCCCTACCAGGAGTCTTGACCGACCACCTGCAGAGGATGCGGCCTGATGCCCACAAGGGAGGCTCATTCTTCTTCGGGGTGGGATGACCCACGAGGGCTTTACATTGATAAATGACGTGGATGCAAGCACTATAATCAGCAATCCAAAGAAAGAGAGGCGGATAATCGACTTCCTGTTAGAGCTGTTGTGAATAATCCGATGCAATCAAAGATCAGATGCGGCAAGATTGAGATTTGCAACAAACCACATCCTTTATGAGGGTGAGGATGGAAGGCCGCGGGGACATGAGGGTAAATAGCGAGGAAATGGTTGTAACGAAACATGAAGATGTACATAATCAGATACATCTGGTGCAAGAGATTGCCGTTAGCATCCAAAAGCAATCAGCTGGCATGTAGAGGACGACAAAGGAGGAGATTACGTAAGCAACAGATAGCTTGGAAAGAGGAGGCGGTGTGTTTGCTAGATCCCATGTTTATTCAGATTCTGGAAGAAGGAAAGATTTATGACTGATGTTGTATAGAGAGCTTTGACTAATCCAATAATCCAAGAATTTACTTCTCAAAGAAGCCAGTGCAGACTAGAAGAGAGGCAAGTGTGGCGGTATGAGCCATGAGAGTCCATACTTGAGCAAGATAGAGTTTTTCCATCAGCCTGAAATGCAAGGCTGATAAGCTTCTGTGATCTGGCTGAGAGCAAACGAGAGGGTCTCTTAAAAAGAGAATAGAGTGATCCCCCTGCCAAAAACTGTATGATAGCGCGCGGGTGTTTCAGACGCGACCACCAGCATAGCCAGCAGACTGAAACAGAAAGCCATAAGAGTCCCATGAGGAAGACAATATTTCCCACACTGAAAGTCCTGGTCTGGAGGATCTGGCAAGGATGCCAAGGCCAATTCCAAACACAGATCTTCCAGACGATCATCCGTTACAGCCCGGCAGAAACCAGAGTGTAAGGACGTGTTAAAAGAAACAACCACCGAAGAAAAATCAATCTATGAGTTCCACGCTAGGAAAGGCCTTGAGGGATGCCACAGACCGATACATTCAACATCGCCATCGTCGTCGAAATGACCTGCCGGTTACTGATCGTAAAGCAATCAACAGTGTAAAACTTTTTTCTGCCGCCTGACAATATCAACAGAAGATCTAGACAGAGAGGTTTTCCCACTAATGGAACAGGCGCAGGACTTGTGTCTTTCCCTCCAAAATGATGGAAGTTCTTCTCTGTCAATCGTTACCCATATTCTTTAGGTAAAATCTCTTTCCAATGTCTCCAAGAAAAGTTTAACACTTTTGGCAACAGGAAAAGATTAGTTTATAATATGAAGAGAATACGTGGTTGCGATCCCAGTCATGAAACCCAAAGCCATGACTTCAAACGTTAAGACATATAGGGTCTTTTTCAAACTAAAGTGCAAGAAAGGATCAAGCTGACCGATAAACTTCGATGACGGAGATCGTCTTCCTTTCAAGGGTCTCTGCCCACTTGCTGCAGAAGGCGTTATGGCTTAGCTGGAGCCAAATTATGCAGGAAGACAACTTTCAAACTGATTTGTAAAGGGCAGCTGCGGGCAACGAAGGACTTCATCCAGATCGCTACCGGGGCGGGTCGGGCTTCGACTGGAAATTGATGATAAGATCATCATGGATCTTGCTTTGATGGGAGATCGAGAGCTATGTGGAAGCGATCTTCAAAAGGAGAGGAGAGACTAAAAAAAGGGGGAGTTTGAAGGGAATCAGGAGGTTGAGACCCTTTCTGGCATGAAGAAACTGATTCGTGCTGAAAGGAGGATATCGGCAGTATGCGCGCCAAGTTTCTCTTTAGGGGAATGGAATTCCACCAGAAAACACTATGGATGAGTAAATACTCCTTAAGTCAGGGATATATAAACTATGGTCTCTCGCTCAGCCTTTTTACATTTGAGATTACCCTTCTCTAGATGAGCCACCAACGCTATCTCTGATATTTTCAATTCGTTGCTGGTTCGAAAGACAATGGCTGATTATCCAAACCGTGATCTTGAGTCTCTCGAAGCGATCGGTATTTCACAAGGTTCGTCGAGGATCATCATATCGATTAGCCAGATGTTATGTTGGGGATTTGATCACTTTTTAAAGCTTCCGTAAAAGGAGGAGGCTTATTTTAAAGAAAGAACCTCGTCTCTTGCAAAAAAAAGGAAGGCGAAATTCAGCGTTTATTGATAAAAGAAACTGTGCCAAAGCCAAGAAATGGCAGTTTCTTCAGAGGGAAAGGATGATCGAAAAAACTGGAAGAAGAAGAAAAAAGGTTATGCTCTGTCCGACTCCTGGTTTCCCATTCATCGCTCCTTCAGGAAGGCAGGACTGCCAAGTGAGATAAGTCTTTGGTTCCAAAAAAACAGCCTTAAAGGAGGTCACCTTTGAAGCGCTAAGGAAATTGAAAAGATCGCAAATTGTTGAGCCAATGGAAATGGGAAAGCTGACCTTCCCAGAGGATTGTACAGAATGCTCTGGATGCTGATGCTGCGATCGACGCGCGCCAGGCGGACCCCATGTCAGCCCCGTCGCATTTTCTCAAAACTTTCACGCCTCCCTCAGCAAGCGTGAGCCTGGCATAATCATGATGGCTGAAAAGTTAAGGAGACTTAATGAAAGCGCGGTGGCAAGCTCAGCAAATGTTTTCGATGAGCGCCGTTCATAAGAAAATCGCGTTGGCGGAGGTTACGCCGGTTGGTGCTTGACGGTCGACAAACCATCTCGATATGGAGGCCGTTGATGCCCTCATTCAAGCGCTCAAAGACTATGAAGGAACACTCATCGTCGTTTCCCATAATCGGTACTTTATCTCTGAAATTGCCGACCGAGTGATCGAAATTCTTCCTCAGGGAATCCGCGATTTTTCAGGTGGATATGAGGAGTTCGTTCTAAAGCATGAAGAGGAGCTTCAAAAGATCAAGACTCCAAAAGAGAAGAAGAGTGACCATTCCAAAAGAAAAGAGGAAAGGAAGGAACGGAATCGTCTGAAGAGAGAGATTGAAAGGCTCGAAAATGAGATCAGTGTTTTTGAAAAGGAAATAGAGAAGATCAATCAAATCTTATCCGCTCCACACTATTACGAAAAGACATCGCCTGATAAGATTCAATCAACTTTAAATCAGAAAGTTACAATCGAAAAGAAGCGGGAAGACGCTTTAAATCAATGGGAAGATAAGCTAGAAGAACTTGATGTTACCTCCTCTTAGTCAGTTTTTTATACAAAATGGTTTGTTTTAATTCTGAATCTAAATATACAGGAATTTCTAACCATTAGATGGAAAGTGAGACAAGATAATGAAGAAAAAAAGCATTAAGTCCACGAGAGGAAATCCGATTCGTGACAAGATTAACGAAAAACGAAAGCAAACACTTTCAAAAGTTCGGCGTCATGCATTAAAAAAGAGAAATACTCTTCTTTTAAAAGCAATGATCTAATCTCTTGGTTAAGAGAATCTTATATTTTTCTGATTTTCATAAGTAGTTTGAAATTAGAAAAATAAGAATTATTTAAGAAAACCAGAATTATTTTAAATATTTTCCGGTTTTTTTATTAATTTTCAAAATTTTTTCAATTTTTTTTTATTTCTCAAAATCAATCTCTGGGATATCTGTGGGGGATGATTTAAACTTTAATCAATTTTATTATTAGTTAATAATTAAAAAAGTTTTTTATTTTTTATTATAAAAATTGTACAGTAAAGATTGTAGGACATAATTAGGGTTTAAAGCCTACTTCCAAAATTAGGCTTTGAAACCATAGGTTTTAACGGAATTCCAAATAAGGAGCACAAAACATGCCTGCTAAAAGACGAAGAAGAAAAAAAGCTGCTTCTCCTGCTAAGAAGACAACTCGCCGCAGAAAAGCTGCTAAGAAAACTACTAAGCGTAAAGCAGCTAAGAGAACTACTCGAAGAAAAACTGCTAAAAAAGCAGCTAAGAAGACAACTCGCCGCAGAAAGCGCAAAACAACTGCTAAAACAGCAGCTAAAAAGACTGTTCGCCGCAGAAAGCGCAAAACAACTGCTAAAACAGCAGCTAAAAAGACTGTTCGCCGCAGAAAGCGTAAGTCTACTGCTAAAACAGCAGCTAAAAAGACTGTTCGCCGCCGCCGCAGAAAAGCTGCTAAGAAGTAACTCTTTACTTCGTTAGTATCCTTCATAAGCCGAGTGTTTTAAATGCTCGGCTTTTTTTTATGAGAAAGTTCCGTGGAAAATGAGTTCGCTTAAGGGTTTGCGTCCTGAGGGGAATTCCCTTTTCTGTGTATCCGGGTCAAGAGCCTCCTTAGGCCCAGGTTTCCCAACAGCAACCAAAGCTTCCACTTGATAGTCGTCAGGAATGTTGCAAGTTGATTTTGCTTTAGCATAGTCAAATCCTTGCATGCAATGAACGACGAGTCCTTTTGCAGATCCCTCCAATGCTAAGTTTTCCCATGCAGCTCCAGCATCAAAGCTATGAGTGTTAGAAGGTTTACCATTATGATCAAAGATCTTATGGGAAATAAGGATCATCAGGGCTCCTGCATTCTTGACCCATGATTGGTTGGAAGGGACGAGAAGGTCAAATAAGCGGCTCCAGTGCTCTGTTTCTCTTTTTGCTAGGATATACCTAAAATGATTCAAAAGTTGGTTTTTGGCTGCGTTGGCTTTGCAGCAAATTTCTTGCCTTCACTTGCGCCTTGTGCTCGCACAATGGTCGCTCGCTCCAGGAAAAAAATTTGCGCAGCCGCCTTGCCAAATTCCCAACTTTTGAATCATGTTAGGTATAAACCTCCAGGGTTGTCCATTATACGATGAGGGAGCCCATCTTGCAGCTTCCAAAAGAGGCATGAGTTCTTCATCGGAAAGATTTTCTCCTGACATGGCGCGTGGAGACCAACGATTTAAGATGAGATCTTGAATAGGGTATTCAGGCTGGCGCATAGGTCGTTCTCCTAATGATTAAATGAATGGTGGTGGCGATGATGATTCCAATAGCTGCCGTTCCCATGACATCGCTGAGGTAGTGCTTAGCTAAAATGACACGGCTTAACGCAAGGAGAGTCGCAAGGACAAATAAGGGCCATTTTAAGCGGGGAAAAGCAAGAGATAGAGAGGTTGCCAATGTGAAAATCATCAACGTATGTCCAGAAGGAAAAGAGTGGAAATGGTGATCCCATTCCAGTCCATGGAAGCCGTAGATCCCTTTTTTGAGGTAGATGTCGGGGCGTGCTCGACCAATAAGGACCTTTGTGACGCGGACAAAGGCTACGGAGAGACACTGCGCTGTGAATGTTTCGAAAAGGGGAAGTGTCCACAGACTCTTTCTAAAACGGGCCATCAGAAATAGTGATCCCCACAAAACGAGATGGAGGGGAGGGAAAATTAAGAGACTGAGCACTTTGGATAGAGGTTTTAAGTGGGGAATAAGATGAGTGAGAATCGCGCGGTCTAAATAGAAGTAGGCGATCACTCCTATCAGAGAGAAAAAAAGGGCTTTTCGAAAAGGGCGAATCTCACTAAGGTTATCCATAGGTTAAAAAGTAGCAATTGAGATGAAATAGCGCAAGGATGAAGAGATGAAAATTGGTATCGTAGGACTCGGAGCTATGGGAAGTGCCATGGCACGGATTATTCTCGAGAAAGATGAGTTGGCTCTCTATAGCCGCAGCCCTGATAAGGTCGCGATGTTTGCTAAAGAGCATGGAGGAAAGGTGTGTCAGTCTTTAGAAGAGTTGGCTCAGTTTTCTGAAGCGATTGTCATTGCGGTCAAGCCGAAGCAGCTTGCTCTTGTGGCGGAAGATCTCGATCCGCTTATAAAAAAAGAGACCCTCCTTTTGAGCATTTTAGGGGGCGTTTCTCTCGAAACGTTAAAAGATCGGTTTTCCAATGGAATTCCCTTTAGGATCATGCCCAATCTCCCCCTTTTATGCAAAAAAGGGATGATTGGAGTCGCAGAAGAAGAGGGGATTGACCCCCAGCTTAAGAAGAAGGTAGAGACTCTTTTGGAGAGGATGGGAACGGTTGCTTGGCTTGAAGAAGAGCTGATGAATAACTTTGCTTCCCTTACAGGTTCCAATCCTGCACTGATTTACGTACTGATTGAGGCCATGGTTGATGCAGGGATTCGACTCGGATTTAAGGCAGATGTTGCTCTTGATTATGTTCTTAAAACGATAGAGGGTTCCGTCAAGCTTGTTCAGGAAACAGGGAAGTCGCCTCAAGAATTGCGTCATCAAGTCTGTTCTCCAGGAGGAACCTCAATTGTTGGAGTGGAAACGCTTGAATCAGAGGGGGTCCGCTTTGGGATTATGGAAGCGCTTAAACATATAGCTGAAGCTGCGGAAAAGAAGCATTAATCTCTTTTTTGCTTGAGGGCTTAAACCCTTTTTTGCTCAGATCGAGTTGCTGCGTGTAGGCGTGTTTTTCACGCACCATTTCGACAGGTGTGATTCCTCTTCTATATTTGTGCTTAATTTCAGGGTAGCGGGGAGTCTCTGCGAAGATCTTTTTCCGAATGAATTCAGGAAGGATCTTTTGAGGCTCAAAGCTCCACCCTCGGGAATCGAGTGTTCCTGAGAACACTCCAGCTCGTGCAAGAGCAATTGTCATGGCAACTCCTGCTAAGATGTAAGGGATGGTCACAGGAATGGCAATTGCCATGGCAAGAAGAGAAAGCCCTGCAATCACAAGGGCTGCCATTCCTAAAATATGGACCAATTGCTTTTTTGAGGATTGGGCATAGATATCATCGGCTAACTTAAGCCCTTCTCGAATGGCACCTGGATCCTTCTCGACAATCCCTTTGAGAAGAGGATCGATCGTTTGATTGGCTTCATCGACCATCCAAGGGCGAATGCGGCGGGCTAACTTTTTCTTTTTGGTGATCGAGAGGTTTTGTAATTCTTTGAACATCCCAGAAATAAAGTCTTCTTCTTTAAGTCCCTGCCCCGCAAGTCGATCGTAGATCTCTAAGATCTCGCTTGTGTGGACATGAAGATAATCATCGCGAAGTTTCGCAAGATTTGGAATCAGCGCTTGCCGACTGATCTCTTCTAAAGCGGGCCGGTAATGATTCAAGATCGAAGGAGTCAGGTGAGGCTGCTTGCGCACCTCATTGCGAATCTCAGTCATCAGCTCTTTGACAATCGTTCCTTGCTCAGCCCCGAAAAGACGCTCTAACATCTCGGGCTTTTCTTCGAGGAGTTCTGGCATGCAATCAATCGCTGTCCGCGACTGATGATTTTCTTGAAAATCGATCATATGACGCAGGTGGGAGAGAAACTCGAAATCGAATTTCTCTTCAAAGCGAGCTTGTCGTCTGTACGAGACTGCATCAACGATTCCTTCAAAGACGCAAAGAAGGAGTCCCGTGATGAGTGTAACGTGTCCAACGACCTTAGGAATATTCGTAACAAGACCAAATCCTGCCAGATATCCAACAACCGTTCCGGAGGCGCTCGTTAGGTTCATGGGGATCCCGATCAATCTCATCGTAGCGTCAGCGATTTCTTCATGGTCGCCTCGATTGATCGCCTCGATGAGTGCTTTCAAGGTGTAATAAGTATCGGCCGGAATATAGAGAAGATTAGATCCACCCGCATAGTTTGAGACTGCGCCACCCTCATAGACGGTGAGGTCTTCGGCTTTTTCGTCCCCATTATGGTAATCGGCAAGGTGGGGAGCAAGGAATTTCAAGCTGTCAGTTGCGCCTGTAACACTCATTTTTTACTACACTTTTTATCTTTTTTATCGTCTTATTATAACATAAAAAAAATTGTACATAAATCGTTATTATACAATTTTATAGTAATAAAAATTTTACTATTTAATAAAAGTAAGAATTAAAATTTTAGCTACCATTTTTTCAAGTATTTATTTAACATAAGGGGATGAAAACACTCGCTATATTGATCATCTTTTTTTTAATCTCATCTCTTGATGCTGGGACCTACCTGGCAAAAGACTATTCCCATCTCTTGGGCCATCTTAAAGGGTTAAGCGATCCTCTTTTAAAGATGCATTTCACTCTCTATCAAGGATATGTGAAAAATAGCAATGCGATTGAGGAGACCCTCAAGGAGATGGAGAAAGAGGGGAGGGACCAAACGATCGCTTATGGGGCTCTGAAGCGGCGGTTTGGCTTCGAATATGATGGGATGGTTCTCCATGAGCTCTACTTCGAAAACTTAGGAGGAGAGAATCTCCTCCTAAAAAAGGATCAGCCTCTCTATCAGCTGATCGAAAGGGATTTTGGGTCTTTTGAGAGATGGAGAAAGGATTTCCTCGCGACAGGGATGATCCGGGGAATCGGGTGGGTGATTCTCTATCAAGATTTCAGAGGGATTCTCCATAACGTTTGGGTGGATGAACACCAGATTAACCATCTGGCTGGAGCACGACCTCTACTCGTCATGGATGTCTGGGAACATGCTTACATTACAGAGTATGGCTTAGACCGGAAAGGCTATCTTGAGGCGTTCTATTCAAACATCAACTGGGATCGAGTTGCTTCCCGGTTAAAATAGTTCCTTATTGTCTCAGCCCTTCACAAGTTTTTTGAGTTTATAGAGCTGAAAAATCATCAATAGAAGGACAAACGAGGTAACGAGAAGCATCATCCCTGCAGGGAAAAACTTTTGAGAGGTAAGATAGCGGTAACTAAAGAAGGTGTCGAGGACCAGGGTGGTGAGAAGGGTCAAGATGAGTCCGTACCGGTGAAAAGTCAATGTTTTAATGCTAGTAAATAAAAGGGTCAGTCCAAAGAACGTTCCCGCAATTAATGAAGGTGTACTTTGCTTCATCGCAAAGCCCATCACGCCCCCTGTAAAAACTAAGATGGCGTAAAAAAGAGTGATAAGACCAATTGTTTTGAATATCCGTTTTTCCATGAGACTATCCCACCAATAGAGATTTTAGATTTTTGAAGTTGTTTGGGTTCTCTAATCGCGCTTTTGGTCAACCTTTTTTTGCGCGTAGCGCAAGTCCGCGACGCGACGCGGAGCTCTTCGGGGGAGCTCAGTGCTGTCGCAGCAAGGACTTCTTTCTTTTTCATATTTTTTTCCATTCTTTACAATAGGTCTTTTGAGAAAAGTTTCCAGGGTTCTCTCCGGGATCTTTCTATGAGGAATGTCTTTTTCCTCGTCCCAACATACTCTTCGAAGAATGAGTAGGACAATGTATAAAACGGCGTCTTACTTGCGCCAACCCAAACGCGTCTCTTACTCTTCTTCGGGCTTTTCTCAAAAAACTTTAGAACTAATGCTTTATCTCCAGTTTACTATTCTAGTTTCATTGTGTTTTTTTTAAGCTGCTTGCTTTTCTTCACCGTAAATAAAATCTGCTTCATTTAAAAGCATTTTGTGCATGATTATTGCCAGTTTTCTTCCTACAGCCATAGACGCTTTTTTCATCCCATGCTTCCTGTATATCTTTATGCCCCATGCTTTGAGCTTGCTCCATTTTTTCGATCGCGTTAATAACACCAACCCTCCTTCATTCAGCAATGTTCTTACCTCTACTGATCCACATTTTGAAACTCTCCCCTGCCTCTGAGTTTCCCCTGAGGAATATTGTTTCGGCGTCATTCCCAAATAGGCCCCCACCTGCTTCGACTTCTTAAATCGCTTTGGATTCCCGATCTCTACTGCATAACTCAGGGCTGTTATTGCTCCTATCCCAGGAATTGTCATCAGTCTTTTTACGGCTTGATCTTCTTTTGCTAAAGTTTCTACTTTTTGCGTTAGTTCTTTTAATTCTCTTAAGATTTGTTCATAACATCTTAAAAGCCTGTCAATTCCTTCTTGAGCTATTATCTGATTGTTTTTCAGCGCCTTTCTTGCATTCTCGGCAAAAGATTTTTCTCCACTCGACTGGAGTCTAATCCCATAGGTTTTTAGAAAGCCTCTTATAGAGTTCGATATTTGCACTTTTTGGGTTACCAACAAACGACGGCAACCAAGCAAAGTCCCTATTTCTAATTCCTTTGCAGATCTTTCTGTGACTTCTTTGTATAATCCACTCCTCATTGCTGAAGCTATTCCTCTGGCATCATTTTTATCGGTTTTGTTAATCTGCACTGACAGCAGTGTTGCCATTTTCCTCGCATCTATACAGATGGCTGGAATTGACAAAGCTTTCAGTTCACTAAGCAGCCAATGACATAAACTACCACTTTCAAGGCCTACTTTTGCTATTTCAACTTCGAATTTCTTTATGTATTTTGCAATGAGTTCTGGCTCGGTTTTTGTTTTTCCCTGGGCTATGATTTTTCCTGTCTCATCCTCGATGCAGATAAAAGTCTCTTTCATAGAAATGTCTAATCCAACATAATGTCTCATTGGTTACTCCTTTTGTTTTGGTCATTAAAGACCGGTTTTTTTGCAGAGTCTAATCTACTGCGCTTAAAGGGGTAACCTTTTTTTCTACCATCGACGACTGTTCGCCTTTGGCTTCAAGCGCGATTACAGTATGTATAAAAAGAGAGACCTAATTTTGGAGAAAAAGGCTCGAAAAGATAATGGGTAGAATAGTAGGCATGGTCTCATGCATTCATTTTACCTGACACAATTTGGTTTGCAAGAAAAAAATAGTTTTTTTTTGTATTGTTTTAAAAATAGAGAATCGTAATAATCGTTTGTCGTATTTATAGATCAAGGCGATTATGTATACCGAGTATTTTGGACCGATTCATAGAGACAAATTAACAGATCTAGAAAACCCTTCGCGCAAACTGCAACAAGGGGGAATTGTAGCGTTCCCGACTGAGACTGTTTATGGACTTGGAGCCTCGATACTCAATGATGCAGCTCTTAAACGTCTTTTTGATGTCAAAGGGAGGGAAGAAACTCATTCCCTACCCGTACAAGTGGCGAATTTGGATCAACTGAAATTCGTCGTCCAAGAGATTCCTCAAGAAGCTCAAGTTCTTGCGAATCATTTTTTACCAGGCCCCCTAACACTCATCCTAAAGAAACACCCCAATCTTTCATCTGTGATTACTGGAGGAAAGGAGACTGTTGCGGTGCGCTATTGTTCTGATCCAATTGCAAGGCGACTCGTCGAACTGACTGGCTGTCCCCTTGCAGTCCCTTCAGCAAACATCACGGGAAGACCGAGCCCCACCAAAGCAAGTCATGTTCTAGAAGACTTAAATGGTCTGATCGATGCCGTTGTTGATGGAGGAGAAACAGAATTAGGAATGGAGTCAACGGTGATCTCTCTAGAAGATCCTTACCGGCCAACGATTCTCCGTTTCGGAGTCATTCAACAAAAACAGATCGAAACAGCGCTCAATAGGACCATTCATGTCCATCCTCTTGCCCTGACCCTAAATGGCAGCGCTTCGTTTAAAAAACTACGTTCGGCCGTCCGTCTCTTCTCTTCTTGGGAAGAAATGAAGATTTATCTTAAGCTCAGCCCTGCTAGCAAACGGATGATTATGAGCAAAGAGAGCTCACCTATCCAAGGGGATCATTTCCATCTCGATGGAAAAAATCTCTACGAAGGGCTGCGCATTGCTGATCGCGATGGGTATGCGGAGGTTCTCGTTCTTTGTAGCCCTGAACTCAAAAAAGACATCATCCTGCTTAACAAACTCAAACAAATCGCCCGCACCTAGATTCATAGCTGCTAAGTCAAATCGCCTCTTAGTCGTGACCTCGTGTCTCATACACTGTGGTCACTCCTGCGAGACGATTTTACAAAAGCAGCTATGAATCTAGCTAAGCCACCAGCTAAGTTGGATGACCACTTAGTCGTGACCTCGTGTCTCAACTACTAGCGGTCACTCCTGCGAGACGATTTTACACGAGCAGGTACAAGCCTAGTTGAAGCCACCAGCTAAGTGCGAATCACTTGCGAGAAAAATGCTAGAAGTTGCCACCATTAGGGGGAGTTGAGCTCTTCGGAGATGTCTTCGAGAACATCGAAGAGGGGAACCTTCTTCTTGTGTCCGTATTTGAGGAAGTCTGAGAGGAGATGCATCAGGGCTGTTTCGGGATGATCTTCGCGGAAGGTGTTGGCAGCATCGAGGAGTGTTGTCTCACCAATGAAGGGTGCTCCCCAGGGGGTCGATAGCGCAAAGTGGAGGACTTCGGCTTGCTCTTTGAGCGAGCTCTCTTTTTTAGCGAGTGTTGCATCGGTGTCGAGCTTAAGGATATCGGCAGCGACTTTCCGGAGAAATTTCCCGTCTTTAAGAAGTGCGTCTTGTTTAAGGAGCACTTCCCAATCGTCATGGAGTGCAAGGAGATCTGCTTTGAGTGTTTCAGCGATTTTTTGATTCATAAAACCCCCTAATGTTTAAGGTGCGAAACATCATTCCAGAGTTTAAGTGCGCGCTGATTTTTTTCATAGCCTAAGATTGAAAGAGAGGCGGTATTTAAGGGGAAGCGGGATCCTTTTTCGAGTGGAATCTCAAGCCAAAGCATGGTGAGCGCTCGCGATAGATGTCCGCTGGTGAAAAGGGCAGTTTTTCCGTCGAGTCCTTCGAGTTTTTTAATGAGTCGTTCGACTCTTTTGGTGAGTGTTGCAATCGATTCCCCAGCAGGTGCTCCGTGGGTAAAAATATTCCATTCAGGAACGGTTTTTTGGATTTCTTCTGAGGTCATCCCTTCATAGGCTCCATAGTCCCATTCCACAAGATCTCTATCGACCACCCCATCAAACCCGCAAATATCGCAGGTTTCTTTTGCTCTTTTAAGGGGGCTTGTAAAAACATGGGAGAATTTGATTTTTTCGATTCTTCTTCCTAAAGAGGCGGCTTGGATTTCCCCTTTTTCAGTTAAGGGGACATCGGTGAGCCCGGTATGTTTTCCAGCCCGTGCCCACTCGGTTTCACCATGGCGAATGATATAGATCTCTTTCACTGCGCTATTTCGTACTCTTCTTCTAAATATTCCCAATCATTATCAAGGAGGATGAGATCGGAGAAGAGTCCTTTGAGAGTGTTCATGACACCACCCCCAGAGTTATTCGGGTTCAAGACTCCATCGAGCATATTTTGAAGACCCTCTTTGCTAAAGATGCTGCGAAGAGTTTCCTGCATGATAATATTCATGATTTGAGCTGTGGGGATTCCTCCCTCGCTACTAATATTTGTCAGTTCTAGGCGATCGATCGGCCGGAGTTTTTTATTGGCTTTCCCCCCTGTTTTGTAAGCCAATTCGATTTGAAGATCGGTAATCACAAGCTTCTTGATCAAAACTGAGGTCGACTTCCCTTTTTTCTTTGCCTCTTCCTTGTCGTCGGAGGTTGACTTGCTCATGTTGTTCATGATGGTTGTCCAGTTTCCAGATTTACTAGAAGGGGAGTCAAACTCCAAACCAATATAGACATCATCCATCTTCATTTCATTGATGACAATCTGGTCATCAAAGAAGCGGGTAAAGGGAGCGCCAACATAAAAGTAGCTAACAGAAAGGGCGCGTGGAGTTTTGGAATAACCTTCAGGGTTCCCTACACGGATGCCATCGATCTTTAAATGGTCTGAGCCTACGCGGATGTCGGAAATGGTTACAGAGACCCCTGCGTGTTTGGAGAGTTTATGGGAAACAATAGAGGGGAGCATGTTCCAAATAAGGATACATGCAAGAACCAAAATAATAATCAGTCCGAAGATAATAATAAGCGCCTTTTTCATCGCACCACCAAATAATTTCTCTTTATTCGGACTATTTAAAAAGAGGGATTATTTGTCTAGTGGTTATATTAAAAAATTACGTAAAATTATGAGATTTATCTCGGCGCCCTTCAAGAGCTACACATTATTTAGGGTCCAACGTGGAAACAAAAACGATCGATTTCTCGATCCACGTTTTGAGTTCTTCGGTGTTTTGAAGGATCTCTTGAGGAAGTTTAAGGTACTCCTTCATCCGTCTTCCCATCGGTTCAAATGGGAGGCCCCCTTTTTTAGATAGAGCATCTCTTTCTGCTTCAGGGAGTCTGAGCACCCAGTTCTCTTCGTGTAGACCGGTTAACATATGACCGTTGAGAAACGAGCAGGGATAGCCAAACATCTTACGCATTTGAATCAATTCAAACGCTTCCATGACCTCATAAAATTGGTCGATCAATGCTTGCGGTGATTTTTTCCATTTACCCATGACAACCTCCCGGGTAGGTCGTTCGAAGAGTCTAACACATCGCACATTGTTTAGAAATTAAAAGTTGCGCGTGAGGTGAGTCCTTGAAGGGTCACGAGACCGCTGTTGATCCATGTTTCTTTGGGCTCGCTTGCCGTTGAGGCGGTTGAGCGGTAAACTTCTTGAAGGTTTTGCCAAATTGTCATCTCATACCCTAAGAAAAACTCCATCCTCCAGTTATGGAAGCTTTTTTGGTAGGAAGGACCGAGAAGAAATTGTGCAGAAAACGCAACGCGGTAATCTTTGTAGCGTAGATCCCGAATGGGAACGCTTGTATCATCGCCTGTTTGGTGGATGGCATTGGTTTCTTGCTTGGCATGATTGTGGTAATGGCCAGAGACAAGGCTAGAGGTAGCGCGTCCTGATACATAAAAGTCTTTTCCCCAGAACCAATCAAAGGCAATTCCTGCGCGGAAGCCAAAGCCCCAATACTTCCACTTATTATTGACCGAGGTTTCAGCATTGAGGGCATCACGATACCGAAGCTTCCATCCTTGATGGATCCATACTCCTGTGACTCCTCCCACGAGACGGAGGCGAAGGTGAGGATTATCAAAGGGGTGAAAGACACGGTTGGCGATGAGATCCGCTACTTGATAATGAAGGTGGATTGAGCTGGTTGCTTTTTCGAGTGGGGTTGTAAAGACTTGCGGCCAGGTGGCTGTCATGTAGCGCCCCTCTTCTGCAGGAGGGCGAGTGTGATGGGTATGACCGTTCACATGTATGTGTGTCCACTGGAAATCTGCTTCCCAAAAATTCGGAGCGCGGTAATAACCAATGGCTAAGCGATAGCCTGGCTCCCAATCAAATTCTGCCCGTTCCATATCTCCTTGCGCATAGGATTCACTGGGACCCCAGGAAGGACCACGCATCCGGATAGCATAGTCGAGCGCTCCTTCACTGACTGTCCAATAGAGAAATTCTCCAGAAATCATAAAGGAAGAATCATCTTTATTAAAAAGATCTGGGTTTTCTTGAGGATGAGCAAAAGCAAGGAAAGGGAGAAAGAAAAGGGGGAATAGTCTACGCATCGGGATGACCTGTTGGGGGATTAAAGGTAAGGGTTGGTGTGATCATTTGAGAAAGTTGCCTTGAAATAAAATCTAAAACCAGCTCATTTTCATTTGGATTGGGAATGATTAAATCAGCAAATGATTTGCTGGGGGCAATGTGTTTTAAAAACATCGGACGGACTGTCTTCAAATATTGATCTCTAATATCGGGGAAAGTGCGTCCTCGCTCTTTCTGATCCCGTTCAATACGCCGGCAAAGGCAAATATCCATATCAGCTTCGACGAAGAGCTTCATATCGCAGACTTCACGGATCTCAGGAACGGCAAAGACCAAACATCCCTCGATAATCGTGATTTTCTTCGGCTGAATCTTAACTGTGCTCTTTGTTCTCGAATGCGTCACGAAGTCGTAGGTGGGAAGGTCAATCGCTTTCCCTTGTTTCAACTCGAGAAGATGTCTCTGAAGAAGGTTAAAGTCGATGGAGTCTGGATCATCGAAATTTGTTGCAGCTCTTTCTCTAATGGAAAGATGGGATAGATCCTTATAGTAGTTGTCTTGGCAGATGATCGAAACATGATCTCCGAGACTCTCTTTGAGCTTCTTGGCTAAAGTGGTTTTACCAGCTCCTGACGCTCCAGCAATGCCAATGACAATGGACTGGGCAAAAAGAGCTGGTGTAACAAACAGAAAGAAAAGGAACTTATATTTCAAAGTCACGATCCATTACCGTTTTTCGCCCGTCAGCTTTGGCGTTATTGATAGCCTTTTCACAAGCATTTTCAACGATGCGAGTCAAGGCATCCATCGCTGAGGCAGAGGTGTTCATTCCCCCTTTTTCTTTGATTTTTTTCTTCACTTTACTAACGACGACGAGGATTTCCATATAGGGTGCTCCGGGGGTTGAAATTAAAATTATCATTTATATCCAAGATAACATTTATAATCAATTCTCCTTTCCGTTATCATGGCTCCATGAACTTAGAAGATCTCATCGGTAAATGGAAAATTTCTCGTACCCTAGAGAGTGTCGATGGAACCCCACAAGGGTCGATGCAGGGGATCGGGCAGTTTGAACTCTATGAGGGGAATCAACTTCTCTATCAGGAGCAGCTTTGGCATGAAACAAAGCATGAGGAGATCCTCTTTGCGACCAAGTTTTATCGGTACCATTTTGGTCCCAATAAGCTTTCGATCTATTTCTATAAAGAAGAAGAGAATCGCTTGTTTCTGACCCTTCCGTTAAAAGCGATGAAAGGGGAGGCTCTTTGCAAAGAGGACCATTATCATCTCAGGTGGGATTGGGTGAACGAAGGCTATTTCCTTACTCGCTATACCATTACAGGACCTAAGAAAAACACCATCATTGAAAGTGAGTTTAAGCGATGAGATGGATCATGGGAAAACACTCCATTGAGGAGACCTTAAAACGAAACCCTGAAAGGCTAGTGGAGGTCCTAACCTATAAAAAGGAGGATCCTCTTACAACGACTCTGAAAGAAAAGGGGATCAAGGTTCACTTTTCGCCTAAACAAAAACTCGAAGGGCTCGTTCAGTCAGAATCTCATCAAGGGTTCATTGCAAAAGTTGAGGAGAGGGACTTTCTGACGCCGAAGACCTTTCTCCAGACGGCTCCTCTGAAAAGTCTTGTTCTGATGTGCGATGCCATCCAAGATCCTCAAAACTTCGGCACCATTCTCCGTGCGGCGGAATGTTTTGGGGTCCACGCGGTGATTTATTCCACTAACAGGAATGTTGGACTCACCCCGGCTGTATCCAAGGCAAGCGTGGGAGCGTCGGAACTTGTTCCTCTTATGCCCGTTTCAAATCTCGCTGATACGATGAAGAAGTTTCAAGAGGGGGGCTACTTCTCTGTAGCGACGGAAATTTCAGATAAGGCGCAGCCTCTGACGACTTTTGAGTTTCCCGAGCAGACCCTCCTTATTGTGGGGGCCGAGGGGCCGGGCATCCAGCCCCTCCTCTTAAAAAAGGCTGATTTCCACCTTTATATTCCTATGCAGGGGTCGATTGATTCCCTCAATGTCTCCCAGGCGACAGCAGTCCTTCTCTCCCACTGGAAATAAAGACCCATCTGGGCCCAAATCCTGGGGATTAATTCAAAAATATGCTATAATATTTGTATCTTAGCGGCAATTAAGGTAGTAGACTGTAGGGAGGTCTGCTAAAGTCACTGATTGTCAGCGTCTTAGCCCTTCCGAAAATTAACAAAGGAAGGGATACTATGGAACAAATTAATACAGAATCAATTGGCACCTCTGAGCCGCTCTGCAATGATGAAACAGTTAGAAATAATGAGGGGCTAGGTTTTCTACACCCATCGATCGTGGCGCAAATTGCGCTGAATATGGAGTCTCCTAAAGACGCTGAAGCAGTGCTTGCTGCTTTCGGTGAAACTCCTTGGGTTGCCGTAGAAAATGGAGCTTTGACATTGCAAAACACTGAAAGTGAAGCTGACAGAGGTATCTGGTCAACTGATCGTCACTTTTGGAAAACGTATGTGAAAACATTCATCCCAGAAGAGGAGAGAACCGATGCGAGGCTTCATCAAGAGATCAAGAGTCATAACTGGGGCCTTGTGAAAGGGCTACTAGCTTTTGGAAAGTATACTCGCGCGGAAGAGAAGACCTTGAATTATTTGGTGAATCCTCAAAATCAACCCACGGTCAAGATTGTTTGTGAGGAATCTTCGAATCACCTAGCGACCGGTCTCACAAAAGAAGAGCTAAACACTTTGGTGAATCTTGGTGTTAATTTTTCTGTTTATGGGAAGCCTCTAACGGTTGAACTTTTAGAAGTCTTAAAAGAGAAGGGTGTTAATCTACTTGCACCTGATCAATTTGGTCGGACACCTCTTCACTATGCCGCGATGGATGGAAATCTTGCATGTGTGAAATACCTAATGAATGAGGGAGCTTCTGTCAACGCAGAGGATGAACAGGGGTTCACCCCTCTTTTCTTTGTTCCTCCCTATCATCTTTCCCGATCGGAAAAAGCTGTGGAAATGGGTCAGGAAGTTCTCGATTTGGATTCTCAATTAGATGAAAATAAGATGATGGTAAGTGCGCTTTTAGACGGTGGCGCCGATATCAACCATCTGAATCGGGATGGAGTTTCTTACTTAGAGATCCTCTTTTGGAATTCTGCGCTTGGGATGGTTACAGATCGAAATCACCCGAAGTATTACGGTCATCAGGGGCTAACGAACACAAGTATTCAAGTTATCTCAGCAAGCTATATGACGTTCCTTATAGAGAAAGGAGCTGACCCTTCTCGTTGGAATCAAAAAGATAAAGCCCCTTTTGTTTGGGAGATCATGGAGATGGTGATCGAAGGAAGAGCTAGAGAGAGCGGCTTCATTAGGTTTGTCCTCCCGCAGCTTTTCTCTGCCTGCTCAGACCTTAACTACCGCTGCTCAGAAACAGGAGACTTCATGCTAGAACGAGGATGGGATAGACTGAGTTATACGACGCATCTAAAAATCTTAAAGAAGATGGAATCTTTGGATCCTGAGCTATGTGGAAAGCTCATATTGAAATCTAAAGATGATAGAGTTCTTGACCTTCTTGCAAGTAAGGGATTTACAATTCCTCCTGGCCAAGAAGAGGGATATATTGAGATTGCTTTCATCTATGATTCTAATGAATTGAAGAAGGCCTTAATCGAGAAAGGGGTCTTGAAAATGGAGCCAAAGCCACGCTCTCCTGAATCTTACGAGAGTCATACCGACTCTGACGATGTAGTTTCAGAATCAGATGATGAGCTTTCGGAAGCTGACCTTTTCGATAAGGTCGCAGCATGGGCAACGGGAAGGAATTAAGCGCTACCTTTCTTTGTCTAGATACTATTTCTGGGAAGGGCTCCTTTCTTTCTATTGTTTTATGGAGGGAGGAAGTTGGAGCTCCTTCCCTTTTTTTAGAGACTATCTCTGAATTAAATTTGTTTAGATTTTGCCGAGTCTGATCAATACCTGGAGGAGGTTAGGATGGATGGCTTTCATTTTCTTCCCCGTTTTCTTTTTTCTGATTTTAGAAGTTCCTGAATCGATTGTGGTTTTTGTTTTGAGAGAAATAGAGCATTGAAGTCTTCGAGAACCCCAAGCACAAGGGAAATTTTTCCCGTTTGCTCGAACCGTTTAATCGTGCCATAACTTACCCCTGACCGATCAGCGAGCGTTTTTTGGCTTAAATTTTGGGCAAGCCGCAATTCTTTAACACGCTCTGCTAGAAGGAGAGAGGCTTCGTGAGGGGTTAAAAATAGCGGCATATATATTATCCATTAAGTGGTAAAATCTTCCATAATTGCTATTATATGAGCAATTATAGTTCTCTGTCACGAGCCTGAATAGATCGATTGGGTCACTTAGGACCTAAAGCTTTATTTTCCAAAGAAAAGAGCGAAAGGCTCAGCTTTTTGGCAACCGGATGACTCATAGACGGTTCTAGCGGCGATGTTCTCAAATCCAGTGAAGATGATCAGTTTTCTGATGTGATGGAGTGTTTTGCAGTCGTGGAAAAGGCGTTGCATGATGGCTTTAGAGTACCCTTTTCGCCGATGATCGGGAAGTGTAAAGACCCCGCCGACTTGCCCTAAATCAAATGCTTTGGCGTTGAGATCTGCAATCGAAACGAGAGTGTGATGAATGAAGTACCCCCAAACGATCTTTCTTTCCACTTTTTCATAAAAATAGTCGGTGAGTTCTTTTTCAGAAAGGTGACTGGGGAATCCTTCCTCATCG
Source organism: Chlamydiales bacterium (assembly GCA_024233515.1). Taxonomy (GTDB): domain Bacteria; phylum Chlamydiota; class Chlamydiia; order Chlamydiales; family Simkaniaceae; genus Neptunichlamydia. Next base: position 75,624 of record JACKPO010000006.1, read on the forward strand.
AGATAATGCATACGCATGGGAAGCCACTGGGAAAGATCCTCTTTGCTCAAAAGTCGAATCTGGGGAAGGGTGGTGTCTTGAATGGGCGGTTCGATCGTATAGAGGATTTCTTTTTGGGCAAATGTCTCTTCCTTGATGATCTTTTCTTCTTTTAATTTTTTCCATAGAGGAGAGCAGACTTCCCAGCTTCCAAAAAGACCTGTGATAGGAATCCCTTCTTCCTTGCAACTTTCAATTACCACCTCAAAGACCTCTTCAGAAACAATGGATTGGACAAGGAGACTTCCTTTTTTGATCAGAGAGAAAACACCCATGATTTTTCCTTCGGATCGAATCAGTTTGTACTGGCCAGAAAAAGGAGAGGTTCCAATCGATCCGCCGTAGTTTTCATAGTTTCCTAGTAAAAAAAGAGAGGTGTTTTCATGCTTTTTAAGGTAAGCTAGCATCTCATCTTCATTTTCATTGGAGGCACTTTCTATTTTTAGGATCATTTTTTCTCTTTATTTCGATGGTGAAGAGACTAGAGGGTGTCGTCAAAAGATGGTCAATAAAGAAGGCCTTCTCTGTGAGGAAAGTTCAAGGCGTCCGATGCAGAGAGCCCAAGTGGGCTCTTGAAGGAGGAAAACGATGAAATTTTCCACAGGGAGGACTTAAGGATTGACCATCTTTTGACGACACCCTCTAATATATGATGAGTTAGCCTTCTCTGTCAAGGAGGCGGGAGAGGGCGGCGTTCACGCCGTTTGTCCAGCCGAACCCTTGCTGGGGGGCGTATTCGCCGCGGGCGACCTCGATGGTGCCGTCGCGGACATTATACTTTTCATGGAGCGTTCCTGTTTCTTGGAAGATTTTTTCATTCAGGGCAAGCCAGCGGCGTGCCCCTTCAAGAGCAAGATCTCGATGGCCGTAGTTCAGGAGTCCTTGGATGGTGATCCATTGTAGGGGCGCCCAACCGTTGGGCATGTCCCATTGGTGTCCACTTTCGGTAAGAGTGGTGACAAAGCCACCTGGAAGGAGGAAGTGTTTTTCGAGCTTCTTTGCCACGGTGTCGGCTTGCTTTTGTGTGGCGGCCTGAACGAAGAGGGGAGAGGCTGCGGCGAGGGTTTTAGCAGCGGTGGGCTCTTTAGTGAGGAGATCAATGTCGTAGAAAAATCCGTGATGCCAGAAGAGGGTTTGGAGATCCAGTTTTCGCCTTTCGGCAGCTTCTCGATAGGTCGCATCATCAGAGAAAAGGAAAAGGGTCTCTTCGAGGTGAAAGAGGAAAGAGTTAAGATCGATGGGGAGAAGATCGAGGGTGCGGAGTGTTGATAAAGACTGACCATCTGCTAGCCAACGGGAGCTGAAATCCCAACCTGAGGCGCAGGTGGCGCGGAGCTGCTGGAAGAGTTGAGGATGATCGAGGGCTTTTGCGAGCTCGGTCTCTTTTTTAAAGGCTTCAGGGCGTGGAATATTGAGGTCATCGAAGTAGCTATTCAGCGGCGTTTGCGCCATCCAATAGGCATACTCTTTTTCTAAATAGGGGAGAAAGGAGAGGGGAAAATCGCTTTCTCCACGATCGTAGAGAAGTTTTAGAAGCAAGGAGAAAACGGGAGGTTGAGAGCGGCTAGTAAAGTAGATCCGATTCCCGTTAGGAATAAAACCAAAAAGATCGATGAGGTGGGCAAAGTTTTGGACCATCTCTTTCACCTGTGGGGTGGGGAGTCCTAAGGCGGTGAAGTAGCTATCCCAATAAAAGCATTCGCGGAAACGTCCGCCAGGAACGGTGTGAGGATGGGGAAGGGGGATGAGGGTGTCCCACTTCGAGGTGGTTTTCATCTCTTTCCGGAGAAGGGGCCACGTCTTTTCGATGTAGTCTTTCATCGATGAGGCTTTGAGTTGCGATTCGTGGGAAGGAGGAGGGAGGAGAAAGTGGGTTTCAACAAAGGTCTTTAGATCAAAGGAAGGACGATCTCTTTCGTTTTCAAAGGTTTTTAAAATCTCATGAGGATCACTTTTTGGGATCGCATCGACGAAAGTCTTTCCATCTGAGTAAATTCCAGAGAGTGCGACCGCTTCAAAGAGGGGGCCAGAAAGTTGAATAAATTCTTCTTGGTTCATTTTGTAGAGGATAGGAAAAAAGGGATAAAAAGCAATTGACTTCTCCGAAATATTTTGTCATTGGGAAACTAAATGAACAACAATGGTCGGGGAAAAATGGAAGGGGGAAAGACTTCCAACGGATTTTGGCAGCGCGCATTACTTATTAATCCATACTACTTTGCGCTCCTTCTCTTTGGGATGTTTGCGATGAATATCTATCATGTCGTCTCTCTTGAGAAGGCGTGGACCCTTTCTCCCATCTATTTTTTAGCCTATGCGCTGATTGAAAGTCTGTTCGAGGTCCTTGCCCTCGTTTTTGTTGGCAATATCATTAAAAGCTATCTCCCGAAGTTTTTCTATTATAGCTATGTCAGTCTCTGTTTTTTGTTCTTTACGCTTCATTATGTGGACTTTGTGCTTGTTCGGTATATGGATATTTCTGTGTACTACGGACTTCATTGGGTCTTTGATGAGAGTTTAGATAATTTTATCGAGCTTCTTCATCTGACGGGAATCAGCATCAGCTCCTGGATCTTCATCCTCACAGCGACCCTCCTCTTTATTCCGATCATCTCGATGATCCTCTACCACTTCACAGGAAAACTTGCGGCAAAGAAGTCGATCAAGGTGACGCAGAAGGGACTTTTTAAAGTCCTCTGCTTTTTGCCAATGGGCCTTTTAGCCCTCGATATGACGGTAACGCCCAAAGTAGAACGGCAAGAGTACCATTTTTATCAACGGATGCTTCCGTGGAAATCGACCCTCCTTTCGAAAAAAGAGGTGGCGTTTAAGATGGGATCGAAATTGAAAGAACTTCCTGATGAAACGGGAGTGCTGAAAAAGGTTCACTCCGTTCCTGTCACAGTGACAAAAAAACCAAATATCTACCTCTTTGTTGTCGAAAGTCTTCGGCAAGACTTTTTAAGCGAGAAAACAGCGCGCCATCTCGCTGAGTTTAGAGATCAAAACCTGACGTTTAAGAAAACCTATTCGAGCGCGAATGCCACACAGATCTCTTGGTATTCGATCTTCCATTCCAATTATCCCCTCTACTGGGCAGAAGCTAAGAAGAAGTGGCAATCGGGAAGTGTTCCTTTGCAGATTTTGAAGAAGATGGGTTACAAAATCCATGTCTACTCCGCAGCGCAGCTTAAATATTATGGATTAGAAGATGTGATGTTTGGGCGGAATCACTATTTGACCGACAGTCATCATGTTTTTCCTCACTATTATCCGACGCAGGCGTGGGAGTCAGACCAGAGGGCGGTCGATACCTTTTTGGGAGATTTAGAGAAGAAGAAATCGAAAGAGGGGAATGTCTTTGTCTTTTTCTTAGAGGGAACCCATTTTAATTATAGTTGGCCTGACAGTTATCCAACCCATTTTGAGCCGATTAGTGAGGAGAAGACCCATCTTCGCGTATCAAATTCGCTCAAAAATATCGAGCTGATCAAAAACCGGTACCGGAATTCAATCCACTACATGGACCATTTATTTGGGAAGGTCATGGGCGCCCTAAAGGAAAAGGGGCTCTATGATGAGGGGGTTGTGATTTTTACGGGGGATCACGGAGAGGAGTTCTTTGAAGAGGGACAACTCTTCCATGCTTCTCACTTAAGTGCGATGCAAACCGAACCTCCCATCTACATGAAGCTTGGAAATAATCAACGGGCCCGCGAGTGTGAAGTCGAAGAGCTTGTGACCTCTCATGTCGATATTTTTCCAACTGTCCTCGATTATCTTATGGGAAAAGAGATGTTTGGAGAGGTGCTAGATGGGGAATCCATCTTTAAAAGAGTGCGCAAGGACTATGTGGTGACAGGGCGCTTCAATGGACCAAGACAGCCGGGCGAATTCTTTATCTCGAATGGCGAGGAAAAATGCATCTTTCGCTTGCATGGGAAAAAGAAGTTAGAGGTGCGGAATTTTCAGGGGGAAATCTCCTCGATTAAGGAACATTTCGGTCCTGCATTAGATAATCTATTTCAATAGGTTACGAACTTTTCTTGACGTTTTAATATGTACTGTTGTAAGGTTACAAATATGGACAAAGATGGTTGGCGAAAGTTTTTAGAACTGATGGCTGAAGAGAGCGATCTTGCAAGGCTGGAGGAGCTCTCACGGCTCCTTTTCACTGCTGAAGAGCGCGATGCGATCTCGAAGCGGATTCGGATCATTGAAGAGCTTCTGAAAGAGGAGAAGACGCAGCGGGAGATTGCTGCGGATTTCCATTTGAGCATCGCAAAGATCACGCGAGGCTCAAATGCTCTGAAAGAAATCGGTCCGAAGATGAAGAGGGTTCTGAAAAAGAAGTTAATACCATTTCTCAAAAATAAGGTGCAGAATTAGCGCTGAGATTTTCGAGGAAAAATTTAGTTTGGAGATGAGCCTAACCACTCGATGGTTAGCGAAATCGAAAACCAAATTTTAACCGGAAAGAACAAGCTATATTCACCAACTTATTTTTGATTAATGGTATATCGTGATATGGAGAAGGTATGTTTGAACAATTACCGTTTGAAGAGTTTGAGCAGCTTGCTGCGGCGCATGAGCGCATTGCTGTTTATAAAGAGTTTTCAGCAGATCTTCTAACCCCAATGGGGGCTCTTTCAGCTCTCCAAAAGGAACATCCTCAGGTGATTCTTCTTGAATCGGGAATTGTTCAAACCCATATGGGACGGTATTCTCATATTGGGTTTGATCCGGTTGCGACCCTTTCTGCTTTTGGCTACGAGATCGAGGTCAATGAGGGGGAAAGGGTGACCATGCATGATGGCGATCCTTTCAAATTCCTCCGGAAGATGACCCTCCAATTTAAGTGTGGCTCTCACCGCCGTTTGCTAGGATTTTGTGGGGGAGCAGCAGGTTATCTTGCTTACGATGCGATTCGCTATATCGAAGAGATTCCCGATAAAAATAAAAAGACGCAAGAGTTTCCTGATCTCTTTTTTCAGTTCTTTGATAAAGGGATCACCTTTGACCACGAGAAAAATCGTGTTCTCATCGTACAGGTGATGCATGTCAAAGGCGATCCTCAAAAGGCTTATCAAGCGGGGATAGAAAGGATTGAGGCAATCTACCAGACGATTTCTGCAGCGCCGGAACTTAAAAAAGGGGAGCAGAAACCCTTCGATCTCACAAAGAATGTCAAGGTGACGCCTGATGACGAGGCGTTTCGAAACATCATTGCTCGCGCTAAGGAGTACATCAAAGCAGGGGATGTGTTTCAGGTTGTTCCTTCTCGACGTTTTGAGGTGGAGTGCAGCGTTCCGCCGTTTGAGCTTTACCGGTCGATCCGCCATGTCTCTCCTTCCCCCTATATGTTTTATCTTGCTCACGAAGCGTTTCACCTTTTGGGGGCTTCTCCGGAAAAACTCATCAGCGTTCAAGGGAGACACCTTGAAACGATCCCTCTCGCAGGGACGCGGCAGAGGGGAAAATCAGCCGAAGAAGATCAAGCGCTTGCCAAGGAGCTCCAAGCGGATCCGAAAGAGACGGCAGAGCATATGATGCTGGTCGATCTGGGTCGGAATGATCTCGGAGCGGTTTCCAAACCAGGAACGGTGCGGGTTGAACAACTCAAAACAGTCCAAAACTTTTCCCATGTCATGCACCTTGCGAGTTTTATTTCTGGGGAGCTTCGTGAGGAACTCGATGCGCTCGATGCGCTTAAAGCGGCGTTTCCGGCAGGAACGGTGAGCGGCGCTCCAAAAATTCGTGCAATGGAAATCATTGATGAACTCGAAGAGCATCGGCGAGGTCCTTACGGTGGAGCGATTTGTTTTATTGATCATGATGGGAATCTCGAGTCGTGTATCGGAATCCGAATGGCCACAGTGAAAAAGGGAAAAGCTGTTGTCCAAACGGGAATGGGGATCGTTCATGACTCTGACCTCGAAAAGGAACTTGAAGAGTCGCGGATCAAAGCGCGCGGGATCCTTTCTTCGATTCAAGTTGCTGAGGAGGGGAAATTATGATCATCCTTATCGATAACTACGATAGTTTTACTTATAATCTCTATCAAATGATTGCAACGGAGACGCAAGTTGAAGTCATACGAAATAATGAGCTGAGTAGCGATGAAATTCTCTCGATGAAGCCAAAAGGGATCATCATCTCTCCAGGACCAAAAACCCCAAAAGAGGCAGGGGTTTGTCTTGAGCTGATCGAAAAAGCAGAGAGGTCGATTCCTATTCTGGGCGTTTGTTTAGGGCACCAAGCTTTAGCAGAAAGTTTTGGAGGAGAGGTGGTCTGCGCTCAGGAAATCGTTCATGGGAAACCCCAAGCGATTTTCCATAGCCGAAAAGATCTTTTCGAGAAAATGCCTCTTCCTTTTGAAGCCGGGCGGTACCATTCACTGATTGTAAAAAGGGAGTCTCTCCCCAATTGTTTTATCATCGAAGCAGAAACCGAAGAGGGGATGATCATGGGGATGAAACATGTTGAGTATCCTCTTTATGGAGTCCAATTTCATCCGGAATCGATCTTAACCCCAGACGGGGCGATCTTGATTGAGGCTTTTTTAAAGGTTTGTGGAGTGACGACGTGAGTCTTCAAGAGGCGATTGATCATCTATCTAAGGGCCACTCTCTTTCTGAAAAAGAGAGTGAGAAGGCCTTTGAAGCATTGGTTTCAGGAGACCATACGGAAGAGGGGAAACGGTTCCTCAAACAGTTGAGTGAAAAAGGGGAAACGGCAGAGGAGCTGAAAGGGCTTGTTCGCGTAATGCAGAAGAAAATGCGCGCCGTCACCTTTGAGGAAGAGGTTCTAGATATTGTCGGGACAGGAGGCGATGGATCGAACTCGGTCAACATCTCGACAGGAGCAGCGATCTTGGCGGCAGCTTGTGGCGCTCTTGTTGCCAAACATGGGAACCGGGCCTCATCTTCCAAGTGCGGTTCTGCAGATGTTTTAGAGGAGCTGGGTATTTCCCTCGAGGAAGATCCGGTCGAAGCCCTTGCGCGGGCCCACATCACCTTTCTCTATGCTCCCCATTTTCACCCTGCAGCAAAAAGGGTGGCGCCGATGCGAAAGGCGCTTGGCATTCGAACGATTTTCAATCTTGTGGGTCCTTTATTAAATCCTGCCCGACCCACCTACCTCCTTTTAGGGGTTGCGAAAGAATCTCTTTTAGATTTATTTGCAAATGTTGTTCAAACGTTAGGAGTGAAGCGGAGTATGATTGTGTATGGGAATGGAATGGATGAGCTGACGCCGATTGGTCCTTGTCAGGCCCTCCTTGTCACTCCAGAGGAGCGGAAAAAAATGACCCTCGATCCCCAAGATTTTGGGTTTAAAAAATGCACGATGAAAGATTTAGAAGGGGGCGATGCAAAGACAAATGCTTCGATCCTAACAGCTGCTCTTAAAGGGGAAAAGGGACCGGTTGCCGATACACTGATTCTCAATGCAGGGGTTGCCCTCTTTGTAACAGAGCGGGCTCCATCGATTGAAAGTGGGATCTCTTTTGCCCGTCATGCTTTAGAAAGTGGCAAAGGGTTTGAAACTCTTGAGAAATGGAGGAAGCGGTGAATATCCTTGCATCCATTATCGAACGAAAGAAGGAAGAGGTAGAACGGCTTAAGGAAGAGGTAGGGAGTGATCCCTATCACCCGATGCATGGTGAGATCAAGCGGAAAAATATGCGCCGGTTTCAAAATGCTCTTCAAAAGAGGGGAGTGATCGCTGAAATTAAGCGAAAATCGCCCTCTAAGGGAGCTCTGAACCTTGATTTAGATCCCCTCTCCCTTGCAAAGGAGTATGAAGCAGGAGGAGCCCTTGCGATTTCTGTTTTGACCGATCTAGAGGGGTTTGGAGGAACGATCGACGATTTAATTGCAGTGAAAAAGGGAGTGAGAATCCCCGTTCTTCAGAAGGATTTTATCATTGATCCCATGCAGATTAAACAGGCAATTCATGCAGGCGCCGATGCGATTCTCTTGATTGTTGCTGTTTTAAAGGAGCGAACAGGAGAGTTTCTAGAGTTGGCGGAAGAGCTGGGAATTGATGCACTCGTTGAGGTCCATGATGAAAAAGAGCTGAGACAAGCGATTGAGTGTGGGGCGCGGATGATTGGGGTGAATAACCGCGATCTAAAAACTTTCAAGGTCGATTGGAACCTTTCCTTAAAACTGATCGAAGGAGTTCCCAAAGAATGTCTAAAAGTTGCAGAATCGGGTGTTTCGAGTGTGGATGAAGCCAAAACCCTTTTTGCAGGAGGATTTGATGCCCTCCTGATTGGGGAAACCCTCGTGAAACATCAAGACCCAAGAGCGTTTATTGGAGAAGTCAATGCCGTCCGTTAAAATCTGTGGAGTTATGGATCCCGACACTGCCTATTTCGCTGCCAAAAAGGGGGCGAAATTTATTGGGGTGATTTTTGCAAAAGAGTCTAAACGGCGCGTTGATCTTGAAACAGCAAAAAAAATTGCGGCAAAAGGCCGCGAGGGGGGCGCCAAAATCATTGGCGTATTTGTCGAACAAAATGGGGAAGAGATGCAACGGTTTATTGACCAGGTTCCCCTTGATGGAGCGCAGCTCCACGGACCGACGGCGCGCGCAAGCCACGCAGATTTAAGTGAAGAGGTCATCCGTTTCTACGTGTGTCCCGTTTCTGCAGATGGGTTTACTTTGGAAGAGAAACATCATGGATTTGAAGCGCTTGACCAAGAGAGAGATTACCTTCTCTACGATGGAATTGAGCCCGGAAGTGGGATCCCTTTCCCCTGGGAGGGGTTGGAGCCGCGGCGAGATTTTAACTTCATCTTAGCGGGGGGACTCACCCCAACCAATGTAAAAGAGGCGATCCTTGCAAAACAGCCTGATGTTGTCGATGTCGCAAGTGGGGTAGAAAAGCCGCGGTATACAAAAGATCGAAAGCTCATTGAAGCGTTTATTCGGGAGGCCTCATGAGTCGTCGTTATGGTGAATATGGAGGAGCGTATCTTCCGGAAGTTCTTGTTCAGCCCATGAAAGAGTTAGAAGAGGAGTGGAATACACTTAAAGAGGATCCTCAGTTTTTAAATGAGCTTCAAACCATATTAAAAAACTATGCGGGAAGACCTACCCCACTGACTCCGATCCCTTCCTTTTCAAAAGCGATTGATGGTCCAACGATTTATCTAAAAAGGGAAGATCTCCTCCACACGGGAGCCCATAAGATCAATAACACGCTTGGGCAATGTTTGATTGCCAAGCGAATGGGAAAAAAACGGGTGATTGCCGAAACTGGGGCAGGACAACATGGTGTTGCCACAGCGACAGCGTGTGCCTTTCTGGGGCTGGAATGCATCGTCTACATGGGGAAGAAAGATGCAATGCGGCAAGAACCTAACGTGAAGAAGATGGAGCTACTCGGGGCGGAGGTGGTTGCTGTTGAGCAAGGGGCGCAAACCCTGAAAGATGCGATCAATGAGGCGATGCGCGACTGGTCGAAAAACTATGAAGAGAGTCACTACTGTTTGGGATCGGCCCTCGGTCCTCACCCTTATCCGGAGATGGTTGCTTTTTTTCAAAAGGTGATTGGAGAAGAGGTTGCCAAAGAGATCACCCCCGATGTGGTGGTGGCATGTGTTGGGGGAGGGTCGAATGCGATTGGAATTTTTGCTCCGTTCATTGGAAAAGCAAAGCTTGTGGGGGTTGAAGGAGGTGGAACGTCATCTCGTCTAGGAGAACATGCCGCTCGATTTTCAGGAGGAAGACCTGGAGTTTTGCATGGAACGCTGACCTACCTTCTCCAAACAGATGAGGGACAGGTTGTGGAGACCTCTTCGATTTCTGCAGGGCTTGATTATCCTGCCGTTGGACCCCAGCATGCCGATTTGCATGACCAAAAATTAGCAGAATATGTCTCTGCAACCGATCAAGAGGCGCTCACCGCGTTTAAACTCCTTTCGAAAACGGAGGGAATTATTCCTGCGTTGGAATGTTCCCATGCTCTTGCCTATCTTGTGCGGGAGGCAAAAAACTATCCGAAAGAGACAGTGATTGTGATGAATCTTTCAGGACGAGGAGATAAAGACCTCCCAGAACTTTTTAAGAAGGAGCTTCTCTAATGAGTCGAATTGCAAAGTGTTTTGAGGGGAAGAAGCCTTTTATTGGTTACATCACAGCAGGAGATGGGGGAATGGCCCGAACACTCGACGTGGCGCGTGCTCTGGTTGAAGGGGGCGTTGATCTTCTCGAGGTAGGGATTCCCTTTACCGATCCTGTGGCTGACGGCCCTGTGATTCAGCAAGCGATGACACGCTCGCTTGAGGAAGGAACGACTCCTGAAAAGGTCTTAGACTTTGTTAAAGCTTTCCGAAAAGAAAGTGAGGTGCCGATTGTTTTATTCTCCTATTTCAATCCACTATTTGTCGGAGGGAAGTCCTTCTTAGAAAAAGCGGCAAAAGTGGGAGTGGATGGAATCCTTGTGGTTGATCTTTCTCTTGAAGAGGGAGAAGACTATATGAATGAGGTGAAACGGGTGGGGATCGATCCGATCTTTCTGATCTCTCCTTCAACGCCACAAGAGAGGATTAAGAAAATTGCCGAAAGGGGAAGAGGGTTTCTCTATTATGTGTGCCGCAAAGGGACAACTGGGGTGAAGCAGGGATTCCCAGAAGATTTAGAGGAGAAGGTCAAGGGAATCAAAGCATGTAGCGCCCTTCCAGTGGCGATTGGATTTGGGATTGCAACCAAAGAGATGGCCAAGCGCGCGATGGAGGTTGCTGATGGCTGCGTTGTTGGCTCAGTCCTTGTCGAGGCGATTGGTCAGGGAAAAAGCTCGGCTGAATTAACGCAACTTGCACAAGGGATCAAAGCATGATTTTAACGATCAAGAAAAATGGAAGTTTAGCAGAGATCGAGCATCTGATGGAAAAGTTGCAGTGGATGGGATTTGAAGCGCGCCTTTCTGGAGAGGAAGGAAACTATACCATCGCGCTTATTAAGGGAGTCGACGATCTCACCGACATCGAGCAGTTCAAACGGTTTCCCCTTGTCGAGGAGGTCTCTGAATTTAAACATCCTTTTAAATTGGCAGCGCGTGAATTTCAGCCGAAAAAAACAGTGATCAAGATCAAGGATATTACGATTGGAGGGGATACGCTGGCAGTCATGGCAGGGCCTTGCTCCATTGAATCGAAAGAGCAGATCATGGAGTCGGCGCGGATTGTGGCCGCTGAAGGATGCAAAATTCTCCGTGGAGGCGCCTTTAAGCCGCGGACCTCTCCCTATGCTTTTCAAGGGCTCGAGGAGAAGGGGCTTCAGTATATGAAGGAAGCTGCAGACAAATACAACCTCGTCACGATCACTGAGGTGATGGATGGCGATCAAATCGATCTTGTTGCCGAGTATGTTGATATCTTGCAGATCGGTGCCCGCAATATGCAAAACTTCACCCTTTTGAAAAAGCTGGGAACGTGCAATCGAGCGATCTTTTTGAAGCGGGGACTCTCTGCAACCTACAAAGATCTTCTCATGTCTGCAGAGTACATTCTCGATAAGGGAAACCCCAATGTCATGCTGTGTGAAAGGGGGATCCGAACGTTTGAGACCTATAGCCGCAATACCCTCGATCTCGCGGCCGTCCCGATCTTGCAGGATTTGACCCATCTTCCGATTATTGTCGATCCATCCCATGGAACAGGGATCCGAAAAATGGTTCCTCCTATGGCTCGAGCTGGGGTTGCTGCTGGAGCGGATGGGATCATGGTCGAGATGCATCCCGAGCCGGAGAAGGCCCTTTCAGACAAGCAGCAGACGATTAGCCCGGAGGAGTTTCACAAGATGATGGCAGATCTCCGCAAAATAGGGCCCATCCTAGGGATTAAAATTTAAAATATATCGTTTTTTGACCAATTTTTTGGTATAATTGTTGGACCAATCAATGTTTAGGGGTAAACGATGAGTATTCAAGTTGATGACTACAGCTTAGAGGCTTATAAGGGTGAAGATCAAATCAAACATCCCAGAACTGAGGATGTCTATCGGATCGCTTTTCAACAGGCTCGCGAACGGTTCTCAAGAAGTCATTTAAGTTTTGATCCTAATAAAGTGACCCATCAAGATATCGAGAACAAGGTCGGGGAAGTCTTGAAGGGGACTCAATATACCCAAGCGTATAAGGAAGAAATCTCCAAAGATTTCCAGGGATATCAATCGGCCAGAGAGACCTATCTAGAACTCATGAGTGATTTCACTCTTCCTGAGGAGATTTCCGCTGTAAGAAAAATCGATCCTTTGCTTCTCAATGAGGATCGTTACTCAGAGAAAACACCCAAATTAAAGCAATTTGCGCTCGATGCTCTGTATGAGTGCAACCGTTATCGGACATCTGTTGCTACTCTCGCTCGGTATCAAGGGAGAATTGAGGTGCTGAAAGAGGAAGAACAGAGCAGAACCCGGATGTAACTCTTAATAAAGCGGGTGAAAATTTTCTCATCGTAGTCCGCCGGAAGGTGGGTGGGTTCCCCATTTTTTAAGAAAGCTTCGAGAACCATCAAGGTGATGTGTTCCCTCTCTTCTAACGTTGCTTCACTAAGCGATAGGGCAAGCTTAAGGGCATGATTTGTCGCTTGACTGAGTGTTTTCCAACAAAGATCTCCATCGAAATAGGCGAAGAGCTCATCGGCGTAGTTCATGAGTTCTTCGTGGCTAAAGGGCTCCACTCTGTTTGCCTTAAGGAGCGAGGCTTCTTTAGGGAAGGTAAAAGCGAGGTAGAGAAAATGGGGGATCATCTCTTCAAAGAAAGGCTCAGTCGCTTTTTCTGGAAGATAGAGGGAATCAATGCTCACCAAAAGGTAATGGAGGGTTTCGAGAGCAGCGACCCGTTTTTCTTTGAAAGACATCGTAGGATTGGGCCCAATGAATAGAACGAGTTCCTGAATGATATCTGGAAGTTCCTTCCACGTGAACCCTTTTGCATATTTCGCTTTCAAATAGTGGGCCATTGCATAGAGGTCTTTTTCCTCTAACTTCGATTCAGTGGGCGTTGGCCGTTCGATGATTTCATAGGAAATCCCTTCACGGATTACGGCCGGGTCTTTTTCGCCAACCTCAATCGGGAGGATGACTTGTCCATCAGCTGGTTGTTGGGGTAGATCATGCATACCCAAAAATACTAAATATTTTAGGAATAAAAAGAAATGCTAAATCTCAAGCTCAAGAGGGTTTATTCTATTGAAGGAGATGGTCGAGCGCTTTTTGGTAGGTGGGGTGGAAGCGGAGACGGTCATGTTTTCCGTTTTCAATCGAGATCAGGGCGGCGTCTTTTTTTTCTTTGATCAGATTAAGGAGGCGAACACTTGAATCGAAGGGGACAAGCTCGTCTTCTGTTCCATGGAAAATATGGATGGGGGAGTCGACGCGAACAATCCACTTATCTGTGCGGAAGTGATACTTCAGCAGCATCGGAATGACAAATTTCGGAAGGTAGGGAACTTGGCGCGGAGTGAGGTCTAGCACGCTAAAGTAGGGAGACTCTAAAATGAGTTGTTTGGGATCGTGGTGGGAAGCAACATAAGTTGCAATGCCCGTTCCTAAAGAGCGTCCATAGACGATCACTTGATCTTCAGGGTATTTTGCAGTGATGTAATTGTAACAGAAATCGGCGTCATTGAAGAGGGCTTTCTCACTCATTGGGCCTCGGCTTTTTCCGAAGCCTCGGTAGTCCATGATGAAGAGATCATAGCCCCGGGAGGTGAATTCCTTTGAGACACGTCCCCAGTTGCCCGAAAGATCGCCGCCCCGTCCGTGGTAGTAAATGACCGCTCCCTTAGGATTTTCCGCAGAAAAATAGAGGGCATTGATCTTTACACCAGGTTCGGGCTCGAGGTAGAGCTCCTCGAACTGCTCTTCGAATTGGAATACATAGCTATCTGGAAGGGTTTTCTTCCGGAAGAGCATCTCCTCCTGATGGGTATACACATACCCCACCATCACCACGAAAACCGCCATAACAACAGATAAGATCCAAATAATTTTTTTCTTCATGGTTACGAGTTTACCATACCTTTCTCTTCTATGGTAGCGAAATTTCGACTCTTCTTATTGAAGTTCAGTAGCCCTCTAGAGATGCGTCGGGCTGGTGTTGTCCTTATGGCAACACCCTCAAACGAGAGCATCGCCAAAGTCATTCCGTCGTTTTTAAAAAGCTTCTTTCCCGACACTCTCTCAGCCCCCGATAAGATTAAACGTTTAGACATCTGATCTTGATCTGCGAACTGACGTGAACTCCAATCCGTAAGGATTGAGAAGAGAACGCGGTGAGCAGCCGATGGCTCAGAGTCGTCTTTGATAAATCGGGATGAGGGAGGGGCCCGCACAGGGCTTAGGCCCGGGCCCCCGACTGAAGGTCGATTTGGCATGACGAATCGAGCTCAAGGGGGGCGGCTGGGGGGTGTTGCCGTGAGGACAACACCAGCCCGACGCGTCACATAGGTAAGCTATTCAATTAAGTAGTCGGTTTTTTTCGTTCAGAAATATACCTAACGTGATTCAAAAGTTGGGAATTTGGCAAGGCGGCTCGCGCAAATTTTTTGCCTGGAGCGAGCGACCATTGTGCGAGCACAAGGCGCAAGTGAAGGCAAGAAATTTGCTGCAAAGCCAATGGAGCCAAAAACTAACTTTTGAATCATTTTAGGTATAAAAGGGATGGAAGGTTATTTGATGAGGTGGAAGACGTTGCGGATGAGACTCCAGCGCGGCTCTTTCTTTTCGGGCGCGTTCCCATCAACCCAGTAGTCGTATTGCTCTTTCTTGAAGCCAATGTGCTCTTGAATGGCAAGCCAGCGGTCAAGGAAGAAGATAAAGCCAAAGGCTTCGTATTTGACAGGGTAGGAAAGGTAGGAGGCTCCTGCGTTCGAGCCGTATTCGACGACGACGTACTCTGGGTGTGAGCGGCAGTATTCGAGCCCCTGCTCCTTGGTCCAAAGGATCCCATCGACTTGCCCCTCAGTCAGAAACTCATCGATCTTTTCGATTTGATCGATTTGAAGGGATTGTGCGTTGGGGAAAATGCGCTCGAGGATTTCTTTATAGAAGCCAATGACACCGATAACAAGGTAGGGGTTTTGTCGGATATGGTCGAAGTTACGGAACTCTTCTTTTCTCGATTTAGGGACGATGAGGACGTTGGGGGTCATCAAGTAGTAGTGGGGGAAGTTCATATCTTTTACGGTGGCCTCAGAGAGGAGAATGGGTGACATTGCAATATCGATCTGATTCATCCGAAGAGCTGCCCCTAGTGAGCCATAATAGAAGGGGACGAACACAAGTTTCACGTTCATATCATGGGCGAGTTTATGGGCGTAGGTGATATTAAACCCGACGAGGTCTCCATGATCATTAAAGTAACTGAAGGGGGGAAGATTTGGGTGGTAACCGACATAGAGAGATTGGGTGGAATAGATCCGATCAAGTGTATCTTGGATCCCTTCGCGATGAGGGTCAGCGGGAAGACGCTCTCCAAACTTATAGACCGTTGCATTTTTCTCGATGGGATAGTCGGTTTGAATCGTCATCTGTTTCGAAATATCTTCCACGGGGACATATTCCTGAATGATCGTTTTGGCACCGATCACAGTGGTGATGAGGAGAAAGAAAAAGAGGAAAAAGTTGCGGAAGAAATAGGTTGGACGAAACTTAAGTCTTTTATAGTACCCCAGGAGGAGGAGAGTGACAAAGACAACCATCGAAGCAACACTGATGAGAATCTGGAAGTTTTGTGTAATGATCGAAGCGTTATCGTAGATCTTGATGGCTGCGGAGGGGAAGCCTAAGGTTTCTGTGAGGAAGTTAATCGAGTTGAGAGCAAGTTCGGGTCCTCCAAAGGACATAAGAACCGTCATGGCACTTACAATCCCTTGCTCGGCCCCTGCCAGTTGGTGACGGAAGTAGTAGGAGAGATACATGATAAAAAAGAGGATAAAGAGGTTCCCTACTTGAGTGAAGGTATAGGCAATCGGAACGATCATCTGTGAGGTGTTGTGGAGCTCTTTGTCTTTGATCTCGAATTTATCGGCATGCTTTGTGACTACCCGGTAGAGGAAGGGGATGGCGATACTTGGAGAGCCAATCAAAAAAGCAAGGAAAGAGGAGGAGCGGATATCTTCCATGACATCTTTGTACTTCAAGGGGGTGCAGCTGACGACGAGGGCAGGCAACACCCAAAAGGATAAGATCAAAGAAATGATGATCATCGGAATGACATAAAAGTTGAGGGCTTTCAAATCAGTCAGGCGTACGGTTCCTACAAAGGAGGCAAAGATCGCCATCACCCCGATGGGAGAAATGAGGGTGATCCCTTTTAAGACCTGTTCCATCACGTTGTTGATCCGTTCAAGGAAGGAGATGAGAGGTTCTTTATAGGTGAGATGCATCACAGCGATCCCCATGATGATTGCAAAAATGGCAATCGCTGGGACGATGTTATTCACAATATCGTAGAGAGGATTTTCAGGAACGAGGTAATTGAGGAAGTTAATCTCGAAGGAGGTGTGTTCACCGGTGCCGGGGATGAGGATGTTCATGCTAGGAAAAATAAGATTCATGAGGTAAACAGCGGCGAGAATCAAGACCCAAATAAAGAGAAGAAAAACCCATCCTTTACGGAGAAGAGCGCGAGCAACAGTGGGTCTGGTTGAGCCGAGTCCATGAATGATCGAGGAGGGGATGTAGAGGAGGACAACCATCTCGATGATCATGACAAAGGCTTTTCCAATTGGCTCGAAGATGGAGCAGATGGGACCAAGCAAAAGACCGAGAAAGGTTCCGATGAGGATCGCAAAGAGGAGTTGCTTGGTAAGAGAGAGCCTTAGCATCTAAGAACCTATCCTAATTCATAAGGTTCAAAGCACAATGTAGCCAATCTGCTTCATCACTCCTAATTCGTTCCACACTTCATTGATGTGAGTGATTTTCCCACCCTCAATGGTGAAAATAGCGAAGATCTTAATGACAACGGGTTTATTCGTTGCCTCAACACCCATAAATGTTCCTCGTTGAACCCCTTGAAACTGAACGCGAGCCAGGACTTTATTCCCTTCAGACATCATTTCGATGATTTGGTGTTTGACTTCCGGGAAAGCTTCATGGAATGCTCGGATCCGGACATTGAGGTTTTTGCTGAACGCATCATACTTACTATAAGAGGAATCGAAGACGACAGTTGAGTCTTGAACCCCATGCTTTGCTGCCAGAAGCTCATTCATGGCGCGGGAATCGTTGCCCGCAAAAGCGTCATAGAAATTTTTGACCATTACCTTATTCTCGGACTCTGGATCGGTTCCTCCTCGCGGTGTGATGATATGGGAGAGTTCTCCGCCAGAAGTCGCAAAGGCTGAGACTATTAAGGCGAGTAAACAGATAAGCTTTTTCATAGATCATTCCTCTTTTCCTCCTTTTCCCATAAAATAGCTTTTTTATCGATAGTTTAATTAAATTTTATTTTATAATTTATTTTTATTTAGAAATTTGAGATTATTCTTTTTGAATTAATTGTTGATGGAATTATGGAAAGTGATATTGTAGGAAATTCTTTAGAGAGGCTTTCAAATGGCTCTGATACAGCCATGGTGTATGGGTTTTTCGACTTTGGGGTCTTTCATATCCAGCAAAAGCTGGATGAATTGGGGAAGAAAGTTCTCTATTATTATTCTCTCTCTCATGAGAAATTTATCCCAACATCCTTTTCGATCATCCTGCGCCCCGCTGATGATAGTAATACCTTAGAGGACTGTTGCAAGCTGAGTCTAACAAATTATGTTGTCAATAACTACCTCCGCTCTCTTAGAGGAGAAAAAATTCTCCCTTTCTTTTTCTGTATTGATTCGAATCGAAACATCGAATTTTCTCCCTTGAATCTTTCAAACCCAAGTCAATACCGGAAAATTAAAGCGAAAGAACTGATTACGGTTAAGGAATTGCGACGAGCCTATAAACTCTGTTATGATCGAAGTGTTGATCCTCGCTTGCGGCGAGTGGCACTAAAAACGTTTCAATTTATCAAGGTTTACACAGATAAAAATGATAAGCTGAAGGGTGTGACTAATATCTCTCCCCCTTGGATGAATCGAAAGCCGGTTACAACAGAGAAGGGGTGGAAGAAATGTCGTGATGAAAAGAACTGGCGGTATCAGGTGAATCAGACTGTGAAACTCCTTTGCTGCACGAAGTCGTTTTTAAACTGATTCAGTTTTATAAGAGCAAGTACCCCTTCTTTAGGACCTCAACACGGGCTGCCGTGTCCAGAAGAACAGAAAGTGGAGAAGTAGAACCTCCACCCGGTCCAACTATTTCCACGGTAAACGTTGTGGGGAGGACTATCTTAAGGATTTGCTCCTGGTAGTTAAGATAGGGCTGGCAGGAGAACACAAGACAAGTTCCTGGCTTGGGATTCTCTTGAAGCCAACGCTGAACAGTGAGCATTGTGTTGGGTCCATCCCATCGAAGGGCAATCGGTGATCGTTTCAAGTGTTTCAATCGGTCCGCAAAACAGTAGGGCAGGGAGGAGAAAAAAGAGCAGGGATAATTTTTTTGACAAAGGGAGCCTCCATAAGGTATGAGCTATTCAAATGGTGTGATGGATAGTAGTAGAGCGCACTTTTAGGGTCAAGTAACATGGATAATCCCAAGAAAATTCTCCTCATTGATGATGATGAGTCGTTCTGCAATCTCGTGAAAAAGATTGCCGAGAGTTTTCAGGTGCCACTCGAAGTTGCTAACACTCTTGATGATGGTCGCAAGAAGTTCGAAGCAGGAGGGTTTTCTGCCCTTTTTGTGGATGGGTATCTTCCCGATGGAGAGGGGCTCTCTCTTGTGAGAGAGATCAGGGAAAAACAGCCAGACCTTCCCATTGCCCTCATTTCTGTCGGGTATAGTGACACCGCCAGTTTTCAAAAGCTCAAAGATGAATTCAAGATTAACTATGTTCTCACCAAACCGGTGCATGAAGATGACCTGAAAAAGCTCTTCGAGTTAGCCCTGAAGGAAAAAGTCGAGAAAACAGAGGCTTCTCATGAGCAAGGAGGGATGGAGGATCTTCAGCAGGAGTATCTCAAAACAATCCCTGAAAAACTGACCACTTTTGAAGGGCTCATCAAAAGGCTTGAAGGGGGCCTTTCTAAAACCGAACTTGAAAACCTCAAGATGATCTCCCATAAAACGGCTGGGAGCGCCGGGAGTTATGGGTTCATGGATGTGACGAAGCTGTGTCGCGATATGGAACAAAAACTCAAAGAGAAGCTCGAAGGATTTAAGGAAGGCGATTCCCACCCTGAATGGATTGATGAGTTCTGGGAATTTTTCCGAAGGCTTAAAGCCTCTTTTCAAGCGCCAGAGCCAATTCAAAAGGAGGGAGAAAAAAAGGAACCTCCTCCACCCTCAAAGTCGGCCAGCCACATCTACCTTGTTGATGATGACAAAGGGCTTACCGATCTTCTGTTCGAAATGGGAAAGAAAAAGGGTTTTGAGATCGAAATGGAGAACGATCCTCAAAAAGCAAAAGAGCGTCTCTTAAAACCTGAGTTTAATCCCGATATTCTCTTAATGGATAAACACTTTGAGGGAAGTGAGCTGAGTGGGTTTACTCTCCTTAAAGAGTTCCGAGAATCAAGAGGACATGAGCTCCATACCCGCTTGGGGATGCTCACCCAAAGTGGAGATGATCAAGACCGCACTGAGGCAATGACCCTTGGGGTCGAGCTCTTTTTCGAAAAGCCGGTCGATCCTGAAATGATTTTTCGGACTCTCCAAGAGGTTTCAGATCACCAGTCCCTGGGGGAACACAAATACCACGGGATGATGATCGATGATGACAAAGACTTTTGCAACTTGGTGAAAAAGGCTCTTCAAGGTCTCAATGTTGTGCTGAATGACTACCAGTCAGGGGACCACTTCATCGAGCTTGTGGAAAAAGAAAATCCCGATTTTATCCTTCTCGATATCGAAGTTCCTCCGACAAGTGGGCTGCAGTTCCTTGAAATGCTCCGGACAGATTTTCGGTATCGCGATCTCCCCGTCATCATGATCTCTTCTCACTCAGAAGGGGGAAATCTTGAGAAGGCTTATGAGATGTGTGTTGAGGATTTCATTCAAAAGCCGGTGGAAGAAAAAATGCTCCAAATCCGGATGAAGAACTTCCTCAGAAAATATGCGAAGCTTTTAACAATGGGAAATATTGACCCGGAAACGGGGCTTTACCATCAAGGGGTTCTAAAAGACCTCTTTCAGCTGTTTGCCAAACAAAATGCTCATATCACCGTTGCCCTTCTTCAAGTCACTGAAAAAGAAGGAGGAACTTTTTTCGATCAAGCGATGAAAAAAGGGGGAGAGAAACTCAGAAACTCATTCAGGGAACAAGATCTAATCGGGGTATGGGAAAAGGGACAGTTTATGATGGTCTTCCCTAAACAAAAAGGTCCCCAAACAAAGAACTTAGTGGAAAGACTCTTCCAGTCCCTTCGAGAAGAAGAACCATTCAAAGAGCACGAAGAGGTGGCAATGAGCTGCGGAATCGTCTCATTTCCCGATCATGGAAAGGATTTAGGGGCCCTTGCAAGACAGGCGCAGCAGCAACTAGACTTTGCCATAAGTGAGGGAAAATGGACGATTCATTCTGCTGAGGAGGCCAGTCATGAAAGGGGAGAGGGGCTGAAAGGGAAAAAAGCGCTCCTTGTCGATGATGACCAAGACATCACCCAAATCATTAAGAACACCTTCGAAGCGAGAGGAATGGAGGTGCAGGTCTTTAATGAGGGTGAGGGTGCCGTGGATTGGATGAAGGGAAATCTTTTTCAAACCCCACCCGATCTCATTATCTTGGATTGGATGCTTCCCGGGATTTCAGGGATTGAAGTGCTGGAGCAAATCCGACGCCAAGTGGGACAAAGTATTCCAGTGATTATCCTCTCTTCGCTCAGCCAAGAGCAAAATGTATTGGAGGGGCTCCAAAAAGGGGCGAGTGAATACTTGACAAAGCCCTTTAGCATGCAGGTTCTTTTAGAAAAAACTGAGGGGCTGATTGGATAATGCCTCCAGAAGCGGAACGTTATTTTGCCATTGAGATGATTTTAGGGATTGAGGTCGTTTTGATCTTTTCTATCGTCTTAGCTGTTTGTTTATTGCACATTTTTTCTGCCCACCGGTTAAAGAAGGATCAAGAAACTGACAAGGCGCTGCGTGCCCTTCTTTTGAAAGCGATCACAGAGAGTCAGCTCCCTCAAAAAGGGGAGATTTACCCCCACCTCTACTCGATTTCCATCGTTGTCCAAGTGTTGCGCGAGTTAAATGGGAAGATCAAAGGGGCTAACTGGCGAAAAATCAAAGAACTCATTTTGAAGGAGTGGATCGGAGATCAAGTCTACCGCGCTCTTTTCTCAAAAGGATGGAAGAAGAAGAGCTGGGCCCTGCAGGCCCTGGCCCTCTATCCGAAAAAAGAGCTTGAGGAGAAGATCATTACTCTTTTAAGGGATAAAGTCC
Source organism: Chlamydiales bacterium (assembly GCA_024233515.1). Lineage (GTDB taxonomy): Bacteria > Chlamydiota > Chlamydiia > Chlamydiales > Simkaniaceae > Neptunichlamydia. The sequence continues at coordinate 97,164 of JACKPO010000006.1, forward strand.
CTGCAGTCCGATTTTCTTCGGCAACTTGTATTATCCACATGAAAACGCAAAATGGGGTAAACCACCTCCTTCAGGTGATGGCAAAGGAAGAGACCTATGCCCGGTATCCCTATCGCGATCTTTTGGTGACAGGGGATAGTGAGATCTTCACCTATGTAGCGAATCAATACCGAGACTCTCAAGATCAGAATGTCCGGATTTGCGCTCTTGAGGTTCTCTCCCAAAAAATTGGATTTATCAAAGTTGATTTGATTAAAAAGGACCTCGATTCAGACAATCCTGAGCTGAAGTGGTGGGCGCTGCGGGCCCTTGAAAATTGCCCATCAGAAGAGTCGATGGCGATCCTTGAAAAACATGCCGCCAAAGATCAAGATGAACGGCTCCGCTCCATTGCGATCCAGTCTCTCGGCATTATCATGGACCGGAAGGCCCTTTCTCTTTTCGAAAAACTGCTGAAAGATCCTTCTCAAGTGATCCGTGTCCAAGCCGCGATTGCTCTCAAAAAACTGGGGAGTGTTGGACTAGCGGTTTTAAAAAACCAAAAAGAAGATCAGCACAAAGAGGCTTTTGATGCGGCCCGCTTTGCTCTCTCCCTTCCCGATGATTCTCTCGATAGCCAAGCGGTCAAATGGTTTCGTTATTACTAGTTCCAAAAATTGCTTTTCATTAAATAGGGTGCATTTTATGTAAGAGTTAAGATGGAAGAAAGCCAATTTTATAGAAAAATCAGTTATTATCTAGCCCTTATCGTGATCTGTTTAGCATTTCTTGTTGAACTCGGGTGGTGGTTTAATATTCCTGCGCTCATACAGATCTTACCATCACTTGTTCCGATGCAGTTCAACACAGCCTTGATGTTTATCCTCTCTGCGATTGGAGTAGTTGGGTATCTGAAGTCGCGTCCCTTTGTAGGAATGATTTTTGGGGGATTTGTGGCACTTTTTGCGACGGTCACTTTTCTACAGTATGTTTTCGATTTCAATACGGGGCTCGACCAACTCTTTAAGGATCCACAGATCACAACCCGGACGGCTCATCCTGGAAGAATGGCACCGAATACGGCCGTTGGATTTATGTTTTGTGGGATCGCTATTTTTGTCTATCAACTCAAAAGGGTTCGCTCCCATGCTTGGATTGCAGCCTGTTTGAGCATGGTCGCCTTTTCTTTTGGGTTTGTTGCCCTTCTAGGGTATTTCAGCGATTTGGAAGATGCCTATGGATGGGCAACCCTTTCCGATATGGCTGTTCATACAGGATTTTGTTTCCTCCTTTTAGGGGGATCGATCTTTTTTTCCTCTCTCACCATTGATCACAAAGGGAAGGTTTCTTCGTGGGTGATTGTTCCTGTGATGGTCGCTTCTCTTTTCATTTTGATTTTCCTTTGGAGGGCTGTTGAGGTTCAAAGAATCCGTGTGATCGAAGCTGGAGGGGTTTATGAAACGAATCTTATCATTGTCACCATCATCCTTATCTTCTTGATTCTAGCTATTTACCTTCAGAAAAAGTGTGTTGATATTACCATCACTCTGGAACAAAGTAAGCTCCAAACCGAGGTGAGTAATCAAACAAAAACAGTCATTCTCCGCTACGTAAGCCATGAGGTGAGAAACCCCTTAAATGCAGTCATTGGGTTTAGTGAGCCCTTCCTCGATAGGGCGGAACTTCAAGGGGAAGTAAAAGAGGCGATGGATTGCATTTATACCGCTTCGATTCATATGAAGAGCGTTGTGGATGATCTTCTTGCTGTTTCACGTTTTGATTCGGGAAAGATCCAAATCGACACCCACGAATACCTCTTCAGGCCTTGGATCCAAAATCTTGCTAAAGCATTAACCAAACGGGCTGAGAAACAAAGTATTCAGTTTGAGAATCACTTCCAAGAGGATATCCCTGAAAAGCTTAAAGGGGACTCGTCAAAACTAGCACAAATCATCATTAACCTTGTTGAGAATGCTTTTAAATATACTTCTCAGGGAGGAAAGGTAATCCTTTCCGTTTGGGTCGAAGATGAGAACCTTAACATTAAGGTTGAGGACACTGGAAGAGGAATTTCTAAAGAGGCGCAAGAAAAACTTTTCGACCCGTTCTTCCAGGTTCAGAAATCAGATACAAAAATTGGGCTTGGATTAGGTCTTTCAATTGTGAAACAGTTTATCGACATGATGGAAGGGAAGATTGAAGTGTCTAGCGAAGAGGGGAAAGGGACGACGTTTCACTGCAAAATTAAAGCGTATCTCGGATGATCGACTTTGCGAAAAAACAACTTGCAAAAGATATTAAGGCCCGATTCATCTGGCTGATGATCATCATTGGAGTGGCAACAGCAATTCTTTCATGGGAAATTTCTTTTCAGGATTACAAAAAAAATATCAAAGCTCTCATTACGGAGCAGGGAAAAACAATTAACCAAGATGTCCGCTTTATCTATGCTGTAAATGGGCAAAAGGAAGGGCAAAAGCTGATTGATTACTTGATGGAAACAATTCCGAGTCTGAACACGATTATCTTATACGATGTTAGGGTTGATCAGTTGGTTCTTTCTTCAGAGAAAGCTTGGATTGGAAAGTCCCTCCAAGAGCTTCCTAGAGAGTTTGTCGGTGAGGATATTGAAGAGGCCATCAAGTCGAAATCTCTCCACACAGGTGTGAGACAACACAAGGGGGAGTTTGATGTCACGATCTATACGGATGGGAAGGTCTTCATGGCCCACATCTCAAACGTAAAATATTTTAAAGCCTATTTCCAATCAGCTTTTTTTAACGAATTCTTAAGTATTATTTTCCTAATTTCTCTTGTCCTATTTCCCCTCTTTTTCTTTGTGAGACATTTTTTAGTCCCCTATCGAGAGCAGCTTAGTGAGATTGTGGCTGACTCTCCGTTTCATTTAGGGCGGTTTTCCGGTAATGAGGAAACGAAGAAGGGAACAAAGCTCGGGGTGTTTTCCTTCCTCAAACAGTTAGAAGAAGACATCGAAGCGACTACGATCCACCAACTTTGGCTTTCGAGCGTATTGCAGCAGCAGCCCGTTGGCCTCCTTTTTTCTAATCAAAGTGGAGAGGTTGTAACGGCAAATCAAAAAATGCTCGAAATTCTTGGGGTTCTTCCTGAGCTTGCTTATGGAGACCGTTGGCTGGAGGTGCTTCACCCTGAAGATAGGGAGCGTGTGATTGAGGAATGGAGACGGGTGGTAGGGGAGCAAGTTGTGATTGAAATTCAGTTCCGCTTCCGCACTCCAGATGGACTGATTAATTGGGTCAATGGAACTCTTCAGCCCATTCGAAATCTTTCCAATGATGTGATCGGGATTTTGGGAACCTTCGTTGTGGCGAATAAGCAAAAGCGACTCGAGAAGACTATGGAAAAAGGGGAAAACCTTCTGTCGAAGGTACTTTCAGCTGCCAGTATGGGGTATTGGGATTGGAAGATAAAAGAGGACCGGATGATTTTCTCTGAGGGATGGTGCACAATGCTCGGATATACGGTTGATGAAGTTGAACAGACGTTTGCAGGAAAGGAAAGGCTTGTCCATCCTGATGATATTGGGCCTCTAAAAGAGACTATCCAGTTTCGCCTCATGGAGGGGAAGCACTACCGAGCCAAGTTCCGGATGAAAAATAAAGAGGGAGACTGGATTTGGATTCTATCCTACGGAAGCCTCGTGGAAAGGGATGAGGAAGGAAAACCTAAAAGAGCCATAGGGATTCACCTGAATATCAACGACCAAATGGAGCAGGTCAGGGAATCTGTTAACGAAATAGAATTTATTACTGATGACCAAGGAAAGATCTTAGGCTGGAGCGACAGGGCAAGTCAAGTTTTCTCATTCAGTGAGGAAGAGGCAAAGGGTAAAAGTGTGATCGACCTTTTTTCTGAAGAGAAAAAAGCAGCGATCTTTGCGGCGATCTCTTTAGCGAGTCAAGGGGATAAGGTGGCCTCTTTCATTACCGACTTTCATTGTCAAGGGGTAACCCTCCACCTTTCCTTCAAACTTACATTGAAAGATAAGAGTTTCGCATGGGTAGGGAGTGATGTCACGGAGCGGGCAAAGATGAGTGAAAGAGTTGCAGCTTTAGAGCAAGAGAAATCGAATCTTGTCACGATCATTTCTCATCAACTACGCACCCCTCTTTCAGTCGTACAAAACTCTATTGAGATCCTCAGAGAGCTTTCTGAAAAGGGAACGGAAAAAAAAGAAGAGTTCCAAGAATACCTCGATGTTTGTAAAAACAATGTCAATCGTGTGACCGAGATGATTCATGATACTCTCGATTATGAAGAGCTAGAATTTCATCTGAAACAATGGAACTTTCAAATAACCAATCCCGGTGAGATGGTTCAGGAAACGGCAGAACCTCTGAAGAAAAAGTTTGAGGAAAAGGGGCTGGTGTTAACCGTCGAAACTTCTCCCAATCTTCCCACTCTTATGCTCGACCGTGAAAGTATGATTAAGTCTCTCAGTAATCTTATGAGGAATGCCCTTCAGTTTACAGAAAAAGGGGGAGTGACTGTCCGCCTCTACCAAAAGGAAGAAGAGCTTATTTTCGAAGTTCAAGATACAGGTGTTGGAATCCGCAAAGAGGATTTTCCTACCTTGTTCACCATGTTTGCCCAAATTCATAGCAGTAACCTCCGCTTTGGATCGGGCCTGGGTCTTGTCATCGCGAAGAAAATTGTCGAAGAACATGGAGGAGGGGTGAGTTTTGAATCAGAGTTTGGGAAGGGTTCGACCTTCCGTTTACATATCCCGATAAAGGAGAATAGCTAATGGGAAAGAAAGTCTTACTTGTGGATGACGATCCCGATATGGTGAAAGTCATGACGTTTCGTCTAAAAAGTGCAGGATTTGAGCTAGTGAGCTGCACCTCCGGGAAAGAAGCTCTTGAGAAAGTCAAGGCGTCTTCCCCTAATATTGTTCTACTCGATATCCAGATGCCCGATATGACAGGGCTCGAGGTCGCAGATGGAATTCAAGGGAATGAGGCGACAAAGAATATACCGATCATTTTTCTTACCGGTAAGGTCGATGTCGATAAGTCGCAAATCGAGGGAAAGCCGAATCGAGAGATCATGCTCAAACCGTGTGATTTCGATGAACTGATCTGTAAAATTAACGAGAAGACCGGCTAAATGATCTACCTGAAGTTTTTGAGGCTAACGCAAGATATTCTCCATATCTTCGACAGCTTTGGCCTCATTTACTTTTTTCTCATGAACACCTTTTTTGCGGTTCTTGTCATGCTCTCCTTTCCGCAGATTTATAGAAGGTTTATTGAGCTACGGATCGAAGGGATGGACCATTTGCTCACATCGGAAGCCCTCCCTCCTATTTCCATCTTGGTCCCTGTGCATAATGAAGAGAAAACAATCATCGATAGTGTCCATGCGCTCATCGATCTTGCCTATGCAAAAAAAGAGCTGATCCTTGTGAACGATGGCTCGACCGATAGCTCGCTCGAGATCATGAAAAAGGAGTTTGAACTGGTCGAGGTTCCTCAGCTTTTTTCAATACGGGTCGCATCTAAGCCGATTAAAAAACTGTACCGTTCGACCCTTTTTTCGAACCTTCTTCTGATCGATAAGGAAAATGGAGGAAAAGGGGACTCTCTCAATGCGGGGATGAATTTTGCTTCCTCTCCCCTTTTTATGGCGATGGACTCCGATACGGTGATCGAAAAGGATGCTCTCCTTAGGATGATCCGCCCCTTTATCACACGGAAAGATGTTGTGGCTGAGGGGGGAACGATTCGCATTCTGAATGGGTGCAAGGTCGAGAAAGGGAAAATTCTCGAAACGGGAATCCCAAAAAACCATCTGGCGGGGATTCAAGTAGGGGAATATTTGCGCGCCTTTCTTTATGGTCGCTTGGGGTGGAATGTCCTCGGAGGGAATTTTATTGTCTCGGGAGCGTTCGGTCTTTTTGACCGAGAAAAAGTGATTGAAGTAGGAGGATATCAAACCGATACCGTTGGGGAAGATTTCGAAATATCCGTCCGTCTTCTTCACCATTTCCGGAAGAAAAATCGTAAGTGTTTCATTGGCTTTGTTCCTGATCCCGTTGCGTGGACCGATGTTCCTGAGGACTTGAAAACGCTCGGGCGACAAAGAGAGCGGTGGCATCGAGGGCTGATCGATATTATGTGGAAATACCGGTCGATGATTTTTAATCCAAGATATGGGATGACGGGGTTTATTGCGATGCCCTATCTCCTCTTTGGAGAGCTTTTGCAGCCGATTTTTGAGCTCCTCTATTATTTCTTTATTATCATTGGATTGGTCTTTGGCATTGTGCCGCTGAAGTATATGCTCCTCTTTTTTGGAGTGACGATGGGGATCTCGTTTATCTTGACCATTTCTGCAGTAACAATGGAGATGGTTACTTTTCGTCGCTACAAGACATTTTCTGGGGTCCTCCGCCTCTTTTTCTATTCGATCATTGAGAACTTTGGATACCGGCAGTGTTACCTTTTTTGGAAGCTCTGGGCCTTCAAAAAATATTTCCGAAAAGACCTTTCTTGGTAAACATTTTTTCGTTAAACTCCTGGTATGAAACGAGCCCTTTTTCTAAGCTTATTTTCTGCCATGCTTCTCTTTGGAAAGGAAAACGCTGAGGTGATTGCGACACAAAGAGAGCTGAAGCGTGATCCCGATAATGTGGAGCTTCTCTACAAGATGGGAAACCTTTACATGGATGAAGGGGAGATTGAGAAAGCTGAGGGGGTTTTGAAGCGGGCCGAAGCGCTCGATCCAAGAAATCAAGCGATCCAGCTCAAGCTTGCCTATCTCTACTTTTGGGAGGGGAACTTATCAGAGGCTCGCGATCGGGTTGTTGAGGTTCTTTATAACGATCCGAAAAATATCGAGGCCCTGATTCTAGCTGGGAGGATTGAGCTTCTAGAGGAAAATGGGCCAGCGGCGACGGCTTATTTCGAAAAAGCGTTTAAGTATGATCCCGAAAAGGATGAGGTGAAACGGGCCCTTTCTCAGATCAAGGAGAGAGATACTTATGTCAATCTAAGGGCTCTCAAAGAAAAAGCCAGGACCTCCCAAAAATCGGGCGATCTAGAAGGGGCGATCAAGAAGTATGAAACCCTTGTTCAGGAGTTTCCCGATAACTATGAAAACCACTTTGAGTTAGGGCGCCTTTACTTGCAAAGTGGTCAGTACGACAAAGCGAGGAAGACCTTCGATCAGGCCTTAAAAATCTCTCCTGGAAACACTGATGTTCAACTTCAACTTGCGCAGATTGAGCTGCGGCAACGTAACTATGATCAGGCACAAAAGGAAATAGAAAAGATCCTTAAGAAACATTCCAAGAATGTTGACGCCCTCTTCATGATGGGACAAGTATTCACACAAAAGAAAGAGGATCAAAAAGCGGCGAAGTATTTAAATAAGGCCCTTGAGATTGATCCTAAACGGGACGATGTTCGTCTCGCCCTTTATCGGCTAGAGACTGGCTGGGGACCGATTGGCGAAGAGCTTGCTTTAGCAAAAGAGTATGAAAGAGAGGCTCAGTATAGTCAAGCTGAAGAGATCTACTTAAACCTTTTGAAGGAGCACCCGAATAATCTGGGTGTGGAGTACCGGTTAGGACATCTCTATAGTTGGATGGGGCGTTATGATGAATCTCGCATTTATCTGCGGAGAGTGATTGCTGCCGATCCAAACTATGTCGACGCAAGGGTAGCGTATGTTTATCTCCTCTATCGAGAAAAACGGATCGCTACAGCCGAGAGAGAAGTAGAAGCGATCCTCAGAAAGGACCCAACCAACGGGGATGCATTGGTGGCAGGGGGACTTATTGCCAATGCTCAAGGAAAAGAGCAGCTGGCAAAAAAGCGGTTCAAGGGGGCGCTGATGCAAGATCCCGAGTCTCCCGAGGCATTGATCGGTCTTGGAAGGATTGCTAGTCAGCGAAAAGAGTACCGAAAAGGATTTGATTATTATGAAAAAGTCTATGGTCAAGACCCCTACAATGATGGTGCGTACAATGGGATTTTGGGGACTCGCCCCTACGTTTATCCGACCCTTTACACCAAGGGAAGTTATGCTGAGGAAAGGGAAAATGACCTTGTTTTGAAGATCCGCACAACGCAGATGAACACCTCTTTTGGCTCCTTGGGAGCCCTCTTTCCGATTAATGACCACCTCCGCCTTTCAAGTTCATTGGATTATTTGGGAACCGAGCAGGTGAATCTGATCCGCAAGATCGACAACTACATGGTCAATACCCTGTTTTGGCATGTGGGGGGAGAAGGAACGGTAAAACGGTATTGGACGATCAAAGGGCAGTCGACCCTCAAGTGGTCTTGGAATTCAGCAAAAACACTTTTTCCTTTTGAGCGGAAAACCTCTTGGGAACCACTCCTTTCTGTTCGTTTTGACCGTGCGGGTCTCATGGCATTAGCGCTTGGATCGATGGATTCATTTATCGCGCGGAATTTCGATGTCTCCCGCTCCTTTATGATCGAGCGGAAAAATGTCATCCTCTCTTCTTCTTACCGGTATGCTCCCGACTTTGGGAATTTCGGGTTCACAGGAAGACACACCAACTACAACGACACCTTCAATAACCAAGAGAAAGACTTTGAGACGTGGATCCAGTCCCCTGCAGTCGATTTAGGAGGACATTGGATGGTGCGGTATGCGTGGCACTGGGGAAGTTACGCGAAGGTCAACCCAGACTACTACTCCTACCGTTACAAAGTAAGACACAAGATCAAAGGGATCTACCTCTTACGCCGTGATCCTGGAACAGAGATCGAACTCTCCTACATGTGGACCTGGGCAAAAGAGAGAGACTTTTCGAATGAAAACAATGCCGTCATTGTTCCAGCACTGACGCAGCCCCAAACACTTAAGAAAAACCTCTATGATGCCCACACCGTTGAAGCTCTTTTCCGGAAAAACTTCGCCACCCAATTCTGGTTCGAATGTTCTACTCGCTACTACTTTGATAGTAACAAGTATCGCGCTTGGCTTGGAAGAGGGGAGTTACGCTACGTGTTCTAAAACACGTTGATAATACTGCAGGCGTTTTTCTGCATTTCCTGTCCATGAGTAGTGGTGAGCAACTTCAATCGCTTTTTTGGAGAGAGCAAGAAGATCAGTTTTTGGAAGAGCTTTGAGTTTGCGGATTGCATCGGCAAGGGCTTTTGGGTTTTCTTTTTCGATCACCTCACCGACCGCATAGTGCTCAGGACCTCCAGAGCGGGTGACAACAGCTGGAAGGCCACATCCCATCGCTTCTAAACAGGAGAGGCCAAACCCTTCTGTACGTGACGGCATCACCGTGATATCGGCACCATTATGGAAACGAGCCACATTTTCAGGGATCAGATGACCTACAAAATGGATCCTGTCCATGCAGAGAATCTTTGGATCCACATCGAGAAGGGCTTTTTTCAAGTTTCCCGATCCTAAGATAAGGAAATGGATCTTCTCATCTGCGCGGAGGAGTTTATTTGCTTGAAGAAGGGTGTCGATTCCTTTCGTTTTGGAAAGCTTTCCAGCGAAACTGACGACAAAAGCATCGTCGGGAATGTTTTGTTGAAACTCTTGAAAAAGTTCCCGTCGATTCACATTGAAGGGGTGGAAAATTTTTCGATCATATCCATTTTCAAGGATCACCACCTTTTCTCCCTTGATTCCGTAGAGCTCGATGATCTCTTGTTTATTTTCTTCAGATAAGGCGAAGATAAAGCGCGCATCTCGCGCCGATTGCTTGGCGATAGGTTGCATCCTTGGATCATAGAGAAAGCCCATCTGATCACTATGATGAGCGGCCGCGATAAAGGGATAGCCCAGCTCATCGATGATGTGATCGTAAGCCCAGATGTGTTGACATTCGATGATATCAGGCTTAAATCCTTCGAGCACAGGGACGATCCGCTCTTTAAAAGAGTCGAAGTAGAACTGCAGCTCTTTTTCACTCAGCTCCTTATAGGTTGTTCCTACAGGATTACGGGGGTGGGGGTCAGGGATCATTAACGGGAAGGAATCGAGGCGGAGCCCATCCTTTTCGATAGGGAGCTTCCAGATTTCATAGAGCTCAGGGTGAGAATAGTAGTATTCGAGATCTTTGGAGGGCTCCTTCGAGTCGGGGAAGAAGAGTTTGACCTCGTGTCCCATTTCGAGGTACTCCTCGAGAAGGGCCCTGGCCACGGTGAAGCTCCCGGTCCCCCAAGGGCCGGTATTGGTCAGTAATATCTTCATAGAGCTCAAAAAACCAAATAGAAGAGTTTATTACAACCGCTATTCTATAAGACAATTGTTTAAATAACTATAAATTAACAACTTAAAATTAAATTAAATATTTTAAATAAATCATAGAAAATGTTATAATATTTATATTAACCTAACGTGATTCAAAAGTTGGGAATTTGGCAAGGCGGCTGCGCAAATTTTTTGCCTGGAGCGAGCGACCATTGTGCGAGCACAAGGCGCAAGTGAAGGCAAGAAATTTGCTGCAGAGCCAACGCAGCCAAAAACCAACTTTTGAATCATTTTAGGTATAAACCAAGTGGGGAAGTTATGGCAGCATTACCAGGATCATATGAATCATTTCAGACGTATCCGACTTCATTTTTTGAAGAGATTAAATCGGACGTAGTCGAAACATTTAGTAACATCGTTGAAGGGATCACCCAAGTAGCAGGTGCATTCTTTTCATCGATCGAGAGAACCTATGAAGCATTTCAAGCAGCCGATCAGAAGCTGTATCAACAAATAGTCTCATTTCTAGATGGAATTTTAGAGAAGACTCGGAGCGCCTTTAAAGGAGCACAAGATGAGAGAGCTCCGTCAGGGTATGTATTCTTTGATGTCGAGATTCAGACGCAGTAGTTTTCTGCAAGAGACGTGAAGCTCGCCACCTGAGCTTTTTCCCATGCTTTGTCTTTGCCGAGCTCTTTTGCCATGAGGGCAGCGACCTCGGGCGCGACCTTGATGGCAAGTTTTGCATCGAGAAGAAGGGAGCGGGTGCGGCGAGAGAGAAAATCTTCGATCGTGCGGGCCATTTCGTGGCGGACCGCCCAGATGATTTCCCCTTTCAGGTAAGGGAGTTTGGGGTCAAGAAATTGATCAAGCGTTGGATCTTCTTTAAGGAGTGCTTTGATCTTTTCGCCATCGGTTCCGTAGGTACTCCACGGATCAAGAGGATCGGCTCCTTCCAGGTAGCCGTGGAGGTGCAAGTCGACTGTTTTGCAGGGGATCTCTTCAAATCCTCCCACAATCAGCGCTTTATTGATCACATCTTCAGCCATTTTGCGGAACGTTGTCCATTTGCCGCCGGCGATGGTGATGAGTCCTGAGTCGGAGACGAGGATCGAGTGGTTTCGGGAGATCGCAGAGGTCTCTTTACTTCCTGTTTCTGAAATGAGGGGGCGGATCCCCGCAAATACAGAGAGGATATCATCGCGCGTCGGATGGCGGGTGAGGTATTTTCCTGCTTCTTTCAGGACAAAGTCAATCTCCTCTTCTTGGGCGACAGGCTCAAGGGAGGGAGCATCGACGGCGGTATCGGTGGTTCCGACAAGGACTCTGTCATGCCAGGGAACCATAAAGAGAACCCGCCCGTCGGCTGTGTGGGGAATGAGAATCGCTGTTTCACTTTCCAGAAAACTCGCATCGAGAACGATGTGGATCCCTTGACTGGGCTGAACAATTTTATGGGTTTTTGGATCGTCGAGGTGGCGCACTTCATCGGAAAAAATGCCGGTGGCATTGATAATGGCTTTCCCTTTAAGGCGGTAGGTTTGACTGGTTTCCCGGTCTTCAACAACCACACTAGTGACGTGGTTTTGTTCTTTGATGAGCTCGATCACTTTCATGTAATTGAGGACAGTGGCTCCCTGATCGGCCGCTGTTTGGGCGAGGGTGATCGCTAGGCGGGAGTCATCGAATTGCCCGTCGTAATAGATCGTTCCTCCGCGCAGATCTTTTTCTTCGATGGTCGGAAGGACACTTAGGGTTTCATCGCGGCTTAAATGTTTGGAAGGCTCAAGTCCGAGCTTCCCGGCGAGCATGTCGTAGATTTTAAGACCGATTCCATAGAAGGGACCTTCCCACCAATGGTAGCTGGGAACGAAAAAAGCGCGGTGGTAGATAAGGTGTGGGGCGTTGCGGCAGAGGCGTCCCCGTTCGCGCAGTGCTTCGAGAACAAGGGGGATATGCCCTTGTTGCAAATAACGGAGTCCTCCATGGATGAGTTTGGTACTCCGGCTTGAGGAGGCCTTTGCAAAATCGTGTTGTTCGACGAGAAGGGTTTTCAGTCCGCGGCTTGCGCTATCGACGGCTGCGCCGAGTCCTGTTGCGCCTCCACCAATGATGATGATGTCCCACTCTTCACCCAGGCCTTTGATCATCTCTTCGCGGTTCATAGATCTGCCTCGTCAAAGGGCTTTGTGTTGGGGTAATCGATCGTCAGGGAGTCGGCGAGTTGGTAGTAGGCCATCCCTCTTTTAAGGCTGACATCTAGGACATGTCCTCCCGATTGTTTTTTTTCATCGATGTAGTGGAAATGGTAGCCACCCACATTGATCCCCTTTAAGTAACGGGGAAACCAAAAACCGACAAGGGTCCCTTCGGTATCGTAGAGTTCGACATCGTGCTGCTCAGGAAGAAGTGCTTTCAGAGGTTTATAGGGGGGATTTGTTTTCTCCAGGTTACGTATTTTGACGTAGCGGAAAGAGCCCTCAATTTTAATGGCATGGGGAGTGTTTTTCTTATGGATAAATTGAGAGAGGATATTCCCTAGGTGCTTGAAGTCTTTTGCGCTATTGAGCTGAACCGGAAACTCTGGTTTAAAAAAGATCACAGCGGCAAAGGGGGTCTTTTGTGAGGGGCGGACAGGGGTTAAGAGACCACTGGGATCCCCTTGGTAGTATTTACCATCTAGGGCGATCATCTCTCCATCAATGCCGTTAAAGGTTCCAAGGCCAAAGTCACCTTTCTTAAAGAGGTCGCGGTAGAGAACCGTTCCATCATAGACGCCGTTTACAAGGGCGCTGTAGGTAGAAACCTGGTAGAGCTCATTTGCTGATAAAAGGAGGGGAATCAAAAGAAGAAAGAGGGCTCTAATCATGGTATTCTCCCAGCATTTTTGCGCACTTGATCGCATGGCGCCACAAACCGATTTCGTGTTGCCGCTTTTTTTCATCGAATTTTGGTTCGAACCGTTTGTCTTCTTGCCACAGTTTTTTCAGCTCATCTTGATCTTTCCAATAGCCGACGCTGAGTCCTGCAAGAAAGGCGGCTCCGATAGCGGTGAGTTCACTCCACTTGGGGCGAATCACGGGGAGGTTGGCAAGGTTAACCTGTACCTGCATCAAGAGGTCATCTTTGACCGCGCCTCCATCAACTCGAATTTCGTGGATGGGGAGACTTTCTTGAACGATTTCAAGGATGTCATTGACTTGAAGGCAAATTCCTTTGAGCGCAGCGCGCGAAATGTGAGCAGAGGTTGTCCCTCTCGTGATCCCACCAATGATCCCGCGAGCATTGGGATCCCAATGGGGAGCGCCCAATCCTGTAAAGGCAGGAACAAAGACAACCCCTTCTGAAGAAGGGACACTTCCTGCTAAGTCTTCGACCTCTTCATAACTTTTAATGATCCCTAAGGAGTCGCGAAGCCATTGGACAACGGCTCCACCAATGAAGACACTCCCTTCTAAAGCGTAGTGGGTTGTTCCATTGATCTGATAGGCGATCGTTGTCAGCAAATGCTTATTTGGTGGCGGGGGTGTGGTCCCCGTATTCATCAAGATAAAACACCCTGTTCCATAGGTGACTTTCCCCATCCCTTTTTCAAAGCAGCTCTGTCCAAACAGTGCGGCTTGTTGGTCCCCGGCAATCCCTCCAATCGGGATCGTTGTGCTGCAAACGTCCTCACTACAATCGCCATAAATCTCACTCGAGCTCTTCACTTCAGGGAGCATCTCCCTTGGAATATCGAGAAGTTTCAAAAGCTCATCGTCCCATTTCCCTTCGTGGATATTATAAAGGAGGGTGCGGGAGGCATTTGTTGCATCGGTGATATGTTGACGTCCCTCGGTCATTTGCCAGACGAGCCAGCTGTCGACTGTTCCAAAAGCAAGTTCTCCCTTTTCAGCTTTGGCGCGTGCCCCTTCCACATTGTCTAAGATCCAACGGATCTTTGTTCCTGAAAAGTAGGGGTCAAGGAGGAGCCCCGTCTTTTCTTTGAATAGGGGCTCGCATCCTTCCTCTTTCAATTTGCGGCAAAAGTCTTTAGTTCGGCGGTCTTGCCAAACAATAGCGTTGTAGATCGGCTTTGAGGTTTTTCTATCCCAAACAATGGTCGTTTCACGTTGATTGGTGATTCCAATTCCTGCAATGTCGCGAAGATTGACCCGCGCATGGGCCATCGCTTCGGTCATGACTGAGGCTTGAGTTGCCCAGATATCCATCGGGTTATGTTCCACCCAACCGGGCTGGGGGAAGATCTGCTCGAACTCTTTTTGCGCGACCCCCACAATGTTTCCATCATGATCAACAATGAGTGCGCGCGAGCTGGTTGTTCCCTGGTCTAATGCAAGTATGTACTTCATATCGCTCCCTACTTGTACCTTTGTTGGGAATGTGGTATATGTCAACAAAAATTTTAAAGAGAGTGGATGATGACGATTTTCTGGGGCGAACTTTTTGGAACACTTCTTTTAATCCTTCTGGGAGATGGTGCGGTTGCGAATGTCCTTCTCAAACAATCCAAGGGAGAGAAAGGGGGATGGATTGTGATTAGTACGGCGTGGGGATTTGCCGTTTCGATCGCTGTCTACACGATTGGATGGGCAACGGGAGGGCATATTAATCCTGCGGTGACGTTTGGCCTTGCCGTTGTAGGGAAAACGCCGTGGAACCTTGTTCCAGTCTATATGATTGCTCAGCTCATCGGCGCTTTTATCGGCGGAGTTCTTGTTTGGGCGACTTACTATCTCCACTTTGAAAAGAGTGACAACAAGACCCACAAGCTTCTCATTTTTTGTACGCAGCCTGCGATTCGCCATAAGAAATGGAACTTTGTCACTGAGGTGATTGCAACGGCCGTTCTTTTGATGGGGGTGATTGGAATTTTCAATATCCACAATGGAATCGGAAGTGGTGTTGGTCCATTTGCGGTCGGACTTCTTGTATTTAGCATTGGCCTTTCCCTAGGGGGACCAACAGGGTATGCGATCAATCCTGCTCGCGATCTCGGTCCCCGCATCGTTCATGCCTTTTTCCCCATCCAAGGGAAAGGAACCTCTGATTGGGATTATGCTTGGGTTCCCATTGTTGGACCTCTTTTAGGGGGCGCTCTGGGGGCTCTTCTCTATCACCATTTTATTAGCCCATTGATTCCGTTATGACCACTGCTGAGATTGCTCTTTACTCCTTTTTCTTTCTCTTACTCAGTTGGGGCTCAAAACGTCTCCCCTTTATCCCTTTGCTTTGCCTTCTTTTAGGAGTGATCTGGGGACTCTTTGGAAAACATCTCGACTTAAGCGTCATCCAGACGACGGCAAAAATCGCGCTGATCTTTTTCCTTTTTGTCGATGGGGCGCGCCTTCATTTTCCGAAGATTTTTCATTTCCAATCGCTCCGCCTTCCTACGATCGGAACAGTTGTTACCCTCCTTTTAGGGATGGGACTTCTTCTCTTTTTCTTTCCCCTTACTTGGAAAGAGGCGTTGATTGTCACTCTTCCTCTTTTAGCCATTGATGGACGGATGACAACGCCCGCTTTTCAGCAAGGGGTTCCTCCCCGCGTTTCTGAAATGTTAAAGACCGAAGGGGGGATCACCAGCTTAATCGCCTTCTTTCTCCTTTCCCTTGTTCATCTCGATCATCCCTTCCACTTCTTTATTGGGATCTTTTTTCCACTCATTGCGGGAGGGACGTTAGGATACCTCTCGGGTGTGGTAGGGAAAACAGCGCTTGATTTTGGATGGGCCGATCGCCCCCTGTTTAAAGGGGCCCTTTTTCTCCTTCCGTTTGCTCTTTTTTCTTTTTGTGAGCTTTTTCATGCGAATGGTTTGATAGGAGTGATTGCTGGCGGGATGACCTTTGGGCATACGGCCCGTCCCCTCTGCGATTCTCTCTTTGATCTTTCAAGAAGGCAAGGATCCTACCTTATCTTCCTCCTCCTCATCTTCTTCGGAACCTTTTCCCTCCATCTCCTCTCTTCGACCTTAACCTTCTCTCTCCTCCTTTTTGCCGTTTTGTTTCTCTTTGGCGTCCGTTTCCTTGCTGTTCTCATCAGCTTCCAGAAAAGTGCGTTCCAGTGGAAAACTTTGGGCTACTTCACTTTTTTCAATCCCAAGGGGCTCATCCCCATCGCAGCGGCACTTTTGTTCACCGAATATTTCACTTTTTCAAATGAAAACTTGATGCTTGCGATCGTCCTCACAACGACTTTTCTCTCTCTTCTTATCCATCCTCTCTTTGCCTATCCAGTGGCCCTTTCCTATGCCCGCGCGATCCGCCCCTACCGGGCTCACATCGAGCATCTCCCCACTGTTTCCCTCCCTAATAAAATCTAAGTAATTGTCTGGGGTAATCACCTGCAGAGGGAATTGAGGAAACTGCTCCTTCCACTGGGAAGGAGTTTTAGCTTGGATATCCTCTTTTTTTTTGTCAAAAAAAAGGACTATCAATCTTGTTATTTTTATAAAAAACAGGAATCAAATTCCTGTTTTTAGTTTTTTTTTGATCAATACACTGTTTATAAGTCACTTATGATTACAGTTTTTGTGGGTAATGCATTGCCTATGGGACCCTTTCCCCTCCTGAATAGTGATTGAAAATATTTCAGGAATCGGGCAAAATTGGCTGAGAATTGGGGATGTTTATGATTTCAACACTAAATTTATGTATTGACAGAACCTTAGGTGCTCATAGCAGTGCTTCTAAGTTGCCAATCTTAGGAATTGGTGTTACTGCTTTTTCGGAAGCTTGCAAAGCTGCAAATATTGTGCGGGCTATCCAAGAATCGGGACTTTTGAGTCTTTCTCCAAGGGGGGAAAGCATGCTAATAGCAACCTTATTTCTGACACCTGTATCGATTTGCATTTCGAATGAAGTTGTTCAGGAAAGGAATCTTCCAACCGTTGAAAAGATTCACAAGACATATCAGAAAATTGCCCAGGCGATTTATATCGTTTCGATGACTGCTGGATTGGTTCGATCTATCCATTCCAGAAGAATGCTGCCGGTTTGCCAACTTTCAAGTAGCATGGCAGGGATCCTTCTTGCAATCGGGAGTGAAAGAGAGTGTATTTCTAATGAGGTCCTTTTGAAAATCTTAGGAGTGCTCCATTATACTAGTGAAGCAGCGAGGTTCTATTTAACGGAGGGAATAGGGGAGCGATTGTCGATTCTTTCTCTTGTAGCTCTTAAAATCAAATTGGCACGATCTCAAGGGAGGTCAATAGAGACCAATGATGAAAATCCCACTCGTTTAGGAAGAATAAAGAACCTTGCATTCAAGTATCTGGTGCAGAGTCGTCAAATGAGAAGAGGAGTCACATTTTTCAATCCCCTTACGCGGATGGTGGCGCAATTTGATTTAGAGCATATAAGGCAAGGAACGGAGTTTCTTCGAACACAGATTTATGAAAAGCTTACAAAGGAAGGAGATAAAGATGCTTTTCAGAATGTCGACGGTGATATGATGTACTACGCCTTTTCTAAAGCGGTCTATCTCTATGCTTTTGGAGAGAAAAAAAGCCAATCGATCCCCCAGTTTTTTAAGGAAGAAACCCAAATCGCCATCCAAGCACTAAGAGAAAAAAAATTAGGGGATGGAGAAGCGGACTGGCTCCGTACTCACTTTGAGTCTCCGGAAAATTATCGCAAAGAGATCCCCTCTGAATACCAGACCGTACGGAATGCAATTACCGGTCCTGGAACTGGCGAGGGACAGGGAGGGATGCTCATTCTCAAGTGTTGGACTGAGGTCTCTAACATATCGTAACCCTTTTTTATTATTGGGAACTTTGGCATTCTCTAGGGAATGGAAAAAACTCTTACAGTTCGAAAGTATTTTGGTTCGGGACTCAGGCGATTCTTTTCAGGGATGATGCTGAGTCGTGTTAGCGGCCTAGCCCGTGATTTGTCGATGGCGTATGCGTTTGGGGATCATCCAATGGTTGCCGCCTTTATCGTGGCGTTTCGCTTTGCAAATGTGCTCCGCCGCTTTTTTGGGGAAGGGCCGTTGCAGTCTGCTTTTGTTCCTCAGTTTGAGGGGCTCAGAAGTGAGCGTCAGGAAGAGGCGTATACCTTTTTTCGGAAGCTGACCGTGCTGATCGGGGGGCTTGTCCTTTTGGTCATCGGAGTGGGGGAGCTCGGGATTAAGTTTACCCTCTCGTTTTGGTCGGAGGGGAACCAGGAGATTTTAGTTCTCACAAAGTGGATGCTTCCGAGTCTCTTCTTTATCTCGCTTTATGGTCTCAATGTCTCTTTCTTGCAGTGTCACAATCGATTCTTTGTTTCGAGTATGGCTCCCTTTTTATGTAATGCGATGTGGGTTATGGGCGCGCTTACGCTGAAAAATCTTCCGATGGAGCGGGCGATGCTTGGCCTTTCAAAGATGGTTCTTGTGGGCTTCATTATCCAATGGATGGTGACAGCATTTCAAATGCTCCGGACGATGGGAACGGCAAAATGGCTGACAAGAGATCTCTTTCATCCTGAGGTGAAGACCTTGGCCAAAGCGTTTAGCTTGGGAGCGCTTGGGGTCGGTGCGATGCAGATCAACTCATTTCTCGATGCAATTTTTGCTCGCTGCGCTCACCTTAGTGGTCCGGTCTATCTTTGGTATGCGAACCGATTCCAGCAGCTTGCCCTCGCGATCTTTGGAATTGCAGCAGTCAATACCCTTGTTCCGGTCTTAAGCCGCGCCATCAAACGAGGGGATATCGAAGAGGCGAAGAGGATCTTTTCATTTGGGTGTCGGAGAGTCATTTTGATGATGGTCCCGATGACCTTTGCCATTGGTGTGTTAGGATTCTCGGCGATCGACATGGTGTTTGGGCGGGGGAGTTTTAACCTCTATGCTGTCAATCAAACAACAGGATGTTTGGTAGCGTATGCTCTGGGCCTTCTCCCTTCTACCCTCGTGATGTATTATTCAGCCGTTTTGTATGCGGAAGGAAATTTTAAGACGTCGGCTCTTTTTTCTCTGATGACCATGGGGATCAATGTGGCTCTCAATTCGCTCTTTGTTTTTGGCCTTGGTATGGGACCGATTTCAACGGCCCTTGCCACGAGCATGGGGGCGTGGTGCAATTTTGTGGCTCTTCGCGCCGTTTTAAAACAGAAGGGGTGGCTAATCGGATATCGGTGGAAAGAATGTGCTCTTCTTCTGGGAGGAACCTTAATAGCGAGCAGTCTTGCCATGAAAGTGGAGCCCTATTTTATCGATAAGGCTTTCCGTTTTGTAGTTCCCGGCTCAGTATTTGTGGGAGTTCTCGGCGTGTATGCTCTTCTTTTCCGCAGGCGCCTCTTTAATGATCACAGCTCCGAGATCTCAAGAGTTTAGAAGAGAATCAAGCTCTTCTTCAGAAAGGCCTGTGATCTTAGAGATCTGGGAGATGGCTAAACATTCTGCAAGGAGCTTTTTGGCAATTTCAACAGACTTCTTTCGTTCACCTTCCCTTAGTCCCTCTTCACGGCCCTCTTCGCGGCCAGCTTCGAGTCCTTCTTCGCGGCCAGCTTCGAGTCCTTCTGAATGTCCTTTTTCAAAAGCAGCAGCTTGAACACCCCGGTCAGCCATTTGCTTCATTTCGGCTGAGTCGTAGTCAAATAATTCCGCCTCTGTCCAACTAAAGCGGTCTAGTTCTTCGTAGGCACGCTTAATAATAAAGTCGTCTCCGATCAACTCATCAAGCTCTTTATCGTTTGTGTGCTCCGCATGTTTAAAGAAGTAAGCCCATTTCTCTTTAATCGACATGGTCTTAAGGTCCTCTTTTGTCTTAGTAAATAGAGGAAGCTGCAAGAAAAAGAGTTGGATCGCTTTGATATCATGTTCATTTGTATCTAAGTCTTTTAGCCCAATGCGAGAAAACCAATGCTTTTTCTTGGGGAAAGGGGTGAAATCAGTGACGGCAAGGAAATAGACATCTTTAAGGTCGTGGTATTCGATATTGGTGGTACGTTGGGAGCAATAAGCTTTCGATGCATAGTAAAGAGCGCGTCTGTCAAACCCTTTTTCATGAGAGAGCTGCATCTCAATCACAAAACGATCACCGCTTTGATCCTGGCACATCACATCAACAATTGTCACACGGTGTTTAGCAATTTCAGGATCTTGGATTGTTTTTAAATAGGTCACCTCGATCACAGGAGAAGGTCTCTCTAAGATATCATTCAGAAAGTGGATCAGGATGTCCTTATTCTTTTCGGTTCCAAAGATTCGCTTAAAACAAAGATCATTTTTTGGGTCTAAGTATCGAGTCAGCATCATAACATCACCTTTTGCCACTGATCATAACGTGGAGGAGATATATTATCAATTCTTGAGTGGCTTTTCAATGATAGCGCCGCCGAGACACGTGTTGCTGTCGTAAAAAACCACGGATTGGCGGGGAGTGATCGCTCGCTGCGGCTGATCGAAGTCAACGCGCAGGATCTCTCCCTCTTTTGTGACGGTGCAGGGCTCTTCGGTTTGCCGGTAACGGATTTTTGCCTTGCAACGGAGAGGAAAACTTGGCGTTTCTGTCACCCAGCTGATTTCCGTTGCGATGAGGGCAGGAGCAAAGAGGGCAGGGTGATTTTCCCCTTGCGCCACGATGAGCCTCCGCTTTTCTTTATCTTTGCCGCAGACAAACCACGCCTCACCTGGGCCGCCGATTCCCATCCCTTTTCGCTGACCGATTGTGTAGTAGATGATCCCATCGTGGGCCCCCACTTTTTCTCCCTCGGTGGTGACGATATCACCCGGCTCATTCGGAAGATACTGCTCTAAAAACGTCCGGAAGTTCCGTTTCCCAATAAAACAAATCCCAGTGCTATCTTTTTTGTTAAAGACGGGGAGATTTGCCTCTTTGGCAATGCGGCGCACCTCAGACTTTTCAAGATGCCCAATCGGAAAGAGGACATCGCGGAGGACCTTTTCTTTCACCGTATAGAGGAAATAGCTTTGATCTTTGCCGGGATCGTTTCCTTTAAGGAGCCTTCCCTCTTTGGTTTGGCAATAGTGGCCTGTTGCCAAAGCATCGGCGCCGAGCGCTTTTGCTTTTTCAAAGAGGACCTTAAACTTGATCTCACGATTGCAGAGGATATCAGGGTTGGGGGTATATCCCATCTCGATCTCTTTGAGAAAAAAGGTAAAGACGTTGTTCCAATACTCTTCGGCAAAATTAACCGCGTAGAAGGGGATGTCGAGGAGGTCGCAAACAGCGCGAGCATCCTCGGCATCTTGCTCTGCAATGCAGGCGCCCTCTTTTTCCTCTTCCCAATTTTTCATGAAGAGGCCAAAAAGATCATATCCCTGCTGTTTGAGCAGATAAAGGGAGGTAGCGGAATCGACTCCACCTGAAAGAGCAACGGCAATTTTCATGGCACTTATTTTACACCTTTCCATCTTAAGTGAGAAGATGTATAGAAAAAATTATGAATAGAGACAAGTTGATCCTTGGAATTTTTATTTACACCCTGTCGGCCCTTTTTCTCCTCTACGAGATGGCGCTGCAGGTGTCGCCGAGCATCATGACGCGCGACTTGATGTTTGATTTTCAGGTGGGCGCGGCCCGTCTTGGGATCATGGCCTCCTTCTATTTTTATAGTTATACCTTGATGCAAATCCCAGTCGGTCTCTTATTCGATCGCTTTAGCGCACGAATTTTGATCACAGGAGCTGTTTTTATTTGCTCGGTTGGCGCCCTCATCTTTGCGTTTACCCACCATCTGACGACAGCAGCGTTCAGCCGGTTTTTGATGGGGACGGGTTCGGCCTTTGCTTTTGTGGGGACCCTTGTGATGGCAGCCCGGTGGTTTCCACCTAAATACTTTGCCTTGTTGGTGGGAGGAGCGCAATTTTTGGCAGCGATGGGAGCCCTAGGAGGAGAGTTTCCTTTGGCTGCGATGCTCGAACATTGGCGGTGGCGCATTGTGATGATCCTTCTCGGTATGATCGGGATCTTTCTCACGATCCTTTGCTTTATGATCATTCGAGATAATCCTTACCAGGAAAGACATGTTCCGAAGCGGCACGATCTACTCCGTGAACTGAAAGAGATCCTCCGCTCGAAGCAAACCTGGGCGATTGGTCTTTATGCTTTTTGTGGGTGGGGGCCTGTCGCTGTTTTTGCAGCTCTTTGGGGGGTTCCCTATCTTCGGGTTCGCTTCGAAGTTCCCAATACCTATGCCGCTTTAGCGATGGCACTCATGTGGATTGGGATTGGACTGACCAGTCCATTCATTGGTTGGCTTTCAGATCGATTAGGACGGCGAAAAATTCTTCTGACTCTCTGTCCTCTGATTGGCTTGATTTGTTCTCTTATCCTCTTTTATGTTCCGGGAATTAATTATGAGAGCTCCTTTATCCTCCTCTTTGGAATGGGAGTGGCGGCAAGTGGGCAGATCCTCTCCTTTGCCCTTGTCAAAGATAACAATCGCTCAACAGTGGTGGGGACCGCTGTCGGGCTGAACAACATGGCTGTTGTTGCAGGGGGAGCGATTTTTCAACCCTTCGTAGGGTTGATCCTCCATCAATTCTGGGATGGTGCTAAAGATGGATGGGGCGTTCCTGTTTACTCGGTTGCCAACTACCATCTTGGCCTTATGGTGATTCCGATCTGTTTTGCGTTGGGTCTTTTCACAAGTCTTTTCTTGGTAAAAGAGACCTATTGTCGTCCCAAATATGATGCAGTCATATAACAGTTTCAGTTTTTAAAGAAAGCCTTGGTGTCCCCCATGGGGGAGTGGTTTTGATCGTGGATCTTCTGCAACAAAAAAGCTCAAAATAAAGGCAATCAAAAGAGAAATCGGAATCACCGTGAGGGCAACAGTGTAGTCGTGATGGGTGTAAATCTTCAGCCGATTGATCGGCTCGCAATCTGACGACCACTTCAGCAAAAATCCAATCAAGGGCTGCAGAATTGGAGCTCCAATCGCAATACAGAGCATGTTCGTGAATCCCATCGCAACTCCCTTCGATTGATGGGAAACATAGTGATCAGCGAGGGCAAAGCTGAGCGCATAGGTACTACAGAAAAACCCAAAAAGGAGCATAAGAACATACATGAGCCAAAGGGGAACATGGGGGATATAGATGATCGAAAGAGAAATAAAAAAGGCAATCAAAACTCCCCAAAGCATGATCGGCTTTCGCTTGGTCACATAAACAGACATCCATCCAAGGGTGAGTGTGCCAATGCACCCTCCAAGAAAGTAGGTTGATGCGACAAGAGCTGACTGATCGACCGAGATCCCATACCGGTTTTGGAAATAGGGGATTCCCCAAAGGGCAGCAAAGGCGGGGAAGATGGCAAAAACACATCCGGCGTACATTCCATTGAGCCAAAGAGGTTTGATTTTCAGGATTTTTACAAGGCTTTTTAGCGTTTGTTTAAAGGTTTCTTTAAAGGACATCCCGTTATGGAGGGGCTGGTCGTGATCGGGATAATCGTGGATGATAAAAAGAAGTAAGAAGACCATCAAAAGACCTATAACGGCAACTCCCATCATTGTCTCTCGCCAACCGAATGTGACAACGGAGCGAGCAAGGCCTCCCTCACCGATCACTCCTCCGGCGAGCGCTAAAAACTCTGTAAGAGCCACGATCAATGTGAAAAGGGCGGGCTTAAACCAACGAGAGCCTAAGCAAAAGGCGCAGATAATTGCAGGGGAAGCGGCGAGTCCCATCACCATTCGGCTCACTTGCCCCTCCCAAAAGTGGTGAGAGAAAGCAAACCATCCCACTGACAGGGAGCACACAATAAACCCAAATTTTAGGACCCTCCGTGGGCCCCAAAGGTCGACAAGCATTCCACCCGGAATTTGCATCAAGATATAGGTATAGAAAAAGCTCGAAGTGAGAACGCCAATCTTGACCACGTCGATATGATAGGTCTTCATGAGCTGCGGGATCATGACGCTCGGAGAGCCCTGAAGCAAAAAGGTGTAGAGGCCAAAGAGAGCGCCCAAACCCCAGACGAGCCATGGACCTAACCTAGAAGAGCGTAAAAAATCGATCGTTTTCATCCCCTCTGATTCTAGAAGAATCGGCGGATTTTAGACTACCATCTTTTCTCATGACCAGTAGGCATCAAATAAACACCATTCGGTAAGGGGAGCTTTATCCCTTTGTCTTCGTCCTCATCAACGCATACGAAGCTATTTGCAAAAGCACTCAAATCTTGCGCCACTGTTTGATCTGGGTCGACCTCATCATCAGAGGGTTGGTACTCTAAGTAGGAGCGGAACAGCCCTTGCTGCACCATAGAAGCAAAGGTCGAACGCGCTTTGTACATGGAAACAACCTCGTCAGCGTGCCCTTGAATATGGTGATTCAAAAACATTTGGACGTAGGGTTTCACAACCTCGGCCCCTTTCTTCACTCCAGACAGGGCTGCTTCCGTTGCTTTTTCTCCCGCTGAAAGTTCCTGGTAGCTGAGGTTTGCCTCAATCCCATCTAGCATTCCTTGGACAGTGGCCATCTGGTCTCTGATCTCTTGGAGTGCACCTCGTGCTTTTGAGATATCCTTCTTTGTTAAGGCATGATTTAGAGTATTCATCGGTTTATGCAACGCATTGATCGCTTGATAAAAACGGTGAATTTGTCGGTTGATCGGAGAGGGCTTGTCTGTTCGAAGGGCCTTCATAGTTTTCATCTGATTCTGCAGTTGAATCAAAAGCTTTTGGTGGCGGGTTTTGATTGCTTCTTCAAGGTTGCCGCGACGTCCCGTATCTTTGCAAGTTGAAAGCTCTGTTAAATGCGACTCCATCTCATCAAGGTAGGCTGTTTTCCCTGCAAGGTGCGCTTTATGAGGAGTGAATTGCTCGTGCATCCACTGCACCCCTCCAAGGAGGACCTGTCTTGGCGTTTTTAGAAGCGATTCGACTTGACTTTCAACCACTCCTCCGATCACTTTTTTGATGATCCGGTCCATGGCTTCATGGAGCTCTTTTTCGATGGCTTGATACTTTTTTGCTAAAGCAGCTTCAACTTCTCTTCGAGTAATAGGGTGTTCTTGAGGGATAGATTTATCTCGATAGTTCGCTTTGAATAACGCAACCAGGTCTTCTGTTGTAACATTTTCCCCTTTCTCGCTAAATAACTCTCGAAGGAGGGTCGCTTCAGAGGGGCGAAGAGCGCGGTTGGCATGCCGTAACGTTTCGAGAACGGTTTGGTTCATTCTTTCAGGATCTTGGAATTGCTGCATTCCGAAGAGCAACAGATCTCTTAAGACCCCTTTTACAATGGTGTCTGTCCCATCCTGCAGGCGCGTCATAAAGCTCTCTTTTTGATGTTCAAGATCTCCAGGCGTAAGAACTTTTCGCTCTTTAAGGAGCTGGAAAAGGTTGTTGACGAGCTGCTGAGCTAACCGTTTTCCGTTGTCTCCTTCACGGATGACCATCTCTGCACCTTCTTCGCCAAGGACCTTTTCAAGTTCTTTGATTTGATTAAGCAAGAGGATATCAATCCCATAGTTTGTATGCCTTTCTGAATAGATGGAATCACTAACCGACTCTAAAACCGATTCAGCAAGACGCATCTGGTTGACGATGAGCTTTGCTGCCGTTTTTACAAAAAACGTTGCGATCCCATTCAAGAAGGAGTTATCGCTGAAATTGCCGGCATTGAACTCAGCTAAAGCTTTGTCGACCACTTCTTTAACAAGCTCGTTTCCTTTTTTTCCTTTGTGGTTCATGTCTTGAAGGATCTCGATGAGGCGATCATCTTTTTCACCCACACCCAGCGTTCCTGTGTCATCCTCTCTCCAAATCCGCTCTGCAAAGAGGAGACCAAGAACCCCGTTATTTACAGCGCGCATCGCGCCATGGTGTCCCTTAGTAGGACGATTGAGAGGATTCACAAGGGCATTCTCTGCCCCTTGAACAATCGATTTACTAAATTGACTGGTGAAATGTCTGACAAGTTTAAATACAATCCAGCTCACAATCCGATCAATCGTTCCCGCTTGGGAAAGTTCATCTAATTGTTTTTTAAAAACCGCTTCTCGCAGCCGTTTTTCGTCGTGCTGTTTGGCAGATCCATCGTAGTCGATCTTATCGACTTCTTGGATGAGCATTTCGAACTTCTTATCGGTGGTCTCCGCATCCCATCCTTTCCGCTTTGCAATCACTTTAAACGTTGTAAATAAGGAGAGGTTATGGGCAAATTTTCGCTCTTCTAAGGCAATGAGCTCCTTTTGTTTCTTTTGAGTCACGCCCTCTTCTGTTGGTGCTTGTCCTTTTGCAAAATCAGCAGCGAGTTGTCCCACTGCAGAAATTTCGCGGTCAACGTCCAGCGTGCTGCCAACAGTTTCGAGAAGAGTTCCTTGATCGAAGATCGCTTTTAATGCTTTTAAGGCGCCCACGTAGTCTCCCTGTTGCGCCATTGCATAAGCTTGATCAATCCGCTCATCATCTCCGCCAGTCAGTTTCACCATTCGATTGATGTAAGCTTGAACCTGCCCATAAACAAGTGTTAATGCTTCCTTGAGTTCCTCGCACTCAGGATGCGCCGCAAGCGCTCCCAGGGCAAGGTCGATCTTTCTAGAAAGATCATCAACAGTATCCGAATCAGTGTCCTTCAGTTCTGCTGCAACTTTTTGAAGAGCGCGCGCTTCAAACACCTTATCGAGCGCATGCATAAGCGCCTGAGGGGAGTATTTTCTACCCGTCCAAATCTCTTCTCCTTTTGCAATTTGCTCTTCAAGATTGATCCGCGTCTGATCCATCGACTTATCAGCTGCGTGGTAAAGGGAAAGATAAAACTGATTTGCATAGCGATTTAGTTCTTTTCTCAGTGGAGATATCTCTTGCTGTATT
This sequence comes from Chlamydiales bacterium, assembly GCA_024233515.1. GTDB lineage: Bacteria > Chlamydiota > Chlamydiia > Chlamydiales > Simkaniaceae > Neptunichlamydia. The sequence continues at coordinate 124,157 of JACKPO010000006.1, forward strand.
TGCGCATGAATGAAGGTTGCAATCAGCTGGTCTATACACTCAATTGCTGGAGTGGTTCCTTTCTTGTCTTTAACGAAGCTGGCTATTCCTTGAAGCTCGGGGTATGCTGCTTCAATCCCTTTCAGATCTTTTAAAAGCGCTCTTTCGATCGTCCCAAGATGGCGATTTTCTCGATCTGCACGTAAAAGCTCTAGGTCAGCATTCAGCTTTGCGAAAGGGGCAAGCTGTTTCTCTCCCTCAGCCCCCTGTAAGACATCGCTTAACTTCGAATCAACGAGATCGGCAACGGTATCAACGGGTGCCAGGAGAGAATCAGGGACTCCATAAGCGCGCGCCTGTTCTTTAAGGGCTGCAACGCCTTGAGTGATCACTGAAGCCTTCCGTTTTCCCTGCGTGGGATTAGCAAGAAGGTGTTCTAGCCGAAGAAGGGCTCCACCGAAGTTTTTTCTGTGAAGGAGTTCATTAACTTCTTGTATCGATCCGATCGAATCCCCTCCAAGTTTTTCATAGGTTCGGTCCATGAGCCCACTGATCAGTGCTTCGATCGTTTCATTAAATTTTGGATGAAGGGTAATCGAGGGATGGCTTTCGATTAAATCGATTAACCCCTTAACTTTTCGCTCTAAAGAGGTGAGGTTGTCATGAGGCTCAGCTTTGAATTTCGCAAGACCCTCAAAGTAATTCATTTCGAGAATAAATGAGACGGAAGCTAAAAGAGATCCAATCTCTTTTGGTTTTTTCGTTTCTTCAGCGATGCGCTCTCTTCCCCACTTAATTTGCAGAGCGCGGTCATCTGTGATAAAATCAGAAGCCACGTGCTTGAGTTGAAGGGCGGCCTGATAATAGGCTTGATGGAAATCATCCCCTTGAATGGTTGGGAC
>JACKPO010000007.1 GCA_024233515.1 Chlamydiales bacterium
GAAGGAATTTAACCTATGCCCCGTGTGATTGGAATCGACATTCCTGGAAACAAGCGCCTAGTGATCAGTCTGACTTACATCTATGGAATTGGAAACGCTGTTTCTAAAGAAGTGATTGAAAAATTAGGGTTGGACCCGAATATGCGCGCTCACAATCTCTCTGACGAAGATGTATCGAAGTTGAATGCAATGCTCACTTCTGAATACGTTGTTGAGGGAGATCTTAGACGTCAGGTTCAGAACAATATCAAACGATTGATCAGTACAAGTTCCTATAGAGGAATGAGACACAGAGTAGGTCTCCCAACACGTGGTCAAAGAACCCGTACGAACGCTCGTACGCGAAAAGGTAAGAAGAAAACTGTAGCAGGAAAGAAGAAAGCCGTTTAACGTTTGCGGTTTTAAATAGGAGTAAAGAAAGTTGGCTAAGCAAGATAAAGGCATTAAAAAAACCGCTGCAAGAACAAAGAAGAAAATCACTAGAACTGTCCCTAGTGGGATTGCACATGTTAAAGCAACATTCAACAATACCATCGTTTCGATTACCGATCCTTCTGGAAATGTTGTTTCATGGGCAAGCGCTGGGAAGACAAATTTTTCTGGTTCACGTAAATCCTCTGCATTTGCCGCCTCTGTTGCAGCGCAAGATGCAGGGAAAATTGCAATGAATTATGGGATGAAAGAGGTCGAAGTGAATTTGAAGGGACCTGGAGCTGGACGTGAGTCTGCTGTTCGTGGCCTTCAAAGTGCAGGACTCATCATTACACTCATCAAAGATAAGACTCCCATCCCCCATAATGGATGTCGCCCTAGAAAAAGACGACGCGTATAAGGAGAGAATGAATTTATGACAGTTAAGTATGGCAAATTTGAGCTGCCGACGAATATCAAAATTGAAGAAGCGAGTAAGACTTCGACGTATGCTCGTTTTATCGCCGAACCATTTGAAAGAGGGTTTGGCCATACTGTAGGGAATGCGCTCAGACGAATCATGCTCGGTTCTCTTGAAGCGCCGTCGATCATTTCTGTAAAAATTGAAGGTGTTCCTCATGAATATCTTGCAGTTGAGGGAATTATCGAAGACATGACTCATATTATCCTCAATTTCAAAGGAGCACTCCTTAGAAAGCTACCACTTGAGGAAAACCGTGATACACGCGGAGCAAAGCTGATTTCTCAATCACTCGATATCACTCAAGATATGATTGATGCAGGTGGTGGGCAGTATCTGGTTACCTTCAAAGATGTTATGGGTGAGTGTGATTTCGAATTGGTTAACCCTGAGCACCATCTCTTCACAGTAACGAAGCCGATGAAGAGGCGAGTAGATCTTAAGATTGCGATTGGACGAGGCTATGTTCCTTCTGAGAGACATGAGATTGCTGATAAAGTTGTCGATGAAATTGTCATTGACTCAGCGTTTTCTCCTGTGCGTCTTGTGAACTACTTTGTTGAGAACACGCGGGTTGGTCAAGATACCGACTACGATCGTTTGATTCTCGAAGTGACTACGGATGGTCGAGTCACTCCACAGGAAGCGCTCACATTTGCGACACAAATTGGAGTTCTACACCTCAGCGTATTCGATACTCTTAAGTTCCAAGATCTCTCTTTTGACCATGAAGAAACCGAATCTGATTCAGATCGTGATGAGCTCATGGCAAAACTTGCCCTGCGCATTAATGAGATTGAGCTTTCTGTTCGTTCCACAAATTGCCTTGCTCAGGCGAATATCGATACGATAGCTGAGCTTGTCATTATGCCGGAGCCAGAGATGCTTAAGTTCCGGAACTTTGGAAAGAAGTCTCTGAACGAGATTAAGGCGAAGCTTGAAGAGATGAATCTCCATTTAGGAATGGACCTTGCTCGTTACGGAATTACAAGAGATAACGTGCGTCAAGTGATCGATGAGTATCTAGAAGAAAAATCAGGACAGGAAACACAATGAGACACCAGAAACGAACTGTAAAATTAGGTCGTAACTCTTCCCATAGACGGGCAACCTTTGCAAACATGCTTAAGGCCCTCGTGGAGCATGGACGCATTGAAACAACGGTTCCTAAAGCCAAGGAACTCCGCCGCCATGCTGATCGCCTGGTTACTCTAGCTAAGAAGAATACGTTAGCAAGTAAAAGGGCTGCGATTTCAAAGCTAATGGTCAGCTACAACTCATTGACCTCAAAAGAAGTTCGCTCAGCAAAGAAGGGAGATACCTCTTCTTACAATAGCGACCGTAAAGTCGTTGGAATTCTTTTCAATGAGCTGAGTGGGCGTTACGCTGCTCGAGATGGTGGGTATACGCGCATCATCCGAAAGGAGAATCGCCAAGGAGATAGCTCTCCACTTTGCATCATCGAGTATGTCCAGTAAGGATATTTACCCTGTTGGGTACTCTGAAGCTGTTGTTTAAACATTCAAAAAGCGGCCTGCATTCGATGAAGGTCGCTTTTTAGTTTTCCATCTACAAGAAATTGATCTTCTTCTCGATCACCTTACATTTGGCAATATCCTGGCCAAAATTGCAACAAACGTGTAAATTCTTTAAGAAATTTGAGAGTGATCTCTAGGAATTGGGTTTATGCGTTACACAAAATATATAGTTCTTAGTCTAATCGTTCTTGTCCAATGTGGTTGCTACTCTGCCCGAGCGGAAACAGGTTGTCCTGGAACCTATGAAAGTTCTAAGCGGCTGCTACTATTAGATGGAGATGATGGCACCGTAGCATGCAGGATCTATGGCAATCTATTATCGGGAACCATCCCGAGGTTTTCCGATAATAGGACCTTGGAGTCAGCAACTCGTTCCTTATTAAGGATGAATAATTTAACCGCTGTTCGAGGAATTCCTGGGGCAAGTATGATAGGGCCCATTGATTACTTTGGAAATTTGGAAGACCCTCATAAATACCTATACACAATAAAGAACCAGTTTCCCCCCTTGTTTAATAGGGAACCAGTTTCTGATGCCACCCTGATGAACAGTCAGCTAAAAGAGTTTGACTCTGATTTTGTAACAGTCATTAAAGCAAATTGGGTCAGTGGCAAAGATTTCCATATTCAGCAAAAAAATGTCGATTATGGGATCACAAAGCGTCATTTGCGTCAGTCCCTTTTTAAAGACCCAGGGTTATTGGAAGTTGATCGGGAGTGCATTGAATTAAAATGGTTTGATCCTCGAGATGTGGATCTTAGCTCTTTTAAAGTACAACTCGTTAACAATCAGATCCCCTTTCGCCTTACAACAAAAGAACTTCCTTCTAAGGATGAGTATCGACTTGTTACCTATCTGTATGAACCTTTATATGCTGATTGGCAAGTTGAAAGAGGAAGTGGACATTTTATAGAGCAACACAAGTTTTCTCAAACAATGACTCCTCTTACTCCTCAGTCAGTGGGTTTTGTAGTTCTTGCTCGAACCAATGAGATCCCAGATGAACTGGAACTCATCGGGGTTCAAATTCCCTATGGTTATACATTAGTGGTCGAGGAGGGGGCTATTCACGGAGATACAACTCTAAATGGTCTATTTATGATGGGAATGACATCAGACCATACGACGATGAGGACAGCAGATACCGTATTTCTCAAGTACCCAGAAACGAGGAGAAATGCTCGAATTGAAATGATTGGAATAGAAAATACTTACGAAGGCTATGATGAGTTTTTTGTTCCCCCACCTTATGTGATTTATAAATGTTCTACCAAGAGGGATGAAGAAGAGTTCCGGAGAATCACTTCTGATCAAAATTTTATCTTTAACCCGTTCAGTCGTCAGTACTGGAGGTAAAGAACAATCGCGAAATCGATTGCCCTTTACATTTCTATCTATTATCATCAAAAGAAAAATTCATTTAGGTAGCAGATGGGAATACGTATAGGAATCAACGGATTTGGGCGGATTGGGCGCTCTGTACTGAGACTAGCCTTTGAAAAGTACGATGATATTGAAGTTGTCGCGGTCAATGACCTTGTTCCTCCTCCTAATCTAGCCTACCTCTTGAAATACGATTCTGTCCATGGACGCTTTTCTCTCCCCGTAGACTCGAATGACGAAGCCTTTATCATTGATGGGCGTCACACTGTTCATGTTCTTGCTGAGACGGACCCGAGTCAACTTCCTTGGAAAGACCTCAATGTCGATTATGTGATTGAATCAACTGGACTCTTCACGCAACGGGAAAAAGCCGAGCTTCACCTAAAGGGGGGAGCCAAGCGCGTTGTGATTTCAGCTCCAGCTAAAGGGGATGTTCCAACTTATGTGATGGGAGTCAACCATGAAAAATATGATCCAAAATCTGATACGATTATTTCGAACGCTTCTTGCACGACAAACTGCCTAGCGCCGATCACAAAAGTCCTATTGGATCATTTTGGAATCGAAGAAGGTCTCATGACCACCGTTCATGCCATGACAGCGACGCAACCTGTCCATGATGGCCCTTCAAAAAAAGATTTACGAGGTGGTCGCTCCGCCTCCTTAAATATTATCCCTGCTTCAACGGGCGCGGCAAAGGCTGTGAGTCTCTGTCTCCCAGAAGTAAAGGGAAAGCTCACAGGGATGGCTTTTAGAGTCCCTGTTGCCGACGTCTCCGCGGTTGATTTAACAGTAAAGCTGACGAAATCAACCGATTATGATACACTATGCGCGAAGATGAAGTCGGAAGCAAATTCAAATTTAAAAGGAATACTTGGATTTACCGATGAAGAGGTTGTCTCCTCAGACTTTATTGGAGATACCCACTCATCCATTTTTGATGCCAATGCTGGGATTGCACTAAACGATAACTTTTTCAAGCTGATCTCCTGGTATGATAACGAAATAGGCTATTCCGCTCGTTTGCTCGACCTCATCCGCTACATAGCGACAAAAGAATAGATTAACCCCATAACCTGGAACAGATCAGTGGATTTTACACGAGAACCCTTAGTAGAAACAGTTATTACCCCCAAAGAGGGATTTAAACTTGTCATCCGCGCTTCAAGCGGAAATTCAGAAGAAGAATACTCAGTTGGAGCCGTAGAAGTTGTCTCATTTGGCAACTGCTATTTTTTCCGCTCTTTAGAAAAGCCTAAAGCCTTTCTCCTTCCCATGACAGAATACGAAGTCGTTGAGTCAAGGGAAACGCGAACCGTTTTGAAAAAACCCCAAATCGAAAAGAACATTAAGATTGGTGGTGGAAAGAAACCCGATAAAGAAGATAGAGAAGAAGCGCCAAAAGACGAGTCCAAAAGACGGGATAAAAAACGATCGCGCAAAAGACGCTCATCAAAAGACGAAAGACCAAGAGAAGAAACCCCAAAAGAAGAAGGGGTCGAAGGAGAAAAGAAAGAAGAGGTGCCAGTTCCAAGAAGGACCCTCCTTCCCCCTCCAACAAGTCTGATTTCAGATCAAATCGATCGATATAAAAACTACCTCGTAGAACAAGGAGCTCTCCTTCCAGAGGAACTCGATGAGGCAGAAAAGAAGATCGAAGAGATCCATCAAACGGAAGACAGTGCTCCATCTTCTGAAGAAGCACCTTCAGAAGAAAAAGTTGTGGATATCAACGAAGAAGCTCACGTTCCCGAAGACAACGAAGAATCTTGATTCTTATCCCGGTGAAAGGGTATAGTCTACCCTTTCGCCTAAGCCGCTCGGGTGGTGGAATTGGTAGACACAAGGGACTTAAAATCCCTTGCTCTTTTGAGCGTGCGGGTTCGAGTCCCGCCCCGAGCAAACTTATACTAAGTGAGTTAAGGTTAATTGAATCGCCAACCAAGCTCTCTTAAAAGTGGTCACAAAGTGAAATGTTCCAATTTTGTGCCACTGTCACCAAAACTGCGAACTGGTTTCTAAGGAGGTAAGGGATGCAGCATACTGTTATAGCAATTCTTAAAGCCAAGCTCGGTAAAGAAAATCAATTAAGAGAAAGTTTGCTGAAGATTGGAGAACTTACTCGCCAAGAAGATGGCTGTATTGGTTTTCAACTTTATCACGACCCAGAAAATTCGTCTCAGTTTGGGCTTTATGGGCAGTGGAACAGCAAAGAGCAATATCAAAAACAGTTCAAAAAGCCATATGTTGTTGAGTTTTTAGAGAAGGGTGAATCTTTAGTGGAGAAACCTTATCAAGGATTTTCTGGAAACGACCTCCCCCATAAACATGTTGGAGCTTTGTGACGAATACCTCCTTAGAAATTTTCGAGTGTCACGATGCATGCAATTTGAACCTAACTTGGAACAAAAGTGGTACATTTTATCCAGACCAGAAACATTTTGAATATGAGGAACTTATACTAATTGAATATTTTACTTGAATCAACTAAAGTATCTCCTACCATTCATGAAGGAGATACTTTAGTTGATTCAAGATTCTTGATTTTAAATGTTACGTCATGTTATGATTTTCCTTTAAAATTAAATAAATATTGTGAAAATAATGTCTGGTTTTAAAATTATTGATGATGTTAGTGATATTAAACTACCTTCGAGTTGGACAGATTCAGCAAAGTTTATACCATTTATCAAAAATAAAGTTTAGTGTATGATCTTTGGTTTTCAACCCCATGGAGAGTCAAATGAATACACCAGAAGACATACAATTAAAAAGTTCAGAAGTAGATTTTTTCTACCTTGCAAAGCGCGAACCTAATCCCAGAACACGCATACGACTCCTCGCTTTGGGCCATCTAAAAGCAGGCAAATCCAAGCAGGAAGTCACTGAAATGTTCCGGATTGTTCTCATTACATTGCGTCGATGGGTACTACGATTTGCTGCTAAAGGGGTGCCAGGGTTAAAGGAGCAGCCTGGTAAAGGCCGCAAAAGAAAGCTAGCTGAAGAACAAGAGGAAGCATTTCGGCAACAAGTAGAAAAACTGCAGACTCTTCGTGAGGGTGGAAGGGTTCGGGGACAAGATATTCAGGTTTTGCTTAAAGAAAAATTCTGTGTTGATCATGCGCTACCAAGTGTTTACCACGTACTTGAACGGTGTGGGCTCTCGTGGATTTCAGCACGATCAAAACATCCAAAATCTGATCCTTTGATTCAAGAAGACTTTAAAAAATTTTCAAGAAAAAAGTAGCAGGAGTATTGCCAGAAGGCATTGCTTCTGAAAATGTTGAAATTTGGTTTCAAGACGAAGCAAGGGTTGGGCAAAGAGGGACGGTCACTCGGTTATGGGCAAGACGGGGTACTCGTCCCCGAGTGATCCGACAACAGCAGTTTGAGTATGCCTATATTTTTTGGTGCTGTCTGTCCAAAAAAAGACCGAGCAGTAGGATTGGTTTTGCCAACAATTGGGATGGGATGTATGCAAAAACACTTAGAGGAGATTTCTAAGGAAATTGAGCCTGGTAATCATGCAGTTATTGTATTCGATCGAGCTGCTTGGCATACAACGAAAAAGCTGTGCATACCAAACAATATATCGCTACTACCGTTGCCTGCAAGTTCTCCTGAGTTAAATCCGACTGAACAAGTATGGCAAGTGCTTAGAGATCGATATTTAGGAAACCGTTGTTTTGATTCCTATGAGCATATTTTGGGCAGTTGCTGCGATGCTTGGAATGCATTTACCTCACAAGTTGGAGCTGTGCGTCAACTGTGTTCAAGAGAGTGGGCTCAGACTAAACTTTATTTTTGATAAATGGTATAATGTCTGGTTTTAAAATTATTGATGATGTTAGTGATATTAAACTACCTTCGAGTTGGACAGATTCAGCAAAGTTTAATCAGGGAAATTGCATGAAGAAAAGATTTGATATTTTAAGTTAAATTTTAAAAACTTTACCTCCTAACCAAGGAGGTTTATGATGGTGTCTCAGAATTTTCAAGAAACATCGGTCATGTGCAGTTTTTCAGTTTTACCCGATCCAAGGAAGCACAGGAATCAGGTTTATTCTCTTTTTGACATTATCACTGTAGCAATACTTGCTGTCTTATGTGGAGCCGATGATTGGGTAGAGGTTAGTTTTTGGGGAGAAGCTAATCTCATTTGGTTACAAGATCGAGGGATCTGTCTTGATGGAATTCCATCCCATGATACATTTAGCCGCTTCTTTCGTTTCGTTGATCCAAATTCGTTTGAGCGATGTTTTATTAGCTGGACCCAGAAGGTTGCTAAAGTTGTTGGAGGGTTATTGCTCTAGATGGGAAAAAGAATTTGTAACTCAGGTAGTGGTGAAGAAAAAGCTATTCATCTCGTGAGCGCATTTTCTGTAGAAAATGACATGGTTTTGGGTCAATTAGCAACAGACAAAATCAAACGAAATTACAACATTTCCCTTTGTTGATTGATTTATTGGATATCCAAAAAGCTGTTGTGACAATTGATGCAGCAGGGTGTCAGAAAAGAAATAGCCCAAAATTCGAAATAAGGGAGGAGACTATATTTTGGCACTGAAGGGTAATCAAGGTAATCTTCATGCTGAGGTGGAAAACTTTTCAGTCAAGCTTTAGAAGTCTCACCAGATGAAGCAGAATGTGACCACTACACCAGCGAAGAGAAATCTCGAGGACGTCATGAAATACGGGAGGTTTGGACTACAGAAGAATTGAGTTGGTTATCACAAAAAGCTGACTGGAAAGATTTGAATAGTATAAGTTGTCTAAAGAGCAAACGGACAATAAAAGGAAAGGAGACGACAGAGTTCAGATATTATATCTCAAGTTTGCCGGCAGATGCTTGGAAGATAAGTAGGGGTATTAGAAGTCATTGGTCTGTAGAGAATAAGCTTCACTGGCAACTCGATGTTTCGTATAGAGAGGACGGTTGCAAGGTGCGTAAGGACAATGGAGCTGAGAATTTTTCTGTTATTCGAAGGGCTACGCTGAATTTACTAAAGGCTGATAAAAAGACCAAGGCAGGTATCAAAAATAAAAGGTCTAAAGCTGGCTGGGATAAGAGTTATATGCTAAATGTTTTAAGCATGGAGTGTTAAGAAATTTCTTCATGCAATTTCCCTGAAAGTTTAATAGCAAAGGTAGAACTGTTGGAGATAATAGGAAGCCAATTACTGCGAGCTATAAAGGCAAGCAGTACAGGTTAATATCGAAAAAAGAACGAGATTTTACGACTGCGGAAAGAATAGGCCGAGGATTTCTTGGCGTTGTAGCGGCAGTTTTTACTTTAGGCATTGCAATCCTTTTTAAATCTGTTAGAAACCTCTTTACTCAAGAGAAGGCAAAAATCCGATTTGCTGTTGTTGTTCCTAAATCTTCAAACTCAGAAATACCAAAACCTATCAAGTCTCCGAGTGAATATAGCATCAGTGAGAAGGAACTGCAGAATGGAGTAGATATTTCAGGAGCAACGATTTCAAAGATTCAGACATGCATGGAAAATGTTCTTCAGCGCAAGGAAGAAGGGGGCGTCAAACTATACAATAGTCAGGGCAGTCACCGAGTTTTTTCTTTGGATACAGCTCCAGAATATATTTTCAAAATTAATGCTAGTAAAAACTCTTATGCTGTGGGTCAGAATGACTCTATGAGGGAGCGCTATCAGACAATGATTAACGCTCAAACTGTTTGCCGAAATTATGCGCTGGGATTGCTTGTAATTCCTAATGCAAAACTATTTACTGTTGAAGCTGAGGGTGAAAAGTATGAAATAATTGCTGAGAAGAAGCTAAGCCTAAATCCTAGTGAAAGCGCTCAGGAACAGTTTTTTGAGGAATACGCTTCAAGTTTAAATGAAACCATACGACAACTTGCAGTCTTTATTTGTAAAACGGGATACAGCGATGTTGAATGGAGAAATAACCCCGTATTAAATGATGCTCCAGACCAGTTTGGTTGTAGAAAAATTGGGCTTATTGACATTGAAGAGATGGATAGCACAACAACAGGACTATTCGGAGGTGGATTGGGACGACGAGGTTTGGTTAGATGTGTCACCGAAGAACAAGGAAGGATTGTTAAAGATGTAGCTAACAAATACGGAGTCTCGACTTCTTCTTTTGCCTCAGCGCATGCACGGAGAAAAGAAGAAATTGAAGAAGGGCAAAAATTAAAACAACACTATACAACACACAACATTGTTACAGGATTTGAGCCTGTTAAAGTAGATATTAGCACTCTGGGTCTTGATTTAAAAGAAGAGGCAGAAATCGGGGAATTTGCTATAGATGAAAACGAGAAAGCTATTATTAAAGGTAATGATTTTGTTTATCAAAAGAGAATAATCAAACTCGAAGATGTAATTAAAAGAGTTGTTGAAGAGATTAACAAGTTAATCCAAAAGCATCCTGATTCTGATTCAGCAAAAGGAAAGCGTTATTTTGTCTTGAGTACAAATCGCGAACCTTTTGAATCTTATCTTAAATTAGGTTTACCTGAAGGGAAATTTATGATTAGTGAAGAGGATGAAAAGAAAATTTGGTTGCGTCGTATCATTAATGCTTTGGTTGAAAAAGGACACCTCTTTAAGCTGGAAAAAGTTAACGGTCACGGTTATTTTATCCAAGCCTAATTAATTTTCTTAAAAATTGCAGCAATTGAGCGCGTGTTTCATTGCTGCAAGATTGAAAAGAGTCTGTAGTGGCCAGTAGAAAATATTCTGGTGTATGGAATGACTTCTCCATCGCAATCAATGTAAATAAATCTTTTATCTTCTTTTAAAATTTCGCCTCTGCTATATTTGATACCGTTAAGGATGAACTAACGGTAGACAGAGGCAAAAATGACGCTCGTTCCAGAAGCTGACAAAGCTCTCTTCGAAGAATACAAACAACAACACATCAAAGACTGCTTTGAGTATTCACAAAAATCAAAGTCTTCCAATTCCATCCGAGCCTATCGCTTTGCGTGGACAAAGTTTGTCGATTGGTGCGATTCAAGTGGATATGAACCCTTTTCACCCCCAAGCTGTTCTCATGAATTTTTGGTTGGCTTATTTATGGCCTCTATGGCTAAGAGTCGGCAGTTAAAGCCGAAGAGTCTTGAAAGCTATTTGGCTGGTATTAAGCATTTCTATGCTGAAAAGGGAATTGCAGTCGACACGCGGCATGGTGAAATCAGAAAAGCTATGTCGGGTATCAAGCGGGAGATAGGTGTTAAGCAAAATCGTAAAGCTCCTTTGACAACAGACAACATTAAGATGTTGATTGATTCAATACAGGCTCCCTATGGAGCAGGGAAATTGCATGAAGAAAAGATTTGATATTTTAAGTTAAATTTTAAAAACTTTACCTCCTAACCAAGGAGGTTTATGATGGTGTCTCAGAATTTTCAAGAAACATCGGTCATGTGCAGTTTTTCAGTTTTACCCGATCCAAGGAAGCACAGGAATCAGGTTTATTCTCTTTTTGACATTATCACTGTAGCAATACTTGCTGTCTTATGTGGAGCCGATGATTGGGTAGAGGTTAGTTTTTGGGGAGAAGCTAATCTCATTTGGTTACAAGATCGAGGGATCTGTCTTGATGGAATTCCATCCCATGATACATTTAGCCGCTTCTTTCGTTTCGTTGATCCAAATTCGTTTGAGCGATGTTTTATTAGCTGGACCCAGAAGGTTGCTAAAGTTGTTGGAGGGGTTATTGCTCTAGATGGGAAAAGAATTTGTAACTCAGGTAGTGGTGAAGAAAAAGCTATTCATCTCGTGAGCGCATTTTCTGTAGAAAATGACATGGTTTTGGGTCAATTAGCAACAGAGACAAAATCAAACGAAATTACAACATTTCCCTTGTTGATTGATTTATTGGATATCCAAAAAGCTGTTGTGACAATTGATGCAGCGGGGTGTCAGAAAGAAATAGCCTCCAAAATTCGAAATAAGGGAGGAGACTATATTTTGGCACTGAAGGGTAATCAAGGTAATCTTCATGCTGAGGTGGAAAACTTTTTCAGTCAAGCTTTAGAAGTCTCACCAGATGAAGCAGAATGTGACCACTACACCAGCGAAGAGAAATCTCGAGGACGTCATGAAATACGGGAGGTTTGGACTACAGAAGAATTGAGTTGGTTATCACAAAAAGCTGACTGGAAAGATTTGAATAGTATAAGTTGTCTAAAGAGCAAACGGACAATAAAAGGAAAGGAGACGACAGAGTTCAGATATTATATCTCAAGTTTGCCGGCAGATGCTTGGAAGATAAGTAGGGGTATTAGAAGTCATTGGTCTGTAGAGAATAAGCTTCACTGGCAACTCGATGTTTCGTATAGAGAGGACGGTTGCAAGGTGCGTAAGGACAATGGAGCTGAGAATTTTTCTGTTATTCGAAGGGCTACGCTGAATTTACTAAAGGCTGATAAAAAGACCAAGGCAGGTATCAAAAATAAAAGGTCTAAAGCTGGCTGGGATAAGAGTTATATGCTAAATGTTTTAAGCATGGAGTGTTAAGAAATTTCTTCATGCAATTTCCCTGCCCTATGGAGCCATTGAGCTTCGAGACAAAGCCATGATTCTTTTGGGTTTTGCAGGTGCCTTCCGTCGTTCAGAGCTTGTTGGAATTGATGTCGAGCATCTCGCTTTTGACCCTAATGGTGTCTCTATCTTCATCCCTAAATCAAAAACAGACCAGCAGATGGAAGGAAGAATCGTTGACATTCCTTTTGCAGCAAAAGAACCCTACTGCCCAGTTCGCGCTCTGCAAGCTTGGATTCGTTTTTCGGCTATTGAAGAGGGGGCTGTGTTTCTCCAAGTTCATAAAGGTGGTAATATTGTGCGTCAGCGCCTTGGAGACCGCTCAGTGGCCTTGATGCTTAAGCGAAGATGTAAGCCCTTTGGTTTTTCAGATGATATTGCTGGCCATAGCCTCAGAGCTGGCCATGTCACGTCATCTATCAAAAATGGAACGCCAGAGACATGGATAATGCGTCAGACTGGCCATACCAGCATTAACACGCTTCGGAAATATGAGAGACTTAATCGTGAGTTCGAGGCAAATTCGGCAGCAAAAATAGGATTATAAGGAGACCCATGACAACCAAAAAACCAGCAACCACCAATAAAGAAATCATTACAGAGAATCTCAGGGGGTATAAGCAGCTCCTAGGAGAAATTAAAGAAAAGGTTAAGTCGTCTCAATTGAAGGCGGCTGTGGCTGTTAATAAGGAGCTAATTCAGCTCTACTGGGAAATAGGCACTTCTCTTATCAAGAAGCAAGATAATGAGGGTTGGGGAGCCAAAACAATAGAAAAGCTGGCAAACGATTTAAGGTCAGAATTTCCCAATATGAAGGGGTTTTCTCGGAGAAATGTCTATTATATGGTCCTTTTTGCAAGGGAATATCCCGAGATTGAAATTGTGCAACAGCTTGTTGCACAAATTCCATGGGGTCATAACACCCTTTTGCTAGACAAGGTAAAAGACAGAGAATCAAGGGTTTGGTATGTAAAGAAAACTATTGAGAACGGCTGGAGCCGAAACGTCCTTCTCCATTGGGTTGATGGTGGACTCCATGAAAGGCAGGGAAAATCCCTTACTAACTTCAAAAATACGCTTACATCTCCTCATTCAGACCTTGCCCATGAGACTCTAAAAGACCCCTATAATTTCGATTTCTTGACTCTCAGGGAGGAGTTTGACGAAAAGGAGCTGGAAGATGGGCTTATTGACCATATCCAAAAATTTCTCTTAGAGCTTGGTGCTGGATTTGCCTTTGTTGGTAGGCAGATAAATCTTTGTGTCGGCGACCAGGACTATTTCATCGACCTTCTTTTCTATCATGTGAAGCTTAGGTGCTTTATTGTTGTTGAGTTGAAAGCGACTGAGTTCAAGCCTGAGTATGCTGGCAAGATGAACTTCTACCTCACAGCCGTTGACAAAACCATGAAGCATCCCGATGACAAACCGACCATTGGGCTTCTGCTTTGTAAAACCAAAAACAAAGTCGTTGCTGAGTATGCGCTTCAGGACATTAACAAGCCGTTAGGCGTCGCAGAGTATGAAACCAAAATCATAGAATCTCTGCCCGATGACTTGAAGGGTTCATTGCCGACCATCGAGGAAATCGAGCACGAGTTTGAGGAGTAAATTTTGGGCCACTATTGGGCCAGAACATCGCTTTACACCACGTGATTTTTCATAATCCCACCTATCATTGAATCATCAGACATGCTATAGTTTGTCTCGTAAGATAACTTGGAAGTTATGCAGTATTATGTAGGAGACAGCGACTTAAAATCCCTTGCTCTTTTGAGCGTGCGGGTTCGAGTCCCGCCCCGAGCACACTTTGGTTTCTTAGTATTTTTCCTATTGCACATCATCTAGAAGACTATCATCGCTTGACAAGGTGTCACGCACCTTGCGCAGTGCTCTTCCAGCTTCTATCTAATGCACACTAGAAAAAATACTAAGAAACCAAAGTGTCCTCGGGGAGGCCCCCTCGCAAGTGCTAGTAAGGGAATAAATTCTATGGTTTCATAAGGTGAGTTTTGGCATATTTTCGGGGATGGAAAATCGGATGGTTGAAGCTCAAAAGCAGCTAGAGGACGTTCTAGAACTCTTAAAAGGGGTTTTAGGTTCAGAATTGGTAGGTGTTTATCTTTATGGATCATCTTTGGTAGGTGGGTTGCAGAGATACAGCGACATTGACTTGCTTGTTGTCATCAACCGTAAAACTACTTTAGAGGAAAAGGGGGCTCTGGTTGATAAGCTTCTTCAAATCTCTGGGGTCTACATGCAAGAATCGAAATGGCCGCTTGAGTTGACTCTTGTGGAGCGGTCAGCGGTGAACCCTTGGCGTTATTCTCCCCGTTTTGATTTTCAATATGGAGAATGGTTACGTGCAGCTTTTGAAGAGGGGACCACTGAAGCTTGTCAGACAGATGAGATGCCTGACCTAGCGATTATTGTGACTCAGGTTTTATTGAAAAGCCAAACTCTATGGGGACCAGAACCTGAGCATGTCCTTTCGCAGGTGCCGTACAAAGACTTTATGAAAGCGATGCTTCATGATTTAGATAGGCTTATCGTCGAAATTGAAAGTGATACTCGAAATGTTTTACTGACTTTTGCGCGGATCTGGAGCACTGTGGAAACCAATGAAATAAGGTCAAAAACAGCAGCAGCAGATTGGGCCATGAAGCATTTACCCGATAATTTTCAACCCGTAATGAAACGTGCCAAATTGATTTGTATGGGGGATGAAGATGAGCGCTGGGATGATCTCCAACAACTCATTGAGTCCTGTGCGGATTTTATGATAAGTGAAATAGGGGCTCAAGCCACATCGATCAAGGACGATGACCAAAGTACAAGAATAACATATGCTAAGGGTGTTTGAAAAATGGTTGCGAGAAATTCCTGAATATTGAACAATGTTCATTTCTGATAAAGCTAAGATGGGTAAAAATAAGACATAGGCTTTGTTGGAAAAAATTTTTAAGGAAAAATGAACAATGTTCATTAAATATTTGAGGTTGATGATGAAACTATTAAAGCGAATGATTCTTGGAGTGATTTTAGCATCGAATTCTGCAGCGCTATGTGGAGAACTAAGCGAAAATCAAGAGAATGCGCCACAAGTTGAAGAGGTGAGAAATAGTTACAATTACTGGGGATGGGGTGTGGGAATTCCAACACTTTTCTCAGCAAAGTTTGGACACCGCGAGCAAGTAGGACATCGCGGCTTCGAGTATGGGGTGGGTGTGACCCCTCTTATTTATGTAACCGAGGCCCATTTATTTGCGACAGGACTGTATTACCCAAAACCCAATCTTCAGAGGCAAACCTATTTTGGTGCAGGTCTAAAGGGGGGTGGATTTCTCGAGATAAATCGTGAGAAGTTTGGATACATTGCGCCCGGGTTTGTTGTTGGCCAGGAGCGGATGGGATGTGATCAGCAACGAAAGTTCACCCAAGTTGCCTTTGGGCTGGGAGCTTTGACAACGGAAGGGTTTCAATACTTTCCCTCAATAAACCTAACCTTTGGGTATGCATTCTAGACGAGCCTCTCCAATCGGAGAGGTTTTTGTTTTTATTTTTGATGATCTTCTCCGGCATCCTTTCGGCAGATGATCAGTTTGAACATCAAGGAGCCGCAAGAGCCGGGTACTTCTTTTTCAGCAATTCCGACGCCAGAAAGATCTATGACCAAGGAGCCCCAACTCTGGAGCTTGAATACAAATATTGGTTTCTTCCTCGGTATGCGGTTTGGACGAATCTTAATGTGATCTGGGCCTCAGGAAAAACAAAAGCCCTTTCAAGCACTTCTCATATCACCATGACAACAACAAGTGTTGGTGTTCAAGAGTTTTTCCCCTGTAGAAGAGGCCGCTTAAAACCTTACGTAGGTTTCGGAATGACGATTGCTTACGTGCGGACAAAAGATCACACAGACTACCTTCCTCAAACAACCGTTCGGTGGAGTTTAGGATGTGTGGGTAAACTGGGAGCATTATTCCTCTTTTCAGAGAGGATATTTGGAGATTTCTTCTTCGACTACTACTATCAACCAACGCGGACAAGAAAAAGTGGCTCCTTCTCCGATGATTTTATCGACCTAGGGGGAGGGCGGATCGGCTGGGCAACGGGATACCGTTTTTAACTCGATCGATCGAGCATCCGGTAAACGATGAGTTTTAATCGATCATTTAATAAAAACCAGACGATGGCATAGCCCCAAATAAAGAGAGCCCATCCCCATCCGATAGGGGACATCAAGAATCCATAGACCGCAATCAAGGTAGCCAGAAGTTGCGTTCCAAAAACAGCAAGAAGTAAGATTCGTGCCGGGCGGATCGACCAAAAGGGACCACGCGTTCGAGTCAGGAAAATAGTCAGGTGTCCAGCTACAGAAAGCTTTAAGTACATCAATGTTTGAATCACAGGGCGACTCAGATGAAAAACCTCATCCCCTAAATAAAAGAGGAGAAAGGTCGAGGCAACACCGATGGTTCCTAAGGCAAGCGCAATTCCCAAAACAATCCGCATATTCCAAGCCTCAGGCTTATTTTGATACCGGACATTATCATAAGCAATTGATAAGATGGCTCCATCATTCAAGAGGGCAAGGATAATGATCATAACAGCAGTCAAAGGGTAGAAATTGAAAACCAAAATCGCCAAGGTCATAAAAAAGAGGATACGAAGAGTTTCCGCAATCCTGTAGATGGCATAACTGTTCATCCTCTGGAAGATCTTTCGACTCTCTTTTATCGCATCGATAATCACAGAAAGCCCCGGTTTCATCAGGACGATATCCGCTGCTGCACGGGCCGCATCTGTTGCATTAGAAACAGCAATTCCACAATCAGCTTTTTTTAATGCAGGAGCATCATTGACCCCATCTCCAGTCATTCCGACGATGTGCCTTTTCTTTTGAAGCGCTTCGACGATATGATATTTATGCTCAGGAGTCACCTGCGCAAAGCCATTTGCTTTTTCAATCATCCCCTCCAAACGGGAAGAATCCTTTTCCTTTTCAAGTTGCAAAGCATCAAAAATATCATCCTTAAGCCCAAGTTTTTTTGCAGTTTCCTTAGCAATCGAGAGTTGATCTCCCGTCACCATTTTGATCTCGACACCCATTTCATTTGCAGTCGCAATCGTTGCTCCGGCATCTTCCCTTGGAGCATCGAAAAGAGAAAGGATTCCAAGGAGGGTCCACTCTCCCTCCTTTTCAGATTTTGCAATTGCAAGAGAGCGATACCCATGTTCTGCAAACTCTTGAATTTTCTTTTCGGCTTCTTGAATCGTCTTATCGCTATTTTTAAGCAAAGCAAAAATAACTTGGACCGCTCCCTTCGTCACTTTGAAAGTTTTTCCATCCTTATCTTGAAGGGTTACCTCAGTTCTTTTATGGACAGGATCGAACGGTTGAAAATGGATTTGCTTGTAGTGATTTAAAACACTTTTATCTTTCAAAGAGCCTAGGATCGCAACATCAATCATGTCCTTCGGGTTATCGTGAGAGGCCAGGGCCGCATGAAAGAGCACCTGGTCGGAAGAAAAGTCGTTCACGCAATAGGGCTCTCCTAAAGCCAATTTATTTTGCGTAAGAGTCCCTGTTTTATCCGCACATAACGTATCCATCCCAGCAAGCTCTTCAATCGAGATCAGTCGGCTAACAATCGCTTCCTTTTTAGCCAGGAGGCGTGTTCCAATTGCCATCGTAATAGAGAGGACGGTCGGAAGAGCTACAGGGATGGAAGCGATCGTTAATATCAAAGAGAACTGAATCGTTTTTAGAAAAGAATCACCCCTGAAGATTGAAGTGATCACAATCCCCAAAACCAAAAATGCAGCAAGGAGAATCAGATTCTTTCCAATTTTTAAAATAGCCTTTTGGAAGTGGCTAATCGTCCGAGCCTCTTGAACCAGCTCCATTGTCTTTCCAAAGTAGGTATGAACTCCTGTCCCATAAACCAACGCAGTCGTCTCCCCCTGAAAGAGGATCGAGCCAGAAAAAACCGCTTCTCCCTCCTTTCTTGTCACAGGCAAGGACTCTCCCGTTAAAGCTGCTTGATCGACCTCAACAGGATCACCTTCCAGGAGGCGAGCATCAGCAGGAATAATATCTCCCCCGGATAACCGAATCAAATCTCCGGGAACAAGCTCATCAGCAGGTAAGGAAGACCACTTTCCATCTCTTTTAACCTCCGATTTGAAGGCGAGACTCTTTTTTAAAGCAGCCACAGCGCTAGCCGCCGTATTTTCTTCCCAAAATCCAATCGTGGCATTCGCTAAAAGGAGAACCAGGATAATAAAGAAATCGGGCCACTCTCCGATGATTGCCGATAAAATCATCGCAATTTCAATCATCCAAGCAATGGGTCCCCAAAAATAGGTCAGAAACTTCAAAATTGGGTGAGTCCGCTTTTCCTCAACCTTGTTTAGGCCATATTGAGAGAGGCGACTGTTAACTTCATCAGAGCTTAACCCTTCAGGATTAAATCCTAACTTTTTCTTCACCTCAGAAAGAGGCTCTTCTCTCAACTCCTCGTGAGATTCTTCCACAAAACCTATCCGTAAAAAAGATTTCTGTTAAAATCTTTTTAACTCAAATCAAAAAAAATGCAACCCCTATTATGGAAGAGTATCAGCTTATAGATTTAACTCATCGACTTACTCCCGATGTTCCCACATGGAATGGTTCCTGCGGCTATTGTTTGGAAGTGAAAAAAGATTACGATCAGATGTTTCGTGTTCACAAGATGAAAATGCATGCAGGCGTCGGAACCCACATGGACGCCCCTTCCCATTGCATACAAGGAGGGAAAAATATTGGAGACCTTGAGATCAAAGAAATGATAGCCCCTCTTGTTCTGATCGATGTCAGGGTAAAGGTGCACACCGACTATGAAATTACCGTTCACGATTTGGAAGAGTATGAAAAGAAGTGGGAAAAAATTCCTAAGGGAGCTTGCGTCATCGGTTATACAGGATGGAGCAAGTATTGGGGCGATCCTGATCGATACCGGAACATTGATAAAGGAGGGCAAATGCACTTTCCTGCCTTTCACAAAGAGGCCGCAGAGTTTCTCCTCGAAAGGGGGATTGCTGGGCTAGCCATCGATACCCTCTCTCCGGATTGTTTAGATCAAAGCTATCCTGTTCACCACGCCATTTTAGGGGCAGGGAAGTACATCATCGAAAACGTTGCCGACTGCGCCAAAATTCCACCCAAAGGGGCAACCGTCATTGCCCTCCCCATCAAAGCAGACGGAGCCACAGAAGCTCCCATCCGAATGATAGGATTACTTCTTCCCTAACCTGTTATAGATAAAGGCAAAGAGATACAGTCCGATAAAGGCATCAAAAAAACCGTAGACCAGACCAAGGAAAGCTCCTCCCCATGAAACAGAATATCCGGGATAGATCTCTTTAAAAAGTGTTAGAAAGCTATAAGAATAACCGGTGTACATCGCAAGGATCGTGCACACAAACATGCATAGGCTCCAGAGAATCCCTCCAGCAAGCCCTAGTCTTCCCCCTTTAAGCATTTTTTCCCCCTTTATTTCATACTTGTCCCCTCTGTTATTTTCACAGGAAATTCAAAATCTTGTCAAATACCTATTCTCATCGTGTTTCAAAATGGGTATTTATTTGTTGGTGAGATTCTTAGGAACTTTTCTAAGAGACATAATAAATGCTCCGAAGAGGATGATCAACACCCCGAGTTGGGTATGAAATGGGGGGACAATCCCTCTCCAGATCCAATCAATGATCCCAGAGAAAATAATTGTGGCATAAAGAAAAGGTGAGAGGGTCGAGGGTTTATTGACCTTTTTATATGCGGCAGTTTTAAGCGTTTGATTTCCAACCGTAAAGAGACCAAAGGTTACAATCATTCCGAGCATGGAGAGATTAAAATTGATCGAAAGGACGGGTCCAGGGAAGAACAGAAACAGGGGAAGAGAGAAGAGGGAGCAAAGACCAAAAAGGAGGGCGCTCATCGTTGCAATATCTTCAGACTTTGCCCTTTGATGCTGAAGAAGCTGGCCAATAGCAGTAAAAAGACCGCTGAGGAGACCAAGAAGACTTATTGGAGCCCAGAGTTGGTTCCATGAACCGAGAGCAATGGCAACCCCTGCAAAGCTGATGATGATCGAGATAATTGCTCGTCTTGAGGCATGAACTTTCAGAAAGAGGGACATCAGTAGAGGAGCAAACAGACCACTTGTCGCATTCAATAAAGTAGCTAACAAGAGGTTGGTTTGCGAGAGAACGTAAAGGAGAAGGAATTGCCCAATCGTGACAGAAAATGCTCTAAAAAGGTGGGGCCAGATTGAAGGGACATGAATTTTTTTTCGTCGCAGCAATATCCAAAGGATCAATAGGAAAAAAGGAGAGAAAAACCGGAAAAACGTCACGAAAGGAAGAGAAGCATCCACCGAGAGAGCCTTCCAAAACGCAGCGCTCATGCTGAGACACACCGTTGAGAGAAGAACAAGAGCCGTACTCAAAAAAAATTCTTTTTGACTAATACGCTTCATTGGACAAGCTCTGCAAAAGTTTTCCAATCTACAAGGCGCGTTGTGGCCTGTTTGCTCGCTTGTTGCTCTTCATCACTCGCACACTCTGTCGCATCCTCAAGAATGCTCACCTCATAGTCTCGGTCATGTGCCTCACGAGCAGTTAGTTCGACAGCATTGCTCGTGGAGACACCAGTCAGGATCAGGTGTTCGACCCTATTAGCCCGAAGGATTAAATCTAAGTTGGTCCCATAAAAAGCGCTGACGCGATGCTTAATCACTTGAACATCCTCTTGATGAACATGTAGTTCCTCACAAAATTGTCCTCCCCACTCAGTTAAAAGGAGGACTGCATTCGCTTTTGCATGTTTAAAAAGACGCGCACGGGTAGAGGCATCATGGTAATGGGGATGAAATCCTACCCGAACGTGAAAAATCAAATGACCTTTCTCCCTTCCCCAAGCGGTCACGCGGTTAGTAGTTTCAATGATTTTTTTGTTTGCAATTCGGTCTGCATAACGTGCAAGTTTCCCTTTCGGATGGCAGATTTCATTGATGAGATCGAGCGTAATAATGGCAGTTTTTATCGATTGATTCATGATTTGCACGTTAGCAAAAGGGAACGGTTATTTCAACTTCTCTGCAAGGAAGTATTGATTGCCATCTTTGTCAGCAAACATCGCAAGCTTAATCTCTCCTGGGATCTCGAGTGTTTCTCCAAGGAATTGAACACCGTTGGATTCAAGAAAGGCGCGGGCTTCGTCAATATTATCGACAGAAACAGAGACAACACCATTTGTACCTGCTTTCATCCCTTCGCCCATCGGTTCGCCAAATCCTACGCGACCTCCTTCATCTCCTTCAAGCTCCATCCACTTGAACCGCTGATCATGCTCTTTCACCTCTAGACCTAAAAGGTCACAGAAGATCCGCTTTGTCTCTTCTAAGCTTGAAACAGTGACACAGGACATCGCAATCCCGTTTGCAATTTTTGTTTTTGTCATGACTTCCTCCTCAAGGGTTTTGGAAAAGGTCGATCGTATGCTCACCCTACTTTTTTTACTATCCAAAAAAAACTTTTCTTTTGAAAATAACACCTATGCGCATCATGAAAAAAGGGATGAACTTTGTTATCGGAGCGGCAGTAGGTGCTGCTTCAGTCTTTTCTTATCATGAGCTGGATAAGAAGTTGCAACCGTCAACGTTTCCGGTGCTCGAACGAGAGGGGTATACGGTTGCTTATGACACGCGGAATAAGATTCCCTTCTGGACGCACGAACATATCACTCAAGAAAGTCTCACGAAAACAGCGCACCGCTCTGGTCACTCTTTTCGGGAAGATCCCGACCTCTACCCTTCCCATAAAAGTACCCTCGCAGATTATGAAAAGTCAGGGTTTGATCGGGGACATATTGTTCCTGCAGGAGACGAACGGTTTTCGAAAACGGCTCTTGCAGAAACATTCTATCTCTCAAACATCTGTCCCCAACATCCCAAGTTCAATCGTGGGCTCTGGAACAAACTAGAATCTCATCTTCGTACCCTAGTGAAAACCCATGGTCCTCTTGAAGTGGTTTCAGGGCCCCTCTTCCTTTCCCATGAAGAAAAGGGGAAGCGGTTTGTCACCTATCAAGTCATTGGGGTGAGTGAGGTTGCTGTACCCACCCACTTCTTTAAAGTGGTTTTGGCTAAGGGAGAGTCATGGGCCTATGTGATTCCTAATGAACCTGTGAAAGGGGATTTAGACTCCTTCCGTATCCCTATAGAAAAGCTCGAAAAAATTTCGGGAATAGCGTTTAATCGATTCCATGGAACATGAAACCTTTCAGGGAAAGACCTATGACAAAATCACCTTTGCAGGGCATTCCTTTATGGAGTGCCGCTTTGTGGATTGTCACTTTCTTCACTGCCAATTTTCTAATGGTGCTTTTCTAAATTGCCACTTTCAAAACTGTAACATCACCCTTCCAAATTTTGAAAAGGCTCGGTTACAAGAGGTTTTTTTCGAAGGTGGGAAAATCGTTGGGGCAAATTTTCATCTTGTTGATAAAAAGTTATTTTCTCTCTCGTTCAAAGACACACTTCTTCAGAGTTGCAACTTCTCAGATTTGGTAATGAAAAAAGGGGAGTTTGGAGGGAGTCGATTGCGCGAATGTGACTTCAAAGGGACGCAACTGGCAGAGGGGAATTTTAGGGGCTGCGACCTAGAAGGCACCCTTTTCCATCAGTGCGATTTATCAGGGGCAGATTTTAGAGAGGCGGTCAATTACACCATTGATCCCGCAGCCAATAAGATCAAAAAAGGGAAGTTTTCACTTCCTGAAGCATTTTCTTTACTAAAAGGATTTGACATTACTCTAGAGTGAGAGTAGACTTGGTGGTCTAATATAAATCCCCAGAGTCATGAAAGAGATATTTTTACGTGTAAGTAAGGTCACGAAGACCTATTTCGATGGGCATCGCATTTTGAAAGAGGCCCTGAAAGGCATTTCCCTTGATCTCTATCAAGGTGAAGTCCTAGGACTGCTCGGTGTAAACGGAGCAGGGAAGACAACGCTTGTATCCATTCTTGCGACCCTTCATCCGCCAACAGCGGGGGAGATCACTTGGAATGGGGCATCGATTTACGACGCCCTTCTCCCTTATCGGTCAGTGGTTGGCTATTGCCCACAATATCCCAACATTGAAAAACAACTCTCCCTCGGCGAGAATTTACTTCTCTCTGGAAGATGTTATGGCCTGAGTAAGAAAGAAGCTGAGGAGAGAAAAAATGAGCTCGCTAAAGAATTTCGCCTCGAGGAGTACTTAGAGGCCAATCTTGATCAGGTTTCCGGTGGGTATAAGCAACGGTTTTTAATCGCTCGGGCCCTAATGCACCGCCCGCAACTTGTTATTTTGGATGAGCCAACAGTCGGGTTGGACTCCCATATTCGGCGAGAGCTTTGGGAGGTCATCTCCAAGCTAAAACAGCAAGGGATCACGGTGATCTTAACGACCCACTATTTGGATGAAGCGGAAAAATTATCCGATCGGATTTGCCTCATCCATGGAGGAGTGATTCGCACAGTAGATACCCCTGAAAACCTAAAGAAACGACACCAGAAGAATAACCTTGAAGAGGTCTTCTTAAAGTTTGTCGACGATCCCGATGCAGAAATTTTTAATAGTGGGGCAGAACATGAGTAGTTGGACAGTCTTTTTTCAATTAATACGGAGAGATCTGACCGTATTCAAACGGGATTTTTGGCTGAAGTTTGTCGATACCTCGATCCTCTTCATCACCAACGTCCTTGCGTTTGGATATTTTTTGCAACAAGAAGGGGCCCATGATGGGTATGCGGCCTTCTTTGTTGTCGGGGCTGTCGCAAGCTTTGGATTTATTGAGATCGTAGGGAAAGTAGGGATTCAACTTGCCGACATGGGAGGAGATCGCACTATTTTTCATACGTTGGTGATGCCGATACGCTCGCGCATGGTCTTCTACTATATGGGATGTTCATGGGCAATCACCTCGATCCTGATGTCGATACTCTTGTTCCCTTTAGGGAAGCTCCTGGTCTATACTGAATGGAATCTTGGGACCGTTTCTTGGTGGCGCCTTGCGATCATGTTTGTCACGGCAAATCTCTTCTTTGGGTACTTCGCCCTCTGGCTCACAGGGATCTTGAAAAATATGACCGACCTCAACCGTTTATGGCTTCGTTATATTGCGCCCATGTGGATGTTTGGAGGGTATGTCTACTCTTGGCAGTCTGCTTACAACTTAAGTCATGCTGTGGGTTACATTAGTTTGGTCAACCCGATGATCTATGTGATGGAAGGGATGAGAGCGGCTGCTCTTGGGCAGGAGGGGTACCTTCCTTATTGGGTATCGGTTCTTGTCCTATGGGGTTTTATTGGTCTTTGCTCTTGGCATGCCAACCGCCGCCTCAAGCGTAAACTAGATTGTATCTAAAAGTGAGGGTCCAGAAAGTGAAGCTTCCTGGGCCACCGCGTATAAATCCATTTGACATGGGAAACGGTTTTTCTAGAATGGGCATAATCATTTCGATGACGAAAATAGGTTCTTAGCACCCATAAGACAATCGATTTTGACGAAAAGAGGCGTGACCACGACTCGAAATTTCCGTTGCAGATGGATTTTTTGTCCCAAATTCTTTTGAGACTTCTTTTGGTTACGCGATAGAGAAGAATAGGGAGAGGAAGGTCAAGCCAAATGATGGTATCTGCTTTAGGCCAGATGAGATGACGGAACTTTGATTGATTCCCACAGATAATCCATCGATCCTGACAGGTTGCCTTTTCGATGAGGGCGGCAAATTCCTCTTTTGGACGGAGGGTTCAATCGGGGAGCCAATAGAGATCATCAAGGTCAGTGACGGGATTGCCAAGATTGCGCGCTAAGTGGCGACCAAGACTCGTTTTACCTGATCCACAGGATCCAATGATCACAATACGTTTCATAGGAGAAACAGTTTATGACTCGTCCTCTTTCCCTTTCAAGTGTTTTTTGTGGTGGACAAGATCTTCAGCGAGCTCAATCTGAATTTTTTGGAGCTCGATCAGAGACTCCCACTGGTGCTTCATGAAAATGTCGAGTTTTGAATGAAGCTGCTGAATCTCGAGCTCTGCTTTTAGATTAGTGCAATATTCTTCGTTAGCCTGGAGACGATCTTTCTCGGCCTGTCGATTTTGAGACATCATAATGATTGGCGCTTGGAGCGCAGCGAGACAAGAAAGAACAAGGTTCAGAAGAATAAAAGGATAAGGATCAAAAGCATCATTGTAAAGGTAGAGGCTGTTAAAAATCATCCATCCAATTAGGACAACGAGAAAAGCAATAATAAACTTCCAGCTTCCTCCAAACTTTGCCACCCTATCGGCCATTTTTTCGCCCACAGTCAGGTCTCGTTCGAACATCTTATTCACGTTTTCAGCACGAATATCTTGATGGGCCAGACTCTCTAAAACTTCCCGCTCATGTTTCGAAAGAGCCCCCTTATCTTCCGTGAGAAGTTTTTCAATATGTTCACTACGAATTTCACGGAGGTCGGGATAACAAATATAACCAGAAGTGTTAATCCCAGGATACTTCTTGCAGATCGTATCAAGGACAGAATTGCGAATCAGCCGGATCGGGAAGACTTTTGCATAAGAAAACTCTTGTTGGCAGATCTCACATTTTTTGCACTTCTGATTAGACAAGACTTTATTCCTTGTTTCGTGTATACCCTTTCTATAGAAAAATAGGTAATGAAAATCAATAGTTATTATGGATGATATTTGGCATACAACGTTATTTAATATTCAAGGTGCTCCGATTAATTTAATTAAAGTGTTCTTTTTCTTACTTGTCGTTGTTTTTTCTATCCTGGGAGGAAAATGGGGAAGACGTGCCGTGGAAAAAGCCCTCTCCTATCAAAAACACCTTCACCCCTCCTCCTCTTATGCGATCGGGCGTCTAACCTACGGCTTGATCCTATTTGTGGGGATTTATATTGCACTCTCTCTTATTGGAATCAATTTGACAGGGATCGCTGTTGTTGCTGGTGCATTGAGTGTAGGGCTGGGATTTGGTCTTCAAACGATCATAAGTAATTTTATCTCAGGAATGATTATTCTAACTGAAAAAACCATTGCACCGGGGGATTTAGTGCAGATTGAATCAGGAGAGGTGGGTATTGTTCTCCGTGTGAATATCCGAAGTACTCTAATCGAAACGGCAGACTGTCGAAAAATGGTTGTTCCGAATACAGAGATTGTCACAAAAAAACTCACTAACTGGTCAAAGGGAAAAGAGGGAGTTTTTCCCCTTTCAGTCCCCTTGAAAGTCAGTCGAGAAGTTGATCGAAAGATCTTTAAGGAGACCATTTTAGGTGCAATCGATAAAGATCTTGGAAAAAATAAGGAACACCCTTCAAAAATAAGGCTCCTTAAATTGACAGATAAACAACAAGAATGGGAGCTGACTGTTTGGGTTGAAAAAAAGGATAAGGGGGTTGCCGCCTTTTTTGAAAACTTAGAAGGAGCTCTGACAAAAGAAGGGATTGTGTTGGAGTCCATTGACTACCCAAAAACGTTTGCATTTCTGGAGGAACATCGATGAACCTTCCCATCTTCGATCTCCATTGTGATCTCCTTGCTTATCTCAGTGAAATCGAAAAGAGTTCTCCCCTTGATGAAGCATCACGTTGTTCTCTCCCCTTGTTAGAGCAAGGGGGAGTCAAGTGGCAGACCCTTGCTGTCTTTTCAGAAAAAAAAGAAGGGTCACGCAAAGAGGCTAAAAATCAACTCGCCTGCTATCGACAAATGATGAGGGATTTTCCCGAGACACCTACGAACTTTTTGTTAGCTGTTGAAAGTTGTTGTGGTTTGTTGGAAGAAGAAGAACCTCTGGAGCTCTTATTTCCCCGTTTTGAGGAAGAGCAATGGCTCTATATCAGCTTAACGTGGAAAGAAGAGAACCGCTTTGGGGGTGGAGATCAAACGGAGGTCGGATTGAAACCTGATGGAGAGGTCCTTTTAGAATACATGGATGGGAAAGGAGTTGCAATTGATCTTAGCCATACCTCCGATGCTCTCGCTGAGGGGATCATAAATCATATCGATAAGAAAGGGCTCAATTTGATTCCCATTGCAAGTCACTCTAATTTCCGCGCCATAAAAGACCATCCGCGGAATCTCCCTGATTACTTGGCAAAAGAAATCATCTATCGTGGAGGAGTGATTGGGATCAACTTTGTCCGTCATTTTGTCGGAAATGAGCCCCAAGATTTTCTAAACCATGTTGCACATGGTCTCTCTCTTGGAGGAGAAGAGGCCCTTGCTTTAGGAGCCGATTTCTTCGGTGGGATTTCTCTGCCAGCGATCGAGCATCTGAAACCCTTTTATCAAGAGCCTTTTTCGAGCAGTCGTTGTTATCCTGAGTTTCTCAAGTGTCTCAGAAAAGAATTTTCTGAGGCGCAAGTTCAAAAGATTGCCTCTCAGAATGCCAAGAGACTATCTCTGAGAAGCTGATTCCTGAACATGTTTTTGAATCAGGGAAATAACCTGATCTCGCCGTTCCACATGTGCCATGTGGCCAACGCGAGGGAAAGGATAAAGGGTCGAAGTTTTTAAGTGTTGTTTGAGATATTCAGCGCACCACAGAGGACTTGATAAATCTTCTTCCCCAGCAATCAGAAGAAAATCTGCCTCAATATCCGCGAGAAAGGGGGAAGAATCAAAAGCTTGAAGAGCTACAAATTGTCCTAAGAATCCTTCTGCAGTTTGAGGATAGGGATTCTTTGCCATTTCCTCTGCTTTTTCTTTATATTTCTCAGGGTATGTCACGAAATCGCGGCTAAAAAGCCAAGGAATAACTGTCTCAACAATCAGCTCAATGGGGACTCCTGCAGCCATTAGCTTTGCTGTTGTCGAAATCTTTAGGAGGGAAGCACTCGGAAGTTGATGGAAGGGGGCGATAAGGACCCCTTTATCGATCCGCTCGGGGTATTGATAGGCGATCATTTGTGTAACCGCTGTTCCCATTGAAGAGCCGACAAAACTTGCCCGTTCAATATCGAGATGATCGAGGAGCCTTATAGTATCTTCCGCCATCATTTCGATCGTATAAGGTCCTTTAGGAGCACTTGTTTGGCCTGCACCACGGTGATCAAGAAGGATCATTTGATAGTTTTTCTCAAAATGCTCGACATAGGAGTGCCAGGTCATATGATGAGTGGAGAATCCCGATAAAAAGACGAGAGGGGATCCCTTCCCATGGGTTTCGTAGTAAAGATCAATGTCATTGACTTTGGCAAAAGGCACGTGTTTCCTTAATGATCGTTTCCGGGGCTTCAATATGGAGCATATGACTTAATTTTGGAAGTCCGATTAACTTCCCATTCGGGAGAAGTTTCTCCAAGATTTTTGCTGAATAGTAAGGAGTGTAAAGATCTTCTCTTCCTGCTAATAGAAGGAGGGGGTTTTGGATCTTTGGGAGCTCATCTGTTAAGTCAAATGCTTTAATGGCTTCCAATTGTCCTAGATATCCCTCTGGAGATTGAGGATAGGGATCGTTCATGAGCTTATCGATTGTGTCCTTCACTCGCTTTGGATCGGAGAGGTAATCATTGCTATAGATCCAGGGGAGAATCGTCTCTAAAGTAAGTTCTGGAGGGGCACCTGCTTCAAAGAGTTTTGAGACGCTGTTTGCTTGCATAATCGCTGTTGAAGGAAGGGCATTAAAAGGCGCTACAAGAACCCCGTTTAAAAGGCGATCAGGATATTTAAGCCCAATCATCTGGATGATAGCACTTCCCATTGAAAACCCTAGCATGTGCGCTTTTTCAATGCTTAAAGCATCCATCAAAGCAATCACATCGCTAGCTAGGAGTTCAATAGTGTAGGGTGGGGGTGTGGCTGTTGTTTGTCCACTGCCGCGATTATCAAATAAAAAAACTTCAAAAAAATCTTTCAGTTTGGGAAATATTTTTTCCCACATCCCAGAATGATTAGTAAAACCTGAAATTAAAATAATCGGATCGCCTTTCCCGTGTTTTTCATAGGAGAAATCGATTCCATTTGCACGAATTTTTTCCATCAACATCCTGCTAAAAAACATTAACATAACAAAAAGAAAAAAATAGTGATAGACAAAAAGAAGTCAACCATGATACACGTAAAGGCAAGTGAAAGCGTTGGGGGCCTAACCCGAGCTTCACAAACAAACTTCCCCCTTCTTTTTCCAGACTGAAAAGTCTGGTCCCCGGCCGTTGTGTGAAAGCACGACGGCCTTTTTTTTGGTTTGGGGGTGTGGGGATTTTTTTTCATTCTGGTCACCCATCTTTTGGGATTCTTTGGTCTAGTGCTCCTAGGAAAGGGCTAGAGGCCCTTCCCGTCGTTGCACTAGGCCAAATGATCCTCAAAATCTAGGCCACCAAAATGAAAACATCCCCACACCCCCAAACAGGATCTTTTTATATTATTATTTGATGAAATAAAAATTATCTCCTATATCCAATGGTTAGAAACCGCAGGAATCGCCGTGAGGTCATTGTTCAACAGCCTTATTCCGAGGAGATCCGTAAAAGACTATCACCCGTGAAGTGGTTGAAGGAGTTGTTCTCTTCGATGAGGTTTCTTCACATGAGGTAGCGGCTTTCACGATCGATAGCAGTTTAGTGACAGGGATGTTTCAAAGACTTGTTCTGGCGAGACTTCTGTAGCCAATGAGGCTTAAAAAAAAACTTTCAGTTTGTCGAGGAACGACTTTCTTTTGGGGGAGTTTTCCTCGCTTTCTGTTGCTTGGAAATCTTCGAGAAGAGATTTTTGTTTGTTTGAGAGATTGACAGGGGTCTCGACGTGAACATGGATAAGGAGATCTCCCTTGCCATGCCCGTGAACGTTTTTCATCCCTTCCCCTTTAACGCGGAGAACCTTTCCTGTTTGTGTTCCCTCAGGAATAGACAGGCGGACCGGTTTTTTTGAGAGGAGGCGGGGGATGTCTTTCTTGCATCCAAGAGCTGCTTCCGAAAAAGTAATCGGGAGTTCAAGGATAAGATCATCTCCTTCTCTTTTGAAAACTTCGTGAGGTTTCACGTTGATGTAGACGTAAAGGTCTCCAGGAGGGCCTCCATTTTCACCAGCATCACCGTAGCCAGCCATCTTCAGGCGCATGCCATCATCGATTCCAGCGGGGATTGGGACCTTAACCCGTTCTTTCTTTTTCACTTTTCCCGCGCCGTGACATTCATCGCAAGGAGCGGTAATCATTTTCCCTGATCCATGGCAGTGAGGGCAGGTGCTCGACATACTGAAGAATCCACGCGATTGGTGGAGTTGCCCAGTGCCATGGCAAGTGGTGCACGTTTTGATATCGGATGGAGAGCGCGCTCCATTCCCTTTGCACTTGCCGCATTCTGCGTAGTTGGTGACAGCGATTTCTTTTTCGATTCCCTTTGCAGCATCTTCAAAACTGACAGAAAGTTGAGCTTTTTTACTGACACCTTGGCGTGCGTAGTGTTGAGGTTCCCCTGCAAATCCACCACCAAAGAACGAATCGAAAATAGTGTCACCACCTGGACCACCAGGTCCGCCACCGCCGCCAAAGGCACCCATGAATGTGCGAAGCGCTTCTTCCATGGAGGAAAAGCCTGCGCCACCACCCATGCCGCCCCCT
Source organism: Chlamydiales bacterium (assembly GCA_024233515.1). Classification (GTDB taxonomy): domain Bacteria; phylum Chlamydiota; class Chlamydiia; order Chlamydiales; family Simkaniaceae; genus Neptunichlamydia. The sequence goes on from JACKPO010000007.1 coordinate 31,005, forward strand.
TTTAGGGCGTCAGCACCGTATTGGTCATACATTTGACGTTTTTGTTCATCACTTAAGACTTCGTAAGCTTCAGAGACTTCCTTAAACTTTTTCTCGGAGTCGGGATTGTCTTTGTTTTTATCGGGATGATACTTAAGCGCAAGCTTTCGATAAGCTTTTTTGATCTCATCTTGGCTTGCGTCTCGTGGAACGCCTAAAACTTGATAATAGTCTGTCATATGCGCTTAAGTATTATTGCGAAATTATCGGCTTTTTTTGACTTTGTACTTGAGAGCTGCCTTTGACTTAGCTCTTTTGCGTACAGAAGGTTTATCATAAAAGCGGTGTGCTTTCGCAGCTTTCATAATTCCTTCTTTATCGAGCTTCTTCTTGAGAGCTCTTAGAGCTTTGTCAATTGATTCGCCTGTACGAACCTTTACATTCGGCATAAAAAGATCACATCCTTAGCATTTTTGTTTAAAGTACAATCGCCCATCATGGGTCGACTTTAACCATTCTATACCACATTCCCCTTATTATTCAAGTTTTTAGGTAGCAAACCTCTGCTTTGTGGCTAGAGGAAGGGAGGGTATCAAGAAATTTCTTTAATAAATAGGAGGTTAGAAAGGGGAGGTTGAGGTCACAAGAGACCTCGAGATTTCCCTGGGTCATGATGGGCTCCTCAAAGGCAATCTCTTCACCAGACCGCTTTCCTGAAAGGAGATAGAGCTGCTGGGAGCGGGCGTCGGTGGCAATAGTGAAGGGGCCGTCCTCTTCAGGGGTGTAAATCATCAGGCTGCAGAAGGGAAGAAGGGGGATCCCCTTTGCAAAGGCAAGGGTTTTAGCGGTCATGACCCCAACGCGGGTGCCAGTAAATGAGCCAGGGCCCGTTCCGACTGCGATGAAGTCAATCTCCTCGTTTTCAAGGAGTTTTTCAAGAGCAGGGAGGAGAGTTTGTGATTGCTTTAGAGGCGGAAGATGTTCGATGAGGAGCTCTCCCTTTTTCCAAAGAGCCACAAAGCTATCGGGACCGCTGGTGTCAATAATGAGAAATTGTTTATCCATGCAAACAGTATAACGGAGTTGTTTTTATTTTGCAGGGGCCAGTATACAAAAAGTATGGGGAATGATAGACTAATCAAGAATATATTTAAGCATTAAGAGGTTAACAATTGGATCACCATGACGATGATGATCATCAGGATGAACATCTTGAGGATGAGGAGTTTGATCTTTCTGAATCTCTGATTGATAGCGATTTGGAAAAATTGATTGGAAGCAAGAAAAAGCCTGTGGTCGATGCCGAGTATCCCGATGAGCTTTTTATCTTGCCACTCACGCGGCGTCCCTTTTTTCCAGGGATGGCGGCTCCTCTTGTCATCGAACCAGGTCCTTTCTATGAAGTCCTCAAAATGGTGGCGAAGTCTTCCCATAAGACCCTTGCCCTTTTCCTGACAAAAAAGGAAGAGGCCAATATCTATGAAATGGGATTCGAAGACCTCTGCAACGTCGGGGTCATGGCGACGATTCTCCGGATTGTTCCTCTCGAGCAAGGGGGAGCGCAAGTTGTTCTCAATATGGAGAAGCGGATCCAGATCAAAGAGCCATTGCCCAAATCGAAGTATCTTCGGGCAAAGGTAACCTATCACGATGATCTTATTACTCCTGAGCAGTCGAAGATCATCAAAGCCTATTCGATCAGTATTATCACGACGATTAAAGAACTTCTAAAGCTCAACCCCCTTTTCAAGGAAGAACTCCAGATTTTCCTCGGCCACTCTGATTTTACCGAGCCAGGAAAGCTTGCTGACTTTGCAGTGGCACTCACAACGGCAGGGCGCGAAGAGCTCCAAGATATTTTGGGAACTTTTGATGTTCAGGACCGGATCGATAAGACCCTCGTTCTCCTAAAGAAAGAGCTCGATCTCAGTAAACTGCAAAGCAGTATCAACCAAAAGATCGAAGCGACGATTTCCAAGACTCAGCGGGAGTTTTTTCTTCGTGAGCAGCTCAAAACGATCAAGCGCGAACTTGGACTCGAAAAAGATGATAAAACGAGCGACACCGAAAAGTTTGAAGAGCGGCTGAAAGATAAGCATGTTCCTGAAGAGGTTCAAAAAGTCATCGATGAGGAACTTGAAAAGTTAGGGGTTCTCGATGTTCAGTCAGCAGAGTATGCTGTTTCTCGGAACTATTTGGACTGGCTCACGATTGTTCCGTGGGGTGTCAATAGTAAAGAGAACCATAATCTCGCGGAAGCGGAGAAGATTCTCGAAGAGGATCACTATGGGCTAAAGGATATCAAAGAACGGATTCTCGAGTTTATTGGTGTTGGAAAACTGACCAAAGGGGTCAAAGGGAGTATCATTTGTTTGGTTGGCCCTCCTGGAGTTGGAAAAACAAGTATTGGAAAGAGTATCGCACGCGCGCTGAACCGAAAATTCTTCCGCTTCTCTGTAGGAGGAATGCGCGACGAAGCTGAAATTAAAGGACACCGCCGCACTTATATCGGTGCAATGCCGGGAAAAATGATTCAGGCTCTAAAAGCTTCCCAAACAATGAACCCTGTTATCATGATCGATGAGGTCGATAAAATGGGGCAGAGCTATCAAGGGGATCCTGCATCAGCTCTCTTAGAAGTCCTTGATCCTGAGCAAAACAAAGACTTTTTGGATCACTATCTTGATGTCCGCGCTGATTTATCGAACATCTTATTCATCGTGACTGCAAACGTTCTCGATACGATTCCTGGTCCGCTCAAAGATCGGATGGATATCCTCCGTCTGTCTGGATATATTCGGCAAGAAAAGGTGGAGATCGCGAAAAAATATCTCATCCCTCGCAATCGAAAAAGATCGGGACTCAAAGCGAGTCAGGTGAAGTTCACAACGGGCGCTGTGCAGGAGCTGATTGAGCGATATGCGCGAGAGTCAGGGGTGCGCGGCCTAGAAAATAACATTAAGAAAATTCTCCGCAAAGTCGCGGTTGAAATTGTCCGGTCTCAAGAGAGAAAAGGAAAGCGGACGATCCGTTCTGTCACCATTTCTGAGAAAAATCTCGAGAAGTATTTAGGGAAACCGATCTTTACCTCTGATCGCTACTACGAAAAAACCCCTCTCGGAGTTTGTACAGGACTTGCTTGGACAGCAATGGGAGGAGCAACCCTTTATGTTGAGGCCTCTGGTGCTCCTGCAGAAAAGACGATGATGAAATTGACAGGGCAAGCAGGCGATGTGATGAAAGAATCGGCTCAAATTGCTTGGAGTTATGTCAACTCCCATATTAAAGAGTATGCACCTAAGACAACGTTCTTTGCGGGGGAAGAGGTTCATATCCATATTCCAGAAGGGGCAACCCCAAAAGATGGTCCCTCTGCGGGGATCACGATGGTTACCTCTCTTCTTTCTCTAGCGATGAAAACACCGGTCGCAAAAGATATTGGAATGACAGGAGAGCTTACCCTTACAGGAAAAGTTCTGCCGATCGGAGGGCTTAAGGAGAAGTTGATTGCTGCCAAACGATCTAAATTAAAGACCCTTATTTTCCCTAAAGACAACCGACGGGATTATGATGAGCTTCCTGACTATTTGAAAAAGGGAATCAAAGTTCACTTTGTCGATACTTACAAGGATGTCTTTAAAATTGCTTTTCCTAGGAAGAAATCATGAGTCCTTGGAAAGAGAAAAAGTATATTGCCCCTGAGCACCTCGAAGAAAAAGTCAAAGAGCTCCGCGCTTCTGGGAAGACTATTGCAACCCTCAACGGTTCGTTTGATCTTCTCCATGCCGGACATCTTAAGATGATTCATGAAGCCTCTCTGCAAGGGGATGTTTTGATCCTAGCTCTAAACTCTGATGCTTCGATCCAAAAATATAAGAGTCCTCTCCGTCCGATTGTTCCTCTTGAGCACCGTTTAGAGATGATTGCGGCTCTTGAATTTGTCGACTATGTCACCTATTTTGATGAGACCGATCCGATTGCGCTCCTTGAAAAAATAAAACCTGATGTCCATAACAACGGATCAGAGTATGGAGAAGAGTGTATTGAGGCCGAGGTAGTCAAAAAACATGGTGGAACGATTCATATTGTTAAACTTGTCCCTGGACTTTCCACGACAAAGCTCATTGAGAAAATTAAGTCATGCGTCTAATCGGTAGCCTAAAGGGGGAGAAAGAAGCGTTTCAATTCGTCTCCTTTTTGCAAAAGGAGGAGATTCATGCAAGCTGCGACCCTCATGGGGAAGAGTTTCAGATTTGGATTGAGAATGAAGATCATATCGAAAAAGCAACCCATTGGCTTGAAGAATTTCAGAAAAACCCCCAAGATCCCCGCTTTGATGTGAAACCCCACCCCATCGATACGAAGGGAGTGGCAGAAGAAACCCCGGCGGAAGAGCCTCTTCCGCTTCGTGCGATGCGGATGCGTCAACGCCTCCGTCCCCGGATGCCCCTCACTCGGTTTATCGTTCTTGTCTGCGCCCTTCTCTACCTCTGGAACGGGTATCAGATGACCAACCTGAAGAAAGAAAATGATAAGCCTGAGTTTTATTCCTTAACGCCATTGCTTATAGAGCTTTCTTATGACATCCCCACGACAACAAATCGGGATGAGTTGGGAAGAGAGCTTTTTTCTAAGAATAAAGTTGGGGATGATTATGCATGGGATGGTCTTTATGGGGTGGTCCTAGGGTGGCCCCAATCAAAGGGAGAGCTAGATGCCCCCCTTTTTGTGCAACTCAGGCAGGGTGAGGTTTGGCGTCTCATCACCCCCGTTTTTCTCCATGGAAGTTTTCTTCATATTCTCTTCAATATGCTTTGGCTTTGGATGCTGGGGCGACAAGTAGAAGAGCGAACCAAGAAGTGGCAGTATCTTTTGGTGACACTTATCATTGGGGTGGTTTCCAATACCTTTCAGTACCTCATGAGCGGCCCCCTTTTCATCGGATACTCGGGAATCATTTGTGGGCTTGCTGGATTTATTTGGATGCGGCAGCGGCGTGCTCCTTGGGAGGGATATCCTCTTCAGAAAGGGACGATTGTTTTTCTTGGAGTGTTTATCGTCGGGATGATGGTTTTGCAGGTCATTTCCTTCCTCCTAATCCGCTTTCAGCTGGCTGATTTTTCGATGAATATCGCCAATACCGCTCATATTATCGGTGCGATTACGGGAATCATTTTAGGGCGGATCCCCTTCTTTTCTAAAGGAGCAGTATGAGTGTAAGAGATCTCACGATCCTTGGCTGCAGCTCGCAGCAACCGACCCGCCTCCGCAATCATGGAGCCTATCTTTTAAGATGGAACCAGGAAGGACTTCTCTTTGATCCAGGAGAAGGGACGCAGCGGCAGTTTATTTTTGCTGATATCGCTCCTCCCACGGTGACGCGCATTTTTATCAGCCACTTTCATGGGGATCACTGCTTAGGGCTGGGGTCGATGCTCATGCGTCTCAATCTCGATCGAGTGGAGCACCCCATCCATTGTTACTATCCAGCAAGTGGAAAGGTCTACTTCGACCGTCTCCGCTTCGGAACGATTTACCATGATCATGTTCAAGTGATCGAGCACCCTGTTTCCAAAGAGGGAATCGTTCATGAAGATGATACCTTTACCATCGAAGCGAAATTCCTTGACCATGGCGTTGACAACTTAGGGTGGAGAATCAAAGAAGCCGACACAACCAAGTTCGATAAAGAAAAGCTGAAAGCCCATGGCATTAAAGGAATTCAAGTGCGCGAGCTCGAAGCAAAAGGGGAGATCTCGGTCGATGGGAAAACAGTGAAACTCTCCGATGTCTCTTACGTTCGAAAAGGGGATATCTTTTCCTCGGTCATCGACACCCTTTATTGTCAAAATGCGGTCGATCTTGCAAAGGACGCAAAGCTACTTCTTTGTGAAAGCACCTACCTCGAAGAACATGCCGACCTCGCTAAAGCCCATGACCATATGACGGCGAAACAAGCAGCGACGATTGCAAAAGAGGCAGGGGCGCAAAAACTCATTCTTACCCACTTCTCCGCTCGCTACCGCGACTTAGAGCTTTTTAAGGCAGAAGCGGCAACCATCTTCCCGAATGTTGATGTGGCCGATGACTTCCGCCGCTTTGACTTTCCCTTAAGAACGTGAATTCGGGATTAGACCTCTATGATAACACTCATCTTTTTGCAATCTTTTTAGGAAAAACTGCTTGAAGATAGCTCTGCGGCTATCTACTTCGCAGATTTTTCTAAAAATCTCCTCAAAAATCTAAGCGTTCTCATAGGGACCTAATCCCGAATTCGCGTTTAAGAGACTATCTCTAAACGATTATTGAACACTCGCTGCCGGAAATCTGTCAGGGAGATCACAAAGACCTTTCATACAAATGCAGCGTGGAGGTGATGGATGATTGCTTCAATCCGGGGATTTGAAGTGGTTCGGTGGATTGCAAGAATCCGGTAAGGAGAAGGGCTGGGCTGCCAAAGGACGGGATAGAGACCATAGATTTTCCCAAGAAAGTCAGGGAGAAAACCGATCTCCGTTGAGGTGGAACAAATCGTGGCAATGAGGGACCAACTGGGGATCGTGGCTTTGATGGGAATGGAGAAGCCATGAAGTTGTTGCCAGCTTTGCTTCAGAGCAAGAACTTCCATCTGATCCTCGGGTAAGAGAACAGGCCTCTTATCAGCATTTTTTTCTTTAGAGTAGAGCTGAAAATATCCCTTACCCACTTCAGCTGCAATCACCCCTTGCCAGGGAGCATTATCTAGAACAAGAGCGATATCGGCCTCGTCTTGTAAGATTGCTCGATAGGCGTGATCAGGGCGCATGTGTTTGAACTCAATCGTATCTATTGAGAGGAGAGAGGGAACGGCGATTTGAGCAATGGCGTGCGTTGTAACGAGGCGGATTGGAGCACTATTTTTTGATAAGACAAGGGTTCGAATCTGCTCGAGCCATGTTTCTAATCGAGGGAGAAGCGCTTGTCCTTGATGGGTTAATCGAAATTGCCTCTTTTCGTGGGTGCATAGAGGAAGTCCAAAAGCGGTTTCGACACGTTGAATGGCAGCGCTTGCCCCACTTTGGCTTAAGTGGTGGGCTTGGGCTGATTTTCCGAGGCTTTTCATCTGCGCAGCAGAAATAAAAAGCTCCAGGTCAGCAATCCGGAGGGATTTAAGAGACTGTTCGATCTTATGCAATTCTTCGTCCTTAAATGAGTCGTATGCGTCTAACAATTCAACCATGAATGAACCTCTTCTTCAAATCGATTTTTTCAATATTAGATATCAAATATATCGACAATACATTTAATAATCAACGATTTAAACTAGTAGATTTGGAAAGGAGATTAAATTTATGAATATTGGAAATGGTTTATTACGGTTTTTTCAGGCGATTTGTCGCTATAACTTTGGGGCATTCGAAAAAGAGGAATTTAAAAAATTTTTGAAAATGGGGCTAATCTTTGCCTTGATTATCGGGGTCTATTGGACACTTCGTCCGCTCAAGGATGCGATCTTCATACAAATGGTCGATAAGTATCAGCTTCCTCTTGCGAAAACTGTTTCGGTTTTGACCCTTCTTCCGCTTGTGATGTTTTACACAAAATTGATTGGGAAATATTCGAGAGAAAAAATGCTCGTGATTCTCCCGACTTTCTATGGGATTACGATCTTTCTTTTTAGCCTCCTGATGTTCAAAGTGCAGGATCAGATTTCTGTTTTTCCATGGCTCTTTTCAAGAAGCATCGGATATTTTTGGTATCTTTTTGTCGAAAGTTTTGGTTCTTTAGTCGTCGCACTTTTTTGGGCTTTTGCGACCGATTCCACAAATCCGTCCTCTGCAAAAAAAGGGTTTCCCCTTGTTGTAGCGATTGGTCAAATGGGAGGGATTCTTTTCCCTTTTGCAGTCGGAGGGCTTCCTCATCGCCTTCAGTGTACTACAGATGCCCTTTCGATGATTCTTCTCAGTGTTTTTACGTTGGCTATCATTCCTCTGATCCGTTTTTTAATTGCTTCGACGCCGAAGAATCTGATGACAGCTTATAGAGAAGAGGTCAAAGAAGAGAGTGAGCCAGGATTTTTAGAGGGGTTAAAGCTACTGCTGAAAAACCGCTACTTATTGGGAATTTTTGCAGCGAACTTTATCTATGAAGTGGTGATTACGATCTTTGATTTCAATTTTAAGATTGCTGCAAGTTCAGCCTATAGCGGTGTCGCTCTTAGCCATTACTTAAGTCTTTATGGGTCGAGCGTGAACATTGTTTCTCTTTTTTGTCTCTTATTTGGAATTAGCAATGTCACCCGTTTTTTAGGAGTGGGTGTTGCGCTTGCAGCGATGCCCATCATTGTAGGAGGAGCACTTTTAGGATTTCTCTCACTAAATTCCCTTACTTTCCTTTTTGCTCTGATGGTAGGGTCAAAAGCGATTAATTACGCATTAAATGGTCCAGCGTTAAAACAGCTCTATATCCCAACGTCTCCGGGAGTGAAATTCAAAGCGCAGGCATGGGTTGAAACATTCGGCTCACGCTCCTCTAAGCAAGTGGGATCACTTTTTAATATGACACTCGCACCCCTTCAGAAGACGATGGGAGTGATTGCGGGTCGCGGTCATTACCTCATGTTAAGCGGTGCGATCTGTTTCCCCCTGTTAGGTCTATGGTTAATCATCGCTATTTTCCTCGGGAAAAAGTTTAACAGGGCAGTGAAGCATGAAACGATTGTGTGCTAGAAGGTGTCGTCAAAAAATGATCAATCGATTGTGCGCTAAGCGATTTTACGGAGGATATCGTCGAGATCCTCGGTGAGGAGCTCGAGCTCGCGGAGGAAGCTTTTGGTGGATTCAGGGTGTTTGACATACTCTCTCATGATATGGGAGAGGTCGCTCTCTTCTTCTTCAGCTTCGGGGAAAGACTCGACAGCTTTCAGGATGGTTACATGATGGTGGCGGCTGATCGCAAGAGGTTGAATGAAGATGTTTTGGATGATCGATCCAATCTCTTCGATGTCAGCCGAGATCTCTTTTTGAACTTTGATCGAGCTTGCATAAAGGAGATTGACATCATTCGCGATCTTTTCAAGAAACTCCCGCTTGGTCATGAGACCTGAATTTTGATGGAGCTCTTGAACATCGGTGGTGAAGCTTTTGAGTTCTTTTCGGAAGTTTTTGGCGAGTAGTTTCTTGTCTTCTGTATTCATTGTTATACCTCTTTGACTATCATGATAAGAAAAAAGAGACGTTTTTTCAATGAGGAAATCTCTATTTGTATGAAATTAACAATCGCTTAATTGATTCTTAATAAAAGAAGCGGTAATTGCGAAAGCATTCGCAACATTGAGGGAGTTTTTTGATCCGACTAAAGGGATTTGGACGATATGATCAACGGAGCGGAGCGATTCTTCCTTAAGGCCATATTCTTCGTTGCCAAGAAGGAGAGTGAAAGTTTTGGGGAAGGTAAAGTCATAGAGGGAAGGAGCATCGATCGCTGTTTCAAGAGCAATCAAGGGGCGAGGAAGGGAGGTGAGATCTCCCTGTTTTGTGGGGACAATAGATTCTGTTCCCATGGCTGTTTTTTTTACTTTAGGATGAGAAGCTATCGGCATTTTTTCAGAGAAAACGACAGGGCCCAGACGAAGCGCTTCAACTGTTCGGAGAATATTCCCGATGTTATAAGCGGAGCGCAGAGATTCGAGGTAGGTTGTCACGGTGCCAAAAGGAGTTTCGGATAGTGAGTCAAGCTGCTTGACAAGGAGACGATCTTCAGGGAGCGAGACTCCGCCCTCTTTCATGTGGAGATGGAACCGATCGATGAGATTTTCTCTTTTTTCATCAAGAGGGGAGAGAGCGAGCCAGCTTTCCATGGCACGGTAGTGGAGATCAAGGGGAAGTTTTTTTTCAAAGAGCGTGCGGAGATGAAGACCGGCATGCTTATGCTGTCGTTTCTTCGTAAGAGAGAGAAACTTCTCTTGGGTAAACATTAGGTCTTTGCAGCAAGGAACGCTTCGAGGTTTCCATCGAAAACCTGAATTCCATTCTTCTCGATCGAGATGATTTTAGTTGCAAAATCATTGATGAGGTCTCGGTCATGTGCTGCAACAATCGCCGTTCCTTGGAACTCAGAAAGTCCCCAGCCCAGGGCGGAGACCGCTTCAAGATCGAGGTGATTATTCGGTTCGTCAAAGAGGAGGGTATTGTGGTTGTTTAGGAGGAGAGCAGCAAAGATAAGGCGTGCGGTTTCACCTCCAGAAAGTTTAGAAACCTCCTTAAAGGCATCATCACCACCAAAAAGCATTTTTCCCATCACGCCGCGGATCTCTTGGTCGTAAGCGCCAGGCTTGAACCGCTTTAGCCAATCAAATCCTTGGATTTTTTCCGTTTTATCAATGAAGTCTTCATGATTTTGAGGGAAGTAGCCGATGTCAACCTGATGCCCTACCTCAATCGTTCCGCTATCAGGCTCAAGCTTTCCAGCAAGCATCTTAAGGAGGGTCGTTTTTCCGATTCCGTTTGTTCCGATAATGGCGACCTTATCGCCTCGCATGATCTCAATGGAAAAGTCTTTAATCACTTGGTTGTCATCGAAAGCTTTGCTGATCCCCTCGACTTTTAGCACCACTTTTCCTGATTGTTTTTCAGGAGGGGTGAAGCGGATGTAGGGGCGTTGGATATTTGACTGTTTGAGCTCTTGCGGCTGGAGACGTTTAATTTCTCTGACTCTTGATTGCACTTGAGACGCGCGGGTTCCGGCGCCAAATTTTGCGACAAACTCTTTGAGTTGGGCAATCTTCTTTTCTTTCGACTTTGCATCTTGTTCTGCACGTTGACGCACTGCTGTTTTGGCCACGAGCATCTCATCATAGTTGCCAGGATAGATAATAATCGTGTCGTAGTCGATGTCAGCAATATGTGTAGTGACACTATTCAGGAAGTGGCGGTCGTGAGAAACAACAATCAACGTTCCATTGTAATTATGGAGAAACTCTTCCAGCCAGCCGATCGATCCAAGGTCTAAGTGGTTCGTTGGTTCGTCTAGGAGGAGAGCTTCAGGATCCCCAAAGAGGGCCTGACAAAGGAGAACTCTGAACTGGAGGTCACTTGGAAGCTCATGCATCTTCTTTTCATGAAACTCAGAATCGATTCCCATCCCAACCAGCAGGACTTCAGCATCTGATTCGGCGCTATATCCATCTTCCTCAGCAACGATTTCTTCTAGATCGCCCAGCTTCATTCCGATTTCATCGGTCATCTCTTGTTCATAGAGCATATCCCGTTCGACCATCGTCTTCCATAGCCGCTCGTTCCCCATGATCACAGCATCAAGGACCCGTGCATCTTTAAACTCTTCGATGTTCTGGCGGAGAAATCCGACCTTTTTGGGGAGGGAAACGGTCCCAGACGTTGGGTCTTCGACCCCCATCATTATTTTCAGGAGGGTAGATTTTCCCGCACCGTTTGGCCCCGTGAGTCCATAACGGTTGCCAGGGTTAAATGTTGCGCTTACATCATCAAAAAGGACGCGCGTTCCTATCTTCTTTGAAATCTTATCTAGAGTAACCATGGGCGAGAGTGTAACAAATCTTCCTTGAAGTGACAAGGGCAATTCGTTAAATTTAGGAGTATGAAACTAAGAAAGTCAATTCAAGAATTTATTCACCACCTTGAGGTCGTGAAAAATGCCTCGGAACATACACTGAGAAATTACCGTCTCGATTTGAAAGCGTTTGAAGCCTACGTTGAAAAACAGCCGATCGATAAGAAGGTGATCCGTGGTTATTTGGCTCATGTGCAGAAAAAAGGAGCCTCCAAAAGGACGGCTCTCCGCCATCTTTCTTCGATCCGTTCCCTTTTTAAGTATCTTTTGAAAGAAAAAAAGATCAAAGACAGCCCCGCTGCAGAAATCGGCAGCCCCAAACTCGATAAACCGATCCCGAAAGCGCTCTCTTATCCAGAAGTTGAGGCGCTCTTCAATCAGCCCGACACAGAAGAACTCTTAGGGCTGCGTGATCGGTGTATCATGGAGCTTTTCTACAGTTCCGGTCTCCGGATTAGTGAGCTTGCAGGGCTCAATCGCTCTGATTTTAACTTTCGTGGTCGCTCTCTTCGTGTTCGAGGAAAAGGAAAAAAGGAACGGATCGTTCCCATCACACAAAACGTTGCGAAGTGGATTCAATCCTATCTTAGTGATCAGAGGCGCTATGAAGAAGGAAAACCCCATACCCAAAAAGACCCCGATGCCATTTTTCTCAATAAATGGGGGAGTCGCCTCACCACTCGGTCAATCGACCGCCTTTTCAAAAATTATCTCCGTCAAAGTGGGCTGGCAGGGAATATTACCCCTCACACGATACGCCATACCATTGCGACCCACTGGCTTGAAAAGGGGATGGACCTAAAAACAATCCAGGTTCTTCTTGGTCACTCTTCTCTAGGAACGACCACGATCTACACCCGCGTCTCCACAAAGCTTAAGCGAGAAGTCTACGAACGCTCCCATCCGCGGGCAAAAAAAAGCGCCAACAAATAAATTGTTGGCGCCTAAAATTCCCGGAGGGGGAGTAAGCCGGATTCTGTCCTCTGCATGCTGCAGGTTGCAATCATTCATCTAGGGACCTTATTGCTAAGATCCTCGAGCGACTGTGAAAGAGCATCGCTTGCGAAAAACATGGCGTTCTCTTTTCTTGCTTCAAGTGGGGTTTGCAGTCGCTCCCTCCTTGCGGAGGGAGGGCTAGGTCCTAAACCTAGCATTTCACCCTGTCTAACGCCCAGTGTCTAGTCCCAAAAATCCTTTAAAGGATTTTTGGGACTTAGACACTAGGCACTAGCGGAATATTTTCTGTTGCACTTTCCGTGGCCTTACGGCCCCCAGCCTTTCGCTGGCACCTTTTTCTCTGAAGTCCGGACTTTCCTCTCCTTAAGAAGCAGTACTCCTTAAGCAGCGATTGCATCCCACTCCGTAGTAAGTAACTTCTTACGCTTTCACTGTGCGACGGCGACGACGCTTTGTCTGAACAGTGGTTCCTTCGACAGCTTCGCTCTCTTGCCAGAAGTGGATCCGTGAGCAGTGCTCACAGAAGACAACGGCTTCTCCTTTTCTCACGAGGTTTTCGTGTTGGAGGGTGAGGGCAATATGGCAACCGCTACAGGTCCGATTTTCAATCGGCACAATCACGCGATCTTTTTTATTGCGAAGGAGTCTTTCGTAAATTTTGAGGCTTTCAGGATCTGCACCTGCGACTAGGGAGTCCCGCTCCGTCTTGAGTTGTTGCCCTTCTTCGTTGATCTGGTCAATGCTTGATTTGATCTCTTTCTCAAGCTCAATACTGTTTGTTTCAGAAGCGGCAAGGCTGTCTTTAATTTTTTCTAGGATTTCTTCTTCAGCAACCTTTCGATCGAGGATGTTAGAGGTTTGCGTTTCGAGAGCGACTTTTTCTCTTTCAACGGTGGTCATTTCTTGGGTCAGAGCATTGAATTCTTCGACCTTTTTGACGCTAGACTGTTGAGATTCAAGCTTTTTATATTTATCAGTTAAAGATTGGATTTTTTCTTCGAGGCCGTTGACTTGTTTTTCGATCTCTTTGATCTCTTCTTCTTTAAGGTGGAGCTGTTCTTTAAGCTCAATACGGAGAGATTCGATCTGCTTAAGCTCTCCCTGACGCTGTTTTTTTACGCGCATCAGCCGGATCATCTTAATATCAAGTTCTTGAATGTCAAGTAGTGGCTTTAGTCCTTTTTGCATTTAGCTCTTCCTATCTATTTCGATACTTATCTATCCTACCCCCTCAGCCGAAATTTCTCAAGCATTATCTGCGTTTTGATAGGAATTCTTTGAGAAGAAATAATTGTAATAATCTTAAGGTTTAGGGATAATGTTTGGAGAAAAATTAAGTTTGGGGTTTTTGTGGAGCATTTGAGCAACATTCAATTTAATACTTTAGGAAGGTGGGCAATCGGAGCCTCTCTATTGCATGGGATGGGAGCCATCACGCAAAAAAAAGGGTTTGGGGTCTTTGCAATGCCTTTCCACTATCAAGTCCTTCATGAGTTTATTCAACCCTTTTATCTAGAAGAGGATTATGCTGTTCTTTCTTCGGCTTTTCTGCTCTATTCAGGAGTCGGTTTGTTATCAGAGGGGATTGTGCGATCTTCAACGGACAAAGAACGTCAGAGTAACAAACAGCTCAAGGCAATTCATGCTCTGAATGAGATGGTCATTCTTGCCTCATTTGTTACGACTGTCGTGGCGGCTTTCCTTGCCGTTGAAGGGAAAAGGCTCTGTACCACAGCAGCAACGATTCATGCCCTTTGTTACTTGCAACGATTTTACTATGAGACGGCTTACATTGAGCAGCAACCCTCATCCAAAGATCATGTTCTTGGGTTTCTCACCGATGTGACAAAGGATCTCAAGGAAGGTGAGGTAGAGTATCAGGGAAGAGAAAAACTCTTCGAGAAATTTATGTCGGTACTAAGAATTGATATCCAGGCCAATAATCCTTGTTTAATCGGGGATGCTGGTTCGGGAAAAACAGAGCTAGTCCGTCATCTCGCTCGGAGCATTTTAAGAGGAAAGTTGAAGGACTTTGAAGGGTGGACAGTCTATTCGACAAATAGCAAAATGCTGATGGAAAATACAATGTATGTTGGTCAGCTTCAGGCCAAAGTAAACGATCTTTTCCGGTTTCTGAAAGGGAAGAAAGCGATTGTTTTCATTGATGAGATTCATCAAGCCTTATCAGATGGACGGTCGCAGAATGCGCCAGACTCGACGCTAGCAGAAGCTCTATTAGTTCATATGACAGACCCTAACATTAGAATCATTGCTGCAACGACCTTTGATCATTATGAAAAACTCTATTCAAATGAGCCTCTTCGGCAAAGGTTTCAAAGAGTTGTGATGCCTCGGATGACAAAAGAGCTTAGAGGTCAAATTCTCACGAAACATCTTGAAAAAATCGCTAAAAAACACCCTAAATTAAAATTGCCCCAAAACTTTGTTGAGTGCGTGTTTAAAGCTAATGCATTGATGGGGGAGTTTGGGCTTCGCTCGGATATTGCCCGTCTTTACTTAACGGCTCAAAGAATGGAACAGTTCAACCAGTCCATGGAAGAGGTTCTTGAGGACGAGTTCCAGGATTATATTGACTTCAAACTCCAGCGGCTATTCGAGATCCCTGAGTTGATCCCTGATGATTTGATCGAGCAAATAGCCACTATTGCCAAGCAAAAAAAATTAGAGTTTGGAGGGACGGTTAGTGTTTTCAACATGATCTTAGAAAAGATCCGTACAGAGAAAATGCAAACTCTTGATTGGGAGTCACTACTCAAATCGATTTAGCAAATAGTAAATAATTTCTTGAGATTTTTTGAGGAGAAGTTTAGAATCCCGTGCCCTGATTTGGTGAGGGATGTCGCATGCTGTCGAAAATCAACTTTGAAGATGTTGGGGGATTCGCCCTCTTAGGAGGGCTATTTCAGTTAGGGGCAAGGGGTGTCATCGAGACAGGCCTTTCAGATGGGGTGAAACAGAATGTGACGGTAGGCTGTCGCACCATGGGAATTCTTCTTCTGGAATGCGCGCTATATTATAGCTTCAGTCCCCGCCTTCAAAAACTTCACACAGTCGTCCACATGACAGGCTTTATTCTTTCTGCAGAAGTGGTGGGATTTGATGTCGGGGGAGAAATTAGAGGGCTTGATCGGACACGAAAAAGTGTGATTGGTTCTCATATTGCGGCAGAAATGATTTCACTCGGCGCCTTTGTCGCATCCGTTGTCGGGGTTGTTTTCTCCGATAAGCATCGCGAAGTTTGCGTCCTTTCTGCAGCGGTTCAACTTCTCTACTATGGACTCAAGTTTTACAAAGAGGTTCCCCATCTTGGAGAGAAAACGGTTGTAACGAGCATGCCCAATTTTGTGCGAGAAATCTCTAGAGAAGAAGATTCCTACATTGGTCGCCAAGAACTCATAGAGAGCGTTAGGGACTGTTTATACGCAGGAGAAAATGTCATCTTGAAAGGGAAGCCGGGGGTGGGGAAAACCCATCTCGCCAGTCATCTGAAGGAAGGGGCCTTGAGTGGGGAATATTCAGAACTGAAAGGTGTCAAAATCTTCCAAACCAATGCCAAAGATCTGATTGCAGGTGCTGGGATTATTGGAACCAAAGAACAAAGGGTTAAAGAGCTTTTTGGGTTTTTAAATCAATTTGAGCGTGTGATCCTTTTTGTCGATGAAATCTGGCAACTCGTTGGAACAGGAATAGGGATGCATGGAAGCACCGACCTGGCAGGCGATTTTCTCACTGAGATTGAAGGAAGTAACATTTCAGTGATAGGGGCAACAACTCTTGACAAAGAGCACTATTTAGTCAAGAACGGAGCCTTTAATGATCGCTTTGAATGGATCAAGGTTGAGGAGTTAACCTCTGAGGAACGGAAGCAAGTCTTGAAAAATGAGGTCAAAAGGTTAGCAGTTTCTATCCCGGATACCTACATTGAAAAGATGCCAGGCCAGGTCTCTTTAAGGGAGGCTAAGAGGAAAATTCGCCTCATTGCGGCCAGGATGAAACGGAGTGGGTTTGCCTTTGAACAAGCTCAACAAGCATTAACGACAACATCACACCAGAATAGAAAGTAGCGCGATAGTCGCTCTTCCGTTATAATGATTGATTGAACGTGTGGAGACCCCCAATGAAATTTTTATCTCACTATTTTGAAAAAGTTCCCCCAGAAGAGAGAGACGCTTCGGCGATTGCCTATTTTGCCTCTTTGGATCACATCAGCCAGAACAACCCAGAAGTGGCTGGGGCGATTGTGAAGGAGCTGAAAGATCAACGAGCTTACCTAAAGCTGATTGCTTCTGAAAATTATTCCTCTTTAGCAACCCAACTCACCATGGGAAACCTGTTGACCGACAAATACAGTGAGGGGTACCCATTTCACCGCTTTTATGCTGGATGTGACAACGTTGATACGGTTGAAGCCCTTGCTGTGGAAGAGCTCAAGAAGCTTTTTGGTGCAGAACACGGATATGTGCAACCCCACTCCGGCGCCGATGCAAACTTGGTGGCCTTCTGGTCCATTTTAGTACAGCGTGTGCAGAATAAAGAGGTCGAAAAACTGGGGAAGAAAAGTTTAGATGATCTGACTCCTGAAGAATATGAGCGGATCCGTATGCTGATGCTTCAGCAAAAAATGATGGGGCTGGCTCTTGATTCCGGGGGACACTTAACCCACGGGTTTAAGCAAAATGTCTCCTCAAAAATGATGCAAGTTGCCTCTTATGGGGTGGATCGTCAAACAGAGCTTATGGATTATAAGGTCATTGAAACGCAGGCCATGCGGGAAAAGCCAACGATTCTTGTAGCTGGTTATTCTGCCTACCCTCGTCTCGTTAACTTTGCAAAGATGAAAGAGATCGCAGAGAAATGTGGCGCCGTTTTCCTTGTGGATATGGCTCATTTCTCTGGTTTGGTTGCAGGGAAAGCCTTAACAGGGGAATATGACCCGATCCCTTATGCTGATATTGTCACCTCAACCACCCACAAAACCCTTCGTGGTCCGCGTGGAGGGATGATCCTCTGCAAAAATGAATGGAAAGAGGTGATCGATAAAGGATGTCCTCTTGTCTTAGGGGGACCTCTTCCTCACGTGATGGCGGCAAAAGCCGTGGCATTCAGAGAGGCGCGCCAAGAAAATTTCCGCACCTATGCAAAACAAATCATTGCCAACGCGCAAGCGATGGCTGAACAACTTGTCCTGCGAGGGGCGAAACTTTTCACCGGTGGAACCGATAACCATCTCCTTGTGATGGATGTCATGACAAGTTTTGGTCTAACAGGAAGGCAAGCAGAAACCGCAATGCGCGAAGCGCTCATGACTGTCAATCGCAATGCGATCCCAAATGATGAGAATGGCGCATGGTATACTTCTGGAGTCCGGATTGGAACACCCGCCCTAACAAGTCGTGGATTAAAAGAGAAAGAAATGCGACAGATTGCCGATTTAATGTACAATCTGTTAAAAGCAACAAAAGCGAAGGTTGTTGAAAAGACAGGAATACCGGGTAAAGCAAAAGTCGATCTTGATGCCCAGGTGTTAGAAAAAACAAAAGAAGAAGTCTCAGGAATGCTAGGGAATTTCCCCCTTTATCCTGAACTCAAATCGCTCGAAGAAACAGTAAAAGTAACGTTATAAGGATAAAAGATGGCCACTCAATTTGAATCTCTCGGATGTGAAGATGAAGGAAAATCCAAACCTTTCGATGCAAAGGTTGAAGAACTTCTTCTCAAAAAGAGGCGGATCTTTTTCTCTTCAGCCGTATCTGACGAAAGTGCAAAAGATGCTATCCGCAAGCTCTGGTATCTAGAACATACTGCACCGGGCGAACCGATCCTTTTTGTTATCAATTCTCCTGGGGGGTCTGTCGACTCTGGGTTTGCAATCTGGGATCAGATCATGATGATCACCTCTCCGGTGACAACTCTTGTCACAGGGCTTGCAGCCTCCATGGGATCGATCTTAAGTCTTGCTGCAGCTCCTGGCAGGCGATTTGCATCGAAAAATGCGCGGATCATGATTCACCAACCGCTCATCTCTGGAGTGATTCAAGGGCAAGCGACAGACCTGGAGATTCAAGCCAAAGAGATCATCAAAACACGAAAGCAAATTGTCGATGTTTATGCCAAAGCGACAGGGAAAGATTCTGCTCTTATTGAAAAAACAATCGATCGTGATACATGGATGAGCTCTCAAGAAGCAAAAGATTTTGGACTCCTTGATGGCATCGTCGGATCTTACAAAGAGCTAGGCTTTGAATGACGTTAAAGTTAACGAACGGGGATTGGGTCTCAAAAGTGCTAGCGCTAGCGAATTCACGTTCTCTAAGTATCATGGGACAGGAAATGACTTCATCTTGATCGATGATCGAGAAGAGGTCTTTCCGGTTTGTCCCGAAATCATCACACAGCTTTGTCATCCTAAATATGGAATTGGAACCGATGGTTTGATTCTTTTACGCTCTTCGGATGAAGGGGACTTTAGGATGCGCATCTTTAACAAAGATGGCTCGGAAGCAGAGATGTGTGGTAATGGTCTCAGGTGTTTGATTCAGTTTATTCGCGATTTAGGGGTCGATCAAGAGTCATTTAAGATTGAAACAATGAAAAAAATCTACCCCTGCAGCATTAAAAACGGCCAGGTTTTTGTGGAGATGGGAATCCCTAAGATTTTGGAAAAAATGGGCTCAGACATTCTTCTCGAAGTGGGTGTCCCTCATTTTGTTACTTTTGCTGAGGATCTTGCAGAGTTTGATGAAGAGGCACCGAAGAAATTTTCTGATTTGGGAGTAAATATCAACTATGCTAAACTCGAACCTTTTCGCGTCATTAGGATGCGCACTTTTGAAAGAGGTGTAGAAGAAGAAACATACTCTTGTGGAAGTGGAGCAACTGCAACAGCTTTTGCAGCATGGATGAAGTTTGGCCTTTCTGGCCCTGTCACGATTGTGTTTGGATCAGGGGAAGAGCTTCAATTTGAAATTGCGTTAGAAAATCAAGACCTCATAGGGATTACGATGTCGGGGGATGTCGCCTACGTCTTTGAAGGAAAGGTTCGAATATGAAAGTTGGAATTCCAAAAGAAGTAAAAGATCATGAATACCGTGTTGGAGCAACCCCTGCAATGGTCAAAGCCCTTGTCAAAGGGGGGCATACCGTTATGGTACAGAAGGGAGCTGGAAGTAAAATTGGGTTTGAGGACGAAGATTACAAAAAAGCGGGTGCCCAGATTGTAGAAAGGCCGGAGCTGGTTTATGAGGCTGAGATGGTGATTAAGGTCAAAGAGCCTCAGCCAAATGAGTATCCTCTTTTAAAAGAAAACCAAATCCTTTTCTGTTACCTTCACCTAGCTCCAGATCCAAAGCAAACGGAAGCCCTTCTAAAACAAAAAGTGGTTGGGATCGCCTTCGAAACGGTGACCGATTGTAAAGGACGTCTTCCCTTACTCACTCCTATGAGTGAAGTAGCAGGGCGGATCTCGATCCATGCAGGGGCGAATTCTCTGCACATGGCCGCGGGAGGCCGAGGGACACTTCTAGGAGGTGTCCCTGGAGTAGCTCCCGGAAAAGTTGTGATCATAGGGGGTGGAGTCGTAGGGACACAAGCAGCAAAAATGGCTCGTGGATTAGGAGCCGACGTCACCATATTAGATAGCAATCTCGATCGCCTGCGCGAGCTAGATGATCTCTTTGAAGGGCGCCTTAAAACACTCTATTCAACCCCAGTGACCATTGAAGAAGAGCTTTCTTCATGCGATATCGTTGTCGGAGCTGTGTTGATTCCTGGAAAACTCACCCCAAAGCTTATTACGAAAGATATCGTGAAGAAAATGAGACATGGATCGGTCATTGTGGATGTTGCGATAGATCAAGGGGGATGCGCAGAAACATCACGTCCTACCACTCACTCCGATCCGATTTTTGTTCAAGATAACGTTGTTCACTACTGCGTCGCCAACATGCCTGGAGCCTGCGCAAGGACTGCAACGATTGCTCTCACGAATAGTGTTCTCCCTTTTGCATTAAAGCTTGCTGAAAAAGGTTACAAAGAAGCCTTGCTCCAAGACCCTCATCTTTTAGATGGGCTCAACGTTTGCTTAGGAAAAGTCACGAATGAGCATGTTGCCCACGACCTGAACTATGCCTTCCATCCCCCAAAAGAGGTGCTAAGCAGCCTGTGAAAACCCCTTTTCAGGATAAGCACAATCAAGCAGGGCAAGCTCTCATCCAAGCGGGGGATGTGAAAAGCATTGTCTTCTCTGGAGGGACCTATCAGGTTGAAGTTCAAGATGCGCAGCAGAAAGAGGAGTTTTGGCCCTTTCTCCAAGTCAATGATGAAGGAGAAGTGAAAGATGCCTTTTGCACTTGCGCAGAGGCAGAAAAGTATCGCTCATGTCCTCATTTGGCAGCAGCGCTTTTGAAAATCCAGAATGACGAACCCCTCCATATTCGATTTGAAGAAAGCTTTTGGAACAAGCTGTGTACGATTGCGTTTAAACGGCATGGCATTGACCCAAAAATCCTCAAGAAAAAAGGGGAAAAAGACTATGTGGCTCAAGCTGAAAGTGGAGAAGTCCTCTTCACCCTTACAGTGAAAACTGCTAAGGGAAAATCTCTTATAAAAGAGCTCATTTTTGAAAGAGAAGAAGAAACAGAAGAGACCTCCCTAAAATTTTCCAACCTCCCTCCCGAAGAACTTGCCCTATGGAAACGGGGGACTCCAACCCAAGAACTCCAGTATGAACTTTCCTATTGGTCAGATCTTGCAAAATGGATGCTTCTGCAAGAAGAATTTCATCTTCCTTACTCCATTGATTTTAGTCAGACGGGGAAAATGCTTCCCAAGCAAGTCACCCTTCATTTCAAAGATCTTGATTTTCAGTTTTATATTGCCGAAGTGAATTGGAAAGAGATTATTCCCTCATTAAAGCAGGTCAAGTCTTCTCTTCCTGTCCATGAGTTTCGCGATGTCTCCGTGAAGAAAATGACCTATGATCCGAAAGAGAAAGTTCTCCATATTTCCTCAAAACCTTTAGAGGATAAACCTGGAGACCATGCGATCAAAGTTGGAGATTGGGAATATTTCCCTGAAAATGGCTTTTTTCCAGCAAAAACCAGCCCCCTTCTGAAGCAAAAAGCGATTCCAGAAGAAAAGCTTGGGGAATTTATCGATCACAACGTGAAAGCTGTTGAAAAATATTTAGAAGGAGAAACGATTACCCGAGAGCCTGTCACTCCACAATACGATCTCTTCTTTGATGAAAATAAGCAGCTACACATCAGCTCCTATGCCTTTGAAAAAGGAGACCTTCAACAAGCCACATCAGCCCTTTTTCATTCCTGGGCCTACGTAACCGGAAGAGGATTTTTTCCTCTCAAAGAGATGCTCTTTGAAACCACACAAACCATTGTGCCCCCTGATCAAATTGGTGATTTTATCAACCAGTACCGTTTATGGCTCAACGAACACGATGGATTCCAAATCCACCTTTCAAATGTAGAATTTAAGCTGACCTACTCCTTTGATCTCAAAAAACTCACCTTTGAAAGTGAATCAGGGTCCTATGAAGGGAGTGATGAGATTCTCGATTTCGGTGACTGGCTCTACATGAAGGGAAAGGGGTTTTACAAAAAAGTACGCGCCCGAGGGCTTGGGCAGATCTCCCCCGGCCGTGTTTTGAAAGCAAAAGAAATCCCCCTTTTCATCCATGAGAACCAAGAAGAGCTAGAGCAAATCAAAAACTTCTTCAGCCCAACGTGTCCCTTAGAAAAAGCAGGGATCAATATCTCGATGGACGACAAACGGCGGATTATCGTTGAGCCTCAATACTTCTACCGAGCTGAATATGAAGGAAAGGAGATCCACTACTTTGGGGATTTTGCCTATGTTCCTGGGGAAGGGTTTTCAGAAATTCCACCCCCTGCCCGTCTCCCTGAAAAATACCGGAAGAAAACCATCATCGACGAAAGTCGCGAGCCCCTTTTTATTACTGTTGAACTCACAAAACTTAAAGCCTTCATCATCAAAATCGATCGCCGCCTAAAAAAACCGAATAACCTGTCGTTAAAAGTCAATAAGATCGAAAAAACAGAAGGAAAAGAGTGGGAAGCAGAACTTGTCTATGTCAGTGAGCATGGCGAAGAAAGCTTAAGCGTTATTAAAGAAAGTATCGACCGTCACCGCTCCTATGCAATTACCGAAGCCGGTCTCCTCTTTTTCAAAGATCCCCGTTTTAATTGGCTTCGTGAATTAGGAGAAGTCCATGATGACACCCTGACCCTTTCAACCCTCGGATGGATCCGTCTCAGAACCTTTGAAAATGTTGAAGAACCAAAAGAAAATACAGCAGAAGCTCAAAAAACGCGGGCCCTTCTTGAAGAGCTTGATCGCTTTGAAACCTCAGATATTCTCAATCTTGATGGACTCCAAAGTACCCTCCGTCCTTACCAAGAAGTAGGGATGAAGTGGCTATGGTTCCTCTACTCCTATGGCCTTTCCGGGCTCCTTTGCGATGACATGGGACTCGGGAAAACACACCAAGCTATGGCACTTCTTGCCGCCTCGCGTAATGCAAGAGGGGAGAAAAAGCCACAATACTTTATCGTTTGTCCCACCTCTGTCCTTTACCATTGGGAAGATCTCCTCCAGAAGTTTTTACCCGACTTTAAAGTTGTCGTTTTTTATGGAACGCAACGGACCCTCAAGTCATTTAATCAATCTGCAGATATTCTCTTAACCTCTTATGGAACGCTACGGAGCGAGCGTGAACTCATTGCCACCCTTGACTTTGATGTTGCCATTCTAGATGAGATCCAAATCGCTAAAAATGCCCAATCGCAAACCCATCAAGCCCTTTCGATGCTCAAAGCTAAGACCAAGATAGGACTTTCAGGAACCCCCATTGAAAATCGACTCCTAGAACTCAAAGCACTTTTCGATATTGTCCTTCCGGGCTATATGCCAGGGCAAACAGCTTACCGTGAAATTTTTGTGAATCCCATCGAGAAACTCCATGATCAAGAAAAGCGAGTGCTCCTTTCCCGCCTCATTCATCCCTTCGTCATGAGACGGAAGAAAAGTGAAGTCCTCGATGATCTCCCTGAAAAAATTGAAGAGATCGCCTATTGCTTCCTCTCAGAAGAGCAGAAAAAGCTTTACCGTGATGTTGTGAAAAAATCACGCGAGACCCTCCTTAAAGATATTGAAAATCAAGACAAAGATGTCCCATACATGCACGTCTTTGCCCTCCTCAATACCCTCAAACAAATCTGCAACCATCCCGCGCTGGTTTCTAAAAATATCAAAGACTATCAGAAGCATCAAAGTGGGAAGTGGGATCTGTTTGTCGAACTCCTAGAAGAAACCCGAGGAAGTGGACAAAAACTTGTCGTTTTCTCGCAGTATCTCGATATGATGACCATCATTGAGAGTTATCTCAAAGAACACAAAATTGGCTATGCCACGATCCGTGGATCAACACAAGATCGGAAAAAACAACTGAAGAAATTTAAAGAAGATCCTGAGTGTGAGGTTTTTGTTGCCTCTCTTAAAGCAGCGGGAACTGGAGTTGACCTTACCGCCGCCTCCGTTGTCATCCACTATGACCGCTGGTGGAATCCTGCAAAAGAAAACCAAGCGACTGACCGTGTGCACCGCATTGGGCAAAACCGTGGGGTTCAAGTCTTCAAAATGGTCAACAAGCACTCCATTGAAGAGCATATTCATGCTCTCATCGAAAAGAAGATCTCCTTAACCGAAGGTGTCATTGGTTATGACGATCAGGACCAAATCAAACACCTTGACCGCGATGATCTCATCCAACTACTCAATCAAATGACAAGGGACGTTCATTAGGTATAACGCGAATTCGGGATTAGACCTCTATGATAACACTCATCTTTTTGCAATCTTTTTAGGAAAAACTGCTTGAAGATAGCTCTGCGGCTATCTACTTCGCAGATTTTTCTAAAAATCTCCTCAAAAATCTAAGCGTTCTCATAGGGACCTAATCCCGAATTCGCGTTAGGTATAGTTATTGCCTATTGCGCCATCTGACTAAGAACACCTCTGTTCCGATCAAAACCGCAAGAGAAAAGACCCCATTATAGAGAGGAGGAGGAAGTCCTAGAATGCGCCAGGATGGTCCCGTTTGCTCTGTTCGTTTCTTTTGGCAAGGAGAGCCCAGAAATCCGAACTGAACGCAGGTATGGTAGCTTGCGAGGATCACTCCTGCCAAAAAGCAGACCTGAATCACTCGAATCACCCCTTGTTTCCAACGGACAAAAAGTCCCAGGATGGCAAGTCCTCCTACAGTGAAGTAGGGGATCCGTTGCAATTGGCAGAGAATGCAAGGACGGATACCAAGAACATACTCAACGAAAAAAGAGATAGCCAGAGATGCTACCGCAATCCCCAGGAAGATCCATAATGCTCGTTTCATACTTTTTTACTTACAAAATCTGGGGCATTTTTGCACGGAAATTATGCGTAAATTTTACCCTGTCCTAAAAATTTTACTTGGAGGTATGTTGAGGGCATCTAAAAAAACCACTATGAGGTTTACATGAAAAAACTTTTGATTTTAGGGACTCTTTTTATTGGAATTTCCTCTTCATGGACATGTAGTTACTGCAACCAAGGTAACCCAGACATTATTGACTGGTGTGACTACTGCGGCAAAAAAAGGTAAACTAAAAATTTAAAGCGATTCCGAAGGGAGCTGCTTGGGGTTTTAATCGGCGGTCTGGTATGATCTTTGGTGATGAATAAAACAAAGATTGCACTTATCGGCCGCCCGAACGTGGGAAAATCGGCTCTCTTCAATCGGATCGCAAAAAAGCGGATCGCGATTGTCGATGAAATGGAAGGGGTGACCCGAGACCGGCTCTATGCAGAAGCAGAGCTTTTTGGTCGTCCCTTTGAGATCATCGATACAGGGGGAATCGATGAAAAGTCGGGGATTCCTTTTGCAGAAGAGGTGAAGCGCCAAGCAGAAATTGCCATTCTTGAGGCCGATAGTCTCATCATGGTTGTTGATTCTCGCATTGGAGTAACGAACTTAGATGAGCATGTTGCAGATCTTCTTATGCGGAGTGGAAAGCCCATAACACTTGCTGTGAACAAAGTGGACAATGAAGATGAGTCCCGACTTGCTTCCTTTTATTCCTTGGGGATTGAGAATGTGTTTGGTGTCTCTGCCATCCAGGGGCGGAACATCGTCGAGATGTTAGAAGCAGCGCTGAAGCCGTGCCCTATCATTGAAGATGTGGAAAGAGAGCTACCAGGGATTAAAGTGGCGATTATTGGACGCGCTAATGCTGGAAAGTCGACCCTCATCAATACCCTTCTGAACGAACCTCGATGTGTGGTGAGTCCCATTGCGGGAACAACCCGTGACTCCATTGACGTTCAACTGGAATGGGAAGGGGAAACCTTTACTATCATTGATACTGCAGGGATCCGTCGGAAAAAGTCTGAACACGAAGTTGTCGACAAATTTGCGGCGATACGGACAGAAAGAGCCATTGAACGGGCTGATGTTTGTATTTTAATGCTTGATTCCCAGGAAGGGATGACAGCTCAGGAAAAGAGGATTGCTAACCTCATTGAAGAAAAAGGGAAGGGATGTCTCCTCTTTTTCAATAAGTGGGACCTTGTCAAAGGGTTCCGTATGGAGCACTGCAAGAAAAGCTTAGAGATTGAAGCCTCTTTCATCACCTACTGCCCCACCCTTTTTGGATCGGCAAAAACAGGGCGAAAGCTTGATGAGCTATTTCCTCTTATTCGAGAAATTTATGCTGATTTAACGATGAGAATCTCCACGGGGCAACTTAACAAATTCGTCGAGAAGACGATCGCAAAAGTTCACCCACCCATGATTCAAGGAAAACGCCTTCGGATCTACTACATGGCGCAGATCGACGTTTCTCCCCCACGGTTTGTTTTCTTTGTGAATCAACCGAAGCTCCTTGGTGATACCTATAAAAAGTACCTGATTAACCAGTTTCGGAAGGCCTACCGTTACACCGGGGTTCCTCTAACGTTTTATCTTAAAGGAAAGAAACGTCAGGAGAAGAAGAAAAAATCTCATGATGGAGAGTTTTTAGAAGAAGAACTTTGCTTCGAGAACGTTGGATCCCATTTGAATTCTTCCCCATCAATGACGACCTTTCGGTAAACCCACTCCTCTTTATTTTCACGAAGAAGACGATCACATCCCATAATATATCCCTTGAGGAATCCATAGCGGCGCATAGCCAGAAGCATATAGCGAGAACTTGTGGGACGGAAGTGACTTCTCGGACCATCCACAGGAGAAAGGATGTTTTGATGGAAGAGAATGACATACTCTGACAGACGGGTCATCACCCCTTTTTTTTCAGGAAGAGGAGGAATGCGACTTTTCTTATGGATGAGTTCTTCATCTTTTCCCCAGGGTTCCACAAAACCCACCTCCCCAAACAGAGGGACGAAGCAAACAACCATAAAGATGAGAAGTCTCATTAGAACCCAAACTTTAACATTAAAACAGGGAACAGGCCATTCCGGTTCATCGCAGGGTGCGCAACCCTTTCATAGAGACGCTCATTGTAAAGCTTTGCACTTTCTCCCGCTCCATAAATTCCTCCGAAATACCACCCAGCCTCAAAACTTGTTGTAATGATTCCTGCGGCTAAATGTCCATGGGTATAGAAGTGAACAGCCGCCCAGATAAAAAGTCCGTTCAGGAGGAAAGAGGTCAATGCTGATTGTTTTTGGCCTACATAAAGATATCCCGCTCCCGGTAGAAGGGCGTTCAAGGTTTGGGCTTTAGAGACAGATTTTTTTTTTGCGTCATACTCCCGTAATAGATCTCTGAGGTAAGTTTTAGAGGGATCGCACCTCTCAGCCACACGGATTTCCTCGAGATTTCCCTCGATCATGACGGTCGATAACCTCAGCTTCTTCGCTGTTTCTGGAAAATGATGATCAATGACCCGGAGGACATACTCTGCCTTATCCGTGTCTCCCGTTTCCAGATAACTTTCATACATAATCACAAGGAGGTCATGATAGGCAGGAAAGGTCTTTGTCGCAGTATAAAGAGAAGAATGGATGAACTCCTGCGTCACCTCATCGTACCGTTTCCCCAGATAGTAAGAGAGGAGGATCTGATACTGAATCTCTTCCAAACGAGTCTGTTTGCCAGGAGGAAGGAGAAATTCAGAACGTTTGAATGTCGTAATCGCACGATATAGATCTAAATGCTCCGCAAACTTTTGAGCAATCACATATTCCTGCCCCCATGGTTCACTCTTTTCTGAAGGGGAAAGAGGAGGAAAAGAAGGAGGTAGACTTTTTAGATACTTATCCTGCACAGAGTAGTTGACTTGTGGTTCGATCTTATCGGGAACCCGATAACATCCTACTGCAGCAAATAAGACTAATAATAGAAATATTATTCGTTTCATATGGAGAGATCATACCAAAACGGAAGTAAAAGTCTATAACATTGTCTATGGATGGGCAACGACTAGTAGGTGTCATCCGGAGTTTTGACAAGCTCAAGTCCTGCATCGAAGTCCTCAGCAACTGTTTGGCTACGGAAGAGATCTTCCTGACGCTCAGTGATCTCTTGATAGGTATCAAAAGACTTGATGAGGTGAGGGCGAACAAAGATCACAAGATTCGAGATGTTATCATTTTTCTCATTGTCGCTGAAGGCAGCACCAATTAGGGGGAGTCCTCCCAGGCAAGGGATTCCTGTTTTGTGATAAGTCTTTGTATTCTGCACAGAACCGCTCAGGATAAGGAAACTCTTATCTGGGACGCTAACAACGGTTTTTGTGCTCGATTTATTGGTCGTAATACCCGTTACCTGGGTATTACTGACCGAAGAAGAGCCTTCTCCCTGATTAACATCTTCAGAAATGTCTTCTTCAATCATGAGAGTAATGACATCGTTATTTCCAACAACAGGCGTAATGCTGAGGCTAACCCCCACATCGCGGTATTCGATGTTTGAAGTTGTCACAGTGTTATTGGATTGGTTGCTGACATAAGACCCTGTATAGGGGATGTTTTGTCCAACAAAGATGGTTGACATCTTGTTGTCTTGCGTCACGATTTTTTGGTTCATGACAACAACAGAATCTCCCTCATCCTTCAAGGCACTTACGAGAGAACCTAGAGCAAAATAGGACTGTCCTTTATGGAGGACAATATCCCCAATCACCCCTAAATCACCACCAGAGGAGAAAGGAATAAAGGATCCCTTTGGAGTATTGGTCGCATCGATGGATTGAGAGAGGTTACTTTGGAAACTCCCAAGAGGGTCCGCAACTCCACCCACTGTTTCGGGAAGCCCACTTGTCCCATAGGCAAATTTATTTCGATACTGTCCCTGGGAGCCCCAGCGGAGCCCAAATTGCAAGTTATTGCTTAGGGTCGTCTCAATGACCAGAATTTCAACAAAGACCTGTTTGAGGGGGATATCGATCGACTTAATGAGTTCTTTTAACTTTCCTAACGCGTCTGCTTGCCCCGTTGCAATGAGAGAGTTTGTCACCTCAATCCACTGTAGGGTGTTGATGGCATCAACGAGATTATCATTGACTTTCGTTTTTGCTTTCCCAAGATCTTGTCCAATCAACTTAATCGCATCTTGAATTTCTCCGCCATTATGGTATTGAAGTTTGTAAATCAAGAAGCTCATGTCAGAGACAGTTTCAATTCCTGGCTCTCCCCCTGGGACACTAGGTCCAGCAACATCAAAGCGCTCGAGAAGATCAACAACTTTTTTTGTTTCCTCATCGTTTCCAGAAACTAAAATCGAAGAGGTTTTCTCCATCCACTTCAGGTTGTTGATGACATCGAAGAGATTTTTATCAGTCACTCCTGAGGTCATGAGGTTCTGCTCGAAATCGCGGACAATTTTAATCAGTTCTTCTCCAGGAACAAACTTTGGCTTATAGATTAAATATCCAGAAGGAGTTCGTGCTGGCGCTTCTTGCGCAAGACTGGCGATATCGAACTTTTTCGCCAAATTCACAGCCTCTGCGACGGCGGATGGTGTTCCTGTAAAGATGATCGAGTTGGTATCTGGGACATAACGCATGTTATTAAGCGTTGTCAGTAGGTCATCCTGTGTTGATCCAGCACGCTTTAGATCAGAAGCCATATTTCTTAGATATCCCATTAGGGTTGGTCCCGAGAGATGCTGAAGCTGATAAATCTGGAAGGTTGTTTTTCCCACTTGCTTTACTTGATCATCCGAAGGTGTGTCAAGCATTGGAAGGAGCCCTTGAACTTTCTCAATCGAACCTTGTGTTCCTGTGAAGAGGACACCCTTTCCATTCGAAACAAGGCGGGTATTTCTAAGGGTATTAATAAGACCTTTATCTGCAAATCCAGACGATTCCATGTCATCTGCAACCATCCGCGCATGGCGTCTAAGATCATCTGCAGAAATATGGGTAGGCTTATAAACATAAAACTCATTTGCTGCAGGAGCCTTTTCTACAGGGATGTCAAAGGCTGGAACGATATCTTTTAAACGGCCAATCGCATCAGGTGTTCCCGTGAATAGGACTCCAGTTCCTTGAGAGACGATGGTTCCAGAATCAAGGGCAGAGATGAGCTCAGGGTCTGCAAGTCCCGCATCTTTCATTTCGTCAGCTGTGTGCTCTGCTTGTTTGATAATCGCTTCTGGAGATTGATGCTGAGGCTTGAAGATATAGTACTGAGAGGTTTTTTCCTGGACAGCGCGTGGATTATCAAAAGTCGGAGCGATTTGCTTGATCCTATCAATCGCATCAGCTGTTCCTGTGAAAAGGACGCCAGTTCCATTTGAAACTACCGTTGCGGAATTAAGGGCATTGATAAGGCTCTTGTCTGCTAGTCCCGCATCCTCCATTTGATCTGCCGCATGCTTTGCTTGCTTAATGATGGCTTCAGGAGATTGGTGTTGTGGCTTGTAGATGTAATATTGGGAAGCTTGGCTTTGTTTCTCCAAGTTATCATATTGCCCCACCATGAGCTTAACTCTTTCGATGGCGCTTGGAGTTCCAGTGAAGATCACTTGAGTTTTATCAGAGGAAAGTTTTGCTGATTTCATAGCTTGGATTAGATCAGCGTCCTTTAGTCCAGAGCTTTGAAGTTGATCAGCTGAACGTCGGATGTTATCGATTAATTTCTCTGGAGAAATGGAACTAGGTTTGTATATGAAGAAGTCAGTTGTTTGAGCTGTCTTTGCCGCATCAAACGTAGGGGCTACCTCTTTGAGTTTACTGATGGCTGAGGGAGTTCCAGTGAACATAACAGCGGTATCATTCGATACAAGAGTTGCTGACTTCATGGCCTTAATCAAAGTGGGATCTTGCAGCCCTGCTTCTTCCATGTTTTCTGCAGCTGAGATGATCTTATCTCTAAATGATTTTGGCGACTCTCCCTGAGGTTTATAGACATAGAAAGAAGAGGAAGCAGGAACAGCGGCATGAGGATGGTCATATTTGCCAACCATCTCTTTGATCTGGTCAATGACGGTCGGAGGGCCTGTGATCACAAGAGAATTTGATGATTGAATCCATTTGATGTTATTGATGGACGCCAGGAGCTCCTTGCTCTCAGCATCACTTCCTTTGATCGACTTTGCTGTCTGTTGAAGTTCATTAAGGACAGCACTTCCTGGAGCATTTTGTAATTTGTAAACGAAATAGGTCGATTGTGACTCATTCGCGATCGCTTGGTTGTCAAGTGTAGGGAGGATTCCCTTGATTTGGTTGATCGCGCTTTTTTGCCCTCGGAAGACAAAGGTGTTTGACTCAGAGACATATTTCATGTTGTCAATCGCTTCACTCAGATCTTCATCAGAGGGGAGTGACTTTGCGATTTTTTGGAGGCCGACTTCAATGCGCTCTGGGCTGACAAACTTCACCTGGTAAATATAGGTCGACATTTCCTCAGGAGAAGGCCCTTTGGGTTGGTCCATCATAGAAACAAGGGCACGAATCCGATTAAGAGATTGAGAGTCTCCGGTAAAAGTAACCGTCCCTTGATTTTTTGAAACCTTAGCTGAGCTAAGAGCGCTTAGGAAAGCAGCATCGCTCAAGTTCGAGTTTTTTAGGCTAGAATAGGTTTCTTGGATCTCTTTATAGAGCTCCTCTGGCGTTTCATTTTTAGGTGTATAGATAAAGAAGTCATTGGCAAGAGGAAGTTTTGAAGCCTCATGCAAAGAAATATCGAAAGTAGGAAGGATTTGTTTCAGTCGATTGAGAGAACGTTGGTCTCCTGTAAACATAAGAGAGTTGTTCTCTTTAATCCATTTCATGGAATCAATTGTATCGATCAGATCCTGATCAGGATAGGGAGACTTTTTGAGGTTTTGGACCAGTTTCTCGAGGGAGCGTGCAATTTGCTCTTCATCGCCATTCTTGATCTTATAGATATAGAAGCCACCCTTGATATACTCAAGCTCTTCTTCACTGTAGGGAACATCTAAGCTGTCTAAGATGTTTTTCACTTCTTGAAGAGAGGTAGCATCTCCGGTGAAAAGTAGAGAGTGACTTTGCTTCACGAATTTCATGCTCTCTAGAGCCTGTACAAGATTTTGCGCGGGAGGACCCATTTTCACAAAGTTTGCTTCCATATCTTTGATCGCCGATTGCAACACATCTGCTGGCTTATGCTTGATATGGTAGATCAAGATATTTTGAGAGGTAAGGGGTCCACGAATGCCTCTTGCTATAGAAGGAGGGGAATCTAAATCCTCAATAAGAGCAATTGATTTTTCTACCAAGAAAGGGGTAGAGACAATAAAGATCGTATTGGTCGTGCTCTGAGGGACAAAAATAAGAGGGTTTCCATCAGAGATTGGGATCAAGATTTGACTCGCTAAAGAGATGAGGCTCTCAGGGGAATTGTTTTTGACGGTGTATGAATCAATTTCCAGTGATGCTCTTGGGATGTCTAAGCTATAAAAGAGCTTATAAATCTCTTCGATATTTTGCGTAATGTCTGTCACTATAATGTGTCTGGTTGTTTCAGACACTTCGATGATTGCATTTGGGGAGAGGAGAGGACCGATGATTCCAGCCAAAGTTGCTGGGTTTGCATTCTTGACCCTGAACACTCGGGTCATGATCGGAGGGATACCTGGCCCCTCTAGAGGAACCTCCGCCGAAACAACCGTCGCAATTTGTTTAACTCCTGAACCCTTGGAGATGACAAGATTATTGCCTTGCTCAATTAGATCAAGACCATTGAGTCTTAGAACCTGAATAAAAGCTCCCATGACATTGACTAGAGCCGTTGGTTCCTCAGAGACAATGGAGACATTAAAAGTAAGATCTTCCTCATCGTAAATAAAATTGACAGCGCCAATTTTACTGATAAATTTAATGAGTTCTAAGACAGGAACATTATTGAAGTTGATCGTGTAGCCTTCTCCTGTCGCTCCAGGAAGGATAGGTTTGTCTGGCGCCGTTTTTTCTTCGAAACTTTGAGAAGCGCGATCTGCAGTATAAACGTGCTGAGGAGAAAAACATAGCGATAGGGAGAAAAAGGCAAGGAAGATTTTTCTACTTTTCATCACGTATTTTTACATTATTTAAAGATCTTATGTCATAACAGAGATGGGATTTAGTGCGCATCAACTTTTTCCTATAACGGAAAATTTTCTTGAAAATCCTCCGGAGTTCTTAGAGGGTGTTTAAAAATTGCTTTCGGCGAAAAAAGGAGAGATTTTTTCCTTAGGGCTTGCTTGGAGACCGGAGCAAACTTGAGCAAGTTTGTGGAGGGTCGAAAGCAAGTTCTAAGGGAAAAAGATTCCTTTTAAGTGGCCGAAATGATTTTTTAAACACCCTCTTAGAGAGTGTCGTCAAAAAATAAAGGAAGGGGTAAGGTGAGGAAAAGCGAGGACTTAGAGGAGCTATGTATAAGGACGAGATCATCGATGCACACTTTCACTTGTGGGATCTAGACCATGGAGATTATCCCTGGCTTAAGGGAGAAGAGACCGAGTTTGAATCGTTGCTTGGGAACATTAAGAAAATTCAGAAGAATTTTCTTGTTCCTGATTATGAGGCGCTCGTCAAGCCATTCCACGTGACAAAAGGTATCCATGTAGAAGCTAATGCAGACATCAAAAAAGCGCTCTATGAGACCGAGTGGCTCCAAAAAATTGCAGATAGCCATGGATTTCCCCATGCAATCGTGGCACAAGCAGATCTCACCGATCCTGATATTGAAAATGTTTTGAAAGATCACTGCCAGTTTCCCAACGTAAGGGGAATCCGACAGACTCTTTTCCGCCAGCCAGGCTCGACTGAAAAAGATCTTCTTAGTGACCCTCACTTTCATCGAGGCATTAAGGCACTCAGTCGGCAACTCCTTTCCTTCGATGTCTCTGTGTTTGGGCATCAAATCCCTGCTGTGGCAAAACTTGCCAAAGAGTATGACGACGTTATGTTTGTCCTCGATCATTTAGGATGGCCCCTAGATGTTTCTGATCAAGGACTTGAGAAGTGGATGTCTGACCTCTCTCTTCTTTCGGACTGTGAGAATGTTTACCTAAAACTCGGTGGGATTGGGATTATTTTTAAAAACTACGAGAATAAAAACATTGAACGATTCCTTCATGGAGGCATCCGGGTCTTTGGGGCCGATCGATGTCTATTTGCTAGCAATTTCCCCCCGGATTCTCTCTTCATGTCCTATGGGGAGATTATCGATCTCTTCAGAAAAACGTTAGCTCTCTATGATCTTGAGGATCAACGGAAGATTTTTTATGAGAATGCTAAACAATTCTATGAATTGTAAGGACTGTTTTCGGAGAAGCTTCCACGATGGCCGGAAATGCTTTTGCAATTCCATTTAAGATCCCCTCAGCTTGAGCCTTTGCTGAGAGTTGTAAGTTTTCCTTAACAATGGCTTGTAGGGCATCTTCAAAATCTTCGCCATGCTTCACCGTAGAAATTTCAGTATCGAACGAGTGAGCAATTAAAAGATCTCCCTCAGTCCAGTTCTCAGTGGTCTCATAAAACCCATGATTTGGGTCTTCTCCAAGAGGGGGATTTTGATTCGCGAGGAATCGGGGCCGTTTTGCGGAGAGGGGAAGGTGTATGAGAGCTCCACATCCACAGGAAATAAAAGAAAATTGGTTTGAGGAAGGAGAAAGATAGAGCAGTTGAAAGACAAAGTGGTGTGCTAATTTATGAGAGGCAATCATTTCATTGAGCGCAGTGATAAAAGTCATGGGTTGAAAATGGTTGTCTGCCGCAGACAAATACATGCGCGTTAAGCTTTGCACCATCCCTTTCAGAAGTCCTATATACGAAAGCCCTTCTATTGATGATTCCATATATTCTCCCATCACAATGAGATAGGATTGATCAGCAAACTTAAAGAAATCGTAGTACGAGCCCAAGTCACTTTCACGATCAGGTTTGGCTAGGCCAAGATCAAAGGAACTCCATTTGGGAAGTGAGGCAGGGAGGAGTTTTAGGTGACTCTGTTCTAAGTGCCCCCAGACCTCTTTCATTCCTTCCCCACCCCCATTTTTTTGTTCTTTCTTCAAGTACTCAGTCAAGTCGGTGATGAAGTCAACAATATCGGGATAACGGACGGTGAGTTCTGGTGCGAGTGCTTTTTCAATCATCCCACGAAGGTTGCTAGGAAGAAGAGAGAGTTGAATCGATCCAAAACTGAGCTTCCCAACAAGGAGCTCAAAAGCAATCACCCCCAGAGAATAGATATCTGTTGAAAAGGTGACGTTTAAGGGATCCTTTTTTTGCTCGGGGCTCATGTAACTAGGTGTTCCCAAGAACTTTCCTCGTTGAGAGGGGAGAGCAATTTCTTTGTCATAGATGAGCTGCGCAATCCCAAAGTCGATCACTTTCACACTTCCCCCTTCTGTGATCAGAATATTTTCAGGTTTCAAGTCGCGGTGAATCACTCCGTGGGTATGGAGATGGAGGAGGGCATAAGCCACCTGAAGGACAATATTCACACAGGTGCGAGGCGAAAAATTCTGTTGCATGATGAACTGCTTTAGGGAAATGCCCTGAACAAATTCCATGGCAATATAGAGTCCTCCTTCCCATTCCCCTTGACCTTTTAATTTGATGATATTGGGGTGATCAGTCATTGAGATGATTTCAGCTTCCTTTAAAAACTGTTGGACCATCTCTGGATGGGTTAAATATTTTGGAGAGAGAACCTTGATGACAATAGGCGTTTGACTTTTTGGATCAACGCCAAGATAGAGGAAACTCATCCCTCCCTGACTCAAAGGAGCTTCAATTTTATAAGGGCCAATTTTAGTCGGATGCTTTAAGTTTTTCTCTTCTCCCTTTGTCAAATTCGGGAGCGTTGATTGCTTATGAAAATCATGCGCTGTCAAGGGATCTATCCCCCAAGTTTTGTGATTTTAACTCCAATCACATCACCGATTTGAATAAGCTCTCCTTTACCGACACATTCCCCATTTGCCACAAGGTTTACCCCTTTCTCCACTTGAACTCCAAGCTCTAGAACATTTCCTGGCTTAAGTTTCAAAAGTTTATCTAAGCCCATTTTTATCCGTGCCACCTCGACGGTTAGGGAAATCGGAACTTTTTTAGGGGAAAGAAGAGGTCCTGAGGGAGCATCTTCAACCGAAACAGCTTCTTCCTCACCCGGAGTTCCAAAAGAGTCCTCAAAATTATCTTCGTCCATTGTTTTTTCCTCAAAGTAGTGTGCGTAATCGAGAATTTTTATTGAATCTTCCTTTGCCTTCACTTGAAAAAGAGGCTTTCCTCCACATTGGAGTTGAAAGGTCCCTTTTTTCAAGTGAGGATAGTAAGAGCAATGGTCCAAAATAACAAAGTCACCTTCTTGTATTTTGTTCCATCCTTCTTGTGAAAGGTTTGTTCTCCCAGCGGCAAGTGAGAGCGTTGGGTAAAGAGAAGTGTAAAGCGTTGAGGGGATCGAAAAGTTCCAATCATGTGAAAAGTGTTTTTTCATTTCCTGCTGAAAGGCTTCAGGGCAAATCATCCGTCCCCAAACCGTTTCTCCCTCATGCTCAAAGGCAATATCAATACAATACGCGTCTTCTTTAGCGAGAGGCATATCGATGAGTTTAGGTGCAAGACCGGGAAAGGTTTGGAGGCGCTCGATCGCTTCAATGCCTTCCGCGCAAAGGAAACGGAAGAATCCCTTTTGTAGATAAGGGTCAGAAAAACCGGTATTTTCAGCATCAGGATGAATGGCCCAGGATGAGATTTTTGCGAAATCTTCAGAAGGGAAGACAAGCGAAAAACTTCCTTTGAGAGGAGAGAGTTCAATTGCGAGTTGGAGTGGAGAACGACCCATTCCGGTGAGAATGGAGCCTCCTTTTTTCCACTCTGCAGTTCCTGCAGAAATCTTCAAAGGTTTCATCTCCAAAGCAGTTGAAATTTCTTTTGCAAACGCTTTCCAAGGAAAGGCGGGGATCGATCCCCACATCGGGACATCAACCTCTCCAGCAACAAGGGTTTCTACTTTTCTTATCCAATGATCAGATGGAGCACTCATAACACAAATCTCTTCTATCGCTTATTATTAACGCGAATCCGGGATTAGGCCTCTATGATAACACTCATCTTTTTGCAATCTTTTTAGGAAAGACCGCTTGAAGATAGCTCCGCGGCTATCTACCTCGCAGATTTTTCTAAAAATCTCCTCAAAAATCTAAGCGTTCTCATAGGGGCCTAATCCCGAATCCGCGTTTATTATCAAAACATACGGGATTCAGAGCAAATTAGAAAGAGATTTTTTCCCCTAAAGGGGGTTTTCGATGAATTTTCTTTTCTTTTCCTTTGCTGCGTAAATGTAAATCACTCTTTTCTGAAAGGGTAGGGCGGAGAAGCTCGATCTGAAAGCTTTTAAGAGATTCATGGTTGTGAAGGGAGTGGCGAAGGGCTGCAAGGTTTGCCGCGTAGAGCTCAATGGCTTCTGGAGAGCCGCTAAGCTCCAGGTTAAAACTGTGGGGAGCAGTATCATAGTGATTGATAATGATCTGTGATCCATCAAAAACCGACCCTTCCATCTCAACAAAGACGGTGGTTATGGAAACACCATTTTCACTTTCAAGTTTGATAAAGTGAGCCATTGTTTCCATCAGTTCAACCATCTCAGGAGTGAGTTCAGAAATTTCTGCGACTCCATGAGCCTCCACGATTCCATCGGTCGATAAAGAGCTTAAAGATGTTCCATGGTGGACCGCTTCTTTATTCTCGTTCTTAGAGCGATTGGCCTTCTCTTCTCTTTTTCCTGCCATTTCGAAGATGGATGACTTGCGTTGGATTCGCTTTGGGAGCTGCCGTGTAGCCATGAGCTCATGAAAACTTCTCCCAGCCGGGGCCTTCCGTTCTTTTGCTTCTGATTTCTGTTGAGTTACAGAGTCTGACTTGTTGATTTTCATATTCCAATCCTCATTCATCCGGGCCCACTTTAATTCAATTAAAAATTGGAGACAAGGATTACTTTTCTTTTTTACTGCCAGCGCTACCTTTGCGACGGATCAGATGGGGAGATTTTTTTCCCCTTGTGAGGATAGGGTTTTGGATGTTCACTTCGAAGTTGAAGTTGGCCTGTTTGAAAGATGCTTTCAGCGCATCGAGGTTTTGGCTAAAGACTTTGACAGATTCAGGACTGCCCACAAGTTGAATGTTGTAAGAGTTAGGAGCAGTGCTATATTGATCAAGAATGACTTGGGTTCCATCGAAAACAGAGTTGGGCATATTGATATTCACCGTTGTGGTGGTTACCCCTTTGTTCTGTTGAACCAGAATCACTCCTCCGATTTTTTCAAAGAGCTCATGCACTTCGGGAGAGAGTTTAGTGTAGGCAGGGGTTTCGGTTGCCGGTGCAATCGAGGAGACGGGGATATCAAGGGTAGGGAGGGGAATTCCTGCCGTTTCACTTGTTGCTTCAATGAATGTTTGATCGTCTTTCTTTTTGTGTTGCCCACCCATTTCTCCCTGTTCACTTTCCGTTGAGGTTGGCACAGTTAGTCCTTCATATGTAGCTGCCGTTGTGGCTTCTTTCCCTATTTTCTGGTTGCGCACTTCTTGAGGAGTGAACCGTTGAAAAGGGCCAGATTGCTTGATCTTTCCAGAGGAGGGAAGGGTTTCTTCATTTTTACCCTCTTCAAAAGGTTTTTCTTTGGATCCTTCTCCAGAGAAAGCTTCATCGATGGGAAGAATTTTTGCATCGGGCTCTTTTGCCTCGATGCTCCCTTCAAGAGATCCCTTTGTTGGAACTTGGGGGAGTTTCTCTTTGGGAGAAGGAGAGGGGATGGTATGAAGGAAAGCAGAAGGTTTATCGATGACATCTTGTTGAATGGGAGCTATTTTGTCCGTTGGCTGCTTTTCTTGAGGGACCGTTTTTGTCTCTGCAGCAGGACCTGTTTTCGGTTTCTTTTTCAGAGCATCAAGCTCACTTTTTTTCGGTTGGGAAGCAAGAAGAGAGGAGTCTTCTTCTTTTTTCTTTGGCATCTGTTCTTGGTGACTTTGCTCTTTTTTTGTCGGTATTTGGGGTTGCTGGGTTGAGCTAGATGAATCGGTATCCTGTGTGTAAGAGGAGACTTGAGAGGTTGGCTCTTGCTGTTGCTGGTAAGGCGTCTGAGATTCAAATTCCCCTTGAAATGGGGGGAGATTTCCTGAAGGGGGCTGCTCACTCTCTGACGTGGGAGGAGTTTGCGAAGGGGCGCTGCTAGATGTCTCAGAAGGAGTTTGCGGTGCAGAGGATGGGTTGTTGGATTGTGAAGGAGCGACATTTTGAGATTGCGCAGAAGAGTAAGACGATCCGCTTTCGTCCACTTCGACCCCTTCCGTCGAGATTGATTCTTCAGGAGGTGCGATAAAAGCATCTTCTTGGGGGGCCGCTTGACGTCTCACACCACCAGATTCCTTATCAAAGACACTATCGAGCTCTTCTTTATCACTCATAAATTCAGAAAAAGATCCTGAAGGAGTTTGAGGTTCTTCTACGGCAAGTTCATCCTCACCCTCTTCTTCCTCGCGAGGGAGATTTCGCTTCTTTCGCTTTTGAGATTCTTCCGACTCATCAACTTTCATCACCTTCTTAAATTTTTCAGGGTCGACTTTATCCGATGATTTTGGGTCTTCTTGAGGCTTATTATAGGGCTTTTGAACATCCCCTTTGATCTTATCTGAATCCACAAGCTACCTTTTGTGTTTTTTTGAGGTATGAATGGTTGTACCGATCTCGTCGTTTTCTATCCCTTCTTGCTGAGCCTCGAGAGCCTTCATCTCTTTATCCCATTCTTTTTTGTGCATTTTAAGCTTTTCAACATCTTGTTGTTTTTTGAGCATGTCTTGTCTTGCAGCTTCCACTGCTTTCTCAGCTTCTTTGACTTGCTCTTGTTGATTTTCAACCTTTTTCTGTTTTTGTTTAAGCTCTTCTTCAACAACTTTGATGTACTCTCGCATCATCTCGATTTTATCCGATGTTGTTCCCCTGTCAAGCTCGTCGCGAAGCTGATCCATTTTATCTTTTTTATGCTTCTGCGTTTGATCTCTTTCTTCTTCAAGCGTTTTGAGTTTCTCTTCTTCTTTTTTTAGAGCTTCTTTTTTCTCCTTCAAAACTCTTTCTGCTTCTTCCAAGCGACGTTTCTTGATGAGAACAAGTTGATGAAGGGGGTATTTTTCTTTCATTATCTAAAGAGGGCTTGAAGTTGTTCGAGCGTTTCCTCAAAGGTACATTTTTCGTCGACCTTTTGTTTTAAGAAGCGGTTGACCTTATCAATGTATTTGATCGCAAAATCTGCTTGCTTGTCCGATCCTGGCTTATATTCTCCAATACGGATGAGGAGTTCGTTCTTTTTATAGTTCGCGAGGACCTCCCTTACTTGCCCAATGAGCTTGCGGTGTTCTTCACTGGTCACATTGGGAAGAATCCGGCTGACAGAGGCTAAGATATCAATCGCTGGATAGTGGTACTGGCGGGCAAGTTCACTTGAAAGGATGATGTGTCCATCAAGAATCGAGCGAACTTCATCCGCTACCGGCTCATTCATATCATCCCCAGCAACGAGAATCGTATAGAACGCTGTGATCGAACCTTTTGCAGAGTTTCCAGAACGCTCAAGGAGTCTTGGAAGGGTTGCAAAAACAGAAGGAGTGTACCCTGCCCTTGCTGGGGGTTCCCCAGCAGCAAGACCGACTTCGCGAAGAGCTCTTGCAAAACGGGTAACCGAATCCATCATTAAGATGACAGTCTTGCCCTGATCCCGGAAATATTCAGCAATAGAGGTTCCTACGTAGGCAGCATTCAATCTGAGCTGCGCGGCTTGATCCGATGTCGAAACAATAATGACGGAACGAGCCAGTCCCTCAGGACCGAGGTCGTGTTGAATAAATTCACGGACCTCTCGCCCCCGCTCTCCAATAAGGGAGATGACATTGACATCAGCTTGTGCATAGCGGGCCATCATCCCTAAAGTGGTTGACTTACCACCTCCAGCCGCAGCAAAAATCCCAACGCGTTGTCCACGCCCCGTTGTTAAGATACCATCGATGGCACGGATTCCCACAGAGATAGGCTCTGAGATCATCTCCCGTTCTAATGGATCTGGTGGGGGATTGATGACTGAGTAAGTTTCTTCTAGTTCAAGTGGACCCTTTTCGTCCTCATCAAGAGGGCGTCCCATCCCATCAAGAACCCGTCCCAAAAGATTGGGTCCAACTTTAATGTGGAGCGGAAGGCGAGTAGGGATGACCTCTGAAGAAGGGCCAACCCCTGTCATTTCTCCAAGAGGAGAGAGAAAAACCTCTTCCTTTGTAAAGCCGACGACTTCTGTGATAAGAGGTTCTCCTGGTCTTTTGACAAGACAAACCTCCCCCATTTTAACATTGGGGACAATTGCACGGATAAGCATCCCAACAATTTCGGTAATACGCCCATGAACCGTTGTGAGTTCGATATCTGACAAATGTTCTAGGAGTTTTTCAAAGTCGGGACCTTCAGACATACCTTCACTTCTATCCAATTCATACCTCTCTTCACTATATCTGCATGG
Source organism: Chlamydiales bacterium (assembly GCA_024233515.1). Taxonomy (GTDB): domain Bacteria; phylum Chlamydiota; class Chlamydiia; order Chlamydiales; family Simkaniaceae; genus Neptunichlamydia. The sequence continues at coordinate 72,553 of JACKPO010000007.1, forward strand.
ATAATTTAATGCGAGTTTGCTTTATCCCCGGAGTGTCACTTATTTCGCTGCAGAGGCAAATAGAATTGACATAGATACAAGATGAGCGCCGAGCTAAGGTGGTTTCACCGTGAGTGTTGGGGCAAAGCGAAGTAGATGCGTTGATTTTAGAAGCCTTATGCGGCGAAATAAGTAGCACTCCGGGTTCTCTAATTGCTCGGTTTTTGTTCTCTAATTGCTCGGTTTTTGTCAAATCATTTTAGTCGTTTCCTTCATTAACATCATGACACGCATCCAGGGTTCTCTACGGAGTCTTTTTTAAAGGAATTTTTCATCCTAGCTCCAACATACGGTTCGAAAAGGAGAGGCATGACACTGTTATAAGCGGTCTTGAAGACCATCCCGGTGTACGTCAGTGCCTCTACCTTCGGTTTTATGTCATGTGTTTTTTTCTTTTCCTTTACTTATGCAACAAGATCTAAAGTCTTATACTTAAACTGTTCATCTTCTTTCACCAGCAGCTGGTGCATAATAACTGCAAGCTTTCGGCCTAATGCTACTGCAGCTTTCTTTCTCCCATGCTTCTTTTCTATTTTATGCCCCCAAGCCTTTAACTTACTCCACTTTGAGCTTCGCGTTAAGATTACTATCCCTGCTTCCACTAGAAGTGACCTTATCATTGGTGGTCCTTTTTTCGAGATCCTCCCTAGCCTTTCTGTTTCTCCAGATGAATATTGTCTTGGTGTAAGCCCTATGTAGGCTCCAACGTCCTTTGATTTTTTAAATCTTTTGGGGTTTCCGATCTCTGTATAATATGTTAATGCTGTAACCATACCGATACCGGGGATTGACATTAGCCGTTTTGTTTCGGGGATTTCTCCTGCTAGTTTAGTAATCTGTTTATCGAGCCTTTTGATTTCTTCTGTCAGTTTTTTAAAGCATTCTATCATTGCTTCAATTCCTTCCCGAGCTGTCTCAGGGAGCTCTTTGATATTCTTGAGAACACTTTCGATAAATGCTTTTCCCTGGTGTGGGTTCATCATTTTTCCAAAAGGCTTGATTAATCCTCTGATTGCCATTTGCAGGTCTACTTTTCCCATGACAAGTTGCTTTCGGCTTTTAAGTAATACACTTAACCCCAGGTGTCTTTTGGATTTAGGAGCTATTGTTGAAATACACCCCACTCTTAAGCACTCGGCAATTCCTCTTGCATCATTCTTGTCTGTCTTATTTATTTTCAGACTTAAAAATGTTGCTATTTTTCTTGCATCACAAGTTAGTGCTGGTAGTCCTCTACTAATGAGCTCTTCTTCCATCCAGTAGCTCCACGATCCACTTTCTAGCCCCACGGTATCAATCTCGTAATTTCCAAATCCTTTGATTGTATCGTAAATAGTGTCGGGATCTGTTATTACCATTTTTTCATGAAGCACTTTTCCTTGTTCATCAATCATACAAACAGCTGTCTCTTTCTTTGAAATATCTAATCCAATATAATGTTTCATGGTTGTCTCCTTTGTTTGGCCTGCGAGGCCGTTTGTTTTGTGGAAAACCAGTTTGGTTCTTCCGGGTTAAAGGAGACAACCTTTTTCTTGACTCTGGCTAGATGAGCCTCTAGCTACGAGCAATTACGATATGTTATAGTCCTATCGAAGCAGTCCTCCTATCCAAGAGATAAGGGTGATTCTCATTTTTTTAGGAAATGACCGTAAACTATTCTAAATAAGAGGCATGTATTATATGTTCATATGTCATTGGTATTCAATATCTAAAATAATAATTACTTGTAATTTATTTAAATTAAATTAAATTTTTGATATAATATTAGTGATAAATCCATAAATGGGGGAAGTGCAATGGAAGGAATCAATGGAGATTCAAGTTTAGGCAGCTCTTCAATGAGTTTTGGAGAGGAAGAGGTCAACCCTTATGCGCCAATTGCCAGGCAAATATTAAGGGAAAACAATATCATCGTTACGCCTGAAAAATTAGGAAAAGGGACATATGGAACAGTCTACAAAGGCTGGGCGAAAGAACGTGCTGTTGCTGTGAAGATCTGCGATTATTTGGATAGCTTTCGTATTGGCTCTGGAGAAGGTGTCGCTCTAAACCTTCCAAAAAAACAGGGGTTACAAAGGACGCATGCGATTGTTTTATATGATCAATGGAATGAAACCTATCATTTTGTCGATCGAACGAATGTGGGACAGTTTTCAACGGATCAATACCAAGTTGTTGCAACAGTTACGAGTGAAAGGCTTCGAGATCTTGAAGGATTATCCCTGACAAGAGAGCAATTTATTGAGCTTGCACGTCAGCTAGTACAGAGTATTCATGCTTTAATACAGCTAGGCATTGGTCATTGTGATTTGCATTCAGGAAATGTCTTCATAGCTGATCCGAAAAATGGGCAAAGCTATCGTTTTAAGGTGGCTGACTTTGGTGCTGCATTTCATTTGACCTCAGCTCCTAATATAGATTGGACCCATCTATCAGATTTACTTTATGAAGTCATTGATAACTCAAAAGAGAATGTTTCATGGAATGACTCGGAAATTAGATCATTTCTTGATACTCTTGATCAGCAAAATGATGATGCAATTATCAACCATCCCCTCATTCGGGACAAAAATGGTTAAGCTATTCTAGTAGCCAATAATTGATAACCTACACTTTCACCACTTAGATAAGAATATTTGTGATGAATATTGTGATCTGATCACTAAAGTTGGATGTTGAAGAGGGTTTTGATATCACTCACTGCCGTGCTAAGGAGAACAGAGGAGTATTCCAGTTCTTGCTGCGCCTTTGCTAGTTTCACCTGAACCATGAGGAGGTCTCCGGGATTCAAAGCTTGTCCATTGGCATTTAAGTCGCGAATTCTCGACTGAGCATTTTGGAGTTGCGATTGTGAATCAGACAAGAGACCTAAGAATTTTGTGACAGGATTTTTTCTGTTGAACTGGGTAGGAGGCTCTCCAGTCTCAACCCCCGTTTTTTTTGCAGCAGCACGGATGTTTTGATTCGCACTGGTTAGTTTATTGCGGAGGAGATATTTCTGTGATTGTCGAAGATTGAGGTTTTTATTATTCATCTGCGTTTGGAGATCGCCGAGGACCGATGAGGTGCTGTTCATTTGCCCCAGAACCGACTCATGAGTGGGCCCAGTTGTTACCGCAGCTTTTCCCTGTGCAGCAAGATCAAAGGGAGAAGGACCCTCTGTTTTTGTTCCTCCCTGAGCCCCTTGTCCTTCTTTCATGAAAGATTCGAAAGACTGCGAAGGCTTCGCTCCTTGTTCTTCACCAGGCTGAATCGATTTAGTGGGATCGATGTTCGAAGCGTTAGAAATTTCGTCTGGACTTCCTGTAGCCATTACTTAGGCGACGCTCCTGTTTTCTTGACAAATTCATCCACAAAATCGAGGGTTGTATTTGCCACTTTTTTGACATCTGCGTCGTCTGAATTCTTCGCTGCTTTTTGGAGGACTTTTTCTCCCTCAGTCACCTGGTCAGGAGTCAGAGACATAGCAATCCCCAAAAAAGTCTGAGCCATTGCATTGTCTGGCTCTTTCTCAATCACCTCTTTGAAGAAACCTATCGCAGATTTTAGCTCAAGTTTATGGAGATGAAGATACCCTAGACCAACAGTTGTTAAAGAGTTATCAGGTCTTAAGAGCTGACAAGCCTTAAACATTTTTTGTGCCGCATCTTCATCCGCTTGATTGATCGCAATAAACCCTGCTTCTAAAAACAGAAAGAAGTCCTCATCGTATTTTGAAAGATCTTCCATGATTGATTTCCTATCCTATTTACAGTCCTAGATTGCAAGAAGCTATTAGCTTGTCTTCTGGTTACGCACCGAGTTGTTGATCATCGTGTTGACCTGAGAGATCAAGTTTGAAATCGAGTCACCGACTTGTGTTACCTGCGACATAGAGAACTGAAGAAGGAGGAATTTACCAGGTGTTGCAGCAGAAAGTCGGCTCGCGACGTTTCTAACCTGAGAAACAACTGATTTTTGGAGTTTAGAGTACTTTTTAATCAATGTTGCGAATGTCAGCGTAGACATTCCAAATTTTCCAGTTTTTCCACTAGCTGTCATGTGTTCACCTCAATTTAATTTCTTGTTGTCCGTTGGACAACACGTTTAAGGGCAGCGTATGCTTGAAGGAGGACTCCACACTTGTCGAAATTCTCCGATGCTGTTCCTTCACGTAGTGTTGTTTTTAATTGGTTTGTTTGTGCTTCAATTTGTTCGAGCACTCTCTTCTTTTCTTCGGGTTTTCCCTTTAAATCTTTTTCCAAATCAAACTCAAAGCGCTGCGGCTTTTCTTTTTCTTTTTCTAGTCCAAACATTCCGAGAGAAATCCTTATCTATACATTTTAAGCGTTAAGGCTGATTGTAATTAATCTTGTATTTTATGCCATCTTTTTCGAGCATAATGGAATTATTTTCCATTTTTGTAATTGTCATGCCATCAAGCTCTCCACCAACAGAAAGGATTTTTCCATTGATGACGACATATTGATTTCTATTGCCATACTTCGAACTTCCTGTCACTTTATATTTCGATGAAATATCAACAATATCACTTGTTGGTTGGGAGAGGACGACAAAATTTTTCACCATCCGTATCCCAGAAACCTTTTTCAGGTCAGCGATCATATCGTTATATTTTGACTCTTGGTTAGAGGGAACACGTCCTGCAAGGACAAGCTCTCCATTGGAAAACTGGAAGGTCACATTTCCGAATTGGTTTTGGGTCAGAATTCCCTGGATTTGAGCTTCCAAAGTGTTTTCCACAACGACCTGATTGTCGAGCTTATCAAGATAGGGGAAGTTAATGTTAATATACTCTGAAAGCTTAGAAGAGTCTTCCAGGGATTGAACATATCCGCGTAACACAAAATGGCCTGGGACAATCGAGGTTAAATTGACCCCTCTCCAGGCAGCGGTTTTCATGAGCATTGCGTTTGTGTTTTCCCATACAAGCTCATCAATAATGACGTTATCCTCAATTGAATGAACAAATCCTAGCGATTTGAGCTTATAGATCATTTCTTGCTGGTCTATCTCAGTCATTACATGCCCAAGGATGAAAATCTTTCCGGTTGCAGGATTGAACGAAAACTCAACCTCAGGATAATGCTTCAGGGCTTTCGCCACATCTTGAGATTCATCGCCCATCGTTAGATTTATCGATTCGCTTTTGAAGAGGCTAAAGACCCCACCCAGTCCTAAAATCAGTAAGATGGCAAAGACTCCCGCTAAAACCAGGTGGCGCGTAGGAATCACCATCTTCTTCCAATTCTTCTTGGTAATTTCTTCAAGAGCATCACTCTCAGCCTCCTCCTGTGGAGGCGTATATTCCATACCTGCAGAGGGAGAGATGACAGTTTCTCTTGTTTGTTGTTTGTCAATCGCTAAAAAGGAAGTCGTGCCGAGAGCAATTAAATCTTGGGTATGGAGTTCGGTGGGTGCGGAGATCTCTTGGCCATTAATGAGAACTTTGTTTAGGCTTCCAAGATCTTCAATAACAACAGTTCCATCACTCCTTGCGGAAATTTTAGCATGTTGGCGTGAGACACTTAAGTCTTGGAAAAGAATATCGCAGGTATTTGGGTCTTTTCCAATAATGAATGTGGACCCTTCAGGAATACCAAACTCAGCTCCAGCATTCGGTCCAGAAATGACTTTGATGATCCAACGGGTATCCGTTGCCCCTGAAAAAGCCAGGCTTCCTAAATCATCAGATTCTTCATAAATGGTTGGGGAGTCATCGATGCTTGAAAGACTTTTACTTTCTTTTGGCGTTTTCTCAATGGCTGGGTCTTTCAAAGTAAACTGAAAGAAGACGTTTCCAATCTGAACGGTATCCCCTTCTTGCAAAAGAGTAGAGGTTTCAACAGGTTTTCCGTTTACACTTGCAGGATTGACTGCGCTTAAGTTTTCAAGAACATACCCATCATCTGTCAAGCGACAGATAACATGTTTTCTAGAAACCATGGGGTCTTCAAGCACTTGATAAGAAACATCGGGATCTCTTCCAAGGATCCACTCTGTCCCTTCTTCGAAACGAATCACAAGACCAGCGAGCGGTCCTTCTTCGGCTATAAAATAACCTGCCATATCCTCATACCATTCATACACCGTTATACCTAAGATGATTCAAAAGTTGGTTTTTGGCTGCGTTGGCTTTGCAGAAAATTCCTTGCCTTCACTTGCGCCTTGTGCTCGCACAATGGTCGTTCGCTCCAGGCAAAAAATTTGCGCAGCCGCCTTGCCAAATTCCCAACTTTTGAATCACGTTAGGTATATCTTTCGAAAAATACACACTTATTCGTTTTATGACTAGCACTTTTTATCACCTCCATTTTGACACCGGTATGCTACTTATTTTATTGCTTTGTTAACTGAAAAAGAGCTACGCTCTCTTGTGGTTTTGATTTTTAAAGAAGGTGCAGAGATGTCCGTTCCAAAGCAAGTGATTGTATCCATCCTCCTTTTCTGCTGTTTTAGCACAGTTCATGCAGGAGGAATCTATTCTTATTTCTTTCCCTATACAGATCCGATGTCAGCCTTTGAAGGCGGAGATGTGGAAGCTGCAAAAAAGCTGATTGAAAATGGAGAGAATATTGAGAGAAAGGAGGGGCAGAGTAATGCCCTTCTTATTGCTGCTATCAAGAAACAGGATGAAGATTTTGTTCAATTTCTATTAGAAAAAGGGATGAATCCGAACCCCGAGAAGGATTCTCTATGGAGTCATCCTCTTAAATTGGCAATTTTCAATGGTCACGAAAAACTCGTGGAGCTCCTCCTTAAACACCATGCCGACCCCAATAAGGACAACCCCCTTGCTTATGCTGTGAAACAAGGGGCATCTGAAGCGATTATCAAGCTCCTCATCGCCTTTAAGGCAGACACCCATGAGATCTTTAATGTTGCCCAGACCCCACAAATGGTCTCGGTTCTTCTCGGCTGCGGTCTTGCTGTGGATAACCATTCTGAAGACCTCTCAAAACAGCTGACGAATGCAGTAGATAAGGGAGAGGAAGAGCTTGTTCTCCTCTTGCTAGAAAATGGTGTCGATCCAAATAACAAAGGAGGTTATTGGAAAACACCTCTTGAAAGAGCTCTTACTGTGAATGGGAAGAAGTCTTTACGTATTGTTGAACTCCTTGTAGAACACGGTGCATCACTTGAAGGGATGCTTCACTGCGCCTCTACCCCTGAAATTGCGGAGTACCTTTTACTGAAGGGGTGCAAAATCGACGGATATAATTCTAGCGGGAAGACCCCTTTAATGTGCGTTGATCTGAGATTGGCATCCTTACTTATTGAGAAAGGAGCAAACCTTGAAAAGAAAAATAATGAAGGAGCCACAGCTCTTGGCCTGGCAGCAAGCCAAGGAAATATGGAAAAATGTCGACTTCTCATTAAAAGTGGTGCAACGCTCGAGATAAGGGATAACATGGGGATGACCCCTTTAAGTCGAGCCGTTGATGCTAGGCAAATCGAAACAGTTCGGTATCTCATCAACGTTGGCGCAAATTTGAATACAACGGATGATAGTGGAATGACCCCTTTAATGCACTGCAGTGTGAGGGGAAATATCGTCATTGCGACCCATCTTTTAGAAAAAGGGGCAGAGCGACACTTGAAAACGACCAAACCGGCTTATTATACGGAAAAAAACACTTCTCTTATCTATGATCCATTTCCTAGACAGATTACGATTCCCGCAGGATCTACTGCAGCCTCGATCGCACAGATCTTCTCAAACGGTGCAGTTAAAGAACTGATCGAGGGGAAGAATTAGAGCGAATCATTTGACGACACTATCTAAAGAAGGGACGTGTTGAACTTGGGAACTTCCTCTTTCCAATAATCGATGTAATTGAGGAAGTCTTCCAAGGACTCATGGAACGAGCGGTAGTTAACCTCAAAAGGGAGGGTATAGGAGAGAGTGAAGTAGGTTTCAGACGGGTCGATTCCGATGACGCCATGTCCTGTTCCTTGATGAAGGAGGTTGGCTTTCATAAGATAGATATAGAGAGCCTCCTTATTTCCTTCCTTTGGAATGGGAAGGATCTGGGCTGTCATGAAAACCCCTGGGTCTAAAGCCTTAAAAGAGACGGTAGGTGATGCGCCAATCGTGACCTGGTAGGTCCCTTTTTTATCCTTTTGGGGGATGGCTTCTAATTTGAGCTCAGCCGCTAGGTTTTCAATGAGGTGATCTAAATCCATAATAAGCCTTGGTTTACAGGTTTTGACCATTTTTCGCAAGCTCTGTCCTGGACATCCCCATGACAGATAGTTTATAATGAGGTTGTAGGCCGTTAACAGATGGAGAAGGCGATGGAAGATGAATTTGACCGTATCATGGAGTTTTTCAACCTCAGTCCTGAGGAGAAAGAGGGACGCCTTCAAGAGGTATTCGAAGATTCCGTCGAATATTTCGAACGCTTTAAGTATGTGATGATGAATGGAACACCTGAAGAGAAAAAAGAAGCGGTCAAAAAGGTGATGATCCTCAAGAAGAAGATCGAAGAAGAGACCAAGCGAGTCTGCGAAAAAACGGGGCTTACTCCACAACAGCTAGCTGCCTACTCGAGTGATCCGAAGAATTTTTCCCCCGACCAATGGAATGCCATTGAAGGGGCAAAAAAGAAGTTAGAAGAAGGGGTGGGTGAGCTCAAGAAGCAGGTCCAAGGGCAAAAACCCGCTGAGAAATCCAAGGAAGAGGAGGGATCCAAGAAGAAAAAGAAACCTCCCAAGAACTGGATACAGTCATAATTCACTGTTTATAAGATATTTATGTAAAATAGACAAATAATTCAAAAAAATGATATAATTAGCATTAGGTTAAGATATCTTAGCCTATATAAGATCAAATACTACTCTTTATAATACGATAATAAAATAATATTGAAGAGGGTGCTAGATCGGTCTACTACGCCACTTGGCGTTCTAAGAAGGCCTTTCAAACACACTTCCTAAACAACCAATTTTTGATAAGCGCTTCGTGAAAGCGTATAAATAATATAGAACCATTTTTCAATACATCCTTAAGGGAAAATGAGATCCATTTTGCCTGCAGGAATACTATGCCTAATATTGCTGGGCAGCAAGAAGGAAAAACAGGTTCTATTTGGGAAGTCATCTAATCATTCTCAGATAGACATCATATAAGCTAGAGGCATGCTCCGTCATGTCCGGAATATCTGCTTAAATTCATTGGATTTAAGCATATGAGCCCTCATGTCCATGAAGGGGAGGGCCGACTGATGCCAAAAAGGGGAGGCAATGATGTCAATGTCAATACAGTCTGTAACACAGACAGATACAACAAATAGCTGGCAGGACCAGTGGGACCAGATGCTTCAGACCATTGATGGAATGAACGCTGGGGAAGCTCTGATGTATATTATGTATATGATGCTTCCAGAGGTAGGGGATTATCTCCAAGGAACCCTCGGAAGCAATGCAGACACTCAGAACGATCTCTCGAGAATTATCGGGGATATGAGTGATATCCAGGACCAGTTTAACCAGGGAGCGACTGGGAAGGTCACAAATGCGGATGCGCAGCAAGCCATTGATGATTATAACGATATTCAATCTGTCTTGAGCAGCGATCCGTCTTTGGATGGCATTGCGCAACCCTTAACAGACCAGTTAGAGCCCTTGTTTCAGGGTGGGGATGCATCGGCGGATGCTAAAGACTGGAATCAGGCTTGGAAAGATAGCACATCAAAAACCGGTTCCGATGCAGATGATTCAAAGATGACCACCTACACAAATGCCTTTTCGGAGGCAAGTTCGACGGTAACTGGGGAGTCGCAAACGATCCAATCACAGGCCCAGTATATTGGGGATCAACTGCAGGAGTTTTTCGGTGAGCAAGGAAATATTTGCTCCAGTGAAAACTCTGGGGTGACTGTCATGGTTAACAACGAAAACACTAATTAAGGAGGGGAGAATGAGTACAAGTTCCGACACAGCCATTTATAATGCCATCGCAAGTTCCGAGACTTTGTCGATGGAAGTCACGCAGCTGAGTGTTCAGAATGCGAACACAGATAACTACCTAGGACAGGGATTGGCGAGTAATTACAACGCCGAGAGTAAAGCGCTAAGTAGCATCTACAACGAGATGAAAAGTGCTCCTACAAGTCAGTATGGGCTCTACCAGACCAATTTCCAACAGGTGCAACAAGAGTACTCGAATTTTCAGACGCAGCTTCAAAATAACGTTCAATCGATTCAGACAACAGTGACGCAGCTGCCGCAATTCCAATCACAAATCATGCAGTTTGCAGGTGTGATCAATGGGATCTTGAGCTATGCCGCAACATTACTTGCTTCAAACAATTAAAGGGGGAACAGATGTCAAATACCCAAAGCGTTAACAATCAATCAAATCCTGCAGGGAATTCTGGGAGTTCTCAAGGGATCCAAGCCATCTTTGATATGGAGGCGATCATCACTGCGATGATGCAAAAATATATGGAAGAGAACTCTTCTGCTACAAAATCGCAGGGAGGGATGGGAGAACTCGTCGAAGAGTCTCTCGAAAATACCTACAACCAAATGAATGAAGAGTTACAAAAAGAGGAAGAGAGCAAACCCAAACATTGGTATGACAAGATAGGAGATTTCTTTAAAGATACAGGAGAGATCCTTGGCCACCTTGTCGCTGCAGCAGCAGAAGCTTGCGTGGGAGATATCTCTGGCGCAAAGTCGCAATGGGAAGATGTCGAGACCAACCCTGAGCTCGAGAACTTGATCAAAGCCCTGACTTATGTGATTGCGGCTGTCACGATTGTTGCAGGGTGTATCACGGGAAACTTTGAGCTTGTCGCCGTAACGGTCATTCTTCTGGCTCTCACACAGTCAGGCTTATTGAATAAGATTGAAGATCATATTGGCTCTTCAGGTGGAAAACTCGCCTTTGATATCGCTGTCATCGTCGTTGCAACGATTGCGACTGCAGGAACTGGAGCGTTAGAAACCGTTGCAGATACAGCTGGAGAGGAAGCTGGAGAAGAGCTAACAAATCTTGCGAGTAAAGAGGGAGAACAAGCTGCAGAGAAAGTGACTCAGGTCAATGTTGGGAAAGCGGTCTCTTCAGGTCTCATGGGATTTGGATCGACATTAGGGTCGGTTAACTTAGCTCAAGATCTTGTAGGGGTTTTTGATCCCAATGGAAAGAATAAAGATAAAATCGAAGAGATTCTTCAAATCATCGAGGATGTAACGGCAGTCGTTTCTGCTGTTGCAGGAGGGGTTGGTTCCCTTGCCGCAGCAGGTTCCGATGCGACAGGAGTTTTCTCTGAAAAGGTCAGTCAACTCCTTACAAAAATGGTACCAGATGAGCTGATGCAAAGCGCTTCAAGCTTTGTTGAAAACAATATGACCACTCTCACAACCCTTCTTCAAGGAGGAGAACTTGTGGGGAATGGGACTGCTGCTATTCTCGGAGGCGCCAATGCCACGAATCAGTTCCGTATTGCAGGGATCCAGAAAGAAGTTGGAGAGCTTCAAGGAGCTTTAGAGAAACTCACGAATGCCCTTCAAGAAAACACCGATAACATCAAAGCAACCGATCAATCGTTTCAAAATAACCTGCAAAGCTTCAGCCAGATGATTGGAAACTTTGATCACTACTTTGATGGGTACGCAGCCCAAGCCCAAGAATTGTTGTCATAAAAAAAGAGGAGGAGAAGAATATGGAACAGTCAAAACAAAACGCCCCGACAAGTGGAGGGGTCTACAGCCATTTTGGAACCTACACGACCGGGGTAGCAGCCGCTGCAACGACAGCTTTTCTAGAGCTTGCATCGATTTTTAATGAAATCTCAAATGAGTTCGGAGACCTCTTTGTGAAGCAGGCGCAATTTGAGCAAACAGCCGCCAATGCCTCTTCCGATGCAACAATAGAAAATGCGAAAGACAGCGCCTTTTCCACAATGTTCAATGGAATCGGGTCGCTCATTGGCGCGATCGGTCAGTTTGCTGGAGCTGCAATCAGTTTCAAGGCATATACGAGTGCCCTTCCTGAAAATTCCAACCTCGATTTAGCCAAAGAATACCAGGAAGCCTGTCAAACGCCAGAAGCGAGCCTTGGAGAAACACTTCCTACAGAGATCGGAATGGAAGATTTCGCATCACCCTCTGAACAAGAGACGGCAGAAACAGATCTTGAAAAGAGAATCCAAGAGTTCAATGACATCAAAAATGTCGAAACCGATCTTCTTGCAGGGAACAAAGGCCCCCTTTCTGAAGAAGAGAAAGGAGCCATTCAAACGATGACGAGCGAAGAGCAAGCCACCTTTAAACAGAAAATTGATGACTACATCACGCAACAGTCGAAAGCGCAAAATGAAGCCCTTAATGCTGCTGTTCAAAAGGCGCAAACCTTCAATAACTTTGCCCAGGCGTCAGGAAATGGCCTCGGAGTATTAATTGGTAAACCAGGGGAGGCCGCTTTCCAGTACAAAGCTGGTCAAGAGCAAGCTAAAGTGACCCTGGCGAACGCAGCCTTGCAGCTCGCTCAAAACTCTGCAGAGCAAGAGCGTAATAAAGCAGACTCGTTCCAACAGACCGCCGCCTCTGAATTCGATAAACTGACACAAATTCGCCAAGCAGAAACGAGTAGCCAAGGCTAAAAATCACATTTCCCTTCTTGCCCCCAAAAACGGGCAATCCGTTCCACCCAAGGTAACCCCTTGGGTGGTTTTGTATGTAAATCTCGATCCCTGTCATTTTATTTAACTATCTAATAATTAAATATTTATGATGTTATATGCAAAAAAATATTTGAGTTTTATTTAGATTATGTTAAGATAATAATGAGGATCATTGGGTCCAATGATCTATCACCACCACTTACGGGGAAGGTAAGTGTTCTACTTCAGGGCGTCTATCGCGCCAGGGAATCAAGGTACAAAAGGAAGCAAATACCTGCTGGGTATTATTTGTCGCAAAATGGCCATTTTGGGAAGGGTCCATTTTGGGTAAATAATATGCCGAGCCATGACTGGTAACCCCAGGGAATGCTCGGAATAATAGGGGGTATTTTATGTCAGAAGCAATAACGGCAAGTAATCCGTGGGATACTCAGTGGCATCAAGAGCTTCATCATATTGATGAGCTCATGAATCATCACGAAGTCTTCGCGGCTATTCAGTACATTTTTACATCGTTTTTCATGCTCATTGGAAAGTTCATGGAGGACTATCGAATGGACCGTCAGGCGAAGATCATGAAAGCACTAGATAATATCCAATCTCTTCGTAATGAAGTCCAAGAAGATTTCCAGGCATTCAATAATTATAAGACAATGTCGAGCAGTGAAATGAGGCAAAAGGTTGCAGATGCTACCGCAAAATTTCAAACAATGGAACAAGAGATCCAAAGCTATGCCAAATTAGGATATTTTGGAGCCTATGGGAGTACGAAAGAGGAATCTTTCGTCAAAGGTTTTTTGGGGCATTTTTTCAATACGCAGAATCCAGATGCATCAATTTTTCAGACAACTGATCTCAGTAATCTGGGTGCCATTGTTTCAAAGTGGACAGAGGCTTGGAAAGATGCTGGAAGTGTTGGAAATTCCTCATCTGTAAATCCTGCTCCAGGGTCTGGATTGCTAGGAATTATCAATAACCAATTCAATGAAGCGAAGACAACGAGTCAGTCTTCAGTTGTACAATCTAAACTCAACTATTGGTCAAAGGAAGAGACGACGGCTAAGTCCGTTGTTCACATGGGCCTTTCTTCGTACAGTAGCATTGAGAAAACAGCTAATAATAACTTAGGAAAATAATGGAGGCTTTTATGTCACACATGGCATCTCCGACTTCAAAAGACAATGGAGAACTTTTATTCATTTTCGAATCGATGGTAGATTATCAAGACATCATTCAAAAAACGCAGCAGCAAGACGCAGAAGTTACGAATAATTTCTCGATCTTGCTGATGAATCTTTATAAATATTGGGAAGCTCAAGTCAATAAAGACTCACAGAATCCCCCAGGTGGAGGATCGAATTTTGGACCGAGAGAGAGTGAATGGGCAACACAGATTCAGCTGGACCAATCCCGTTCTCAAGAGGCGACTCAGCAGGTAAAACCACAAGTGGATGCAGAATCACAAACGATGGAATCTGATGGTAATTCAGCTCAAGAAGTTTCTCAGCTGATCACGACCGTTGACAACATTCTAAGCGTTACTTCGAACCTTCTCCAAAGTGATTATTAATAAAAGTTAGGGTAAGAATCTTATGGAAAATCAAACAAAACTAGTTCAGGGAAGTAGGCAGGCAACTCTTCAAGCGATTGCTGAAGGGAAGCCAAATCAAGAAGATCTATTCACTTCGATGGTTTCACTGCGTACCTCGGAGGTATTGCAGCATTTAGGCATTCATTATGCTCATGAAAATCCTCTAGCCCTTCAAATGCTCCAAGAAGAACAAGAAAAAGAAGAGGCGCAGAAGGAGAAGGAGGAACTACTCTATCAATCATTGAGCTTTGAAGAACTGAGTGGTGATCATGCAACTGGACAAGAGGCGATTTTTGCGGCAGCAGGGAATCTGGCAAAAGTGAATGCAAAAGCAGAGAAGAAAAAAGAGCTCGATGAGCAAGTGGCACAAAAAATCACAGGCCTAAATATCCAAGATCTCGAAACGAAAGAAGACATTATTAAAGCATTCCTAAAGTACATGAATTCTGCAGGAGATTGTTGGTACGATCCAGAAGGGAATTGGGGGGACTTTGAGAAGCTCATCAATGAGTTAAAGGAATGGTTTAAGGGAAATAAAAACGCAGAATCCCTTCTTAATAATATCGAGCATACTGCGAAAAATCATTGGAACGAATATGGAGGGTGGGGATGGTTTGGTGGCTATCGATTCTACAATTCCATTTTTAAGAATAAGGTCCTTCCACAACTTGAGTCTCTGTTAGAAAAAGCTCTCGAGATGCCATCACCTTTCCAACAAGCTCTTGAAAAGGAAATGGATAAACTCGAGAAGGCTGATGAGAGAGAGCTTGCTTTCATCCAAGCCCTTCAAATCAAAGTGGCCGAAGGAGCTCACGCTAAGGGAGAAAATGCAGTATTTGAGTCAGCATCTCTCGTCTCTGAAGTGACAAGTGATGCTCAGGAAAGTGAGCTGAATAACCTTGAAAAACGAGTGAAAGAACTGGAGTTAGAACTACAAAATCTTGTCAAAATGGAAAAGCTTTTAGTGATGTATAACAACGCGGTTCAGAAATTCCAGAAGAGTCATAATTTTAGTGACTTCTTCCAGGTTCTCCTTGTCCTTTTCAGTGAATTTGGAAAGGATCCAGGAGTGAGAAGCGAGTTGAATAAAGTATTGAAGGAAGGAATTGGAGCTTTTTTTGAATCTAAGTTTGATGGTTTTTGGTGGGATGATAGCTATATCTGGAATGAATTTTCTAACACGATTACATCGACCCTAGACGGAATTGAGAAAAACAACATTGGGGACCCAGAGCTTGCGGGAGTTTTCCTGAGTCAGGGAAAGAAGGCCTTCGACAAGATCCTTAAGCAAATGTTGAAATCGATCGATCAAATGGAACAGATCATCCGGTTTATTGAAGAGGATCAAGGGGAAAATGCCATCTTTATGATGGAACAAGAGATCATGCAGATGGAAGCGGTGGCGCTCAAAAGCAATGCCAACCAAAACAAGATTCAGGAAAAAGAATCCCGGATCAATATCCAAAATCTTCAGCAGACCTTAACAAAAATTCAAAACGCTCTCAAAAAACTCGAAAAAGCACAGCACCATCACCATCATGGAATCTTTGGATGGATTGAGGACCTTGTCGATGCGATTAAAGGACTGCTTGAGAAGCTTTGTAACCTAGTCAAGGATCTTTGTACAGGAAACTTCCACGCTGCAGCCAAGGATTTCAATAGCTTAGGAATTGTAAAAGCCCTTAAGTCATTGTTTAGTCACTTAGCGAAAGCCCTGAAGGATATTGAACATGGAAATTTCAAAGCAGCGTTTAGTCAAATAAAACAGGCGGCAGAAATTGCTGTAGAAGCCTATATACTAACGGCTGTTTTAGGACCTGCTGGGATCATGCTTATGGGGACCAAATTTGGGAACGACATGAAAGATGCTGGAACCCTTGTCATGGATGCTGTTCAAGCGCTGGGTCAACTCGTTTTAGCAGGTCTTTCTGAAGCTGTAGGACAAGACTCTTTTGCAAAAGAGCTGATGAAGTCTGATAAGAAGCTCGGGATCGAGATGCTTGAGAACCCCGCTCTTAAACCTCTTATGGATGTTGCAACGATTATCCTTGCTGTTGTTGCCGCAGCAGCTGGACAGGTCGAGATTGCAGCACTCCTCATTGGATTGATGATCCTTTCTGATACAGGAGTCATGGGAGATGTTGAGAAAGGGCTCACTAAGTTGTTTGAGGATATGGGTTGTAGCAAAGATGTGGCGAAACTCCTTTCTGATATCACAGTGATTGTTATTGTGACAGTAGCGACTCTTGGGATGGGCTCTGCGGAAGCCGCTGGAGAAGAGGCTGGGGATGCCCTAGCTGAAGAAGGAAGTGAGATTGCATCCAATGAAATTGAAATGCAGGTGATGGGGCAAACGGAAGAAGTTGCAGAAGAGTCAGCTGAGCAAGGAACAAGTCAAGTGGCAAAGACTGCTGAGAAAGCAACGGAAGAAGCGAAGAATAGTGATAGCATTCTAACAAAAATCACGAAAGCTGTAGGAAAGAGAATCGGAAGTCGCGCAGGAGCAGCCCTCATGGGATTTGGAATGTCTCTTGGGATGACCAACCTTGGGGTTGATCTCGCAAAGGTGATCGATAAGAAAGACAAGGAACTCCAAGAGATTCTCATGATCGTTCAAGAAGTTGTTGCCGCTGTATCTGCTGTTCTTGGAGGTGCAGGCGTTGCATTCGGAAGCGCTGCAACAGAAGCTGCAGAGGCCTCAGAAGGAACTCTACGAAAAGCGATCGACGATGCAACAACCCAACTATCTGAAGCTTTAAGAAACGCTTTCGGAACTGATGCCGTATCAATGGTTCAACTTTCAAGCCAACTACAACGTGTCTATCTCCTTCTACAAGGAATCTATGGAGGTATGGAAGGCGGTCTAACGATGCTTCGTGGTGAATATGAAGCAGAGCTAGCAAAGGATAAGGCAGACTTCCAGTTCGTGGAAGCATTGCAGCAGATCAATCTGAATGCAATGAAGCAAACGACTGATCACCGTGGTCAGTTGGTGAAAGAGTTTGATCAAATGAACGACGAATTGATTAAAGCGCCCGGGATGATTGCCGAAGCGCATTATCAAGTCATGTCACAAAATATCGTATAAGGGGGAATGCTTTATGTCACATGCACAATCAATGATAAATAGAGAGTCTTTCGCTCCTCCCGCACAAGGAACTGCAGGAGCTGCAGGGGGCCAATCATCATACAACCCAGGACTTTCCTATCTTGTAGGGCCAGCCCTTTATGAACTGATGAAGATTTGGTCGGAGATCTCGATCCTTTACCAAGGACTTGTTACCAGTGTCACTAAGTCAAGTATTGCTGCAGCAACGGCGACAGCTAATTTCCAGATTGAGCAAGGAGAGGAAGCGAAGAGCCAAGCGATTTCTTCAGGGATCGGCGAAGCCTTTGGAGGAGCATTAGTTGGAGCAACAAGCCTTGTGGGTGGATTCGGAACTGACAGCGAACTTGAAAATCTACAAGCAGAGAAACAAGGAATCGAAGATTACCAAACAACTCTAAATGATGTCATGAAAGAAGGGTCTGCAGGAGGTCTCTCTGAAAGAGATGTACCAAGTGAAGCGGTTGACACTCAAATGGAAGAATTGCTTGACCAAGAGTCTTTTGCTGGCAGAAAGCCTTCGACCTCGAAAAACATGATCCTTGATGAAAAGGGTGTTGCTAGACTTAGCGATAAGAGCACAATGGAACTGGCTGATGGACAGGAACAACAAAGACTGAGCGATGCTTATAAGCAGAAACTCAAAGACGTCGATACGAAGATCCAAGGACGGTTCCAACAGCTTCAAAAAGCAGATAACGACCGGATGCTCAAAGCTCAGGCATTTCAATCGATCTCTAAAGGAGGTGGTCAAGCGATCAGTGGGGATTTTGCCGCGGCGCAGAAGAAAGATGAAGCGAATGCGACCATGGCTCAAGCAGCTCAACAAGTTGCGCAAGGAATTGATAATCACTTCCGAAGTCAGGTTGAGAAAATGGTTGAAGCAGCGCTTCAGATCATAAGTACCTTAGCTTCAATTAGTAGAGCAAATAAAGCTAACGGATAAGCGTCTACAATCGAGATGGGCGGGGGTGTGTCCTCCGCTCTTTTTTTTATTCTATTTACTCTGAATGGTTTACGTATAATATTGAGGGTAAATAAGATAAAGAAAGTGTAAAGATTTATGTTGAAAAAATTAGGAGATATGCTATTATAAACATAGGAGCTTTCTGTATTAATTAATAATAAGAATAAAATCAGATAGCTTATAATAATTGTAATAAAATAATAGCCGATAATCTTTGTCACATATCCACTAGGGATGACCATTTGAGTTAATACTTAGTAAAAACAAATGGATAACCCTATCATAACTTTAGCTCATAGGGTGAGACCTGTGAGTGAGTCATTTAAACCAAACTTACTTGCATGATGCTTGTTAGCATCGAAACAGATTTATTCTAAGCGCTCGTAAGAGCTGCAAGATAAGGCTTTGCGTTTCAAGCGAATCACCGTTTAAACCTAAGCCAAAAAAAGGGACAGCTAAGGGCCGTTTTTGAGTCGATTCTAGGCAAATTCACATGTGGCCTAGACTGGGAGCAAGAACAGACTGCTCTAATTAGGGCTTGAAGGGATTTTTGTATCCACTGGGTTTGGGAAGGCCCAGATTCAAGCTCAGCTAGAGGGTGTCGTAAAAGATAGTCAATGAAGAAGGATTGACCATCTTTTGACAGAATCCTCAAATGGCTGATGCCAAAAAAAGGGAGCATGCCATCAATGGTATGCATACAAAAAGGTGCAACACTTGGGGAAGTGAGTGCAAAAGGGGTTTAGGTGCAAAAAGGGAATCTTTTTATCAAATTCATAGATTTGATTCATCTACCCCTGAGTAGAAATACAATAATAAGGGGAATAATACACTATGTCAGATCCAATTAATGATGGATATGCGGCAAATATCCCTCCGCCGCAAATTGAAGACCCAGGAACACTTTCCGATTGGGAATCGATGTACTTAGGTCTATTAAATGAGCTTTTAAAAGAAGCAAAAAATGGGAAGGCCCAAGAAGCGTTTATGAAGCTTCCTGAGCTCATGAATATCGACAGTAGTTACCGTGAAAACGGTCAAAACATCGCACTGGTTGACCGAACTAATGTCAACCGAACGGTTCAAGATTACGTCGATGCAATACAGAAAGACTTTGACCAGTATTCAACTGGAACAAATGGTGATACTGCAAAGGCGGATAAAAAATTTGCGGAAGATGCCATTTATGCCAACAACCAGATCTACGGGTTTGAAAAGAAATATTCTGCGTACATCGACCCTGACACAGCGGCAGATATCAATACGCAGCTGAGTTCGATCTTCGGGAAGGATACGACGGACGGAGACGCCCAAGATTTAGCCAATACCTGGGCGCAATCATGGGATTTACCAAATTATTCAGGTGGAACAAGTACGACCGATCCATGGGAAGGCTCGTCTAACTACGACAATTCATTTAACGATCTTCGAAGTAACTTATCTTCACTGAGCTCACCGCTCAATGCTGAGATTGAGAATAACATGAAGGAAGCATCCTCCATGATGGAAACCGAAGGAAATATGTACCGGACCATTACTTCAATGGAAAAATCGCCGGTCACAGCTGCTAAAACAGCATCAAGTTAAGGAGGAAATAATGACTAGCTTTAAACCAGTTGATAACGGACTAAGAATGGCGATGATGGGGATCACTCAAGAGATGGTCACCAATACCATTGCCGACCAAACTGCAGCCGAGAACGTGAACCTTGTGGCTAAAGAGAACACGGAAGCAACCACAGCGAAAACAAACGCCTTAGCGCCTATTATGAAAGAGATCGAAGACCTCGATCCATCAAGTAGTAACGCATCGACAATTATGCAGAAGTATCAAACAGACTTTAACTTCGTGAGTACAGAATACCAACAACCGATTGATACAATCAATACGCAGTCTCAAACAGATGCGTCAAACTTGCAGCAAATCGCCAACAACAACGGGAACCTTGCAAATGCTGCGAGCCAATTCATGTCAGTGATGGATACATTGAAAACAATTTTAGCAAGTCCATTTTAAACAAATAAGGGTAATAACATGTCAATGGAAACAATTAGAAGAAATCAAGAGGAAGAGCTAGCCCTCTATTCAACTAGCTCACAGAAAAAAGTTACACCTCCAATGCACGCCTACAGCTTGGCAACATTAGAGCTAGAAAAGCACCTTCAAGAACTGATGGCCTTAGCAGAAGAAAGCCGGGAAAAGACAGCCTCTCCTGATAAAAGAGAGAGCGTTTCTACAGCTGCTGCTTCGAAAGGAACTTCGACCGATAGCGGAATTCACTTCAACAACCAGAGTATTTTCCAAGCCGCTGGAGTCATGCAAAAAGTTGAAAAATCAGAAAACAGCGCACTGACTCAAGAACTACAAGATGAGCTGATTATGCTTCAGCAACAGCTTCAACAAATCAAAATCGAAAAAGAATTTTTCGATAAGTTTATCGCTGATTGGGATGCGTTCACGAAGAAAGGAGCGGATTATAAAGATGCTTACGCTGCCTTCCAAAAAGTTGTTGCTGACCTTGAGGCTCAGCTTAAGGATGACCCCGATGCTGAATGCTTATTAAGGTTCCTCTCAATTCTTGGTTCTGGAGCTTATAATTCCGAAAAAGATTGGCATAAGCATGGAGATATCTGGAAATTTTTCCATGGAGAGCTTTCAGATCCTAAGGCTTTCCAAGGCTTCATGAAAGACTTTATTGGGAAACTAACAGACCTTGCTGCAGAAGCTTGTGGCGGAAAAGCTATTTTTGAAAGTGCTTTGACGAATGGAGATGCAGCATTTGACGCGCAAATCAGAAGACTTGTTCTGACGATCGACATTGTGACACGTATCATTAAGGTTCTTCAAAGTACGAATCCTAAAACAGCTATGTTCGAAATGGATGCTATTTTAATGGACATCGAACAGCTTCAGATCAACTCTGATGTTCAAAAGTCACAACAACAGCAAGAGCAAAACCAGATCACTTCAGAAAATCTTCAGGATAACTTGAAGAAGATTGAAAAAGCACTGAAGAAACTGGCTCATCACCATAGTGGGCTTTTCGGATGGATTGAAGACCTCTTCAAATCAATTGCGAAGCTTTTCGAAAATATTGGAAAAGCGATTTACTACGGTGTGACTGGAAATGAAACGAAAGCAAAAGAAGCGTTTAAAAAGCTTGAAACACCCTTTAAAACGTTGAAGACAGCATTTGAAGATCTTTTCAACGGACACTTTAAAGAAGGTCTTGAACTTCTGATGACCGCTGTTGTTCTCTCTCTTATGTTTGGAGTTGCCGGTCTTGCCTTGATGGGTAGTAAGTTTGGAAAAGATGTGAATAACATGTCTAAGCTTGCTGTCGATGCAGTTGAAGCGCTCGGTGAAGCAATTGTTGCCGGTCTTGCTAAGGCCGTTGGCGACGACAAAACATGTAAAGACATGCTTGCCAAAGCGAAGAAACTAGGGGAAGCTATGCTTGCGAATCCCGCACTTAAAGTGCTCGGTGATATCGCGATGGTAGCGATCATTATTGCCTCTGCAATCTCAGGTCAGTACTGGCTAGCAGCGATTATGGTTGTTCTTTTTGTGATGTCTGAGTCTGGACTCCTTCAAAAAGCAACGACTGCGATCGCAAACTCGATTGAAAAAGATATGGGTGGTAAAAATAGCGCCCTTGCAAAGGTGATTGCTGACATCATCGTGATTGCGGTTGTGACAATTCTTTCTGCTGGTGCAGGAGCTGCAGAAGCTGCCCTTGCAACTGGAGCTGATGCAGCAGCAGCGGCTGGAGAAGAAATGGTTGATATGGCAGCAAATACAGCCTCAAACGCAGCGGAAGATGCAACGGAAGAAGGTGTTGAAGAAGGAGCAGAGACAAGCTCAACAGAAGGTCCTTCTAGAGCCGCTCAAATTGCTAAACGCGCTGCTTCTATGGGAGCCTTTGGAATGGGGTCTGTTCTTGGATCGAGCACACTTGCTCTTGATATCCTAGAAGCAACCCACAAGAAAGATGATGAAACCCTCGCGATTCTCCTTGAATTGATCCAGGTTGTGGTTGCAGCGATCACTGCAGCGATCGGTGGTGTTTCTACTCTCTCTCAATCCGCTACACAACTCGGTAAAACAGCTGAGGAAGCTGGGGCTCAATTGAGCCAAGTTGCTTCTCGTACAGCTGTTGCAGGAACTGCTGTTCAAGGGGTTTCTGGAGCTGCCCAAGGTGGAGAGTCGATCATCCAAGCTCGTTTAAATGAAGTACTTCAAACCTATAAGGGAGATGTGTCTCTTGACCAAGCGACCATTAACAACATTACTGCGGAGATTAATCAAACTGAGCAAGAGCTTAAGCAGCTTGTTGATCAGTACCAAAAAATTGTTCAAACGGCGTTTCAAGTTCCTGCAGAACTTGAAAACGGTGAACTTCAAGCGATGTTACAAGGGTAAGGAAGGGTAAATTATGTCAACAATGCTAAATACACAAGATTCACAAAACCCGAAAGGGACACAGCAGAATAGCACGACTCAGCAAG
This sequence comes from Chlamydiales bacterium, assembly GCA_024233515.1. Classification (GTDB taxonomy): domain Bacteria; phylum Chlamydiota; class Chlamydiia; order Chlamydiales; family Simkaniaceae; genus Neptunichlamydia. Next base: position 95,397 of record JACKPO010000007.1, read on the forward strand.
CTGCTCCAGCACAAGGGTCTACTTTTGGAATGTACTTCGGACCAAGCTTAACAGCCGCTCTTAACTTCGTAATGGCTGTCCTAGCAAAGACAGAGGTTGAGTTAGAGCAAGAGCAAAGA
>JACKPO010000008.1 GCA_024233515.1 Chlamydiales bacterium
AGGACTTTGCATTGAAAGAGAAACTTGAAACCTTGAGCGCACCTTTTACGGTAGAAGCTCAAAAGGAAGCATAACGTTATGGCGGACGCAGGACCGATGAGAATTCAGAGCCCGATGGATGTATTCAGCCAAAATCCATCTAGCCCTATTCACGCTGCAAAGACAAAACGACGCTCGGCAGAGGAAGATACCACTCAAAGCGCGCGCGGAGCAAAGCGAAAAAGAGAGGACGAGCAAGGGACATTTGCCTCGGAAGAGCCTCCCCTAAAGCATGCAAATACCAGTGGCGAGCTTCTCCCTTCTGTTAAGAGAACAGAAAAAGCCCTTCCTGAAAAAGGATCCGATGTGAACTTCAACACCTCTTTCCTCCACGCCAAAAAGCCTGAAGAAGCCGCAAGGAAAAGTGACCTCACGTTAGGTGCCAAAAGACGCGATCAGATCCTCCTCAACTTTGAAGAGCGTCTGAATGCAAAAGATCCAGAGATGACCGACTTCGAGAGAAAACTTCTCGCCTCTGACCTTGGTCACCTGGTAAGAGTGGCAACCCAAGTGATCGACATGAGAATGGACGAGCAAAAAGAGACCCTAGAATCCTTTAAGCTCCTCAGCGAAAAAATGCGTCACCTTCGCGGCGAAAAGTCAAAAGTCCTCAACGACATGATCGAAAACGCCAAGCTTAAAGACTACTGGTCTTCAGCCCGCGATATGATTAGTTTCCTGACCACCGGACTTGGAATCGTCACAGGTGTCGGGACCTTCGCCTTTGGTGTTGCAACAGGAAACCCTGCCTTTGTGAAATCGGGGATCCTCTCGATCCTTGGATCGATCGGAAACATGTCGACAAAACTTATGGCCGACCAAAACTACGACGAAAAATACACCAATGCTGTCGCCCTCATCAGTACCCTCCTTGTTGGCTACAACTCACTCAATTCCCTCCCCATTCCTGAAAACATGGGACTCATTGAAAAGGGAAAGACATTATGGGGAATATCAGCAACTGCTGGCCAATCTGTTACCCAGTACCAAGTGAGTCAAGCCCAAGCTGAAGAAAACACTATCCAAGCAGAAAGCGCAAAAATCCAACACCACCGCGAAAAGAACAAATCGAAGCTAACAAAAGCGCTGGGTGGACTTAAGCTTACAGAGCTTATGAATGAAGTTAAAGCCGCCTCAAAACAAATTGGCGAAGAAGATAAGTTGAAAGAACGGATCGCTCAGATCCTCTCTTCAGCAGCCTAAAGTTACAAAAATTGATCATAGGAGAACCCTATTATGGAAAACATCGCACCCACTACAAAGACGTCAGTTGACGAAAGCAAGGTTCATGGCCTTCCAGAACTTAACATCCGTGACCCTCAGCACAAAGTCGCAGAGCCTACTGCGAGTGCCCACGAGGTCTCTACCCATGCGAAAAAAGAAACCAATCCGATCATCCTTGTCTTTAAGGCAATGATCGTTGCAAAAGGGATCCTTCGTGAAGGGCTTAAGGAGACCAAAAATAGCAACCGCCGCCATGAAAGACAGTGGGAAGCGATCGCTCTTGAGCAACAAAATGAGCATAAAAAAACTGCAGCTTCCCAAAAAAAATGGAGCTACGCTTACGCTCTTATCCCTGTTGTGCAAGTGTCAGGAGTCTTCAGCAGCCAGTGGCTCAAAGCAAAAAATGATACCTTTTGCGATCACCCTACTGCATATGGTGTACAAATTCCCTGGGCGAAAGCTACAACAGATAGCACTCGACAATTTTTCACCCATCGCTTCCCCACATTTCTTCATGGGAAAACCGAGTATGCAACTGCTGCATTAGACCGTTTCCTAAAAGACCCCAAAAATCATACCAAAGTAGGTAGCTTTGCAGAGACGATAGGCAGCCTTGCCAGCAAAGGGGTTGAATCACAAATGGGACAATTGAACTTCGACAACCAAGCCAATCAAGCTCCCCTTACGATGAAAGTCTCATCATATAGCAGTCTTTATCAGAATCGTGGGTCGGAAGAGTCTTCAGATAAGCAACAACTTTCTGAAGTGGACCGCTCAATGCGCGATCTGATGCAGCAAGAGTCACAAGTCTTCCAAGGAAGCTCTGGCCGCGGCTAATAACCACTTATTGTTACACACAAAACCCCAATGATGTTCTCGTTGGGTTTTTTTTGTGATGAGTGTAAGCTGAAGAGATGCGACTAATTATCATGGGTGTTTCAGGAAGTGGAAAGACGGCGGTGGGCAAAGCCCTTGGAGAGCGCCTCCACATCCCCTTTTATGATGGGGACGATTTTCACTCTAGAGCAAATATTGAGAAAATGACAAACGGGATCCCCTTAACCGATGCAGATCGCTGGCCATGGCTGGAAGCGCTTGCTCAGCTTTTGAAAGAGACCCCCTCGATGATATTAGCCTGCTCAGCCCTCAAAGCTTCCTACCGCGAACGGTTAAAGGTGGCTCCAGATGTCCAGTTTATCTACCTCAAGGGCTCCTGCGCCCTCATCGAAGAGCGGCTTAAAAAGCGCCGCGGCCACTTCTTCAATCCCGATCTCCTCAAGAGTCAATTTGCAGACCTAGAAGAACCAAAAGATGCATTAGTCGTTAATATCAACTTACCCCTTACGGAGATAGTTCAGAAAATAGTGTCCATTTCCAAAATGGGATAAAGTTTAGAATCACATCATTTTGAGTCATCGTTTCTTCATGATCTAACGTAACAATCGTTCCTTGCTTTAGGTTGAGTTCTTTTGCAGCTTCTATAAGGGCAGAAACTTCACGCTCTTTTGTAGAAGGATACGAAACATCTATTGAGACTTGATAGAGTTCTAAAGCTCCCTGAGGAGTCTGGCAGATAAAGTCAACCTCTTTTCTAGATTGGGTGAGATAATAACAAATCGTCTCATACTTTTTTTTTCTGAGTTCAATGTAGACAGCATTCTCCAAGCGGGCTGCATGTTCCATTTCAGGTTTGAGGGAATAGGAAGAGATAATCCCGGTATCAATGGTATAGATTTTTATCGGATTGACCTGTCTTTTCCGCGTTGAAAGATCAAAAATAGGGACTGAGCAAATGAGAAAAGCATCTTCAAAATACTCCAAATAAGAATAGAGGCTATTTCGACTTAGCGATTCTCCACGAGACCTTAAAGTTTTATAGATCTTTGTTACACTTAAGGGAGAAGCGATATTCTGGAGGCAATGAATAAGAAACAGTTTGACTATATGGGGATTAGAAAGATCGTATCGGTCAATGACATCCCTGAAAACCGTTGCGTGAACATAGGATTGAATCGTTTGATGAAAAAGAGCAACACTTAGATCTAGAATTTCCGGAAAACCTCCACGAAAGAGATAGTCTCCCAGGTGCTTCTTAATCAAAGCCTCTTCCTTTTTGCTGATGAGTTTTTTGTATAGGACGTTTCGATATGCGAGGTACTCAGAAAACCCTAGAGGAAAAACTTCTTGAGATAGAGAGCGCCCTCTTAAGCTTGTAGCGATATCGCGACTGAGTGATTTAGCAGAAGATCCCGTAATAAGGATTGTCATCTTCTCTTTATCGATGAGACGACGAATAAACTTTTCCCATCCATCAATATTTTGAATTTCATCAAAGTAAAAAACGACCCGATCACTCTCGCTATACTCCGGGAATTGCTCAAAATAGACATCTAAGATCGTCTGAAAATCTTTTGCCTGAAAGCCTGAAAGACGATCATCTTCAAAGTTTAAGTAGAGGAGTTCTTTTCTATCCCATCCCTTCTTTAGGAGCTCTTCCATATGTTGATACATAAGAAATGTTTTGCCCACTCTCCTCATTCCGATAAAAACAAGAGCCTTACGGATGTTCTTTGGAAGGGAAGGGATAGAAATTGGGCGCCTGAATAAATCAGGTAGCTCACTTTGATATTGCTCAGCTAAGAGCTCTTCAATGATATTTTTCATAACTTCATATTTATAGCTAAAGTAGTTTAAAATAGTAACAATTCATCCAGATCTTTTCACCGAAAATTTTACGCTCGATCTTGCTGGCTCACACGAAGCCAGCTTCACTCTCCGCGCTTCATTTTCAATGAAAATCTTCTGTCCAATGATTACTATTTAACCTAATTCAGCTATAGACTATTTTCAAAGCTAAATCAATGCTAATTTAGCTTAAAAATTGATCTAAACAACCTATTCCACTGATGTTATGTAGATTATGACATTCAAATTTATGACACAGCCTGAGAAATGCAATATTTCCTGCAATATTAACATAGAATATTAATATTACAGGAAATCTATTGATTTTATCATGAATTTCCTGTATATCTAAATTTAGATGTTAATATTGCAGGAATAGATATGAAATACACAAAGAGAGTCGCCGAGGGGATAGTCAAACGATTGCTTAAGGCATTCCCTGTCATTGGTGTGACAGGACCTCGCCAATCAGGAAAATCTACCCTTCTCCAACACTTACTCAAGGACTATGAGTATGTAACCTTTGATGACATCACGATGATTCAGAGATATGAGGAAGATCCGGTAGGGTTTATGGAAAGATACTCTAAGAAGGTCATTTTTGATGAAGTTCAGCTTGTTCCCCAAATTTTCAGCTCAATTAAACTTCTCGTTGATCAAAATCGCTCTGAATATGGAAACTTTGTCCTAACTGGGTCTAGTCAGTTTTCCTTTTTGAAATCTGCTTCAGAATCTTTAGCAGGACGAATAGGGCTCTTGTCCCTCCTTCCATTTCAGATGAGTGAAACACCTAAAGCATTGATTGAGGAATCTATTTATCGAGGATCCTACCCAGAACTTGTAATGCGGAGTTATGAGGAATCTTACCTCTGGTATACTTCCTATGTTGATACGTATCTTAACAAGGATCTTAGAACACTTGCTGAAATCGGTGACATCCGTGATTTCAGACGACTCCTGCAACTTTTAGCAGCAAATGTATCCCAGACGGTCGATTATAGCTACTATGCAAAGTCAATCGGTGTCTCCTCTCCCACAATCAAACGATGGATCTCAATTTTAGAAGCAAGTTACATCATTTTTCTAGTTCCCCCCTACTTTGAAAATTATGGGAAGCGGATCACGAAAAGTCCCAAGATTTACTTCTATGATTGTGGACTTGTTAGCTTCTTTACAGGAATCAAAACGTTCGAACAATATGATCAAGGTCCTTTAGCGGGAGCTCTCTTCGAAAATTATGTCATCAGCGAGCTCTATAAAAAAGAGCTTCACGAGCTAGGCGATGGCGAACTCTATTTTTTGCGCACACAAGATAAAGCAGAAATCGACTTAATTATTGATCGAAAAACATCCAGAGAGCTCTATGAAATTAAAAAATCCGCCACCTTTAGACCCAATATGGCCCGCCATTTAAAAAGTTTTCGGAAAAGCGAGGATACTTGCACGATCATCTATCAAGGAAATGATGACTTATTTCAAAAGATCAAATTGCGTCATTACCTAAACGCCCTATCCTGAAAAGGACTTTTTTTATAAGATGGTAGGTTATGCGATTTTTACTGAGTAAGTTGAACTTTTTGGCTCACACTGGTGAGTTCATGGTCCTCATTTGGGAGGTCACGGTGGCGACGTTTAGGCGTCCCCCGAACTGGTCTTTGATCCGAGAACAGCTCTACAGCATTGGGGTGTTATCACTGCCGGTGGTGGCAATGACCGGATTTTCGACAGGGCTTGTTTTGGCAGCGCAGTCGTTTTTTCAGCTCAGCGATAAGGGGCTTGCAGGCGCCACGGGACTCATGGTCGGCAAGGCGATGATCACCGAGCTAGGTCCTGTCTTAACCGCCTTTATGGTCACAGGACGGGTTGGTGCAGCGATGTGCGCCGAGCTGGGGACGATGCGGGTCACAGAGCAGATCGATGCCTTAGAAACGATGGCGGTCAATCCCAATCGGTATTTGATTGCCCCACGCTTTATCTCGGGAATGATCATGATGCCTCTCCTCACTGTCTTTAGTATTTTTATGGGGATCTTTGGGGGGTACTTGATTGCCGTTTTCTACTTCAAGATGCCACCTACCACCTATTTCGATCCAATGCCGATCTACATCACCAACTTTGATCTTTTGATCGGGATTGTAAAAGCCTTTTTCTTTGGGGTCCTCATTGTTACGATTAGCTGCTTCAAGGGACTCCACACCTCTGGAGGAGCTGAAGGGGTCGGTCGAGCTACAACCAACAGTGTTGTCGTCTGTTATACCTTCATCTTATTTACCAACTTCTTAATCACCCTGGGCCTCAATATGCTTGAAAATGCAACGGGGTGGTTCTCATGATTGAGATCGAAGATCTATGGAAATCGTATGAAGGAAACCAAGTCTTAAGGGGGCTCACCCTAAAAGTTGAAAAGGGAGAAACTCTCGTCATCTTAGGACGGTCTGGTGTAGGGAAAAGTGTCCTGTTGAAGCACATCATTGGAATCGCCCAATCTGAGCGGGGCTACATTGAAGTCGATGGGGTCTGCGTTTCCGACCTTTACGGGGAAAAACGGTACATCGCGACAAGACATATGGGGATGCTCTTTCAAGGCGCAGCCCTCTTTGATTCGATGAACATCGAAGAAAACACCGCCTTTTATTTGAAGCAACATGGGGATTTAGAAACGGGAAAGAAGTTTCCAAGAGATGAAATTCAGGACCGCGTCGATCAGGCGCTTAAGATGGTGGGGCTTGAGGGAACCCAAAAAAAGATGCCCTCAGATCTCTCTGGAGGGATGAGAAAACGGGCAGGACTTGCCCGATTAATTGTTTACCGCCCTAAGTATTTGCTCTATGATGAGCCCACAACAGGACTTGACCCCATTACGGCGATGCAAATCAACGAGCTGATTGTCCAAACGCAAGAGGAGCTCAAAGCAACAAGTATTGTGGTTACCCACGATATTATTTCTGCCCTTTTTGTTGGAGATCGATTAGCACTTCACAAAGAGGGAAAAATCGCGTATATCGATAAACCAGACCCTTTCCTGCAAATCGATGACCCGATTATTGAATTTTTAAGGAAAACTATTTCAACCGATCCAAGGACGTTTAGGAGAAGAGACAATGATTGATTACATGAAAAACATGCTGATAGGGCTCTTTGTAGTGGTTGCCTGCGCATTGATTGTGGGAATCATCCTCTTCCTAGAACCCAGCGTTGGAGATGGAAAAGAAAAACTGATTGTTCGCTTTTCGAATATTAACGGCCTCTCTCTTGGAACGCGTGTGATGTTTGCCGGGAAACCTGTCGGTGAAGTAGTTGCGATCGAGCAAATCCCTCAAGCCCGCGAACAACCTACAGACGAACTTGGACAGGTCTATTTTTATCAACTCGTCCTCCATATCGACTCGAGTGTCCATGTCTATAATACCGATGAAATCACCGTTCAAACCTCTGGACTCTTGGGCGAAAAGTCGATTGCGATTGTTCCCCGTTCCCCACCTAAAGGGGTGAAACCAACTCTGATTACAGCGAGCACTCCGGTCTATGCAGAATCGGTTGATCCTTTAGAAAGTGCCTTTAATGAGCTTTCGCAACTCTCTGATAAAGTCGAAGAGACCCTCGATAAAGTGATCGCATGGATCGATCAGAATGGACAAGAGCTCGGCGCTGCCATCCAATCGTTCGATGATGCGATGTATGAGGCCTCTATCACCCTCTCTCAGGTGAATAAAACGAATCTCATCGGGGATATCCAGATGAGTGTTCAGAACTTTTCGGCGGCAATGCGCGATGTCCACTACGCCTTTGACCAACTCAATGATGGCGAGGTCTTCAATAACTTAGGGATCACAATGCGTAATGCGCGCAATGCGTCCTATGCGTTCGAACATGTGATGGATAATGTAGCCCGCGGGAATGGGACCATCGGAAAACTGTTTGCTGACGATGATACCTACCTACGGGTCACCGCAATCTTAAGCAAACTCGACACCATGATGAACGATGTCAATCACTACGGTTTTCTCTTTAATCTCAATAAGGAGTGGCAACGGACCCGCCTAAAGCAAGCGACGATCTTGAACGCGCTGAATACCCCTGCTAACTTCCGTGACTATTTTAATAAAGAGGTCGATCTGATTAACACCTCGATGTCACGCCTCTCCATGCTTGTGGAGAAAGCCGAAAATAACCCTGAGCGAGGAAAGATCTTTGAAACAAACCTCTTCCAACGTGATTTTGCAGAACTTATGCGTCGTGCTCAGAGTCTGTACGATAATCTGAAGCTATATAATGAACAGTTGATGGAGGCAGAGAAGGCGGCGCAGTAATCTCCACGTACCACTCGTTGAAACACTCAAGCATCTTTTGTTGGTACTCGAGATCGTCTCCCATCCCTTCGCGGCTGACTGAATAGCGATGAATTTGATCCAGATAGGGATCCTCTCTATAAATGGAGTCGGCTGCGTAAAAGCAAAGTCCAAGAGGCATATGCTCTGTCGCTTTTCGAAAAGCTTGATCAGCTTTTCCTTTATATGCTTGTTCACCTTGATAGATCATTTCAAGCTTGCGCTGCTTGAGCGATGCAAGTAGGTCCCCTTCCTTATCAATCGGACGGGTCCAAAAACGGGAGTTAAACCGATCAATAAACTCTATGATTTTATCCTCTGTGGGGTCTATACCATCGAAGAACGGGCGAAGTTCAAACTGGATCTCTTTCAAATTTTTTATTGTCGTCTTTTCAACATGAGAAATCTTTTCTTGAGAAAACAGCTTATCCGTGAGAAACTGCCCACTCGTCTGAAAAAATGTTATACACTTGTGAATCTTACAAATCATCCCGATCAGGCTGAATAGCTTTCCAATCTTAAGCGACTGTTTTACAATGCTTTGAGTTAATTTTCCTATCTCTATCATTTGTTTCTACCCTATAATTTACCAGAAATATAACATCAGTTTGTTTATAAATAAATAATAATTAATATTTTAATAATAATTAAAAAATAGATGAATTTGATATAATATAACAATAAATGGAGGGAAATATGATTGATTTAGAAACCTATACGGGTGGTCCGCTATTTTTTGAAATCGACTTAACGGTAGATGAACCCGATTTCTCTAAGCAGATCGAAGAGAATAGAGATTTTCTTAATGGCTTACGTCAAGAAGGAAAGTCTCTCGAAACGATTTCCTCCGAAGCAGAAAAGACCGTTCGCTCGGTTTCCCCTATCCTCCTTGGAGATAATCCCTTCCAAGATTCTGACCCTTGGATCGTTAAGTGCCTTCTATCGGTCTACCATGCAATGCGCGTCCTCTTTTTAGAAACCGATGAGATCCAAAAAGCTTTGGAAACCTATCAAGGAAGCCAAGAGGTCATCCAACACATCAAAAATCGAGCTGATACCATTGAACAAGAGGTGAATCAAAACTACCAAAATACCCTTCGTGTCCATTTCACACTGGAAGCGATGAAAGTCATTGAAACCGGCGGTGATGGAAACGCTTTTGTAGAAGCGTTTGTCAGTTCGTATAGCGCTTTATTACACGCCCGAACCTTTGTCTTTGAAGGAGGAGAAAAAGTCAGCCTTACCTCTGAAAAGCGTGCAGAGCTTCTAGCATCGTTTAGAGACGAACTTGTTAAACGCCGAGCCGAGCTAGATCCTTCTCAAGCAACACCAGAGAATAGGAAGTCCCTCCAAGAGCAACTTGATATACTAATGCAAGAACGGAAGGCGCTCACTGAAAAGCTCCACGCTCTAGATGAGTTTATTCGAGGACCTCTTGATCGACAAATCTCTCTCTGATAAAGAGAGGATATGAGTCTAACGCCTTATGCAGATCTGAAAAAAGGAACCTTCCTGGTTGCAAGTCCCGACATTGAGAGTGGTATTTTTTATCGCAGTGTCGTCCTTCTCTGCGACCATAGTTCCATTGGCTCCTTCGGGCTCATCGTCAATAAACCCCTAGACCTGGAAGTCGAAGAGGATTTTCTTGGCCTTGGCGCCGGAAGCGCGCACGTAGAAATGCGCGCAGGAGGTCCCAATCAACCGGGCCAGGTGATGCTCCTCCAAGATCAAGGGTGCCAAGGAGGAAACAGCCTCGAAATTGTAGAAGGGATCTATCTCAATGGAGATGTCGAATCGATGCAGGAGAAAGAGCCATTTCCCAAAACGCTCCTCTGCTTCGGCTATGGTGGATGGGCCTCAGGAGTTCTCGAACGAGAGTTCCTCAGCGGTGCTTGGTTTCTCTGCCCCGCCACTAAAGAACTCCTCTTCGATACCCATCCCGATAAGCTTTGGCAAACCCTTCTCCGCAACATGGGTGGGAAATACAAAACCCTCTCAATGATGCCCGAAGACCTCGAACTCAACTAAGAGACTATCTCTGCACGTTTTTTATGCATAAAGTTCCTTGAGAATATCTTTAAAAAAACTTTATGATCGTTTTTCTGAATTCTTGGAGAACCTTTATGAGCAAGCCAATCCCAAACGTTTCTAGTTTAGCGATTCATCTTATTTCTAGTCATGCAGAGATTGAAAAAGTGAAAGCCATCGAGTCTCCTGTAAAATTTATTGAGCTCCTTGTCAGAACATACAACCAAAAAAAAGAAGAGAAGAAAGACCACACCTTTCTTCCCATCAAAAACCTCTCTTGGCACAGGAGTGGACTAGAAAACTTTCATCTAATCCCCTACTACTCTAGACGAGCACATACCTGTAGTTCAGGTCTCTTTGTAGAACACTTTTCAAGTGGTGAAAATCAGGGAGCATTTGAAAGTATCACATTCCATTTTGCGTTTTTTGTTTATTTTTCTGTGAAACAAAAAGAAACGGATAAGAAGATTCAACAGCAGTGGGCAATCTTTGCACTCACCTCAAACCAAGCCTTCCGGCTCATCCGCCCTTTTTGTGACTACGGATTTCCCACAAGAATTGCCTTTAGGATTGTCGTCCCTGAACTGATAAAGAAAGAGGTTACCCCTCTTGTAGGATCGAAAGAAGCTTCAAGTAACCATTACAAGAAAGGGTATCAGCTCCGCTTACATGAGTATGAGAATCTATGGGTCATCTACAAAAACTTCGATGCAGAGCTGAAAGCAGGATGTTCTTTGCTCCCCTTTTTACAGGTAAAAGAAGATCGAAGAGTGGGCGTTCACATTGGAGAAGGGATGATCCGCCTTTCTGGATCCTATCCTTTCGAGTGTTATGTTGCGATGCTCCCTACACTGCTAAGTATCCGGAAAGGGATGGTCACCCACACAACAAAAAAGGAACAAGAAATTGATGATCCAGCATTTCAATCGTTTGCAAACATCCAAAGAATTAACCCTAAGCAAGAAAAAATTCTCGATGCAGGGCTGATCTCCCTTCTTCATCGGCTAATTACTAAAGGGGGAAACACAGCTCTCCACCTTTCTCATACCTATTACCATCAATACTATACCTCTTCTACTTTCACCCTTAAAGTCCATTGGAAAGGAGGGAATTACCAAACCACCTGGCACTATCCCCCTTCTCTCGATCAACTTATAGAGGTCCTCTCCACCTTTTTTCATGGATGTTCCCTTGAGGAATTTGCAAAAGGAGTCCATGAAACCTCCATGCAATGTGATGGAATTGGCCCGACTTTCCATCCTTTGATCGACTACATCCAAGGAGAACTTTTTTACGACGGAGACATCTATTTTAAGGTCGGCGGAGTCTGGTTAAAAGTTCTAAACCAACACCTCGCTACAACAGAACGGAGCTTTATCGAGCTATTGAAGGCAATCCTCGCCACAAAAGAGAACAAAAAGGGGCATCTACTTGATAATCAATGGATTTCGAAAGAGGAATGGGTCGCCTTTTCTCCTAAAGATTATCCTTCACCTCCCTCTGAAGAAACAAAAAAAGCCCTTGAAGAAGCCACCTTTAGTTTTATTGATGCGAAAGGGAAGGTCGTCGTCCCCTACCCAACAAGAGCTCTTTTTACAGACCAAAAAACATCCATCATCAAATCATTGAAAAAGAAGTGGGCAGAATTAGAGGATTGGTTAAAGGAAAACGAAGGTAAAGTTGTCACCGCAAAAGACCTTCAAGCTATCTTTTCCAAAAAAAAGGATACGGGGAAGGTTAAGGATTTATCACCTGAAGTGTTTAAGCTTCTTCAAACTCCTTACCATGTCCTCCGTTCTCTCCAAAAAAACGTGGGTTCCGTTGCTCCCGTGGGGAAAAGTGAAGAGGTGAATGTTTCAGATTTAACTCAGTTTAAAAAACTTAAAGGAACACCAAATTACATCTCAGATAATTTTGATCTCCTCTCTCAACTCTTAGCCAACAATAGCTCTGTCAAGGAAGGTGACTTAACCTTTATTCAACCCGATAGCAAGAAGAGAAAAAAAACCTATGAATGGCTAACCACAAAGCACTCTCTAGAAGCTGAATTCTCAGACCGCTGTGTTGCTCAAGGGCCCATTCCAAAAACAATAGAAATGGCTTCAGAGCTTCGTGCTTTTCTTGAAGAAAAGCATCGCGACTACCAATTAGTGATGGATGAGGAACACTATAGCCGCCTTTTCTTAAATCGCACAGGGTATCTCGTCTGTGATCAAGTTTTTCCCGGAGAGCGGAATCATGTCGAGCTTTTCGACCTTCTCTATTTTGGAGAAGATGGAAAGCTTTATCTCTATGCAATCAAAGAAGGGTTTGGGACAAGTACAGGCATTGCTTGCACTCAAATTCGTGTCGCAGCAGAATCGATTGAAGCTGCAAGACGTTCAGGATCTGAAATTATCAGTGAGCTTTATGATGCCGCCGTCGGTACAAAAGCCACAACAGATTTTAGAAAAAAGCTCATCAAAGATTTGCTAAAAGTGGGGAAAAAGGCTTTTGTCAACTTTTTTAAGGAAAGGGAAATCATCTTTGTCTACGCTTTTTTGGACACAGGAACAGAGGACCACCGCCTCAAAGATGAACTCAACCTACAAACCACAATCACCTCCTCTATGCTTAAAGAGAGCGCAACAGATCCACTGCTCACCCTTGATTTTCTCGTTGCAATGGGTTTTTTAGATGAAAACTATCGCCTTCTCGATGCATTTCTTCAGACTCCATCTGGCAAGTTCAAGGCAAAGTGTGAGGCCTTTATTCAAGAGGTTTTTAATGCACTACAGTCTAAAAGGGATATTGACCAAGTTCTTCTCACTCTTCAACTCACCTCAACTCGGAATATGGCTCTTCAAAACCTATTAAAAAAGAAGAAAATTGCCTCAAATCGAGAAGGACTCACCCTCCCTGCTCTTCAAAATGAGCTCATGGCCTTCGATCCTAAAAAAGTCGCTAAAACCCTGTGGGGTCAAGTCTCACAATTTGACTCGATGATAGCAAAAATTGAGCTCATTAAATTGAGGAAAGAAATCACAGCAAAAGGATTTCAACTACAAATCATTCAGCTCGATAGACCTGGGAAAACTGCAGCTCGCCCTCCTCTCAATGTCCTTGATGACACCTCTCTAGCCCCTTCTGTTTTCCATACCGCAACCATCCCCTATGATGGAGATCTTTATTCCTATGGAACAACCCCTTATTCCCTAGAAGAAATATTCATGACGTTTTTAGGAGAGGATTCCCCTTTCCTATGCCGAAAACTTCTTAGCACTCTTTTTAACCAAAAACTCGATACTTTGAAAGAAAGTGACCTGGCACAATTGGCGTCGCGTTTTGACCACGCCTTGGTAATTGTCCATGTTGATCATCCTCAGCAAGCTCCTAAAGCAGAACCAGATGTTCCCATGATTCTTCTCATTAAAGATAGCCATGACCAATACTATATCTCAAAAGAGGCGGGCCTTCCCCCTCTAGAAACCTCGAGAGAGCGGAGCACCCTTTTTCAAGATCTTAAAAGTTCAACTTTTAACTCCTTAGGAATTGTCAATAACGGAAATGATTGCTTCCTCAACGCTACGATGCAATTTCTCATTCACTCCCCAATAATTTACTCTTTGATTGAGCGGCGGAAGGAAGCTCACCCTTTTGCGCTCCAATTTGCAAATTTTGTATTGGAATATGCTGAAGGGGACGCTCAAAAAATGACCACAAAAGCCATGCGCCATTCTCTTGTTTTCTCTCCCTATTCTCAAGAGGATGCTGCAGAAGCTCTTGGGAAAATGCTGGAAGCCTTCGATATAGCAGAACTTGCTCCAAGTTTTACAATTGAAAGAAAGATCAATACAGATGCAGCTTTTGAGTGCGAAGCAACAGAGCCAACTCCCCTTAAAGAACTTGAAAAAGTAGAAGGTGATGTCCGTTCCATTATTCATCTCCCTATTCCTGAAGGCGACTCCCCATCTCTTGCCGACTGTTGGAATCTTTATGAAGAAGAGCGAGAAATAGGGGACTCTATCGTTTACCTAGAAAATGATAAAAGCTACAAGGTTGAGAGATATATGGAGGCAATTTCTCTCGAAAGCGAACCCGAATTCCTCTTGCTGCAAATCAAACGGTTCACCTGGAATGAAGCCCTTAAAAAAAGGGAGAAAATAGAAAAATTGATCGGTGTAACTGAGGAAATGACCATTCATGAGATCCCTTATCGAGTTGTCGGATTCATCAATCATGAAGGCGCCTCTCCTAAAGTGGGGCATTATACTGCAACCGTTCTTGTGAACGGAACCTGGACCCACTTTAACGACGAAAACGTTACTCTAAAAGATGATTTCGCAGCTGTTCAAGAAGAGGCTAATACTTCTTACATTCTCATGCTTCACAAAGTAAAAGAAAAGAGGGAAGATTCTTAAAAGTCAGGTTGGATCTTTTGGAAGAACTTGGCGCTGAAATGGGGCTGCAGCACCTTCATGATCTTGTCATGATCGCGGGTCAGGTACATACTCAGAATACTGAGAGCGCTCGCCATCCGGCTGAAGCGCTGGTAGTCAACGAGACGTTCCCGCACGGTCAGGGCGGGTCCGCAGAGGATCCAGAGCAATTGATCTTGCTCCTCAAGGGTCCACTTTTCGTTTTTCCCTAAAAGTTTAAGGAGGGCGAAAAAGGCTGCACTGGATGTTGCTCCCACATCGATCCCATCTTTACAGGAGAAAGTGAACGTATCGGGCTGAACCATCTCGAGAATTTTGAGCTCAAGGAAGAGGTAAAAGATTTCGATAAAATCAAGTCGTTCTTTACGCGGAAGCTTCACCTTTCCTTTAAAGAAATGGTCGTGAATGAACGGGATGATTTTCTTCACGTAGGTCTGAAGTGATTTCTCATCGATCTGTTTGGAGAAAAAGTATCCACACTCATGCCCACTGAGGAATTGCTCCTCCAGGAGTTTCAGGAAATCTTCTGTTCGATCAACTTTGAGGTACTCTTCCGATTGAAAGTAGAAGTCGTTTTTCTTCGGCAGGGTCACCAAGATAAATTGATTGGAAAACTCTGCTTTCCGCTGCATTTTTTCAAGGACGTCGCATCGCGCATGTTCTTCCCAAGTCGTTGCATCTTGAAGGTTGAAGTGAAGATGCTTACTCAGCCCTTTTTTTGTTTCAAAGTGGCGGAGAAACCCCTTAAACTCCTCGATGACTTCTGCTTTGTTTACATGGGTATGGAATGTGGGGCATGGAATTTTCAAACAAGAGGCATCGAAAGCGCTACTTGAAAAGGAGTAGAGATAGTAGGGAGGATTTCCCTGGTTGATCGGGTCGAACCCTTCTTTTTCATTCCGGTCTTGAAAGATATCGAGGGTCTTAAACAGTGGTCCTGAAGGGTATTTTTTGAGCATTTCTGTCACGTTATCGTGGAGCTCAAAGATTTCGGTCATCAGCGCATCGGTTGAGATCTCTTTTACACGCGCAGGTGGCGCATTATCCCAAGCGCGTTTGATCAGATCGTTTAGGTAATCAAGCATCTCTTGTTTTTTTCCACTATGAGTGAAAAAGGCAAACGAAAGGGCATGGATCAAATGGACAATGGCGCGGGTAAGTTGATCGGTCTCTTCATCGGAGAAGTTGATCAACCCCTGATAATCAGGAGAGGCTAGAATTTCACGGAGGAATTTATGGAAGTCTTTGAGATAGCGCGTACAGACCTTCCCCATGGTATTTTCCTGCAAATTATGGGGATTACAGGCGAGCATGAGGGACATTGTCATTTTGAGGACGCTTCCGACAATCGGCACCTCTTTATGGTGCATCGCATCGGCATAAAAGTCGCTCAGCTCGTTTCTTGCGCTATCACGAATCTCCTCCGCAATCATTTGCGCTTCATGGTCGATCAGAATATTAATTCTGAGAAGGGGATCCTCCCCTTCAAACCCCATGATAATTTCATCGAAGTCGCTGACGAGCTTGATATGTCTGAGGAGGTTACGATTGAAGAAGGGTTTCCCATCATCTTTGCGGATATAAAAGAGCTCATACTGCTTGTCCCGCTTGACCATCTCTAAGTCTTTCAGTCCTTGCTTTTCGATGTCGATCTTTTCATCTTCGACAGCCCACTCTTCTTCCCACTTGGCTTCGCTTGCAAGGACCTCTTCGAACCGTTTCAGGATATTGGTCTTAAAGTACTTCTTGAGATCTTTATATTCTTTGATCTCTGTGACCTTCCCCTCTTTATAGGTATGGTTAAAGAGGGTGGTACATTTATCGAGTTTATCGGCTGCTTCATCGGCGAGAACCATGATCGCTTTAATCCCCCGTTGGGTATCGCGATCTTTGAGCTGAGCTCGATCTTTGGTGTAAACGTGTTCGAGATATTTGTGGACTGTTTTAAAGGTCCCTTTGACAGCAGAGAGAGTTTCCTCTTTTTCCTCAGAATTTAACTCTTTGAGCACATGTAGATTCCGTTTGACCCCCCGAGAAACCCCCTCTTTGTCATCGGCAACATCGAGCTCAGCCATCCCCGATAGATTATCGACCGCATCCATGATCGACATCTCATCTTTCTTCTTCTTTGCCTTACCCTTAGCTACCTTCTTCGCCACAACTTCCCCCGTATCTTATACTCATTATGGATGAGGTTCGATATATTGATCAATTTCAATTTCTCGTTCGGTGACGTTGAAAAATCCTGGGACCACATGGTTATTTTTATCAAGAAGCTCTAGCTTAACCTTATGCTTGCCGGCTGAAAGATTGTAGATATAGTAGGGAACATATTTGGTAAGTATCTGAACGCTTTTCCCATCAATCGTGAGCCCTACTTTATATCCATCTGGCGAAAGAGAGCAGTTCGACAGTAAGAAATCCAAAAGAATCGGATTCGATTTTGAAGCAGGATAATTTCCTTGTGGCTCATTATAAGTGAGAAATGGTTTTTGAAGATCGATATTTAGGGTATCAGCTTTTTTCCGATCTTGATAGTAAAAGACCTCCACAGAAAAGGGGCCATGCCCTTTTAAGCTCTCTCCATAGGAGCGGGCAGGAAAAGCACGAATCACATGTTGACCCGGCTTGAGGGTAAAGGGAATATGAAAACTTAAGATCTTATCATAATATTCACGATTTTCAACAAACGAGTCTTCAAACGACTGATTATAGATCACGTAAGGATGATTATCGATGATGACATGGATCGCTTGCCCATCTGGGTCATTGTAGATCTCTTTAGCTCGATCATTTTGCGTGATCACTCCCAGTGGAAATCCCTCAATCCGCATTTGGACATTGATCGGCGACTTCCGCTTATTTTCATAAGGTCTTGGAAAAACAATCTTTGTGACGATCGTGTTCGCTTCTGGAGTCGGTTGTACAGGAGTCACATAGACCTCACCACTCCCAAATAGGCAGCTCTGAAGAAAAAGTAAGACTAGTCCAAGTGTTTTATTCATAGGTCCTCATCCCTTTCCTTAACCTTTTTCTTAAAAATAAGCAACGTCACGACAAAGGCTAGAAAAGCAACAAGGGCCGTGACGAGATTAGTCACAGCAAACGCCGTTGTTGAGGTCTCGATCAGTCCCTTATTAATATAGTCAAGGACCTGAGGCTTCAGAGCTTTGGCTGCCTCAACAGATCGAGGAAGGTTATTGAGGAGTCCTTCAAACAGTGGAGGATCTAGAGCTGCGGTCCCTGGTCCTTTGAGAAGCTTGTCGCGAAACAAGGCATCTTGAACATTCACTTGAACCGCGCCGAGAACAGCCACTCCAATGGTCGCTCCCGTGAAGCGGAGGGTGTTATACATCCCCGTGGCCACCCCCGTTTTTGTTTTAGGAACAGCGCTGAGCGTTGCTGCGCTTGCAGGAGTCATCACAAAAGAGATTCCCGCCCCAAACGCAAAGAGCGCAGGAAAGAGGAGAGCTACCTTTTGGTACTGCAAAAAGTAAGCAAACCAAAGGAAGCAGATCAAAAGAAGGGCAAATCCAATCGCTAAGGGGAGGCGGGGGCCCCGTCGATCGGCCAGGTTGCCACTAATCGGGGCAAAAAGCATGAGAGGAATCGTTCCAATCGCCGTAATCAGTCCTGCAATCATCGGTGAATCAGTGATAATTTTCTGAAAAAAGAGAGGCCAAAACACCGTGATCATCAAAAGAAATTGGGCGCAGATAATCAAAAGACATCCCCCTAAAAATGTCCGATTCCTAAAAAGGCTGAACTTAAAAAAGGGAAACGGCGAAAACCGCTCTAATCCGCGGACCGCCAAGAAAAAAGTGATCGCAAGAAGGAGGAAGAAAATCGTCTGCCATGACTCCCATCCCCATTTCTTCCCTTCCATAAGACCAATGGTTAAGCAGGTAATCGCTGCAGACATCGTAAAAAAACCAAGAAAATCGAACGTCTCATTTTGTTTCACCGATTTTGGAACCGCTTTCAGCATCATGATTATCCCAAAGGCAGCAATGGGAGGGTTGATCCAAAAGGCCCACCGCCAAGAAAGATATTGGGTAAACGCTCCTCCCACAAAGGGACCAAGAGAGAGGAAAAGAGAACCGACGGCCACCACAATTCCGATCGCTTTCCCCCGTTTATTTTCTGGAAAGGCATGGATGAGAAGAGACATCCCAGCAGGAGACATCATCGCCCCACCCGTCCCTTGAATCGCGCGGCTCATCACCAGCCACCATCCTGATTCAGCAAAAGCCCCCATGACAGAAGCTAATGAGTAAATCCCCACTCCTAGACAAAAGATTCTTCGCGCTCCAAAGAGATCGGCAAGACGTCCGCCAGCAATGACAAAGATCGCTGTCGCCAGAAGATAAGCATTGATAATCCACTGCAAAGTGCTCAGCGAAACGCTTAGCTCCCGTTGAATGGTTGGGAGAGCCACAGGGAAAAGGGTCGCATTCAAAAAGATGAGCGACGTGCAGCAGATCATTGCGATCAGGATAAAGTTCTTCTTTCCAGAAATCGTCATTCCTCTATAATGGCTCCTTATCAACCTCTATATAGCAATGAGACGATTCCTCAAACTTTTTTTGATCCTTGGGCTATTTTTTGGCGTTGAACGCCTGTGTCACCGTGCAACCGATGGGTTTGCGATGGTCAACGTCTATGCCCCTCCTGGAAATAACGAAAAATGGAAAACAAAGGAGCCCCTTCCAGAAGGTCTTTGCGACCACCCTTTCCACTATTTAAGTTCTGGCAGTCAATCCTATGTCTTCGTCTCCGAAGATGGAAAAACGGCCCTAAAACTTTTCAAATTTCAGCATATGCGTACCCCTCCGATTTTAGATTTCCTTCCCTCCAAAGGGAAACTAGGAGAAAAACGGGCAAAAAAACGGAAAGTCCTGGAGCGCACGCTTGATAGCCTCACCCTTGCCTACAAAGAGATGAAAGAAGAGACAGCCCTTCTTTACCTCCATCTCGCAAAAACAAATCACCTGAAGCAAACGATCACCCTCACCGATAAAATTGGACGGACCCACACCCTTGATCTTGACGGAGTCCCGTTCCTCCTCCAAAAACGGGGCACTCTTGCCTATGAAGCGATCGATGGCTGGATGGCAAAAGGAGAAAAAGAAACCGCTGAAAAAGGGCTCTCTGCCCTTTTCGCCCTTGCAAAAGAGCGGTGCCAAAAAGGGATTTTCGATAAAGATCCCGACTTTAGCACCAACTTTGGGTTCATCGGGAACCAACCCTTTCAGCTCGACTTTGGCCGCCTCTCTTATGCTGAAAAAGAAAAAGACCCTGAAGTCTATGGCCCCGAACTTATCCGGATCACCCGCGCGTTTGAAACCTGGATCGCCGAAAATCATCCCGATTTGTTAGACTCGTTTAAAAAGGAGCTTGCACTCTGCCTAAACTAAAGTCATTTCTCTTAGTCCTTGTTCTCCTTGGGTCCTTAGCAGGTGTGGAGCGTCTCTCCCATTTTTTGACCGACGATTTTGGGTATGCCAACATCACCTCTTCTCTCCCCAATCATCCTGAGTGGAACGTTGAGGTCACCCCTGAAGAGCTCCAAGCAGCCAAAAAGATCCTCGCTCAATCCTACACTTATTTGGCCAGCGGTTCTCAAAGTTATGTCTTTTTAAGCGAAGATGGAAACTATGTCCTCAAGTTTTTCAAACATAAACGGTGGCGCCTCAGTCCCCTTCTTGAAGCTCTCCCCCTTCCTGCAAACCTTGAAGCAAAAAGACTCCGTTGGAAAGAGAAAAAAAACGAAACGGTCCACTCCACATTTGGGAGTTGTATCACCTCTTTCCGAACGTTCCCCAAAGAGACAGGCACCCTCTTTGTTCATCTCAACAAATCTCCCCTCGATCAAACCATTGTCTTAAGGGATCGCATTGGATTTAAACACCACATCGAACTGAGCGACGTTGAGTTTGTCCTTCAAAAGCGGGCGATTCCAACCGACCACTACCTTTTATCTTTAAAAGAAGAAGGAAAAACCGAAGAGGCAAAGGAAGCCCTAGCCTCTCTTTTAGCCTTTACCTTCCACCGCGCCCAAAAAGGGTTTAGCGATAAAGACCCCCATCCGATCCGCAACTTTGGATTTATTGAGGGAGAGGCTGTCGAAATCGATATTGGAGGATTTCACCACGATCCAAAAAAAGATTTAAACTACTTCCGCAACCATGAAATTCTTCGGATCGAGCGAAAGCTCCTCCCTTGGCTAGAAGAAAACTATCCTGACCTCCTTCCTGCAGCCCAAGAAGAACTCTCTCGCTTCAAAAAATAATTTCTCTTCCCGTTAATATTTTTTTATGCTATCCTCTGTCTTTTTTTAAAGCATTGGAGTCAAAAATGGGATTTGTTCAAGGAAATAGAGAAGGTTTAAAATTGGGACTTTGTGTCCTCGCAGCAGGAACACTTGCTTATGCAGGACGAGAATCAGTGAGCGCACTGAGCAATAAGGTCGGCCTCTCTTCACGCATTGATCGCATGGTCCAAAACGGAACAAGCGTCATTGGAGCGTTTTCGCTGACCGAGACAATTGTCATCTCCCCTTTTAAATGGAGCTGGAGCTGCGTCCGCTATCCCATTCTCTCCATGAAAAATATCCCTTCCCAGATCTATCAAGTTGCCTCCTTTACTTGGGGATGGACCCTTGGATTAGCCCTTGGTGGCGCTAGCTATGTTCTCCATAACTACGTCCCCTCACTTAAAACTCCCCTCCTTTTCGGTGCTGTTGGGGGAGGTGTTGCCTGTGCTGCTCACCTTGTTCATAACAGTTATGATCATACTGCCGGCAACGTCAAATTGATTGCTATCCCGACCCTGACTGCGCTTGCCGCCTACCAACTTGCCCACCGAAAAACTCACCTAGCACCAGGAAAACTTGAAGCCTTTAGATGGAGCCTTCTCCCTGCTCTTACAACGATTGCTATCGAGATAAATGGAAGCGAAGATCCGCTCACGTTTGGACTCTACACGGCCATCGGATCAGCCCTTCTTGGAGCTGCCCTCATTGCACTCGGAAAAACAGCTGCAGCCTATGGACGCTTCCTTAAAACTCATGGTAGTGTCCTTGGAACAGGGCTTGTCGCTGGGCTCACAACAGCGGCGATGGTTCCCCTCTCTAAAAAATCCCTCGACCACTACGCCCCAACTTATCTTGCAAATATTAATGCCGATCAAGAGCTTCTCCATCGCGCACTCCTAACAGGAGCGGCCTCTGCCCTACTAACGATCCTTCTCGTCCAACGCCTCTCCCTTCGGATCAGCGGATCCTCTCTCTCCCTCATCCAACGGATCGGTCTGGGCATCCTTTCAGCTCCCATCGCTGGAATCTCTTTTCTCTATGTACAGTCTTTTGTCAACAAGCAGGTTAAGCAGGTTAAACCGCCTCCTTCACGAGAGATCATAGAGTATCTGATGTCTTGTCGCGAGATCATGAAGAACGATGGAGGCATTGCTTTCGCTTCTGCTCTTGCAACACTCGCAGTTTCTGTGGTAGCAATTTCAGTCTTGATTCTCACGAAGGATGGGATGTCCTGGGCATGGGCGCGCAAATCAGCCCCCCTGATGTCATTCAAGTGGGCATGCAAATGGACCTGGACAAACCACCCAGAGGTTAAAGGAGTGGTCGCCACAGCGGCCACCTCTTCTATCGGTTACGGCATCGCAAGAGTGTGGGGCAGAAGTAAAAAAATCTCAGCAGCTGCTGCAGCGCTCTTTGCCATCCTGGGCGCTCCCTCCGTTGCTCGCCATACGTTCAGCTACGACATGGGAAGTAGGGAGGCCCTTACCTCTCTCTTTGCAGGACTATTAATGAACTCCTCAGGGATCCTCGAACTCTCAACGATCCAACAACTCGTTCACCTCGTCATAAACCCCCATGAAAATTCCAAGATCCCCCCCCAACTTTATCGTATAAGAGAGTTTGTTAATTGACTTTTTCCTTTTATGATTTTGCAGAATGCCTTATGATAGCCCACCAATGATAAGGCATTTTTTATTCTCTGTTTTGTCTCTCTTTCTTTTTGTCTCCTGTGGAAAAGGAAATGGTCTCCCTTTTGGAAAAAAGGAAGCGCAGGTCGTTCGGATTAATTTTACCTATACCCCCTTTACCGCTGATCCTCGGAAGGGAACCGATCCCGTGACAACAGTCACGAATTACCTCTTTTATGAAGGACTGACCTCACTAGAACCTGATGGGACGATCAAGCCCGCCTTAGCAGAAAAAATTAAGATTTCGCGCGACCGAAAAAAGATCATCTTCACCCTGCGCAAAAGTATGTGGTCAGATGGCTCTCCCCTTACCGCTTACCATTTTGAAGCGGCGTGGAAGAAAGTGCTGAGTCCCGAGTTTCAATCGCGCACAGCCCACCTCCTCTTCCCTATCAAAAATGGGGAGAAAGCAAAGTTCGGGCAATGCTCCCTTGATGATGTGGGTGTTGAAGCCCTTGATGAACTGACCCTCTTAGTTCATCTGGAAAGTCCGACCCCCTACTTTTTGGAGCTCACCTCCTACCCAACCTACTTTCCCGTCCCCTACAACGGAGATGAAGTTCCCTCCCCCCACCAGCAAGGAGACCTTCTCTCCAATGGTCCCTTTATGCTGGCCAGTTGGAAAAATGACGACGAAATCGTTGCCATCAAAAACCCTTACTACTGGAACGCTGATACTGTCCGCCTAAATGGGGTTCATGCCTCGATCATCGCTGAAGAAGGGACCGCTCTAAAACTCTTTGAACAAGAAGAGCTCGATTACATTGGTGGACTCATTTCTCCCCTTCCGATCGATGCCGTCGCTCCTCTAAAAAATGACGCTCTCCTCAAACACCGCCCCATCGCTGGAACGACCCTTTGCACCTTCAACGTCCAAGAATTCCCTTTTAATAATCACCACATCCGCAAAGCCTTTGCTTATGCCATCAACCGGAAAATGATCACCGAAAATATCTCGCAGATGTTTGACGATATCGCCTCAGGTCCTGTTCCCCATGTCTTAAAAAAAGCCGCCGAAACCTTTTTCGAAGACTACAATAAAGAGGGAGCCAAACATCACTTTGAGCTCGGCCTTAAAGAGCTGGGGATCACAAAAGAGGAATTTCCCACCATCACCTACTCCTATTTCAACTCCGAGCTGCAGAAAAATTTAGCTGTCACCCTTCAAAGTTACTGGAAAGAAAACTTAGGGGTCACCGTGAAAATCGAAGGAAAAGAACTCAAATCCCATCTTGCAAGCCTCCATAACCATCAATTCCAAATGGCGCAAATGTCATGGATTGGACAGTACCACGACCAGATGAACTTTCTAGAACGTTTTTCCAGAAAAAATGCCTACTGCAACTATGGGCAATGGGAAAATCCCCACTATTCCCGTCTTTTGCAAGATTCATTTCTTCTAGAAAATGAAGAAAGAGCAGCGCTCTTGCAAGAAGCAGAAACTCTCCTGATGGAAGATATGCCCATCATTCCTCTCTATCATTATCACTCTGTCTACCTCAAACATCCCCGCTTAAAAGGACTCTCCATCTCCCCCATGGGCGTCATCCGCTTCCACCACGCCTACCTAACACCTTGAGGATGTATCCATCCCCCCTATATACCTAACATGATTCAAAAGTTGGGAATTTGGCAAGGCGGCCCCACGCAAATTTTTTGCCTGGAGTGGGGCGACCATTGTGCGAGCACAAGGCGGAGGGTGAAGGCAAGAAATTTGCTGCAAAGCAGGCGCAGCCAAAAACCAACTTTTGAATCATGTTAGGTATAACCTTCTAGCAAATTGTTCTCGAAGACAGGTACCAATATTTTGATATGATTTGCAAATAATTCTTGATTAATCTATGACTGTCTTCTGACATATTGATTAGGACGTCAAATGAAAATCAATATCTTCAAAATCAAGGCAAATGCGCCGCAGAGGAAAACGCACCAAGGATTTGATGCCTATGTGAAGTCGATGGAAGCGCTCGTGAGTGAAACCATTCCCGAATCAGTCGCCGCCTTTCATGAAGCTTCGATGTTCATCCCTTACGAAATGAGCTTCGAAAAGCTCAACCAGGCCCTTCCGATTGTCCGGATATCAGAAGAAGAGGAGGCTCCCTGTCTCCTTTCCCTAAGAGTCTTATGTCGCGATGAATACACGCAGGGAATTGGTCTTTTTCTTGCGCGGATGATCGATGAAAAGCTCCTTCCTGGGAAGAAAATGGCCATCTCATATCTTCGCTCCCTCAATTTCAAGTTCATCATCAAGCCTAAAGAGCAGTACAACATCATTGAGTTTTTCCTCGAGGTTGAGACCGCAAAAGACCTCGCAACGATCAAGAAAAATCTCCCCCACTTCGAAGAAGAGGTGCGGCTGACAACCCTTGGTGTCGAGCATGCCCGCCGCGTTGTGCTCGCAAAAGGGCATAACTTAGAAGAGAAGCGAATGATGCTAATGGAAAACCTCACCTCTCTCTTGAAAAGTTCGAGCGATTTTGATCGCAAAACCCTCTTTAGTGATGTTCAGGAGCTTCTACTCAAAGGAATCCACGAGGCCTTTCCCGATAAAATCCCCGACCACCTTCTCCCCTATATCGATCCCAAACCCAAAACATTCGACTATCACATCTATAGTGAAGCCCTAAACGACTCCCACCTTTTCCAAGAGTCATTCTCTAAAGGGCGCACCCTTTCCCATCTCAGCAAAGTGATCTCCTACCTCTACCTCTTTCGTAAAATGATCACCCATGCCGTAAAAATCAAACCCGATGAGCGGAGCCTGAGCTTTAAGCTCATTTCCTTCAAACTTAAAGGTGTTCCCACCCTCGCCTTCCTTTTAGGAACCAATTTAATTCAAGGGTATGAACGGCTCGACGAACAAGATCTAATCGATGCCATCCAAAAAGTTGTTCCGGGTGCAATCCTCGTCCCAGGAACTACAATGATGAATGAAGAGAGTCACAAACGTGTTGTTACCCTCTATCTCGAAATGCAAAAAAAAGAGGGAACACCCTTTTCTGGTGAGACCATTAAAGCATTGAAAAAGAAAATTCCAAGAGAAATCCGCACCACCCTTGCTCAGGTCAAAGAAGGACAGGGCATAATTGACGATGAGACCACACGGAATATCTTAAACCTCACCAAAGAGATTTACAGCATTCACGACCCTGCCAAAATCGTCATCCAGTATCATCATCAAACAGAGTCGCACTTTAACTTTACCGTCCTTATTGCGAGACTTCAAACGCCAGATGGTCCCCCTCTTATCTTTTCCTCTGAAGGCCCCGTTGCCATCAGAAAGAGTGAACGGAAAGTGGTGGGAATCCTAAAGAACCGGTACATCAAAGAGATCTATCTCTTCGATTTGGTCTTGCAAAAAGAAACGAATGATATCAAATCCGGGAGAGAAAAAATTATTGAGTTCTTTAAAAAGAAGCTCAAAAACCTCCATGATTTTAACGGAGGGATGGTCGTCCGAAAGTATGAGAACCTTGCCGCCTTTAAAGCGCTTCTACACTCTCCTGACTTGAACCCTCTTGCAGAAAAAGTTTTTTACTCGATCACCCCGCCATTCATGCAAACTCTCACCTCTCCCTCTCTTTTGAAGAGTCACTTTGAGATGATCTCAGAGGCTTTGGAGGCTTCCCCTTCCTCTCAAGATCCTCTGATGTTAGTCAAAGATACCATGGTTCTTTTTGTTACCCAAGATGAAGGATTTTTAAGAGAGATGCAAAAAAAGAAAGGGACCCTTCCTCAAGGCGCCTTTTCCACCCTGATCCACCATAGAGAGACCTATTTCCTCGGCTATCTTTTCCAAAAAAAGATTGAGAGGGAACATTTTCTGTCGACTTTAGAGCGTGAAGAATTGACGGTTTGATCCTCTTAAGGTAAACTGCTAGTGATGAAACAGATTCTTTTGCTCCTCTTATCGATATCGCTCGTTGCCGGGTGCGAGCGGCCCAAGGGATTCACCCTCAGCAAAGTCACCTCCTCCTATGGAGCCGATCCCCGCTGGGATGTTGAGAATGACCTCTCCCCAAGCGAGCTTGCAGCACTTCTTCAGGGTCCCTATACCTATTTGGGAAGTGGAAATCATACCTACGCTTTTATGAGTCGCGATGAAAAAACCGTGATCAAGTTTTTCAAGCAAAAGCACATGCGAGTCCAATCTCTTTTCCTTTCATCGGAAACAAAGCTGCGGAGAGCCAAAGAACGTCTAGAATCCTTTTCAAGCTACCTCCTTGCCTATGAAAAACTCCGCGATGAAACAGGACTTCTCTATCTCCACCTTAACCCCACCCACCACCTTCATCAAACGGTGACCTTGATCGACCAACATGGAAAAGAGCACCGGGTTAATCTCGATGAGATGGAATTTCTCATCCAGAAAAAAGCAACCCTCTCATTTGATCATCTAAACAAACTCTTTTCTGAAGGCGCCTACGACAAAGCCATCTCCTCCATTTGCTCTCTCCTTCATCTCGTTGCCAAGAGGAGCCAGATGGGAATCTATGACAAAGACCTCCAGTTTTATAAAAACTTTGGGTTCATCGAAAATCAAGCGGTTGAGATCGATATTGGAGAGTTCCGCGCCGGTCAAGAAGTGCGCCCAACACAGGAAGAGCTCCAAGAGCTCTCCTTCCAACTCAAAGATTTCATTCAAAAATCAGCCCCAGAATTCGCTGCCATTGCCAACTTTGTCATCGACAAAGAGATCGAGAATGCCCAATGAAACACTCCTATCGCGCAAACGCTTTTGTCCTCCTCCTTTTCCTCTGCCCATTGATCTATTTCACAACCATCAAACGAACAAAAGGATTTTCCTACCATAAAATCCACTCATATCACGCCTACGATTCTCGTTGGGACTTTGGCCCTCCGAACCAAGCGCAAGAAGCACTCCTCGATCAAATTGCTGCGCAGACCTTTACCCTTTTAGGAAGTGGGAAAGAGTGCTACGCCTTTGTCTCAGAAGATGGGGAAATCGTGGTGAAGTTTTTTAAGCAAAAACATATGAAAACCCGCTACCTGATCAACTATCTCCCCCTTTTCCAAAGTTTCAAAGCTCCCCACCAGGAGGTTCTCAATCGCCACCAAGCGCGCCGCAGTACCCTCTACCAAAGTTATCAAATCGCCTATGAACGACTCCCAGAAGAGACAGGTGTTCTTTATCTCCATCTCACCAAAACAACCTCCCTACAAAGAGCCATCCACCTGCAAACAAAAAAAGGGAGACGGCTCACACTTAAGCTTGATGATATGGAGTTCATGGTTCAGAAACGGGCCACCCCTATTTTTAATGAAATCAATGCGCATCCTGAGCAAGGAGAAGCCATCATCACCTCGATCATCGAACTCATCAAATCAAGGAAAGAAAAAGGGATTGGAGACCGTGACATCAATTGCGAGCGAAACCTAGGACTCTACGGAGGGAAAGCCTTTCAAATCGATGTCGGAGAGTTTTATCCTACCGTTCCCACCCCCGTTACCCAAGAAGAACTTCAAGAGGCAACCCTTGACCTTCGCTTCTTTCTCGAAAAAAATCATCCCCACCTCATCCCATCACTAGACAAAGTAATCGCCAAGCCTCTGATGTAAATCCTGCCAAGAGATCGCTTCAATACCCTCTGCTAAAAGTTGAGGCTGAGAAACCCGACAAACAACATATCCCTTTGTGGCCTGAGGATATTCTCTTAAAAATAGCTCAAGATGCTTGGCATCTTTTGGTGAAGGAGTTTCTGTCCATTTTACTTCAATTGGGAGTAAAGCTTGACTCGACTTGAGAACCCAATCAACCTCGGGTCCTGAAGGAACCCTCCAAAAATGGAGAGATGTTTTAGTTTGTTGAAAGCGACACCACCGAATTAATTCTAAGCCGATAAATTGTTCAAAGAGACTTCCTAAATGCTTTTGTGGGAGTACCGAGTGTTCTTGAGCTGCTAATCGCCTTAGACCCAAATCAAAGAGGAGGTATTTTGAGGATTTAGTCAGCTTTTTTCGGGTTTTACTTTCTACATAGGGTTCTACCCGTTCGGCAACAAGACAATCCTCTAAAATTTGATAGTACGAGGCAACCGTTGTCCGCGCAACTCCAATATCTTGAGAAATCTTATCAAAATTGATAATATTGCCCGATTCGATCGCCGCTAACCGCAAAAAGTTTTCAAAAGCCCCAATATCTCTAACAAGTGCTTCAGCTCTTACCTCCTCCTCTAAATAAAGGCCAACATAAGAATCTAGTTCTTGTTCTCGAACGGCAACATCTGTTTCTAAATAAATCGCAGGGAGAGAGCCATAAAGCAAGAGATCCTCTACCTTATCTTCCAAAGAAGTCATTTCGGCAAGCGTTAAGGGATCCAGTCTAAGTTGAATCAAACGCCCTGGTAGAAGGTTCCTATTCTTATTGTGCCGCAGCTTTCTTGCAGATGACCCCGTTAATATAAACTGAGCCACCCCTTTATCGATTAAATACTGAATCCCATCCATGAGATCAGGGACTTTTTGAACCTCATCAATGACCACAAGAGGACGAGAGCGTTTCGATTTTTTCAAAGCTTCGATTTCTCTGATTAATCTGTCTGGATCAGCCTCATAGTTTCTTCTTGTTTTTGCGATTAGAAGGGTGATTTCTAGGTCTGCTTCAACCCCAGATATCAAAGTAGTCTTCCCTGTTTGGCGGGGACCTAGAAGAAGAACACTCTTCCCTCTTTTTAAGATTTCTATAAGCTTCTCTTTTAGAGATCGTTGGATGAATGTCATCAGCAATCCTTGAAAATCGTTTTCTTTCCCTCGATTTTCCAGGAAATTCGAGTTTGAGTCAACGATTTTCCACTATCCAAAAAGGTAAAAATGTATCTTGCTAATAAACAACTACTTAATTCCTCTTCTTTACTTTAGATCTTTTTCTTGATAGAGTAGATGCATGTCAAATTATCGTGAACATGCTAAGTTTAACCTCCTTATCGCCCTCCCCTTACTGATAGGAGGGATGTACTATTTCCTCCACCCCCATCCTCACCAATTGATCACTTTTACTGCAGCCTTTATCTATAGCACCCTCTTTATGAATCCCGATGTTGATTTAGCCCATCAGATTCGGCTCGTCTCCCTTCGGGGACTACTGACCCTTCCGTTCCGCTCCTACTCGAAGATTTTCAAACACCGCGGACTTTCCCATCACCTGATCTTGGGTTCCTTCACGCGAATTGGATGGCTCCTATTGTGGGCTGTGGTCATTTTTTATGCGACCTATAAAGCCCTCCCCGAAACCAAAACCTTTCTCAGTTTCTATAAGAAATATCAGTTCTATTTCTTCTATGGATTGGGAGGGATTTGCTTAGCCGATTGGGGACATCTCCTCTTGGATAGAAAAAAGTCATGATCCTCCCTCTGAAAATCTCTCACCTAACCAAATCCTTCGGAAAAGTTATCGCCGTAAACGATGTGAGTTTTGAGATTAAACCCGGAGAGGTCTTTGGCCTCCTCGGCCCCAACGGCGCAGGAAAAACCACCATCATCTCCTCCATCGTCACCCTCCTCTCGCCAACAGAGGGAACCATTGAAGTCTATGGAACCGATGTCAAAAAAAATCCTCGCCTAGCAAAAACCTATCTCGGTTTTGTCCCACAGGAGCTCATCCACCACGGTTTTTTTACCGTCGAGGAGATCTTGAAATACCATGCTTCCTACTTTGGTATTCGGCTCGATAAAACCTACCTCCGCTACCTCTTAGAAAAACTTCACCTATGGATCCACAGGAAAAAGCTTGTGAACCAACTCAGTGGAGGGATGAAACGGCGCTTACTGATCATTAAAGCGCTCCTTCATAAACCGAAAGTTCTCCTTCTCGATGAACCCACCGCAGGGGTCGATATCGAGCTCCGCTCCTCCCTTTGGGATTTCATCCAAGAACTGAAACAAGAAGAGATGTCGATCCTTCTAACCACCCACTACCTTGAAGAAGCCGAACGGCTCTGTGATCGCATCGGAATTCTCAGTGGCGGACGACTCAAGCGGGTCGATCAAACCTCAAAACTTTTGAAAGAACACTCCTCGAAAAAAGTCACGATCATCCTCACTCGCCCTCTGCCTCCCGTTCATCATCCCCTCATTCAAAGACAAAGCGACCATTTTCTCGACTTCGTCGTTCCCAATGAACTCCCCTTGAATACTCTCTTTCAAGAAGCTCAGATTCCCCTTGATGTCATCCAAGACATCAACATTAAAGTGGGAACCCTTGAGGACGTCATGCATAATATTCTGAATGGAGATCCCCATGAATAAAGCGCGACAAATGCTCGGACTGTTTCAAAGAGAAGTGGCCCGTTTTTTTAAAGTTCCCCTTCAAACGCTCGGAGCTCCCATCGTCAACTCCTTCCTCTATCTTCTTATTTTTGGTGTGAGTCTGGGAGGATCGATCACGATCGATGAAAACGTCCCCTACCTCGCTTTTTTAATTCCGGGACTCATCGCCATGTCGGTCATTAAAAATGCCTTCGATAACGCCACCAGTAGTATCATGGGACAAAAGTATGTCAATGAACTCCAAGATCACCGCACCACCCCCCTGTCTCTCCAACAACTTTGCCTATCACGCAGTCTTGCTTCCCTCGTTCGGGGCCTTCTTGTTGGACTGATCACCTACCTCGTTGGACAAAGCTTTTACCTCGTTTTTCAGGGGCACTTTCTTCCCATCCATGATCCCTGGATCTTTCTATACTTTATCATTTTTGGAGGCCTTGCCTTTGGAAGTCTTGGAACAGCAATTGGGATGTGGTCGAATAGCTTTGAACATGTCGGCGCTGTCAGCATGCTCGTCCTTCTTCCCCTCATCTATCTTGGCGGGGTCTTCTTCAGTCTCGATCAAGCCCACACCTTTTGGCAAACTCTCTCCCACTTCAATCCCCTCTACTATATGATCGATGGGATACGGTATGGGATGCTCGGCACCTCTGACCTCAGCGCACCCCTCGCGGCTCTAGTCACCTTAGCCTTCTTTCTCCTCTGCTACGTCCTTGCCCTCCTTAGTCTCCGCCCCGGAAAAAACTACCTCCGCTAAATAGGTTTTAACGGATCGATGCTTTGAGGCGTTGATTCGCCTCTCTCATCTTCCGCATGTGACGGGTAATGATGAGGGTAAAATGGCGAGTCATGTTATCAAGAAACTGCTTCTTTTCATCCTTTGTGAACTTTGAATAAAAAGCCTTAAAGGGATGAGGATCACGAGCGGGGTTGATCGTCTGGTCCGACTGCTGCCGTATCTGTCTCTTTGCTCCGATGGGGCTGGTGCTCATACGTTTTCTCCCGTTTGACCATATCGATTCCCTGCTGAAAATCTGCAGGATAGAGGGTCTGATTTCTGAATTGGTTTTCTTGGAACGCCGTCACATTTTTATACTCGTTGCCTGAGTGGATGATCTGTGGACGGACAAAGACAATCACGTTACGCTTCTCTTCTTCTTCTGTAGATTTACTGAACGCAGCCCCAATGAACGGGAGACCACCTAAACAAGGCAGACCAGACTTATGGTGACGTTTCGAGTTGCGAATCATCCCAGTCAGAACCAAAAAGCTTTGATCGGGAACATGGACTTGCGTTGCCATGTCGGTTTTCGTTGTGTTAATCCCATTCGACGTATTCGCAATCCGATTCAAATTTGGAATCACGTCAGTAATTTCTTCTGCAATCTCAAGGGTGATCATATCCCCATCACCCAAAAGCGGGGTGATGTTGAGCTTCACCCCAACATCGCGGTATTCAATATTTGCAGAGGTTTGCTGCGAGGCACCAATTGTTTCAACCGTTGATCCGGTGAAGGCGATATTGTCTCCGACAAAGATTCTCGAAAGCTTATTGTCTTGCGTGATGATCTTCTGGTTGAGAACAATGGTGCTATCCCCATCAGCTTGCAGGGCAGAAACCAAACTTCCTAGCGAAAGATAGCTTTTACCCTTGTGTAGGATAATATCCCCAATCACCCCCAAATCAAAGCCCCGTCCCAACGGAAACTGATCCGCTCCAGTGGGTGGATTGTCTGCATTGATCCCCTGTAGGGTTGATGCAAACGGCGCTTTTCGATGAGAGGCGGGGAAATTACCCATTCCATACCCAAATTTATCCCGGTATTGACCACCCGCTGCCCACTCAAGTCCAAACTCAAGCCCCTTTTTCACATCAGTCTCGATCACGAGAACCTCAATGAAAACCTGTTTTTTGGGGACATCGAGTGACTGAATAAGATCGGTCAGCTCGTCAATACCTTCTTCTGTTCCGGTGTAAAGGATCGAGTTTGTTGATTGGACCCATTGCATGGAATCAATCGTTTCAACAAGATCTTTTGATCGACCGGGATTGTGTTTTAACGTTGCTGCGACATTTTTGATCGCTGAGAGAATTTCCGTTCCAACATGGTACTGCAACTTATAAACGAAAAAGTCTCCCTTTTTCTGAAACTCATGAAACGGGAGGAGCTGAGTGCCTTTAAAGTCGCTAACGAGTCGAACTTCCTCCTTCTCTCCCGAACGGCCTTTGTGTTTGGCGAGTTTGAGCATTTTATGCTCTTTGAGCTCCCACTCCTCCATCTTCTCAACAAGAAAGTATCCACCCTTTTCCTCAGCTTTAATCCCTTGTTGACTCAAGAGTTCAACCATAATTTCTAAGATTTTTTCAGGCGTTGTCGCTCGTCCAGTCACCAGGCTGATGTTGAAGTCGAGGAGCTTTTCATCATAAATGAAATTCTGCTCAGAAATCTCGCTGACAAATCTTAAAAACTCAAGCATCGAAACATCTTGAAAATTCACCGTCACCGCTCTTTCTTCTGATTCTGGAGGCGTGAGCTGAAATCTAAGCTCCTCTTCCCCACTTAAAGGAGTGGCGACAAAAGAGAGGAGCGTTGCAAGTTGAACAATCTTGTGTTTCATACTTATTATGATCGTTAATGGTTAAAGAAGTTCCAACTATAACAAGGATAACAAATTAGAAAATAGAAAAATTTGTTTGCCAATGACTAGAAATGACAAAAGATGAAAATATGTTTTTTCGTAACCAACTAAAAACGAATACGCTAACACATTTGCTTCTTAATGGAAAATTAATAGAACAAGAATGATTTGACGACACTATCTAGAAATAGATGAGATAGTCGATGCCGAAAGTATAATCGCGATGTCCTAAGTGAGACGGATCGAGGTAATAAGGTGTCCCTGTTGCAATATTCCCCCCTGCACGATTGTTTTTTGCGTACAGCTTATCGGACGTTAGCTCAATACTTAAGAGATTGCCACGAAAGAGGTGATAGGCCCATGTCAGTGACATCCGCTCTTTCGGAACATTAAAACCAAGCGAGTTCCAGCTACGCGAATAAGAAAAAGCAAGGGAACTATCCCGTTTTCCAATCGCAAAAGAGTAGGCAAGCTCCACATCAAAAGCACGTGGTCTTGCTCCTTTAAAAGTCGTTCCATTTGAGCTGAACGAAGCATCCCTCTCATCAAAAGGGCGGAGCGCCTGATTATACTCCCCGATCAAGTTCCAACACTTCCAGGTGAAGTTAAAATTGGCATCGATCGCAGGAACCACTTTATGGAGCTGCTCAGTATTCGAAGGATCCCCAAAGGCCACCTGCATCCCTAGAGAATCAGCCATGTTCCGGATAAAACCGACCCCAATTTTTCCATCAAAATCACTGGGATGAAAGTGAAACCCAAGGTTCATCCCGTAGTTGTTCACATTATGACCAGAGTCCGAGTGGCTATCGCCCTTTAGAGCAAAGACCGCTACCTGCATAAAGTCATTATAAAAACCAACAGTGACATCGCGAGCAAACGTTCGGAAAAGAATCTTCGTTAACGGGTCTTGAATCGCGTTATAGGTCGTATATTGCCCAAAAGGAAGATATGTTTGCCCAATCGTTAAGTACCAAGGAGTGTACGAGAGATCCCCAAAAGTCACAAACATCGACTCCCCCTTAATTCTCGAGTTTGCCACACGGCTACGACTCAGTGTGGGATCGACAGAGTAGTCGTAATTGATGGCCACAAAACCATAGACCCAAGGAGCCATCACAATCAAGAAGTCAAGTTCTGCTTGAACGAGATCAAGATCACTTCCTGCATGTCCACCTGCATCCCTTTGTACATATCCCGTAAACTCGATGTCCCCACTCATAAAAATACGAGGATGGATCGGATAAGGGATTTGCTCCTCCTTCATGAACTTAATCGCCTGCTCAAGCTCAAGGAGGATCATCAAATCCTTATTGACGTTCGAAAGACTCGACATGAGCTCATTCCCCTCGTACGTGGCCCGCACCCCTGGATAAGGGGAAGAGGTGACAAAGGTCCCAAAGTAGTCGACAATCTGTTGCTGCAATGTCAGCTCTTTTTTCTTCGTCGGTGCTTCAATCTCTTTCAGGAGGGGGTTCTGGTAACTCTGGCGAAGGGCCTCTTGCTGATTTTTTTGCTGCACATCTTGGTATTCCGCAAACGTTCCCTCTTGGATCGCAAACAATGAAGAGGTTAGAAGACAGAGAGCAATCAATCGTTTCATGGGAAATTTTCAATGGTTATTGGTTCTAGTTCATCTGCCGGCTCGAAGCCAAACACCTTTCCATAAAAGTAAAGCTCACTATCGAGAGCCTTCTTAATATTTTCAGACATCCTAAACCCGTGCCCCTCCCCTTCAAAGAGAAGGTAAGCGGTTGGAATTCCCTTCTTCTTAAGCACCTCAAACATCATCTCAGACTGCTCAGGTGGAACAACTCTATCCTCCGCCCCTTGAAATAAAATAATCGGGCACGATAACTGATCTGTATGATGGATCGGACTCAGGGCCCGATACTTTTCCTTCTCTTCCGGATAAGGGCCAATCAATCCATCAGTGTAGTGCATCTCAAACTTGTGGGTATGACACGCAAGCGCCTCTAAATCGGAGATTCCATACGAACAGACTCCCGCCTTAAACACATCGCGGAATGTTAGCGCCGCAAGGGTGGTATACCCTCCAGCACTTCCCCCCGAAATCGACATCCGTTCTCCATCAACACGCCCTTCTCTCACAAGATAAAGGGCACCATTGACACAGTCATCAACATCGACAACGCCCCAGTTCCTATTGAGCCTTTCGCGGTACTCCCTTCCATACCCTGTACTCCCCCCATAGTTCACATCCAAATATCCAAACCCACGCGACGTCCAAAACTGCGTTTCCAAACTCAAAACTGCTCGAGAACAAGCGGAAGGCCCCCCATGACTTTTCACAATAAGCGGGGGATGACCTGTTCCCTCATAATTTTTATTCTTCGGTGGATAATAGAACCCATAGGCCGTTTTCCCCCCTTCTGTTGGGAATTCAATCACCTCAGGAGAAGAAAGGTATTCGCGATCGATCGTCAGCTCTTTTGACTTCCTGAGCCGCTTCAACTTTTTTTCCTTCACATCGAAGCTTGCTAAAACACGCAGCTCCGTGGGCGATGCTCCAGTAAAATAGAGCTTGCTTCCCACCACTTTAAAACTCCCATAACTCGTAAACGGAAGATCGAGCTCTTCTAAAGTCTTCTCTCTTGGATCAATAATCCCCACATGATCGATCCCTTTCACTGTATAAACAGTTGCAATCCGTCCATCGTCTAAAAAGCCGTAGTTTTCCATCCCGAAAACCCACAGAGGTTGACCAAACTCGGCCTCCATTGGGCAAAGAGACTCCCCATCTCCCTTATAGATGTTCCACCATCCGCTTCGATCAGAAACATAGTGAAGGACCCCTTCTGGTGACCACATCGGTTGGAAAATCGACTCATCCTTTCCTCCCGCAACCGCTCGAACATCAACAAGATTTCCTTCCTGATCTAAATTTCCTACCCAAAGGGTCGATCCATCCCAAGGCATATTCGAATGATCCCACGTTAAAAAGGCCATCTGATTCCCTTCAGGATGGAGGGTCGGCATCGAATAAAAATCATGCCCTTCATGAAGGACTTTTCCTCCCACTTCAACAAGACGGTTGATCACCTCATGTTCAGAAACGTGCTCCTCTTCGACAGCGTAGACCTTTTCACCAGACACCAGAGGATTAGCATAACGCTTCCCCTCCTCGACAAAAAGTGGCTCCACCAGTCCTGCACGATCTCTTCGATAAAGTCCCCCATCATGAAAGTTGGAAAAATAAACCACTCCATGAGCAACAGTAAAAGCTCCGCCACCATATTCATGGACACGACTTCTCGCATTATAGGGGGCCTCTAAACAATCGATCGCCTCTCCGTCCCACTTGACCACCACAGAACGCCCTTGCTCCTCCGGTCTCATCTCATTCCAATAGAGAGTCTCCCCATCTATGACGAGATCCCCCAAACGAACTGTTGATTCCACAATCATTGAAGAAGTGATCGGGGATTCCCACGATCCATAAGGTTTAGCCGTGACCATCGCTGTCCAAAGGGTTAAAAATATGAGCGTCTTACAAAATTTCATGCAAGCATGATAGCAACCAAGAAATTATTTAAGCAAGAACGAAAGTAGGTCAAACTTGGCGCGCGCGCCCTTTCCAATGTTGTGTCGGATACTTCGCCTCAGTCATCTTCAACTTCTTTTCAGAAATTTCAAGAAGATCGATATCGAGCTTCATCGCTAGAAGGAGGAGATTGTTGAAGATATCAGCAATCTCTTCTTTGATGTGTTGCGCCGTTTCAGGATGATTCATCACGGTCTCACACTCTTCGAGAGTGAGCCAACGGAAAATCTCAGCGAGCTCTCCCGTTTCAGAAATGAGGGAGAGGACAAGATTTTTGGGATTATGAAACTGATCCCACTCTCTTTCAGTGACAAATTTACGGAGCTGATCTTTAAGTATGTCCATACTCTCTCTTATAAAAAATGACAGAAAAAGAAGGAAGGACTATCTTCCATTCTATGAATGTATCCCTTGGCGTTTTGATCCTTGTCTTCCTCGGCATTGCCCTCAGGCAACTCTTCCGTCTCCCCTTGCGCATTTGGCAAATCATGGGGATTGGCGCAGCGATCACCCTTTTTACAGGACAAATCTCCCTCCATCAAGCCCTTCATGCAATCGATTGGGATATCATCTTCTTCCTATTTGGGATGTTTTACGTCTGCAGCTCGCTCGAACAAAGTGGCCTCATCCACAACTTTGTCTCCCGCCACCTCTTGGAGGATTGTTCCAAGAAAGCCCTCGCCTTTTTTATCGTCTTTGGGATGGGGATTTTCTCCGCTCTCTTTATGAATGACACCCTTGCTATTTTAGGAACGCCTCTTCTCCTAAAAGTCGCTCATCATCGCCGCCTTCAAACGACTCCCCTCCTCCTTGGCCTAGCCTTTGCTATCACCATCGGAAGTGTTTGCTCTCCCATCGGCAATCCCCAAAATCTCCTCATCGCTCTTCAAGCGCCCATTGGCGCCCCCTTTGCCACCTTCCTAAAATATCTCGCTCTACCCACCCTGATCAATCTCATCCTCCTCTACTTCCTCCTCCTAAAATGGATGAACAAACCTGCCCACTACCACCATGAGATCGAAGAGACCGCTCCCCACAATAAACGGCTGATGACCCTCTCAAAACTTGCCCTTCTGATCATCATCGTCATGATCGGCTATAATCTCATCGCCTCCTACCTCCCGATTCTTCCCATCCCCCTTCCAGGGATCGCCCTTATTCCCGCAGCTTTTCTTCTGATCCTCGGCCCTAAACGAAAAGAGATTTTCTCCCATCTTGATTGGGCGACTCTGATTTTCTTTATCGGACTCTTTATTGTGATGAAAAGTGTTTGGATCAACTCTTCCCTAAAAACGGTCCTCCTCTCCCCTACCCCATGGATGGAATCGATCCCGGGTGTCATGACCCTCAGCGCCCTTCTCTCCCAACTGATTTCGAACGTCCCCCTAGTTGCCCTCTATCTCCCCACTCTCACCCAACAACCGGCCGCCACTTACATGGCCCTTGCCGCAGGCTCAACCATCGCTGGCAACTTCCTTATCTTCGGCGCCGCCAGCAACTTTATCATCGCGCAAAACGCCGAAAAGCGGGGCGATCTATCCTTTACCTTCTTCACCTTTGCCAAATATGGCATCCCCCTCTCGCTTCTCAACTTCGCCATCTACTGGCTCTCCCTCACCTACCTCTAAAATCAAAGTCTCTGATTTAAAGCCTTAGAAAGGATACTTACGATTTCAACATGGCCAAGTCTTTGCGCTAATTCCAGAGGTGTTTCTCCTTTCGGCGACCTGGAAACTAAAATGGTATCCTTACACTCAAGCAAGGCCTTCACCCCATCAACATAGTGATGCATAATAGCCAAATGCAAAGGAGTATAACCCCAATAGTCCCGATTGACACTAGCTACACATTCGATCAGCCGTTTAAGAACCCGGGTTTGTTTCATCTCTATCGCAAATTCAAGTGCAGATCTCTTATCATTAAGATCATAACGAATATCTGTTGTCGGGCAGGCCAGAAGCTTCATCGCAGAATATTCATCTTCAGATTGAATCGCCCACAGTAAAGGGCTAAGATCATTGACGATTGTGAGATTGGGATCTGCTCCTGCTGCAAGAAGCGCATCGATTGCATGAGATGCCTGATACTGTATAGCGGTGAAAAGAGGCGTTTGTCCTTCTTCTCCTTGAAGATTCAGTAACTCAGGGTAGCTTTGAAGCAAGATATTAGTGCATTCCTCAGAATCTGCCATAGCAGCATAATGAAGAGGAGAGAGCCCCTGAGAATCGGTAATATTTAACTTCGCTCCCTTTTCCATCAGCCATTGAAGGATAGATGGATCCTTACATTTTGAAGCATGGTGGACTAGACTGACCCTGAACGGATCTTTAAAATTCCAATTCTTAATTTTTGGGCTTATCGCCGTAAACCCTGCAAGATCTTCATTTGAAATCGCATCCAAAACACCCAAAAGCGCATCATCAAGGGGGGAGTCGGGAAGCGGAGGAAATAGGAGTCCTTTGGCAATCAATTCAGGTGATTCGCCATCGATCACCTCCATTGCATCATACGGCACTTGCACAGTTGTTCCTCTATGAAAATACCCCAAGAACCGAGAACTTTGAGCTTCAATATCTTCAATAGAAATCCCACACCCTCCTCCGATGTGAATACACTCATCGGAAACATCTGGAAGAATCGAAAAAGTTCCCTCTAAAGGGTTAAAGAGAAATCCTATATTCTCAAGGCAAGCAGTCAGAGGATTTCTAAACCACTTTTCTATCCCTTCTTTAGTTGCCATCCAACTTTTTTTATCTCGCCCTTTCGAACTTGCGATGAGTCGGTTCAATTCCTTAAAAAACTTCTCACGAACAGATGAATCGCTTGCAGCTCTGGAATAGGTTGGGCCAAGAATCGTTTTTGCATCATCAGAATACAATTGGTAACGTGATTTACAGAACTCCAATACCTCCTCAGTAAGATTATTACGCGTTTCTCCTGATAAAAAAGATCCAAAACGCCTTTCAATACACTGATCTAATACATCAAAAGCTTCTCTCTTGAGCTCTTGTGAGGAATTGGCTCTTTTTAAATACCCCATCACTTGACCTAGTTGAGTTTCGTCCATGGATTCAAACAACGCGAGGAAAGAAAGCCGCAGCTGATTAGCAGGCTCTAACGGAATGGGAGGGAAGACGTTAGGACACGACGCTTCTACTTCTTCAGACAGATCTCGGCTCAATAGAGGGATCTTATTGACCTCTTTTAAAGAGTTACAGTAATAACTGAAAAAATTCGCCAGATAAAGAATTTCGAAATACTTTTTACAGATTGGAAGTTGGGGCAAAAGCTCTTTGATTTGAGCGTTCATGATCTGGCATGCTTCTCTTAAATAGGCATCATGCGTCTTTTCCTCCTCCGTTATTGGAGTTCCTTTCAGTTCCCAAGTCACATCGAATCCCCCAGCATAAGATAAAGAGGAGCCACTTTTATAAATTGCGTTTTGATGGAAAATAATCTGACCGTTAATCTCGTAAATGTGCTTAGAGGTAACTTTGGCCCCTTCCTCTCCCAGAAGATCTTTGAGAATTTCTTCAAATGAGTGATAATTGAGCCCTAGATTTTCACAATATTCGTGAAAATCTTTTGCATGCCTCACAAGAAATTGCTGGGATTTTTCTCTTGTTAGGTTCCAATGATCAATAAACTCTTTCTCGAAGTATCGACCATTCTCCAAACCCTTCATGTAATAATCCAGCATTCCAAGGGCTTCTCCGACCAAAGTATGGCGATACGAAGGGGGAATAACAGGATAGCTTGTTAACGAGCCGTTGAAATGCAGGCTAAAAAAGGGAAGATCTCGAAAAACATAAATCCCTCTTGCTACCTCACGTAAAATTTGGAAGGCCTCTCTTTCACTGACCTCAGAGGTTGGAAGATAAAGAGTGTGTGTTCCTCCTGGCTCTTCAATCGGAAGATCTAGAATTTTTCCATACTTACACGAAACACCCTGCAAATCACCTTTATCAAGACTGAGATAGTTAGGGATCTGCCGCGATTTTTCATACGTATTATGGATACGGTTAATAAGCAAATTCTCTTTGAAGGTTTTCATTTCAGGCGAATAACGAGAGAACTTAGGGGTTGTGAAATGCCCTCCCTTAGGGTTATTTCTATCTGGAACCCATTGCTTAGGAAAGTTGTTTTTTCCTCCGTTAGTGATATCTCCTTCCCAAACTTCCGCCCAAGCTTGAGTACCATCTGACATCGTTTTAAGAAAAATTTCCTTTCCAAATGCATTGGTTCCGACTTTATTTTTAGGATCAAAAGTAGCTAATTCGATAAAAGCTCGATTTTCTCTACTATCTTTGCTTAAGTGGCCTATGTCATTTTTAAAAATATGACCGAGCCTGCTTTGATCCTCTGGGATTTTCGGCTGAATCCAATCCGAGCTAGCTTCCAAGTGATTGTAAAATAATACAATGCATACCAGCATTCGGAATGCAGTTTTAAACATAAAAATCCTAATTCAATATAAATTACAAAAATTAAGGGTATATGATACCCTAAATTTTCTTCAAATTTAAACATGGCGAAAAAATGAAAAGAACATTTCCAATCGAAAAGGGATTTCAAGTTGTTGTTTTTTTCTTAATGGACTTTTGGTGGAAATTTCTAAAAGATGAAATGGTTAAAAGAGGGCTAATCAATCACAAAAAAATGACTCCCCAAGAAAGAGAGTCAGCGTCTGACGAGGATAAAGCAAAAGATAACCTTCTCTATGACAACGGGATTGTTTTTACAACAATTCTAGCTGATCCCTCAGGGCCTGGAAATAGTTTTAAAGAAGTTATCCGTAAAAAGTTAGGCATAACACCCATAGACCAAAGTTATGGAATGCTGATTGACGAAGACACGCTTTTTCAGCTTTCAATAGATTTTTGCTGCTACTACAATAGAGGCTATCAAAAAAAAGGAAAAGATCCACTAAGATTTGCAATAGTTCGGCTTGAGAATATGAGGAAAAATCCCCAGCTACATGAAGAAGAATGGAATATTTGGGAGAAGGCAATTCAATACGTTAATTCCCCAGGAGACAAGCATTTGATCTTTTAGATTGCTACTAGTGAATATGCTTGATTTATTTAAAACACGAGTTCCGATAAGTTATGAATAGAGAGTTTTCTGTGAAAGATGGATTCCAGGTCATTATGCTTTTCTTTCAAAGCCTGTGGTACAATGTCTTAAAGCCTGAAGCTGTAAGCGTTCTTACTCCTGAAGTGATCGAAGATAATGATTTTTTCTTTCTTACTGTTTGCATAGGCTCATCAGCAGACAAATACTTTGAAAAGGTCATTGAAAGGACTATGAAAATCCCTCCAAAATATCAGCATAATGGGCTTTATATAAGACAAGAGATGCTTTTTAAGCTATCCATTGACTTCTGTGAATACTTCAATGAACGTTTTCAAAAAAAAGGCAATGACTCTTTAAGATTTGCTATTGAGCGGCTTGAAAAAATGATAAAATTTCCTCAAGAGTACAGTAAAGAATGGGGTATATGGGATCAAATGGTCAAAGGTGTTACTCAACACGGCGAAAAATCCCTGGGTTTTTTTTAAGGAGCTTCATGGAGTTTGCGCTTTTGAGGTTTTTCCTTTCTTCGTAACCCTATAAATATGAGGAAAAAGTGAATAGAACGTTCGCAATAGAAAAAGGGTTTCAGGTTGTGGTATTTTTCCTAATGGATATTTGGGAGAATTCTCTGAAAAACACAATGATTAAGAAAGACCTTATTAATCAAAAAAAATTCAATCCCAAAGAGTTAGAAAATATAATGCCTCAAGAAAAAGCTAAAGACGACCTCTATGACGATTGCCATTTTGTTTTTGTTACTGTTTGCGGTGATCCAGTAGGGCCAGGAAGTTACTTTGAAGAAATTGTTCAATCGAGGTTAAATGTCCCACCCCAAAAACAACACGAAGGATTAATCGTAGAAGAAAATACATTATTTCAGCTTGTTATAGATTTTTGCCGATACTTTAATAAAAAGTTCAAAAGCTACGGGAAATCCTCACTAGATTTCCCCATTGGATGGTTTGAGGACATGAGAAAAAATCCCCAGCTTCATGAAGAAGAATGGAATATTTGGGAAAAGACGATTCAATATGTTGATTCCCCAGGAGATAAGCATTTGATCTTTTAGATTGCTGCTATACCTAACGTGATTCAAAAGTTGGGAATTTGGCAAGGCGGCCCCACGCAAATTTTTTTCCTGGAGCGAGCGACCATTGTGCGAGCACAAGGCGCAAGTGAAGGCTAGAAATTTGCTGCAGAGCCAACGCAGCCAAAAACCAATTTTTGAATCATTTTAGGTATAGTGAATATGCTTGATTTATTTAAAACATGAGTTCCGATAAGTTATGAATAGAGAGGTTTCTGTGAAAGATGGCTTTCAGGTCATTATGATTTACTTCGAGCCATTTTTTTGGGAATTTATCAAACAAAAAATGGTGGAAAATAATCAGATCAACTCTAGCAGGATTTCATTTGATGATCTAAAATTAGCAACTGACGATGAGAAAGCTAAGGATTTGCTGCACGAAGATCTAGGTTATTTTTTCATGGTTGTGTGTGACGGATCCTCAGCAGATAAATACTTTGAAAAAGTTATAGAAAAACGATTACATATCCCTCCTAATAAACAGCGTGAAGGACTCTTTGTTAATGAAAGTATGCTGTTTCAACTTGCTGTGGATTTTTGTGAGTATTTCAACGCTCGATTTCAAGATGAAGGAAGGGACTCATTGAGATTTGTAATTCAATGGCTAAAAAATATGCAAAAAGAACCCGAAAAACATCAAATTGAATGGGATATGTGGAAAAATGTTCTAGTTGATGTTGTTCAGCACGGAAAAAAATCCCTGGGGTTTTTTTAGGAGAGTTCATGGGCTTTGCCCTTGTGAAGTTTTTCCTTTCTTTGTAACCTAACGACATGTCGTCGACAAAGCGTGTGTTTCCAGTTTTAACGGTTCTCTTTTTGGGTTATCTGGGCTTCTCCCTCGCGATCCCCCTTTTTCCTCCTCTTTTTATGGATCCGACGCATGCGTTTCTCTCTCATGATACAACGCAAGGGATGCGGCGGATTTTGTTGGGGATTTTATTTGCGATGTATCCGTTGGGACAGTTTGTCGGAGCTCCCCTTTTAGGGAAATTATCGGATAAATATGGGCGAAAGCCGATCCTTTTGCTCTCACTGATCATTGTGATTCCGGCCTATTTAGGGTCGGCCCTTTCTGTTGCGTATACCCTGCCCACACTCCTTTTTATCTCACGATTTTTGAGTGGATTACTTGAAGGAAACATCGTGATTGCGCAAGCAGCGATTGCTGATATCAGTGAAGATGCAAAAGCAAAGACAAAGAATTTTGGGTGGCTTGTGTCACTCAGTAGCACAGCCTTTTTCTTTGGCCCCTTAATCGGGGGAAAGCTTGCCGATCGCTCTCTTGTCAGTTGGTTCCACTTTGACACTCCTTTTTGGGGAGCGGCCATCTTAACCCTTTTCGGAATCGTGATTGTTTGGAAACTTTTTAAAGAGACCCATCCTCCCGATCCAGAGGTCGATGCGTCACCGAAAGCAATCATCAAGAGTTTTACCGATGG
This sequence comes from Chlamydiales bacterium, assembly GCA_024233515.1. Taxonomy (GTDB): domain Bacteria; phylum Chlamydiota; class Chlamydiia; order Chlamydiales; family Simkaniaceae; genus Neptunichlamydia. Next base: position 44,817 of record JACKPO010000008.1, read on the forward strand.
GCTGAAGTTTAAAGGGCTCCGTTCGACCTATCTTGCGAATCTTTTTGTTTTCCTCGCGATTTTCTTTTTCCTTAACTTCTTCACCGCCTATTTAGTGGCGCAGTTCAATCTATCGGTCTCCCATTTAGGAGAGGTGAATGCCTATCTCTCCATTCCGTTTATGATTGCTCCGGTTTTCTTTGGACTGTTTGCGAAGTGGTGGACTTCAAGGCAAGCCATGCGAATGGGATGTTTTTGCCTTTGTATTGCGTATCTGGTTTTCGTGATTCCCGCATCTCCATGGGCTCTCCTCTTAACCCTCCTTCCGGTTGGGTTTTTCCAGTCGATGGGCTTTGCGTTTCCAGCGCTGATGGTTTCAGATAGCGTTAGTCAAAAGGTTCAGGGACAAGCGCTCGGGACCAATCAATCGATCCAAGTGTTTGCCGAAGCGGCAACAGCTCTTTGTGGAGGGTTCATTATGGCGGTCGGCGCGCGCCTTCCGATCTATGCCGCCGTTATCTCTGCCTTTATTGCGGGACTGATCCTCTTTATTCAGCAGCCAAAACAGGCAAGGTCTTCTGGGAGCGCTTCTCAAACAGAAGGGCGAGAAGCATAAAGAGGAAAAAGATCCACCCCGAAACCCAAAAAATGTCGTTTGTTGAAAGCATATAGGCTTGTTTCCATGCCACTTGATCGACCACGGTCAGGGCCTGCTTTCCCTGGATCCCATATTTTTTCAAGTCAGCAAAGAAAGCATCGCTCGTCGGGTTGAAGGGATTGATCGTATCGACAAGATTGCTATGGTGGTGGGTGGCCCGTCTTCCCCACAGTGTCACAAAGACTGAGGTCCCGACTCCCCCCATAAAAATCCGGCAGAAATGAAAGATCCCCTGTCCCATCGCAAGCTTGTCATGGGGAAAGTGGGCAAAACTAATCGCGGTCAAGGGGGCCATCCAAGCGCAAATCCCAATGCCAAAATAGAGACGAGAAAGGGCAATCTTTTTGAAGGTCACATCTGTTGTAAAAGTCGTAAAGTAGAAAAAGGCCAGTCCAAAACACAAAAAGGAAAGCATTAAGAGATAGTTCAATCGAACCTTATCCATGAGTTTCGCCACGATTAAAACGGTGCAGAACGGGATAATCCCCATGGTTGAGACGGCAAGCCCCGCAAGGTAAGCGGTATACCCCATCATCTCTTGGAGCCAAAGAGGAGAAACGACAATCGATCCAAAAAGGAGCATATAGGAAAGGGCCGTCATCGCTGTCCCTAAAGAAAAGTTCCGATTTTTGAAAAGGGATAAATCCATGATTGGGTTTTTCGTTGTCAGCTCCCAAATAAAGAGGAAGGTAAAGGAAACAACAGAGATAATGGTGAGAATCCAAATGGTATTGGAACGCCACCAATCGAGTTGCTCCCCTTGATCAAGGATGACTTGGAGAGCAAAAACGGCAAAGGCGAGGAGTAAAATCCCCACCTTATCAACACGGATCGCCTCTGTCGGTGTTTCCCGCCCTTTATAAATCGAGCGGATCGCTAGGGTACAAAAAATCCCGATCGGGATATTAATAAAAAAGATCCAAGGCCAAGAGTAATCGTAGGTGATGTATCCCCCCAGAATCGGTCCTGCAATGGGACCCACGACCGCCACCATATTCCAAATCGCTAGAGCGAGGTTCTTTTTTTCTTTGGGAAAACTCATGAGCATCAAGCTTTGTGAAAGGGGAATAAGAGGCCCTGCGACAAATCCCTGAATAAAGCGGCTAAAGACTAGCATTTGGATATTGAAAGCAAGACCGCAGAGCCACGACATCACAGTAAATAGGAGAACAGAGATCACCATCACACGGATCGATCCGAACCGTTTTGTAAACCACCCTGTAAGAGGAAGGCAAATCGCGTTTCCAACAGCAAACATGGTGATCACCCACGTCCCATCGTTCACACTCACCCCTAAGTCTCCAGAAATATAGGGAATCGAAACATTGGCAATCGAATAATCGAGAACCTGCATAAAGGTACAAAGAGAAAGAGCAATCGCTCCAATAAAGAGTGTGATCCCAGCTAAGGGTTTTTCCTTCATCGGTTTGCCTGAATAATGTCCTCAATAATGGGCTCGACCCCCTCTTCCTGCGCATGATAGATCTTCGTTTTATAAATCGGCTTCAACCGCGATTTTTGTCGGAGCATTTCACTCGAGGTGTCGTGAATGTCAACCGTGACGTCCATCGAAAGCCCAAGCCACAGCGGATTTTTCTTCAGCTGCTGCGCATCTAAACTGACTCGAACAGGGACCCGTTGAACAATTTTAATCCAATTCCCCGTTGCATTTTGTGGAGGGAGAGCAGAGAACACACTCCCCGTTCCTGGATTGATCCCGATCACCTTCCCTGTGAAAACAACTTTCCGCCCATAAAGATCAGCATTCATCCGCACCGATTGGCCCACCCGCATTTTCGAGAGTTGAATCTCTTTGAAGTTCGCATCAACCCAAAGCTCGTCCAAAGGAATCACTGCCAAAAGGGGCTGCGAAGGATTCACATATTCCCCAAGCTGAACGGTTCTTTGCGACACATATCCATTCATTGGCGCTAAGATATCGCACCGCTGCAAGCTCACATAGGCATCGCGGACAAGATCTGCCCCTTTTTTCACATTGGGATGGGTTTCAACGGTCGTTCCCTGAACCTCGGCAATCGCTCCTTGAAGGGCAAAGTAGGTCTCCTTCTCACTCGCTTTCGCTGCCACATAGGCTGCTTCGACATGCTCAAATTCTTCACGCGAAACTCCCCCAATTCCGACAAGATTGACCCGATTTTGATAATCTTTCTCTGCGCGGAAAAGCTCAGCCCTTTTCTGCTCGAGCTCTGCCTCGAGCTGATCGACATGGATAAACATCTGGACCACAGACCGAACCGTTTCAGCAAGAGAATGCTTCGCTTTTTCAAAAGCTAAGCGTTGATCAGTTTTATCCAGTTGAACAAGCACCTGCCCCTCTTCAACATACTCGGTGTTATCAACGTTGATGGAGGCAACGATTCCTGGAACTTGAGGGGTCAGCTCGACCATATTTCCATTCACATAGGCATCATCGGTGTACTCTTCAAAACGGAGCACTTCTAGCCAATAGATAAAAACGATGAGTCCAATGGCTAAAAACCCAATGGCAGTCCAAAGGAGGATTTTCTTCTGTTTACTCTTACTTGTTGGTTGTTCTTCCATGAACCTATCCAGGATTAAAACATTGTTTAGATTTCTTCGATTTTTTAGGAGATTTTTTCTTTTCATTTAGGCCACATTGTCGGAAAGACAAGGGACCTAAATGAAAAGGAAAAAGATACCAAAAAGCGTGGGAGATAAATATGGAATTAATTCGGGATAGGTTCATAACCTCCGCCTAGAGACTTAATTAACATGAGTACACTGAGGTACCGATTATTTTGGATTTTGACTTCGACAAACGCTTCGTTGATCACATCGATTTGCCTCGATAAAACGGTGAGATAGTCATCAATTCCATTCTCATACCGCTTCAGGGTGAGCTCAGAAATCTCCATGACTTTCAAAAAGGCCTTGTTTTCTAGCTGCGCTTGCTCGGTCGTCTTTTCAAGGATCACGATTTGATCTGAGACCTCTTTTGCTGCTTTTAAAATGAGCGCGTTATAGTCATAGACGGCTGCGTCATAGTTGGCATATTGCTGATTGAGCGCCCCTGTTAACTCCCCTCCTGTATAGAGAGGAAGGTTAATCGCCGGAGTGATCGACCCTGCAAAGCTATCGAGGGAGAAGAGGTTATGCCAATGTAAACTTTGCAGCCCCGCAAATGCTTTAAGATTGATGTTCGGGAAAAAGGCCGCTTTTGCTGCTTTGATCAAGTGAGCCGCCGATTCGACTTTCCAGACCTCGGCCATCAAATCTGGGCGGCGCGCTAAAAGGTTTAAAGGGAGATCTTCTGGAATGGGAAAGGGTTTCTCAAAAGCAATCGTAGGAGGATCAATCTCATAGGGATCATCGGGACCAAGTCCCATAAGAATCTTGAGCTGACTCTTTATGACTTCTACGTTTTGGGTCTTTTCTAAAAGCTTTTCCTTTGCTTCTAGCAACTGGACCTCCGCATGATCCACGGCTCGTTGATCTTCGAGTCCATTTTCGAAGCGGCGCTCCGTGAGCTCAACATAGAGTTTTTGGATATCGACGAGATCTTGGCTGATCCTTTGCTCCATTAATTGGGCGCCATAATTGATATAGGCTTCCGCAAGACTCGTGGTAATCATTAAAAGAGACTGAGACATTTCCGCAGCTTGCGCGCGGGCATCATCAAGAGCGGCTCGATACTGATTCCGATTTTTTCCAAAAAGATCGATCTCGTAATCAAAGTTAAGAGAAAGGTGAATTTCATTGATCACAGCAGGAACAACAGAGGGAGGGTAGCGAACCAACTCGTCTTTACTCAAGTGTTGGTAGTCATCTGTAAACCCTCCTTGAAGATTGGGAAGGAGAGGAGCTCTCATTTTCTCCGCTTGAGCCTTCGCTCCCTCCACTCTTTTAACAGCTGCTAAAAGATCGGGATTCTCTTCGATCGCTTTTTCCATCATCTCGCTGAGTTGCTCATCTTCGAAGGTTGTCCACCAATGATAGGAAGGCCAATTCCCCTGTATGAACGTGGGGGTTTCAATGGAAGAAGTTAGCGGAGCCGAAGTCATTACTTCTGGCTGATAATTTCGTTTCTTTAATGCAGCGCAGCTATCGAATAAAAAAAGAAAAAAAATCGAACATAGAAATAATAAACGATATAAAATAACGTGCTTCATAATTTACTAATAGAGAACCTCTCTTTTTTCTAGTATCAAAAATTTATCCATGGTTAAATAGTCCTATGAACTTGCGCACGAAGCAAAACCAAAAACTTCTCAAGGCCTTCCATTTTGGAATTGAGCGAGAGTCCCTCCGTATCAATTCAAATGGAACTCTCTCTTCAAGCCGTCACCCCAAGGCGCTTGGATCCCCTCTCACCCACCCCCATATCAGCACCGATTTTTCTGAGCAGCAGATTGAGTGGAATACGCCCTCCTTCAAGACATTTAAAGGAGCACTCAACTTTCTCGAGGATCTTATCTGCTTTTCCTTGCAGAACATGGAAGGTGAACTCCTCTGGCCTTTTTCGATGCCTTGCGCTCTAGACAAGATTGAAATCGCAAAATTTGGGACTTCCGCCCAAGGAAAAAGGAAAGAGCTCTATCGCGAAGGGCTCAGCCACAGATATGGGAAACATCTCCAGATGATTTCGGGGATCCATTACAACTTTTCATTCGATCTCTCTTTCTGGAAGAAGTTGCATGCCGAGGAGCGTTCTACTCTAGGCCTCCAAGAGTTTATCAATGAGAAATATCTGGGGATTGTTCGGAATTTCCTCCGTGAAGGGTGGCTTCTGACCTACCTATTCGGTGCTTCTCCTGCGATGGATAGCTCGTACGCCTCCAAACCTCCAAAATTTAAGAAAATAGGCTCTCTCTATTACGCCCCTTACGCCACCTCCATCCGAACAAGTCATCTTGGATATTATAGTCGGGTTCAGAATCAACTTGCGATCTCAGTCAATGATCTTTCCTCTTATCTCCAAGAGATGCAAGAGGCGCTGACAACACCCCACGAAAATTATCAAAAGATCAAAAGCCAGCTCAATCACCACCTCTTACAAATTGCCAATGAGCACTATTCAAGGATCCGAATCAAACGCTCGCCCCTTCAGGGGGAATCGCCGATCGAAGCCTTGGAAAACCGAGGGATCGAATACCTTGAAGTTCGCTCTATCGATCTCGACCCTTTCTCCCCTCTCGGCGTGCAGGAATCTCAGCTCAAATTTATCCACCTTTTTCTTTTGCACTGCCTTTTCAAAAAGAGCCCCAAACTTTCAAAAAAGGATCAACGGTGCTTAACCTGCAACCAAAATACCGTTGCCCTAGAAGGGAGAAAACCGGGACTTGAACTCCTCTGCCCTCTTCCTCGCCCGATGAAACCATGGGCAGAAAAAATCTTCGATGAGATGGAACCTCTCGCTATCCTTCTTGGCTACGATGCCCTTTTTGAAAAGGAAAGGGAAAAGCTTGCAGATCCAGACAAATGTCCCTCCGCTCGCATCTTAGAAGAAGATGCAATTCTCCAAGGGATCACTCTTGCAAAGGGCTACAAACAAACACTTTTGAGACGGAAGCTCTCTCATAAAAAAGCCTCAACCTTTGAAAAGGAAGCTGAACTTTCATGGCTTGAAAACAAACGACTGGAAACCGCTTCGGAAATTCTTACAGAAGGATATGAAACACTAGAGCTTTCCACACAAATCGTGATTAAAGAAGCGCTGAAGCGAAAGATTGAAGTTGAGGTGATTGATCCGAGCGATCAATTAATCCGTCTTAAGAAAGGAAACCACATTGAATATGTGAAAGAAGCCACAAAAACCTCCAAAGATGGATATGTGACCCCTTTTTTAATGGAAAATAAGGAGGTCACCAAAAAGCTCCTTCGCGAAAAAGGGTTCCTCGTCCCTGCCGGGAATTCTTATTCTCATCGACAAGAAGCCTTTAAAGATTACCCTCTTTACGCAAAAGCAAAAGTCGTGGTCAAGCCCAAATCCACCAATTTCGGAGTCGGAATTCACTTTATCTCCCCCCATGAAAACAAACGGTATCAACTTGCCATTGAAGATGCTTTTCATTATGGAAATTCGATCCTCGTTGAAGCCTTTGTTCTTGGAGAAGAATACCGCTTTCTTGTGATTGACCAAAAGGTCATCGGCATCTGCAAAAGAGAGCCTGCCCATATCATCGGCGATGGAAAGAAAACCATCCAAGCCCTTGTGCATGAAAAAAATCACGACCCCTTCTACTATCGCGATCCCAAAACCTATCTTCGACTCGAGAAAGAGGAAAAGCTTCTCTTGAAAAAAGGAGGGTTTACCCCGAAAAGCATCCCAGGAAAAGGGAAAAAAGTCTTCCTCCGCGAAAATTCAAACGTCTCTACGGGTGGCGATGCCATCGACTGCACCGATCAGGTTCACAAGGGATATCATCGGATCGCTGTTCAAGCAACACAAGCGCTGGGAGCTCATATTTGTGGGGTTGATATGATCCTCTCCCGCCCTGACAAACAGCCCACCTTAGAAAACCACTCAATTATTGAGATGAATTACAACCCTGTCCTTTTCATCCACGCCTATCCTTATCAAGGAAAAAGGCGCGATGTAGCGGGTCCTCTTCTCGATTTACTCGGTTATTCTTGAATCGTTGCGTATCGAAAGTCAATCTCTTTCATCGGAGAGATATAGACCCCTTTTAGGCGATCGTTGCAAAGATAATGAAGCTTATTGAAACAGAGAGGGATCACCGGCATTTCTTCCATCAAAAAAGCCTCTGCCTGATGAAGGTACTCTTTCCGCTTCTCTTGATCCACTTCAAAATCTGATTTCCTTAGAAGTTCCTGATAAGTGGGGTGTTCCCAACGACTCATATTGGTCGCAAGGCTCCTGTTGCGGAAGGTATCCAACATGTAGATGGGATCTCTAAGCCAAGAATTCCACCCCATCTCCCCAAACTCATAGTCCCCTTTTGACATCCGATTGAAGTGAACAGGCCAATCAGCTTGATCGATCTCGACAACGAGTCCCAGATTTTGGAAGAGTTGTTGCTGAACAGCCTGATCTACGCGAGAGGTAAAAAGGCAAGAGCGTTGGCTTAGAACAATTGGATTGATCTGATCCAACGTTTTTCCCATCTCCTGCAAAGCCAAGGCAAGATAACGTTTCGCCTCATCAATATTCGCATCTTGGAAGTAGGGAGTCTTTGAAACCGCAATCTCCCCATTCAAAATCCCCATGGCAGGGACTTCTCCAAGCTGAAAGACATGTTCAGCGATCGTGCGGCGATCTAAAGCATAGGCAACAGCTTTGCGGAAATTCTTGTTATCAAACGGAGGCTTCTCAGTGTTCACAAAAAACCAAAAGAGACCGAAAGCATCGGTCGTTTTGAGTTCACCATTCTTCAGTGTGTTAGCAATAATATCGACGGGGAGAGGGTTAATCGGGTATCCAATAAAATCAAGCTCCCCTTTTTCAAAGAGGAGATGCTGGGTATTTGCATCGGGTAATACTTGGATATGAATCCCCTTCACCTTCACACAATCTTTCTCCCAGTAATCTGGGTTCTTCTCCAAATAGATCTCGACCCCTTTCTTCCACTTTGCTAGTTTGAAAGGACCATTTGAGACAAAATGGTCTCCGATATCGTTGGCCCAACCTGGATCAGCTTGGTCGATTTGTTTGTGAATCGGAGAATAGGTCCCACAGGAGCAAAGAGATAAAAAATAAGGAGCGGGGTGCTCTAATTCAACCTGTAGCGTTTGTGGATCCAAGGCTTTGATCCCCACCTCTTCAACAGGAACTTTGCGCTGCAAGCAAGCTTCGACATTTTTAATCGTATAGAAAGTAAACGACCCCGTTCTTGCAGAAAGAGGATTGACCGACTTTTTCCAGGCATATTCAAAATCATAGGCAGTCAGAGGATCCCCATTCGACCAAACCGTATCCTTTAGATGAAACGTATAGGTCCTCATGTCATCCGAAATCTCGTAAGATTCTGCAACCCCCGGCTCAATTTCCCCAGTGGGTCCCAAGCGCATCAACCCTTCATACAACATGTTAATAATGTGAACGGTTGGGTATTCATTGGAAATGCGAGGGTCCAATGAACGGACTTGAGAGATGATGGAAAGGTGAACCGTTTGACTTTGGCTACTAGGACTTTTCTTTTTCCCTTGGCTGCAAGAGAAAAGCGTTAAGGTTAAAAGGAGAAGAACTCCGACTCCGACTTTTTTCATGATTTTTCTTCCTACCCATTCATAATGAAAGGTTGTTTCACAAGCATTTTCCATAGTTGTTCGATTGATGTAAAGAGGATTTCTTTTTTCTTTCCAGAGAGGGATCGGTGAGTATAGAATGACGTTCTAGAGAAAGATAATCAGAAGTGAATGGAAAAAATTCAAAAATTTTACATTATTTTAAAAAATTTCTCGCGATTTAAAACTCAGGCTGCTAACTTTCGTGCATTCGATCATTCAAAAATTTGGAATTCGACTGACGTGTGAGAATTTATGCAGTCAAAAGTAACACGAAATATTAAGCCCCCTCCGCGGATTACCAAACATCCGTCTGGAAGTCTCCGTGAACTTTTTTTCCTCTCTTTCCCGATGATCCTCTCGACTTTTTCTGCAAGCTTGCTTGGCTGGGCTGATCGTTATTTCCTCTCTCTCTATGATGTAAGCGCGTGGAAAGCGGTCACTGCAGCCAGTAATATTACCTTCCCCTTTCAGGTTGTCCTTATTATGCTTGCTCTCGTCACTCAAGGGTTTATCGGGCATTATAAAGGGGCAAGGCAACCTAAGATGATTGGCCCCTTTATTTGGCAAATGATCTATTTTTCCTTTCTCTCTATGCTGATCACCTATCCTTTGAGCCTGATCAGTGAACATTACTTCTATGGGATTGAATCTGAATCGAATGCGCTGGTCTACCTACGCTACCTATCGATTGCCAACTTTCTCTATCCTTTAGGGGCAACCTTGGCAGCTTTTTATCTTGGGCGGGGTAAAACTAAGGTTGTCTTCACTGCAAATCTCATCATCCAAGGGTCGAATATTCTTCTGAACTACCTCCTGATCTTTGGGGTGAAATCTTTCATTCCCTCTCTTGGTGTGAAAGGAGCGGCTCTCGGAACCATCGTTTCCCAAACCCTCTACTGTCTGATTCTTTTCTCTCTTTTCCTAAAAAAGAAGTATCGTTTGGAGTTCGGAACCCATAACAGAAAGATTAACTTCCCGCTAATGTGGGAAGGGCTGCTGACAGGGATTCCCCGCGCACTTGGACGTCTGATCCTCACAGGAGCTTGGGCCTTTGCCTCTTACTTTATTATTCAGAAAGGGGGCGATTACTTTCTCGTCTACTCTTTTTATGTCACCGTCTTTGGCTTTCTTCTGTTTCTCACAGAAGGAATGGGGCAAGCTTTGGTGACCCTTACTTCCTACTCACTCGGGGCAAGCATGGATGAGATTTTCCACAAAATCTTGAAAACTTCCCTCCAATTCATCCTCATCATTGCCCTCGTCCTCGGGATTCCTCTGTTGTTTTTCCAAGATACGATCATTCACTTTATGATCAAAGAACCCCTAAATCCCAGCACACTTCTCCTCCTTCGGGAAACCTGTTTTTGGATTTGGATTAGCTGTATTGTCAGCGGAATCAGTCGCATCGGTGTGGGTTTCATGACGGCCGCAAGAGACACCCTCTTTTACGCTCTTTGCGTCTCCATTATCCTCATCACCTTCTGTGTCCCAACTTATGTGGGAATCACCTACTATTCCTGGTCGCCAACGAAGATCTTTATGTTTGATTCAATCAATACCCTTATCACAGGAACCATCTTCATCATCCGGTTCTTAAGATCTCCATATCGCAAACTTAGAGCAACGCTCCCTACCGCTACAATTCCAGAAAGTTAGATTTTGGGTTTCCCCTTCACTCATACATAAAAAAACCTCCCCCTTCCAAGGGGAGGTCTAACTGTAATGCTCAAAAAAATTGAGGTTATAGTGGGCTACAAATACTTGCAGAGCAATTGAGGCATCCTGGAACCAGGTTATCAATTGTCTCATATCCACCACCGTTTCCACCACCATTCCAGTACATCACAACACCATTCTTTAGTGCTGAACGGACATTACGATGTTTAACTTTATGGTTGGCATCAACGTAAGTTAAGAAGTAATGGTGCTTATCCATTCCTTGAGTCAAGATATAGGTAAAGGGGCTAGAGCCTTCTAGTAAAGCTGCCGCTTCCATCAGAGAAAGTTCTCCTCTCCAAGATGGATGGTTTTCAATGCCTCTTCCCACTTGCGCAAGGGGGGTAGTGTTTCCCTTTCTTAGACTTCTTTTTGACCGAATCATAATTTCTACCTTTTTTTAGGTTTCGGAAAAATTTGTTATTCCTTAGAAACTCAACAAAGATTTTAAAGAAGATGTGAAAATACTGCAAATCTTTTTCAAAGATTATTGTTTTTTTTCAAAGTAGGCTTTTGAGAGGTCAATATTCCCATTTGAGGTGTGCTCATCAAGAACGAGATTTTTTTGTTTGAGATACCACCCTACTCCATAAAAGATTGGAATCACGACAACATCTTTAATCAAAAGCTCCTCAGCCTCTCTTAAGAAACTTGCTCGCCGCTCAGGATCAATCGTTCGATCGGACTGATCTAAAAGGCTTTGGAATTGTTCGTTCTCCCATCCAGAAAAGTTTACCTTTTCTTTTGTATACTTGAAAGACTGCAGGGTATAGAGGGGATCTTTATACCATGAACTCCAGTTGATTCCTCCCACCTGATAGTTACGCGTTGTCATCTTTTTGAAATGTTTCGACCATTCTGCCTCTTCGATGACACACTTGACCCCCAACGTTCCTTCGAGCTGCTCTTTATAGATGATCGCACTGTTTTTATCGGTCTTAGGGATCGAAAGATAGACAATCGGGAAATCATCTAACTTCATTCGAAGTTCATCCAAGGCTTCTAGGAAGATGTCTTGGGCCTGTTTAGGATCTTCGGGAAGAAGAAACGGACTCGTCTTACACTGGGTCAATTCATAAGGGATTGGGGTAAAGGCTTCAATACTTCCCGCTAAATGTTGGTTAATCACCTCACGACGACAAATCGCCATTGAAAACGCTTTACGAATCTTAAGTTGATTAAACGGAAATTCGTTGGTGTTAAAGCATAGCCAAGCAAGGTTTAGGGAAGGGTATCGGGAAATCCTTTCCTTGATCATTTTCTTAGTCTCTTTATCCCCTGTTGGGCAGAGATTCGAACAAATGATATCGAGTTGTCCATGATCAAACATATGAAGAGCTGTAGAAAGGCCAACCTGACTCAAGTTGATCTGATCGATTTTAATCTTGTCTTGATTCCAAAATTTTGGATTCTTTTTAAACTCATAGATGTGGCTCCCTGAAGGAAGGGTGAGGCAAAAAGGGCCATTACACACGAAGTGCTCATTTTTCTGCGATGCCCAGTTCGGGTGCATTTTATCAACGCGGTGGTTGATAGGTGAATAAAGGGTATTACTTGTTAACTCAATGAAATAGGGGGCAGGATTTTCAAGCTCAACTTTCAACGTAACATCATTAATGGCTGTAATCCCTACTTCATCAATACTGACCACCCCCTCTCTTGCTTTACGAGCATTCTTAATGGGGTAGAAGACATAGGCAAAGGGTGTTGAAAAGCTGGGGGATAAAACCTTTTTCCAAGCATATTCAAAATCATGGGCCGTGACTGGATCTCCATTCGACCAATAACTTTCTCTCAGGGTGAATGTGTAGACCTTTTTATCGTTTGATAAATCATAAGTCTTTGCAACAGCGCATGTGGGGAATCCATTATCGTCAATGCGAACGAGACCATCAAAGAGGAGTTTCACAAGAGCACTCGATTCTTGGTCTCCCCCAATTCTAGGATCTAGTGAAACAATCGTCGTATAAGGAGCTCTCAGGACTTGAAGCTGCTCTTTCTGTTTTTTCCATTTTTCAAGAGCCGTTAACAGGGTTCTCTTGAGTTTTTCATGTTTCTCTTCACTCATTTCCTCATAGATAAAACTAAAATAGTGATATCCCTCAAAGGTTAACATGGAAGAAATCAGTGAGCGCTCTTGGACCTGGAATTCTGAAAGGGCCTCTTCAATGAGAGGCTGAAAATCAGCGGTATTTGAGCGGATAACCGCGACTGTAATATGTTGATTCTTCTCAAGTTCAAGCTGGAACGCCTTATCTTTCGAATGCTCTTGCTCCGTGACTTTTAAGAAGATTTCAAAAAAGTAGCTTAGAGACCGCAAAGAGATTGTGGCTTGAGATTCAATGGGGTTCAGGGAATAGAAAAAGTTCTCGAGGAGTTCTAGATTCCGCATAGAGATATCTTGGAACAGACGCTTGAACTGACTGAGAAGCTCTCCTTGCTTCACCATCATTCCCCCGTTGTAGTCGCGGATATCTCCTAGATGTTTTGTTAAAAAACTGACAATTTCATCCCGCGCGATATAGAGGTTCACCGAAAAGTCCATTCTAAGGAAGGAGGGAAGCTTAGCAATCTGCAAGCGGAAAACATTGGCCTCGATAGGAAAGGTATTATGGGCAAAGTTCACACTTTGCACGCGCTCTAAAATAAAGCGAATACGGGGATCTTGGTTCTTTAAGAGCTCTTGGAGGGAAGGCATCCCCTCCCTCTTGATCCTAAGGAGGACTACCGTGAAAACAAGATCGTCCTGAGAGTGTTGATCAAAGTTAATCATCATCTGAGGAAGATCTTCGTCCATCTTCAATTCTCTGGAGAGGATTAAGATGTTGCGCATCGTCTCTTCTTCATTGCGGACCATGAAAAGGGAGGGAACAAGGTGCTCGATCCGTTTTTTTAGCTCTCCTTCCAGGTTATCCCTTAGGGTTTTCTTTTCCTCGAGAGTTAAAGGGCTCCCATCATTTTTTTCGATCTCAACATAGAGGGTATGAATCGGGTCATTGATAAGAGCGGAGCGGTAGGTGGACCCTGCAACAATCCGCATGTTGGGATAGAACTTTAGAATCGCTTGAAGAACATGTTTTTCGTTAAAAATCTCATATTGATGAAAGAGATTGAGGCCTATCGAAAGACCAAGGACGGGCTTTCGACCAAAGGGAAAGGAGAGTTCTGTCGCCATGAAGCGGATTTTCATATGCCTTTTTTCTGGGAAGGCATTGATCTCCCTTTTCAACTGCCTTCTTAAGAGGATGAAGGTCAGAATAATCTTCCCAAGGTGGATATACGATCTCTCTTCGCGGAATTCTTTGCTGGCGTAGGCTTGCATAAAGGCCAGTCGCTCAAAGAGTGTTTCATCAAGATCGTCGGGAAAGCGATGGAGAAGCTTGATAAACGACTCTCTAATGAGGTTCATTTTATGGTCGAGCGGGAGGATCTTTGTTTCTAATAAAACCGGGGCATAACGTCGGGCAGAAAGGGCTGAAATGATTTCTCTTTTGAGGAGCGGGAGATTTTCCTTCAGTAAATTCCCCTCTTTTCGGTTGTTGATGAGAACCTTTGCCTCCCCAATGAAGAAAGACTCTTTAGGGTGGTGATCGAAATAGAACTCCATATGTTCAAAAGAAAGGATCGTCGTTTCTTGGTGGGGAAGAAGCCACCGTTTGATCATTTCTGTAACAAAGGTCTCTGTAGGAAGGCTAGACAGGGGGGGAATAAGAAAAAAAAGGGTGACCGTATCGGGTGGAGATTCAAAAGAGCTCCAGGAAATCCAAGGGATCGACGCATTGATCCATTGTTCTAGTGATTGTTTATCTTTGAATGGTAGCGGCTTAGGGAGATGTTCTAAAAGAACGCCTCTCATTTTCTCAACATGGGCCTGAAGATTTTTTGAACGGCTATAAAAAGGAAAGGCCGGGTGAATGGTCAAATCCTTTGCTAGCTCAATCTTCTGTTTGGAAAGAGCTTTAATTTCCATGGGTCCACTATATGAAATGAAATGATTATTTCAAACCTTTCTTTCTTTCATGACGTGCAATGGCAAGTTCGATCAGTTGATCGATCAACTCTTGATAGGGAAGACCACTCACCTCCCAAAGTTTTGGATAGAGGCTAATCTGAGTAAACCCTGGGATCGTATTGAGCTCATTGATTAAAAAGGTTCCATCTTTTTTCAGGAAAAAATCGGCCCGCGCCATCCCCTCGCAGCGGAGGACTTTGAAAGCTTTCAATGCCAGCTGCTGGACCTCTTTCATTTTTTCTGGAGGAAGTGCTGCAGGGAGCTGAAAGGCAGCCCCCTTCTCATCAAGATATTTCGCCTCATACGAATAATATTCATGGGAAGGGATAATTTCCCCTGCGAGGGAAACGGTGGGATTTTCATTTCCGAGAACAGAACATTCTATTTCTCTCCCCTCAATTCCCTCTTCAATTAAGATCCTCTCATCATAGCGAAAGGCCTCTCGGAGTGCTGGGGTTAGCTCTTCCTTTGAATGGACCTTGCTGATTCCTACTGAGGATCCCATCTGAGAGGGCTTTACGAAAAAAGGAAACGGAAATCTTTGGAGGAGCCTCTCTTCATCAAGGGGATCACTTTGATGCATGACTTCATACCGAACAACTGGAAGACCATGGGCCCGAAGAAGATCTTTCATCACCCCTTTATCCATGCAAATCGCCGAGCTGAGGTGATCGGGTCCAACATAAGGGAGATTCGCAAGCTCAATCAGCCCCTGAACGGTTCCATCTTCTCCAAGAGGTCCGTGCAAAATCGGAAAAATGACATCGAATCCCCTTTTCAAACTGCAGGGAGAAAAGAGAATCTCCCTAGGAGAGGCTTTATGGGCAACTAGAGGAAAATGGGGGTCATTTTCTTGGAAGGTCGGAAGATAATTATTTTTGAGAGAAAGAAGGAAGGGTTCTTTTTTTAGAAAATGCCACGATCCTTTTTTATCGATCCCGATAGGAAAAACGTCATATTTCTTGGGGCATAAATGTTCGACAACCGATTTTGCAGAACGGACCGAGACTTCATGTTCTGCCGATTGCCCTCCAAAGAGAACTCCAAGTCGAATCTTCGTTTGCATCATAAAACCACCTGTCTTATTTTATACCTATGGAACTCCTTTATTCAAACACAATTCTCTCCTTCCTAAAAAAAGTGCGCATGCTTTCCCAGCAGATTCTTACCGAAGAAATGGGGCTGAAAGTGGGGCGCTCCCGCCTCTATTATCAAAGGGGTTCCTATCCTCTTAATTTTGTCGTTTTTGACCATCCCACACGCTTAGGATATTTCACCTCCACTCATTATGAAATCGGAATCAATAAACTCTTTCTTGTGGAAAAGGATGAGGAGATCAAAAATCTGTTGCGTCACGAGCTTGCCCACTATATGACTTTTCTAGACTATGGAGAAGGGGTCCCTTCCCATGGAAAGGAATTCCGCTCGGTTTGCGAGCGCTATGGATGGTCCTCAAGAGTTTCACGGGCAAAGGTTCCCATTGAAAAGGCAGTTAAAAATCGCCGCATCGCCGAAAAGGTTCGAAAGCTTCTCTCTCTTGCTGAAAGCCACCACAAAGAAGAGGCGCAAGCTGCAACACTCAAAGCGCAAGAGCTCCTTCTTAAACATAACCTCTCATCTCATGACGTCGAGGAAGAAACTGTTGTGAAACGGATTTTCAAGGGGAAACGGTGTAGTGCAAAGCTTCAGGCTATTGCTGAGATCCTCCGGACCTTTTTCGTCTATCCTGTTTTCAATCATGGGAAAAACGCACTTTATCTGGAAATCATTGGAGAGCGCCTTAATGTTGAAATAGCAGACTATGTCTTCCACTTCCTCGATCATCATCTAGAAGCGCTTTGGATGTCTCGCCCCTCAACCCTCAAGGGGCTCGCAGCTAAAAATGCCTTTTTCCGTGGCATCTCCAAAGGATTTCTTTCAAAGGAGCCCCCTTCTTCTGGGCTGATGCGGATCGAGCGCGCTTTGATGGAGCGCGTGGGAACGATTTATCCCCATCTTTCCTATAGGAAAAGTTCTTATCGCTATTCTTCCCATGCAGAAAAAGAAGGGGTACGTGTGGGGCAAACTCTTAAGATTCGAGAAGGGATAAAAAAAGCCTTTCGTCCTCTTATTTCCTGGAATAGGTTGCCATAAATCATTAAAGAAGTTAACCTAATGAGGTTTTGTAAACCTAAACAAAGAGGGAGTACGAATGAAAAAAATGTCAATTTTAGCACTAGCAGCAGCAACACTTTTTGGAACACTTTACGCTGACGAAGAGCCAGTAAAAGATGAGCCGGTTGCTACCACTGATTCTACAGAAGAGACTGAAGAAGGAACTTCTGTTTCTTTTAACGACGGTGAAGAAGAAGGCGAAGTAAAAGCTGATAGCTTTCTTGCTGCAAATGATGACGAAGAAAAACCTGTAGAAGACGAGCGCATCGCGTAAGTTTTTCTATTGGACATATGGCGAGCCACAGAGGCTCGCCTTTTTTATGCCTGTCACTAAAGAGAAAAAAGAAGCCTTAGAAAAACGGATGGAAGAACTCGAGATCTTTGAGCAAGATCTAGTCGAGAAATTCATCTTGGGCTCAGGAAGTGGAGGGCAAAAGATCAATAAAACCGCCTCCTGTGTCTATCTCAAACATCTTCCTTCTGGCATTGAAATCAAGTGCCAACAAGACCGATCCCGTGAAATGAACCGCTTTTTTGCACGGCGAGAGCTTTGCGAAAAAATTGCAACAAAGATCCATGGGGAAAAAACGAAAAAAGAGCGGGAAATTCAAAAAAAACGGCTCCAAAAAAAGCGACGATCACGCAGAATGAAGCAAAAGATCCTCGAAGAAAAGAGGAAACATTCTGAAACTAAATCGCTCAGAAAAAAGGTCAAAGAAGAATGAGATTTGTCGATACGATACGGGGATATGTGATCCGAATGGAACCAGGAGAAGAGCTTCTCTCCTCTCTTGCCAGCTTTGTCGAAAAAATGAGGATCCCTAGTGGCTATTTCCAAGGGATTGGCGGGGTTACCGACGTGGAGCTAGGCTACTTTGACCTCAAGAAAAATGACTACGATCGCCACAGCTACTCAGGAGAGTATGAGCTGATTAGTGCAAGTGGGAACATTTCGGATGTTGATGGGAAACCCTTTGTCCATACCCATGGAGTCTTCTCAGATGAGAAATGTCAAACCTTTTCGGGTCATCTTTTTAAAGCAACGGTCACGATCACGGTAGAAATCTTCCTCTTTCCTCTTGATATCGTTCTCATGCGAAAACCCCACGAAACGATTAACTTCCAGCAGCTTGATCTCCCCCATCATTTTGTGCGGTAAAGCCGCTGACGCGGAAGAAATGCTCTCCAGATGGACCGTACCCGAGCCCTGGAGTGACAATGGTATGACGCTTTTCTAAAAACTCTTGAAAAAGATCCCAAGAGAGCTTTCCTGGAGTATGAACCCAAAGATAGGGGGCATTAACTCCACCATAGACTTGATATCCTTCTTGTTCGAATTGCTTCTTCAGTCTCATCGTATTGCGCATGGTGATCGCAATATTCTCTATAATCCCCTCCCACCCCTCTTTTGAGAAAACGGCAAGCCCCCCTTTTTGAGCGATAATCGAAGCCCCATTAAAAATGGTCGATGCAAAGCGGTAGTAGTCATTCCATACAGAGTGGCCACACTCAAATTTCAGGGCTTTTGGGATGACTGTCCACCCTAGACGGATCCCTGTAAATCCTGCCAATTTTGAGAAGGAATTGACCTCTATCGCAACTTTCTCTGCTCCAGGAATTTCATAAATGGTTTTGGGAAGAGTATGGTCCTGGATATATCCCACATAGGCGCCATCATAAAGGATCACAATGTGATGTTTGATGGCAAAATCGACGATCTTCTTCAGCTGACTGTGAGTAAAAGTTGCCCCTGTGGGGTTATTTGGATTACAAAGGTAAAGGAGATCAATCTCTGGGATAAGCTCAGGGAAGAACTCATTTTCAGCTGTGCAAGGGAGACGCTTGATTTCTTGAACTCCTTGTAAAATCGACCCCTCGACATAAACAGGATAAGCGGGATCTTGCAAACCTACACGAATTCCTCCCCCAAAAAGGGTTTGGAGGCGTCCAATTTCACTTTTCGCCCCATCTGAGATAAAGATTTCATCGGGACTTAAGTGGGGATAAAAGGCTTGGCAAATTTTCTCTCTTAGCTCCAAAAGCCCTTGCTCTTTTCCATAGCCTGTGTACCCATCGCGTGTTCCGAGCTCATGACTTGCTTTTGCTAAAGCATCGGAGACTACTTTGGGGAGAGGAAGTTTTGTGTCTCCAATCCCTAAATTCAGGAGGTTAACACCTGGATTCTGTTCCAGAAAAAGGTTTTTCCGTCTGTTAATTTCTGGAAAAAGATAAGAGGGACTCAAAGCTTGAACCCCTTCTAGCCTTTGGATCATATGAGATGCTCCTTTGCAAAATATTCAGCTGTTAAGAGTCCCCCGCCTGCTGCTCCCCGCATCAAATTATGAGAAAGAGCTGTGAAGCGAATATCGAAGAGAGGACAAGATCTCAGCCGTCCAAGAGTAATGGTCATCCCCTCTTCCACATCTTTTAGGGGTTGAGGGCGATCGTTTTCTTCTCGGTAACGAAAGACCTTTTCAGGAGAACTGGGAAGGTCTAGTCTAGGAAAGGCTTCCCAGCATTTTCTAACCTCTTCTAACGTGGGCTTTGTCTCAAAAGAAGCTGAAATGCAAGCTAAATGGCCATGCACAACAGGAACGCGTGTGCAATGGATACTCATGGGGAGAGTGGGCGCGCCCAAAATTTTTAGCGATTCTTGTTCTGATTTTTCTTCTTCCCCTTCGATATAGGGAATGACGTTTTGTCCTAACGTAAAATCCTTTCCTGCACCACTCATCGATTGGAGGTTTGTCACGGCCACACTTTTTAAGCGAAATTGCAGATGCAAGGGGTAGAGGGGAAGGAGCATGCTTTGCAGGGTGCAGTTTGGCTTGGCAATCATCCCTCCTTTCCAATGTTTCAATATTTCCCCATTGATTTCAGGAATAATCAGAGAGACCCCCTCTTTCAGCCGGTGGCAAGAGGCGGAACTAAACAGAGGAAACCCTGCCTGGACATAGAGTGGTTCAACCGTTTCAGCCACCTCATTTGGGAGAGCAGAAAAAATGAGGGCACATCCCTTAGCTTTTTCAACCTGTGCACACTCGTCGCGCATCGGAATAAAGGAGAGTTCAAAATAGGGATGGCCTTTTAAGAGCTTGACATAACTTTGGCCGACAAGCCCCGTACTTCCTAGGAGACCGACCCTTAATTTAGACATAAGCCCCCATCAGCTCATCGATTTTCTCTTGATGAATAGGAGAAAGAGGGGCAAGAGGCGTCCGGACCTCCCCTGCTGCCATTCCTGCGCGATTCATCATTGCTTTTATCGGCACAGGATTTGTTTCGATGTGTGAGGCTTCCATCAGAGGAATCAACTCGAAATACTTTTCCACGGTCAGCTCGGTCATTTCAAAAGGCAAAAGATTGCTCAAAACAGAGATGACTCCCTTCGCGCCGAGCGCTTGATAAGGAATAGAAAGGAGATCATCCCCAGCATAAAGCTCAAAATCGGGAAGAGCGCTTCGGATCGAAGCAACGTAAGAGATCGATCCACTGGCATCTTTGATGCCGATAATATTCTCTTCTTGATAGAGGCGGATCAGTGTTTCAAGGGAAATCTCCACCCCTGTCCGTTTGGGGTTATTGTAGAGAAGGATCGGAAGATTTGTCGAACGTGCAACGGCTTCGAAATGGGCTGCAAGTCCTGTTTGGGAAGGACGGCAATAGTAGGGAGCAATCACCAAGAGAACATCAGCTCCGAGCTCTTCTGCTTCTTTTGCTTTTTGAATCGTTTTTTCTGTGGAGATATCTCCAACATTGACCATCAGGGGGATCTGTTTTAAATTTACCGCCGTTTCAATAACCGCTCTTCGCTCTTGGTCTGAAAGGGTCGCCCCCTCTCCTGTTGTGCCTAACACAAGGAGACCATCGACCCCACTTTCGATTTGATAAAGGATATTCTCCTTCAGTCCATCGAAATCAACAGCATGGTTTTTCAGTGGGGTAATAAGGGCTGTAATGACTTTTGATTCCACATCTCCTCCAAAATCGCGTCAAAGGTATAGATTCCCTCTTTTCCGATCATCCATTCTGCCGCAACAACCGCTCCTTTGGCAAATCCTTTTCGATTTTTTGCTCGGTGGACAAGCTCGATTTGATCTTCTTTGCTTTCGAAAATGAGTTCGTGAATGCCAAAGTGATCTCCTTCACGCACGCTGTCGAAGATGAGTCCATCGATTTCATTCATAAGCTTGCGCGCTGTCCCTGAGGGAGTATCTTTTTTTTCAGAATGGTGCGTTTCAACACCCCTCATCGAAAATTCTTCAGCCATCATCTTTGCCCCAAGTCGCGCCAAACGAGAGTAAATCGCCACTCCAATGGAAAAGTTAGGACCATAGAGAAGAGGAATATTCCCCTCTTCAGCAATCGGCAAGACCTCGCGCGCACTCCATCCCGTCGTCCCCACAACCCAGGGTATCCCCTTTCCGCGAAGGGCCTCCGCCGTCTCAAGGACAGCGGAAGGCTCGGTAAAATCAATCAACACATCGACCTCAAAAGAGATGCCGATTGAAACAGTATGCCCTTTTTCTAGAGCGACCACCTCAACAGCTTTGCCCATCTTTCCGTAGCCAATGAGTCCAATCTTCATTCTTTCACAGACATTTTGATGATTTTGACCTCTTTTTTAGGACGTCCACTCGGAGATCCCAATGCTTCGATCTTTTTAACGACGTCATAGCCACTGGTTACTTCTCCAAAGATGGTGTGCTTTCCCTGTAGCCATTCGGTCTTAGCCGTGGTGATGAAAAACTGACTTCCATTGGTTCCTGGACCTGCGTTTGCCATCGCAAGAAGACCTGGCTTCTCGAAGCGAACTTTCGATGAACACTCATCCTTGAAAGGTTTTCCAAAGGCAGACTTCCCGCCGGTTCCATTTCCCCTCTCAAAATCTCCCCCTTGGATCATAAAGTTGGGAATGATCCGGTGGAAGGGCGCGTTATCATATTTGCCACTTTCTGCAAGCTTCACCATGTTCTCACAGGCAAGAGGAGCCACTTCAGGCTTCAGGGTAAACTCAATCGTCCCCTCTGTTGTTTCCATCACAACAACGGGATTGCCAGCGTAGAGCGCAAAAGCGCCGAGTAGTAATGCGATTAGTTTTTTCATCTTCTATTCCTTCACTGTCATTTTAATGATTTTCTGTTCTTTGACGGGACGATCTTGCATCCCTGTTTCCACAGCCTCAAGTTTTTGAACGACATCGTATCCTTTCTTAACCTCACCAAAAATCGTATGATTTCCATTGAGCCAAGGGGTTTCGACTGTCGTGATGAAAAATTGGCTCCCGTTGGTTCCAGGACCCGCATTAGCCATTGCTAGAAGGCCAGGCTTGCTAAATGTCACACCTGCGGTGCACTCATCTTCAAAGGGCTTACCCCAAATCGATTCTCCTCCAGCTCCTGTTCCTGTTGGATCGCCTCCTTGAATCATAAATTCTTTGATGATCCGATGAAACACGATTCCATCGTAGTACCCTTTCTTCGCAAGCTTCACCATATTCTCACACGCTTTTGGTGCAACTTCAGGCTTCAGTTCCAGCTCAATAGTTCCTTGCGTTGTTTCCATGACAATTGTTGGCTTTTTAGACATCCTATCTCCTTCATGATTGAAAAAGCCCAGTGTATAGGGGCGACAGAAAAACTTCAACCTGTTATACAGGGGTTAACCCCGAGGTATTCATGAAACTTTTCGCTCTCTTTTTCCTCTTTGTCTCAACCCTATTTGCAGATGTCACCTACATCTATAACAAGGATGTTGAAGGGCGGGAATCGAAAACAACATGGAAACTTGAGCTCAAAGATGATCTTCTGCATATCGATGGAGAGAGTCTTAGCGGAAATACGAAAATCGTCACTAATCCCGAGCGGATCACCCAAAGCTTTTCCCATGAGTCAAAAAATGGGCAAGAGGAATACTCGATCCGCCGCGAAGGGCCCACCCTAATTGCACGAAAAAATGTGAACGGAGAAAAAACAGAGCGCCGCTTTAAAGTCGGAAATGACCTTTGGCTCCAAGAATTTGATTTTAGCTTTAAACCATTCATCCACTCGAATTTTCGGGAGCTTAGCTTCTCGATCATTCACCCAAAGAAACTCGATCTTCATGATATGGTGGCAACGAAACAAGGATTTGAGCCTCTCAATCTCAATGGGGAGCTGAAAGAAACCCTCCGCGTCAAAGTAACCCTCACCGGCTTTAAAAAGATGTTCTGGCATGCGGATCTTTGGTTTGATCCCCAAGCGGGAGATCTCCTCATGTACAAGGCAAACGAGGGGCCCAACACTCCAACGAGCGTCATCACCCTCTTCTCCAAAACCATCAACTAAAGGATTTTTGGGACTAACCACTAGCTGACTTTAATCGTTTAAGTTCTTTTATAAATCGCTGATACTTATCGATAAAACCTTCCTCTTGAGCCCACTTTTTTACTTCTGCTAGGTTTGCCTTAACCTCAAGGCAAACATCAATTGCCTGAATAAGGCTTTCTTGATCATCCCAATGAAAATAACCTGCAAGACGATCTTTGATACAATCCTCGACTCTAAGCAATTGGATCGTGCCACTCCGATTTTTTATTTGACCAAACTGATGAATGGGTTCTCGCCCAACAGCAACTGGTGGGTTTACAAATTCGATAAAATAGGGACAGTCCTGATGCTTGAAATATCCATTCTTTTCATAGAATCCTCCTAGCGCAAGTACCTTCTTTACTCTCTTAATTTCCTCAAAAGTAACAAAGTCCAAATCGTATGACTGATATCGATTCTTCGAATAGATGGTGACACAAGCACCCCCCACCAAAATTGCTTCAATTCCCTCTTTTCTTAATAGCTCAGAAACAAATGCTGCTAATTCATCGATTTTGATATTATTCCAATCCATATTACACGGGTCCTAGCGGTTTTCCTTTTCGTCTGGGTCTTTTTCGTGCAACTCGTTCGTAGTAATCAAGTCGCATCTTTTCAGGAAGGCTTTGATATGCCTTTCGCAAGAACTCTTTTAGTTCTTTTAGAAAAGGGTAACGAGGATTAAAGCAATAGAGAACCGTTTTCCCTGCAGCCTGCGATACAATAATGCCTCCTTGCTCAAGTCTCTTAAGTGCTTTTTGAATGCTATAAACTTGAGAATTGAATATCTTTGCCAACTTCGATGCATAGGTCGATTCATTGACAAGGATATCGAAAAGAACCTTTTCAATTGTAGTATTACCAAACAGTCTTTCTAACATATCTACCACCTTTATTGGTAATATTACCAAATAAATTGGTTATTGTCAAGAGAGCGATTAAATTTTACTGCAACGAATTGTAAATTAGATGGTTGAATACACCAATATACCTAATACCAATCCTAAAATAGTTGTTCATAAACTACACCAAGACCTGGAACAAAGTGTTCGAACCCGATTTGGCGTATCCACAAACCAGTTCCATGCTTCACAGCATGCATCAACGATTGCTTCATACCCTTCATAACACCGATTGGCCAGCCAATTATCCCGGAGCATTTGCCAAATTTGCTCTACTGGATTTAATTCGGGCGATGCTGGAGGCAGTGGCAGCAATGTCAGGTTATCAAATAGCTGGATTTTGTTTGTTGTATGCCAGGCGGCTTGGTCCAGAACCAAAACCGCATGCCGTCCCTGAGGAACTTGCTTTGAAATATGTTGTAAATGAGCAATCATAGCAAAACTGTTGACTGCTGGCAAAACCAAGCCCACAGCCTGATCTTTTGCAGGGCAAACTGCTCCAAAAATGTAGGCATACTCAAACTGCTGCTGGCGCGTCAAGCGCGGTCTGCTACCTTTTGCTGCCCACGTCCGAGTCAGGGTACCACGTTGACCTACACGGGCCTCATCTTGAAACCAAATATCGACGTCCTCTAGGGAGACATGTTCTGGAATTGCTTCTTCGACTTTAGCTTTGAAGTTTTTTTAAAATGCAACTGCGCCTCTTGATCTCCCTTTGGATGCTGAGAGCGTCCCGTAATCCAGACTAATCGGGCCTTTTTCAAAGTGTTGTAAACAGTCGCTAGAGAACATTGAATACCGTAGTGGTTTTGCAGCAGTTCTCTCACATCTTCTCCCCTAATTCTTCCTCCTTTACGATTGGCTTGAAGGGCAAGAACTAACTCTCGAAATTCTTCATATTTTTCACTGGGAAGCCGCAGTTGGGCCCCTCCACAGTATTGATCTTTTAATCCATTGATTCCCTTCAGGCGAAACTTTTTCACCCAAGATGCTACAACTCGATTGCATACCCTAAGCATTTTGGCGACCTTAGACTGAGGGTAGCCGTCCTTTATATGAGCTAAAGCTAGATATCGCAGTTTTTCTCTTGCACTGGATCTGGGCGACTTTGCTAATTGATCAAAGTCAATCAAATCAAGGCCTTCAATTGGTTTTACAGGTCTTCCTCTCACCATAATCATCCTCCACTGAAAGAACGAAGTATGATAACACACGTGTCAAGTCAAAGTTTTATGGTTAACCATTTTAGGATTGGTATAACTTGATTCAAAAGTTGGGAATTTGGCAAGGCGGCTGCGCAAATTTTTTGCCTGTAGAGGGGCGACCATTGTGCGAACACAAGGCGGAGGGTGAAGGCAAGAAATTTGCTGCAAAGGAGTCGCAGCCAAAAACCAACTTCTGAATCATTTTAGGTATACTCTAGAGAAGGTTCCAAAGAAACAGGGAACTTTTTAATCTTCGATGAGGCGCTGACCTTTGCGGAAGAGGAGGATGACAAGGGCAACGAGGAGGAGGAAAATGGAGGGCATGATGTAGATGGGATTTCCATGGAGGAGCTCGATGACAATAAGGCCGAGGACGGCGCCACCGATATTGAGAAAGCTCATGATGGAAGAGGCGTTGGGCTTATCGGGAACGCGGAATGTCGCTAGAACAGCTGCATTGGAGTAGAAAAGAGGGATCCCAAAATAGACAATGAGCATGGGGAAGAAGAGGGTAAGGGGGCTCCAAAAGCCAAAATAGAGAAGAGCTGCAAGAACCACCACCCCGATTCCCATCAGGACGATCCCTGTTTTAAGAACGGTTTTAATCTTTAAGTGGTTGGAAAGGCGGGCAGCAGCGAAATTGCCGATAAAATACCCTGCTGCAGGAATAAGATTCATCAGTCCATAGGTATCGGGACTCACTCCCATCATTTTGATCACAATGACAGGAGCTGTTGCCGCAAAAATATAGATGATCGCCGTTGTGAAGCTGATCATCACTGAATAGAGGACAAGAATGTTGTTTTTAAAGTCCCTTCTATAGGCAGTGAAGATTGTTTTTGCCTTTGTCGCATCTTTTTCCTTTATCCCTCCTGTTTCTGGAAGGCGATAGACGAGAAAGAGTGTAAAGAGGGCATAGAGCATCAGAAAATAAAAACAACTTTCCCATCCTAGATAAGCAACAAAAAATCCCCCCAGAGCAATCGCTACCCCTGGGATGACGGCAAAGGCAAGCATGGTATAAGCGGTTACTTTTCGGGCATGCTTTTCATAAAAGTAATCGCTAATCATCAGAAAGGTTAAGCTCAAACCTACACTTGCTCCGAGAGCAGAGATAAGACGAGCCATAACGAGGAGGAAAAAGCTATCAATCGGACCTGCTAATGCTGAGAGAAGCATGCCAATCAGGGAAATCCCGATTCCCGTATAGAGAGCTGGTTTTCTTCCAAAGGCTTTGGCGAGGGGGCTATAGATGAGTTGCCCAAGAGAATATCCCACAAGATAGATCATAATGGTGAGCTGAGCTTTCGAAGCATCGATCCCAAAGCGGTCCATAACTGCAGGAATCGCAGGGGTAAAAAGGGCGGCACCGATCGATCCATAGGAGATTAACACAATGAGCGTTAAAAGAGAGGGCTTTTTGACTTTAAGTCGGTACTCATCGGAATGGGGAAAGTCAGGGACGCTCACAAATGATCCTCTCGATTGCATCAATCCATTTCGGGTGGTCGTTGAGCCCTTCCACTAAATCGAGGACCTCGCCACCTTTGGCTTTAAATAGCTCTTGATATTGACATCCTATTTCTTCGAGGGTTTCTAAGCAATCACAGACAAACGCCGGAGAAAACACAAGGACCCGTTTCTTCCCCTCCTCAGCAAGTTTTTCAAGCACATGATCGGAGTAAGGTTTGATCCAAGGAGATTTCCCTAAGCGAGATTGATAGGATAGGGTCCACTTCTCTTTAGGAAGGCCAAGCCCTTCAGTCATTTTTGTCGTCGTTCCAAAACATTGTGCCGCATAGCAATGGGGATTCTTTGCGCAGCAATCCCTTTTCACCAAACAGGTCCCTGTGTGATCGGCTTTTTGTATTTGCCGCTCAGGGAGGCCATGATAACTGAAGAGAATGTGATCATAACTGGAGAGATCGTACTCTTTTGCTCGCTCTAAATGGGCCTGTATAAACGCAGGGTGGTCCCAATAACTGGAGATAAACCGCATCTCGGGGATCACTTGCCATTTGGAGAGGACCTTTAACACTTTTTCGTGAACAGATCCCGTTGTAGCCGAAGCATATTGTGGAAACAACGGAAAAACGATGAGCTTTCGATAAGTCTTTAGCTTCTTTAACCCCTCTTCCATCGAAGGATTTTGATACCGCATGGCAAGTTCAACGTGGTAGGTCTCCCCTAGCTTCTGTTGAAGCCCCTTGGCAACTTTTTTTCCATAGGAAAGAAGGGGCGAGCCCTCCTTTTCCCAGATGGTTTGATAAAGCTTTGCGGATTCTTTGTACCGTTTCGGAACAATGAGTCCTCGCACGAGAAGATTGCGCTGAAGAGGAGGAAGATCGATCACCCTTCCATCAGTTAAAAATTCGGTCAAATACCGTTTTACATCTTTAGGATGAGGAGAGTCCGGCGTTCCTAAATTGACAAGGAGAACGCCCGTTTTCATTCGGGCTCCGGAGCACTTTTCATTTGGCTATACTCCACGTGGCGATACACCGCGTTTAAACCGCAAATTGCTCCACTTAAGATCGAAGAGAATCCGAAGAGGACAAACCCTTGAGCATAGATATTAAGGTCTCCTAAAACGCCCAAAATCTGAGGGATCACTCCTGCCCCCATAAGGAAACCAAAGGGAGCAATCAGGGAAACAATTGCCGCGTTTTTATCGGTCGGAACAATGGTTGAGATTGCAAAGTGAATCAGCGGCATTAAGCAGACGGCAACGGGTGATTGGATGGTAAACAACACCAAAGAGGAGGAGGGGCTCACGGCGCCAATCAAAGTAGTGAGGGCGCCACAGACAATGAAGGCGATCATCATCGATTTTTTGAGACCAAAACGGTCCGCCACCATCCCTGCAAAAATCGCCGTAAAGATGCTAAGGCCCCTTGCAATGACAATGAGCTTATAAACTGCATCTTTATCGAGAAGATTATGGCGCTGAAAATAGTCAGGAGCCATATTGTAAATTCCAATATTGAGACCATTGGCAACACATAAAAGGACCATCAGGATCCAAAACGAAGGCCAAGAAAAGACGCTCCGAATAAACCCAAAGGAGACGGGAACTCCCTTATTATTCCCCTGCTTAAAGAGGAAAAAGAGAACCAAACTGATCACACTTGATGCAAGTCCAAATCCATTGAGGATTTGCTTCCATGTGAAGGCTTCAATCAGATGCTTGACAAGCATCGGTCCCAAAATAAATGCCACACTCTGCGCTGTTGCAAAGATCCCAAAGGCTTTTCCCATGTGCTCGCGCGCCACCGTCTCACGGATCATCGCAACTGCAGAGGGGATGAAGAACCCTGAGCAGAGCCCTACCGCGAAGATCGCCATCCGAAAAAACTGGAAATCATTTGAAAATGAGGTGATCGCAAGGGCAAAGCCGGTGGTTAAAATCGAGAAGATGACGGTCATTTTGTGGGAAATCTTCGAAGAGAGAAACTGCGAGAGAAAAAGGGTGATCGCAAAACCAACCGACATAATAAAAAAGAGGTTTCCTGTATCAGCATGACAGAGGTTCATCTCGTCGCAAATATAGGGGGTCATGGGAGGAAAAATGGTCCGCGCTAAGATGTTCAAAAATGAGGTAAAACTGATCAAAATCAGAAAAGGAACAAACGGGGAAAATTTAACTTTTTCTACTTCCATAGGGGGCGTGTCTCGTGGATATGAGTTAACGCCTCATTATACACAGAATAGCTCCTTTTAACAAAGACTATTATTGAATCTTCAATCCAGTGATTTTGATCATTGTTTGAATCAAATCGTTTTGAGTCAAAATCCCCACAACTTTCTCTGTTTTATCCACGATCGGAACCGCTTCCACTTTTTCATTTGAGAAGACGCTCAGGATATCGGCAAGCTCCGTTTCAGGATCTGCGCAGAGCGTTTCGGTGTCGATAATTTCGCTGAGCTTTTTTTGGGTCCCCATCTGCAACTGCCGGAGAATCTCACCTTCGGAGAGGAGTCCTAAAAGCTTCCCCTCCGCGCCGATGATGGGATAATGTTTGATATCATGGTTTTTGATTTGCTCCCATGCTTCTTTCAAAGAGAGATCATCTTTTAAGGTAATGAGCCGTTTGTTCATGATCTCTTGAGCTGTCGCCACCGCCCGCTTTTTATAAAACTTTTCCTGAGCTTTCAGGAACTTGGCATGGATTTCGGCCTCATCTTCATCATTAAACTGATGGCCGGGACCACTCTGATCATCCTGCTTATCCTTCTGAATCTCCTGGACCCGGTAGGGCTGCCGCCCTCCATAGACGTTATTTACAAAAAACACCATTAAAGCCCTAGGTGGATGCGGGTTTCTTCGGCTTCCATGCGGACCCGTTCAAGCATTCCGCGATTCATTGCGTAATCTTCGCAAACGTTCATGAGCTTTTTGATCTGCTTTTGGATCCCTCCCCCCACTTCGGAGGCATGATTGATGATTGTATCACGCCAGAGGGGGAAAAGGGTTTTCATATCATCTTCTGTCTCTTTGGAGGCTTCAAATTCACTCAGAAACGATTGGATCTCCCCTTGAAGGATCTCTTTGGGTCCCGCTTCTTTCATTCCATCATCTTCCATCTCTAGCCCTCCAAATCTTGGCGAAGTTTATCGAGGTCTCCGATCACTTTTTTAGGGTTACCCGCCCCAAAGGCATAGGCGCGGCAATCCCGGATCATTTGCTCAACATGGCGCTTAATAGGTTCCCCTAAAAGCTCTCCATCATTTTCGAGGACTGTTTCAAGCTTTTCTAGCACATCATGCATCGTTTCGCGGGTATATCCCCCTTGCTCAAATTGCCAGAGAAAAGTTTGCAGATCGTGAATGAGCTGGTTTTTGGCCCCTTTCTTCATCGGAGTTCATCCCTCACCATTTCTAAGCACTCATAGACCATCTCGATCTTTCCATGCCCATTTGCAAAGTCGGTTGAGGCTTGCATCAGCTCTTGCATATGAAGGTAGAGACGTCCTCCAATCTCTTTAGAACGCTCCAGCATAAGTCCTTCATGAAGATTGAGTTGCTTGGACATCGCAGATTTATTCTGATCTGCATGTTCAAAATCATAAATGAATGACTCTAAAGTTGTTGATAGCTCCTTTTTTAGGACACGACTTGCCCCTGGAAAAGGATCATCCATTGGTGTTGGTTCGCGATAAGCGGTCATAGTTACATCCCCCTATCTAAGATTAGAACAAAAACCATCCTTTTTCAAGGGGGAAAAAATTGATCTTGACCCAAACCTTTCGTTGTAAGATAGAGAGGGTATGGGAAAAATTTTTAAGAAATGTTATGCGGGATGTGCAAGTTACTTAAGTGGCTACTTTTCCCAGCTTCTGATCTCATTGATTCTCTTGTTCATTGCTCGCCCTTACGATCGTGGCCACGTCTATATGGCCGTTTGGCAGATTTTCTTCGTTCTCGTTTTCCTTTCAGCCATCTTTAACTGTGACCACTCGAAAAAAATTAAAATCATCTCATCCTGCCTCGCTATTCCTGCTTTGATCTGCGAGTGGATCAATCTAGCCTATCATTCTAAGAATTTGGAGCTTTTGTTCATCCTCTTTACAACGATCTTCATCTTTATCACAACGGCTTCGATCATTAAGAAGGTGATTATCAATGCCCGCGTCCGGATGGAGACCCTTCGAGGAGTTGTCTGCGCCTATTTTATGGTCGCCTTTGGTTTCGCTTTTACCTATGTCTTTATTGCCCTCCTGTTTCCAGGATCTTTTCACTTTGAAGGAGTTGTCCCCGCGACGATGACACATAGCCATCTTCTCTCTGAGATGATGTACTTTAGCTTCGTCACTCTACTAACGATTGGATATGGGGATATCACGGCGCTTCACGATGTAGCGCAAACCCTAGCGATCCTAGAAGGGATCATCGGACAGTTTTATATCGCGATCCTCGTCTCTCGCCTTGTCGCTGTCTATTCCTTCTTCGAGCACAAGCTCCACCTTGTCTCCAAAAAGAAAAAATAGCTAGTGAGACATCTCAAGACATGTTAAGGCCACCGCCCCTAGCACACTCATTCCAATCGTGGGAAGGACACGTATTTGCTGATGGCAGAGAGTCTTGGATCCATAATAGGTGATAAAGGGAGTAAGAATAACTCCTGTGATAACCGCTTGGAGCTTTTCTAAGCTAAACATATCCACCCTTCGGATGTTCCACCCTTGCGCCCAGCTTCTTCCATCAATCAGGGTGTGGTGAATCACGGATTGGGAGAGCGCTGATAGTGCCGCGCTCGTCAAAGGAATCACCGGCTTTCCCTTCAAATAGTTGACCCCATAGGCCAAACCTCCATTGAAGGCAACAAGACATAGGCTATGAAGTGCAAAATATCCAAACCCTTTGGTAAATTCATCTTTGCACTTATAGGGGTGTGCTTCCCTTGTCTCCTGAGGCGTTGCAACAAAAGACCATTTTAACTCACTTCCCGAGTCGGACGGTTGAGCTGTAGATCTAGGACTGTTTGGTGGAGTAGTTGAAGGTGTAGCCATAAATTCCTTAACTTTTTTGAAAACGGTTAAAAGCTGCAATGGAGAGCATTGAAAGGGCGCCCAAGCGGAGCATTGCCCCTTTCCCCGCGCGATAATCAAAGGCCTGAAGGAGCGCTTTGCTAAGCACATAGGTAAGGAAGGCACCCAGAAGGAGCTCTCCTCCAAACGGAAGACGGCAAGTCTCTTTCATCCCCTCTCGGCCATGGGTTTCCATGTGGGCAAGGGCATGGGTGATGTTCTGCGCCAGCGCTCCCCCTGTCCCGACAAGGACCCCAGGAAAAAGGTCCTCGGCCTCCAAATAATAGAGGACAAGGCCATTTAGGACTGAGGCCACGACAAGGTGACACCCGGCGTTCCAAACAAACGCTTCTAGCCGCTCTCCATAGGAGCGGTGAGGACTAAACGTACAAGATCGCGGCGGTACTATCATGGCTGCTAGGATACACTCCTTCTCTTCTCAAGTAAAGAACAATTTTTCCATAAAAAAAGGGTCTCCAAAGAGACCCTCTATCATAGAAAAACAGACTCAGCTGCTTATTTCAATTGTTTGAATGTTCCAAGTATTTCCGCTGCATCTTTTGTCGATTCATCAGCACGAAGGGCATCAACACGGGCATTCCAAGCCTGTTTTTGCTCCATGGTAAATTGGAAGGGGCACCGACCCTTTTCAGCTAGTTCGCTGTCGATTTGTTGCATCTGTTCAAGCGAAAGCTTGTCGATGCCATCTACATTATATTTTGAGACATCAAAGAGTGGTCTTTGATCTACTTGTGGTTCCTTTTCGGCTTGAGTTTCTGTGTTGCCGAAGAAGAAGCGCGCACCCACCATTGAGAGGGTTGAGAGGGTCGCTATAACGATCATCTGGTTGCGGCTTGCAAACTGTGGAAACGAAGAGATGACACGTCCTGCATAAGAAATGCTACGTGCACGCTCATACTGCGATAGAACGATTGCGCCAATTGCGAAAGCGGCAAGAGCTCCTAGCTTCAGAGGGCTACTATTTTGATCAGGTTTGCGCCGATCAGTTGCTGGGCAAAAATAATTTAGGAGTTCACGTCCACCTGCGCCAAAAAGACCTGCAAGACCTGCGTGCATTAAAAGAGATTTCATGGGAAGCTGCCCCACTTCAAACTTGAGCCCTGCTGCCTTAAGAACCAAAAGTCCTAGAGTGGCTGCACCCACATCAAGTGACCCCTGAGTTATTATTGATGCTTGGTTCTCAGGGGATGAATATACTTTTTGTAATGCTGTCATCAGTTAATTCCTCCGTGGAGAGGATTGTTGAAGATGAGCTGGTCTCACCCTCCGTCTATTTCAATGTAATTCGGCGTGGGAGAAGTGGACTCGCTTTATAGCTCGCCTATCGGGTGATTCTCCTTCGTAGAATCATCGATCCCTCCTCTTCCATTTGCCTTCAAATCGGATTGGGGATAGGCTTCGCTCGTTTCACTCGCTCCGCCGATCCCTCTCTTCCGAAAGGGTTTTTCGGTGGGGGGAGAGATGGACTCGCTTTACAGCTCGCCCTCCGGGTGATTCTCCTTCGTAGAATCATCGATCCCTCCTCTTCCGAAAATGATTTTTCGGAAGAGGAGGGATTCGAACCCCCGGTCCCGTGAAGGACTTCTGTTTTCAAGACAGACGCAATCGGCCACTCTGCCACTCTTCCGTATAATAAATTGTTGAACGGCTTGAGCTTCACTCAAGCCCTTTCAACCTGTTTAAGATTGGACAGTATAAACATTTCTCAATCAAAAAAGCAAGAAACTTTTCCTCAAAAGATGTTTATGCGAATTGGGAGAGGAAGCGGGTATCGTTCTCAGTGAAGAGACGGATGTCGCTGATTCCATGGCGGAGCATGAAAAGACGCTCGATTCCCCCACCCCAGGCATAGCCTGAGTAGACTTCGGAATCGATGCCACCTGCTTTGAGAACGTTGGGATGAACCATCCCAGCTCCTGCTACCTCGAGCCATCCCGTGTGTTTACAAAGGCCGCATCCAGAGCCTGCACACGAGGTGCATTTGATATCGACTTCCATCCCTGGCTCAACGAAAGGAAAATAGCTGGGCCGTACGCGGAGCTCAATTTTTTGCTTGAAGATCTTCGTGTAGAATTCTTCTTTAGTCGCGAGTAGATCCGAAAAAGTCACATCTTTATCTATGTAGAGGACATCGACTTGATGAAAAAAGACGTGGGAACGGGCGGTAATCGTTTCATTTCGGTAACACTTCCCTGCTGAAAGGATCCGAATCGGGGGCACTGCATTCTCCATCATGTGTTGTTGGATGGAGGTGGTGTGAGAACGGAGAAGGATATCGGGAGTGATATAAAAGGTGTCCTGCATATCACGGGCAGGATGATCAGGAGGATAATTGAGTCCCCCATAATTGTAGTATTCAGACTCAATCTCTGGAGACTGCTGCACGGAAAACCCCATTCCAATGAGAATCTCCATGACTTCATCGAGCATCTGAGAAAGGGGGTGCTTCCTTCCGAGACATTGCTTTCTCCCTGGCAAGGTTACATCGACTTTTTCTTCCGCGAGTCTAAGGTTGAGCTCTTTGGCTTCGAGAGCTTCGAAATGGGATGTTAATTCGCTTGAGACATCTTGCTTCAGGGTATTGATGAGCTTCCCCATTTCAGGGCGCTCTTCAGGGGTGCAAGAGCGTAGATCCAGCATTAGCGCTTGAATCGGACTCTTTCTCCCGAGATACTTGACGCGGAGCTTTTCGAGTTCACCAGTCTTTTGAGCTGATTTGAGTTCCTGCTGGAAGGCTTCTTTGAGGTCGTCGATCCGTTTTTTCATAAAAAAAAGCCCGAGTGGTTAGTAATACTAACCACTCCTCGGGAGGCTTCACCTTTTCCTTAAGATGCTAGGGCTTGTTTTGCTGTTTCAGCAACTTCGCCGAAGCTTTTTGGGTCGCGAATCGCAAGATCAGAAAGCATTTTACGATCGATTTTACATCCCGCTTTTGTTAAACCGTGGATAAGACGGCTGTAAGAAACCCCTGCAGCTTTTGCTGCAACACCGATACGAGTAATCCAGAGACGACGGAAGTCGTTCTTTTTCTTCTTACGGTGCATGGTGCTGAAAGCCATTGCTTTCATCACAGCATCTTGAGTGAGCTTCACGTGGTTTTTGCGGTCTCCGCTAAACCCTTTCGCTCTTTTTAGTAATCGTTTTCTTCTACGCCTTGAGGCGACAGCGTTTGTAACTCTCATTGATTTATTTCTCCTCTATTACATGCACGCGAGGCGTTTATATTTTTTCGCATAAGATTCGCTCATCACGGTTTGTTTCCCGAGTTGGCGTTTACGCTTTGATGATTTTTTCGTCAGGATGTGGCGCTTCCCTTGCTTTGTACGCATCAGCTTTCCTGTTCCTGTCTTCTTAAAGCGATTCCGGATCGCTTTCTTGGTTTTCATTTTACTCATTGTCGATCTCCAAATTGTTACTTCTTTTTCCCCATGGGAGCTAGGACTAAACTGTAGTTACGTCCCATCTGCTTCGGTGGCGTCTCGGTTTGCGCAATGTCGCTCAGCGCTTCAGCAATCCGATGAGCCACTTTTTGCCCCAACTCAGGGCGGGCCATTTCTCGTCCACGGAACATGCAGGTCACACGTACCTTATTCCCCTTTTCGATAAATTCTCGGGCCCGTTTAATCTTTACTTGCAAGTCATGCTCATCGATATTTGGCTTCACCTTAATCTCTTTAAGCTTGGCTTGATGTTGTCCTTTTTTGCTTTCCCGCTCTTTCTTTGTCATCTGGTAGCGGTACTTACCGTAATCGACGATCTTACAAACTGGAGGCGCCGCGTTAGGCGAAATCTCCACTAAATCTAGACCATCTCGTTGCGCATGCGACTGGGCTTCAGCAATCGTAACGATTCCAACTTGCTTTCCATCTTTTCCAATCAGTCGTACTTTCGGTGCGCGAATTTCTCTATTGATTCTCAAGTTCATTTATCCTTAGGTTCGAGAGCATTCCATTTTACTCAATAACTCTTTTTTTTGCGACAGATCTTTTTCATGAGACTCTAAAATCATAGAAATGATCCGTTCAACAGAGGAAAAAAGTGACCGTTTGATGGTAAAAATTTCATTTTTTGGACGGACTGTTAAAAAAGGTCCTTTAAAGGTTCTTCCGAAATCATCGTGCATTCTCCACTCAATCGAAGGCTCTTTTGCATGGTAACTTTCTTTTGGAATATCGATCCCCTTGGCGGCTTCCTCGAGCATCTGCCGCATTTCATTCGGACCTGAGATTAAAAGAGAGCAGTTTAGTCCCAACAGCTTAGGGAGTCGATGCAGAAAGTGAACAGAATCCTTGAGAACCTCTTCAACTTGCTTTTTATGGCAAAAAATATGAGAGCGATCTTTATGACATTGCTTAGAAAGGAGAAGTCCCCCATCCAAACTAAATCCCCCGTTGAGCTCAGGACCGCGATATTCAGCATACCGAATAGGTCCAGTATCGCATGATTGTTGGCGAAGCTTATAAAGTTTTTTATGTCCCCTAGTGATTTGAATGCTATCTGTCTTGATCAGTTCAAATTGTTCTTCAAGGTGGAGCTTTCTCCAATATTCCATGATCCGATGAAGGAGCTTTTCCCCCTCTCCAGTCCAATAGATTCTCCCCTTTTCAAAGTGGTTTTCATCACGAATAATGTCAACTTTGAAGAGACCCATTTTCTCGCCAATCGTCAGATGATCGACCCCAATCCAAGCTTTATTTTTTTTCAAAAATGTCTTAAGACTCTCTTTGCTTTCATCAGCAACACCAATGATCCGCATCACCTTCTTCTTTTCCCCTTTGAAATAGAGGGGCTGGCGCTCTTCTAGCTTGAGAAGCTTAAAGGCTTTGAGCTCTCCGGTTCTGGGCAAAAACTTCCCCTGGACGTGATCGACGAAATTCCCAATCTGAATCACTTGAACCAAGGGATCTGGACAAATTTCCACAAAGTGTGCGGGATAAGGGCGCCGGTTATGCCGCATAAAACTTGCAGCACTAAAAGGGACCATTTCATGAACTTTGATCTCTTCATCATTTGAGGCTATCTGCCGCATTCTCTCCTCGATGAGCGGGAGATTGTCTTGTATAAAGGGATTGACAAAGATAAAGTCGTAATAGAAGCCGCAGGGGGTAGTTCCCCCTTTGACGACAAAGGTTTTACAATCAAATTCTGAAACAGCATAAGCCAGGACTTCTGCTGCCGTATAACGAATCTGATTTAACTTTTCTCTATTACTCATGAGGTTTGGGATATAGCTGACTCGAACAGCTGACCTCCACGATGTCAACGTGGCGCTCTAACCAACTGAGCTAATACCCCATTTGGAATTATTTTTACAAGCATCTTAAGCGAACGAGGTTTTCTAATCAACTCTAAAGTGAGTTCCTTGAGAATAAGGGTTTCTAAGGGCCCCTTGGGTGATCAAAAGGGCGGTCTCGCATCCATTACGGAGGGCCAAAAGCTCAGGGGTCAACTTTCCATCTTCGTAGAAGGAGTCCACTTCCCATTTAAGCTCTGTGAGCATCTTGTGGGCCCGCTTCAAGCGGTGACTGCTTCGCATGAGGCCAACGTAGTTCCACATCGTCTGCTTGATGGTCATCCAATCTTGCTGGATAAGGGCTCCATCAACCTCTTCTTTTCCCATCTCCCAGGGTTCAACTTCGGGGAATACTTTCTCTTTTAGTTCGACGGAATCGCCACACGTGACTCCCCAAACAAGCCCTTCTAAAAGAGCAGTGGACGCTAACCGATTTGCCCCATGGACTCCTGTGCACGAAACTTCACCAATGGCCCGTAGTCCTCGCATGGTGGTCCGTCCTTCGAGATCAACAGAAATCCCCCCGCAACTATAGTGAGCTGCAGGAACGATTGGCAAGGGATCAACGCCAAACTTAAATCCTCTCGCATCGCAATGATTGGCAATCGCAGGAAATCTCTTTAGAAGATGGTCTCTATTTTGATGAGAAAGGTCGAGCCAAAGATGGGGGCGGTCATTTTTGACCATCTCCTGAAACATTGTTCGGGCCACAATGTCTCTGGATGCCATCGGATCGAGGCAAGGGTTGAAATCGTGCGCTAAGATTTTTCCACCTTCTCCTCTCAAAGCTTCGGTGAGCAAAAAGCGGGGCTCTCCTTCGATATAAAGGGCTGTGGGATGGAACTGAATATATTCCATATTCATAATCCGCACCCCTGCGCGAAACGCCATGGCAATTCCGTCTCCCCTTGCTTCTTTCCCATTCGTGGTGTGCAAAAAGCATTCTCCCACTCCTCCTGTTGCAAGGATCGTTTCTTTAGCAAAAAAGGTAGAAACAGCGCCACTCCTTTGATCTAAAACATACGCACCCACGCAGGTTGAAGG
The DNA here is from genome assembly GCA_024233515.1 of Chlamydiales bacterium. Lineage (GTDB taxonomy): Bacteria > Chlamydiota > Chlamydiia > Chlamydiales > Simkaniaceae > Neptunichlamydia. Next base: position 82,904 of record JACKPO010000008.1, read on the forward strand.
CTGATAGAGATCGGCAGGATTTTTCGAGTGGTGGGACAGGGTGATCAAATCAATGACACTCTGCTTGAACATTAAGGCGATCTTAGGATGGGCGGCAACTTTATCATAAAGTTTGTCCATAATGGCTTTTCCCGTTTGGTCCCCATGGTACAAAATACGCGCAGTCGAATGGGCTCCCTCTTTGGTGAGCTTCCACTTTCCACTCTTTGCTTTTTCAAACGGAACGTCCATCAAATCGATGAGGGTTTCACGAAGGATCGATGGCCCTTTCTCCACTAGCTGATCAACAGCCTCTTCGAAACAAAGGCCGTCCCCCGCTTTCAAAATATCTTCTTTGAAGGGGCCTCCTTCATAAGCAATTCCCCCTTGTGCACGATAAGAATTGCTCGCCTGGACACCCTCTCCACTACAAAGAAGAGTCACCTCTGCTCCCCGCTCAGCCAGGCGATGAGCTGCAATCATTCCTGCAATTCCTGCCCCTATGATTAAAACATCGGTCTCGTTTATCATGTCTGAAGAATAACGGGAGAAAAAATAAGGCGCAATGATTCTTCAACTGGGACATTCACTTTGGAAAGATCACCTCAATGAGGGAAACCGTGCGATTGATGCAACATGCGGCAATGGACATGACACTCTTTTCTTATCCACCCTTAACCTTTCCCATCTTTACGTTTTCGACATCCAAAAAGAGGCTCTTCTTGCCACACAAAAAAGGATTGACCATCTTTGCGCAGTGCCCTCTAAAACTATTTCTTACCACCTGGGGTGTCACTCTCTGTTTGAGGGGGTCGACTCCCCTGTCGATCTAATCGTCTATAATCTGGGGTATCTCCCAGGAGGAGACAAGTCTCTAACCACCCAGGTCGCTACAACTCTTCAAAGTGTCGAGAAAGGACTCTCCCTCCTAACGGAAGGGGGGCTCATGAGCCTCACCCTCTACCCCGGGCATCCTGAAGGAAAACGGGAGGAGGAGGCCCTCCTAGCTTTGACCTCATCTTTTTCGCCAAAAAAATTCCAGGTCTCCCACCATCGCCTCCTCAACCGCTCTAGTGCCCCCTCATTGCTTCTCATCAAAAAAATCATATAGTAATTATTTTAATCTTTGCCTATTTCAACGATTTCTTATATCGAAAAAGAATGATTACTAATTGTTTAGGAAGGCAATTTGTAGTATAATGAATAGTATGAGGGGTAATTATATAAATATAATAAATACTCCTAAAACAAACAGGGAAAGATTACATGGCATTAAAAAGAGAATTTTCTTCTATACAGCCTCCAAAACAACTTCCTTCTAAAATTTTTGATGCAAAAGCCCTCTTTCAACAAGAGGAAGAAGAAGCAAAAGTTCTGACCATCTTTGAAAAATTGAAAGGGCAAGAAATACACGTTCCTGATGAACTCCTTTCGATGATGGCAACCGTTAATCTTATTAACGTCAAAACCCTTTCCCCTACAACCAGAGAAAAATTTCAAAGCTTGTGCGGGCGTCTTCACACCATCAACACTAATATGATGGTTGATGCGATTGTTGACGAGGCACAAAAACTCAAAATGGATGGGGCTGCAGACCCAAGAGATATCGAATTTTTACGGAAAGCGATTGCAGAGATTTGGGAAAATAACAGTTTATCTGAAGTAAACTCGAACCTTCTCCGAGTGGCTTCGATTACACTTGCACAGCTAACTTCCGGAAAAAACCCAGATATGGTAAACATTCCTTCAAACCACCAGTTGGAGGAGGAAATGGTCCTTCCAGAATCTACGGTTAAAGGAACCGACACAACGGCGAATTGGGAAGAGGCGGAGCTTGCGTTTGACCTTCTTGATGTTGCCGGTCTTTTGTATCAGGGAAAAATCGAGGAGGGGCTGGAGAGGGCTGCTTCTTTACCAAAAGATCTAAAACTTCCGAAGATTTCTGAGGAAAGCTCTGCAGAGGAGTTGGCAATCTTTATCCAAGAGGCGGTTGTGAAGTCTTTTGAGATTGGTCGGAAGGATGGCTATATCCCTTCTTCTCGCGAGATTCAGGAGCTCTTAGAAGAGGCAGCAAATCTTTCATAATATAGAAAGAGCCGCACACCACACAGATGGCCCCCTCGCTTTTTGCACGCTCAAGCCCCTCTGCCGCAGAGACTGCGCCTTCAAAATGGTGAAGTCTTGGGTGGTGGGGTTCTAAAAACGTCACCGCATCACTTTTCTCACGAATGATACGGAGAGACTCTTTGATATCTTTATCTTTTGACATTCCCAAAAGGACATGGATTCTTTTCCCTGGATACTCCCGTTTTACCCTGTCAAAAAGGCGACGAAGAGCAGCAGGGTTATGGGCCACATCTAAAATCACCTCGCCACGCTTTTCAAAGCGACAGGGAGGGTCTTTGCGAAGACCATTTGTCTCCTCGAGATCAAAGGGGAGAAGTTTCAGAACCTTTTGTGCAATTTTTTTGGAATCATTTGGCACAATGTAAAGGGGGCATGCTTTTTTGTGCATGATCTCATAATCAGCACTTTTCCCAATGACGCAGGGAACGCCTGGTTTAATAATTCCACTCTTTTCATAGGCAATGTCTTCAAGGGTATCTCCTAAAATAGGGACATGGTCCCAATCAATCGAAGTGATAATGGAGACAATCGGTGTCAGAATGTTTGTTGCATCTAATCTTCCTCCGAGCCCAGCTTCGACGATTGCAATATCGACTTCTTGCTCCGCAAAATAGTCAAAGGCAAGGAGTGTGGTGATCTCAAAAAACTTGGGATTTTTCGTTAAGGGGAGGATTTTTTCAACTCCTTCCACAACATCGACTTCAGAAATCATCTTTCCGTTGATTTGGATCCGCTCTCGATAAGTTTCAAGATGGGGAGACGTGAAAAGGCCCACCCGATATCCATTTTCCTGGAGAACAGCAGCGAGTTTATAGGCAACTGTCCCCTTCCCATTGGTTCCCGCAATATGAACCGATGGGAACTTTTTTTCGGGATGGTCAAGCTTTTCCGCCATTTCCATTGGCGCAGAAAGATCTGTCTTGAGTTCTTTGGAGCGATTCAGAGAAAAGAGATAGCGAGTCAGTTCGTGATACTTTGTCATACCTCTCCGAAAATCGCACGCACTCTGTCTTCATCGACCCAAGAGCAGCCGAGGCCAATATGGGGCTTGATCTCTCCATGAAAATCTGAGCCTCCTGATACTAGCCATCCTTTTTCCTCTGCGATTTTTAGCCACCTGACTTCTTGGCCACCATGAAAGAGGCCGTAGTAACATTCTAGTCCATCGAAGTTCATCCCAAGAAGCTCATGGAGAATCGTTTTTTTTCGCACAAGATGGGGATGAGCAATGAATGCTTTCCCTCCTGCTTGATGGATCACATCAATCGTTTTCTCAGGAGTAAAACTTTCGCCAGGATCGAAACAAGGTTTCCCCTCTCCAATATAACGATCAAAAGCCTCTTGGATAGAGGAGACGTAATGTTTTTTAAGTAGAACCTCTGCAATATGAGGACGACCAATCGTTCGATCAGCTGGATCTCCAAGCTCTTCCTCTTCAACGATGATTGAAAGGCGCCTCAGTTTTTCTAGGATCGTTTTGTTTCGTTTAAGCCGTCTCTTTTGATGCTGCGCGCAAAATGAGAGGATCTCCTCTGTTTTTTTCACTCCATAGCCCAAGAGGTGGACTGGGTATCCTTTTTGGCGCGTCGAAAATTCAACTCCAGTATAGAGCTTAACTCCGACTTCTTTGGCTTCTGCAAAGAGTTCATCTGTGTAGGCATCCAATGTATCATGATCGGTAATCGCAAGAGCGAAGAGCTCTTTTTCTTTCGCTAAGCGAAGAAGCTCCTCAGGGGTACATGTCCCATCCGAGCAGGTCGAGTGGCAGTGCAAGTCAGCGCGCTTCATGTTCCTCCAATTGATAGGGAACTCTCTGCACTTCCATTTCTAGCCATTTCCCCGTCTTCTCTTGAATCGTTTGTTGGATATGACTTGAAAGAGCCATCACATCTTCTGCCGTTGCATTCCCCGTATTGATAATAAAATTCCCATGGAGGGTTGAAACTTCAGCTCCCCCAATTTTTTTCCCTTTCAAGCCACACGCTTCGATAAGAGCTCCCGCTTTATCTCCTTCAGGATTGCGGAAAATACATCCGGCACTTTTTTGGCCGTAAGGTTGGGTGGCTGTTCGATACTCCACGATTTTAAGCTGTTTTTCCCGTGCTGCCACTTCTTGAACCAGTTCAAAGCGCCCAGAAACAATGATCTTTCCACTTTTTTGAAGAGAGGAGAAACGATACCCAAAAGAGAGCTCCGATTTCTTCACCTCTTGAAAGACCCCCGCCTCATCGATCACTCCAACATGGGTGAGGTAGTCGCAGGTTTCCATCTGATTCGCCCCAGCGTTCATATAGATCGCTCCCCCAACAGAACCCGGAATCCCACTGGCAAACTCAAGTCCTCCCCATCCTTTGCGAGCCATCTTGGCTCCAAGAAGGGAAAACGAAGTGCCGGCACCGACATGAAGCTTCCCCTCATCAAACTCCACAAAATCGATCTTATTGAGGATCACAAGACCATCAAAGCCTCGATCATCAAAAAGGGCATTCGATCCTTTGCCGATGATCCAAAACGGGAGATGCTTTTGATTGATATAGTTGCGTATGGCCCCCATCTCATCAATAGAACGGATGGTAACGAACTGCTTCGCCTCTCCCCCAATTCCAAATGTCGTGTAGGGTTTTAAGGATTTGCCGTACTCAATACGGGCCTTAATAGACATGGGGCTTCCTCTGATTGAAAGATCGCATCTAAAATCGCATTCACAAATGCTCCACCCTCTGGTGTTCCAAACTTTCGACTCAAACGAACCGCTTCTGAAATGGCCACTTTAGGGGGAATCTCTCCTTCGAATTTCAGCTCGAAAAGACCCAGGCGCAAAATGTTTCGCTCGACTCTAGAGATCCTTTTGAAATCATAGTCTTTTGAAACGTTAGAAATCAAGGCATCGATTTCCTCGACCTTGTTAAAAATCGCCTCGACCTTTTCCATAGCTTGATGCAAAACCTTTCGTGTCACCACAAATTGGTCGAGCATCGAAGATAAAATCTTCGCATCGGAAGAGGTATTCAGATCTCTGCTATACAGAGTCTGAAAGACAATTTCACGAAACTTTTTTTGAGATAGCGCCATAACGCGTCCAGTATAGCAAAACCCCCTTCTCAAAGAAAGAATATTTTTTCCTTCAGTCCTTTTTAAATAGATAAGAGAGAGTAAAAGGATTTTTGGGACTAACCACCAGAGAGTCAAACAAAAATAAAAACAAGTAAAAATTATTTTATTTACATTTAGTTTTTATAGTTATAAATGAAAACTATGTTGGAATATCATGTAGAACTAAGGCTCGCTGGGCATATCTTGTTTGCTGCTGTGCTTGGAGCTCTCATTGGGCTAGAGCGGGAGCGCCACGTCGGGCTGGCCGGAATTCGAACGCACGCGGCAGTCGCCGTGGGCGCCTGTCTTTTTGGATTCATCTCTATGAATGTCGCCCCTCCCAGTTTTTTGGGAACCGTTTCTGGAACGGCAGACCCTTCCAGGATTTCGGCGCAAATCGTCAGCGGGATCGGTTTCCTGGGAGCGGGGGTCATTTTGCGCGATAAAGGACAAATTCGCGGGCTTACAACAGCTGCCACTTTATGGGCAACGGCCTCAATGGGACTTGCTGTCGCCAACAAGCTCTATATCTTAGCAGTGAGTGTCACTCTGATTATCCTGGCCCTTCTTTCCCTTTACAAAGTTCCGGGCTTTATGAAGTGGAAAAATAAAAACCGGAAACGGATTTGCGACGACGATTAATCAATGACTGAGCGGAGCATCCACGCAAATTTTTCGTGGATTGCAAGCCGCTTGTTAATAAAGTCTGCCGTCGCGCCATCTGAAAGTTCTTCAATCTCACCTAAATGTTGCCGCATAAAAAGGATTAAAGCTTCGTGGTCTTTGAGAAGGGTTCCCACCATTTTCATAGCCTCGAGTGGCCCCCCCACCGCTTCTTTAAGGATGCTCAGCTTTCCGAAAATAGAGAACGACCCTTCGGGGAAAAATCCGAGACTGCGGATTCTCTCAGCCATTTCATCAATCGCTTCTGCTAGATCTTCATACTGCGTTTGGAAAAGAGCATGCAAAGGAGCGAAATGGGGTCCCGTCACATTCCAGTGAAAATTTTGGGTTTTGAGGTAGAGCATATAGCTCGATGCTAAGAGGGTATGGAGAACCTCACACACTTTTTTGGTATCAGAAATTCCACTGTTGATCGGTTGCGTTTCTTTTTGCATGAAGCCTCACTTGACTGTTTCTACCGAAAATAGAGATTCAAGAAAATTTAATCAAGCGGTGATTAGGCACGTTGAAAGTTTAAATCAGCTCCTTCTACGCCAAAGCCCTCGCTCAGATACCGCTTTAAGGCTTCGGTGACTGCTCCTTCGTTTGCACCAATGAGACGGAGCGCATCACTTAAAGGTTGGTAACGATCGAAGATAATGGTCCGCCCAGAAACAAGCTCAGCCCGCCCCACTACGGTCCCGATGATTTCAGAAATATCTTCTTCCGTCAGGGGTTTTCCAGCTGCAAGCTGAAAGTAGACGCGAGTCATAACATTGAGAATCACCCCTCGGTCAATATCGAGTTTACACGCTTGCCCAAAGGTTGCTTGAAGAAGGGCCTCTTCAGCCTCAGCGGGGGTATGGTAGGCATCTTGCAAGGTTTTAACAACAGCTCCTACTGCAAGAAATCCTTGGAGCCCCACCTGAAGGGCGCGCAGATAACGGCTCTTCTCATGAGATAAATCAACACCAGCAAAAGCGCTCGATGCACACTCAAACGCTAAGCGAAACTGATCATCGCTCATCACCTCTTTGCCAAGATAGAATCCATTGTCTTTTTTGGGATCAACTCTTCGATGTGCCTCCCCTTCCAACTGCCCAAAATCTTCAGCAGGAGTATCTGTCCGTCCTGTAAAAGCGTAAGTTCCATATTTTAAGAAAAACTCTCTGACCGTTTGGCAGGATTTGAAATAGTCCCCACTCTCCCCTTGAAGCCGCATAGCAGGACCATCAAGAGGGGTTGACATGAGGCGGAAGGTTTTGGGAAAGTCTTTTTCGACTCCCAGTAAATATTCAATACGGACCCGATCTCCACGAGAAAATGCGGGATGCTCCAGGTTATGTTGGAGATGAATCCCTCCGACTTGCTGCTGCGCTTCGAGCTGAGCAATAAGGAGCTGATCACTCGTTGGTGTGGGTCCATGAATGGCGCGTATTTTTCGCCCTTCAAGCTCATAATCCCCAACTGCCATATCAAAGTTCCCAACCTGATAAGAGTTATAGTCGAGAGCCCGGTCAGGTTGATGACTCAACACCGCCATCGCTGTTTTGTCGGGATAACTGCGATAGACAAGGAGTTTATCAAACAGGGATTCGATTTTATAACTCCAGTGATACTTTCCAATCGTTTCGTCAAGGGCTTCCGCTAAATAACTGATCGCACTTTCTTTAGGAACGGGACCTAAGGCTTCTTTGACCCGTCTGGTATATCTTGCACCTAAATCTTGGAGCTGCTCAATGCCATGAGCCTCTAAGCGAAGAGCTACAGAAAGATCTTGTACAGCTCGAACAAAGGGATGTTTTCTCCCTTCAATCTTGAGGAGAACCTGATAAGCCAAACTCTTTTGGAGGCGATCTAATCGCTCCCTCACGTTTGTCTGAAGATAAACTTCTAAACCCTCTTTCGGGGCATTCTGAATCGCCTGAATCACCTCGTTGATTTCAAAGGCGTCTTTTTCGAAATTGAGATAAGCAATACCATACTGAACCAGTTCTTTTCCTGCTTTGAAACGCTCACTCGTAGGATCGCTTCCAAGAGACCCTTTTTTCAATAAAAAGGCCTCTAAATGGCGGGTTGTTTTTCCTTCTTCTGCAAGGGCGATCACCTCACTTTCTGAAAGTCCTGATTTTTTTAGGTTGGGCAAGTAGCGCTCTTGATCTCCAGAGGTCATAGCGTGGAGCATTCGCTCCTTCTCAACGATTTGGCGCAGTGGCTCAGGGCACTCCTCCAGTTCTTGTCCTTCTAAAAGCGCTTGAATGTCACTCTCGATTCTTTCAGGGCTATAGCCTTCAGCTAGGAGGGCCCCATACTCGACACGCCCAATCCTTAAATCCTCTGCTTGGAAGAGTCTCCCTGGAGCAGCCTTTTGAAGCGCCTGAAAGCGATTTTCAGCAAGGTTCATCTGGACCTTGCCCATCATCTCTTGATTCGTTTGGATCTTGCTATAGACCGCCTTAAAAGCATAAAAGAGAGGGATTACGATCAGAAGGACCACAATCGCAATCGAGGCAATCACTCCTATAACAGTGCCATAGCTATTGATCCCACCTTGTACAGGAGGGGGCAGAGAAAACTTAGCAGCCTGATTTAGAGCAGCTTGCGACGCATCGACTACGCCTTTGCCCATAGTACCAATTTGTTCCATTGCCTTAACCCAAATAATTCCACTATATTATACCACACATAACTTTAATTATTAATGTATTAAAATATTTATTATATGTTTTTATGAATCTAAAATAGAAACCTTCTTAATTTCAGATTTTCAACACAGCCAGAATAAAAACACCTTTACAAGTTATTTTTTTGCGATTAAGGTGCAAAGTTTGGTAGACTTTTTCTCTTGCAAACGGAGCGTGAGATGCTAGGGATCTTTCTCGATTCAGAAACGAATGGGCTCAACGTCCGGAAACATCGGATGATTGAACTTGCTTATAAGATTCTCAATGTGGAAACGGGAGAAACCCTCGAATCCTACGAAACGCTTCTCCAAATTCCCTATGAAGAGTGGAAGAAGAGCGATCCCTTAAGCCTTGAGGTGAACGGCTTTGCCTGGCACGACTTAAAAGATGGGAAAACCCCCTCTCAAGTTGCTGAAGAGGTGAAGCTCTCTTTCAAACGATGTGGGATCAAACGGGGAGAAGCGGTCTTCATCTGCCAAAACCCTTCTTTTGACCGAGCATTTTTCTCTCAAATTATCGATGCTGATGCGCAAGAGAAACTCAACTGGCCCTACCACTGGCTTGATCTTGCCTCGATGTACTGGGGAAAATGTCTCAGCGAAGGAACGGTCAATCCTTGGGAAACAGGGATCTCTAAAAACAAAATCGCCGCCGCTTTGGGACTCCCTCCTGAAGCCGATCCCCATAAAGCAATGAATGGGGTCAACCACCTCATCCTCTGCTATGAAGCCGTCATTGGCTTCCCTTTAAAAGTTACTAAATAAGCTCAACAAGAGCATGCCCAAGGGGAAGGTGGAGCGTTGTCGCTTCGAGGATGCGTTCGATCTTTGCTTGAATGGTATCAAGGGGAGGCGCAGGCGTTTTGATCGAAGAGAGAATTTCTTGCTTATCTTTGTAGATAAGGTGAGAGGGATCGCCTCCCGCTTGGATCAGATGAAGATCGCGGTAAAAAGCGAGGAGGTAGTGGAGCGCTCTTTCAGGATGGGGAATTTCAGGGAGTTCTTTTGCGATCGGAAGGTCGTGGCGAAGGAGACGAAAGGCGACGTGGAACATCTGCTCAGCAAGCTCGCCATCTTCTTCGGGTTCGAGTTGCGTAAACGGAATCCGAAAACAGCGCGAAGTCACGGTGGGAAGGAGAAGTTCAGGGTGAGTTGTGATGAGAATAATGGTAACTACTGAGACGGGCTCTTCGAGCGTTTTTAATAGCGCGTTGCTACTTGTCGGAAGCATCCGATCTGCTTCATGAATGATAAAGACTTTTCGTCCCGCTTCAAAAGGAGGGAGCTGGGTCTCTTCAATAAACTGCCTGATGATATGGATCGGGTGATGATTTCCCTTCCCCTCGGGATAAAGATGGCGAAGATCAGGGGGATCCTTCTTGGTCGTTTGAAGAAGCTCGCGCGCAAAAGCATCAGCAAGAGCATCTTTTCCAGAATTTTTGGGCCCTTCAAATAAGAGACAATGCGGGGTGTTTTCGAGAAGTTTTTTCAGGTGTTTTTTAACCGTTCTATCGGCTGAAATCTCATCTATTTTGGACATAGCGCTGTTTCTATTTCTGTCATCGCTGCAGAAAAGACCTCTTCCACTCCCTGCTCAGCATTGATCGTATGGAACCGATCGGGCTCTTCTAAGGCTAGGGCTAAAAATCCTTCACGCACTTCTGTATGAAACTCGAGGTTTTCTTTTTCTAAACGATCAGGAACATCATGCTTTTTGGCCCTTTCAAGACCAATTTGTGGGTCAAGATCAAGATAAAGGGTGAGATCTGGAGTGAGCCCCTCCGTGGCGATATCGCACATGGTGCGGAGGAGATTGAGATCAAGATGGCGCGCCACTCCTTGATATGCCAAGGTTGAGTCATTAAATCGGTCGCACAGGACAATCTTCCCTTCATCAAGAGCTGGGAGAATCACCGTTTTGACATGGTGCGCCCGATCTGCCAAGAAGAGGAAGAGCTCTGCCCGTTCACAAATCGAGGTTGTTTGTTCGTGAAGTAGAAGTTTCCGAATGTCGCGGCCAAGAGGGGTACCTCCTGGCTCTAAGGTTTTCATCGCTTCATGCCCTTTTTCTGCTAAAGCATCATACACGCGGTTGATGAGGGTGGTTTTACCCGCACCCTCACCCCCCTCAAAGGTAATGAAAAGTCCCTTACTCTTTTTCTTCAACGGCTTCCTCTTCTTCGAGGTGCTCGATCTTTTGCATCGCCACGAGGGTATCGCTATTTTTCAAGGTGACAACTTTGACCCCTTGCGTAGAGCGTCCCATGACACGAATATCTTTCATGCTGAGGCGGATGGTCTGCCCTGTGTTTGCCATGAGGACAACGCTATCTTTATCACCCACAGAAAGAGCGCCAACAACCTGTCCATTTCGCTTACTGGTAATGATGGAGCGGACCCCAACACCCCCACGATTGGTATGTCTAAATTGATCCACACTGGACCGTTTTCCAAATCCATTTTCGCAAACAACAAGGACAGTTTCGTCTCCTTTGACAACTTCGCAGGAAACGACGTGGTCGCCAGGACTTTTTAGCTTCACACCACGGACACCGCGCGCGACACGTCCCATCGGACGGACCTGATCTTGATCAAAACGAACAGCCATTCCCTCATGGGTGAAGAGCATAATCTGCTCCTGCGGGCGAACGATATGAGCAGAGATCACTTCGTCTCCCTCGTCGATATTGATCGCGTAGACCCCTTTACGTCTTGGAGAGCTAAAGGAATCGAGAAGGGTCTTTTTCACCACCCCTTTCTTTGTGGAAAGGAGGATCGAAGCCTCTTCTTCTTGGAAGTTACGGACACGGAGCTGAGCAGCAACTTGCTCCCCTTCGCTGAGTCCTTCTAAAAGATTCACGAGTGGTTTTCCTTTTGAACGTCTACTTCCTTCAGGAATTTGCCACACTTTGACCCAGTAAACACGTCCAAAGTTCGTGAAGAACATGAGAGTATCGTGCGTTGATGCAACATAAAGATCTTTAATAATATCGGTCTCTTTTTTCTGGTCGAATCCAATGACCCCTTGACCCCCTCTTCGTTGCTCTTTAAAGGTCGAGATCGGCATCCGTTTGATGTAGTCATCACTTGAAATGGTAAGGATCACCGGCTCATCAGCAATGAGATCTTCCATTTGGAATTCTTCTTCTGCAGGAACGATTTGTGTTTTACGCTCTGTCTTATCGAATGATTGGATCTCTTCCAGCTCGTCCTTGATGATTCCACGGACTAGAGTCTCGCTTGCAAGAACGGCGCGGTAGTGAGCAATCTTTGCTTGTAGCTCAGCATATTCCCCTTCGATCTTAGCCTTTTCCATCCCCGTCAGTTGGTAGAGACGAAGGTCAAGAACCGCATTCACTTGGCGATCAGAGAACTGATACTTCTCAACAAGTTTCACCTTCGCTTCTTCGCGATTCTCACTCTGACGAATGATTTTCACAACATCATCGAGGTGATCAAGTGCTTTGAGATATCCTTCTAAGATATGGGCACGCGCCTCTGCTTTATTCAGTTCATAGCGGGTACGAGCTCTGACCACCTCAATCCGGTGGTCAACCCATGCTGCAATCATCTGCTTAATGTTCATGATGCGTGGAAGCCCCTTATCGAGGGCCAGCATGTTGCACCCAAAAGTGACTTGCATATCGGTAAATTTATAGAGCTGGTTGATCACGACATCAGGAATTTCTCCTCTCTTTAGATCAATCGCAATTCGCATCCCTTGCTTATCAGACTCATCTCGAATATCAGAAACGCCTGTCATTTGCTTATCATTCACAAGATCAGCAATCCGCTCAATGAGGCGGGCTTTGTTTACGTTATAGGGGACTTCATCAATGATGATCCGTTGACGATCGGTGGTAT
>JACKPO010000009.1 GCA_024233515.1 Chlamydiales bacterium
CCTTTATTCTGAAATGTCCAAACTCGAGGGACTAGACACTAGTCCAATGCTTTCGTCATCAAAATCTTCTTGAAGAATAACGCCATTTTTTTTATCCTTGCAACCGATTAACAAGGGATGGTCTCATGAAATGGTTTATCTGTGTTTTTCTCTTCTGTGCTCAAACATTTGCACTCCAACCTCCATCTCCGCGCATCTCTGAAGCTACCATCCAATCCCGAAACAACACATTTTCTTCCGGAGATTTCAGCTATATCTTTTCATTTCCGGAAGGATGGGGCTTAGCAGATAACATCTGTAGACCAGATGGCACAGCTCAATTTACGATTGCCCCTATTCGTAAAGGGCCCTCCTGCACCATCACTGTTTCGAATTTCCCCTCTGAAAAAGAGGCGCAAGATGAATTAATACACCAATCAGGAACGTTTAACCAAACCTCCGAAATAGAAGATGGGTTTGAGGCAAAAGTTAGCAGCGGATGGTATGCTTGCAGGAGAAAAGGAACGCAACTGATTCAAAGCTGGTATCTAGTTCCAAAAAAGCTTATGGGAGCTCACTCTCTCTTGGCCTGGAACGCTCTAAAAGTCCTACCCAAACTGGAAAAAGCGCGGGGATTAGATGAAATCGATTTCTCAGATCCGAGCCCTGTTTTCGTAAAAAACAAGGGATGGGTGAGCAAACATCCAGAAAAAAACCTATTCGTTATTTATACCGAGACTTTCCCAATGTCTAGAGTCGAACCCAATAAGAAGAGCGACCGATTATACTCCCTTCACATCACTGAAATGAGAAAAGAAGCCTTCTTTTATCTTTCATGGAATCCTAGCCCTCACGATCACGAGAGGATTTACACAACCTTCTTAGAAGAGATGATGGCCGATCTTCAGAAGAGTCAAAAGAACCAAAGTTTCGGAAAACCCTCTATTCACATGGATAAATCATATGCACTCCTACCAGGCTACCCCTACACTCTCGTTGCTCTTTCGGGTGATGACTTTTTGTTCGGTTTTGCAGTGAAAATCAAAAGCTTAATTCCAAGTACTCCCTACTTCCAAGAACGGATTAGTGAAAAAGATATTGAAACAGGGATCAATGATTGCATTCGCAAAGTGGAATGGCTCAATGACGATAAGTTTTGAAGATCCCTTCAATATCACTTACCCCATCCGATTGGTTGAGTAACCGATCTTTGCACCCAAACCACCGGTCCTTTTGCTGCAGTTTTTCCCAGACAGCATCCGTAGCAAAACCGGCGCTTTGTTGGAGGAAAAGATGATCCCGCGTTTGATCCACAGCCTCTTGAAAACAATCCCGCAGCGCAGGGATATATTCAGGGTGAACGACATAGGCATGGGCGCGATGGGCAATTCTCAGGCGATATACTTGTTCGACATAGGTATGATAGACCTCGAAATAGGCTCCTCCTAGAAGGTAAACATCCCAAACCCCATCAAACTTCTCGAAAAACCGTTTAGTCTCTCGCTCAATTTTGGCTTTAGAACAGTAGCATGTTACATCATCCTCTAGAATAAGCCCCCTCTTCCACCCCTGACTTTTTACAAAATCGAGCGCTTTAATGTGTGAAAGGAGACATCCTCTTACTCCATTGAGAGGAAGATCGACAGCTTGCAGACGATGAACCTTTGAAAAGTCGACCTTTAACCGCTTCAACTCTTTAGTCAAAGCTTCCTTCCGATCGGTGCGACGATCTAAATTGATATAAACAATCCCATCAAATTGACTAAGCGACATGATTTTCACATGCCAAAAGTGTCAAAAAATGTCAAAAACTCAAGAGGGAAAGATCTGGTTTTACCGTTAAGGTTGGAGAGAGGCGGGAGCGGAGGATCTGCTGAATCGCATCGAGAGTTGCCCCTGTTGAAGAAGGACAGGTTGTACAAGCCCCTTGATAGGCAATGATGATCTCTTTTTCATCTTTGAAAGCAGAGACCTCAATCCCCCCCGCATCCAGTTCGATATAGGGTTGAATCTCATCACGGATCACCTCTTTGATATGATCGAGCTTCTCTTCAGGTGAGAAAAGATGCCAATTGGGGTCCCCTCCTTCTGTTCCATTTTCTCCTGGGACAGGGGGAGCCACAGAAGGATCTTGAAGGGGAATGTCTTGGCATTTTTCAGCCGCTTCTTCAATCGCCGAAAGGACTAAATTTAGGAAAGGGTCTCCCTCTTTTGGAAAGGCAGGGATATTGGTAAAATCGCGTACTTTCCGATCGATCAAATCAGCCTTTAACCGTCGCGCTTGATCATAGGTTTTTCTCAAGAGAACTTCACAGGCAGTATCCGCAGCACCCACCAAAAGAGATTCTCCAAAACAGAGAAACTTTGCGTCTGCAATCACACCATCTGTTTCGTCCACGACCAGAGAAAACTTCACTCGATTCCCCTGACGGGTTCCCTCACCAATCACAACGCGCATCTCTTGCATAGCGCCGGCATTTTCTTTAAACACCCCTAAATTACGTGGATTTAAAATCCGCTCTTTTAGAAGATTGCTATACCCCTTCCACATTAGACTAGTGTCTAGTCCCAAAAATCCTTCCTCGTTATTACCCCATCTTTTGGCACTAACCACTAGCTCTCTTGAGAAAGTACGGCACTTTTGCGCAGCATCCACAACCATCCCGATTGCCCGGTCGATCTCCTCTTCCGTTGTGTTACGAGAGAGTGAAAAGGTCAATGTGCACTCTTTCAAGCGATCAAAAGAGACATATACCCCTCGCTCCTCAAGATGGAACGATAGGAGCTCATTTTTCACCCCAGGAAACTCTATCACACTCGTATGCGGCAGCCGTTCCACATCTTGGTAAAAGATCTTTGCCTCTGGAAGGGCAAGATGAATTCCCTCTTCGAACTTGTCGCGGAGACGCACCGTTTCCATACAGAGATGATCAAACGATTCACTCAGTTCTTCAATGGCAATCCCAAGCCCCACAAAAGCTGGGAGATTGAGCTCCCCATCGATCGCTCCATACTCGATCCCTCTCCGAATAAATACCCCTCCACTCCCTCTTGGTCCATGAATCAATGTCCCCTCAAAGCTCAGGAAGTCGATTGGCATTTCACTGAATTTAAAGTAGAGCTTTCCCAAAATATGAGATGCATCAACATGGAAAAGGATCCCCTTTTCACGGCAAAGTTCTCCCAGCTCCCAGATCGGATGAATCACTCCCGTTTCCCCATCGGCCCAACTGAGTGAAACGAGTCCTGTTTTCGGTGTGATCATTGCCTCGAGGATCTCTCTCGTGATTTGACCCTTCTCATTTTTTGGAAGCACATGGGTGCAAAGCCCCATTCCATCAAATCGATGAGATAGATCACTTTCCTTTTCAACAATGAGATGATTCTTCCCCTGTTCCATCACATGATCAACATAAAAGGCATGGAAGACATTAAATTGCCCCTCCTTTCCAGAAGAGCAAAATTGAAAGCGATCTTTTTCATGAGCTCCCACAAAAGCATAGAGATCGCTCCGTACTCTCTTGATCGTCGATTCCGGTTCTTTTCCCATTAAATAGGGAGCCTCTAGCGCCAGCCAATGCCTCTTAAAAAACGGTTGCATTTGAGCAATACAATGATCGGAAGGGCGGGTGATCCTTCCATTATCCAGATAGATCGGCTGACTCATAGCTCCTCTTTCTTCCAGCTGTCTCCCTCAAAAGCATAACAAAGAGGGATCCCTGTAGGGATTTCAAGCTCTAGTACTTCTTCTTTTGTTAAGCCATCGAGAAACATCACAATCGAACGGAGAGAATTTCCATGCGCTGAGATCAAGACATTTTTCCCTTCTTTAAGAAGGGGAACGATTTTTTCCTTAAAATAAGGGATCGAACGCTCTGCTGTCATCTCAAGACTCTCCCCATTTGGCGGAGGAATATCAAAACTTCGACGCCAGATTTTGACTTGATCCGCGCCAAATTTTGCCCGCGTTTCGTCCTTATCTAGCCCTTGAAGTTCCCCATACATCCGTTCATTGATCTCCCAAGCTTTCACAACAGGGATCGTCTCCTCTTCAGCTTTGGGATCGTAAATCTTTCCCCACTCATCAAGCTTTCCTTCACCATAATGAAGAAGAACTGGCGTCTTCTGACTCTCATGCTCTGTCATCGCAATCATCGCCGTCATTTGGGCGCGCATCAGCGAAGAGACAAAAATCCTATCGATCGGGATGTGGCTGATCGCTCTCCCCGCTTTTTGAGCCTCTTTAATCCCATCCTTACTGAGAGGAACATCGACCCATCCTGTAAAGCGATTTTTTTGATTCCAGTCCGATTTCCCGTGACGGAGGAGTACTAATTTTCCTTTTTCCATCCCTTTATCATAGATCAGATTGTCTTATTCTACCAACTATTCTATAATGCTAGTCATGGAACCAAATCGTCTAAGTAAAATTTTAGCTAAAGCAGGAGTGGCCTCGCGCCGCGCCGCTGAAACTCTCATCTTTGAAGGGAAAGTACGTGTCAATGATGTCACGATTACCGTCCCTCAAACCATCGTCGACCCCCTCACCGACAAGATCTACGTTGACGATCACCCCATTACCCTGTCCGATGAAAAAGTTTATTATATTCTCAATAAACCAAAAGGATTCATCTGCTCCAATAAGCCTATGGGACGCAAAAAACTTGTTGTCGACCTCTTTGCTCATCTGAAACACCGCCTCTTTACCATCGGCCGCCTTGACCGCGATACCACCGGTCTTATCCTCCTCACAAACGATGGCCACTTCGCTCAAGAGGTGATCCACCCCTCCAAAAATATCGCTAAAGAATACCTTGTCAAAACTGGGCAAGAAATCACCCACGAGCACCTGGAAAACCTCTCCAAAGGAACCCTCATCGAAGGAAAATGGATCCGCCCCTACAAAGTGACCAAAGTGCGTCGCGGCACCCTAAAAATTGTCGTTAAAGAAGGGAAGAAACGAGAAGTGCGCCTGATGGTCCAAAACGCCGGGCTCGCCCTCCTCTCCCTCTCTCGCATCCGGATCGGCGGCCTCAAACTCGGCGACCTCCCCGAAGGCTCCTTCCGCGAGCTCTCCGAAAAAGAACGCTCCCTCATCTTCGCCTAAAAAGCGCCGCAGAATAAAGCAATGCGCGGAGGATGTCACTGCGTACGATTTTCCTACGGGCTAAAAGTGGAATCGTCAGAGGATAAAGAATCACCAACCCCTGAAGAAAAAGATACGGATAGATAAAAGAAACCTCAAAAAGGGTTGAAAAAACGTTATACAGACAAGCAACGGTCACCCCTAGAAAAAAACACGCAAACCCAACATCCCACTTGCTATTCTTTTGTGAATTATCATTCGCTATCATGGAACTAAAATAAGGGTCGCAGATGTATTTGACAAGTTTTTCTTGATTCTCATATTGACACCAAAAAACAGGGGGCCGCAAAGCGCCACCCAATGGGCCGGGTCGGGCACCCGGAGGATATTGCCGAGATGGTTGCGTTTTTATTATCCCCAACGTGTGGGTGGGTGACAGGGCAACTTTTTGAGGTCGACAGCAGCATCGCTACAATCGACTAAAAATTTCCAGGGCTTTTTCCCGCATCTTCTTGTGTTCCACCATGGGATGGGGGTAATTTTCTCCTAGATGGTGTCGTCATAAGATAATACCATTTATCAAAAATAAAGTTTAGTCTGAGCCCACTCTCTTGAACACAGTTGACGCACAGCTCCAACTTGTGAGGTAAATGCATTCCAAGCATCGCAGCAACTGCCCAAAATATGCTCATAGGAATCAAAACAACGGTTTCCTAAATATCGATCTCTAAGCACTTGCCATACTTGTTCAGTCGGATTTAACTCAGGAGAACTTGCAGGCAACGGTAGTAGCGATATATTGTTTGGTATGCACAGCTTTTTCGTTGTATGCCAAGCAGCTCGATCGAATACAATAACTGCATGATTACCAGGCTCAATTTCCTTAGAAATCTCCTCTAAGTGTTTTTGCATACATCCCATCCCAATTGTTGGCAAAACCAATCCTACTGCTCGGTCTTTTTTTGGACAGACAGCACCAAAAATATAGGCATACTCAAACTGCTGTTGTCGGATCACTCGGGGACGAGTACCCCGTCTTGCCCATAACCGAGTGACCGTCCCTCTTTGCCCAACCCTTGCTTCGTCTTGAAACCAAATTTCAACATTTTCAGAAGCAATGCCTTCTGGCAATACTCCTGCTACTTTTTCTTGAAATTTTTTTTAAAGTCTTCTTGAATCAAAGGATCAGATTTTGGATGTTTTGATCGTGCTGAAATCCACGAGAGCCCACACCGTTCAAGTACGTGGTAAACACTTGGTAGCGCATGATCAACACAGAATTTTTCTTTAAGCAAAACCTGAATATCTTGTCCCCGAACCCTTCCACCCTCACGAAGAGTCTGCAGTTTTTCTACTTGTTGCCGAAATGCTTCCTCTTGTTCTTCAGCTAGCTTTCTTTTGCGGCCTTTACCAGGCTGCTCCTTTAACCCTGGCACCCCTTTAGCAGCAAATCGTAGTACCCATCGACGCAATGTAATGAGAACAATCCGGAACATTTCAGTGACTTCCTGCTTGGATTTGCCTGCTTTTAGATGGCCCAAAGCGAGGAGTCGTATGCGTGTTCTGGGATTAGGTTCGCGCTTTGCAAGGTAGAAAAAATCTACTTCTGAACTTTTTAATTGTATGTCTTCTGGTGTATTCATTTGACTCTCCATGGGGTTGAAAACCAAAGATCATACACTAAACTTTATTTTTGATAAATGGTATAAATTTTTTGTTATACTTCTTAGCGTTGATCACAAACGAAAGGAGTAGATCGTGAAAAGTGCGCATAGGAGACATGACATATCAGACCGAACTTGGAGTATATTGCAGCCTCTTCTCCCAGGAAGAAGAGGGATGTGGGGTGGTATTGCAAAAGATAATCGGCTGTTCATTAATGCTGTTTTTTGGGTTCTTAGAACAGGGGCCCCTTGGAGAGATTTGCCTCCGGACTATGGAGACTGGAAGAATACTCACCGACGTTTTTGTCGTTGGAGAGACAAAAATATCTGGGAAAATCTACTGGAAGCACTGATCATAGATCCAGATTATGAATGGCTAATGATTGATGCAACTCATATTAAAGTTCATCCCCATGCTGCAGGTGCAGTAGGTGGAAATCAAGATATGACTCGAACAAAAGGGGGCTCAACTCAAAATTGCATATTGCCGTGGATGCGCATGGTATGCCGCTCAGACCGATTGTTACAGAAGGTACCCGAGCTGATTGTAAGGAAGCTAGCAAGTTGATACAGGATATTGTAGCGGAATATTTGCTGGCAGACAAAGCGTATGACACCGAGGAAATAATAAAGAAAGCGGAAGAACAGAGCATGCAAATTGTCATTCCTCCGAGGAGAAATAGGAAAAGTAAACGTCTTTATGATAAAGACTTATACAAACTAAGGCATTTAGTAGAAAACGCTATTCTTCACCTGAAGCGTTGGAGAGGCATAGCAACAAGATACGCAAAAACGACGGCTTCATTCTTAGCTGGAGTTCAAATTAGGTGTATAGCTATGTGGGTAGATATCTTATGACGACACTATTTAAGACAATCCCAAAATGTTCGAGAATTTCTCGAGGCGCTTCCCAAGGTTTATGGATCCATTTAGGGGGTAGCTTGGTAAGTTCGGGGCAATAGGTTTTCACAAACGTTCCATCGGGATCAAACTTTTCCCCTTGAAGGGTCGGGTTGAAAATGCGGAAGAACGGAGAGGCATCAGGTCCTGAGCCTGCTACCCATTGCCACCCAAGGGTATTATTCCCAAGATCGGCGTCGACAAGGGTATCCCAAAACCACGCGGCTCCCTCTTTCCAATGAATAAAAAGATCCTTAATCAGAAAAGAGGCAACAATCATCCGCACACGGTTATGCATCCACCCCTCTTTCCAAAGCTGCCGCATCCCTGCATCGATGATCGGATAGCCCGTTTTCCCCTTTTGCCATTTTTTGAGCGCTTCAGGATTCTTTTCCCAAGGGAATTTGTCGAACTTTTCCTGCCAATTCTCCGTCGGGGTATGAGGGTAGTGGGTGATGAAATAGGTCCCAAACTCTCGCCAACACAGTTGCCGCTGATAGGCATCGCTTGTTGCGGCTTCCCATACTTCAAACGGGCTCACTTCTCCAAAATGAAGATGAGGAGAAAGGCGAGAAGTCCCCTCGACTGCTGGCAGATCGCGCTTCGTTTCGTAGGCTTCATCCCGGAAGGCTTTGAGTCTTTTTAGCGCCCCAGCGCGCCCTGGTTCCCACACTGCCTCCAATGTTTTAATCCATTCCTTTTTAGGGAGAAGATCGAGGTCATCACTAGGAAAGGTCTCTCCAACTTTGAGCTTGACTTCACCGATGCGAGGAAACGACAGCTCTTTAAGTAGCGCTTTGTAAAACGGGGTGAAAATCCCAAAAGGTTTCCCCGACTTGTTGAAAAACTCGGGGATATTCACAAGGTGATTTCCATTGAAGGGGCGCCCCCGCTTGACCTTCTTTTCTACAGGTGAAAAAGTCTGGTTATAAAAAATCTTTGTTGCACCCAGTTCTTCGAAAATCTTAAGCGGATCACCTAAACGAACCGTGAGAGAAATCCCCCTTTTTTCGTATGCCTTTTTGAGAGATTCTAAACTATGATGGAGCCACCAACGACTCGCTTCCCCTAGCGCCTCTCGGTCGGGCAAGATGTAAATCGGATTGACATGGGGACCTTCCTTCGCCGCTTCAAAAAGCGCTAGGTTTTGATCGATCCGTAGGTCTTCTTGATGCCAAAAAAAGGTTACCATTGGGCTATTTTTCGTGAGTTTAAAGGTAAAAGTTAGTATATTCACCCTTTTATACTCAAGTTTGGAAAGTATGTTGACGACCATTGCACGCATTTTCGGGAAATCACCCTTCAACCCCCTTCAGTCTCACATGAAGAAGGTGAGTAGTTGCATGAAAAAGCTTACGGAGATTTTTGACAACCTCCGTGGAAAATCTTCAGAAGAATTAGAACGCCTTGTGAAAGAACTTTCGGAGCTTGAGCATGAAGCAGATCTCACAAAGAACGATATTCGAAATCATCTCCCAAAAAGTTTATTCTTGCCGATTGATCGGAGTCAATTTTTAGAGATCCTCTCGATGCAAGATAGCATTTCTGACAAAGCCGAAGACATTGGCCATCTCTTAATTCTTTATCCCGTTGAAGAGCTCGGCGATCTCTGTGACCACCTCGATCAACTCTTTAAAAAGAATATGGAAGCCTTCTGGGATACCCGCTCTATTATCAAAGAACTCAATGAACTTTTAGAGTCCTCTTTTGGTGGGATTGAGGCAGAAAAAGTGAAAACGATTGTCGAAAAAACATCGAAAATCGAATACCAAGCCGACAAAATGAAACATGAACTCATGAAAGAGTTCTTCCAAACAGCCGACCAAGTAAAAACACCTGTTTTCTACCTCTATACCCGACTTGTTGAAGAGATCAATCAGATTTCTCATATCTCAGAAAAGCTTGCAAACCGTATCCGAATGATCTTGGAACTCAAATAGTAGTATGTCTGTTGATGTTGTCTTAATGATCCTCGTTCTTTTAGCCGGCTTTTACATGGCATGGAACATTGGAGCCAATGATGTTTCCAATGCGATGGGGACCTCTGTAGGTTCTGGAGCGCTGACTCTTTTCAAGGCGGTCATCATTGCGGGTATTCTTGAGTTTTGTGGAGCCTTCTTTCTAGGAGGAAATGTCTCTCGGACAATGCAGTCTGGGATCGTTAATCCAGAAGTCTTTGCTCATAACCCAAAGATCTTGCTCTATGGGATGCTTTCTGCACTCACTGCAACAGCCCTTTGGCTTCAAGTTGCTTCTTATTTTGGATGGCCCGTCTCTACGACGCACGCGATTGTCGGAGCCCTTTTAGGCTTTGGCGCAATGGTCGGCGGCGTCCATGCTGTCCAATGGAGCGAAATGGGGCGCATTGCCTTAAGTTGGGTGATTTCTCCTGCGCTGAGTGGTTTATTTGCCTTCCTTATTTTTAGTACCTTGCAACGGAAAATCCTCTTTGCCATGAATCCGATTCATGCAACGCGGCGGTTCATCCCTGTCATGATTTTCGTCGTCCTTTTCGTCTTTACTTTAAGCATTTTGTTTAATGGTCTCGGTTCCTTCAAAGTCACGTTTTCTGGAATGGAAACCCTCCTAATAGGTGTCCTTATCGGTCTTGTCGGAGCCATCATAAGCTTCTTTATCCTTAGGAAAATTTACCTCCCCCAAACCGAAATGCTCTCTGCGAACACCTCGCAACAAGTCTTTAGCTTAAATAAAGCAGCCCGCCATTTAAAACGGGTACAGCTTGCAAGTAAAGGGGAAAGGCAAAAGCAAGTCTCTCGCCTCCTTCGTGACGTCGAGGAATATGCCGAAGAGGTGCGAGTACATTCCAATCTTTACACAGCAACTTCCGATTATAGAATTGTAGAAAAGATGTTCGCCTCTCTTCAAATTATGAGCGCTGCCTATGTAGCTTTTGCCCATGGAGCGAACGATGTGGCAAATGCAATTGGCCCCGTGGCCGCCGCCATGGACATTATCAAAAACGGAGATATCACTTTTGGTACCCGCATTCCGACGTGGCTCCTAGCAATGGGAGGCGCTGGGATTGTTGTTGGTCTTGCGACTTGGGGATGGCGCGTGATGGAAACGATTGGACGAAAAATTACTGAGCTTACCCCCACAAGAGGATTTAGCGCCGAGTTTGGCGCGGCCATTACGATCCTTGTTGCTTCTAAATTTGGCCTTCCGATTTCAACAACTCATTGTATCGTTGGAGCAGTCTTAGGCGTCGGTCTTGCGCGCGGAATTTCTGCCCTTAACCTTCGCACCCTCCGCGACATCGTCCTCTCTTGGATCATTACCATTCCATCGAGTGCAATCGTCTGTATCCTCATTTTCTATCTAATTCGTGCTATTTTTTCTTAGATCCATTACATAAGAGGAATGGACAATCTCAATCCGCAAGTAGACTCTGTAGCACAAAAGGTGCGCCATTATCTAATCACGACAATGGGAAAAACAGCTGATGAAGCAAGTGATGAAGAGTTTTATCGCGCTTTTTCCGCAACCCTTCGTGAAGAGATTATGATCAATTGGACAGCGACCAACCACACACTAAAAAAACCGAAACTCCGAAAGGTTTATTACCTTTCAATGGAGTATATGCCAGGGCGTCTTTTTGGGAATAACATCACCAATATCTGTGCAACCGATTTAGTCAAGTGTGTGATGAAGAAACTCGGGCGTGACTTTCAAACGATTTCCCATATGGAGCATGACATCGGGATAGGAAATGGGGGGCTTGGCCGCCTAGCCTCTTGCTTTATGGATTCTCTTGCCACCCTAAAATACCCCGCCATGGGTTATGGAATGCGCTACCACTATGGAATCTTTGATCAAGAACTCGTCTGCGGTGTTCAGGTGGAACGTCCTGACTGTTGGCTCCTCACACCCAACCCCTGGGAGTTTCGACAAGACTCTTCCGCTGTCTCTGTCCGCTTTGGTGGAAAACCCATCTCACGCAAAAACAGTCATGGCGACGAAGTTTTTGATCTGATGGATTATGATGAGGTGCGCGCCCTCCCTTACGACCTTCCGATCATTGGCTACAGCGAAGACCCAAACTTTTCCGTACTCACTCTCCGCCTCTGGTCGACAAAAGAATCTCCCCGCAATTTTGGACTCCAAAAATATAACGCCGGAGAATATGGACAAGCGAGTGAAAATACAAGTTTGACCGATGTCCTCTATCCCAATGATAACCACGAAGCAGGGAAGCGCATCCGTCTCAAACAAGAATTTCTCCTAGTTTCCGCATCCCTTCAAGATATTGTGAATCAATATAAAGAAGTCCATGATGATTGGTCTCATTTCGCGGACGCCGTACGCATCCAAATCAACGACACCCATCCCGCGCTGATCATCCCCGAGCTCATCCATCTCCTCACCCAAGAACATGATCTTTCATGGAACGCTGCGTGGGAAACAGTCCGCACTTGCTGCGGCTACACCAATCATACCGTCCTTCGCGAAGCCCTAGAAGAGTGGAATGCGGAGCGTGTTTTTGAACTTCTCCCCCGCCATACCTTCATTATCGAACGCCTTAACCATGAATTCTGCTCTGCTGTACGCAAAAGGTTTCCCAATGACGAAGAAAAAGTCCGCCGGATGTCCTTCATCGAACAAGGACAAATCAAAATGGCCAACCTTGCAATCTATGGATCCCATAAAGTGAACGGCGTTGCAGCTCTCCACACCGAAATCCTGAAAAAAACCCTCTTCAAAGATTTCAATGAGATGTATCCCGAGAGAATTATCAACATCACCAATGGGATCACGCAAAGACGGTGGCTTCTTCACTCGAATCCCCTCCTCTCTGCCTTCTTAGAGAAGCGGATTGGAAAAGGGTGGATCATGAACTTTGAAGAGATTGCGCGCATCGCAGACTATGCCAAAGATGAAGAGACTCAAAAAGAATTTCTCGCAATTAAAAGAAAAAACAAAGAGATCCTCCTAAAGATGATCCAAGAGGATACCGACTTTCATCATGACTCAGGGAAGAAATTTAGTGAAGAAAATTTCCTGGGCCCCGATGCTCTTTTCGATGTGCAAATCAAACGATTTCATGAATACAAAAGGCAACTCATGAAGGCTCTCCACCTTCTCATGCTCTACTTTGAAATCAAAAAAAAACCCCAGTCTCACCGGATTCAGCGCTTTGCAATCTTTGGCGGAAAAGCAGCCCCCGGCTATGACGTTGCGAAATGTCTTATTCGTCTTATCTATTGTCTCTCTCGGAAAATCAATACCGATCCCGATGTTAGAAAAAAACTCAAAGTCATCATGATTGAAAACTATAACGTCTCGAAAGCTGAGGTCATCATCCCCGCTGCCGATCTCTCTGAGCAAATCTCAACCGCTGGAATGGAAGCCTCAGGAACGGGAAACATGAAGTTTGCCGTCAATGGAGCCCTCACGATCGCAACAGACGATGGCGCCAATGTTGAAATGCGGGAAAAAATCACCGATCAGTGGTGGCCCTTTATGTTTGGTGCGAGTAGCGCAGAAAACTTAGAAATGTGGCGCTCAAAAACCTACCACCCTGAAGATCTGATTGAACAAACACCCCAAATCAAACAACTCATCGAAGCGCTCGAAAACCGCTCCCTTTCGGAAAATAATGCAGAACAAGATGCGCTCATGACCATTCGTCATACCCTAAAGACAGACCATTTCTTCGTCCTAAAAGATCTCATGTCTTACTTCGAAACACAGAAAAAGGTCGAAGCTCTCTATCAGGACCCCCATAAGTGGGCAGAGTACTGCATCCACAACATGGCAGGGATGGGATCCTTCTCAGGAGATGTCTCAATCAAAAACTATGCAGAAAAAATCTGGGATGTCAAACCCTGTCCTCCTGACCCCAAAGAACTCGAACAAGTGCGCAAAGAATACAGCGATCACGACCGGTGCCGCATCGCCCCCTAATTGAGTTCCCACTTCTTAAGGAGCTTTTCGTAGGTCCCATTATCACGAAGCCTTTCAAGACCATGGTTGAAAACCTCGACGAGTTCATGATGGTCCCCCGCAAGGGAGATCAGGCGAAGCCCGGCATCTGTGAGAGGAGGAGTGGCAATCGAAACTTGCCCAAAATAGAGATTGCGGATGTACCCTGTTGCGGGCAAATAATCGATCAAGATTCCATCAATCTGATCCATGATAATCTCATCCAATGCCTCTGGAATCGAAGTGTAGTAATGCACGTTCACCCCAGGATACTTTTCGATAAGAAGAGCCTCGCTCGAAAGAGAACTCACTCCCACTTCTTTCCCTTTAAGGTGTTTGACACTACTCACTTTCATCCCTTTGCGAACGACAAGAACCGGCCCGGTGCTTAAAAAAGGATCAGAAAAGGCATAGGTTTTTTCTAGGGTTGCCCTTGGCATCATTGAACTGAGCATCGCATCATAGTGATGTTCTTTCAAGCCATAGATCAAATTATCCCAAGACATCGACACTGTTTCAAAAAACACCCCCTCTTCATGGGAAATCGCACGAAGAAGCTCATTAGAAAAAGCATAAATATTCGCTTCCTTTCCCCCAAGCTGCGCAGGGTAGTAGCTGGGATCAATCCCAATGCGATAGGTCTTTCCTTTTGCTCCACAGGAAACAAGGAGAAGTAATAAAACAACAAGGGCAACAATTCTTTTCATCATCTCTTATCATCTTAGTGGGTAATGTTAAATAACACAAGTTGAACTCGGAGAAAATTCGTCATGACTCGTTTCAAAAAATATGTTTAGTTTTTTCTATTGAGCTGCTAACCTTCCCCCAAGAAAATCCAAGAGGGATTTCAATGGTCAAGACACTTTTGAAGCCTGTTGTAGAAGCACTCCTCTTATTTTTCTCTATAGTTTCATCAATTAAGGTCCGAGTTAGAAAAGAATACCCCTTGCTTTGCCTTAGCATATTTTTTTGCCTCTTCATCTTTGCGACCTATGTG
The DNA here is from genome assembly GCA_024233515.1 of Chlamydiales bacterium. GTDB lineage: Bacteria > Chlamydiota > Chlamydiia > Chlamydiales > Simkaniaceae > Neptunichlamydia. Next base: position 14,570 of record JACKPO010000009.1, read on the forward strand.
AAAATTCTTCCTCTAAAAAATTCCAACCCCCGTTCGACAAAAGTTATGGAGAAAAGGAGACGAGAATTTCCTGGTCTCGAGATCAAACAAACTTGGGTCTCATTAGAAAGGATTCCTCCCCATCTTATTGAATCTGTTTTTTTCGTTGAAGATCAAGACTTCTACAAACACCATGGCATCAGCTTTCGGAAAATTCGATGTGCTTATAGTGCCAACAAGCATTCTAATACAATTACACACGGAGGAAGTACAATAACACAACAAATTGCTAAAAACCTTTTCCTCCACTCTAAACGGACCTATAGGAGAAAAATACAAGAAGCCTGGCTAGCCCTTCTAATGGAAACGTGTTTAAGTAAAGAGCGTCTTTTAGAGATTTATCTGAATATTGCGGAATGGGGACCAGGAATCTTTGGGATCGAAGAAGGAGCAAAATATTGGTTTGGAAAAGCTTCAAAAGAGCTGACAGGGAAAGAAAGTGTGCAGCTCGCCATGATCCTTTCAAATCCCCTAAAACGCGATCCCCAAAAACCCTCTAGTTTCATAGAAGGACTTTCGAATCATCTCCTGACAATCTTAGCGGGAAGAGGTCTGATCTCCCATGAAGAACTCCTTGAATCCCTGTATTTACCGCCTAAAGTTGCGCAGAGGATCGAGCATAATATCAAAAAAAATCTTTATAATTTATCCGTTCCTTTGCTTTAATGGGCTCTTACAAAAAATACACCATGAGGTAACTATGAAACGTTTTTCACAATTCATCTTAGGAATCACCCTCCTTTTTGCAACCACCACCGCATTTGCTAGTGGCGTCTACGCTAGCTTTAGAGATGCCACTCAAGTTGGCGGTACAACACAATCAGTCACGACAGGAGATTCTTTGACTTATCCGACCACTGACATCAACGTCGGTGGCGCTATTACTCATACAATTAATGGTGCCCCTTCTGGGGTTGGAGACTCCTTCACAATTAATACTACTGGTGACTATCTTATTATTTATACAGTCAATGATATCAGCCTTGAAGTTTCAGGAGCAGAGCTTCCTCAATATTCTTTTGACCTACGTGTCAATGGAGTGGAAGAAGATCGTATCACTTCAAACATGTCTAGCTCTGTGATTCTCTCTCTAAAAGCTGGCGATGTCTTAAATATTCAATATGTGGGCCAACTGACTGCAAACCTTGTTTCAACTGTCAATGCAGGGATTACAGAAACAAACGTTGCATCGATTACATTTGTAAAGATTGACGGACTCGCAGGAGCCGCGGCGGCGTCTACCTGTAACGGGGGCCTTCACTAGGCAAAAAAAGAGGAGATGACATCTCCTCTTTTCTCGATGAGAGAGCTTGGGGTTCCGAGCTCTTTTTTTTGTTAGAAGCCGACTTTAGCGCGCAGAGCAAAGCCATGAAATCCAATATCATTGCTGATCGGATCTTCTAAGTAAACCGCACTGGGCGTTCCACTTTCATTTTGGATAATCCGGTTCACAGTAAAGAGTTCATTCGCTCGGTACCATTTAGAAAGCTCGTATCCAAAGAAGATCGAAAGGGTTCTCTCACCTTCCTTGAAAGAGGTGTCATACTTTAGACCGACCGAAGCTTCGATATTGGTACGGATTGACGAGAAGTTTTTACTGTAAGTTTCAGTAAACGGCTCAAGAGATCCAGAAGTCGTTTCTCCTCCCTTAAACTTTTCTTTGATTTTAAAGTGTCCCCAAAGAAGGGTCACAGAAAAGTCAGAGAATATACTCCAGTTGGTATTGAAGAGCCACGCAACGTTGGAACCAGTCCGGATTCCTCCCCCATGAAGCCCAGAGTGCCCATTAAAATTCGTTCCTCTTGTCACTACAGAGTCCTGAGCGTCAACCCAAGCCCCTTCGTAGCGAGCTACGACACCGAGGTCAAGAAGAACACCGCGGCCACCTAGATAAGGACGCATCTTGACATAAGAAGAAGGTTGGTACCATCGCCCAATATTTAAATCAATGACATGAACATCAGTATGCCAGCTTCCCTTTGCAGAAAAGACTTGGGATCCTAAAAGAGTGCTCCAAGGTTGCCTTGAGCAAGTATTACAGTATTGTCCCATTTGGCTTCCAGCTTGTCCAGCGCTCGTTGAATTTTCTGCATGACCATGATAGTAGGCATACGTTGCAAAGAGCTCCCAATCGTCATGACCTTTTAATTTTCGGCCAAGTCCTACGCGAGCCCCCCACTCCCATTCAGAATCGAAAGTCACGACTTTCTTATCCGCAACATTGTCTTGTTTCATTCCGCGACGTGTGGCTAAATGCATCCCATCAGCATAGCCTTTCATATAAAGGATATCTCCAAAAATATAGGTGTTTGGACTGATATCCTCAACAGTTTGGTGACCACTTTCTTGGTGACCAGCAAAGAGTGTTCCGCCAACAAAAAGGGAACAGAGCGTTAACATCCATTTCTTCATCATGATAAGTCCTACAGATTAGTTCAGTTGTATACCTAACATGATTCAAAAGTTGGTTTTTGGCTGCGCCTGCTCTGTAGCATATTTCTTGCCTTCACTCGCGCCTTGTGGTTGCACAATGGTCGCTCGCTCCAGGAAAAAAATTTGCGCAGCCGCCTTGCCAAATTCCCAACTTTTGAATCATGTTAGGTATAAAAAATCACTCTATTAAAGAACTTTTAATTTCGCAAAGAAAAAGACTCTATTGCCTAAAAAAAATTTTTTTATTAATTTCTAAGTTAATGGAATCTTTACTTTTTTGGAGGATCAATGAAAGGTTTAATCGTTGGACTGCTACTAACAGGAACTCTCTGGGCCGCTGCCCATGAAGAATACATTCCCTGTGAAAAGACCTACATTGACCCAAATGTTGTTGATCTTCACGAGAAAAAGATTAAAGTCCAGGAAGGTGAAGAGATCTATCAAACCTCTGCGATTTATTCTGATAAAAATGGTCTCTTCTATAAAGATTACCTTCAGCGGTATGAAGAGGAAGAAGAAACAGTGGCGCTTGATCTAGCCTTCACAGATCAACAAATAGACCCAATGGAACATATTCCACCTCCTCAAGAAACTCTTCTCTATACCGATCAGATGATCACACAAAGGGAGCCCGCTCCTCCACCCTCTCAGCCAACCCCAAAAACAAGTAGCCCTCTCCCCCAAAGAGGAGCCTGGCCCTATACAAACAAACGGCGCTGAGGCCCAAATAAGCATTTTTATTGCCAGGATCATTTTCTTCTTTCATTGATTTTTTAGCAAACGAAGACCGTTAAAAACAACAAGTAGGGAAGCTCCTGTGTCTGCCGCAATCGCCATCCAAAGCGTTGCAAGTCCGACAACAGCAAGGACCAAAAAGAGCGCCTTGAGACCTAGGGCAAACACGATATTTTGTTGAATGATGCGGAGTGTTCTTCTGGAGTGAAGGATAAGCCAAGGAACTTTAGAGAGATCATCAGCCATAAGAGCAATATCGGCCGTTTCGATCGCTGCATCTGTTCCCATCGCACCCATCGCAATCCCAAAGCTTGCCGTTGCCATCGCAGGAGCATCATTGATCCCATCTCCTACCATGGCCACCTCTTTCCATTTCTCCTTAAGCTCAGTAATCGCATCCACTTTATCCTCAGGGAGAAGTTCGCTTTTCACTTCATCAACACCCGTTAGTTTTCCAATCGCTTCTGCCGCAGGGCGATTATCCCCTGTGAGCATAACAACCTTTTCCACTCCCGTTTTCTTTATCGCTTGAATCGTTTCTTGGATCCCTTTTCTTGGGGCATCAGCCACACTGATCAAACCACAAACATGGTGATGATTCCCTATTGCAACAATAGAATGTCCTGCATCTTCTAATTCGAGAGCTTTTTGATGGATTTCAGGGGTTTCCTGTTTCATTTCATGCATGAACCGATGACTCCCAATCCAATACCGCGTCCCCTGATAGGTTCCTTCAGCCCCTTTACCTTGAGTAATGCGGAAATCTTCTGCAAGCTCTCCTTGAATCCCTTTTGACGCTGCATACTTGAGGATCGCACGCGCTAAGGGGTGTTCACTTGGTGCTTCAAGGGCAGCTGCCCGCTGAAGAAGCTCCTCTTCTGTATGGCCATTCAGAGGGATGACCCTTTGGACCTCCGGTTTTCCGTAGGTCAATGTCCCTGTTTTATCGAGTGCAAGGGCGCGCAGCTTACCTGGCATCTCTAAAAACATCCCCCCTTTAATTAGAACCCCTGCGCGTGCAGCGGCTGTCAATCCTGAGACAATGCTGACAGGTGTTGAAATCACGAGAGCGCAAGGACACGCAATCACGAGTACAACAAGGGCGCGATAGATCCATGTTGCCCACGAAAACCCCAAAACTAAAGGAGGAAAAAGAGCCACAAGAAGGGCAATCCCAATCATGATCGGGGTGTAAACCTTGGCAAATTTTTCGACCCACTGCTGAGAATAAGCGCGACGCGACTGCGCCTCTTCAACAAGATGAATAATCCGCGCTAAAGTGGTATCGTTCGGATCCTTCGTCACTCTGCATTCGATCGCCCCTTCCTCATTAATGGTTCCCGCAAACACTTCGTCCCCTTCTTCTTTCGAAACCGGAACTGATTCACCAGTGATGGGAGCTTGATTGATCGAAGTGCTTCCCTTTTCGACCACCCCATCAAGGGGAATTTTTTCACCTGGACGGACAAGAATCCGTGCCCCTAAAGCAACCTCTTCAACAGGCCTGTCTCCCTCACCTATCACATGGGCCATCGGTGGAGCTAAATCCATCAAGGCCGCAACCGCACGGCGCGCTCGTCCCACACTCCAATGTTCTAACAATAGGGCAACAGAGAAAAGAAAAGCCACCGTTGCTCCTTCAAACCATTGATCAATCGCAATCGCTCCCCCCATTGCAATGACCATCAAAAGATTCATATCTGGCTGCATCCGTTTGATCGCCATCCAAGCTTTTGGAATGACAAAGTAGGCTCCAAAAACCATCGCCATAAAGTAGAGGCTATCTGCGACTGGACTTTGTTGAAGGTGAAAGACAATCGCAACAAGAAGGAAAAGACCACTGATAGCTGTTGTCAGAAGACGCCCATAGCGGTGCCAAAACCCTTCCTTTGCAAACCGCTCCCTTTCACTCCAAAGATGAGTCTCCATCCCTCCCTCTTTGACCCATCCGATAATCTCCTTTGCTGAAACCCCTTCTGAGCAGGAAACAATCATTTTCGCGTTCAAGACATCGAACTCTAAATCAGAGATCCCCTCTCTCTTCTGCAAAGCTTTTTTTAAAATGGCAATCTCTTCTGCACAATCGAGGCCAACAACCTTAAAGATATGTTTCATGATTTTTACTTTATAACGGTTTTGAGTATAATGCCAATCATGAAAAATACCTTATGGAAGCTCCTCCTTAAATTTGGACCTAAAAGAACTTTTGCACGCACAGGAAAACCTCACCTATTAATTGTTTCGACAACAGGGCTTGGCGATTCTTTATGGGGAACGCCAGCACTCAAAGCGCTCCGTAAACAGTTCCCACAGGGGTATATCGCTCTCTTAACCAGTCCGATTGGCGAGCAACTTTATCGTAACAACCCGAACCTCGACGAAATCTTCGTCCTCAAAAACCGCTCTCTTCTTTCAGCGTTCAAACTTCTTCCCAAACTCCGCATGCGCGAATTCGACACCGCCTATATTTTTCACACCTCTCAAAGACCGATCCTCCCTCTTGTGACACTCGCCGGCCCCTCAACCATCATTGGAACCCAAGGGATCAATAAAGGACTCGATTTCCTTTTGACCTCCTCTTTTCCTCTATCTCACCAACATGAAATCGAGAGACGATTAGAGCTCGTCGATGCAAAAGGTGAAGATCCCAAGATGGAACTCTTTTTGACAGAGGAAGAAAATCAGGCTTCCCTCTCTCTCCTCCCTGACCTTCCCCTTGTGATCGGCATGCACCCTGGAGCCAAGGATAAATTCAAACAATGGAATCCAAAATACTTCATCGAACTGGGACGAAAACTTGTAAATGAAAAAGGGGCAAAAATTCTAGTCACTGGAGATCCTTCAGAAAAAGTTCTAGCTGATGAAATCGCCTCTCATATTCCTGGCGCCACCTCTTTAGCGGGAAAACTCCCCGTCCGTGTCACCGCTGCCCTGATTGAGAAACTGGATCTCTATATTACAAATGATACCGGCCCCATGCACCTCTCTTTTGCGATGGGAACTCCAACCTTTGCTCTCTTCTCTCCAACCGATCCCACCCTTTGCGGCCCCTATCAAATCAATCACGGAATGATCATTCAAAAACCCAAAAGCTGCACTCCATGTATCCGCAAATTATGCGCCTCTCCCTTTTGCATGGAACAAATTTCTCCTCAAACCGTCTATGAGGCTATCGATGCGCATCTGCAAGCTTGAGTCGACCGATCTCTTGACTCGCCTCCAAATGATCGAAGAGGAAATTTCTGAATCACGGAAAACCAAAACCCCCGTGACCTTTGTCAACCTGATTTACATTGAAGAGGTTTCCTTTGTGCGACAAGCAAAGCGGGAACACCATCCAGTTTCAGCACACTTTTCAGGGAAAGCGTTCATTAATCTCGATGATGACGCTCTCTTTTCAGCACTCCATGATGGGATTATTGATCAACTTATCGAAGACACCCCACTTCTCAAAATTTTTTTGCAAGAACGTGAGGAGCTTTTCTTATGAAAATCTCTGTTGTGATTCTCAATTGGAATGGAAAAAACGATACTCTCAATTGCCTTGCAAGCTTGGAAAAAGTTACGACGCCCCATTCTGTCATTGTTGTTGATAACGGATCGACAGATGATTCCGTTTCCTCAATTCAACACACCTTTCCAAAAGTATCCCTTCTACAAACAAGGGAAAACTTGGGCTATGCAGGGGGAAATAATGTTGGCATCCAACATGCGCTGGATCACGGGGCCGATTTTATTTTTATTCTTAACAATGATACAACCGTTGAGCCCACAATTCTTGAAGCCTTTTTGAAACGTGACCTTCCCCTGCAAGGGGGCGCTGCGCGCCTCATGCATGAGCCGACCCTTCTTGATCATCTGGGAGGGAACTGGAACGTCCAGAAAGGAGAATTTGAAATGATTGGGGCCCGCGCTCCTGCCAGCGAATGGAAAAATTCCCTAGCTCTCGATTATGTCTGCGGCGTTGCCCTCTTTGTTCAGGCAGAGGTTTTCCGCAAGGTGGGACTTTTTGAACCCCGTTTTTTCCTCTTTTGGGAAGAAAGTGATTTTTGCCTCCGGGCCAAACAAGAAGGTTATATCCCCACAACATGTCCAGAAGCCATTCTTTATCATAAGGTTTCCGCCTCTTTCACTGGAGGAAAACCTCATACCACCTACTTTTGGTGGAGAAATCGCCTCCTATGGATCGACAGGAACTGCGCACCTTCTGAAAAAAAACGCCTCAAAAGAGCCATCTGGCGCGACACATGCCATACCTTTAAGCTTTACCTCATTAAATCTCTCCAATATTTCTTCTCAAAAAAAACGGAAGAGAGAAAACTCCGCTTAAAAACCTACCGCGCTAAACTCCGCGGGATCAACGACTACTGCCAAGGACGGTTTGGCAATGGTCCATCTTGGCTTTTCGAAAAATAGTTCACCTCTTAGAATGAGCTATAGGAGGGGAGCCGTATGGATGCGGTCTTTGTTCTCAATTGCGGGAGCTCATCAATCAAATTCCAACTCATTCAGCCTAAATCGGGAAAAGTTCTGCTTAAGGGACTCGCAGAAAACCTCAACACCGACCGTGCCGTACTGAAATCATCTGAAGGAACGGTGAAGCTGGAAAAAACGGACTATCGCTCAGCACTTAGTGCAATTGTCAAGCTCCTCAGCGCTCATTCCTTTATCGCCATCGGGCACCGAGTCGTCCATGGAGGAGAAGCCTTTAGCTCATCTCAAATCATCACTCCAGAAGTTTTAGAAACTATCAAGAATTGCAACCACTTAGCTCCCCTTCATAACCCAATCAATGCACTTGGCATTGAGATGATGGCCGATTTTTTTCCCACAATTCCTCAAATTGCTGTCTTCGATACCGCCTTTCACCAAACCCTTCCCGAAACCGCCTATCTTTATGCTATCCCCTACGAATATTATGAAAAGCACCAAGTCCGTCGCTATGGATTCCATGGAACAAGTCACCGTTTTGTCGTTCAAGAAGCAGCCAAAATGATCGATAAACCTTTAGGAAAAACCTCCTTCATCAGTTGCCATCTAGGAAATGGGTGTAGCATCGCCGCTGTTGCCGGAGGAAAAAGTGTCGATACGAGTATGGGACTCACTCCTTTAGAGGGGCTTGTCATGGGCGAGCGCTCAGGAGACCTCGACCCTAGCATTATCTCCTTTTTATCGAATCACCTCAAAATCTCCGCGGATGAGGTGACCTCCATATTAAATAAGAAAAGTGGTCTCCTTGGAATTTCTGGGAAAAGTGGGGACATGCGCCTCCTTCTTGAAGCCAATGATATACGCTCGAAAATCGCTGTTGAGATTTTTTGTTATCGATTAGCAAAATATATCGCCTCTTATCTTGTCCCTCTCGGCACGATCGATGCCGTCCTCTTTACAGGGGGGATCGGCGAAAATTCGGCGAAAATCCGAGACAAAGTGATGGATCTTCTTGGGCCATTTAATCTCAAAACCCTTGTGATTCCGACGAATGAAGAACTGATGATTGCCCAAGATGCCGCAACCCTTGTTAGGGAGAGAAAATGAGTCATACCCTCTTTATGGTTCCTATCGGCCTAGGCGTTGGTCTCACCACCGTTTCGATTGGCCTTGTCCATGCATTAGAAAGTCAGGGGACCCAAGTCAGCTATTTGAATCCTTTCGATCTTGACCTGAACGAAATCAAACATCTTCTCAGTCATGGAAAAGAGGATGTCATCATTGAAGCAATCATTGAAAAGGTCGAAAAGTCAAAAGTTGAAGGAGGAGTCCTTGTTGTTCAAGGGATCATCTCCTCGCAATTGCTTCCCTATGCTGCCAATCTTAATAAAACGATTGCCAAAGCACTCGATGCTGAAGTCATTTTTGTCACAACCCCTAGAGATAAAAGTCCCCAAAAACTCAAAGAACAGATCACTATTGCCGCAAAAGAGTATGGAGGGATTGAAAGCATCAAAATCCTTGGATGCATGATTAACAAAGTGGGCGCCCCCATCGACAAATATGGGAATGCGCGGATCGATCTTTTTGATCCCTTCCAACCGAATGAAAGTGAATTTTCACTCTGTCAGCTTTTCGAAAACACCCTCTTTAAAGTGTTGGGGTGTTTCCCCTGGAAACGAGAACTCATGGCTCCTCGAGTTCAAGATGTTGTCTCATTTCTAAACGCTGAAGTGATCTCATCAGGTGATCTAAATCAAATCAGGGTCAACCATTTCTCGATAGCAGCAGCGACCATCGAACATGTGACCTCCGTCCTTACTCCTGATGCGATGATCATTACCCCCTCCGACCGCGCTGATACGATTGTGGCAACCTGCATGGCCTATTTAAGCGGAACAAAAATTGCTGGCCTTCTTGTGACGGGTGATTATTCTGTCTCAGAAAAAACGATGCAGCTCTGTGAGCCTGCTTTTAAAGCAGGCCTCCCCCTCCTTAAAGTCAATACAGATAGTCTGCGAACAGCGATCTCCCTTCAAAACCTCAATGTCAAAATTCCTGAGGATGATATACAGCGGCGCCAAGCTGTAAAAGAGTATATCGGAAATCTGATTGATCCCTCCTGGTTGAAACCCCTTCTAAGCTCCCCTATTGAACGCCGCCTCTCCCCTCCAGCCTTCAAGTATCAACTCATGGAAAAAGCTCGCAAAGCAGGAAAAAAAATCATCCTTCCAGAAGGAGAAGAACCTCGCATTATTCAAGCAGCCCTCATCTGCGCAGAAAAGGGAATTGCCCATCCTATCCTTTTGGGAGATCCCGAAAAAATTCATGACATTGCAACAAAGCAGGGGATTACGTTGAGCGAAAAAGTCGAATGCATTGACCCTTCTCCCTTAAGAAAAGAATATCTCCCCATCCTTCTTGACATGAGGAAACATAAAGGGCTAACCGAGAAAAACGCAAAAGAAGCACTCCAAGATAATATTGTTGTTGCTACCTTGATGCTAGCGCAAGGAAAAGTCGATGGCCTCGTTGCAGGAACCATCCATACGACAGCAAATACCATCCGCCCGGCTCTCACGCTGATTAAAACAAAACCCGATGTCAAAAAAGTCTCCTCGATCTTTTTCATGTGCCTCCCAAGCCAAGTTCTTGTCTATGGAGATTGCGCCGTGAATCAAAATCCCACAGCAGAAGAACTTGCTGATATCGCGATTCAATGCGCCGATTCAGCAAAACGGTTTGGGATTCCCCCTCGTCTAGCGATGATTAGCTACAGCACAGGGACCTCTGGAACAGGGGCTGATGTTGCAAAAGTCCAAGAAGCCACAATCCTCGTTAAAAGACTTCGTCCCGATCTCGAAGTTGACGGTCCCCTCCAGTATGATGCAGCATTTAGCGCCGATGTGGCTGCTAAAAAAGCTCCTGATAGTCCCGTTGCAGGAAAAGCAACAGTCTATGTTTTCCCCGATCTGAACACAGCCAATACGACCTATAAGGCGGTCCAAAGAAGCGCCGATGTCCTTTCTATTGGCCCCATGCTTCAAGGACTAAATAAACCGGTCAATGATCTTTCCCGTGGAGCACTCATCGATGACATTGTCTACACAATTGCCATCACCGCTATTCAAGCCGAATAGTAAGACTTGGTAATAAAGTTACCAAAATGCTATAAGGACGTAAAAAACCATTTGATTGAGAACGGGAATATGAAGAGAGTAATAAGAACCTTTACGCTTTTAGGTTTATTAGGAGCGATGCTCCTCCTATTTACAGGGTGCGATACAAGCAGAGAAGTGGTCAGTAATGTTGATGAAAAAGAAGCAAACGTGATCCTTGTCATTCTTGAGAGCAAAGGGATTCCCGCCTCAAAAACTGCTGCAGCAACCAGTGCAATTGGTGGAGATGGAGGTGGCGCAAAATATTCGATCATGGTCCCCGAAAAATACTCGATTGAAGCGATTGCTTATCTTAACCAGAACGGGCTGCCGCGTACAAAAGGAACGACACTCCTCGACCTTTTTGCCAAACAAGGGCTGATGACCTCTGATAAGGAAGAAACGATCCGCTATCAAGCAGGACTAGCTCAACAGCTTACCAACACGATTCTGATGATTGATGGGGTGATCGATGCAAACGTTCAACTTTCATTCCCTCCCGAAGACACAGGACTTGGTCAAGAAACTGAACAGAAAAAAATCACAGCCGCTGTCTATGTCAAACACCAGGGGGTCATCGATGATCCCAATATCCACTTAGAAAATAAAATCAAACGACTTATTTCTGGATCGATTTCGGGTCTCGATATCAATGATGTTACGGTCGTTTCTGACCGTTCTCGGTTCACCGATATCACCTTAGAAAATATGCCCGAGGCATTGGGTGGAAGACCAGGAGAGTATGTCAGTGTCTGGAACATCGTCATGAGCAAAAACTCTGTTGGACGGTTCCGCGTTCTCTTCTTTATCATCACCACAATCGCGGTTATCCTAGCCGTCGTCCTTGGGTGGATTAGCTGGAAGTTTTATCCACAGCTCAAGCGAAAAGGAGGGCTAAAAGAGCTCTTCAACCCCGTCCCACTGATCAATAACATCCGGAAAAAACCTCCTTCTGAACCTCCTGGAGAAGGAGGGGCGTAAGTCGTGAACCAAGCTTCTTACATTGTCTTCCGACGTCTGATTGAACGGTCGAATAAAACAGGGTTTATACGTTATCTGTCCCCTTTGGAGCAGGAAAAAGTCCAAAGTATTCCTGTTACGAATAGCGATCCCTTCGCCCAAACTTTAACATCAGCTGATAGGCTAAAGGGAATTCACTATTCGTGGCTCATCACATTTTTAGAGCCCTTTGCGGAGGAGGATAAAAAACTGATCCTCTCTTCTCTAGAAAAAGAGCAAGCTGAGAAGCTAAAAAAACACTTCAAGATGAAGGAAAAGCCTTCCTCTTTGAAAAAGAAAGGGAAGGATTACCTTACTCAGGCCCTCTATGAGTGGCTGATTTCTGATCAGAAAGAGTTTCTCCCTATCGAGTTCCTCCCTCAGCACCCTTTAAATTCGCTTCTTCATTTAACCAAGAGAGAACTTCAGACTCTCGTTGACCATCTTGGCCTTCATGATCTAGCGATCGAGCTGAAACATGTGATCAAAGCTGACCAAATCAAAAAAATTCAAAAAGTTCTCTCGAAAGGAGAACAAGAATACCTGAAGAAACAAATCAAAAAGAAAGAGCCCATTTCTTTTTCTCGTCTCAACTTAGATGGGTGGAATGGAGACGGGGAAAAACTTAAGGTAATTCTTCATCATCGAGGTTTTAATCGCCTTGCGAAAGCATTATTCGGGTGTCACCCCTCCCTTCTATGGCATATTTGCCACCGATTGGATACGGGACGAACAAAAATCTTACGAAAGTTTTTTACCGACATAAAAAATGATGAAGCGCGCGAGGTATTAATCAATCAAACACTAGAGCTCCTTCCTCTAGTGAAAAATGGATAAGGTTCATGAGCAAATATTTTTCCTTAATTTATTCTGGGGAAGTTCGACAAGGAACAGATGAAAAAATCATCCCTGCTGATGCTCTCAGCGAGCTACTCAGCGCCACTGAGGTCTTAAAAAAAGCAAAGGAAGATGTCAAAACCTACCTAGAACAAAACAAAGAAGACTGCAGAAAAGTTCTCGAGGAAGCAAAAGAAGCTGGCTTTAACGAAGGGCTCGTTAAATTCAACAATCAGATCCTCCATTACGAAGAGCGGATCAAAAAAATGGAGCACGATCTTCAAAAAACAATCCTCCCCTTGACACTTAAAGCAGCAAAAAAAATCGTCGGAAGAGAACTTGAGCTTAAACCTGAAACGATTGTGGATATCGTCAGACAAACGCTTAAACCCGTGACACAAAACCATCACATTAAGATCTTTGTCGCCAAAGAAGATAAAGAGATCTTGGAGAAAAAGAAAAAAGAACTCCGCGAAATTCTTGAGCATGTCCAAACATTTATCATCGAGGAAAAAGAAGAACTTACGCGTGGGGGTTGTATTATTGAGACCGAAGCTGGTATCATTAACGCTAGTTTAGAAAATCAATGGCGCGCTCTAGAAGCCGCTTTTGAAGCGTTTATGAAAAAATAATGAAAAACATTCGACTTCTCTTTCTTTTTATTCTTTTCTCTTTCAGCGCTCAGCCCCTCTTCGCGCAAGATGAAGGGTTGGGTGATGCGATTGCGAAAATTGCTCAAAATGTTTCTAAAGGAGCAGATCAAGCAACAGATAGCCAGCAATCCGAAGGAGAAGAAGGTGGAAGTGGTGTAGGAGAGCCAAATGTTGTCACAATGATGGCAGTCATTGCCCTCGTTGCCCTTCTCCCTTTTGCCATTATCCTTCTCACCTCCTTTTTGAAAATTGTCATTGTTCTTTCGTTATTAAGAAATGCTCTCGGTGTCCAGCAAGCCCCTCCCAACCAGGCTCTTACGGGAATTGCCCTTTTAATGAGTATTTATGTGATGTTCCCCACTTGTGTCGCGATGTATGATGCAGGGAGAGATTACATCTCAAAAGATGCCCCAAAAAACCTCTTCTCATCTAGCTCAGCCGTTTATATTTATAATGTCGTCGACAAAACAAAAGAGCCCCTCAAGCAGTTTTTATCACGGAACATGTCGGTGAGTCACCAAAGGAACTTTTATCAGTTGGCCTATCGTAGTATGCCAAAAGAGTTCCAAAAAGATTTAAAAATGGATGACTTTATCGTCCTTGCTCCCGCTTATATTACATCGCAATTAAAGGGAGCTTTCGAAATCGGCGTCTTGATTTACCTCCCCTTCTTTGTCATTGACCTTGTGACGTCGAACATCCTCCTTGCAATGGGGATGATGATGCTCTCCCCTCTAACGATAGCTCTCCCCCTGAAACTCTTACTGATTGTGATGACAGATGGATGGACCCTCGTGATTCAAGGACTCGTACAAACGTACAGGCAATAGGAGGATTTTGTGTACGACTCGGAAATATACCAACTCTCCTATCAAGCCCTTCTCCTCATTTTGATTTTATCGGGCCCTCCGATTTTGATTAGTATGGCCTTGGGCCTTTTCGTGGCTATTTTCCAAGCAGCAACACAAATTCAAGAACAAACCCTTTCCTTCACTGTGAAACTCGTTGCTGTCATTATGACTCTCATCTTTATGGGAGGGTTTTTAAGCCAACAAATTATGCAATTTGCTAATACCATTTTTCAGAATTTCCCCAAGTGGAGGTAGAGTCCCATGACTCTTGACTATCTCTCCACATTGCCAAATATGACAATTTGGGGAGTTCTCTCTCTGTTTTTTCTCGTATTGATGCGGCTTGCGCCTATTATGGCAATGGCCCCCTTCTTAGGGGCAAAACTAGCTCCGGGGGTTGCGAAGATGGGACTGGCTATCTTTTTGTCGATTGTGTTTCTCCCCTATCTGATTGTCAATGTGAAAGAGCCCATAACATTCAATAACGCGTTTCTACTTTACTCAGCAAAAGAGCTCTTGATTGGGTTTATTCTAGGGTTTTTTGTAACCATCCCTTTCTACATGGTACAAACAAGTGGTATCATTGTCGACTATTTGCGTGGTGCATCCATCATGCAATCCCAAGACCCTTCCCTGCAAACGCAAGCCTCTCCCATCGGGATTTTTTATAATTACATTCTCATCGTTATTTTTTTTCAGATCAGTGGCCCCTTCTTATTTTTCGATGCGTTAGTCAAATCCTATGAAATTGTCCCACCTACCGAATATATCAACCCCCTCTTCTTGAGCATGAAAAGTACCTTTTGGAAAACCTGCTTCGATCTGTTAAATCAGATTGTCTCGATTGCCATCCAACTCTCTGCACCCGCGATTGTAGCAATCTTAATGGCAGAAATGTTTTTGGGAATTGCTAACCGATTAGCGCCGCAGGTACAAATCGCCTTCTTAGGAATGTCGATCAAATCTCTTCTTGGCTTAGCTCTTCTTTGGGCCGCTTGGTATTTCATTCTGAAACAATTCACCAAACAAACCTATGATTGGCTGGGAGTGATTAATAAGATGATCGCCTTCATGAAATATCTAAATGCTTCTTGATTTTTTCTTTGTAACCCTCTAGAGTCCAAATAAAAGGTACCCTAGGGTTTTTTATGAAACGACTCCTTGCTTTATTAGCGCTCAGCATTGCTGGATTTGCAGTTCAAGTCCCTCCTCATGCTATTCCTGGAAAAATTTATGAAACCTCAACAGAAGTTATTACACCAAGTGCAGGTCCTCGCGTAGACCATGGCATAGATGTGTTTATGACAACCGACTTTATCTATTGGACAGCCCGTATGGAGGGGCTAGGTTATGTTCACACAGGAGTTTCTTCTGGAACAACAAATGCTCCTGAAGGGAAAACCCGCCATCCTGATTGGAGCTGGAGACCTGGGTTTAAAGTGGGTCTAGGATTGAGCATCCCTCATGATGGATGGGATGTTCATGCAGAATATACCTGGCTTCATTCAAGTGCATGGGATTCCATGGATAATTACCAACTAGGGGTATCCCCTATTTGGAATATCTCAAATTTAGTCTATTTTGCAAATAGCCAGTATAATATCCAGTATGCGAAAGCAAATTGGAAACTCTCTTTCAATACCCTCGACTTATCTCTTGGAAGAAATTATTTCATCAGTCGCTATTTGACCCTCCGTCCTTTTATTGGTTTCAAAGGAGCTTGGCAGAGCCAAGACTATCATGTCACCTATCTTTTTGTTTCTAACGATACTACGTCAATAGGAAAAATGAAAAATGACCAATCGTACTGGGGAATTGGTCTACGCTCAGGATTAAATACCGCTTGGCATTTTACACAAACCTGGAGTATTTATGGGAATCTTTCTCTCTCTGCATTATGGAGTCAATTTGACATTCACCGAACAGATACGAGAAACGATAGCCGCAACAGTGGAGGAGACAACAGACCTCCCTTGGGTGTGACCATCACAACATTTAATACGAAAAACAGTTTCCACACATTGAAAGGAATTCTAGAACTCGGAATTGGAATGCGCGGAGAATGGTGGTTTTATGAAGATCGATACCACTTCTTGATCCAAGCAGGTTGGGAAGAACAACTTTGGATCAACCATAACCAACTCGTTAAAGCTCTCGCTTCTCAATCTCAACCAGGAGATCTGATCTTGCAAGGATTCACGATGAAGATGCGCTTTGACTTCTAGTACTTTGTTAAAAGAGTTTTTACTGAAATTTGCGCCTAGATTTCGAGCGCAGTTTGCTTCCTCAAAATTGAGAACATTGTCAATGTGACAAGGCGAAATTTTTTGGAAGGAAAGGGGGCCGAAAAATGGGTCAAATTACTTTAAAAACTTAGTTAACAAAGTACTAGTACATTGTGTAAAAAATATTTAAAATAATTATTTAATATCGTATACTGTTGTAACAGTTCGTAAATTGATGGAGATGTTATGGCAAGAAAAGTGGAATATAAGGTTGAACTTACAAATGAAGAGAGGGACTTTCTAGAAAAAAAAACAAAGTCCGGCAAATGGGGAGTAAGAGAAGTAAAGAGGGGGCAAATTTTACTAAAAGCTGATGAAGGAGAAGATGAAGATAAGATTGCAAAAGAGGTAGGGTGTTGTGTATCAACGGTTAGAAATATTAAGTTAAGATTTGCGAAGGGAGATAGATTAAAGGCGGTAAAAGAAAGAGAGCGTTCAGGAAGGCCGAGAATAATCGATGGGAAAGTAGAAGCAAAAATGATCTCAATAGCATGTTCAGAAGCTCCAGAAGGAAGAAAAGATTGGACGGTAAGGTTGATAGCAGACAAGTTGGTAGTCATGGTAGATGAGCTAGAGTCGATATCGTACACAACAGTAGGAAAGGCTTTAAAAAAAACGAACTTAAACCGTGGTTAAAAAAAGAGTGGAAAATCGCGCCGAAGCAAGACGCAGAATTTGTAGCAAGGATGGAGGACGTGTTAAGCGTTTACTTAAGACCTTATGATCCAAGAAAGCCTGTAATAGCTTTTGATGAAAGCAGCAAACAGCAGATACAGAGTGTAATAGAAGGACTACCAGTACGCAAAGGAGACGCCGCCAAGTATGACAGTGAGTATAAAAGGAATGGAGTAAGTAACCTCTTTATGATGTTCGAACCATTACGAGGAAAGCGGTACGTGAAGGTAACAAGCAGCCGGACTGCATTGGATTTTGCACACTGCATAAAAGACCTGGTAGATAAGCACTACAAAGAAGCAGAAAAAATAATAATGGTGATGGACAATTTAAATACCCACAGTATCGCCTCACTTTATAAAGCGTTTCCTCCTGAAGAAGCCTATAGAATAGCGGAGAAGTTAGAAATACATTATACACCGAAACATGGAAGCTGGTTGAATGTGGCAGAAATAGAATTTAGTGCATTGTCGAAACAATGTCTGAATAGAAGGATAGGAAGCCAGGAGGAGCTAAAAAGAGAAGTAGCAGCGTGGGAACAAGCGAGGAACGAATCGGAAGTGAAGTGTAGGTGGCAATTTACCAAAGAGCAAGCCCGAACAAAGCTACATAAATTGTATCCTGTGGTGGGAAGATAATTATTTTAAAAACTTTTTACACAATGTACTAGTGTCTAGTCCCAAAAATCCTTCCTCGTTATTACCCCATCTTTTGGCACCCTTTTCTCTCCAAAAATCTCCCCTTGTCTCATAGACAATGTTATCGATTTTTGGAGAGTAAATGGTACTCAAAATCTGGGCCAATTCCGTTAAAGGATTTTTGGGACTAGACACTAGGAAAAATGTTTGCTTCAAATTAAATAAATAAGAAAATCTTTGCAAAAAAATACCTTTCCAAGTACATTGTGAGAGAAGATAACTAGGAGAATTTTATGAAAAAACTCGGTTCTTGTATTGCATTATTAACAGTATTTTCCATTTCAGCTTGGGCGGGTATGGAAGCAAATACTACCCCAGACACTTTAAACACGATGAATCCTTGTGATTATAATTCGGGATTTTACTTCAAGGCAACTGGCGCAGGTCTTTTGCCATCAGAAACAGGGATTGGATCTTTCACTGATAGCTGGCAGTATGCCTCAGGATCTGGAATTCAGTCATTAAGCAAACCTTCCAAAGCCGATTATAAATTTGCTGGTGGTGGTTTGATTGGATATGATGCTAACTCTGTTTCTAATTTTGCAGAAGTAGAGTATTTTTATTTACACAATTCAAAACATAACTATAACGACGCTTCAGGAGGACCGGTCAGCTTTGGTAGTGTCTTTTTTAATCTAGGAGTACCAATAGCTCCAGGTGGAGTCTTCGTTAGCGACGCGTACGTAAAGTACACAGTTAATCAGGTTGATGGAAGAGTTGGTCATCGTTTTTGTGTGGCCAAAAATCATCTTGAACTGTCTCCTTCTATAGGGATTCGCTGGGCAGATTTGAAACACGACTTGACCTTTGCAGTTGGACACGTTAGATCATCCTATTGGGGTGTTGGCCCAACTTTTGGTATCGATGGATTATACACCTTGTACAAAGGACTCAAACTCTATTCCCATTTTGATGCTTCGCTCTTAGTTGGAAGCGTTAAAGCTAACTCGTTGTTGAACTTCGGTTCGTTAGGCAAATTCAAATCGCCCAGCACTAACCGAGTTGTTCCAGCACTTGGTGCTAAACTAGCCTTAAGATATGATTTTATCTTTTCCAATAAGTCATCTCTAAGATTTGAAGCGGGATATCAAGTGAATTCTTATATTGGCGCCTTTGATATGCTGACAGCGTTTACAGAGATCCCTGCAATAGGCCAAACTCAAAGAATTGCCTCTATTACAACGGATAACTTCTCTTATTCTGGACCATATGGTGCAATAGCGTTTCATATGTAAGTAGAAGAACACACCTAACATGAAAAGGCCGCTGTTTTACAAAAAACAGCGGCTTTTTTTATGAAGAGAAAATATTAGCAAAAACAAGAAATTCCTTGCAGAATTGGAGCTGAGTAGGTTAAAAAGGAAGCTACTTGACTTACAAATACTTTATCATTTCTATAACAGGGAGAAAATGAACATGGAAATGAAACTCCGAAAACTCTTGCCTCTAGTTGGGGCTCTATGCCTAGGGCTGACAAGTACAGCATTTGCGCATAGCAATTACCAAAATGGAAACGGAAGTTCTTCTTACAGTTCAAGCAGTAGCATGGACTCGAGCTCAAGCCAAGGAACTTATCAACGTGGAACATTCAGAGAAATCACTCCAAATGCGGGACCACGTGTTGCACACGGTGCTGACGTCTTCATAACTGCAGACTTCATCTGGTGGAAAGTCTCTGAAGATGGACTCTTTTTTGCTTCATCAGGAGCTGCAAACGATCAAGGAGCTGCTGTTAAAGGAAAAGCTTCTGCTGTTGGAGAAGATTGGGCTCCAGGATTCAAAGTGGGACTAGGACTTAACCTAGGACATGATGGATGGGACCTCTTCACCCAATATACTTGGCTACACGCTTCAAACACTAAAAGCCAGAAAGGTGATTTCCTGTTTATTCCAGAAATCCTCCCTTTTGCTAATGGTCCAAGTGTTTCTGGAACCGAAGCCAGAGCAAGCTGGAAAACTCACTTCAACGTGATCGACCTTGAGCTTGGAAGAAACTTCTACACAAGCCAATACCTGACTCTAAGACCTTTTTTCGGATTAAAGGGAACATGGCAGTCTCATGACTTCTCAAGTACTCTTACTTCATCTGACTTAAAACTTTCAGATAGCAATGCTGATTCGTTCCCAGGGACCGCTGATATGAAAAAGAAGTACGACTTCTGGGGTATTGGTGTTCGTGGAGGACTTCAAACTGGTTGGTACTTTACTAAGTGCTGGAGCATCTATGGAAACCTAGCCCTAACCTCTCTTTGGACAAACTACCACAAGCACACACAAACGCTTGATTTCACCAATTCAACTACAGGTACAACAGCATCAGCTATCAACATTGATAATGATGATTCTTATACCTGCCGTTTTGTGTCTGAGCTTGAACTAGGACTCCGATGGGAAACTTGGTTCTATGATGATAACTACCATTTCGCAATCCAAGCGGGATGGCAGCAACAGAACTGGATTAATTTGTCTAACTTCCATGAAGTCTTAGACAATAACACTTCAGATTTCTCTACACAGGGTCTGAACCTAAAATTCCGCTTCGACTTCTAATCTAACTGATTAGATTCCAAACGGAAAAAGGCGCCAAGCAATTGGCGTCTTTTTTTTTCTTGCCGCAAGGAAAGAAAATCTGCTACAGAAGAAAGAAAGGGGGAATCCATGGGAAAAAGGTTAGTCGCTTTTGTTCTTTTCACTTTGAGTCTTAGTCTTTTTGCACAAGAGCGTGAGGAAATCACACCTCCAGCAGGCCCTTTTGTGAAAGGGGGGGCGGATGTCTTTATCACCGGAGAGTTTTTGTGGTGGAAAGGAATCCAAGAAGGCTTAAGTTATGCAACAACAGGGGTTTTAGTTGAATCTGGAACAAACGTTACCTCTGCAGGAAAGGTTCACAAAGTGGATTATTCTTGGAATCCTGGATTTCGTGTCGGAATTGGGTTTTATCCTGGACATGATGGGTGGGATCTATTCGCCCGCTACACATGGTACCATAGTAGCGCAACCGATTCGGTCTCTCGCCCCGATGGGAATATGGCCCCAGGGACATTTTCATTTGACACTCTAAGTAACATCAATGTTGGTGGGTTTACCAATGCTAAAAGCCATTGGTCTCTTCACTACAATATTATTGACCTCGAGCTGGGTCGTAACTTCTTCCTTAGCCGATCGTTACAAACGCGCCTCTTTGCGGGCCTCCGCGGAGCCTGGAATCACCAAGATTGGAAGTTGCATTACCTCACAAATCAAATCGTTTTTGGAGATAATGACCCTCTTCCAGGAACCATGGATGTTTTGCAACAGCAAAAGACGTGGGGAATTGGAATACGAATGGGGATGAACGGAACTTGGACCTTTTATAAAGGTTGGAGCATTGTCAGCGATGCATCTGTTGCAGGCATTTGGGTTGACTATAATAACCACCGAAAAGATACGATTACCCAGGCAGAAACTGGTTCAACTGTCACAACTCAACTTAAGAGCGATCCTAACTCTAGTCTTGTGAACTTAGAGCTAATGCTCGGCCTAAGAGGTGAGTGGTGGTTCTCAGAAGAAGCCTACCACCTTTCAGTACAAGCTGGTTGGGAAAATCAGATATGGATCAACTATGGGAAGTTTATTTATCTCTTCCAAAATTACAGTGGAGATCTAACCTTTTCAGGACTGAGTGCAAAACTCCGCTTCGATTTTTAATTTTTTCTTGAAAATCAATTGAAAATCCCGTTTCATAAGTGTTTTAAGCATTTATAATGGGATTTTCATGAAAACCTTTCGTCTGACACTATTGTTTGTTGTTTTAATGATTGGAAGCTTGCGCGCTGAGAGCGAAATGCGGATGCGTGGACTAGAGAACCGTATCGATACGATTGAAAAACATCAGACAACAACACCTAACATGGACTCCCTAACTCCTTGTGCTGGACCTCGTGTCAAAAATGGAATGGATCTTCACCTGTCTGCAGAGTTTATCTACTGGACAGCAAGGATCGACACCCTCACCTATGCTAAAACAGGATATCTCAGTACTTCAGCAAATGGAATCCCTAACAAAGGAGAGGTCCAATCGGTCGACTGGTCTTGGGATCCTGGTTTTAAAATCGGTCTTGGATGGATCTTTTGTCACGGGTGCTGGGACATGAATCTCCAGTACACCTGGCTTTACACCAACGTTGGAGACTCTAAGCATTCTTCCCACCTTCTTCCGACCTATGATCTTCTACCAAATTCGATAACCTCTGATCAAATTTCCTATACTAAAGCTCAAGCCCAAAACGATCTTCATTTCCAAGTCGGAGATCTTGAACTGGGAAGAAATTACTATGTGAGCCGTACCCTCAAGCTTCGCCCCTTTATTGGAATGAAAGGGACCTGGCAAAAACAAGGCTATGATGTCTACTATGATGCGGTTCCAATTGCCCTTCTCGGGCAAACCTTTGGCTTCAAAGCACGCTTTGATTCTTCAATGTGGGGTCTAGGGATGCGAGGAGGTCTTAATTCCTCTTGGCAGTTCTCAAAGTATGTGAGTCTCTACGGAAACCTTGCCTTCTCAGGAATGTGGCTCCATTATGACCTTGATCGAAAAGATACAGTTGAGACTTTTGATACCAATAGCCAAGTTCCTCCAACGGAAATAACGACCTATAACACCCAAGATACGTTAAGAGTGATCAAACCTGTCCTTGAGTTTGGGATTGGTCTCCGTCTCGAAACATATTTCGGTTGCAATCGTTACCATATTCTTCTTCAAGGAGGATGGGAAAGCCAAGTCTGGATCAACGAAACACTCCATATTAAGAGAGATGGCCACTACGACCGATTTGACCTGAATATGCATGGTCTAACCACAAAGCTCCGCTTCGATTTCTAGACGAGGATTGGTTAGGTCGCATTCATCGGCTTAAGAAGGATAGCCCCTTCTTTGATTGCGTGGACGGTATGATCAATCTCTTCTAGAGTATTGTAAATCCCAAAAGAGACACGCGCAAGGGCATTCACCCCAAGGCGTTTGAGTGTGGGCTGCGCACAAAGATGGCCCGTCCGAATAGCAATTCCCTTCAGCCCTAATAGAGTTCCGAGATCGAGAGGATGAACATCCTCGAGTGTAAAGCTAAGAATAGGTCCTTTTTCTTTCGCAGTCCCCAAAAATCTTAGCCCATGAATTTCTCGAAATTTCTCATGGGCATAATCTGTTAACTTCATTTCCCATTCAAGGATTGCATCGCGTCCAAGCAATTCAAGGTAATCGATCGCTGCTCCAAGTCCAATCACAGAAGCAATCGGAGGGGTTCCCGCTTCGAAGCGCATGGGAGGATCTTGAAAGGTTGATTTTTCTAGCGTCACCGTTTGGATCATATCTCCCCCTCCCATGAAGGGAGGCATCTTTTCGAGAAGAGCTCGTTTTCCATAGAGAATTCCAACGCCGGTTGGACCATACATCTTATGACCTGAAAAGGCATAAAAATCAACGTCCAAGGCTTGCATATCAAGGGTGAAGTGTGAAGCAGCTTGTGCACCATCGATCACCACCACAGCGCCAACATCGTGAGCTAAATCGATGATCTCCTTAATAGGATTAACAGTCCCTGTTGCATTTGAAATGTGTCCGACAGAGACGAGTTTTGTTCTATCCGACAAAAGTTCTTTAAAGACATCAACTCTTAGCTCTCCCTCAAGAGACATCGGAATATATTTGAGTTTGATTTTCTTTTCTTCTGCAAGAAGTTGCCAAGGAACAATATTTGCGTGGTGCTCCATTTCAGAGATGATGATCTCATCTCCCTCTTGAAGGAATGCTCGTCCATAGGAATGGGCAACGAGATTGATTGCTTCTGTGGTTCCCCGTGTAAAAACAATCTCTTCTTCTTCTGCAGCATTGATGAAGTTCTTCACTTTACTTCGAACAGCGCTATACATTTCTGTGGAGTGCGCCGCAAGTTCGTAAACAGCGCGATGAACCGTGCCATATTCCTCTTCATAAAAGCGGCGCATGGTATCGATCACGACTTTCGGTTTTTGAGCGGTAGAAGCTGTATCTAAATAAATGAGATTTTTCCCATTCATCACTTTCTTAAGCATGGGAAAATCTGCCCGTACACGCCTCACATCAAACATCCTATTCTCCTGATCGTTTTAAAAACCTGTCGACTCTTTCCCCGTCTGCTAATTCTTTGCAAAAGCCTCGAGCCAAATGCCATTTGGCTTGGCTTTCAGACAGCCCTCTTGTCATTAAGTAGAAAAGTTCCTCTTTCTTAGGCTGAGCAACTGTTGCTCCATGAGAGGCTTTCACATCATCGGCAAAGATCTCTAAATTGGGCTTGCTCATCGCCTTTCCCTTGGGACTTAAGAGAAGGTTATTGTTGAGCTGATACGCTTCGGTTTGTTGCGCCTCTTTTTCAACGTAGATTTTCCCTTCAAAACTCGCTCGCCCTTGATCCATGACTGCCGTCTTAAAATGTTGATGCGATCTGGCATTCGGCGCGACATGTTTCACGGTAATAAATTGATGAATTTCATCTTTTCCTCCTGGGAGAGAGAGCCCTTTTAAATCGACTTCTGCATTCTCACCAACGAGAGAGGCTTCCAAATCATGTCGCTCACTTTTTGCTCCTTTAGAAAAGATGAAAAAGGAGAGGTGAGCATCACGCTTTAATTTTGCGCGTAAAGTTTCCATGGCATACGCTTCAGAGTGGTGTTCATTATGACGATCAATCTTTGCACGCGCTCCTTCATCTAATGAAATCTGCAAAGAAGGGTTATAAAAATAGGCTTCTTTCCCTACACATTTCCAGTTTAAGGAAAGCTCTGCACCTTTTCCGACAAATATCTCAATCTTGGGTGCGCGTAGCCCCCCATCCAAAACAAACTCCCACTCGAGTTCCAGCTTTTTTCCTGGTGGAACATAGAGGAATTGTCCCTCTTCAGCAAAGGCTTGATTCAAAAGGGCAAAGGGACTTTTCTCCCCTTCTAACGCTTCGGCATAACTCTTTTGCAAGAGGGCGCCATATTTAAGCATTGCCTCGCTTAAAGAGAGCGTTCCTTCTCCCTTAGGAAACGACGGCGCAACTGGGACAAACTCCCCTTCCACCAATCCTTTCAAAGAGACATACTTAAAAGGGTCCCATTTTTTTGTGGGCAGTCCCATCTCTTTTAGCTTTTCCCAAGCTTTTTTCTTCCAAGGAGTCTCTAAGGTAAGATGAGGTTCAATCGTTTCAAGCAGTGTCATGCAATCCCTTGATACCCTTTTTCTTCGAGGTGGAGTGCAAGCTCAGGACCCCCTGATTCAACAATCTTTCCATTCACGACAACATGAACAAACTGGGGTTTAATATAATCCAAGAGACGTTGGTAGTGGGTAATCAAAATCAAGGCGTTTTCACTATTTAGCTGTCTGTTCACGCCCTCTGCAACAATTTTCATCGCATCGATATCAAGCCCCGAATCAGTTTCGTCTAAAATCGCGAGCTTTGGCTCAAGAACGGCCATTTGCAAGATCTCGTTTCGCTTTTTTTCTCCTCCAGAAAATCCGCCATTCACATCCCGTTTTGCAAACTCAGGATTCACTCCAATCTTTTTCATTTTCTCAGTAAGAATCACTTCAAAAACCTCTTTTGATACAGGTGTTTCCCGTTTGCTATTGTAGGCGCTCATCAAGAACTCTTCATTGCTCACCCCAGGAATTTCGACAGGATATTGGAATCCCATAAATAATCCTGCATGTGCACGCTCATCGATTTCGAGCTCAAGAAGATCTTTCCCGCAGAAAGTGATCGATCCTTTTGTGACTTCATAGCTGGGATCCCCTGCTAATACCTTTGCAAGAGTCGACTTCCCAGCCCCATTTGGTCCCATGATCGCATGGACCTCTCCTGCTTTCACCGTTAACGTGAGCCCTTTTAGAATCGGCTCCCCTTCAACTGATACGTGTAAATCTTGAATTTCGATCATCCAACCGACCCTTCGAGTTTAAGTGTGAGTAATTTTTGCGCTTCTGCAGCAAATTCAAGAGGGAGCTCTTTGATCACCTCTTTGCAGAACCCATTGACAATCATCTGAATCGCATCTTCTTGTGAGATTCCCCGTGATTGCAGATAAAAAAGTTGTTCTTCATTCATTTTCGACGTTGAGGCTTCATGCTCAAGCTCTGCAGTCTCATTATGGACTTCAATGTAAGGAAAGGTGTTCGCGCTGCAATTGTTTTTCACAAGCATCGAGTCGCACTGAGTAAAGTTACGCGCCCCTTCTGCCTTCGGTCCAATATGAACTAAACCCCGATAGGTATTCGAAGATTCATCCGCCGAAATTCCTTTGGAAATAATCGTCGAGCTTGTCCGTTTTCCTAGATGAATCATCTTGGTTCCGGTATCCGCTTGCATCTTTCCATTGGTGAGAGCGACAGAGTAAAACTCTCCAACCGAATCATCCCCTTGCAGGATACAACTCGGATATTTCCAGGTAATCGCCGCACCCGCTTCGACTTGTGTCCAAGAGATCTTTGAGCGATCGCCGGCGCATTTTCCCCGCTTTGTCACAAAGTTGTAAATCCCCCCTTTGCCCGTTGTTTTATCGCCTGCATACCAGTTTTGCACCGTCGAATACTTAATTTCAGCATCCTCATGGGCCACCAGTTCGACAACCGCTGCATGGAGTTGATTTTCATCATAGGCAGGGGCCGTACACCCCTCTAGATAACTGACATAAGAGCCTGGCTCGGCAATGATAAGGGTTCGCTCGAACTGTCCCGTCTCCCTCTCATTAATTCTAAAATACGTTGAAAGCTCAATCGGACACTTGACTCCCTTCGGAACATAGACGAACGAACCATCAGAAAACACCGCAGAGTTAAGCGCTGCATAAAAGTTGTCCCCAATCGGAACCACTGTTCCTAAATACTGTTTCAAAAGCTCGGGATATTTTTGGACCGCTTCACTGATCGAACACAGGACAACTCCCGCTTCTTCTAATGTCTCACGAAATGTTGTTCCCAAAGAAACTGAATCAAAGACCACATCGACAGCAACGTTGCTCAGCCGTTTCTGCTCATCTAGGGGGATCCCTAACTTCTCAAAGGTGCGAAGAATCTCGGGATCCACTTCCTCTAAGCTACTGAGTTCTTGCTTCTTTTTCGGCGCCGCATAATAACGCATATTCTGAAAATCGATCGGATCGATTTTTAGATGGCCCCACTCAGGAACCGTCATCTCTTGCCACTTGCGGAAAGCTTTTAAACGGAACTCAAGCATGAACTCAGGCTCCCCTTTCTTCGCAGAAAGTGCCCGCACTGTCTCTTCATCCAATCCCTTGGGGAAAAGCTCCGACTCGATCTCGGTCCGAAACCCGTATTTATATTCTTCTCTTGATGAGAGAATCTCTTCTGTTGACATTCTATCCCTATATTAAAGGCTACTAAAATACCTCACTCCAAGGAGCGATGTCAACCCCTCCCTTGTTAAATAAAAATTCGACTTGCCCCTTCTTCACACATGCCCCGCGCAATGAATAAACTTCATACTTCAAATTAAATATTACACTTGCTATACTCAGTGCTTGAATGTTACATTTGGGGTGCCATATGTCTACTGTAGAGAGTGTATCAAACGATTCATCCTCGTCTGCTCCACAAGAACCGGAAAAAGAAACCGGGAATTTGAATGGGAGAGAAGTTGAAGTTAAAGAACACGAGGAAAGCGCAAAAGAACACCTAGGAGAGTTTGTAAAAGAATCAATTGAAGCGGGTCTAGTTGTGGCAGCACATCCTGGAGTAGGCCTGATCGTCGCACCACAAATGGTTAAAAGTGCTTCTAATCACTTAATTGAGGCTTGTAAAGAATATAACGAAGCTAAACGATTAGAGAGAGAAGGAGAAGAACAATCATCAGGGCCAGACCATGGAAATGACCGCGATTCTTGGGATAAAGAGTATTAAGGATCATCTTATGGAAAAAGTTGTTTGCTATTTCACGCATCACAAAAAATCACTCCTTTTGGTATGCCTCTTAGTTGGGTGCATTCTTATTTTTTTGAATCTCTCCTTTCAGATTGTAATCTTAGCCGCTGCTGGAGCATTTGGAGCCTACTTCTGCAAAACCTTCGAAAACAAAATACTGGCATGCTTTGTAGCCCTTTATGCAATCGCAAAACTTGTCATGGAGTTGTTGCATTTGGAGCTTCCTGATGGAAATCTGCTTGTTTGGTCAGGGTTGGCAATCCTTGCTGGAACCATTCAAGGAATACGAAAAAAAGACAGAGTTTACCTCGTTCTAGTCGGCGCACTTATTTTGTGGCTGACAAATAGAGTTCTATACGATTTGTGAAGCGATCCGTTCCATGGCACGAGCGAGATCCTCGGGAACATCGATGCCGAGAGTTTCGTGGGCGGTCTCGTGGACCTGGATGCTAAGGCCATTTTCAAGAAAGCGGAGCTGCTCGAGCCCTTCGGCCCGTTCGAGGGCTGAAGGAGAGAGGGTGGAAATTTCTCTTAGAGCTTCGTTTTTATAGGCGTAGATGCCGATATGTTTATAGTAGGTGATATCTTCAAGAGCATCCCGATCATAGGGAATCGGTGAGCGAGAAAAATAGAGGGCGCGGTCTTGGCAGTCGGTCACCACTTTGACAACGTTAGGATCTTCGACATCTTGCTCATTTTCGATCTCTTTTCGAAGAGACCAGAGATCGTAGTTCTGATCGATGGTTTGAAGGAGATTTTCAATCATTTCGCGGTGGATAAAGGGTTCGTCTCCTTGCCAGTTGACCCAGATATCTCCTTCCATCACCCCTTGCTCTTGAAGCTCAATGAGCCGATCGGTTCCTGAAAGGCAGTCGGGGGAAGTCATGTGGTATCTTCCTTCAAAGGAATCGATGAGACGCGCCGTTTCATGGTCATCGATCGCAAAGGCGATGTCGTCAAACATCTCGGATGAGGTCGCTGCTTCCCAGATCCATTGAAGCATCGGCTTTTCGCCGAGCATCGCCAAGACTTTTCTAGGAAACCGGCTCGAATCAATTCTTGCAGGGATCACACACACGGTCTTCATACACACACTCTCCTTATGGAACGAACGGTTTCACGGAGGCCAGCTTTGAGAGGCCAAATCGGCCGATACCCTAGCTGCTCCACTTTTGCCCCATCCATCGCATACCGGTAGTCATGTCCTGGACGATCGGTCACGTAGGTGATGAGGTCTCGGTCGACCTTGTCTCCTGTTGCCTCTTCTACCACCTCGATGAGAAGGTGCAAAAGGTCGATATTTTTAAGTTCGCTCCCTCCTCCTATGTTATACACCCCTCCCTTTTTTCCGTTGAATAGAATCGTCCAAATCGCGCGGGCATGGTCTTCAACAAAGAGCCATTCACGGATATTTTCTCCCGCTCCATAGACAGGGAGTTCTTTCTTATTCAGAATGTTCTGAATCATCAAGGGGATAAATTTTTCAGGGTACTGCCCTGGCCCGTAGTTATTACTCGCATGAGAAATCGTTGTCGAGATTTTATAGGTGACTCCATACGAGCGGACTAAATGATCCGAAGCGGCTTTTGACGCAGAGTAAGGAGAGTTCGGTTTGTAGGGAGAGGCTTCCGTAAAGACTCCCTCTTTGCCGAGAGCGCCATAGACTTCATCCGTTGAAATATGGTGGAAGTGAATTTCAGGATGGCGACGGACAAACTCGAGAAGGTGGTAGGTTCCCATGATGTTCGTCTGCATAAAAGCATCAGGACCCGTAATGCTCCGATCGACATGGGTCTCTGCTGCAAAATGGACGATCGCATCAATCGGGCGCTCTTTCTGGATCTGTTCTAAAAGCGCTTCGTCTTGAATATCGCCTTGGCAGAAGGAGTAATTTACGCAGTCTTTTACTGATTCCAAATTTTCTAAGTTGCCGGCATAAGTTAAGAGGTCAAGGTTGGTGACATGTCCTTGAAAGTTTTCCTGCTTCAAAACGAAGCGGATGAACGCAGATCCCATGAACCCTGCCCCGCCGGTGACAAGAATATGTGCATTATTTAGGTCTAAGTGCATGTTCTATGACCTCCTCTAGAGCTAAAACCCAGTGTCTGGGTGTAAAATGATCGGTTTCTAGGACGGATGAGCGGGGACGCTTTGCTTTGGTTTCAAACTCATCACTTGATATTGGCTCCACTTTTTTGCAACGAATCTTCTTTTTCTGGGAGAGTTTTTTCTGAATCGTTTCGGCAAACTCATGCCATGTCGTCTCCCCATCATTGGCAAAATGGAAGGTTCCCGCATCGTCAAGCATCGATAAGACTGCCTCTGCTAAGTCATCAGCATAAGTGGGACGTCCCTTCTGGTCACTCACCACATGAAGGGCTTCTTTTTCGTCCATGAGGGTCATCATCTTCTTGACAAAGTCTTTCCCCTCTCTGCCAAAAAGCCATGAGGTCCGTATGAGAAGAGCCTCGGGATAGTGCTCGAAAAGTAACCGCTCTCCGAGTTCCTTACTCTTCCCATATTCTGAAAGGGGCGCTTTTTCATCATCTTCTCGGTACCCTTCTTTTTCCCCATCGAAGACATAGTCCGTAGAAAAATGGATCAGTCGGTTCCCCTTTTCTTGGGAAAGTTTAGCTAAGAGTCCTACTGCCCGGCCGTTGAGGGCATGGGCTTTTTCCTTTTCCACTTCTGCTTGATCAACAGCAGTGTATCCAGAACAGTTGATGATATGGGTAAATTCTAACGTTTCAAACTGCGCACGGAGAGCCTCCTCACTCTTAATATCAACCTCCTTTCTAGAGGTCATAAAGTAGGGAATTCCCTTTTGCTGACACTTCCGTTGCATCGCTCTTGCAAGCATACCCCATCTTCCAATAATCCAAACCTTCATGACCACCTCAACTCGTAAAAATAGGGACATTGTTGGTCTCTTTCTGAAACAATCGGATCTTTCACGGGCCATTTGATCCCAATTTCAGGATCGTCAAAACGAAATCCTTTTTCTGTTTCATGATTGTAGACACTACTTGTTTTATAAAGGACGTGCGCTTCGTCGCTTAAAACGCAAAACCCGTGAGCAAATCCGACAGGAATGTAAAGCTGATGATGATTCTCCCCGTCTAAAACTGTTCCAACCCATTTTCCAAAGGTCGGAGAATTGGGTCGAATGTCGACCACCACATCATAAATTTGACCCGATGCGACCCGAACCAACTTGGCTTGTCCCGGCTTAGATTGGAAGTGCATCCCACGGATCACCCCCTTCCCTGAACAGGAGTGGTTATCCTGCACAAACTCATCATCAATCCCCAATGCGCGATACTTAACAGCTTGGTGACTTTCTAAAAAGTACCCCCGCCCATCGCGGAAAACTTGGGGAGAAATAAGCTTCACACCCTGTAAACTTAAATCTTCAATTTTCATAACTTATCACTATACCAGAACGAGAAAATTTAGGATAGAGCGACCAATGTGCCGTGGTGAAAGGTATCACGATTACGGCGATAGGAATAACACTCTTTTTCATTGGAAAAAGTACAGATTTCTGCCACTTCAATCTGCTCTTCTGGGACCCCAGCTTCCATCAGCTGCATCCGACTGATCTCCCAAAAATCAAAGTAAAGCGGCTTGACTTGGAAAGGCCAAAAATGCTCTGGCAGCTCCTCTTGATAATGTTTAAATTCTGCAGCCTCAGGGCCCAAACTTGGACCAATACATACAATGAGATCCTCAGGATCGGTCCCATAGCGGCGACCCATTTGATCGATAGTCTCTTGATAAATATTAGCCACACTCCCCCGCCAACCACAATGAACATTGGCAACAACATGGCGGACAGGATCATAGAAAATGGTCCCCTGGCAGTCGGCATGACGAATCAGCAACCCAACCTCTTTTTTAGCAGTTAGCGCCCCATCATAATTTTCATAAAGGCCACCCCCCTCTACTTCCACAATGTCTTTTTTGTGGCACTGTTTGAGTCGGGCAAGGTGTTTGAGATCAAAAAGTTCTTGGACCACTGGTCCATTCTCCTCAACGGCTCTTTCCCCAAGAGGGAGCCCCAAGAAAACGGCATGCTTGACCTCTGGGAAGAGTTGCAAGAGTTCGAACTCAAGCCAGGTCGTTCCATTTTTCTTTTTTCTAAGCATTCGATGTGTTATGAGCTGTTACAAGCTAAGTATAGGTGTTCGAAGGTATTTCTAGCAATGGGAGTTTACGAGTGATTCACCTAGGAAATGTTGGCTCCTATATTGGAGAACTATGGCATCTTGAAGGAAAGGTCAAACCTTTGATTTCTCCTGTTACAGGAGAAGAATGGGGGAAACTCCACCTCGCAACAGAGGAAGAGATCTCTCATGCGATCGATTATGTGAGAAAAGAGCCCATCATCGACCTCCCTCCTTATAAAAGGAGTGAAATTCTTAAGAAAATTCGCGTCGCTCTTCTCGATAATAAAGAGGATTTAGCCCATGCCATCACTTTGGAGATGGGAAAACCCGTTGCCGAAGCAAGAGGAGAGGTGACCTATGCTGCCAACTATTTCGGCTGGTTTGCAGAAGAAGCTAAACGGATTTATGGGAAAGAGCTTCCCTCCTCTAAAGAGAACAAGAAGCTTGAAGTGATCTATGAACCGATTGGACCGACAGCAGTGATCACTCCATGGAATTTCCCTCTTGCAATGGCGGCAAGAAAGATCGCTCCGGCAATTGCTGCAGGCTGTCCAGTCATTGTCAAGCCAAGCTCTTACACCCCTGGCACCTTCCTCATGATGACCACAATTTGTTATCAGACAGAACTCCCTCCCAATGCACTCCATGCCCTTGTTGGAGAAACAGAAAAGATCGGAAAAGCTCTAATGGAAGCGCCTCATATTCGAAAGGTCTCCTTCACAGGAAGCTATGAGGCTGGCCGTGAACTTTACATTCTAGGAGCACGGACCCTTAAAAAAGCAACGATGGAACTCGGCGGGAATGCTCCCCTCATCATCTTTGATGATGCCAACCTCGATACAGCCATCGAAGGAGCCATTGCCTCAAAGTTTCGGATGAGTGGTCAAACCTGTGTCTGCACCAACCGTTTGTTCGTCCACAAAAAAATTCTCCCCTCATTTCTCCCTCGCTTTATCGAAAAAGTGCGAGCGCTAAAAATCGGTGACCCCTTGATTGAAGAGACCGAACTTAGCACCACCCTTCATCCTCAATCTCTTGAAAAAGCCAAAGCGCATGTTGAAGATGCCATCAAGAAAGGAGCTCAAGCCCACCTTCATGCCAAACACCCCTATGAACCTGAAATTCTCACAGGTGTGACTCCCACCATGCAAATCTTCGGAGAAGAAACTTTTGGCCCCGTCGCTCCCATCATCGAATTTGAAACCGAAGAGGAGGTCATTCAACTCGCAAATCAAACCCCCTACGGATTGGCTGCATACGTTTTTACGGAAGGGCTTAAACGATCTGAACGGTTAATCCGAGCACTGCAATTTGGAATCATTGGTCTGAATGATGGCTCTCCGAGCGCCGTAGAAGGCTCCTTTGGGGGAATCAAAGATTCTGGTTTTGGTCGTGAAGGAGGACCAACAGGAATCTACGAGTACCTGACGGAAAAGTTTATTTCCCAAAAAATAGGGGATTAACCCAAGTTTGGACACCATCCACAAAATGCGCAGCCTAACAAGCTTTCTTATTTTGACGTAAATCATTTTTTCGTGAGAAAATTAGGCTGGAAAAAGTTATGAGCTATTTAACCTTCATTCATCACCCTCTTTCGTCCCTCGCTTTTGCCTCCTTGATTCTTGCGTTTATCAGTTTGTGGATTCACCGTTCCCCATGGCTTTGGGGCTCTTTTATCGCTATCAGTTCTATCTTTGGAATTATGGGGAAACTGATCGACTTTAAGATCTTTGTTGCCCTTGGCCTTCTCTGCGGCACGCATTACGTTCTGACTGCAAAACTCCGGGGGATTCCCCGTCTAATTACAATCTTGATCGCTTTTTTTATTTCCATTGCTCTCATGGGACATTTCTTCCCGGGGTTTCACAATTGGCTCATTGCAAACAAAGTTCAAGTCAGCAAACATGCTTATCCCTATACACTTTATCTCAACTTCGATAAGCCTTTTATTGGATTTTTCCCTCTTGCGATTTCAATTCCCCTCCTCTCTAGAATGCATCTCCGCTCTGTTGCCCTCAAAACAATTGCACTGACAGCGCTGGGCGTTATCATCTTGATGGTTATAGCCCTCTATCTTCATCTTGTTGAAATCGATCTAAAACTTCCCGGAATGACCCCAATTTGGCTCATCACCAATCTCTTTTTTGTCTCTATTCCTGAAGAGGCATTCTTTCGCGGCTTTTTACAACGGGAAATCACTGATTATCTCAACACAAAATGGGCAGGCCCTTTCAGTGTGATCGTGGTGTCCCTCCTTTTTGCTCTCATCCACTTCACCTTTATCCGCGACCTCTCTTTCCTTTCTCTTACCTTCATCGCAAGCCTAATCTATGGAAGCATCTATCAAATGACCCGCTCCATTGAAAGTAGTATCTTCTGCCACTACCTTTTCAATGTCGTTCACTTGTTCTGCTTCACCTACCCTGCCCTTAAATAAAAGGGTGGTTAATAATTTGAATAAGGGTTGGAACCCTTTCCATTTGATGAGCCGTAATTGCTGTAAGGATTTTGCTGTTGTTGTTGAGAGGAGGACTGTTGTCCACTCGTTTCGTTTTTCTGATTTTGGCGCGCTGTTTTCATGACCGCTTCAACTGCCTCATCAGGAGTGATATTTGTTTTTTGCCCAGTCAGCTTTTCTACTTCTGAAGAAGCAAGGGTCATCGCTTCAATTCTCTGCGATACAGAAAAGTGACGGCAAAACATCGTCCGATGCATGTCACTGAGCTGCGATGCAAATTGTTGCTCATCACTGGAAAGATGGGAGCAATCTGAAGAAACTTGCATCGAATTCGAGTTACTTTGTGGCGTTTGGTGCGTTCCATTGGCACCATAACAGAGCGCTGAAAGACTAAGAATAGTGGCGAGTTTTTTCATGGATGCATCTCCTTAACGACTTTTTTCAACGAATAACACAACAATTTTGATAATAAAAGAACTTTCTACTATAGCTAAAAAGCATGACAGAAAGACCGTTAGAATGTAGTCAATGTAAGAAGTGTGCCGATGTTCTCTATACTGAAATGGTAGAGGGAACAGCAACGACTCTTGAAATGTGTCGCGATTGCCCGATCCTCAAACAGAAGCTCGAAGGGAGAAAGGGAACTCAGGCCACATCAAAAAAAGAAGAGGGAATCTGCTGCAGCCACTGCCATACCTCTCTTGAATCTGTTTTAATGGGAGAGCCGCTGGGATGCCAAGAATGCTACCATGTTTTCCAAGATGTCTTGAGCGATCAACTCCTGGAAACTCAACTAATCTCCCCCCGACTCAAACAGAATCCTTCTCGCCCCACTCCAACTTTTCACATGGGAAAAACACCTTTTCTTGGGAAAAACCCCGACCAAGCACATAAACTTCGCGATTTGAACGAAGCGCTGAGCCAAGCGCTTAAAGGGGAAAATTATGAAGAAGCAGCATGGATCCGCGATCAAATCAACTCTTTGACCAAGGCAACGGATGAGCACCCCTAACCGGTTTTTACAACTCAAAGACAACGCGTTTTGGGGAAAAAGTGACACCCCGATCTGGATTGCTTCGAGTTTTTTTCTGAAACGAAATATTGCGTCTAGTCCCTTTCCCCAAAAGTTGGACCAAAACCATTCTCAAACTCTCTTGGACTCTTTGAAAGAGACACTCCTCGATGTAAAAGGGCTTGACACTCCTCAATTCTTCGCCTTGGAACATATTAAAGGAGCTGAAAAAGAGTTCCTATGTGAACACTTTCTCACCACATACGACACACAACATCCCGACTGCCAGTCAGGAGTGGTCATCGATCAAACAGGAACCTTCTTAGCGATCATTAATGGAGAAGACCATCTCACATTGCAAACGATCGAGTCTCACACTGGATGGAAAGAGGCGTGGAAGAAATTATCCGCTATTGAAGAACACCTTGCAGAAACTCACCCCTTTGCCTTTTCTAATAAGTTTGGCTATTTAACCTCAGAACTTTCCAGCTCGGGAACCGGATTAACCGTCCAATCCTTTCTCCATCTTCCCTGTCTTATCCAACTTGACCAAATCGATGACCTATTAATGCAAGAATTAGATGATGAAGTCGAAGCAATCGGTCTTTCAGGGACTGTGGATTACATCGGAGATATCGTCATCATCCAAAATCGCTTCACCTTAGGGCTGACAGAAGATCACATTTTAGAAGGAGTTCATAAGACAGCAACAAAACTTGCCTCTGCTGAGAAGAATTTACGAACACAGATGAAAGAAACACCTGTTGCCCTCATTGTTGATAAAGTAAGTCGTGCGATTGGCCTTCTCAAACACTCCTACCAAATCGATACTAAAGAAGCACTTAATGCAATGAGTTTTATCAAACTAGGAATCGATTTGTCCTGGATCGAGGGACTTTCTGATCAAGAAGTGAATAGAATTTTCTTCGAGCTTCGTCGCGGACATCTTTCTTTAGCAGCTCAGGAAGACCTTCCACAAGAAATGCTCGCCCAAAAACGGGCAGAGTATTTACAATCGGCTCTAAAGTCTATTGTGCTAAAGTTATGAACCTATCCAGAATTAAAGATACTTTTTTATTCCACTCTTTTTGGCACCTTTTTCCTTTTCATTTTGAACCCTTGTCAGTTGGACAATGTGATCAAAATGAAAAGAAAAAATCTACTCAAAAATCGAAGAAATCAAATAAATCCTTTAATTCTGGATAGGTTCATGATCACTGCCATCCTTTTAATGAGTGGGAATGGAGAACGGTTTGGAAGCTCCACCCCGAAACAATTTCTTAATCTTTCCGGAAAGAAAGTCTACCTCCATACCCTTGAAGCTTTTCTTTCTTTTTCTGAGTTTCATGAAATCCTTCTCGTTTGTCATAAGGATTATATCGAGCAAGTTCAATCCGAAATTTCCGATTCCCGTATTCGGGTCACTGAAGGGGGGTATACACGGCAAGACTCCTCCTACCGCGGACTCCTTTCTTGCCATCCACGAACCACACATGTTGTTATCCACGATGCTGCCCGCCCATTCGTTTCGGAAAAAATTATCCAAGATAACCTCCATGCTTTGGAAAAACATGAAGCTGTCGATACCTGCATTCCCTCAGCCGATACCATCGTTCATGCTAAGACGTTTGACACCATCTCTTCGATCCCCAATCGAGCAGAATATCTGCGAGGACAAACCCCTCAAAGCTTCACCTATCCCCTGATTCTTGAAGCTCACGAAAAATCCTCCCACCAAAACCATTCAGACGACTGTAGCCTCGCTTTACAACTCGGGAAAACGATCCATGTCGTTTCTGGCAGTGAAGATAATATTAAAATCACTAACGAACTCGACCTTTTCCTTGCAGAGCAGCTTATGCGCCTCAAAAGCCTCCCTCCACCTCAATCCACCCTTTCCCTTAAGGGGAAAACCTTTGCCATCACCGGGGGAACGGGAGGAATCGGCTCAGCCCTCGCTAAGCTTCTTAAACAAGAAGGTGCCCACCCTCTCATCCTCTCCAAATCCTCTTCTACTTATCCTATTGATCTCACAGACTACAAAGCAACAACCTCTCTCTTCAGCACAATTGGTCCCATTGATGGGCTCATCAATTGCGTCGGCCACCTTTCCCTTAAACCGTTTCATGCACTCTCTCAAGAAGAGATCGACCATATCGTAACTTCGAACTTCCATACCCTCCTCTACAGCTGCCGCGCCGCGCAGATCAAACCCGGCGGACACATCATCAATCTTTCCTCTTCCTCTTTTACCCGAGGGCGTAAATCCTACACCCTCTATTCTTCCACCAAAGCCGCCATTGTCAACTTCACCCAAGGACTTGCCGAAGAACGCCCTGATCTTCATATTAACACCGTTGTTCCCCAAAGAACCGCCACCCCCATGCGCACTAAAAATTTCCCGAACGAATCCCCTGACACCCTCCTTTCTCCCACAGAAGTGGCCAAAAACATTCTCTTCCTCCTTAAACAAGAAGGAACAACCGCTTCTCTCCTTGAAGTCAAAAAAACCTAAGGTAGAGTGAAGAATTTGACGACACGATCTAATCTTCTTATGGCACAAAAAAAGGCTAGGTATTTCTACCTAGCCTGTTGAGGCTTGATGGGCTCGAACCATCGACCCTCTCCTTAAAAGGGAGATGCTCTACCAACTGAGCTAAAGCCTCTCATGACCCCAAGGGGATTCGAACCCCTGTTGCAAGAATGAAAATCTTGTGTCCTAGGCCTGACTAGACGATGGGGCCAAAGATCATGATCCTCCCATTTTACAGGGAGACCCTAAAATTTGCAAGATCAAACTTCGAGGATATCTTTCTCTTTTGCAACGAAAAGCTCATCGACCAATTTGCAGTACTTATCAGTCAGCTCTTGGATCGATTTCTCATTCTTTTTTTGCTCGTCTTCGGTGATTTCGCCATCCCCTTTCTGCTTCTTTACCAGATCATTCGACTTGCGCCGAACATCACGGATGGTCACCTTTGTCTTTTCACCCTTCTCACGGGCATCTTTAGCAATCTCTTTCCGCCGCTCTTCGCTCATGGGAGGAATCGGAACGCGAATCACATTTCCATCTACCGCGGGAAGGAGATTCAAATTTGCTTTTTCAATACTTTTTGCAATGGAATTGGCTGAAGAGGGATCAAATGGGGTCACAACCAGTTGATTGCCGTCAGCAACCGCAACCGTTGCAACATCCCGCATTTTCATCTCTGTTCCATAGACTTCAACAGTTACATTATCGAGCATATTAGGGCTCGGGCGGTTCGTACGCATCCCTTTAAGCTCATCTTTGTAATGCTCGAGGGCTTTTTCCATATTGTGTTTACATTCGTCCATAATACTCATCAGTGTTTAACCTTGGGTAACAAGTGTTCCACCCTTTTTTTCCGTGACCGCTCTGAAGAGGGCCCCTTTCTCAAAAAGGTTGAAGACATGGATCGGGATATTGCTTTCTCGACAGAGGGCAATAGCTGTCCCATCCATGACATGAAGATTTTTTGTTAAAACATCAGAATAAGTCAAGTGATCACTTTTGACAGCCCCTGAATGGGTCTTCGGGTCTTTATCATAAATGCCATCAACTTTTGTTGCTTTTAAGAGAACTTCCGCTTCAATTTCACTGGCCCGCATGGCAGCTGTGGTATCCGTGGTAAAGTAAGGGTTACCTGTCCCTCCCACAAAAATCACAATATGCCCTTTCTCTAATGAGTGAAGAGCATGGCTCCAATTGTAAGGCTCCACAATTCCATCGAAATTAAGGGCGCTCATGACGCGGGTCTGGCACCCTTTTTCTGAAAGCACTTGTCCGAGAATGAGTCCGTTGATCGTGGTGGCAAGCATCCCGACATGATCAGCGGGGGTTCGGGCAAACCCAAATTGCTCTGCCATATTGCCACGGAAAATATTCCCGCCACCAATAACGACACCAATCTGGATCCCAAGGCGGTAAATTTCACAAATGGCATCGGCAATCTCATTACATGCCACATGATCGATCACTCCCGGTTTCTCTCCCTTGAGAGCCTCGCCCGAAAGCTTCAGTAAAACCCGCTGATACGCAGACTCAGGCTCCACAACTATTCACCAATTTGCCAGCGAGCAAACGCAACAACTTCGAGCGTTTTACCAGCTTTTTTCCCTTCATCCGCAACATAAGCTGCAACAGATTTAGAAGGATCTTTGACAAACTTCTGGTTTACTAAACAAGCCTGTTCGTAATAAGCATTGATCTTTCCTTTGACAATCTTATCGACAATTTCAGGCGGCTTGTTCTGAATTTGACTTTTCGCAATTTCTTCTTCTTTTGCAAGAACATCTGCTGGAACATCTTCAGGC
Source organism: Chlamydiales bacterium (assembly GCA_024233515.1). Taxonomy (GTDB): domain Bacteria; phylum Chlamydiota; class Chlamydiia; order Chlamydiales; family Simkaniaceae; genus Neptunichlamydia. The sequence continues at coordinate 54,275 of JACKPO010000009.1, forward strand.
TTTAAATACTCTGGAGATTCTGCAGCCACATGCATTGCGACTTCCTTAGCAAGATTTTGTTGATCTCCTGCTCCTTTGATCTCCACAAGGCAAACAATTTTTCCACCCATATGAGAATAGATCCCAAGAGAGCAATCACCTTGCTTCTTGAATCCTTGAAAACGCTTAATTTGGATGTTCTCACCTAGAGTTTGAACAATCTCTGCGCGGTATTCATCAATCGTTAACGTATCGTTTTTGCTATACTTCTGCTGCAAAAACGCTTCGACCGTTTCAGGATTTGTGTTTGCAACTTCATCACAGATATTTTGCAAAAACTCTTTGAAGCGATCATTTTGAACCACAAAATCGGTCTCAGCGTTGACTTCAACAAGATAGGCAGCGGAGCTTGATTCAGCAAATCCAACAACACCTTCATTTGTTTCACGTCCCCCTTTTTTGACAGCCGAGGCAATCCCCTTTTTGCGGAGGATGTGAATCGCTTCTTCGATATCACCATTGGCTTCAGAAAGAGCTTCTTTACATTTGCTCATACCAACGCCAGTACGCTTTCTTAGGTCCATGACCATTTGTGCTGTAATTGTCATTCTTTTTCCTCCTCAGTTGACTCTTCTTCAGCTGATTCCTTGAGCTTCTGTGCTTTTTCTTCAGATGCTTCTTCTTTACCAATCGCAATATTCAAAGCAGCTTTTTTATCAATAATCAAATCAGAGATCGCTTGAATAATCAGCTTAATGCTCTTGAGAGCATCATCGTTACAAGCAATAACATAATCAATTGGATCAGGATCACAGTTTGTATCCACAAGAGCCATCACAGGAATTCCAAGCTTGTTGGCCTCTGCAACAGCAATGTGTTCTTTACTTGGATCAACAACAACAAGAAGGCCTGGAGGCTTTCTCATCGCACGAATTCCAGAGAGGTTACGGTCAAGCTTTTCTCTTTCTTTGCTTAAAAGAGTCATCTCTTTCTTAGTAAACCCTTCTCCGCCTGCAGCAATTTGCTTTTCAATCCGCTCAAGTGTCTTCACAGACTGACGAATGGTTGGAAGGTTTGTAAGCATTCCACCAAGCCAACGCTCTGCCACATAAAACTCACCAGCACGCTCTGCGCACTCTTTAATCACATCTTTTGCTTGCTTTTTCGTTCCGACAAAGAGAACGCTCTGATGTTTCTCAACTACTTGAGAAACAACGTCAAGTGCGATACGAATCTGTTGCATGGTTTTTGCGAGGTCGATGATGTAGATCCCACTGCGCTCTTCAAAAATGAAGCGCTTCATTTTGGGGTTCCATCGTTGCTTTTGGTGCCCAAAATGAGCTCCAGCTTCTAGTAGATCCTTGATGGATACAGGTGTATTTGATTTGGTCTTTGCCAAGCCTTGTCCCTTTTGTTTGACGACGGCATCCCTACTTTCAGACGTAGGGATTTCGGTCTTGGTTCATAATAAATTCCGGTCTCACTTGGGTGGACCAGCTATAAAAAAGCGCCTGATCAGAATCGAACTGACACTAATAGCTTGGAAGGCTATTGTTCTACCATTGAACTACAGGCGCACGTAATCCATTATTTGTAGCGTATTTCCCTAATTTTTTCCAAGCGTTTTCCTCAACCTTTTTCAAATTAAAATTATTTCTTGTCATGATAGAGGCGTGCACAAAACTCCCCTTTTCGGTATAATGGAGGATATCTATTAGATTGAGCCTGGAGAGCCGTTTTATGAAAAAGTTTCTACTTGTTCCAATGCTAGCTTTATCCCTCACACTCCCCCTAGTCGGAAGTGAGGAAACCGCTCAAAATGAACCTGTTACCGTAGAACAGACACTCTCTCCACAGCAAAAACTAATCGACGCCGTTCTTGCTGATTACCGCGCTGGAAAGTATAATAATTTTTTGAAACAATCTGATGAAGACTATAAAGACTCAGAAAAAAAGTTCGCTCACAACGACCTGCTGGAGCAGCGGAAAAAGCTCTCAACCATGGTCCACGATTATGGGAATGAAAAAACGACCTCTCTACAGGAAAAAATCACCGCCCTCCACAATGCTGAGCACCGCGAACTCATGAAAATCTGCCTTAAACACCCTAACGAAAAAATCTCGAGCGAAGTCCGCGATATGATCTTTTTCTCTCCAAGCAAGAAAGAGCAGGAGAGCATTGAGTATATCCACGGTCTTAGCCTGAAATTCAAAGGGGATGGCCTCTCTCCAATTGAGAACAAGCTAATTGCCATCGACACTGAGTTTTGGCTTAAAAATATGGCCCTGGAAATTGCCCATGTTCAGAAAAAAACTGACCAGGACTCTTTCGAGAAAAAGGCTCTTGTTCTCCAGCTTGAGAAAATCAAGCAGATGCAAGAGGCCTGCAAAGGCGATCTCACTGATGTGAAAATCAAGTCCTACGTCGAAACGGCTGCAACGGTCCTACCAAAGGTGTATGCCTCTTCGGCCACTCATAAGCACCTCCTCGCTCTAGGGAGAGGAAAGGTGGCCCCGTCAACTCCTGCGGAACAAGAAATGCAGGGGGTCGTCGCTAAGTATCTTGAGAAAGAAGCGGCATTGACTGAAAAAGCCTACCCCTCAAAATAATTTCTATGCTGCTATTCACCCATCTTTTGGTGCTCTTTCCACCTCAATAACCTCCCCTTGTCATGTTTTCGGTTTTGGGACCTCAAATTACGCTCAAATTTTGGGCCAATTTCATCAATGAATTTTGTAGACCAACCACTAGTTTTTGCCCTCAGAACAAATATAACTGCATTTAAAATAATTTATATTCATTAATATAATAAATTCATTATTTTTTATTATTTAATTTGCCAAATAATAAGGTTTTTATTATAACTATGGCAAATGTTAATGAAAGGGGACAAGAACATGGAAACAATGAAAAATATTTTTGGCCTTCATCAGCCGACCAGGTTAGAAGCCCGGCAGCTTGATGACCAAAATACTCAACTGACTGAAAAGAGCCTTATCGGAGCTCTTCAAAGTTTCTTTACTGAAAATGTAAATTCACTGATCACGGCTACCTTGATCTACTTTACTCTTTTTGCGGGTTTCACTCGCATGAAGAATAAGCATCTCGCCTTAGCCGTTCCTTGCGCAGCTATTTGGACGGTTCACCAAGCAGGCGCTCTTCTCCTCCCTCTAGGAGGAGCAGCCGCGGTTGTTGCGGCCGCAAAGGCTTACTTTGCTTGGCAAGGGATAAGCGCTTCAGAAGTTGCGAAGGAGGTCATTCGCGATGGAGCTAGCACCCTTGCAGGGACAGCTACGACTCTCGGCCAAGATCAACTCTTAGGCAATACTGCAGGAAAAGGAACTCCCTCAGCGGAGCACCGACAAGGAATGCAGGCGGTGTTTGAACAAATGCAAGAACAACGAACCGCTCCTGTGCCTACAGCAACAACGACAATTCCTACTCTTGCTAAGACTCCGGAAACAGATGTTTTTGATGAGGCGCTACGCGAGTATGAGGGACTGGAAAGGACCGATCGAAGTCTACCACTAGAAACTACACAAGAATTCGAAGCAATATGGAACCAGCCTCCAAGCACTCCGGAAACTCAGCGAGAATTGGAAGCAGTATGGAACCAACCTCCAAGCATCCAACCTTCTGATGATTTGGTAAGTGAGTTTCTAAAACAAAATCCAGATGCTAGAGAGACATTTTCATCTCTTACGAAAGAACAGGTTAAGTCTTTTGAAGAGATTTGGGGAATGGTTCAATCCAAACAGCCAGGGGCAACAATGAACGATTCTTGGGTACAAGAGTTCATGTCTGAGCAGTGCATGAAAAAAGGTCTTCCTTGGGGAAAACTTGCTAAATTTGCAGGAATTCTTTTTGGCGTATTTGCCGTTGGATATGTTTTCTACAAATTCAACCCATTCGTGACCACGCCTGCTGCAGAGGAAAAAAAAGAAAAGACTAGAGCTGTTGAACCAGCTCCAAAACCCACAGCTGAAACAACGAAAAAGAAAAAGCAAGCCCTAGCAATGCACCTTCTTTTCGGACAAAGTAACGTCGCTAAAGCTTTTCAAGACGCACTTAAAAAGAGGGTTGAAGACAATAAAGCAAAGGTAGCTCCTCAACAAATGGAGGCTTCTCACGCAGCTGCCTCTGATGAGCAACGCATGCAGCAGGCTTCTAGACGCCTTGGAACAGTCATGCGCCACACTGCTAGCCCTGTTGAAGATTCAAGAACAGAAGAGACTCCACACACGTCAGTCTCTGATGCGCAACGCATGGAGAAGACTTCTAGACGTCTAGCAAATATCGCTTTGATGAGTGGGAGATGTGGGACTCCATTCGCGCAGACTGGTACTACACTGCCGCTAGTTGCAAAACTATAAATTAGGTTCACCTTTCATAAAGCCTACACTGTAGGCTTGAAACCCAAGAGGTCCGCCTCTTGGGTTTTTCTTTTGCCTTTCCTTTTCCCTTTTTGATAATGTTTGGGTATGAATATTAGCCGCGATGTTCCTCATAAAGCCAATCATGTCCTTCATCTAGTGATGGTGGCGTTTTTAATGATTGCCCTCCGCGTGTGGTACTTGGGAACGATTAAGCATGACGAGTACCTGGAGAAAGCGTTAAAGCCTCAGCGGCGAACGGTGGTAGAGCCTGCCCTCAGAGGGACGATCCGCGATCGATTCAATGTCCCTTTAGCCATCAATAAAGTCCAGTACAACGCAGCGGTTTGCTTCGATCGGATCCGTGAGATCCCCCTTGCGATCTGGGAACGGGATAAGACAGGAAAAAAGGTGAAGGTTTACGAGCGGCGCCTCTATATCGAGAAGCTCTCCAAGATGCTCGCAGAGAAGCTCGAAATGGATCCTGTCGCGATTGAGGACCTTATCTACAGCAAAGCCTCTATCTTCCCCAACACTCCCTTTGTTTTGAAGGAGGACATTTCAGAAGAACTCTACTACCGCCTCCGATTCATGGAAAAGGATTGGACTGGGCTCACGATGCAACGGGGAGCTAAACGGTATTATCCTCAAGGAAAGGTAGGATCCGACCTGATAGGTTACATGGGGTCTATCAATGAAAAACAGTACCTCGCGGTGGCTGATGAGATCAAGGAACTTTCTCGGTTCTTAGACCAAAGAGAAGAAGGGCTTCCTGTCCCTCTCCCCAAGGGATTTTATAGCAGTCATGATGTAGAAAAACGGCTCAGCGAACTGAGGGAAAAGGCATATACCATCCACGCTCAAGTCGGGAAGGGAGGCATCGAACGGAAGTTTGATGAGGATCTCAGAGGAACCGTTGGAAAAAGGCAAGTAGAGATCGGAGCCAAAGGTCGTTTTATTCGAGACCTTCCAGGAGGAAAAGAAGCAGAGCCTGGAAACCGTCTCCTTCTTACTATCTCTGCAGAGCTTCAACAGTATGCAGAAGAACTCTTAGTGCTTAATGAGCTGGACCGAGATAAGCATTTCTCCTTAGCAGGTAAAGGGCACGATAAGATTCGCCCCCCTTGGATGAAGGGAGGAGCGATTGTTGCGATGATCCCTGGAACTGGGGAAATTGTTGCGATGGCCTCTTATCCCCGTTTTGATCCAAATGACTTTATCCTGACCGATAAGGAGCGGGACGTTAAAGTAACAAACATCCACAAATGGCTTGAGAATGATCGTCACATCGGGGCGATTTGGGATGGATTTCTCCCTATGGAACGGGAATGGCAAACCTTCACAGAAAAACAGCCCTTAAATTGGGACACTTACCTCGACCACGTTTTATCCTTAAATTGCCAAGTCAGAAAAATCCTTCGCAAAATTCCCACGATCTACGAGGCAATCCATCTTCAACATGTGATGGAAGCGCTGAAACGCGTTTTAGAACAAAACACAATGGCGGAAACGATTGCCCTCCTTTATCCCGAAGGAAAAGAGGAGGGAACAACCCTCTCTCTTGTTCAAGAAATCCGAAAAGAAATCGACCCCTATCTCAAACCCATTAAATCCAATAAAGATAAGCTGTTATTTCTTGATCTTCTCCGCCTAATGGCCTCGGGGAACCTCTTCAATGAAGAAGCCCTTGAAGAAGGACGTGCCTATTCTCCTTTGAAGTATCGACAGCTGTGCCAAGCCTTCGTCCAAGTCAAAAAAGAGGTCAAAGAGCGGGTGGCTTCTTTGTACCACGAACGAATTTTTCCTCGGTGGCGAAACAAACACTTTAAGGCTTATTTGAAGGAAAAACGGGAAGATGAAAAGGAGAGAAAAACCTATGCTCATCCCTACACAGATTATTTAGAGGAAAGTGAAAGGAAACTGTTCGCAACATTTTGGAAAGAAAACAAATGGGCCTTTTTTGATGCCTTTATCTACGGAAATGTTTCCGATCACTTGGAGCTCCAGCCTTTTCTCTTTCACCTGATCCTGAAAAGTAAAGAGGTCGAAGGCCCCCTTAAAGAAGCCCTTGCTTACGTGCAAAATAAATCTCCTTCCCTCTCATTCCTAGCAACTATCCGTTCTTTTGAGGAATTAACCGATCCCCTATATGGGTATTATTTTTCGCTCAGAAAAAAAACGCTTCAAGGGCTTGCTAGTGCTTTTTACCCACGCAATGGATTTGGGTATGGAACCTCATATGCCTACGGACGGGCAACCCCTATTGGATCCATTTTTAAAGTTGTCACAGGATACGAAGCGCTAAAACAACTTTACTTGGCTCATGAAGATCACCATCTTCCTCTCCGTGATTTAAATCCGCTTGACATTATCGATGAATACAATCCAAAGATCATGACTGATTCAGGGATGGTTTTGGGACGTTATCTTGACGGAACACTCATCACCCGTCATCACAAAGGGGGACGAATGCCAAGAAGCCACGCGACGTTAGGAAGGGTCGACTTTCGAGCAGCCATGGAACGCTCCAGTAATATTTATTTCTCGCTTCTTGCAAGTGAAATCATTCAGCACCCTGCAGATCTGCAGAAAACAACAGAGCGCTTTGGATTTGGAAGGCCGACAGGGGTTGATCTCATTGGAGAAATCGGCGGATATGTTCCCGACGATATCCGCTCAAATCAGACAGGCCTTTATGCCTTTGCGATTGGACAACATTCCCTCGTTGTGACCCCTCTCCAGACTGCCTCGATGCTCGGAACGATTGGGAATGGAGGGACCGTTTTAAAGCCTCAAATTGTCAAGCTCAAGGCAAACCCTCAAGGAGTCGATGTTGTCAATCCAAAAATAAGAAGGACTATGGACATGCCTCCAAGAGTCCGCTCAGAACTTCTCGAAGGGATGAAGCGTGTTGTCATGGGTGATAAAGGACCTGTTCAACCTTACCGCATCCGCGCGCTTTACGAACACCCCAAATGGATCCCTGACTATAAAGCGATTCAACCTCAATTTATCGGAAAAACTTCCACGGCTGAATTCATGTATCGTCCTTTTCTCGATCGTGAAGGGGAACCGCTGATGTGTAAAGATATTTGGTTCGGAGGACTCTCTTTCAAAGAAGGAGATGATTACCGAATCGATATGCCTGATCTTTCTGTCGTCGTGTATTTAAAATTCGGAGACTATGGGAAAGAAGCCGCTCCTCTTGCTGCGCTTTTAATAAAGAGGTGGAGAGAAATATGCTCAAAAAATTATAATGACGCCCAATGAAACGAAAGCTTCTTTATTTTTTCAGTGGGGCGCTCGTCGTCCTTTTTCCCTTTCTCAATGTCTTCTTTAAGGTATTTCGTGGGGTCTCGGTTTCTTTCGTTCACTTTTTTGAACGCCACGCCTCTTTTGACTTTAGAATCCCTTCTCTTTTTCAAAAATATATTCATTTCTATCTGACAGAGTTTTGGATTATTGGTCTAGTGATCAGTGCTTTTCTATTAAAAGAGGTCCGCCTTAAGGACTTTTTCTTCAACCGCCACTCCCGCTACTTGACGATTTACATTGGGGTTGCACTCCTTTCGATTATCCTTTCCATCTTCTCTACCTATTTCACTCAATATATCTATGTTTTGAACTTACTGATCGCCTTTATGGCTTTTCACCTGATCTACCTTATTTTCCACCGACGCATCGATCTTATCCAACCTATTTTCTGGGCATTTTTGGCCGTTGCGGTGATCGAATCTCTGATTGGGATTGGTCAATTTCTCTATCAACAGAGCTTGGGACTCGCCTTTCTTGCCGAACCACAAATCACCCCTTATATGAAGGATGTTCCTGTATTCCCTATGGATGAAACAAACCGAGCTTTTTTTAATCTTCTTCCTTGGATTTCTCCAGACCATTCCCTTGTTCTTCGATCTTTAGGAACCTTCGACCACCCAAATATTTTTGGTGCTTACCTCACCATTGCACTTTTTGTTACGTACTACCTCTTTATTTCTACAGAAAAAAAATCAGGGCGAGTTCTCCTCTATATCACCGTTCCCCTTTTGATATTAGCTCTTGGACTAACCTTTTCAAGAGGTCCTATCTTTGCATGGATCGCTGGAACCTTTCTCTTTTGTGGAATTGGATGGGTAAAGCGCTCTTCTTTTTCCCCACACGAAAAAAAGGGGCTGACCCTTCTCTCCATCTTAATCAGTCTAGGTGGTTTGGCGGCTCTTGGACTTTTACTCGATCATCTCACAGCACGTGGAGGTTTTTTAAACGCTAACACCATTTCTTCAAACTCAGATCAAGGAAGAATCGTCCTCTTTCAATTGGCTCTTCTCCTTATTAAATCCTTTCCCATCTTAGGAATTGGTTTTAATGGATATCCTATTTTTCCCTACGGGGATTTAGATTCTTATTTTGAAGGGGTGAATGAAATTGGAGCCCATTCCCATAACATCTACCTACAAATTGCATCTGAAACAGGGATCATTGGATTGATTTTTGTAGGGCTCTTTCTCTTATCTCTTTTCAAACTTATTCGGAAAAATGAATTGTCCCTGCTTAAGCTAACGTTAGGGTCTATTCTTTTTACGTTTTTGTTGTTAGGTCTCGTGGATCACTTTCTATGGACCTATAACTCCGGACGAATGATGTTTTTTCTATTTGCTGCTCTATTTGCCGCTGCTCTCACTCCCCCCAAAGAGAAAACAGCTATATCCTTAACGTAAGAAAGCGAGTGATTTCCCCTTTCTTTCCCATTCAAAATAAGGGGATAGGTCATCCATTGATTCTCCGTCTAATCGAATCACCGTGTGATCGCAAGTTGGAAGGACCACCTTGGGAAGAACTTTCTTGGAACTTACAGGAAAAGCAAGCAAGAGATAGTCATAGCTTTTTTTCAACTTTTCGATAAGGTCTTGGAATCGTTTTTGCTTCACAAGTTCAGGAATTCTTTCTTCAGAACCCTCAAATGATAATCTCCCACCATAACTTTGGCTTTGGATATTGGGATCGTCCATTTTTCCTTCAAGATAAGCAGCTAGTCCGTTTGGTTTGATCTTTCTTGTCGGACTAAAATCGATCACAAGGACCCGTTTTTTTTCTAATGCAATAAGATCTGCAAGAGGTGTTACGAATTCTTTTTGTGTTCCCATGATAAGGGAAATAACTTTTGCATGCTCATTCTCTAGCAGAAGACTTAAATGGCGCAAGGTTTCAACTGTTTCTTTTCCTTTCAGGATTCCTAAAACTATTTTCCCTTTTTGCCGAAGATTTTTCAAGCTCATTGGAAATCCATGCTGAAGGGCATGGAAAAAGAGGAAAGCAAACACCATCATCCCTCCAATCAGTCCACCAATCCCCCCGAAAATCCAGAGAAGAGGACTTTTTGCCTTAATAGGAGTGCTCGCATGATTGATTGGCTTTGCTTTTAGGATTGAGACATCATTTTCGATATTTTTAGATTCGACAAGTTTAACGAGCGACTCAAGCATTCCTTGATTCAGGTCCGCACTAAACTGAAGTTGGCGCTCCTTTAACCAGAGATCAGGAACCCCTGAGAGCTCTGATTTCACCTCGTAAAGTTGACCACGGATCAACTCTTCTTCCTTATTTAAGTAAAGGAGTTGCTCGTCAATCCGATCTTGAATTTGCTTTTCCACCAAAGCAATCTCTTGCCCAAGAAGATCGACAATCGTTCGTTGAATCTTTTGAATCCGTTGATCCAATCTCTCCAGATCCGATTGTGTTAAAGCGATCGTTTCTTTCATGTGACGCTTTAAGTCATTTTTCTTCAGCTGGAGTTTCTTTTCTAACCGTTCACTTTCCTTTTCAGTGTAATCTCTCTCCCTCTGTAGTTTTTGATTGAGATCCCCCATTTCCCGTACAAGATCTTGACCAATCCCATCTGGAAAGGCTGCGGTAAGCGAAATATACTCGACATCGTCCTTATCTAAGGCTCGGCAGGCTACCTCCATTTGATTCAAGTGAAGATCTGTTTCATCTCTCTTTTTAATTGTATTTAGAAGGAGCGTCCTTGCGGTTTTGAGATCGATCCCCTGATATTCAGGTTCAACAGGAATTCCTGAAATCAACCGTTTTTTCAAAACCTCTTCTTGCAAGGATAAAAGACGGAGGTTTTGACGGCACCACTGCTTAGTTAACCCGGAAGTATTTCCTAAAAGATGGTGGAATCTTTTCTTCTCATTTTGAACATGAGAAAGCTGCTCTCCAGAAAGAATAGAAGGCTTTTGACTCAGAAGCATCCTCTCTCTTTCTTTGTTTGGAGAGGCAAGGGACGCAAAAAATTGGTGGATCCCAGTTGTTGTCTCTAACTTCTCTTTTTGGAGAGTGTCAAGCTGCTTGACATAGTGCCCGATCTTCTCTTCAGTCTGAAAAGAAGGGGAAAGGGCTAAACTCAATTCATCTTTTTCTTTTGAAAGACTGTAGAGATTATCTTGGAGAGTTCCGACTTCTTGCCCTGCAGGGAGAATTGTCCAAGGATCTGCTTCTGATAACCGCTTACGCTTCATCTCAAGAGCATGTAAATCTCCTGTATATTTCAACCTTCTTTCCTGAAAAAGAGGGAGATGTTGACCAAGAGTAAAGGCCCCTCTTTCTTTGAGGCTTTCCTTCATGTAATTGACATGCGTTTGCAGGTATCCATCCATTTTTTGGCAATACTCATCTCTCCTTTTTTCTAAATAGGCCATTTGAGCTTGAGAGAGGGTTTGGTTTTCGACCAACAAATAGCGCCGATAAGATTCCATGAGAGCATTCACAAACTTCTTCCCAAAACAACGCTTGGGATAGGTAAAATGAATATGGATAAATTCTGAGTTCGTCTTGTCAGATTTGATTTCTAACTTCTCTAATAGATGGTGACAGACCTCTTCAAAAGGAAGAATGGAAAAGGGATATGAGGAGCGGAGTTTAAGTTCTCTAGGAACTGTTTCGATCGTGAAGGTAACGTCGCTCGCTGTAAGGGGGATTCCCACTTCACCGACAGCAATAAGACGTTCTTTTCGGTCTCTAAGCTCAAAGAGTTCTTTAGACCGAAAAAAAAGTTTGAACCGCTTCACACGCTCTCCAGAATAAGAGATCTCTTTGAACGAAAATGTTTCTTCCTCAACCAAAGGAACCCTTAATTCTGCTGACAAAGACCGCCTGCATTGACGCAACCTTTCAGATAGTGCTGAGCGTTCTTGTACCACTCCTTGAAGTCCCAATTGCTCAATGACAGGTTGAATCACTGGGGTCGATGTCAAAAGAACATGACCACCTTGCTTTTCAACGGAAACATCGATGGATTTTAGTAGGGTATTGAATGCACTTTTTGTTTCCCCACTATTTTTTTCATGATCTTTAAAAATAGCATGAATTTTATGCTTCACGGGGACTTGACTACGGACCCAAAAGCCACCCACCCCAAAAACCAAAACACCAACGACGATCCATAAATATGAGCGACAAAATAACTCTTTGATGTCAGAGAACAGGATAAAATGATCGTCGTTACTCATTGGATCGCAATGACCCCCGATACCCCTTTTCGTAAGAGCTCAATTCCTGTGAGTGTGGGGAAGATTTGCTGGATGAACCGGTTCCATTCTGTAATGGGCGTCGCTGCCACATAAACAATATCCCCAGGCATCAAGAGCATACTCGTTGTTGGAAGGCGAAGAACATGCTTCCAATTCAACGTATAGATCTTGGGACGTAACACATTTCCCCGAATCACTTGGATCACCCCTTTATCGCCTGTATAGGGAATCCCTCCTGCTAGGGCAAGCGCTTCACGTAGAGGCATAAAACCTGAAGGGAGGCTAAAAACACCCTCTTTTCTTACCTCGCCCATAACCATGATTGAGGAAGAGCTTGCTTCAGCGATATAAATCTTATCCCCTCCACGCATAACGACATTTTGGCTCATATCTCCCTCTTTCATCAGCCGATGCATATCAACAGGAAGAGGTCGATCCCCTCTTACGAGGTAACTTTTAAACAGATTCGCATCAGGAGGAACTTTAGCTTCAGCAAGGACTTCAAAAAGACGTTTACTTCCATTAACAGGGATCGAAGAGGAGCTCACAAGTCCTGCAAGTTCTATCTTCTTCGTATTCCGTTTCTCAAACGCAAGAAAGACCTCTACCCCGTCAATTTCTCGATCATAGGCCTTTTGAATTTTCTCTCTTGCTTCACCAAGCTTTAATCCCTTTACCTCGATCGGTTCTAGATCAGGAAGACGGATCGTTCCTTCGGAAACAGCATAGCCTATTTCCTCTCCAATCGAGCGGACCGCTCCTGAAAGATCCCCTCTGATGGGCTGAAAAATTGCCACTTTGAGAACATCCCCATTATCAATGGTATTGGGATATTCTTCTAAAAGGACAGGGTCCAAGGTCATCAAGGGGTGCCCTTCCATCTGCAAAATAGAAAATTTTCCCTCTTTTATTTTGTAGCTGTCGATTACAAATTCATCGGCCCCGACAACCTCGCTCCCTTTAAACGGTGTGTTAGAACATCCAACAAGCATTCCCCCAATGACTAGTAGTATACAAATTCTCATCATGCTATGCTTAAACCATGGAAACTCAAAAAAAGATTTTAATAACCGGCATTGCTGGCTTTATTGGCTTTCATTTAGCTTCGTTCCTAATTAAAAAAGAAGATTATGTGATTGGGTGTGATAATTTCAACGATTATTATACACCTGAGCTCAAAAAGAGTCGCGCTGAAAAGTTAACACAAGAAGGAATCGAAATTCTTTCTCTCGACATCCAAAACCTCTCTTCCCACATTGATCTTTTCAAAGAAAAAGGGATCACACACATCGTTCACCTTGCCGCCCAAGCAGGGGTCCGTTACTCGATCACCCATCCCATGCCCTATGGAGACTCCAACCTTACTGGCTTCCTTTCTGTTTTAGAACTTGCCCGAGCTCTCGAAGCCAAACTTATCTTTGCTTCTTCCTCTTCTGTCTACGGTGGAAATACAAAAATCCCCTTCTCAGAGACCGATCCGACAGAAAACCCCATTAGCCTCTATGCCGCAACAAAAAAAGCGGGAGAACTTCTTGCCAAAAGTTACCATCATCTCTATCAAATCCCCATGACAGGACTCCGTTTCTTCACCGTCTATGGTCCGTGGGGACGCCCTGACATGGCCTACTTCTCCTTTGCTGAAAAAATTGCAAAAGGACTCCCTATTCCAGTGTTTAACCATGGGAAAATGGAGCGAGACTTTACCTATATCGATGATATTATCGAGGGAACCGCTGCTGCTATCGACCACTGCTCCGGCTTCGAAATCTACAACCTGGGCAATAACCAACCTGAACCCCTCATGAACCTCATTACCCTCCTTGAATCTGCCCTGGGAAAAAAGGCCCATCTCGACTACAAACCAATGCAGCCCGGCGATGTCACCACCACCTTTGCTGACATCTCCAAAGCCCAAAAAAATCTAGGCTTCCACCCAAAAACCTCTCTCTCAACCGGTATCGGCAAATTCACCGACTGGCTCCTTGAGTACCAAGGCGCAACAGTATGAGTTGTCGTTTAAGACCCAACAACTATCTTTGCTAAGACTCCCACCGTAGAATCTAAAAGTTTTGCAACAAAGTACCCGCCTATGAAAGCGTTTGCTAGCCTTATTTTTACAGAGTACTTGCTACTCAGCGCATAAAAACTAAGATAAAGAACCGCTACCAGAAAAAAAATTGGTTCAAAAACCTCTTGGGAAAGGACAGCATTTAATATTGCTATTATGCACAGCGTGGCAGATAGAAACATCCACTCTCTTTTTGGAAAATCTTTTACTCTTGTAATCATAAGCTACTTAAAAGGTTTGAAAGAAGGATCTAGCGGTTTCATGGGATCTAATGGCGTCCATGGCTTTAGGATACTTCCATTATTTTTTGGTGGGACATTTTCTGAATTCTCGCGATATGAATCAGCATCTGTAACAAAAGTTACATCATCTAAATCCGTATGACTTAATTTGCAAGCCTCTTTGAATTGTTGAACCCCTGTCCAAACCTTTTTGGCACAATTGTATATAAGAAAACAACTTCCAGGACTAAAATAAACAGCTCCCACGACTAAACCCAGAAGGCCAATGCTCATATCCTCAAAAGATCGTTCCAATGCTTTTTTGGATTCTTCATTGTTACATTTAACATGGTGCTGGTATACCGCGATATCAAACTCCTTTTCCTTTTCGTTTTGATTCGAACATACTCTCACATTCTTATTATACAGTTGATTAACACGGACAGTAGACGAATCCCTTTCCACCGAGCTTTCCAGACTCAAATCGGAAAAATTAGATCCATATATACTAAGAACATCTCCTAAATCGTTTCCAACAGCTTCCATAGCACCTCATTGTGGGAAAAATCGAGGGCAAAGGTATTAAAAATTATTTTTTTTCACAAGAATTTTGCAATAAAATTTTAGGGCATTTAAGAATAAAAGTTAAAAACAGAGTTGTAAATGAAAGTGCTTTATCCCGGTACATTTGATCCCCCAACAAAAGGGCACCTAAATATTATGGAACGAGCTAGCGCTCTTTTTGATGAAGTCGTGATTGCCATCGGCATCGATCCAGAAAAACAGGCGGTGTTTTCAAATGAGGCGCGTCTAGAGTTCTTAAAAGCTCTCACGAAAAATCTTCCAAATGTAAGGGTCGCATCGTTTGATGGCCTTGTTATCAATTTTGCCAAAGAATGTGGAGCTCATGCTCTTCTTCGTTCGGTAAGAACCTTTGATGACTATGAACGAGAAAAAACCTTCGCGCAGATGAATCAAAAGATGTCGGAGATTGAAACTCTCTTTCTTTTTCCCGATGACCCCTATCAATCGTTGAGCTCTTCACTGATTCGAGAGATCGGTGCAAAAGGAGAGTCTGTGACTCCCTTTATTCCTGAGCCGATCGCTTCAGCAGTTGCTGAAAAGCTTCGGGAAGGACCTCAATCAGATCACTCGCAATAAGATCGTAAGAGGTTTGCTTAGCTGCAACAATTTCTCCACATGTTCCGTGTAAATAAACGCCGAGTGCTGCCGCCTCTCTTCCTTTTAATCCCTGAGCCAGAAGCGCTGCAATCATCCCAGTTAGAACATCTCCTGTTCCTGCCGTTGCCATCCCAGGATCCCCTTTGGGGATAATGAGTGGTGTGGTTTTAGGATGAAAGACCCATGTGGGAGCTCCTTTGAGTACCACGGTCACCTCTCCTTGATCAACGAATGCTTGGCAATCATCATGACTCAGCTCCTCCTTCCCTAAGAGATGGAGCATCTCACGATAGTGTGGCGTGAGAATGGCCCCTTTCGGGAAAACCTTCAGATGGTAAAGCGCATCAGCATCAATCACCATTGGCAAATCAAGCTTTGAGACAACCGACTGAACAAAGGTATGGATTCCCTCACCCTTTCCCACACCGGGCCCAATCAAACATGCCTTTGCTCGTTTTGCCTCCTCAAAAATTGGATCGGGCACCTCCCATGAATAGGGATGACGAATCAGCTCTAAGGGAGCTGCTGCAAATTCCTCTTCCATCCCCTTTGGGTGAAAGAGACGGACAATTCCTGCGCCGGTCCGTAAAGCGGCTAGACATGAGAGCATCGCCGCTCCAGGCATTCCAGGCGATCCTGCTAAAGCAATGACATACCCTGCCTGATATTTATGTCGAACTCTTTCAATTGGAGGGAGAAGATCAGGCATCGCTTGATCGTTGATCACCACCCCTTTTCCTTGGGCCATAACGCAATATTTCTGCCCTAGCCCGAAATCCACGCGGGTCAACTTCCCGACATAATTATACCCCTGACCAATGAAAAACCCAATCTTCGGCATCCCTAAATAGATCGTCTCATGTGCCTTGATCGCAATCGGATCCACTTCCCCTGTATTCCCATTCACTCCAGAAGGAATATCGATTGCTAAAATCGGGAGCTTGGAGCGGTTGGCTCGCTCGATTACCTCTACAATTTCCCCTTCTAGCTTCCCTTGAAATCCTGTTCCCAAAAGGCCATCAACAAGGATCCCTTCCAGTGGAAGTTCCTCTCCACGTTTGACCACCCCTCCAGCCTGAATAAACTTTTTCTCGTGCTTCTGGCAGAGAGGGCTAGACTCAGTCGCATCAACTAAATGATAGGCCTGAACCTCAAATCCCCCATTGAGTAAAAAAGTCCCAGCAACAAAGGCATCCCCTCCATTATTCCCCTTCCCAACAAGTAAAGTTACTTTTTTAGCTCGACCTTTCTCCTCTACATATGACGCAATCCTCTTTGCAATCCCCTCGCCAGCTTTGAGCATATATCCTTCGCTAGAGGCCCCTTCCTCGATGCTGAGCTTCTCTATGCGAGCCATCTCCCCCGCTTCGATCACTTTCTGTCCTTCGATCTCCATTCTATAAAACTACCAAGAATTCCTTGAAAATTCAAAGAATTTATCGCTCTACACATTAATTAAATAAACAGGCATACTATCGGCAATTGTTTAAGGGTTTAGGGGAAGGTTTATATTAACCTTAAACAAGGAGAGGCATTTTATGCCTTTTATCATTTCGCTCTTACGCGCCAAAAACTCTCTCTTTGTTTCAAAGGAACAGCTATCTATGTCTCAATAAAATTTATTGGGGGAAGACTGCATGCTCCCTTTAACGAGGGAGTGTGCTTTTTTTTGGAGGATTATGGAATTTGTTACTTCAATATATGAACAAGCTTGGGCTGAAATTGAACCCTATGAGCCAGAAGATTCCGATCTTCTGATTAGAAGGATTGAGGAAGCGTTTTTCTTAAACGTTCCAAGGCCGATTGGATTTTACTAGCCGTTTGCTTACAGATGTTCTTGCTTAACTGCACGGTTAAGAAGAGCGCCGACCGCTTCTTTGGGTTGCACTCCTTCATAAATGATGGCATGAACTGCTTCAGTAATGGGCATATCGACCCCAAGTTTTTGGCTCAGTTCAAGGGCTGAAACGCAGGTGTAGGCTCCTTCAACAACCATTCCAATTTTTTCGCGTGCTTCATCTGGGGTATGCCCTTCAGCCAGCAATTTCCCAAAGATGTAGTTACGACTAAGTGTGGAGAGGCAGGTAGCGCAAAGATCGCCCATGCCAGAAAGACCGTTGAGAGCATCAGAGGAGCAACCGATCGCTTCGCCAAGTTTTCGGATTTCATGAAGGCCTCGAGTCATAAGAGCTGCTTTCGTATTCTCTCCATAACCTAGTCCATCAGAAATAGCACAGGCAATCGCGACAATATTTTTCATTGCTCCGCCAAAAGAAACGCCTCGCATATCTTCATTTGGATAAACGCGAAAATAAGAGGTCGTAAACGCTTCGCAGATCGTCATCATCAGCTCTGGGTTATAGGCAGAAGCGACGACAGAGGTCGGAAGTTTTTGCATGACCTCACCAGCAAGGCTTGGTCCGCTGAGGCACCCAATACGGTCACGGTATTCTTCGCCAAGAACTTCGAGGACCACATCAGACATCAACAGCCCTGTCCCTTGCTCGATCCCCTTAGAGGTTAGAACAATGGGAGGTCCCATCAGTCCTAGTTCTTTGAGCTGGGTGAGAACAGGCCTAAGTCCCTTAGAGGTGACCGATTCAATGATCAAGTCAACATCAGAAACTGCCTCATGAAGATCGGTTGTTAAGACAAGGTTTTCTTCTGCGCGATGGTCCCGTAGCTTCGGATGATTTTCACCTCGCTTCAACACCTCTGCCAGTGACATATTCCCAGTCCAAAGCTTGACTTCGTATCCTTTTTCGGCCAAAAGATTTGCCAGACAGAAGCCCCAGGCTCCCGCCCCTAAATAACCAATTTTCATGATTTACCCAAAATTAATTTTATACGAATTATAGCGGAAAAGTCCTTTTAAGTCATGAGCGCTTTCATAACCGTTTCAAAACTGTCTGGCCCTGAAGCATTTTTAAGCGGCGCAAAACATTTATTTCTGTCAGATTCGATCACTTTAAAATCTTTTGCATAGGGGAAAAGATCAAAAATAAAATATTCTTTTTTTGAAACCCATTCTCCTTTCACTTGTTTCTTTACCACATGAGGAGGTAGAGAAAGGGTCGCTGCCCGTTTGACGAACTCCATCGTGCAAGAGAAAAGACCGGTATTGCCAAGACGAGAGCCATCATCTCCTTCGAGCTCAGAATACTCTTTGATTTCCAAGTGCTCCCCCTCAAAGATCACACCCATTTTCTCATCAGGCCCCGTCCGCTTAACTCCTCGGAGGATAATCTCCTCCTTCCCATCCATAAGCTCTTTATCAAACGGTAAAGCTAAAGGATTGTCGATAGGAATCACTTGAACTCTCTGAACCCCTATCCATTGATCTGGAATTCCCGCGCCGCAAAAATAAGTAAAAGCCTTTCCGTTTCCATCAGGAGTTCCATTCTCCATCCCCTGCTGAAAAAGGATGACATTAGTCAGGCCAAAATAGTTTTCGTTTTCTAGATAGGAACGGGTTGCGTCATGATTTAAGGGAGAAGTCATGATCGCGATTGGCGCTTTAGGATCATGAATTTTTTCTAGATGGATTTGAAAAAGAGTCTTCTTTTCTTTGAGTGGGATCTCAACACATCCCTTAGGACCATCAAACCCAAGACGGGTCCCTTGACCACCAGCCAAGTAAAGGATCCCCCTTTTAGACATAACTTCCAAAGAGGGCATCATACACCTCATCGGTGGTGATATTGGAAACCTTTTCGTGCTTACCAATCAAAGGAACATGTTCAAATTCAGGGTTTGGAGACTCAACATTTTGCCTGAGCACCCCTTGCCTTGGATCGGCCCAGAGTGAGACAACACGAATCGGGTAGCATGCATCCACATAGTAGGCGACAGAGAGAACGCCCGAGTCAGGAGCAACCAAATACCGGCAATGATTTTTAATAATCGATAACATTTCAAAGACGTTGGTTCTTCCGCGTAAATCAACCACATTATCCATTAAGAACGCAGGTTCTCTTTCCATTCCGAACAAAAGGATTTTCCCTTTCTTCTCCTTTTCGATCCGGTTAAATAGATTACGCCAAGAAGGAAGATCCCAATTCTTTTCATAGCCATAATAGACCCCCGTTTCCGTTTGAACATGACATCCAATATAAGTTTCATTCGGATCGAGCTCATACTTTTCGATCAAACCATCCCACTCAGGGTTCCAGCTCAATTTCGGAATTAAGGTCCCAAGTTGCCACTTAAGCCAACGCGTTGGATCAGGTTTTTCTAAAACCACATCAAACATATTTGTGCTGAGTTGATGTTCTTTTAAATTCTCCGCGACATTCACCGGTTTTCCACGAACAACAGACGACCCTACAATCACATCCACTTCATCAAGCATCGTAAAAAGATCAGCTAAATCTTTTCGGGTTAGGAAGGTAATCGATGCATGAGGAAGATAACTCCGAATTCTGTAAACCAAAGCATAAAGCCCAAGAGGGATATCACCTAAGCCCCGGTTCCACACAATTAAGAAACGGGTTTTTTCTTCTGTTACCATTCGCTTCAGCAACTTATCGAAAGGATTCGGAAGAAACGGCTCGAGGAGTTTTTTAAACAGAGACATGTTTTCCCTCCAATTGCTTTAGAACTGCTTGCGTCACCTCTTTCACTTCGATTTTTTTCATGCACGGAAAGTCAATCGGACACACACGTTTGAAACATGGAGAACAAGGAACTTTTTTTTGCACAATCTTGTTGCGCTGTTTGTAAGGACCCGTTGCAGTAGGACTTGTCGATCCAAAAAGAGCCACAAGGGGAACATCCAAACTATCTGCAATATGCATGGGCCCGCTGTCATTTGTTAAAAACGCAGAGCAAATTTTTATCAAAGCGAGAAGTTCCCGAAGCGATGTTTTCCCAGCAAGATTAATCACACGATTGGGAAGCCCTGCACAAATGTCATCAATCAACCCCTTATGTGTTCGATCCCCAAAGAAAAGAACGACATGACTTGGGTCCTCGCTGACCAAATTTTCCGCCACAGCTTTAAATCTTTCAGGGAGCCAACATTTTGCACTTCCATAGGCAGCACCGGGATTCACACCAATCAGCTTTGCATCCGAAGGAATGTCAAACCGCTTGACAATCTCCCACGCTTTAGCCTCTTCTTCTTTTGTGACAAACAGCCTTGGCCGCGTTTCAGAAACCTCTATTCCAAGGGGCTTTAGTAACTCTTTGTAAGTGATGACAAGATGCTGCTCTTTCCTCTTTTCAGGAAAATCAATCGGATCGGTTAACAAAATTCCCCGCCCTTCATTTCGATATCCGACGGTCCGCTTCACATTTCCTTGCCAGAAACGCCAAGCCGAAGAAAAAGAATTTGTCAGTAAGATTCCCAAATCATATTTTCCCCGCTTGATATGCTCAACAACATTCCGTTCCCTCATCCGATGAATTAACCCTTTGGACCGCTCAAACGAAAAAAGTTCATCAATGGCAGGATCATTTTTCAAGAGAGGCGCAACATTTGACTGACACATTGCAGTGATCTCTGCTTTTGGGAAAAAAGCACGCAAATCTTCTAAAACAGGAGTGGCCATGACAAGATCGCCAAGCCAATTAGGCATCCGAACAATGATCGATTTCATAGAGTATAGCTTAACATAAAAAACTTTTCGGGTCATACTGAAAAATATGAAAGAAAAAAAATATGTCATTCTTGGAATTGATCCCGGAACACGCATCACGGGGTACGGAATCATTGAAACCAATCTCCGCACCTATTCGCCACTTGATTTTGGATGTATCCGCCCTCCAGCCACCCTCTCCCTCCACGAACGCTACGCAGTCATCCATGAGGGGATCGAACATCTTCTTGATGCTTACCCCATCGAAGCCGTCTCAGTCGAAACCCAATTTGTCAGCCGCAACGCTCAAAGCGCCATCAAACTCGGCATGGCCCGCGGAGTCGCCATTCTTGCAGCAACAAAACGGAAAATTCCCGTCTTTGAGTACGCACCTAAAAAAGCGAAACTTGCCGTCGTTGGGACAGGAAGCGCCACCAAAGAGCAAGTCCAACGGATGATGCAAACCCTTCTCCACTTAAAAGAACTACCCAAACCCGAGGATGCGGCCGATGCCCTTGCCCTCGCCATAGCCCACGCCAACTCAATAAAACAGGTCGATTATGTTTGAATATCTCAAAGGAACCCTCGTCTCTCTTCACCCCCATAAAGCCGTTGTCGATGTTGGAGGCATTGGCTATCTTCTCCATACCCCTCTAAGCACCTTTTCTTCCATGCCCCCTATTGGGAAAGAGATCACATTTTATATCTCTTCTGTCATCCGCGAAGATTCCCACAAAAACTTTGGATTTCTCACTCTTGAAGAACGAGACCTCTTTGAAAAAATCAGTACCGTTTCTGGCATCGGCCCAAAAACTGCTCTCGCCCTCATTGGGCATCTCGATGCCCAGGCCCTCGAATCAGCCATCACCACAGCCAACTCCACCCTCCTCTCAAAAATCCCTGGAATCGGAAAAAAAACTGCTGAACGCCTTATCGTTGAACTTCGCGACAAAGTTCTTAAGGGGCTCAAGAAATCACCACTCCCCTCTACTCCCCAAAAAGGGATCTCGGAAGAGGACCAAACGGTAAACGACGCCCTCTCTGCTCTCATGAACCTAGGATACAACTCCCTGCAAGCCCAACAAGCGATCAAAAAAGTCCTTGCAGAATCCGAAAAGACCCCCGACCTTAGCACCTTGATCCGTGCAGCGCTAGCCAAAACATCCTAAGAAATTTTTGGCCCACTTTTCTGAAAAACTCTTGACGAACTTTGTAAAGAATTGGTAAACTCGTCCCATCATTTTTTGAACTAAATTCCTAGGGAGGAATAAAAATTATGGCTAATATGATGATCAATGGTCTAAAAAACGTTGGAGCTGGTTTTGCACTAACTGGAGCTGCTCTTTACGGTGCTAAAGCTCTTCTTTCTGCAGGTGAGTTAGGTTTCAAAGCAGTTGACAAGATTGCAGATTCAACAGAGAAGACAAAAACTGGCGCTGGTTTTGTTGGCAAGCATGTTAAAGACTGGGGATTTTCTGCTAGATTTGGCAGCACCACACCTGCGAAAGAGACCGCAACTAATTTTGCTAAGTTTGCTGTTGCAGCTCTTGTTCTTTCTGAAATTGCTTTCCGGCTCTCCAGTAGCCCTGTCAGCATCATGAATGTTGCTTTCAAAGTGCTTCCATTTAAGATGAATAATGAGAGTGTCCCTACAACTCTTATGAACACTAACTGGAGCAATCCTTTTCAGTCTGCTTAATCGCTAACTTGAAAAAGAGTGTTTAATAGAGGTGTCTTTGACACCTCTTTTTTTTATGAGGTAAGGAATGGATTTTATTCATCGGAGTTATGAGAAAGGGCAGACGATTGCTGCCGTTGCAACCCCACCTGGTGAGGGAGGGATTGCTGTCGTCCGAATCGCGGGGAATGAAGCGCTTGCCGTTGCGGATCGAATCTTCTCTGGTCCAATCCAAAAATATGAGAGTCATACCGTTCACTTTGGAAAAATCCTTGACTTAGACGGGAATGTCATTGATGAGGGACTGGCGGTTGTCATGAAAAATCCCCGCTCGTATACAGGTGAAGATACCGTCGAGATCCATTGTCATGGGGGCGTTCTCATTACACGGAAGGTACTAGATGCTGCACTCAAAGCAGGTGCGCGTGCAGCACTTCCCGGCGAGTTCACCTTCAAAGCCTTCCAGAACGGAAAGATTGATCTCACAAAAGCCGAGGCAGTCCAACAGGTCATCGCTTCAAAAAGTGAAATGGCTTGGCAAGCAGCAGAAAATCACCTTGAGGGGAAGCTATACAATAAAATTTCAGAGTTTCAGAAGCAGCTTACGGAGGTTGCAGCCATATTGGAGGCGTGGGTCGACTTTCCGGAAGAGGGGCTCGAGTTTGCCACAAAAGAAGAGCTGACAGGTGATCTGTTGAACCTTCACAAATGTATGAGCACTTTACACGATACTTTTTATGATGGACAACACTTGAAATCTGGATTTTCTCTTTGCCTGATTGGAGCACCAAATGTTGGAAAATCCTCGCTTATGAACGCCCTCACGGGTAAGGAAAGGGCGATTGTCACTAATATTCCTGGGACGACCCGCGATGTTCTTGAAGAAGAGGTGCAGATAGCGGGACTCAATTTTCGCCTCATTGATACGGCAGGAATCCGAGAAACCAATGAGGTGATTGAAAAGGAAGGAATTCGCCGCTCAGAAAAAGCCGCAAAAGAGGCAGACCTTGTCCTTGTGGTCTATGATATTACTAAACCAGAGCATCTCACTATTCAACTTCCCGATAAAAAAACCATCGCGATTTGGAACAAGGTCGATCTAACACATGGTGAAAAAGAAACGCTCCCTTTCACGCACGTTGTGGAAGTCTCCGCTAAAGAGGGAAGAGGAATCGAACGCCTAAAGCAGGAGATCCATAACGTCCTTTGGGAAAAGGGTCCCCCATCGAAAGAAGAGGTCATGATTACCAGCGAGCGTCATCATCAAGCCCTGGGCAACGCCATTGCCGCTCTTCAAACAGTGGTAGAAGGATTACAAACAGAAATTTCTCCAGAGTTTTTAGTGTCTGATCTTCGGATGACCTTGAAAGAACTCGGTACGATTATTGGGATGAATATCACAGAAGAGGTCCTTAGCGCTATTTTCTCTAAATTTTGTGTGGGAAAATGAAGCGCGTTGCAACCATTCATCGCATCCTCAACAAGTTGTTCCCCCATCCTCCTATCCCCTTAAAACATACGAGTCATTACACCCTTCTCATCGCTGTTCTCCTTTCAGCGCAGTGCACCGATAAAAAAGTTAACGAGGTCACGCCTAAACTCTTTGCCAAAGCAAACACGGCAGAGAAAATGGCAAAGCTATCGGTCGCACAAATCCAGTCAATTATCAAACCGTGCGGACTCGCACCAACCAAAGCAAAAAACATCAAAAAACTCTCAGAAATTTTGGTCGAAGAGTATGGAGGAAGAATCCCCCGCACCCTTGAGGAACTTGAAACCCTTCCAGGAGTGGGGCATAAAACTGCATCGGTCGTTGCAATCCATGCGCTAAAAATCCCCGCCTTTCCAGTCGATACACATATTCACCGGTGCGCCAAACGATGGGGACTAAGTCGTGGAAAAAATGTGACACAAACAGAAAAAGATCTGAAAGAAGCTTTTCCCAAATCGTCATGGAATAAACTCCACCTTCAGATCATCTATTACGCACGCAAGTATTGCCCTGCCAAAGGACATAAAATAGAAGAGTGCCCTATTTGCAGAAGCCTGGGGCGTGTCATTAATTAAACCTCTTTGCTTTGATTCTTCCTATGGAAAATTTCTTCGTTGCCCTGTTTCGACAACCCATTTTGGGTTGTCTGCATCGGTCGCCTTGAACTTTCCTCATAGGAAGAGCCCTCTCAACGCGGTTTGACGACACGCCCTAGCGAAGTCCCCATCTTAGCATAGGTTTCGATGTGTTCCGCGGAGGCATCGACCAAGTCTTGATCGAAAGAGATCGTGTTTTGTTGGAAGAGAAGGATCGTGCACGATCCCCCAAACTCGAAATACCCCTTTTCATCCCCTTTCTCCACTGGCTTATTGGGGATGTAAGTCTGCTGAATGGACCCCACGCACGTCGCTCCAACTTCAATGTAAAGCGCTTGACCGAAGAGCCCCGTTTCGAGGGGAGTGAGGACCCGCTTATTCTCACTTAAGATCGAGATATGCTTTTTTAGCGCCATCGGGTTCACTGAAAAAAGAGGTCCATTGATCAGCTTTGCTTTTCCAGGGATGCATGCACAAGGGAAATGAAACCGGTGATAATCAGTAGGACATAACCGGGAAATAACCATTGCTCCCCTTTTATACGTCTCAAAGTAGAACTCATCATTTAGCAACCGTCGCAGATCAAATTTGACCCCTTTAACATAAAACCCATCGACTTGGCTGATATCTTGAAAAACAAGATGTCGCCCATCAGCTGGGAAAATAGCTGTCGTTTCCTTAGGTGCAATCGGACGAGCCTCTGGCTTCAGTTTACGAATAAAAAAATCGTTAAAGGAGTTAAAGCTTTCAACAGGATCGGCAAATTCAGAAACATCGACATGAAAAGCGCGGATAAAAGGGATGATTTTGGTTTTACTCTTTTTTGCTTTCTGCTTTTTCCCATAAAAAAATGAGAACGCCGGCATGTGCGCAATCAAGGGGAGAAAGAGAAGGGAAAAAAATTTTGATAAAAGGGTGCTTCCATAGAGCGCTTCAAGAAAAAATTTGCCGTAAACTTTTTCTTTTTTTAGCGTTCCTGACTCACGATCTCTGTAGGTAATTCCTGCCATGCCCCAAAGATTAGCATATAAATTCAGTTTTAGGCTATACTGGCGACCTAATGAGTATATAGGATTCACGATGTTTGGACTGGTTAAAAAAATTTTTGGGACGGCGCAAAGTCGCCAAGTGAAGCGTTATCAAAAGATTGTTAAAACGATCAACCGCATCGAAGAGGGATACCAATCTCTCTCTGATGACGAGGTGAAAGGAAAAGTCGGTGAATTCAAAAGCCGCCTTAAAAATGGGGAAACAGTCGACGCTCTCCTTCCTGAAGCCTACGCTCTTGTCAAAAATACCTGCCGCCGCCTGTGCGGACAAGAAGTCCACGTCTCTGGGTATGATCAAAAATGGGACATGGTTCCCTATGATGTCCAACTTATCGGTGCCATTGCAATGCACTACGGCTCGATTGCCGAGATGATGACAGGAGAAGGGAAAACCCTGACCGCATCAATGCCCCTTTTCTTAAATGCTTTAACAGAAATGCCTGTTCACCTCGTCACCGTTAATGATTACCTAGCTAGTCGTGACTCCGATTGGATTGGGGTTATTTTCCGTTGGCTCGGACTAACCGTTAAAGCCCTCACCAATAGTGTCCCCCCTCATGAACGGAAAGAGATTTACAAAGCAGATATCGTTTATGGAACCGCTTCTGAATTTGGGTTTGACTATCTACGTGATAATTCGATGGCCCACTCGATCGAAGAGCAGGTCCAACGGGGTTACTACTTTGCCATCATCGATGAAGTCGATTCAATCCTGATTGATGAAGCGCGTACCCCTCTGATCATTTCAGGTCCTGCAGCGCAGTCACGGCAAATGTATGATGAACTTAAAGACTCTGTTTCCCGCGTCGTTCGCTTGCAACGAGATCATTGTAATAAGCTTGCTTCGGAAGCCCGAAAAGTTTTAGAAAAGCATGATCGCCTTTCTGAAGAAGAAGAGAAACCCAAACTCTCTAAAGAAGCCGTCAAAGAAGTTGAAGATGCCTTCCGTAAACTGTGGCTTGTGGGAAAAGGAACTCCCCAAAATAAAATTATCAAACGGTTAAAAGAGCATCCCGATCTTCGGGCAGAAATGGAAAAATGGGAAACCTACTTCCACGCAGAGCCTAACAAAGAAGAGCGCTACGAAATGCTTGCTGATCTCTATATTATCATCGATGAGCGAGCAAATGAATTTGAACTCACTGATAAAGGGATTGCCTCTTGGACCGGTGGGAATCAGGAAGCAGAGGATGACTTCCTCATGCTCGATCTTGGTGGAGAATACGCCAAAATCGATGAAAATCCCGCCCTTTCTGAACAAGAAAAAATGGATAGAAAGACCGCTCTAAGAGAAGAAGATAGCCGAAGAAAAGAACGTTCGCATAACCTCCGTCAACTTTTCCGCGCCCATCTTCTAATGGAAAAGGATGTCGACTACATCGTCCAAGATCGAAAAATTGTCATCATCGATGAGAATACAGGACGCCCTCAACCAGGTCGCCGTTTCTCTGACGGTCTTCACCAGTCGATTGAAGCAAAAGAATCGGTCCCGATTCAAGAAGAGACACAAACCTACGCAACGATCACCCTCCAAAACTACTTCCGGATGTATGACAAGCTAGCGGGAATGACCGGAACAGCGATGACAGAGGCCAATGAACTCAAAGAAATCTACAAGATTGATGTTCTTGAAATTCCAACGCATAAAAAATGTCTCCGTAAAGATGCCGACGATGAAATTTACATGTCGGAACGAGAAAAGTACAACGCACTGATAAAAGATATCATCGAGATTCACGAGAAAGGGCGACCCATTTTGATTGGAACTGAGTCGGTCGAAGTCTCTGAAAAACTTGCCCGCATCCTGAAACAAAATCAACTGAAACACACCATCCTCAATGCAAAAAATCACGCAAAAGAAGCGGAAATTATTGCCGAAGCTGGACAACCAGGAGCCATTACCGTTGCGACCAATATGGCAGGACGGGGAACAGACATTAAGCTTGGCGAAGGAGTTGCAAACGTTGGTGGCCTCCACGTCATTGGAACAACACGTCACCAATCTCGCCGTATTGACCGACAGCTCCGCGGACGTTGCGCCCGTCAAGGGGATCCAGGAACGTCAAAGTTTTACGTTTCATTTGAAGATGAGCTCATGCGTCTCTTTACCTCTCCAAAACTCACCGCGTTCTTGCAACGGTTCCGTCCCCCTGAAGGAGAGCCGATCTCTGCTGGTGTCTTAAACCGCTCAATTGAAACCGCTCAGAAACGCGTAGAGCAACGGAACTACTCGATCCGAAAACATACCCTTCAATACGACGATGTCATGAACAAACAACGTCAAGAGGTCTACGCATTCCGTAACGATCTCCTAAAAGAAAAAGAATCGATCAAGCTTGCTGAAGATGTTCTCGATGAAATCGCTGGACAGCTTGCTTCTCAGTACTTTGTTTCTCGAACGACGGAAGGTGGATGGGACCCTCAGGGGTATGCCCATGCACTCATGATGCACTTCCCTGTCACCATCGACGAGAAGGATTTTGATGATGATTATCTCACTGTCGAGGAAATCGAAAAGAAAGGGGCTGATCTGATCATTCGCGCTTTAAAAGAGAAGCTCGATCACGAAGCACATACCATTGCTGCGATCCAAGAGAATGCAGGAAAAGAAATCGATGCGATTCCAGTCCTCCATGAAGTGGTTCGGAGCATCCTCCTTCGCAATATCGATAAGCTTTGGCAAGAACACCTCCTTTCAATCGACCACCTCCGCACGGAAGTCAACATGCGTGTTGTTGGACAGAAAGATCCTCTTCTTGAATTTAAACACGAAGCGTTTGCTCTTTTCGATACCTTCAGTAGCGATCTAAAACTTGCAATTGCTCATGGACTCTTCAAATTTCAAATGATGCCACCCAAAATGCAACAAAATCCACTGAATCATTTGCAGAAAGAGAAGCCCTTTAAAAAGGATAAGAATTCGGGACTCTATTTACCTAATGGTTCTTCTTAAGAAGTCTGTTGCCGAAGTAAATAAGGGGCAACCCTAAGGCGCAGTAGAGGAACCAAAAACGGCTGCTCCATTCAAGAACAACTTTCCCATTTTGTGAGCAAAAAAGAAGGAGCGCGCCTAACATAAAGAGATGTGCTCCGATCATTAAGAAAAGGAGTGGCAAAACGCTTCCCCTTTTTGTCACCTCATCCGTGTCATCAATCGATCCTATGCCACCTTCAGGAATCATCGGTGGAGCTTCCTCCTCCTCTTCCTGAGACTCGTAAGACGATTGGAAAAGAGGATCTTGCCTTTGAGGTTCCGTGGAAATGTAAGAAGATTCTTCTCTCTCATCAGGAACACCAAATCCTTGACGATTCCGGACTGAATAAGGAGGTTTATAAAGAGAGGCCAGGCTCTCCTGAAGCGTTTGATCCGCAAATTTCCGGTCTTGCTTAGGGGCCTGCGTTGGCTTTTCAATAGAGGAGGTCAGCAAATCTGTCCCACAGAAAGGGCAATAGGTCGCTTCAAAGCTCACATCTGCTTCACAATTCCAACATGCTTTTGTCCGATCAACCTGTTTCATAGTAAACCCTTTATTCATCCTTAATTTTCAGTGTAACTGATTTTCACCTCAAGGTGAAGTAAAAATATCTCTGAGACGTTTACAATTTGATTCAATCTGGGTTCTCTAATCGCGCTTTTGGTCAACCTTTTTTTGCGCGTAGCGCAAGTCCGCGACGCGACGCGGAGCTCTTCGGGGGAGCTCAGTGCTGTCGCAGCAAGGACTTCTTTCTTTTTCATATTTTTTTCCATTCTTTACAATAGGTCTTTTGAGAAAAGTTTCCAGGGTTCTCTCCGGGATCTTTCTATGAGGAATGTCTTTTTCCTCGTCCCAACATACTCTTCGAAGAATGAGTAGGACAATGTATAAAACGGCGTCTTACTTGCGCCAACCCAAACGCGTCTCTTACTCTTCTTCGGGCTTTTCTCAAAAAACTTTAGAACTAATGCTTTATCTCCAGTTTACTATTCTAGTTTCATTGTGTTTTTTTTAAGCTGCTTGCTTTTCTTCACCGTAAATAAAATCTGCTTCATTTAAAAGCATTTTGTGCATGATTATTGCCAGTTTTCTTCCTACAGCCATAGACGCTTTTTTCATCCCATGCTTCCTGTATATCTTTATGCCCCATGCTTTGAGCTTGCTCCATTTTTTCGATCGCGTTAATAACACCAACCCTCCTTCATTCAGCAATGTTCTTACCTCTACTGATCCACATTTTGAAACTCTCCCCTGCCTCTGAGTTTCCCCTGAGGAATATTGTTTCGGCGTCATTCCCAAATAGGCCCCCACCTGCTTCGACTTCTTAAATCGCTTTGGATTCCCGATCTCTACTGCATAACTCAGGGCTGTTATTGCTCCTATCCCAGGAATTGTCATCAGTCTTTTTACGGCTTGATCTTCTTTTGCTAAAGTTTCTACTTTTTGCGTTAGTTCTTTTAATTCTCTTAAGATTTGTTCATAACATCTTAAAAGCCTGTCAATTCCTTCTTGAGCTATTATCTGATTGTTTTTCAGCGCCTTTCTTGCATTCTCGGCAAAAGATTTTTCTCCACTCGACTGGAGTCTAATCCCATAGGTTTTTAGAAAGCCTCTTATAGAGTTCGATATTTGCACTTTTTGGGTTACCAACAAACGACGGCAACCAAGCAAAGTCCCTATTTCTAATTCCTTTGCAGATCTTTCTGTGACTTCTTTGTATAATCCACTCCTCATTGCTGAAGCTATTCCTCTGGCATCATTTTTATCGGTTTTGTTAATCTGCACTGACAGCAGTGTTGCCATTTTCCTCGCATCTATACAGATGGCTGGAATTGACAAAGCTTTCAGTTCACTAAGCAGCCAATGACATAAACTACCACTTTCAAGGCCTACTTTTGCTATTTCAACTTCGAATTTCTTTATGTATTTTGCAATGAGTTCTGGCTCGGTTTTTGTTTTTCCCTGGGCTATGATTTTTCCTGTCTCATCCTCGATGCAGATAAAAGTCTCTTTCATAGAAATGTCTAATCCAACATAATGTCTCATTGGTTACTCCTTTTGTTTTGGTCATTAAAGACCGGTTTTTTTGCAGAGTCTAATCTACTGCGCTTAAAGGGGTAACCTTTTTTTCTACCATCGACGACTGTTCGCCTTTGGCTTCAAGCGCGATTACAGTATGTATAATAGACATTTAAATTTTTGAGGAGAAATCAAATGGCAAGTAAGCAAAAGTTTGACATTGCAGTCATTGGCGCAGGACCAGGTGGTTATGTTGCGGCAATTAAAGCAGCACAAATGGGGAAAAGCGTTGCATTAATTGAAAAGCAACACCTTGGAGGAACGTGTTTAAATGTAGGATGTATCCCTTCGAAAGCACTTCTCTCAAATGCTGGAATCTACCACAAAATTAAACACGCGAAGGATTTCGGAATCAATGTCGATCATGTGACTTTTGATTACGGGAAAATGAAAGAGCGAAAAGATGGTGTCGTTTCGAAAATTCGTGGGAGTCTTGGCGGCCTTTTAAAATCCAATGGAATCACTATTTTCCAAGGGATGGCACAGTTTGAATCCCCGAAAGAATTGAAAGTGAAAGGAGAAGATAATGCTCTTATCCAAGCGGACAAAATTATCATCGCAACAGGATCAGAGCCCATCAATATCCCCGCCTTTCCTTGCGATCACGAACGGATCCTAAACTCAACCTCAGCATTAGAGCTCACCGAGCTCCCTAAAACAATGGCCATCATTGGTGGAGGATATATTGGGTGTGAATTTGCCTCTCTTTTTGCTGAATTTGGGGTGAAAGTAACCATCGTTGAAGCCCTCCCTGCTATTATCCAAGCTCAAGGGAAGACCCTATCAGATGCCCTAGCGTCAGCCTTTACCAAGCGCGGAATCGAGATCAAAACAAATACCGCGGTTGAAAAGATCGATAAAAAAGGAAATGGCCTTGTCATTCACTTTAAAGGTGGTGACACACTTGATGTGGAGAAAGCCATTGTTTCTGTCGGTCGTCGCCTTAATTCAGAGGGACTTGGCCTAGAAAAAGCGGGTCTCAAACCTGGACCTAAAGGTGCGATTGAGGTGAACGAGCGGATGGAAACCCACGTTCCAGGAATCTATGCAATTGGAGACATTACCGCCATTGCCATGCTAGCGCATGTCGCTTCCCACCAAGGAATCGTCGCAGCTGCGAATGCCTGCGGTCAAGATGCTCACCTCCATTACAACGCCATTCCTGCCGTTATCTTCACCCATCCTGAAATTGCGATGGTCGGGATGACAGCCGAAGAAGCAAAAGAAAAAGGGCTAAATATCAATGTCGGAACATTCCCCTTCCAAGCTCTAGGAAAATCGGTAGCAACCAATGAAACCGACGGATTTGCACAAGTCATCTCTGATAAAAAAACAGGAGAGATTTATGGAGCTCAAGTTGTCGGCCATGAAGCCTCTGCAATGATTGCTGAAATGGCCCTTGCAATTAACAATGAGCTCACTCTCGAGTGTGTCATGGATACAATCCATGCTCACCCCACCATCCCTGAAGCTTGGCTCGAAGCCTCTCTCCTTGCCAACGAAACACCTATTCATTTCCCTCCAAAGATCAAACCACGAGGATAAAGTGTCAGAGGAAAAGAGGGACCCAAACCCTTTAAGAGTGATCAAAGGGAACTCCTTGCCCGAAAACCCTGAAAAAGGAAAAGTCCAGGGACGGTTTCCCTCCTGGCTCCATCGAAAACTCCCTCGTGGAGAAGAGCTGTTTAACACCAATGCGATCCTCAAAGAAAATCAGCTTAACACAGTTTGTGAAGAAGCAAAATGTCCTAACCGCCTTGAATGTTATTCAAATAAAACCGCCACCTTTTTAGCGCTCGGGAAAGCATGCACCCGTGCTTGCGGTTTTTGTGATATCGACTTCGATAAAAACCCTAAACTCCCTGAAAAGGATGAACCCGATCGGATCGCAAAATCTGTAAAAGCTTTGGGTCTACGACACGTCGTAATTACGATGGTTGCACGAGATGACTTGGCCGATCAAGGTGCCACCCATATCGCTGAAATTATTCAGGCTGTCCGAAAAGAAAAACCCGGAACCACCTTAGAGGTCTTGACCTCAGATTTTTCAGGTGATGAAAAGCCGCTTGACATCGTCCTTGAAGCAAAACCCGAAATCTTCAATCACAATATCGAAACAGTCAAACGCCTCTCGCCCCGCGTTCGCCACAAAGCAACCTATGAACGGACCCTTCATGTTCTCAAATATGTCTATGATTCTAAAAAGGTTCCCTTTGTGAAATCGGGTATCATGGTTGGGCTTGGTGAAACCGACGAAGAGGTAAAGGAAACCATCCAAGATCTCAAAAACGCTGGATGTCAAATTATTACGATCGGGCAGTATCTACAGCCCAACAAAAAAAAGCTTTTGGTTAAGTCCTTTGTGACACCAGAGCAATTTAAAGAATACGAACGATATGGTTTAAGCATTGGCATTAAATATATGTACAGCGGTCCCTTTGTCCGCTCGAGCTACAATGCCTCTCTGCTTAAAGACCACGCCTTTAAAGGAGAAACATTCCATGGTTAATGTTAGCGCACCCATGATTGATACAATTGATATGGAAATCCTCATGCATCGCGATGCTCATTTTGGAGGAAGCTTTGATGAAATGCTCAGCTACTACATGAAACAAGGTGTAGGAAAAATGCCTGATTTTGAAATCGATCAAATTCTCCGCCTCCAATCCCTTGAGAAAGAGATGGGTGACAACCTCTCAGAGGTCTATCTTCCAGAAGCCGCTCAAGATCAAGTGAGTGCATCAAGAAAAATGTATCAGGATCTCCGCGATGTTTATGATGATCCTAAAGCCCCCAAAGCCAGCCACCTTTTGAGTGATCTAATCCTTTCTGAAGATGAACTTCCTGAAAAAGAGATCCAAGCGATCGTTGAAGAAGGGAAAGACATTGTACCCACACTCATTTACCTCCTTTCCTCACCAACCTTTTATGAACCGATGAACCCTGGATATGGACGAAGCCCCATTTTTGCTGCCAAATGTTTGGCAGAAATCCAAGATGATCGAGCGATTCCCCCTCTTTTTGAAGCACTTGGACAAGACAACTTTTTCACCGATGAAGAAATTATCAAAGCCCTAGCTTCATTTGGTGATCGCTCGAAAAACTTCCTGATCCAGAGACTTAAGAGCGAGCCTTTTTCAAATGATAACGAATATGCAGCAATCGCGTTAAGCGGCTTTACAGATGATCGTGACATTGCCCTGGCTTCCTTAGAAGTCCTTGAAAAAGAAGAAACCCTGAAAAAACCCCTCTTTTCTAGCTATCTTGTCTTTGCTTGCTCAAGCTTAACAAAAGCCAGCGAACAAGAACGCTTTACCGCTCTTACAAAAAGAGAAAACCTTCCCAAAACAATCCTAGAGGAAATGAAAATCGTCATAAGAAACTGGAAGAAAACAACCTAGCGTCTAGTTCCAAAAATCCTTCATCGTTATTACCCCATCTTTTGGCACCCTTTTCCCTCCAAAAATCTCCCCTTGTCTCATAGACAATATTATCGATTTTTGGAGAGTAAATGGTACTCGAAATCTGGGCCAATTCCGTTAAAGGATTTTTGGGACTAGACACTGGTCGTCAGCCCACAAAGTTCTTTCGTTTTATTCTACTCATAGCAGCGGATAAAATTTTCATCAGAAGGCTTGGATAACTAATGCCTGCAAACTCGGCCATATAGTTTAACTTTCCATTCCAACACCATCCTGGATTCGGGTTCACTTCCAGAAGCTTGATATTGCCTTGTGCATCTTTTCTGAAATCAAATCGAGCATAATCACGACATCCCATTCGCTCAAAGAGTAGTATTGAATAATCTGTAAGTTCTCGTTGTTCTTCTTCAGACAGCGCTGCAGGTTTATAGCGCAACGTTTTCCAGTAATCCGACTCGGGAAGCCATTTTGACTCATAAGAAAGGAGTTGAGGAAGTTCTTTAGGAAGATGACTATAGTCAACTTCTAGAATGGGAAGCACTTCGAAGTCCGAATCATTACCTATTAAAGCTACACTGTATTCAGCACCACTCAAAAATTCCTGGATGAGAACAGGAACAGCTGGAATGGTTGTTTTTAACCAATTAAAATAGTCAATGAGCTCAACAGCGTTAAAAACTACAGCTTTTTGCGTGATCCCAATTGAGTTATCACCAAGAGAAGGTTTGAGAAGGGCTGGAAACTGATTAGGAAGGGCTGCAGAAGCATTGCTAGGATCTATCCAGATTTCATCTGGAACAGGAATTTCTAAAGACTGGGCAACAGCCCGTGTTAATGATTTATCATAACTGAAAGCTAAGCAGGCAGGTCCTGCGCCCGTGTAGGGGATGTTAAGCATTTCCAAAAGGGAGCAAATATGGAGTTCCTGTGTTGCTTTATTATTAAATCCCTCATCACAAAGATTGAAAACAAATGCAGGAGGAGACTTAGAGAGTGTTTTGATAAGGGAGTCGTGGCAGTCAACGAAGGTAAAACGAAACTGCTCAAGTTCAGCTAAAGCACTTTTTAATTTCTGAACCGTTTGCATATCTTCTTCGTTGAATTTTCCTCCTTTTTTCACTGCATCTGGAATCGATGGATCTCCAAGCAAAACTGTGCAAGAAATTTTCTCTTTAAGGGTAGTTTTAGATGAAACCTTCTTCAGTGGAGCATTCGCCTTTAACACCATTCGATAAGCCATCATCCCAAGATCTTGTCCACGAGTAGAAAGCGATTGAACACTTTGGACATGTTCTATGTTCTCAAAACCAGCAGCTTGAAGTAACTGAGTAAGGTCGGAAGATGAA
>JACKPO010000010.1 GCA_024233515.1 Chlamydiales bacterium
GGCATATACGCTCATGAGAGGGCGGCTGCCAGCAGGGGCAATGAAAGCGCAGTTTGTGGCTATGGCCCTGACTGGAGGGGTTCACCTGGTAGCCCCAAAATACTTGAAGGTTGCACTTCTTGCTCCATTGGTTTTAATGAGCGCGACGTGTGCATGGAAAAAAACTTCCCTAAAGGTTGCAGGAAATGCAATGCTTTTTCTCAGTCTCCCTCAGATGTTTTTTGGTTATTACTATTCCAAAAATGTCTGGAATGATGAAACTAAAGCCCTTTATGAAAAATATCGACAGGCGACTACGCTCGATGATGCGCTTTTTGATGAACTCCGCGCCCTTGTTGAGACCAACCCTTTCCTTCTCGATCATCCTAAGCATTCTAAGCATTATTTTGGAGCTCATTACGCTTTGATGTATCTGAAGAAGGTTCAACTCAACGATGAAAATCGACGTTTTTTTATCGATTGCCTCAGTTGCTTTCAAGGTGGTCTTAACGCACAAAAAAAGACAAGTAGTCCCAACATCGTAGAGCAAATAGATCAGCTCATTTCTCGTAATGCTTTTCTCATCATGAGGCTTGGAGAAAATAAAGATGAAAACGCATGGGTCCAGATGCTCTCAGAAATAGCACCCAATGAGAGAATTGGGTATTTGGAATGTGTCCTTAGCAATCAACCTTTGTCTCATGAAACTAAGATCAAGTTATCCAATCAGGAATTCTCAGATCTATTAGATCTTCATTCTGCTGCAAGGAATTCTTTTACTCAATCTGATGGAGACCAATATGCAATGAGAATTCTAACGGACCTTTTCAGGTTAGTTGCAAGTCATGTAGGTCTTGAGTATGCTCTAGAGAAGCTTAACCAGATCCCTAAAGAGAAGCGGCAGTTCAAAATTTTCGTTTCGGAGAAAACAGATGTCTATTGGGTGTGGTGGATGGCGGCTCATGATGCTACTAAGATGGCTGGGATTGAGTCGGTAGACCAACTAGAACCTCCTGAGGATGTCGATCTTCCAGATACGGCGCCATGTGAGCTTATCCCAATGATTGCAGCACAAAAGAGGGCGAATGAAACTAAGTTCAGCCCTGTCCTTCAAGAATTTCTCCAGAAAAAAGGGCTCTTACTCTCTCTTCCAGAACGGGACTAACCACTAGTAGCTGCCAACGAGGCTGAAGTGGAAACGGAAGCCGCGGGAGTCGAGCTTTTTCAGCTGGACTCCGAAGTCAGACTTAAAAGTCAGGTAGGGGCCCACTTCGTAGCGGAGACCTGGCCCAGTACTGAGGAGGTAATGGGTTTTAGGGGTATGCTTTTCAGTGCGAACATCGCGACCAATGGCGTAGTCAAGGAAGAGAAGCCATTGAAGGGCATCTTGAAAGGCCTTTTTTCCAATGAAGGTGTAGGGGCGTGAGCGGAGCTCAGCCGATGCAAGAAAGGCATTATCTACATTGACTTTCCGCTCTTTATATCCACGGACAGTCTCGTAGCCTCCCAGTCCCGCTTGTTCGCTGGGAAGGAGGTTTTGGTTTGCAACTTGAGCGCGAAGGATCGTAGCAAAAGTGTAATCGTGGGGAAGACGGAAGAGGGGCGCTAAGGTCAGCCGTCCGTAGCAGTAGGAGCTTTTTGCTTCGTAGCGAACGTCGCGGTAATCGGTATCACTTTGTTCGGCAAGCCAGGGTCCTGGTGACCAAAAGAGTTCTAGATTGAAGGAGGTGCTGAGCCCACGGTTGGTATAGCCTCCATCATAGCCAAACATCACTTGCGTAAGGTTAACGCTATGGAGGTAGACGGTTTTTCCTCCATACTCGATGTTGTTATCGGTCCGTTTGTAATCGAGTCCCATAATGAAGTTATGGAGGTAATTGAGACGGGGAGGGAGGAGGAAGGTGTAGCGGGTGCTCGCTTGCGCTGAGTAACCAGAGTTATCTACTCCTTTTTCTTCAATATTGGCGTGGACGTGTGAGTAACCCCCATAAAAAGTCCAGATGTCGCGCCACTTAAGGGGAATCGTATATTGTCCTGTAACGGCCCAGAAACGATCGAGGTTAGGAGCGGCTGTAAACTGGAATGAAAAGAGGTGATCTAAACCGAAGGCATTTCCCCAATTAGCACCGAGAAAGAGGCGGGTTGTATTGGTTGCATCGTAGCCGTTATTATCGACACCAGCATAGAAGCGATAGGGGCGGCGATCGGCAGTCAGGAGACGAACATTTGTGGTGCCGGCAATCTCTCCCGGTTCAAAGATGACATCGACTTGGCGGAAAGGGTTTCGGTTCATCCAAGAAAGATCGGTGACAAGGAGATTGGTGTCGATCGCACCATTTTCTTGAAGACGGATTTGCTTGACGAGTGTTTCTTCACTGAAGTAGTGGTTCCCCTCAACGGTGATCTTTCCGAGTTTTCCCTCGACAGCAATCACTTCAATGACACCATGGGTGATGTTTTGCTCAGGAATTTCAACGGTCACAATCGGACGTCCCCAGCGGCGGTAGTATGCGATGACCTCTTGTTTGAGGTCATAAAGACCTTGGCGGGTTAGAGGACGGGCAATGAAGTTGTTTTGGAGCATCGCATTGAAGTGACCCATCGTTCCGGGAACGCGGATGTTAATCGCTTCCGCTCCACCCATTGCTCGATGCATCTCTTGGACGCTAAAATGACGCTCTTTATCGGTGATGATCACCCCTTTTAGTTCAGGAAGAAGAACCTCTTCTCCATGGGGAGCCTTGGGGAAATCTTTTTCAGAGACATGGTAGGTTCCTTGACTCTTTTGAAAATCGGTCGGTTCCTTTGGGCGAACCCGGTCAAAGTCTTGTGCTAAAAGAGATGTGGCAATAAGAGATGTGGCGAGCAAATGTTTCATAGGGCCTTTGGATAGGTGAGTAGGTTACTGTTTTTAGGTTCACTGATCGATCGATTTTGACAGCGGGTATAATAGCTTTGATCTCCAACTTGGAACCACTCCATCCATCCCAAAGGTTCCGATAGGGAGTGGAAGGCATTGAGCATCTCTGAGACGAGGAGTTGACTCCGCTCAATCGTGTGGTAGGCAAAGGTTCCATTTTTGTAGAAAAGGGAGTGTGGGGTTTCTGGAGGAAGGGGAGTTTCGATAACTTCATCTGTTGTTAAGGTAAAGGGCGAAGTGGTGTACAGCTCATGAGCCACTTGACTTGTGAGATAAAGAGTTGTAGGTCCCTCAAGGAGAGATCCTTCAGCGAGGGTCAGCGCTCCGTAAGGGGCAGGTCTTTGATAACTCACATAAACATTGATGGGATCGTTTGAGGTGTTTGCGATCATACTCTCTGGGCTAAAGAGGGCATCGCCATAGGAAGTGATTGTGATCGGTCCACCTCTATTTTCAATGGCTCCGTGGCTTTTGAAGATGAGACTTTGCCTTGCAAGAACGGTGACTGGTCCAGACCCTTGGATGAAGCTATTATCAAATGAAATGACATCTCCAGTGATTTGAATGGATCCTCTTGTTGCGGGGTTTCCAATGACATTCGTGATGTAGGCGTGTGAATCCTTGCCTCCCGAAACAAAGAGCCCTTTTCCTGCATCGATGTTGATGTTTGCGATGGCGGGACCATTCATCCCAACGATCCCAATAGCGGCATCGCCAAAGTTTTGGGGATTTCCCTTAATGACGATTCCCTCTTTAGCAACAACAGAGAGTTGATGGAGTTGGCAGTCCATCTTCCCTGGTGTGTTCCCTGTATAGGCTCCAATGAAGGCCGGATTCGTTCCATCGCCATGATGGAAGGTGATTTTTCCCCCAGCAGTGACAGAGACGTTATCGGAATGGAAGGTATGAAGAGCGGACCCTTCGAAGTCTTGACCGAAGCCAATCCCTGCAAAACGATTGGGAGTCTCTCCCAGTCCCGCAATGAGTGTGATGTCTTTTCCCGCATCAAGGGTAATGGTTCCTTTGTAGGAATGATCGTGGCTTCGCTGCATTCCCCCATGACCAATCAGTGCGTACGATCCTTCACCTCCTTGACCTGCAACGACTTTGACTTCACCACCCATATTGGGGATGGTGATGTTTCCTTCCGCCTTGAAGTTTTGCGTCGAGGAGTAGGTTTTCATGTAGCGAGGAGCGTGACCGATTTGTGCAAATTGTCCTTCTCCGTTTCCTGCAAGGAGAACAAGATCTCCGCCAAGATGTGAAATGGTGATGTTTCCAGTGAAGTCTGAACCCGCAGTGTCGGCAATGGTGTTGGTATGTCCAACGATCGTAAATTGATTGGCAGATTGAAGAATTAAATCCCCGCCAATCTCCATGTGGATATTGCTTTTGATGAGGCCATTGTCGTAACCAATTTGTGCGCCTCCTCCCTCTCCACCGAGAAGAAGAATATTTCTTCCGACAGAGATATCAACATCACCCATTTGTGAACCAAGGCGTGCAGGGCGGCTCGAGCTATCAAGAAGTAAGTCCCGCTTAGCTTCACAGCGTATTGTTCCATAGCCAGAGTTTTGAACACTCCCTTTAACGACAATATCTCGATCTGCGCTCAGTGTCAGGAGATGCTTTCCTCCATAACCTCCTCCTGAAGAGCGGGTATCAAGATCGGTATCGATGATGATATCTCCATCTCCTGGAAAGCTGGACGTTGTGACAATCGTCACAGGGCCGTTATTGAGTTGGTTAAAGAGGGTGACTTCATCGAGGTAGCTCACCCCTTGCGTGGGATAAAACGTTCCTTGGATGTAGGAGGTACTGACCACTGGGCGATTTTTCAGAATCATCAGAGTGCTTGGATCAGTGAGGTATTCGCCTGGTTGACCAATCGTCGCTGATCGATCGATGTGTCCCGTGTTATCGAGCTTCATTTTTCCTGAGATCTCGATCATCCCTCCGTCACCTGATTGATTTCCCCCTTTGGCAAGGACAACACCATGAAATGAGGTGAGTCCGTCTGACCAGATGACCGATTTCCCTCCCTTTCCAACTTCTGTGGCACTCACATCAATTTTAGTCTCAGGGCTCACATAGGAATATTGAGAGTGAAGAATGGAGCGGTCTCGACCTTTGTAAGATCCGCCAAAGAGAAACTCACCTCCGCCACTAGGGGCAGAGAGATCGACAAAAGTTTTTCCAAGAAGGGCAACTTTTTCTCCCAAAATACGGACGTTACCTGCAGGAGAATGAATCAGACCTTCCGCTTCGATCGCACCATTTTCTGCAATCAGGAAAATCTCCCCATTCACTTGATCGCATGTCAACGCATCAAGTGTTCCCTCATGTTTAATGGCCAGTTTATAAGGGTTCCCATCAGCTAGAAGGTGGATTTTTAAGGCTTCGATCGAGCCTTTGTTAATAATTCCCGTTCCCTTTTGCATTTGGTTTTGACTAAGGGCGCAAATATGAAAGCGGTTTTGGTCGCTCGGCTTTAAGAGGATCTCTTTCCCGACAACGAGGGCTCCATAGCCGCTAGGAGCCTTGATCGATCCATAGTTTTCAACGGTGCGGCCGATGAGAGCCACATCCCCTTCTTTAGCGCGAATCGTTCCAAGGTTAACGACACTATTTTCTGAGTTGCCCCGAAAACGGAGATCTTTCCCTTGCATAAATTCACTGTCGAGAAGGTCGAGCGTAGAAGCGATGAAAGTATTGGTGTCAATAAGGGCTCCGTTTCCAATGAAGACTCCTTTCGGATTAATCAGGTAAACGTTTCCATTGGCTTGAAGCGTTCCACAGATATTGCTGGGATGAGAGCCTGTGACGCGGTTTAGCACGGTTGCGTTTTGCGAGGGTTGAATAAAGCGTGTGGTTTCTCCCTCTTGTATGGAGAAATCATTCCAGTTAATAATCGTCTGATCATCAACTTGGATATGCATCTGGTGTTTCGTAGGATGAGAAAAAACAGCATGTCCTTGCGCTACATCAGGGCCCGTCGGTTTTGCAAAAAGCGATAGGGGAGCTAAGACCCATAAAAAGAATGTGTGTTTATCCATGAAACCTCAATAAATGATCTGATTGCCCTCCGACAGTAAATTAAAACTCTAATTAATTTCAAACTTTTTTAGGCGGAGATGATCAAAGCTTGATGTTTATGTACACTAATGATAAGTTCGCCGCTAAATTTTTCTGAAGGAGGACTGGTATGGCAACGCCAAAAGTATGTAATAGCCGTGTGTTTCAAGTGGTTCAAACAGAGAGCACTGATTCGAGATATCTAACATTCAAGGACGATGAAATCCAAAGTGGATGGGATCTTCTGAACCCTTATATTGAAGGAGGGCTTAGAGACATTCTCAAGGATGACCCTTATAAGATTGAAAATTCATTCCTACTCATGAAGCGAAGCAACGAGGGATACACCATTTTCCAAAATATCGGAGGCAATCCTAAATCAAGGGTCACAAAAGATGATGAACCCTTTGTCGAAGCCAATTGGATCACCCCTCAACTGATTGCGACTGGGTATCCGATGATCGGGACGATGCGAGATAACTATTGGAAAATGATCGAAGGTCTCCAGAAAACGCATACTGTTTTTATCGTCAATTTTATGAGTGATTCCGAAGCTCCGAAGTATGGGGGATGGTTTTTCCCTGATCAAGAGATGAAGGGGAAAAAGTATCTTGTTTCTGTTTTAGACCATAAAGATCAGCCGATCTATTTTTACCATTACCCCTTTTGGATCGATCACGGAGAAGGAGACGCTCAAATTGTTGGGCGATTTGTCAAAGAAATTTATACTGCAACTCATGCAGTCAAAAAACCTGTCGTTGTAATCAACTGCCGTGCAGGGGTCGGGAGAACTGGGACCTTTGCGAATCTCTTTGAAATCTATAAAAAAATTCAAGAAGCCAAAGAGCTTCGTAAAGAAGATTTTTCAATGGAAGGGTTGATTGCGCAGGTAAT
>JACKPO010000011.1 GCA_024233515.1 Chlamydiales bacterium
TAGAGCATATTCTTTCTGTGGAATACGAAGTTTAACAACTTTTCGAAGATCTTTAATGACCTCCATCATCATCTTTAGAAGTTCATCAAACCCTTCCCGATTCAATGCTGAGATAGGCACCACTCGAGGATATTTTAACTTAAAGCGAGCAATCAGCGTTTTATTTTCTAGTGCATCGACCTTGTTTAAAACGGTGATAATCGGCTTGTCTTCAGGACTCAGCTCTTTTAAAACTTCATAAGTTGATTCTGCATGTTCTTCAGCTAAGGGATGATTGACATCAATCAAATGAAGAAGGATATCGGTATACACAGCCTCCTCAAGAGTACTTTTAAAAGCTGCAACGAGGGTATGGGGAATCTTTCGAATAAATCCTACAGTATCGATGAGAAGAATTTCCTGATGATTGGGAAGTGAAAACTTTCGCGTCGTTGTATCCAGGGTTGCAAAGAGTTTATCCTCCATCAAAACCTCTGCTTCAGTTAGAGCATTGAAAAGGGTTGATTTTCCGACATTTGTATAACCAATAATTGCAAAAGTAGGAATTCCACTACGGATCCTAGCACGCCTTTGGGTTTCCCGTTGATGACGCACTTCATCAATCTCTTTTTTAAGATGAGAAATTCTCTTTCGAATGAGGCGTCTATCAATCTCGATTTGCCTCTCCCCTGCACCTTTTGTCGCTCCTCCTGCTCCGGCTGTTTGGCGGGAAAGGTGGGTCCATAATCTTTTTAGACGAGGAAGTTGGTAATGACTTTTTGCAAGCTCTACTTGAAGCATCGCTTCTTTTGTATGGGCTCTTTGTGAAAAAATCTCTAAAATGAGTTCTGTTCGATCAATCACAGGACGTTTGAAAATTCTTTCTAAGTTCCTCTGTTGGTTTGGAGAAATCTCTTCGTCAAAAATGACTACATCAGCTTTGAATTTTTCAGCTTTTTTGCAGAGCTCATCAACTTTCCCTTTTCCAAAGTAAAGAGCCGCATCAATTGTTCGAATAGAGCAGGGCTCTTTTGCCACAACTTCAAACCCATAGGTATCGGCTAAAGATGCAAGTTCATCGAGATGTTCTTTGCATAAAGGAAGATCTGCAGCTCGGTCATATCCTCCTGCAACCAGCGCTGTTTTGAGGTCGCTAATATCGTACTTAATGTCTTCGTAGAGTCTATCTTCTTTCATAACGTCAGTTCAAGCCCGTCGTAGGCAAGAGAAAATCCTTCTGGCAAGTTTTGGTTCGTTTCTTCATGCTCTATTTCGTGAGAAATATGAGTGAAATAAGTCTTTTTCGCACCTGTTTTTTTTGAAAACTTAATCGCATCTTCCAAACTGAGGTGGGCTTTTGATTGTTCCCAGCGCCTTCCACTAATGATAAGGGTTTCAATTCCTTGCAGAGCTTCAAAAACCCCTTCCTTATAGTTGAGAATGTCTGTCACATAGGCAAAGGATCCAAAAGAAAATCCATTAACCTTCATCCCTAGTTGATCATAGGAAATATAGGTTACGGGAAGCCCTTCAAAATCTGTCTTCCCTTGATCTCCTTCAAGAACCTGAAATTTAAGCTTTGTT
Organism: Chlamydiales bacterium; assembly: GCA_024233515.1. GTDB lineage: Bacteria > Chlamydiota > Chlamydiia > Chlamydiales > Simkaniaceae > Neptunichlamydia. Next base: position 1,564 of record JACKPO010000011.1, read on the forward strand.
GCATGGACATCATCACATTCAAGAGGAGGAAGAAAATAATGATACCGGATTTTAAGCTCTTCTAGAGTTTCTCTCGAAAGCAAGCAGGGAATCGGTCTTTTTTGGACAAAGGTATAAATACGGAGTTCATCAAGTCCTGCAATATGATCATAGTGAGTATGTGTCAAAAGAAGTCCATCAAGGGTATCAATTCCATAAGTAAGGGCTTGTGTCCGATAATCAGGACCAATATCAATCAGATATCTCTTTTTATTATGTGTGATTAAAGCTGAAGGCCTCAATCTTTTATTAAAGGAAGACTTCGACGTGCAAACAATGCATTTACACCCAATGACGGGAATCCCCATCGATCCCCCTGACCCTAAAAAGAGAAGTTTCATACACACATCATGATTCAAAAATTGGGAATTTGTCAAGGAGACCCTTAAAATTCTTGTCAGGAGCACGTAGACATTGCCGGGGGCAAGGTGCGAGTGAAAACAATCTCCTCGGCAAGCTCTTTCCCAAGAAGGGCATGATAAAGAAGTCCTCGAGATCCCATTGCAGTCATGACATAGAGTTTCTCATCAAGTTTTTTAACTATCGGATGATACCCTGCGCAGCTAACAACACGCATTTCAGAAAGACATTTCTCAACCTTAAAGGATCCATAGGAAGGGATGAATTGCCCAATTTGTTTAAAAATCAAATCGGTTGCAGTTCCCATACAAGGCTCTTCTGTTTCAAAGTCTTTCTCATAAGTCGATCCCAAGTAACAACGATCTTCCACTTCACTAAGAGCAAGATATCCCTTACCGATCAAGCTACTTTCATTTTCAAAATAGCGTGGTTTTTGACAGACCAAAATTTGCCCTTTATTAAATTTTAGGTCGAGCTTTTCTCCTGCAGCAAATCCTCGAATCCCTGCACCTACAGCTAAGACAACAATATCGAAGGCTTCTAAGTCATCAAGAGAAACATTTCTCTTTTCAAACTGCCCTCCTAATGATTCACATATCTCCCAAAGACCCTTTAAATAAAGAGGGGCATGAACAGTGATTCCTGACTTGATGAAAATTCCGGGAAGATAATGACTCCCTTTGATGAAGTTATGACACCTATCTGCATCCCACCATTCAATATCTTCATAACGCTTTGCAAGTTTGCGAAAAGCCTTTTCTTGTTTTGGTGTTACGGCAATCTTTAAAATACCACTTTCTTTGTAGACATCACTACCAACAAGTGTGAGGAGCTGTTTTGTTTCATCAACCCCCTCTTGACCTCTCCAAGAAAGACGTGCACTTTCTCCAGGATAGGGATGCAAAAGGCCAGAAGCAATTCCCGAGGCACCGCCCCCAATTCCTTTTCCATCAAAAAGAGTAACGTTTCCTCCAAGCTTTAGGAGGTGATAAGAAAGGCCAAGACCAGAAAAGCCTCCGCCAACCACAGCTATTTTCTTCATACAGATTTCGTCTGATATTTCTTCTGCATGATAGCATAACTCTCAACGGCATAATTAAAAAAGAAAAGTATTCCGGGGGTCAATTGCCCACAAAATGGAATCATCACAAAA